>NZ_CP034670.1:0-1229239 GCF_003990355.1 Eikenella corrodens | reverse complement strand
AGGTAGCCTTTATGCCCTGCGGCAGGCTACCTGAAAATATAGCTGCGCTGCTTAGGGCATCAGCATGCCGCCGTTCACGTGCAGGGTTTGGCCGGTGATGTAGCGCGCCTGCTCGGAGGCGAGGAACAAAACGGCGGCCGCCACATCGTCTGCTTCGCCGAATTTGCCCAGTGAAGTTTGGGCGGTGAATGCCGCGCGGACTTCCTCAGGCAGGGCTTGAGTCATGGCGGTATCGATGAAGCCGGGGGCGACGCAGTTTACGGTGATGCCGCGGCTGCCCACTTCGCGTGCCAGCGATTTGGAGAAGCCCATCAGGCCTGCTTTGGCGGCGGCGTAGTTGCTCTGGCCGGCATTGCCCATCGCGCCCACCACGGAAGTGATGTTGATGATGCGGCCGCTGCGCTGCTTCATCATGCCGCGCAATACGGCTTTGCTGGCGCGGAATACGGATTTGAGGTTGACTTGCATGATCTCGTCCCACTCTTCTTCTTTCATGCGCATCAATAGGTTGTCGCGCGTGATGCCGGCATTGTTTACCAAGATATCCAACTTGCCAAACTCTTTTTCGATGTCGGCAATCAAATTTTCGATGCTGTTTTCTTCATTGATTTGCAACACTCGGCCATGCCCCTGCCATTGCGCCAAGCGCTGGCCAATGGCAGCCGCACCTGCTTCGCTAACGGCCGTGCCGATCACCGTTGCCCCGGCTTGTGCCAGCGTGTCGGCAATGGCCGCGCCGATACCGCGCGAGGCGCCGGTTACCAAGGCGATTTTCTGAGAGAGATTTTGGGTAAGCATATCGGGATTCCTTTTAAGTGGGAAATAGGGTTTCAGGTAGCCCCAAGTGTGTGAGGCTACCTGAAAATTAATGGGCGGCGATAAATGCGTCCACCGCTTCCTGCGAAGTGAGCGCGGCGCACACGGCGGCTTTATCGATGCGTTTCGCCAGGCCGGCCAGCACTTTGCCCGGGCCGCATTCGGCGGATTCGGTGATGCCTTCGCGCACGAGGAGCGCCACGGTTTCCGTCCAGCGCACCGGACTGTAAAGCTGGCGCACCAGCGCGTCTTTAATTTGCGCGGGGTCGGTGTAGGAAGCCACGTCCACGTTGTTGACCACGCGGATTTGCGGCGCATTCAATGCCACGTTTTGCAGCGCGGCAGCCAGTTTTTCGGCAGCAGGCTTCATCAGGTTGCAATGCGACGGCACGGACACGGGCAGCGGCAGCGCGCGTTTGGCACCGGCTTCTTTGGCCGCGGCCATGGCGCGTTCCACCGCAGCGGCATCGCCGGCAATCACCACCTGGCCGGGCGAATTGAAGTTCACCGCCTCGGCCACCTGCCCTTGCGCGGCGGCGGCGCAGATTTGGCGCACTGCATCGTCTTCCAGCCCCAAAATGGCGGCCATCGCGCCCTGACCTTGCGGCACGGCCGACTGCATCAGCTCGGCGCGCAGGCGCACCAGACGCACAGCATCGGCAAAATCCAGGCTGCCGGCAGCCACCAGCGCGCTGTATTCGCCCAGGCTGTGCCCGGCCACGGCGGCGGGGGTTTTGCCGCCGGCTTCGAGGTAGGCGCGATAAGTGGCCATGCCTGCGGCCAGCATCAAAGGCTGGGTATTCACGGTTTGGCCGATGAGGGCGGCATCTTCGCCGTTCATCATCGCCCACAAATCCTCGCCCAGCGCGGCGGAGGCCTGCTCAAAGGTTTGGCGCACAACAGCGCTGCCGTCGAAACCGGCCATCATATTCAGGCTCTGCGAGCCTTGGCCGGGGAAGAAAAAGGCAAAAGACATGGTGTTTCCTTATCTTATTGAAAAATATCTTGTTGGGAACAGTAGCAGGCTACCTGAAAATGCCTGATTGCGTTTTCAGGTAGCCTTCTCAAGCAATAGCAGCAGATTGTTAAATTCCATTCATCTAATATTTGGATGAATCAAAGTTAGAATGAACGTACCGATTATTCTGATTTCTTAATTTACTTGGTTAGAACAGGATACTCAAACAGGCTACCTGAAAAACAGCATGCCGTATTTTCAGGTAGCCTCTCAAATCAGCGCCCGTGGTAGTTCGGTGCTTCTTTGGTAATCTGCACGTCGTGCACGTGCGATTCGCTCATGCCGGCGGCGGTGATTTCCACAAACTCGGCTTTTTCGTGCATTTCGGCAATATTGGCGCAGCCCAAATAGCCCATGCTGGAGCGCAGGCCGCCCACCAGCTGGTGGATGATGTTCACAATCGGGCCTTTATAAGGCACGCGGCCTTCAATGCCTTCGGGCACGTATTTGTCGGCGCTGTCTTGTTTGTCTTGGAAATAGCGGTCGGACGAGCCTTGGCTCATCGCGCCCAGCGAGCCCATGCCGCGGTAGGATTTGTAGGAGCGGCCTTGATAGAGCTCGATTTCGCCCGGCGCTTCGTCTGTGCCGGCAAACATGCCGCCCAGCATCACGGTGGAGGCGCCGGCAGCTAGGGCTTTGGCCACGTCGCCGGAGAAGCGGATGCCGCCGTCGGCAATCAGCGGCACACCGGTGCCTTTGAGCGCCTCGGCCACATTGTGAATCGCCGTCAGCTGCGGCACGCCCACGCCGGCCACGATGCGGGTGGTGCAAATCGAACCCGGGCCGATGCCCACTTTCACTGCGTCTGCCCCGGCAGCCACCAAATCGCGGGCTGCCTGTGCGGTGGCGATGTTGCCGCCGATAACCTGCACTTGCGGAAAGTGTTCTTTCACCCAGCGCACCCGATCCAAAACACCTTGGCTATGGCCGTGTGCGGTGTCCACCACAATCACGTCCACTCCGGCAGCCACCAAGGCGGCTACTCGCTCGTCGGTTTCCGGGCCCACGCCCACCGCAGCACCCACGCGCAAGCGGCCGTCTTGGTCTTTATTGGCATGGGGGAACTCGGTGGTTTTCAAAATATCGCGCACCGTAATCAGGCCTTTGAGCTCGTCTTGGGCGTTCACAACCAAAACGCGCTCGACCTTATGCTGATGCATCAGTTCGCGCGCGTCTTCAATGCTGGTGCCCTCAGGCACGGTAACCAATTCGGCCCGGGGCGTCATAATGGCAGACACCGGTTGGTCGAGGCGGGTTTCAAAGCGCAAATCGCGGTTGGTAACCAAGCCCACCAGCTTGCCGTCCTGCACCACCGGCAGGCCGGACATCTGCCGCTTGCGTTGTGCACGCATTTCCAACAGCTGCCCAACCAACATTTCCGGCGCAATCGTTACTGGATCTTTCACCACGCCGCTCTCGTGCCGCTTCACCTTGGCCACTGCTTCGGCCTGGCGTTTGATACTCATGTTCTTATGAATAATGCCGATGCCGCCTTCCTGCGCCATAGAAATGGCCAAGCGCGCCTCGGTAACGGTATCCATGGCGGCGGAAATCAGGGGCATATTAATGGAAATGTTGCGGGTGAGGCGGGTTTGCAGCGAGACGTGCTTGGGAAGCACTTGGGAATGGGCAGGAACAAGCAATACATCATCAAAGGTGTAGGCTTTTTCAACGATTCGCATGATTAAAACCTTCTTGTCGGTTGCTAATAATGCGGCCGCATTGTAGCAAAATTGTCGGCATTTAGTAAGCATCAAGCGCCAAGCATGACATCTGCCCGCCAGTTGAAGTACAATGAAAACCGATTATGTAACCATATTCAACGGGAAGACCACCAAATGAATAAAAAACTAACCTTGCTGGCCGCCTGCGCCGCAACCATGCTGTTTTCAGGTAGCCTGATGGCAGAAGACGTTTACCAATGGAATGGCCGCAGCCCCACCTATTCCGACGTACCGAGAAACCTTGTTCCGGCCACCAGCAACATCGTGAACGTGCGCACCCAAACCTCGCGCCCCGCCGTTGCGCCTCCCGGCCAGCAGCAAAACCAGCTGCCGCAAGTGCAGAATAATAATGGTGAAATCTCCGCTACTGAACTGCAAGCTATGGCTGCCCAGAAACAGTTGGAAGAGAACCGGGCTCGGGATGAATCCAACCGTAAAGTACAAGAACAAAATGATGCCATACGCGCCAGTAATTGCAATGCCGCCCGTATCAACCTGCAACATGCACAAACTGCCCGTGTACAAAACCGCGAGCAGTTAGTGCAGCAGTACCAAACCAACGTCAACCAATACTGCAACTAACACGGCCAACTAAACCCACCGGTCTCGACTCAGCCGGCCGTTCGGTCTTGCCGTTTCACTTTTCCGCAAACCTTCGGCCATGTCTGATTTCGACCCGCACGCCATCATTGCCAACCTGCCCAACCTGCCCGGCGTTTACCGCTTTTCGGACAAGGACGGGCAGGTTTTATACGTGGGCAAAGCCGTCAACCTCAAACGCCGCGTGGGCAGCTATTTTCAAAAAAACGACTTATCCCCGCGCATCGCCCTGATGGTGCGGCAGATTGCCCACATCGAAATCACGGTAACCCGCTCCGAAACCGAAGCGCTGATTCTTGAAAACAACTTCATCAAGGTCTTGTCGCCGAAATACAATATCCTGTTTCGCGACGACAAATCCTACCCCTACCTCATGCTCACCGGGCATGATTTCCCGCAAATGGCCTACTACCGCGGCAGCCTGAAGAAAACCAACCAATACTTCGGCCCCTACCCCAACAGCTACGCCGTGCGCGACAGCATTCAGATTTTGCAGAAAGTTTTCCTGCTGCGTACCTGCGAAGACAGCGTATTCGAACACCGCGACCGCCCCTGCCTGCTCTATCAAATCAAACGCTGTTCCGCTCCCTGCGTCGGCCATATTTCGCAGGAAGACTACCGCACCAGCGTGGAAGAAGCCGCCATCTTCCTCAACGGCAAAGCCGATCGCCTGCTGCAAAACCTCACCGCCAAAATGCAGCAGGCCGCCGAAACGCTCGATTTCGAGCACGCCGCCCGCTACCGCGACCAAATCCAAGCTCTGGGCAAAATCCAGAGCCAGCAATTTATCGATAGCAACAACCCCAACGCCGCCTACAACATCGATATCCTCGCCCTCGCCACCGAACAGGGCGGCATCTGCATCCACTGGGTCAGCATCCGCAACGGCCGGCGTGTGGGCGAAAAAAGCTTTTTCCCCGACAGCCGCCACTCCGCCCCCGAAGAAGCCGCCGCCTATGGCGAAGCCTTCGTTGCCCAGCATTATCTCGGCCGCGACAAACCCGACATCATCATCAGCAACTTCAGGCTACCTGAAAACCTGCAAACCGCCCTGATCGAAGAGCACGGCAAACAAATCCGCTTTATTGCCAAAACCAGCGGCGAGCGGCGCGTGTGGCTGCAAATGGCCGAACAAAACGCCCTGCTCGCCCTGCGACAGAAACAGCAGCAAAACCAAAACCAAGAACAACGCGTCCAAGCCCTGGCCGAACTGCTGCAACTGCCCGCCGCCGAGCTCAACCGCATCGAATGCTTCGACATCAGCCACACCCAAGGCGAAGCCACCGTCGCCTCCTGCGTGGTATATGAAAACCAAAGCATGCGCCCCGACCAATACCGCCGCTACAACATCAAAACCGCCAAAGCCGGCGACGACTACGCCGCCATGCGCGAAGTGCTCACCCGCCGCTACGGCAAACTGGCCGAAGGCAACGAAGAAGACGGCAAATGGCCCGACCTGGTGCTGATCGACGGCGGCAAAGGCCAAGTGGCCATGGCGCAGCAAGTATGGCAGGATTTAGGCATCCGCCTGCCCATGGTCGGCATTGCCAAAGGCCCCGAGCGCAAAGCCGGCCTCGAAGAGCTGATTATTCCGCACTTAGGCACTACCACCCAACTCCCGCCGCACCATCCCGCCCTGCACCTTTTGCAAACCGTGCGCGACGAGTCCCACCGCTTCGCCATCACCGGCCACCGCCGCAAACGCGGCAAAGCCCGCGTTACCTCCTCGCTGGCCGAAATCCCCGGCGTGGGCGACAAACGCCGCCGCAGCCTGCTCACCCGCTTCGGCGGCCTGCGCGGCATCCAAGCCGCCAGTATCGACGACTTGGCCCAAACCGAAGGCATCAGCCGCGCCCTGGCCGAAAAAATCTACGAAGCCCTACACTGAAAGACCGCAACATGCCCTGGAACATCCCCATCCTGCTCACCTGGTCGCGCATCCTCATGATTCCGCTGTTTACCGCCCTTTTCTACCTGCCCGCCTCCTGGCGCGTGGGCATCCAAACCGTCAACACCTGCGCCGCCGCATTATTCGTGCTCGCCGCCGTTACCGACTGGTTCGACGGCTACCTCGCCCGAAAATGGAAGCAAACCTCCGACTTCGGCGCCTTCCTCGACCCCGTGGCCGACAAACTCATGGTGGCCGTCGCCCTCATCCTCCTTGTCCGCCTCGACCGCACCTGGGCCATCTGCGCCATCATCATCATCGGCCGCGAAATCACCATCTCCGCCCTGCGCGAATGGATGGCGCAGCTGGGCAAACGCAACAGCGTGGCCGTGGCCGCCATCGGCAAATTCAAAACCGCCGCCCAAATGGCCGCCATCACCCTGCTGCTGCTGCAAAGCTGGCCCGCCCTCGGCCTCGACTTCATTTGGCTGGGCAACGCCCTCATGTTCGCCGCCTGCGTGCTCACCCTGTGGTCGATGTTCTACTACCTCAAAATGGCCGCCAAAGAATTCAAACAGCCCCGTCCGCCCGAAGCCGGCTGAACACACCGCACGCGCCATTAGCCAACCCCGTCGAACCCTCATATTTTTCAGGTAACCTCTTTCGCATAGAAGGCTACCTGAAAAACATAAATAACCTTGCACAGCATATAACCATCCATACGCCATTCAAATTTTCAGGTAGCCCTCTTCAAGCAGGCTACCTGAAAATTTGCAGCAGAAATACAAGGCCACCTGAAATCCAACCTGCTGCCCGTCAGCGCTTTTCAGGTAGCCTCCCGCACGAAGAGGCTACCTGAAAAATATAGCGGATTAAAATTAAGAATGCTACGCCGCATTGGTTCGCCCGTTTGTATGCGTATACTGCCTGCAGCTCGCCGCCTTGTCCTGATTTTTGTTCATCCACTATATTTCCCCATCAAATTGGCCACATACTCATCCGCATACAGCCATCTGCGCACCATCCAAAATTTTCAGGTAGCCTCCAATAAGATGAAGGCTACCTGAAAATTTATAGTGAATTAAATTTAGACCAGTACAGCGTTGTCTCGCCTTGCCGTACTATCTGTACTGTCTGCGGCTCGCCGCCTTGTCCTGATTTAAATTTAATCCACTATATTTGCCATCGTTCCCTACCGGAATCTATTCCTCCGCCCGTGCCTTGGCCACGGATACGGTGGCGGGGCGCAGCACGCGGTCGTGCAGGGTATAGCCCTTCTGCATCACGTTCACAATCGTATTCGGCTCTTGGTCGCTTTCCACGGTTTGGAAGGCCTGGTGGCGGTGCGGGTCGAGTTTGTCGCCGGGCTGGGGCAGGATTTCTTTAATCTGAGCCTGCTCGAAGGCGCGTTTGAGCTCGGTGAGTGTCATCTCCACGCCCATTTTCAGCGCATCGAAATTGCCGCTTTTATCCAAGAGTGCCATTTCCAAATAGTCTTTTACTTTCAACAACTCTTCGGCAAATTTCTTGGCGGCGAATTTGTGGGCGGCCTGGATTTCTTCCTGATGGCGGCGGTTTAGATTTTGCAGCTCGGCCTGGTGGTATTTGTTGATGTCGGCCAGCTCGGCTTCCAGTTCGGCCACGCGCTGAGCCAGCTGCTCCGGCGTAGGCTCGGCAGTAGCTTCAGCGTTGGCCTGCGGCTCGGCGGCTTCAGCCTGGGCTTCTTGCTGCGGGCGTTCTGTTTCGGGATTTTGGTGTTGGTGATGTTGATGATGAGACATGAAAATTCCTTTGAAAAAGAGCTTTTGCCCTGCCAAATGGGGCGGTGCGGCCGATTTTCAAGCGAAAAGGCGGTGGCGGGCATAATTATTTTGCTGCGGCTGTCAGAAACAGTGTATGCCGCTCGTCTATTAAATAAGCCGGCTGTGGCGGCAAAGTTAATTTCATCAATCGCTTTGTTAAATTAAGCCCATGGCGGGTATGGTACTATTTCCTTATAATCCGCGCACATTTTTGTGCCCTTGTTTCAACTTCGTTGAAGCTAACGCTTTCAGGTAGCCTTATATGTTTAAAAAACTGATTCAATCTTTCATCCTGTCAGTGCTGTTGTGCTCCGGCATGGCGGCGCATGCAATCGATGCCGGCCAGCTGCTGCCGGCGGAGCAGGCGTTCCGCCCCACGGTGGCGGCGGGCGAGCAGGATGTGGCCGTGCAATTCCAAATTGCCGACGGCTATTATCTCTATCAAGAAAAAATCCGTGTGGAAACCGAGCCGTCCGGCCTGCTGGGCGCGGCTGAGTTTTCGCCGGGCAAGGAAAAGGAAGACGAGTTTTTCGGCAAGCAAACCGTGCACTACCACCAAGCCGTGGTGAAACTGCCCTTCCAATCCGCCGCACCTGCCGCCTACCGCCTCACACTCACCTACCAAGGCTGCGCGGATGCGGGCGTATGCTATCCGCCGGTAACCAAAACGCTGGAAATCAAAGGCGCGGGCGTGTATGGCGACACGGCCGCCCCTCCCGCCGGCAGCAACCGCTTTACCGCGCCGCAAGACGGTGCACCCGCTGCCAGCCCCGTGCCGCAGCCGCGCAAAAGCCTGTTCAGCCTGTCGCGCGACACATTGGGGGCAAACCTGCTGGCTTTTTTTAGTTTCGGCATTGGCTTGAGTTTTACCGCCTGCATGTATCCCCTGCTGCCCATTGTGTCGGGCATCATCGTGGGAGACCGTGCCAATGCCGGCAAACGCCGCGGGCTGATTTTGTCTTCGGTGTATGTGCAGGGGCTGGCGCTTACCTATGCCGCCGTGGGCGTGCTGGCCGGGCTCACCGGCTCGCTGCTCACCGTCTGGCTGCAACAGCCGTGGGTGGTGCTTTCTGCCGCCGCGCTGATTGTGGTGCTGGCGCTGGGCATGTTCGACGTGTTCACCATCCAGCTGCCCTCCTTCATCCAAAGCTATTTCCAACAGCAGAGCAGCAAGCTTTCCGGCGGCAAAATGGCTTCCGTGTTTGTGATGGGCATGCTCTCGGCGCTGATTGTCGGCCCCTGCGTGGCGCCGCCCTTGGCTGTGGCTTTGGGTTATATCGGCCAAACCGGCGATGCCGCGCTGGGCGGCCTGGCTTTATACAGCATGGCGCTGGGCACCGGCGTGCCGCTGATTTTGGTGGGCACATTCGGCGGGCACGTCCTGCCCAAGGCCGGCGCGTGGATGAACGGCATCAAACATGCCTTCGGCATCATCCTGCTGGCCGTGGCCGTGTATCTGGCCGCTCCCTTCCTGCCCTACGGCCTGACCGTGGCACTCTATTCCCTGCTATTGGTTATCCCCGGCGGCCTGCTGTTAGGCAAACACCTGCGCAACCGCCAAATCAAGCCTTTGGCCATGGGGCTGGGCAGCCTACTGCTCACCGTGGGCGTGTTTTTCGCCGTGCAGAGCGTGCGCATGCAGCCCACCTTCCTGCACCAGGCACTCACCGTGTTCCCGCCGCAGCAAACCGCGCACCGGGTATTTACCGCGCCGCAGCAGCTTAACAGCGCCATGCAACAGGCTTTGGCCAGCGGCAAGCCGGTGGTGCTGGATTTTTATGCCGACTGGTGCGCCAGCTGCAAGGAGATGGAACACAAAACCTTCAGCCGCCCCGAAGTGCAGGCCGCCGTGCCGCCCGATCGCGTATTCAAAATCGACCTCACCGACAACACGCCCGAGCAGCGCGCGCTGTTGCAGGAATACGGCCTGCCCGGCCCGCCCGGCATCTTCGTCATTCATCCCGACGGCCGCCGCAGCAGCCCGCTCATCGGTTTTACCGAACCGGCGGCGTTTATCGAATGGTATCGGCAGCAGGTTTCCTGAAGCCGGTTGGAATAAGAACAAAGGCTACCTGAAAAATTTCAGTGTAGGAAATCGTCGCGTCGTTTACACTTTTTCTACGGCGGATAGCTTTTGTTTTTTCTTGAATGATTCTTAGGCAGCTATCCGTCATTATCAAGAGCAGAGCGGGTTTCCCGTGTCTATTGACATTCTTGACAATGCCGGATAGCTGCTCAAACGGGTCTTCAAGCAAAAGCCGAAAGTGTAAACAACGCTGTTAATTTCCACACCTGCGGAGGCTACCTGAAAGCAGTACGGGCATTATAGCCCAATCCGCCAATGGGGCTACCTGAAAACCACCGCCGTTCGCTATATAATGCCGCCATCTTTCCCACATAGCCCGCACCATGACCCAATACTATATCGGCCTGATGTCCGGCACCAGCATGGACGGCGTAGATGCCGTGCTGGCGGCTTTTAACGGCACCCAATGGCAGGGCGCGCTCGGCCATTTTGCCGTGCCCTACAGCGATGATTTGCGCTGCCGCCTGCTGGATTTGCAAAACCCCGGCGGCAACGAAATCCACCGCAGCGAAATGCTCGCGCAAGAGTTGGCATCGCTCAACGCCCAAGCAGTGCACGGCCTGCTGGCGCAGCAAAAGCTTGCCCCGCGCGATATCGCCGCCATCGGCGCACACGGCCAAACCGTGCGCCATGCCCCCGAACACGGCTACACCGTGCAGCTCATCAACCTGCCGCTCTTGGCCGAGCTCACCGGCATCGACACCGTGGGCGACTTCCGCCGCCGCGACATGGCCGGCGGCGGCCAAGGCGCGCCGCTCGTGCCCGCCTTCCATCAGGCAGTGTTCGGCAGCACGGAACATGGTCGCGTGGTGCTCAATATCGGCGGCATCGCCAACATCAGCGTGTTGCAACCGCATGCCGATGCCGGCGGCTTCGACACCGGCCCCGGCAATATGTTGGCCGACGCTTATATGCAGCACCGTTTCGGCCAAACCTGCGACCGAGACGGCGCCCTTGCCAGCAGCGGCCGCGTGATTCCCGAGCTGCTGCAAACCCTGCTGGCACACCCTTATTTCCACCGCCCCCCGCCCAAAAGCACCGGCCGCGATTTGTTTTCCCTCGATTGGCTGCAAGGCTACCTGAAAAACAGCAAAGCCGACGCATTATTGTCAGAAAACAGTTATGCCCCCGCCGATATCGTGCGCACCCTCAACGCCCTCACAGCGCAGAGCATCGCCGACGCCATTGCCGCCCACGCCCCCGGCGTGCGCGAAGTGTTTGCCTGCGGCGGCGGCGTGTTCAATCCCGTGCTGATGGCCGAGCTCTCCGATAGGCTCGCCCCGCTCGGCATCCGCACCGCCACCACCGACGAGCTAAACCTGCCGCCGCAATGGGTGGAAGCCGCCGCCTTCGCCTGGCTCGCCGCCTGCCGCGTGTGCCGCGAGCCGGGCAACCCCCACGCCGCCACCGGCGCGAAACAGCCCTATATCCTCGGCGCTTGGCATTGCGCGTGAGCTGGTTTGATATACGGAAAGGCTACCTGAAAATATGCGCCGCCTATTTCCAGGCAGCCCCTTCCGATGCGCTATGGCGGATTGAACAATCGGAATAAGACAGCCAACCGCAGGCAGCATACAGGCTTAGCAAAGCGCCCCTGTGCCATAAGAAGCCCAATCTCGACACAGCCACCTTGCCCACAGCATTTTCAGGTAGCCCGACCCCCGCCGCAAAGCGCGTATATAGCGGATTAAAATATAATGGATTAACAAAAATCAGGACAAGGCGGCGAGCCGCAGACAGTACACACGTTACGGCAAGGCGGGCCAACGCCGTACCGGTTTTTGTTAATTCACTATAAAAATGAAACAAGGCGAAACGATTGCCGTGTCTGGATAAGTACGTCAGAGGGGTGGCAACGCTGTATCATAGCGATTTTAATCCACTATAATCCGCCCGTTCATACCTTGCCGATTTTAGCCATGCCCTATTTCGCCCTGTTTGACGATGCCGTAAGCGACCGCGCAAAACTCTATCAAAATCATGTGGAAAGCCGCCTTTTCCATCATAACGAACTGGATTCGCTGGACGATACGCTGCAAAAGGGCTGGCAAAAAGGGCTGCATGCTGTGTTGTTTGCAGACTACGAATTCGGTTTGCCGCTGATGGGGATTGAGTCCGAACGCGGCGGCAATCTTGCCCTGCACTGGTTTGCCGACTGCGCCGACATCGATGCCGAAAGCTGGCTTGCCCAACATTCAGACGACCTCCCCGCCGGCATTTCCACGCCGCAATCCTCCGTATCCGAAGCCGATTACCTCAACCGCATCCGCCAAATCCACGAAGCCATCCGGCGCGGCGACACCTATCAAATCAATTACACCACCCGCCTACACCTGCAAGCCTACGGCAACCCCGTCAGCCTCTACCGCCGTCTGCGCCAACCCGTCCCCTATGCCGTTTTGTCCCGCCTGCCCGATGCGGCAGGGAAATCCGCGTGGACGCTGTGTTTCTCGCCCGAACTCTTCCTCAAAATCGGTGCGGACGGCACCATCAGCACCGAACCAATGAAAGGCACCGCGCCGATTTTGGGCGACGGACAAGACGAACGCCGCGCCGCCGAGTTGCAAGCCGACCCGAAAAACCGCGCCGAAAACGTGATGATTGTCGATTTGCTGCGCAACGACCTCGGCAAAATCGCCCAAACCGGCAAAGTATGCGTGCCCGAGCCGTTTAAAGTATCGCGTTTCGGCAGCATCTGGCAGATGACCAGCACCATCCAAGCCCAAGCCCTGCCGCACATCACCGCCGCCGACATCCTCCGCGCCGCCTTCCCCTGCGGCAGCATCACCGGCGCGCCCAAACGCATGAGTATGCAGATTATCGAATCGCTCGAAGCCGAACCGCGCGGCCTGTACACCGGCAGCATCGGCTACCTGAAACCCTGCGCGGGCGGGCTGGGGTTTGAAGGCATATTCAACGTTGTCATCCGCACCCTGTCGCTCAAACCCGTTTCTAACTCAGTTTCAGACGACCTAGATAGTGGATTAAATTTGAATCAGGACAAGGCGACGAAGCCGCAGACAGTACAGATAGTACGGCACGGCGAGGCAACGCCGTACTGGGTTAAAGTTAATCCACTCTATCACGGAGTGTACGGCGTCGGTTCCGGCATCGTCATCGACAGCGACCCCGCCGCCGAATATCGGGAATGCGGCTGGAAAGCCCGTTTCCTCAACGAATTGCGCCCCGCCTTCGGCATCTTCGAAACCATGCGCGTGGAAAACAGGCAATGCCGCCTGCTCGACCTGCATTTAGGTCGTCTGAAAACCTCCGCCCAAGCCCTCAACCTACCCCTGCCCGACGATGGCGAAACCCGAATCCGGCAATACATCGCCAAACTGCCCGACGGCCTCTTCCGCCTGAAAGCCGAACTCGTTTCAGACGGCCTCATCCTCAGCCATGCCGCCACCGCCGAGCTGCCCGCCCCGCAGCGCGTCATCCCCGCCCCGCAACCCCTCCCGCGCCGCGACTACCTGCGCCGCTTCAAAACCACCCGCCGCGCCCTCTTCGACCAAGCGTGGCAAACCGCCGAAACACAAGGCGCGTTCGACAGCCTGTTTTTCAATTCAGACGGCCTCCTGCTCGAAGGCGGCAGAAGCAACGTGTTCGTCAAATACCAAGGGCAATGGCTCACCCCGTCTCTGGATTTGGACATCCTAAACGGCGTCATGCGCCAAGCCGTGTTGCAGCAACCGCAAACCTACTTGAGCACGGACGCAGTCATCGAAACGCACATCACCCGCGACATGCTGGAACACGCCGAAGAAATCCGCCTCTCCAACGCCTTAAGGGGCGTGTTTGAGGCAGAATTAGCACAATAAACAAACGGCTTGGCATCTTGTTCCAAGCCGTTTGTTTCTATAGTGAATTAAATTTAAACCAGTACAGCGTTGTCTCGCCTTGCCGTAACGTGTGTACTGTCTGCAGCTCGCCGCCTTGTCCTGATTTAAATTTAATTCACTATATATATCGAGTTTCAGCTAGCCTTCCGGCCATACAAGCAAAGGCTACCTGAAAATCAGAAATCCGTTTTCAGGTAGCCTGAAGCGAGATAGCGGGCGGGTATGATTTCTTCATACCAGGCGGCGAAATGCGAGCCACAAGCCAATGCTTGGCCGACGTGTAGGGTGCGTGCCGCAGGCACGCACGCCGTTGTCCGCTACTTCAAGCCGTGTGCGTGCATTCTGTATACGCCCTACACACCTGAACGGGAAAGGCTACCTGAAAGCATGGTTTCAACGAAGCTGAAACTTTTCAGGTAGCCTTTTGCCTACAGCCAAGCTAGCTGCTTGCTTCCTCACTCTGCACGCATTGCCCAATGGTTTACCGGCCCGTGGCCGTGGCCGATGTTGATGGGCTGCGAGATGGCGGCGGTGATGCACTGTTTGGCGGTGCGGATGGACGCTTCTACGCTTTCGCCTTTGGCCAGCTCGGCGGTGAGGCAGGCGGAGAAGGTGCAGCCGGTGCCGTGAGTGTGCGGCGTGGGGAAGCGCGGGCTTTCCAAAGTGAACTGCCCGTTAGGCATAAACACCCAGTCGCGGCAAATTTCGCTTTGCGATTCGCCGCTGTGGCCGCCTTTAATCACCACGGTTTGCACACCGGCTTCCTGCAAGATGCGGGCGGCGCGTTCGGCATCGGCATCGGTTTGGATGTCGATGCCGGTGAGCGCTTCGGCTTCGGGCAGGTTGGGCGTGAGCACGTCGGCCAGCGGCAGCAAATGCTGTTTGAGCGCGGCCACGGCGTTTTGCTGCAACAGCGGCGCGCCGCCCTTGGCCACCATCACCGGATCGAGCACCAGCCGGCCAAACGGTTTGCCTGAGATTTTTTCCGCTACGCATTCAATCACTTCGGCCGTACCGAGCATGCCTATTTTAAAAGCGGCTACCTGAAAACGAGCATCGCGAGTTTCTGCGGAGCTAAAATCGGCGGCGATGGAATCGATTTGTGCGCGGATAATATCGAGCGGCACGCCGTAGATGGCCTGCACGCCCAGCGTGTTTTGCGCAGTTACCGCCGCCAGCACGCTCATGCCGTACACGCCGCGCATTTGAAAGGTTTTCAAATCGGCCTGAATGCCGGCGCCGCCGCCGCTGTCCGAGCCGGCGATGGTGAGGGCTTGTGCAATTTGCGTCATCTGTTTTCTCCTGATTAAACCGTTAAATCCATTCCACTTTCGCGCGTGCCGCCACTTCCTGCGCCGATACGGCGGCCAGGTTGTCGATCAGTTTCCATGCGAACGAGCCGCTCTGCGCAGGCTGCAAGCCCTGCGCCGCCAATTCGCCCGCCACGGCATACACCGTGCAGGCTTCGGCCACGGCGTGCAAATAGTCTTCCGGCGCGGCCACGGCGGCAAATGCGCCCGCTATCGTGCTCAACAGGCAGCCGGAAGCGGTTACTTTGGGGAACAGCGGCGTGCCGTTATTCAATTTGGCGGTGCGGCTGCCGTTGGAAACGTAGTCGGTTGCGCCGCTGATGGCGGCAATGCAGCCGTATTGCTGCGCGATGCGTTGGGCGATGCCGTGCAAATCGGCCGAGCCGCTGCCCGCATCCACGCCTTTAGCATGCCATTCCACCCCGGCAATATGCGCCATTTCGCCCGCATTGCCGCGCACGGCGGCGAAGCGGATTTCTGCCAACAGCTGCGCCGTGGTTTCGCGCCGCAGCTGGGTAAAGCCTGCGCCCACCGGATCAAGCACCACCGGCACGCCCGCACGGTTGGCCGATTTGCCCGCCGCCAGCATGGCTTCCACCTTCTGCTTGTTCAGCGTGCCGATATTCAGCACCACCGCCGAGCTGGCCGCCGCCAGTTCCGCCATTTCATCCACGCTATCGGCCATAATCGGCGAAGCACCAATCGCCAGCAGGCCGTTGGCCGAGAAATTGGCCGCCACGATGTTGGTGATGTTGTGCACCAGCGGGTTGCGAGCGCGGACTTGATCCAGATATTTGATTTCCATATTGCTTTCTCCTTAATAATGGCGGAAGGCGGGCAAGAAAAAACGCCCGTTGCAAAGCCGGGCGAGGTGCGTTGTATCGACATGCGGGGCAGGCTGTTTCCAGCTGCGCTTTCAGGTAGCCTGCAACGGCTGTGCAGACCCCTGCATAGTTTCCTACGCCAGTATTAACTGTATCAGGTACAACGGGTATTTTCTCAGCCGCCTTTGCGGCACCCCGACTAATGGCCGCGGATTATAGCCCGCCGCCCGGGGAAAGGCTACCCGACGGCTATATCGCGGATAAACAAAAACCCGTACAGCCTTGGCCCGCCTTGCCCTGATTTTTGTGAATCCACGATACAAGGCATCGGGCCGATACAATAGGAAAGGCTACCTGAAACTTTTCAGGTAGCCTCTTAATATTCATATCACGCAGCAGCCTTATTCAAACGGGCGCACCGGCAGGCCGAACATGGCGCGGGCGGTGTTGAGCATCTGGCAGGAGAAGCCCCACTCGTTGTCATACCAAGACAATACTTTCACCATATTGCCGTTGGAAACTTTGGTCAGCGTGCTGTCGAACACGGAGGCTTCGCTGGTGTGGTTGAAATCGGAAGACACCAAGGGCAGGCTGTTGTAGCCCAGCACGCCTTTCAGGTAGCCCTCGCTGGCGGCTTTCAGGAGCAAGTTGATTTCTTCCACGCTGGTATCGCGGCCGGCTTCGAAGGTTAAATCCACCAGCGAAACGTTGATGGTGGGCACGCGCACGGAGAAGCCGTCGAGCTTGCCTTTGAGCTCGGGCAGCACCAGACCCACGGCCTTGGCGGCGCCGGTTTTGGTGGGAATAATATTTTCCACCGCGCTGCGGGCGCGGCGCAGGTCTTTGTGGCGTACGTCGGTGAGCACTTGGTCGTTGGTGAAGGCGTGGATGGTGGTCATCAGTCCTTTGGTGATGCCCACGCTCTCCGACAGCACTTTGGCCACGGGCGAGAGGCAGTTGGTGGTGCAGGAAGCGTTGGAGACCACGGTCATCTCGGGGGTGATTACCTGGTGGTTCACGCCGTATACGACGGTGGCGTCCACATCGTCGCCGCCGGGGGCGGAAATCAGCACTTTCTTCGCGCCGGCCTGAAGGTGTGCCGAGCTTTTCTCTTTGCTGGTGAATTTGCCGGTGCATTCCATCACTAAGTCCACGCCCAATTCTTTCCACGGCAGCTCGGCCGGATTACGGTTGGACACCAGCCGGATTTTATCACCGTTGATAATCAGGTGCTGCTCGTCATGCGACACTTCGGCGGCAAAGCGGCCGTGCACGGTGTCGAATTTGGTTAGGTGCGCCTCGGCCTCGGGGCTGCCGCTGGTATTGACGGCAACCACTTCAAACTGGTCGCGCAGGCCGTATTCGTAAATCGCGCGCAATACCTGGCGGCCGATGCGGCCATAGCCATTGATGGCAATCTTCAAGCTCATGTTTACACCTTTCTTACATTCTGAAAACGCCCGTGCAAGCAGCCGGGCAGAAAAACATCAACAGGGCGGATTATAGCGGATTTGCCCCGCAAACTACAGCCGCCAAGCCCTAAGAGGCTACCTGAAAACATCATTCTACCGTTTTCCCCCTTTACTTTCCCCCGCCGCAGGGGTAAAAAGGCAGCTTCATCTCATTCACACTTCTTTACCATCAAGGAGCAGTTATGCAAAAAGTAGGATTTGTCGGCTGGCGCGGTATGGTCGGCTCGGTTTTGATGCAGCGTATGCGCGAAGAAAACGATTTCGCCCACATCCCCGAAGCCTATTTCTTCACCACCTCCAACGTAGGCGGCAACGCCCCCGATTTCGGCCAGGCCGCCAAAACCCTGCTTGATGCCAACAACCCCGCCGAACTGGCCGAAATGGACATCATCGTTACCTGCCAGGGCGGCGACTACACCAAATCCGTGTATCCTAAGCTGCGCGAATCCGGCTGGAACGGCTATTGGATCGACGCCGCCTCCGCCCTGCGCATGAACGACGATGCCGTGATCGTGCTCGACCCGGTAAACCGCAACGTAATCGATGCCGCCCTGCAAAACGGCGTGAAAAACTACATCGGCGGCAACTGCACCGTGTCCCTCATGCTGATGGGCTTGGGCGGCCTGTTCCAAAACGGCCTGGTGGAATGGGCTTCCTGTATGACCTACCAAGCCGCCTCCGGCGCGGGCGCGAAAAACATGCGCGAACTCATCAGCGGCATGGGCGCCATCCACAGCCAAGTGGCCGCCGAACTGGCCGACCCCGCCAGCGCCATCCTCGATATCGACCGCAAAGTATCCGACTTCCTGCGCTCGCCCGACTATCCCAAGGCCAACTTCGGCGTGCCGCTGGCCGGCAGCCTGATTCCGTGGATCGACGTAGACTTGGGCAACGGCCAATCCAAAGAAGAATGGAAAGGCGACGCTGAAACCAACAAAATCCTCGGCGGCAGCCGCCCCACCATCGTGGAAGGCCTGTGCGTACGCATCGGCGCCATGCGCTGCCACAGCCAGGCCATCACCCTGAAGCTGAAACAGGATCTGCCCGTATCCGAAATCGAAAGCCTGCTCGCCGGCGCCAACGATTGGGTGAAAGTCGTGCCCAACACCAAAGAAGCCAGCATGCACGAGCTCACCCCCGCCGCCGTTACCGGCACACTCACCGTACCCGTAGGCCGCATCCGCAAGCTCGCCATGGGCGGCGAATACATCAGCGCCTTCACCGTGGGCGACCAACTGCTCTGGGGCGCGGCCGAACCCATCCGCCGTATCCTGCGCATCGTATTGGGCAATTTGGATTGATTTAACCTGCCCTGAAACACCATTAAAGGCTACCTGAAAACAGTCATGGCTGATTTTCAGGTAGCCTTTATAGTGAATTAACAAAAACCAGTACGGCGTTGTCTCGCCTTGCCGTAACGTGTGTGCTGTCTGCGGCTCGCCGCCTTGCCCTGATTTTTGTTAATCCACTCTATCAGGCAGCGGATAGCAGCGGGCATATTTTTCGCCAGCTGCCAGCAGAAGCAGCAGTATCAAAATGCTGATTTGCGGCCAAACCCACAGCGAAAGCAGGAGCAAGGCGGCTATAAATTATAAAAATATTTCATTTTTATGAAGGCAAACCGTATGTTGCAGAATACAGACTGCTTTTCCAACCTCCCAAAAGCAACCTGTATATTTAGCGTTGCGATTTAATCACCCGCGCAATCAGCGCCTTATCCTTGCCTGCCATATTCGGAATCTGCACCTGAATACCGTTGCCGGGAGCCACTTCCGCCGCTTCGCCCCTGCGTTTCATGGCTTGCAGCACGACGGTTTGGTTGCCCTGCGGGTGGATGATTTCCAGCGTATCGCCCACGGCGAAGCGGTTTTTCACTTCCACGGTGGCCCAGCCTTCGGCATCAATTTCGGTAACGTGGCCGACGTATTGGCTTTGCTTGGCCACGGAATGGCCGGTGAGGTAGTTTTGGTAGTCTTGCGTTTGGTGGCGTTCGAGGAAGCCGGAGGTGTAGCCGCGGTTGGCGAGGCCTTCGAGTTCGGCCAACAGGCTGTAGTCGAAGGGGCGGCCGGCCACGGCGTCGTCGATGGCTTTGCGGTAGGCCTGGGCCACGCGCGCCACGTAATACACGGATTTGGTGCGGCCTTCCACTTTGAGGCTGTCCACGCCGATGCGGGCGAGCTCGGCCACTTGCTCTACGGCGCGCAAGTCTTTGGAATTCATAATATATGTGCCGTGTTCGTCCTCCATAATCGGCATCATTTCGCCGGGGCGGTTGCTCTCTTCGATGAGGAAGATTTTATTGGCGGCGGGATGGCGCACTTGGCCGTTGATGCCTTCGAAGGCAGCGTTGGCTTCTTCTTGGGCTTTGTTGAAGTCGAAGCCTTGCAGCAGGCGGGCGTCGCCCATTTCGTCGATTTCGGCGGGGTGGACTTTGTAGTCCCAGCGGCAGGAGTTGGTGCAGGTGCCTTGGTTGGGGTCGCGGTGGTTGAAGTAGCCGGAGAGCAGGCAGCGGCCGGAGTAGGCGATGCACAGTGCGCCGTGCACGAACACTTCGAGCTCGACATCGGGGCATTCTTGGCGGATTTCGGCGATTTCTTCCATGCTCAATTCGCGCGACAAAATAATGCGTTCCACGCCGATGCGCTGCCAGAATTTCACGCCCCAGTAGTTGGTGGTATTGGCCTGCACGGAGAGGTGGACGGGCATATCCGGCCAGCGTTCGCGGGTAACCATAATCAGGCCGGGGTCGGCCATAATCAGCGCGTCGGGCTTCATGGCAACCAGCGGCTCCATATCGGCCACAAAGGTTTTGAGCTTGCTATTGTGCGGCAGGGTGTTGACGGTGAGATAGAACTTTTTGCCGCGTGCGTGGGCTTCGGCAATGCCTTGTTGCAGCACGTCCAGCTTGGCAAATTCGTTGTTGCGGGCGCGCAGGGAATAGCGCGGGCTGCCGGCATATACGGCATCGGCACCGTAATCGAAGGCGGTGCGCATGCGTTCGGGGCCGCCGGCGGGGAGGAGGAGTTCGGGAGATTTCATGGCGTGATTCAAATGGGATAAGGGGGTAATCGTGATAGAAACGGTTTGCTTTCAGGTAGCCTTTAAGTTATTCGGAGATGCTTTAAACGATTTTCAGGTAGCCCCTTAAACAGGCTACCTGAAAACGAAGTTTCTGCGAAGCTAAAACATTGGCTTCCACGGGGAAGCTAACATCAGCTCCCACAGAAGCGGCAGTCAGACGAATTATAACGCAAAATGGCGGCTAACCGGCTTCAGCGGTGTCGTGTTTGGGTGCAGGCTCCCAAATCTGCGAGGTGAAGAGTTGCGCGTCGTGCACATAGGGGTTGTTTTGATCCCACACATAGCCCGCAAATACGGCGCTGAGCATGCGGTCGGTTTCCGGCGTGCGCTGGCCGCTGAAAATCATGTCTTGCAGCGTGCCGGAATACCAAGCTTCCACATAGTGCCGGAACACGTTGACACCGGACATCAGCGGGCGCGCGAATTCGTTTTGCCAGTTCACCTGCTGGCCGTTCAGCTGGCGGGCCACCAAATCGGCAGCAAGCTTGGCCGAGTGGGTGGCGATGGTGACGCCGGAGGAGAATACCGGATCGAGGAATTCGGCGGCATTGCCCAATAGGGCGAAGTGGCGGCCGTAGAGCGATTTCACGCTGGCGGAATAGCCGGGCAGGTAGATGAAGGGGAAGTCGTTATCCCATTGTGCGTTTTTCAAAATGCGGCGCAGGAAAGGCACTTCCAGGGCAAATTTTTTCAGGATGACGGCAGAGCTTTCCTGCCCGAGTTTTTCAGGTAGCCCCACCACGCCGATGGAAGCGCGGCCGTTGGAGAAAGGAATCAGCCACAGCCAAATATCGCGGTGTTCGGGGTGGATGCACACCAGGTTTTTGTTGCGGTCGAAGGCCGGGTCGGTGATGTGGTCTTCGATGTGGGTGAAGTGCACATGGCGCAGGGGCAGGTCGGAAGGGATATCCCAGCTGAGCATGCGCGGCAGCACGCGGTGGTAGCCGCTGGCATCCAACACGAAACGCGCGCCCAGCACATAAGGGTCGCCGCCTTCCTGCTGCACCACCAGTTTGGCGAAATCGCCGTGGTTGTCGAAGGCTTTCACCGTGGAGCCGAACTGCACGATTACGCCTTGCTTGATGGCTTCGTCGATCAGGATTTTATCGAAACGGGCACGCTCTACATTAAATGCGGTGGAAGGGCCGGGGGAGAATTTATCGGTGAATTTGAAGCTGGTGTTGCGCTCGCCCCAAGAGAAGGCGAAGCCGTTTTTATATTGAAAACCGAAGCCGGCCTGCACGGCGGGCAGGAAGCCGGCCTCATGCAGCAGCTCCATGCAGTGCGGCAGCAGGCTCTCGCCGATAACGAAACGCGGGAAATGCTGCTTTTCCACCACACAAACATTGAATCCCCGCTTGTTCAACAGAGCAGCCGCCACTGCCCCCGA
Organism: Eikenella corrodens; assembly: GCF_003990355.1. Lineage (NCBI taxonomy): Bacteria > Pseudomonadati > Pseudomonadota > Betaproteobacteria > Neisseriales > Neisseriaceae > Eikenella > Eikenella sp. KCOM 3110. Next base: position 1,207,386 of record NZ_CP034670.1, on the reverse strand, counting down.
GGGGCCGGCGCCGATGATAACGACGTCGTAATGCTGAATCATGTTTTCCCTTTATTTTTTGCTTCCGCCCGGCTCTGCGGGCAGTGGCAAGATTATTCGTTTGCGGCTGCCTTGCCGCTGCCACCCCATTCCGCAGCAGCGAAGCTTGAATGAATTAAGAATTGGTTTGATTATAAATGAATTAGACAAGATTTGTCTAAAACCAACCGCCGTGGGCAGCAGGCGCGGGCTTTTCCAGGCCATACTGCGCGGCCGGGCAAGTAATAGACCGATAGGCTACCTGAAAGCAATTAGCCTGCCAAGCTGCATTGGTTTGCAAATTAGCGGATTATCTTCACCCTTGCCGGGCGCTGGACGGCCTTGCCGAGCTTTAGCCCTGTTGGCAGCCGCAGCCCGGCATCGGCAGCAAATTTGTCCGCTAGCGCCCGCAGACAGTTTCCCGGCCAGGCCGTACAATACCGCCCGTTATCAGGCTACCTGAAAATCAAGGACCCGCCATGCAGGATTTCCACGTTGCACAACTGCCGCTGCCGCCGCAGGGCACCCACCTTGTCGAGGCTTCCGCCGGCACGGGCAAAACCTACAGCATTGCCGCGCTGTTCACCCGCCTGGTGGTGCTCGAAGGCTGGGCGCCGGAAAACATATTGGTGGTTACCTTCACCGAAGCCGCCACCGCCGAGCTGAAAAACCGCCTGCGTGCCCGGCTGGGCGAAGTTTTGGCTGCCCTACAGAGCGGGGAGACGCCGGCCGATGAGTTTCTGCAACATCTGCTGGCCGAAGCCTTGGCCAAACAAGAGCGCAGCAAACTCATCCTGCAGCTGCAGGCCGCCCTGTCCGGCTTCGACACCGCCGCTATCTACACCATCCACGGCTTCTGCCTGCGCGTGCTGGGCGACTACGCCTTTTTGTGCGGCGTGCCCTTCGAGCTGGAAACCGGCCCCGCCGACACCGCCGCCCGCCTGGTGGCCGCACAGGATTTCTGGCGCGAACACGTGGCTGACCACCCGCAAAACGCGCGCATCGCCGCCCGCTTCGGCATCACCCCCGCCTCCGTGCTAGCCGAATTTTCAGGTAGCCTCAAACGCGCCCTTTTGGACTACAGGCTACCTGAAAACCGTCTGCCGCAAATACAGAAAGGCCTCCATGCCGCTTGGCACAAGCTGCAACGGAATGTGGAGGAAATCGAAGCCGTGTACCGCCGCATCAAGCCGCAGCTTCACGGCGGCACATTCAATGCCTCCATCGACACCCTGTTTACCGAGCTCCGGCAAGCCGTACAAGAAGGCTTGGCGCAACCCGTGCTTTCCAAGCCGGACAAGCTGCTGTGTTTTGAAGAAAACGCCCTGCGCAACAGAATCCGGAAAAACCAGCATATTGAAGAAGCCGACATCGCCGCCCTCCAGCCCTTGGCCGTTCTCGGCCGCCGCCTGGCCGAAATCGGCGAAGCCGAGCAGGAAGCAGCCATCCGCCTCAAGCTCGAATGCTTGGGCTACCTGAAAACCCGTTTGGCCGAAGACAAACGCCGCAGCCCGCGCCGCGACTATGATGATTTGCTAATCGACGTACACGCCGCTCTATCCAACCCCGATCATCCAGAACAAGCCGAAGCGCTCGCCCAAGCCCTGGCGGCCAAATGGCGTGTGGCGCTCATCGACGAATTCCAAGACACCGACCCGCTGCAATACGCGATTTTCCACACCGCCTTTATCCGCCAAGGCGTACCCGTATTTTTGGTGGGCGACCCCAAACAGGCCATCTACGGCTTTCGCGGCGCCGACATCCATGCCTACCTCGCCGCCGCTGCCGACACTGCCCCCGAGCAAAGCTACACCCTACACACCAACTACCGTAGCCACAGCAATCTGGTCAACGGCATCGGCCATCTGTTTTCCGCCCGCAGCCGCCCCTTTGTGCTGCCGCAGATTGCCTACCCCAATGTGCAGGCTGCCCGCATCGAGAGCTTGCTCAGCCCCGCGCCTGAAGCTGCCGTGGCCGTACGCTGGATTAATCCATCTGTCGAAGATGGCAAACTGCCGAATAAAGATGCCTTGCGCGAACTCTGTGCCGATTATTGCGCCCGCGAAATTGCCGCACGGCTCAATCAGGCGCTTTCAGGTAGCCTTTCCATCGGCGGCAAGCATGGCGGCGAAAACGTGCCGCTGCATCCGGGACAGGTAGCCGTATTGGTCCGCACCCACAGCGAAGCCGCTCTGGTTGCGCGCGCGCTCAAACGCCGGGGCGTGCGCAGCGTATTGCTGCAACAGCAATCGGTGTTCGACACGCCTGAGGCCGAAGCCCTACACGCCCTGTTGCTGTTCTGGCTGGCACCGCAGCAAACCGAATACCTGCGCTTCGTGCTCGGCGGCATTTTCTATGGCTACACCGCACAAGACCTGGCCGAATTGAACGGCAACGAAAACCGCCTGGCCGAGTGGATCGCCCTGGCCGAAACCGCCGCCGAAGCCTGGCAGCAGCACGGCATCTACACCGCGCTCACCCGCTTTGCCCGCCAAAGCGGCCTCGAACAACACCTTCTGCACACCCGCAACGAACGCAGTTTCACCAATTTCTGGCAGCTGGCCGAAATCCTGGCACTAGCCGCCGACGAATGCGTTACGCCCTCCGCATTGGCGCAATGGCTGGAAGCACAATTGCAAAACGTTGGAAAAGACAAAAAAAACACGGAATACCAGCTGCGGCTGGAAAGCGATGAAGACTTGGTAAAAATCGTTACCATGCATGCGGCTAAAGGGCTGGAATACCCGCTGGTGTTTTGCCCTTTCGTGTGGGATGCCAGCCGCGATTTGGTGCAAGACTGGAACATCATCAGCCAAAGCAACGGCCGAAACCTATTGTTGGCCAAAGCCCAGTTGGGCGAAGAAGACGAGCGGCAGCTGTTTGCCGAAGACCTCGGCGAACGCCTGCGCCTCTTGTATGTCGCGCTCACCCGCGCCCGCGAGCAGCTCGTGCTCTACGCCGCCCCCTGCAGCAACACTCCGGAAAACACCTTCGCCTATCTCTTGGCCGAAACAGGCGGGGACGATTGTCATGCCATCCGCAGCCATTGGAGTAGCCTGGAAGGCCAAGGCCGAGCCGAAGCCCTGCGACAGGCTTGGCTTAAGCGCATCCAAAGCGCCGCGCCCGGCCGGCTGCAATGGCTGGAAGACGAGCCGCCCGAAGCCAGTTACCGCGCCCGCGACGAACAGCAGGGCAGCTACCGCGCCCTCGTGCTGCCCGAGCGGCCGCTGCAATTTATCCGCCACACCAGCTTTACCGGCCTGAGCCGCCAAACCCTGACCGCCGAAGAGTGGCTACCTGAAAAATTGCTGGCCGATGAAAACCCCGCCGCCGAAACCGAAAGGCTACCTGAAAACGAGCGCAGCGAGTTTCTGCGAAGCAAAAGTGTAAGCGACGAGTTGCGCTCCAACGGCCAAAATGTAGTTGAGCCAAACGGGCAGGCCGATTTGTGGTCAAACGAAGCCGAAACTGCCTTGTTGGCCTTCCCTGCTGGTATCCAGCCCGGCATCTGCCTGCACAGCATTTTGGAGAAAACCGACTTCGCCCGCCCCGCCGCCGAACAAGCGGCATCCTATGCCGATATCCTAGATAGACACGGCTTCGAGGCCGAGCAATGGCTGCCGGCGGTGCTGGAAATGGTGGAAGCCGTGCGCCGTGCGCCGTTGGCAGAGAATATGCAGTTGGCCGATATTCCCGCCGATAGCCGCGTAGCAGAAATGGGCTTCGTGCTGCACCTGAACGATTTCAGTTTGAAACGTCTGCGCCGCTGGTTTGCCCGCACCGACATCGGGCTACCTGAAAACGCCGCCGCCCACCTGCCGCAGCTGGATTTCCACGCCGTAACCGGCTTCCTCAACGGCTTCATCGACCTGATTGCCGCAGGAAAAGACAGCAGGGTGTGCGTTATCGACTACAAATCCAACCACTTGGACAGCCATTTGGCCGATTACGGCCAAGCCGCCATGAGCGCGGCGGTGAGCGAACACCATTATTACCTGCAAGCGCTGATTTACGCCGTAGCCACCGCACGCTACCTGAAACAACGCCGCGCCCTGCCCGAATCCATCCATGTGCGCTACCTGTTTGTGCGCGGCCTGAATCCGCACGGCCAGGAGGGCTTGTGGTGCTGGGATATCCCCGTTTCCGCCCTGCAGGAATGGCTCGAATAGCCGCAGCCTTGCCGGGTAGGGTTAGGCGTGGCAGAAAAATCAGCATAAATAACAATCCTTAGCCAAGTTTTCCCAAACGGATATTGACTATTTGGCAAATCTGCCTATAATATGCCCCTTTCGTAAGTACGGCGCAGCCGGAAAACGCCCAAGCGGGAATAGCTCAGTTGGTAGAGCGCAACCTTGCCAAGGTTGAGGTCGCGAGTTCGAGACTCGTTTCCCGCTCCAAGTTTTCAATCATCCGAATCCCAAGCGGGAATAGCTCAGTTGGTAGAGCGCAACCTTGCCAAGGTTGAGGTCGCGAGTTCGAGACTCGTTTCCCGCTCCACTATCCACTTATTGATTCGGGTGCTACGCGGGAATAGCTCAGTTGGTAGAGCGCAACCTTGCCAAGGTTGAGGTCGCGAGTTCGAGACTCGTTTCCCGCTCCAAGTTTCAGCGATTTGGCCGATACAGTCGGCCAAAAGCTAATTTGGCGGGATAGCAAAGTGGTTATGCAGCGGCCTGCAAAGCCGTGTACGCCGGTTCGATTCCGACTCCCGCCTCCAAAATACCAAAGTGAATGTAAACCGCAGGCAACAGCCGTTGCGGTATCGGTTTAAACAAACCATACATCAATCAGCACGGCGGGGTGGCAGAGTGTTTATGCTGCGTGGGGTGCAACCCGCGCATAGGCCGGTTAAAATCCGCGCCCCCGCCTCCAATCATCCAGGCTGACAAACCGCAGCCCGGCCCGAGTGGTGGAATTGGTAGACACAACGGACTTAAAATCCGTCGCTCCTTAATACGAGCGTACCGGTTCGATTCCGGTCTCGGGCACCACAAAAAACATTGTTTTCCAATACAAAAACCCGCTCTGCTTTGAGCGGGTTTTGCTGTATTCTTGGTTTTGTTCTACATTTTATGGCTTGTTCTACACTTCTGCATTTTATCGCATGAAAGCACGATTGCCCGTACACTTTACCGTTTATTCTGCCCCCGTGAGAAATCGGTATAGTGGATTAACAAAAATCAGGACAAGGCGGCGAGCCGCAGACAGTACACACGTTACGGCAAGGCGAGACAACGCCGTACTGGTTTTTGTTAATTCACTATAATCAAACCATGGCAGACATAATTCATAATTATGCAATTACTCCAACTGAAAAAGGCTACCTGAAAACTTTAGCTTCGCAGAAACTCACTGCGTTCGTTTTCAGGTAGCCTTTTCTTCATTCACACCATCAACTCTTATTCAGCCCCGCCCTCCCCTTGCGGCTGTGTCTGGTTTGCAGGAGCGGCGGGATTGAGGCTTTGCGTGAGGCCGTTGATGTCGCCGCCGCTCAAGCCCAGCTCTTTGAGCAAACCGTCCACCAGCGGGGCTTGGGCGCGGTAGCGCAGGGCGCTGTTTACCACTTGGTCGGACAAAGCCGCATTACCTTGGGCGTTGGGGCTACCTGAAACACCGTCTGCGGCAGCACCGCTGAATCCGCCCAAGCCGTTGACTTGCAGAATCTTGATGTCGTCGATGTTTTCCATCGGGCGCACGGATTCGCGGATGATGTCGGGCAGGTGTTTCAAGAGGGCGAGGCGCACTTGCATTTCGACTTGCTCGACGCTCAGGACGTTGGCGGCTTCGTTTACGGCGCGGGTACCTTCGGCATCGACTTTGTATTGCTGCTCTTGCGCTTGCGCCAGCAGCACTTTGGCATCGGCTTCACCTTTGGCTTGTAGGCGTTGTTTCTCAGCTTCGGCTTCGGCGGCGATGCGCACGGCTTCGGCACGGTCTTGCGCGGCCTGTTTCTCGGCTTCGGCGGCGACGGTGAGCGAAATCGCGTCTTTTTGCGCGGCTTCTTCGGCGGCAATCAGTTCAACCGCTTTGGCACGCTCGGCGCGTTCGGTTTCGCGTACGGTAATCACGCTCTCTTCTTCACGCACGGCGGCGGCGCGGGCTTTGTCGGCCTCGGCTTTGGCTTCGGATTCGGCACGCGATTTTTCGGCAACGGCGATGGCGCGGTCTTGTTCGGCAAGCTCGATGGCTTTGCGGCGCTCAACCTCCGCCTGCTCGACGGCTTGGGCTTTGCGGATGTCTTCGTTTTTAATGTCGCGTTCGGCGGCGATGCGTTTCAAATCCACTTCGCGTTCGGCGGCAATTTTGGCTTCTTCCGCCTCGCGTTTTTTCTGCGCTTCCTGCTCGGCGATGCTGGCTTCCTGTTCGGCGCGGCGTACGGCAATTTCGCGTTCTTGTTCGAGTTTGGCGTATTCTTCTTCGCGCGAGATTTTCAGGCGTTGCTGCTCAGCTTCGAGGTTTTTGGTTTTAATCGCCAAATCGGTGTCTTGTTCGATTTCGTTGCGTTTTTTACGGCGGCCTTCGATGGTTTCGGTCAGTTTGGTCAGACCTTCCGCGTCAAAGGCGTTTTGCGGGTTAAAAAACTCGAAGCTGGTCTGGTCGAGGCCGGTCAGGGAAACGGTTTCAAGTTCGAGGCCGTTTTTAAACAAGTCTTCGCTCACGACTTGTTGCACTTTCTGAACGAAATCAACACGTTTTTCGTGCAGCTCTTCCATCGCCATTTCGGCGGCAACGGCGCGCAGGGCATCGACGAATTTACCTTCGACAAGCTCTTTCAATTCGTCGGGCGACATGGTTTTCATACCCAGCGTTTGCGCGGCGGTGGCAATGCTCTCGGCGCTGGGTTTGACGCGGACGTAAAACTCTGCCATCACATCGACGCGCATCCGGTCGCGGGTAATCAACGCCTGCTGCGCCGCGCGGCGCACTTCGAGACGCAATGTGTTCATGTTGACGGGGATGATTTCGTGCAGCACCGGCAGCACCATCGCACCGCCGTTCATGATGACTTTTTCACCGCCGAAACCGGTGCGTACGAAAGAAACCTCTTTGCTGGCGCGGCGGTACAGTCTGGTGAGGATAAGGCCGAGTACGAACAGAGCGACGAGTATCACGCCGGCAATGGTGGCAATGGAAATAAGGTTCATGGTTTTCCTTTCTGATGCTTGGATTGATAAATGCCTATACAGGCCTCGTGTGTTTTTATAGCGAATTAACAAAAACCAGTACGGCGTGGTCTCACCTTGCCATAACGTGTGTACTGTCTGCGGCTCGCCGCCTTGTCCTGATTTTTGTTAATCCGCTATAGCTTCACAGAAACTCAGCCTTGCTTTGCAAGACATCCTTTTCAGGTAGCCTTTATCCTGTGAGGCTACCTGAAAATCTTAGCTTGAACGAAGCTAAAATTCTTTGCTGCATAGCGTTTGCCTTAAAGCAAACCATTTCTTAAATTTAAAACGATTGCGGGCGCATAAAAGCAAGTTTTGTTTTCAGGTAGCCTCAAGCAGCCAAAAGGCTACCTGAAAACCATAAAGCTCCATCAAACCACCATGCCCGCCATTGTCCCCCAAAATGCTTCTCGGTCAGCCCCGGTTTCTGCAAACAGCAGGCATTTTCAATTTTTCGCCATGATGTATGTAACCAGATTGCAACAAAATACTTCTTTACACGAAAAATTGTATCTTAAAAACAAAAATATAAAGCAAACATCATTTTACGCAGATTGCCAAATTTCCATCAGCCACTAAAATGCCAATCGTTCTCAATGCCTTGTTTATTAACCGATATGGCAGCAGGTTCAACCTAACTGCCTGTTTTTTGTTTGTCTTTTTTATCTTTAAGGGAACTGCCCCATGAAACAACCGCGCACACACCTCAAAGCCCTCATCCTCGCCCTTGCCGCCATCGGCAGCCCCGGCCTGCTTTATGCCGAAGGCACGAATGAGGCACAGCCTGCCCAAGGGCAGGAGCAACAGGCCGACAGCACCGACAGCGCCGAGCTCGAAGCCATTGAAATCACCGCCCGCCGCCGCTATGCCAGCGGCTACCAGCCCATTTCCGCCGATGTCATCGGCGGCGGCAACACCCCGCTGCTCGAAGTACCCCGTAGCGTAAACATCGTTACCCCCGCCGTGCTGGAAGACCGCCGCCCCGGCTCGCTGGACGAAGCCCTGCTCACCGTGAGCGGCATCCGCCAAGCCAACACCCTGGCCGGCACGCTCGAGGCCGTAGTGAAACGTGGCTTCGGCGACAACCGCGACAACTCCGTGCTGCGCAACGGCATGCAGATGACCCAAACCCACGTATTCAGCCCAACCGCCGAGCGCGTGGAAGTGCTCAAAGGCCCAGCCTCCACACTCTACGGCGTGCAAGACCCCGGCGGTGTGGTGAATGTGGTAACCAAACAGCCGCAGCTCAAACCCGCCCGCTCCGTGAGCACCAGCTTCGGCAGCCACAGCGCCCGCCAAGTGGGCGTGGATTTCACCGGCCCCATCGGTTCCAGCCAAAGCCTGGCCTACCGCTTCATCGCCGACTACCGCCAAAGCGACTACTGGCGCAACTTTGGCGAAATCAAGCAAACCACCATCGCCCCCTCGATCAAATGGATTGGTGAGCACACCACCATCACCGCCGCCTACGAATACTTAGACTACACCGTGCCCTTCGACCGCGGCACCTTCCTCGATTCCACCCGTGGCGCAAACTACGGCAAGCCCCTCGCTATTCCCGCCGAACGCCGCCTGGACGAGCCTTTCAGCGAGCAGAGCGGCAAAAACCATATGTTCCAGTTCACGCTCGACCAATATTTGAGCGAACAGTGGAAAATGCGCCTGAACTACGGCTTCACCTACCATACCTACGACGACTGGAAAGCCCGCATTGCCAACACCGCCGCCGGTATCAACACCACCACCGGCACGGTGCGCCGCCGCATCGACGGCACGCAGGATGCCCGCTTACGTGTGCATAACCTGGCCTTAAGCTTCAAAGGCGACGTGCATACCGGCAGCGTACGGCACAAACTCGGCTTCGGCCTCGAAGCCATGCACAACGACCGCCTGCTGGGCAAAATCTATCAAAGCCCCGCCAACAACTACACCATCAATATGTACAACCCGGTGTATGGCCGCATTAGCCCGCAGCCCGGCGTGAACACCATCGACGGCCAAGGCAACAACACCCAGCAAACCGAAATCCTCAAAACCTTCGCCCTGTATGCCAACGACGATATTCATTTCGGCGAAAAATGGATTGTGTCTGCCGGCCTGCGCGCCGAGTATTTCGACCAATACGCCGGCCGAGCCAACCGCAATTTCGTATTCAAAGCCAACACCGACAACCACGGCTGGAACCTCTCGCCCTCGCTCGGCGTAACCTACCGCCTCACCCCGCAGTGGTCGCTCTATGGCAGCTACGCCACTTCCTTCCGCCCGCAAGTGTCCATCGCCAACGAAATCCCCGGCGATGCCAAGCCGGAGAAAGGCCGTTCGTTTGAAATCGGCGCCAAATTCGCCGGTGAACGCCTCTCTGCCGCCCTAGCCGCATTCCACATCATCAAACAAAACGTTAGCTACAGCGTCACCTCCGGCGGCCAAACCGAAACCCGCTATGCCGGCCGCGCCCGCTCCATGGGCTTTGAAGCCGAAATGGGCGGCCAGATTACCGAGCGCCTCGGTGTGAACGCCAACTATGCCTACACCGAAACCAAGGTGCTGGAAGCCGAAGCCGCCGCCCAAGGTCTGCCGCTGAACAACACCCCGCGCAACCAATTCGGCCTGTACCTGACTTACGACTTCGGCAACGCACTGGGCGGCAACTGGCGCGCCGGCATCGGCGCCAAATACAACGGCGCATGGTACATCGGCAAAAATGCCGCCAGCGGCGACCGCCTGTGGAAAATCCCTGCTGCCACCGTGGCCGACGCCTTCGTTTCGTATGAAGCCAAGTTCGGCGGCAACAAGCTCAACGTGCGGCTCAACGGCAAAAACCTGACCAACCGCCTGTATTACACCTCCACCGTGGGCTCTTCTGCGCAATACCCGATGATTGCCATCGGCAACCCGCGCGAAATCAGCGTTTCCGCTAAGTTTGAGTTTTAAGCATTTGGCCACGGCATAACGCCCGATAGAGGCTACCTGAAAAATGTCATCCCACTTTTCAGGTAGCCTTCCGCGCTGTTTGGCGAATACGCTTCCTGCCTTGCCGTTTTGATTTTTCAGGTAGCCTTTCTGGTAGGCAAACCGGAAGGCTACCTGAAAAATAAAGTTATCCAACCCAACACCACATATGAAACAAGAACAATGGAAAATCGAGCTCCTGAACAGCCCGCTGTGGCTGGTGCAGAGCTTTTTCGGCGTATTGCTGTTTTGCCTGATCGCCGCCTTTCTGCTGCACCGCACTGCTTTCGGCCAACGCTTCGAGCGCATCCTGCGCCCCTGTTTGGCACGCAGCAACCGTATCCGGGTGTGCCTGCTTTTGGCCGCGCTGCTCTTGATGGTGCTGCTCGAAGTGCGCATCAGCGTGCTCAATTCCTTTTTCTACAAAGGCCTCTACGATTCCCTGCAAGACCGAGCCGCAGCCGCCTTCTGGTTTTTCGCCGGCATCAACAGCGCCTTGGTGGTGTGCAAAATCATCCATGCCCTGGCCGACGAACTACTCGAGCAAGTCTTTATGATCCGCTGGCTGGAAAAACTCAACGCCGCGCTCACCCAAAGCTGGCTCGCCCATAAAAACTACTACCGCCTGCACATGCGCCGCCACGCACCCGACAACATCGACCAACGTATCCAGCAAGACGCGCAAGACTTCATCGCCTCCACCGCCGAGCTCGTGCGCGGCCTGATCAACGCCATCGTTTCCACCATCGAATTCACCGTCATCCTCTGGAATCTCTCCGGCGTGCTCAGCGTATTGGGGCTGGAAATCCCGCGCGGCATGGTAATGTTTATCTACCTCTTCATCCTCTTTGCCACCGCCACTTCCGTGTGGATCGGCCTCCCCTTGGTGAAGCTCAACTTCCAAAACGAACACTTCAACGGCAACTACCGCTACGCCCTCGTGCGCGTGCGCGACCACGCCGAGAGCATCGCCTTCTACAACGGCGAGGCCGCCGAAGGGCGCAACCTGCGCCGCCACTTCGCCCACATCATCCGCAACCGCTGGCAGATTGTGTTCCGCAGCCTCGGCCTCAACGGTTTCAACACCGGCATCACCCAAATTTCCAACCTGCTGCCCCTCATGCTGCAAGCCCCGCGCTTTTTCGCCGGCCAAGTGAAAATCGGCGATATGCACCAAACCGTGCAAGCCTTCAACCGCCTGCAACGCGCCCTATCCTTCTTCCGCAACTCCTACAAAGACTTCACCGCCTACCAAGCCCGGCTCGAACGTCTCGACGGCTTCTTCCAAAGCATGCAAAACCACCTGCCCTACCGCCAGCCGCAGCATGAAGCCGAAAACTGCATCCTGCAGGCCGACAAGCTCACCCTGCACCGCAACAACGGCGACATCCTGCTTTCCGACGTTTCCTTCCGCGCCCAAAGCGGCGACTCCATCCTCATCCGCGGCCCATCCGGCTGCGGCAAAACCTCATTACTGCGCGCCCTGGCCGGCCTCTGGCCCTTCGGCAGCAGCGGCCACATGGCCGGCCCCGCCCGCGAACACATCCTCTTCGTGCCCCAGCGCCCCTACACCCCGCAAGGCAGCCTGCGCCGCGCCATCTGCTACCCCAACATCCGCCCCGACGAACACCAGCTTGCCGCCGCCCTCGAAGCCTGCCGCCTGGGCTACCTGAAAGAACTGCTCGACACCGAAGACGACTGGCAACACAAACTTTCCCCCGGCGAACTGCAGCGCATCGCCTTCGTGCGCATCCTCATCACCCGCCCCCGCCTCGTGCTGCTCGATGAGGCCACCGCCGCGCTCGACGAAGAAACCGAAGCCGCCCTCTACCGCCTGATCCGCCAAGAGCTGCCCGACAGCATCATCGTGAGCATCGGCCACCGCAGCACCCTCAACGCCTTCCACAACCAAATCATCTGCGTGGGCGAAACCCTGATCGACTGCAGCACAAGCAGGATTTGAAATACCGGATTGTTAAAGAACACATATTTGCCAACCAAGCAGCCGCTAAAGGCTACCTGAAAACCGAAAACCCATACACATAACCGCACAAGGCAAGCAAGCCTTTCCCCATGCAGGGTTTGCCATTTCCTTTTTTCAGGTAGCCCGAACCAGATAGGCTACCTGAAAAAAGAAAGGCTACTTAAAACCCCTATCTCTCCCTACTCCCAATCGGAACACGCGGCAATCCGGTGTAGCGGGAAATTTTGTATTGCACCGCCTCCAGCTTATTCAATCCCCTCGATGCAGCGCATTCCGCAATCATCAAATCATGCTGCCCATCCGCCCCCGCCAACCACAACCGCTCATAGCTGCCCCAGCCCAAAGAAACGTTGTGTATCCGCTCCCCCGACACCGCAGCAAAAGCCGAAATCGGATACTCCGACAACTCCCGCCAGCCCCAACGCCAATAGCCGTGCAGCAATACCCCACGCACCACATCCAAACGCAGAATCTTCTCGGCAGTCAGCTCCCGCCACCACCGCTCCAGCAGCTTCCACGCCAATATCCCGCACAGCAACAGCAGCACCCCACCAACCAACTTGCCCTGCCACGCCTGCCCCGGCCGCAGCAAACCCGGCACCAGCAGCCACACGGCAGGACAACCCAACAACAAAGCCACCCCCCACACCAGTACCCCCTTCAGCCAGCATTCCGCAGCAGAATACGGATAAAGCCAAATCACTTTTCCGCTCTTCTCTGTCATTTCCTCTTTCTCCCACCTCACCCGAAACCGATATTTTCAGGTAGCCCCTTCCCTGTCTTCACTCACATACTCCAGCAGCGGCAGCCCGGTGGCTCGGCTAATTTGTTTGGCCGCTATCTCCGCCGTCTGCCGGTTGTTGCGCAACAGAAAATCCGCTTCCATCAGCCGCACGTTTTTGCCGCCCGCCTTGCCTGCCAGCCAGATTTCGCTCAAATCCACGCTCACGCCGTTGCACCGCACGCGGCTGTAAATACCGCAAAACTCCGATAGCGCATAGCGTTTTTCAGGTAGCCACTTGAAACTGTGCAGGCGGTACACAATCAATTCGTCTCCCGGCACGCTGTAGCGTACTTTGCGCAAAGTATGCCAACGGTGCGCCAGCCGCCCGGCGATAAACAGCAGCGCCACCAGCCAAAACAGCCGCCAGCCGACCCCTCCCCCGACCCACACCATCCCAAACGCAAACAGCAGGAACAGCAGGCGCGAGAGCAAAGTGCCGACCGAATACACGGCAAACTCCGCCCCGTCCGCAAGCTTCGGCGCGGCACGTTCCGGCAGCTTCGGCTGCGGCTCGTGTTCCGCCTGCCGTGCTGCCGCCAGCGCGGCTTTGATTTCCGAGGGCTGCCGCCAAGCAGTTTGTGTTTGCGCCGTTTTCCGGCCGCGCCACGCACGAAACACCCCGCGCACTTCCGACACCGCCACCGCCAACAGCCCGAGCGCCAGCAGCCCCGCGCCGAAATACAGCGGCTTGGGCAGGCCGCCGCTTTGCCAATCCGCCGCCAAACGCAGCAACCAGACCACCAGCCAAGTCCACAACCCGGCCGCCGCCAGATTCACCGCCTGCCGCCACGCAGGCAGCGTTTTCACCCGCAAGGGCTGCAACTGCGCCGGATTGGCCGCCGTTTCTTCTTGCGCGCAGATTTCCGTGTTGATGACAGGGCGGTTGGCCAAACCCGTAGTGCGGGCAATATGGCTTTGGATATCGTCCAAGCCTTGCAGCGAATTTTTGTGCGGCAGGAAATTTTCCTCCAGCAGCAAATCATTTTGCCCGTTTGCCGATTCCAGCCACAAGCGCCCGTAGTAGCCGCGGTAATCGTCCCGCACCTTCTCCGCAGCCACCGCCGCAAACATCGAGAGCGGATACTCCCGCTGCGCCTGCCAGCCCCAACGCCAGCGACCGTGCAGCAGCACGCCGCGTTCCGTGTCCAACCGCAGAAAGTCCCGCGCCGTGAACATGCGCCAATACAGGAAACCAACCAGCGCCGCCCCGCCGAAAAACAGCAGCACCATTGCCAAACGAAGCGCCGTGCCCACCCCGTCGCCGGAAATGTCCGACAGCGTATCCAGCCCGATAATCAGCGGCAGCAATACCCCTGCGCAGACCACGCCGATTTCCAGCATCAAATCCTTAGATGCAGCCGGATACAGCATCACAATTTTGCTTTTATTCTGTTGCATGGTTTCCTCTTTAATATACGGCAGGCTACCTGAAAATGTTGCGGCATCTGTTTTGGACACTGCAGAAATTCGGCTGTTATTTTCAGGTAGCCTTACCGGATTCCAGCACAGGCAGCCCGGTGGCTTGGCTCAAATCTGCCAAACCGGCCGCAAAGCGTTTCTGCAGCGCACCCGTGCCTAAAAATATCCTGTCCAGCAGCACATCCTGCCCGCCATTTTTGCCCGCCAGCCACACTTCGGCAATCGAGCCCTTGCCGCTGCGATACAGCCCGGCAAATCCGTCCAAAGGATAACGAGCTACCAACCGCCAGCCGCGCAGCGACACGGCATATACCAGCAGGTAATCCTCCGCCGCGCGGTAACGAATTTTGCGCTGCTGCTGCCAAAACCGGCTCAAGAAAAAACCGCTCAGCAGCAAACCGCTAATCTGTTGCATCCGCAGCGCGGTATTCGCCGACCCCGTCAGACAAGAGCAGGCCATCAGCAGCCACGCCAACGATGCCGCCGTCAGCAAACCCAACTGCCGGAACACCAGCTCCGTATCGTGCCGGCTGGAAGGCTCGGCTCTGGGTGGTAAATTTGGCATGGTATGAGCCATGTTGTCTCTCCTATTTAGCTTGCCGCTTTAACTCCGTTGAAGCTCCGCTTTCAGGTAGCCTTAATCCACCAAACTCCCGCTCGGATTCAAAATCGCCTTAAACGTATTCCCCTCCAGCGACACCAAAAGCACCGCCTCGCCCTGTTTCAGCACGCCTTCGCCGTCAGGCTCGGCCATCACATAATGCTGCTGCCCGTAGCCGTCTTTCACCCGCACCTGCGCCGGGCTGCCAGGCCGCGCCTCGCCCAGCACCACCGTGCCCACGCGCCCGATCAGGCTGTCTTGCGAAACGGCGGTGGTTTCGTCTTTGGGCATGATTTTGTAGAGTCCGCCCGCCGTAAGGCGCACCAGGGGCAGCGTGAGAAACAGCGCCGCAGCCGCCGCCAGCCAAGCGTTCAGGTAGCCGCCAAACAGCCCGGCGCACACGGATTGCAGCACATAGCCCGCAAGCCCGAACACGGCGAGAAACACCACCAGCAACATCATCAGCGGCACGCGCCCCACATACAGCCAATCCAAAAAGCGCACCAACGCGCCCGCGCCTTCGATACCGCCGTGCAAATCGCCATCCAAATCCGCTTCCACCAGGCTATCGGGCAACAGGTTATCAAGCCAGTCAGTGAAGCCGCCTGCCAAAAGCGAGAGCAACTCTAAGAGGCCGAGCATCAACATCAGGGCGATGGCGATGCCGAAAATTTCGGTTTCGGGGGCATTGATTAAATTCCACATGGCGGGATCTTTCACGGGTTGTCGGTTAATCGGGTTTCGCTTTCAGGTAGCCTTAAGGTGGAGGAAAGAGGCTACCTGAAACCATATTTCTATTTCATTTAATCTCTCGCAATGGCACACGCTGCCGCCCCTGTTCGTCAAAATTCCCTTCGGCCAGCCAGCGCTGCATCCGCTGCTTCACCTGCGGCCAGTCTGCATCCAGCATGGCAAACCAGGCGGTGTCGCGGTTGCGGCCTTTATACACCACCTCCTGCCGGAAAATGCCTTCGAAACGGAAGCCCAATCGCTCGGCGGCGCGGCGCGAGGCTTGGTTCAGCACATCGCACTTCCATTCGTAGCGGCGGTAGCGCAGGGTTTCAAACACATATTGCGCCAGCAAAAACTGCGCTTCGGTGGCGATGCGGCTGCGCTTGAGCCGTTCGGAATAAATCACCCAGCCCACCTCGATTACGCGGTTGGCGGTATCCGCGCGTTGCAGCGCCATGGTGCCGACCGCCCGGCTGTCGGCCTGGTCGATGATGGCGAAGTAATACGGGTCGGCCGATTGCTCCAGCCGTTGCAGCAGCGCGTCCAGTTCGGCAACGCCCGCCACGGGGTTGAGCGAAAGATAGGTCCAATTTTGCAATGGCGAATCAGGGCCGTACACGGCATACAGATCCGCGCCGTGCCGCGCGGCGGAAAGTTTTTCCAAACGGCAGTAGCGGCCGGAGAGCAGTGCGGCAGACGGGCGCTCGCCGGGCGTGTGGCCGGGCAGGCTTTCGCCTATGGGTTGGTTGAATTCGTTGACGGGCATGAGTTTCGCCTTTGGTTATGGGTGAATAGCAGGCTACCTGAAAATATAGGTTTTCACTTAACAAAAGTTTTCAGGTAGCCTTTTCATTTAAGGCCGGGTTTGCGGCACTTGGTAGGGGATGAGGTTGTCTATGCTGTCCAGCACGCTTTTTGTCCCTTCGCGGCGGATGAGCACGTCCACATGGGCGACCTTGGCACGCAGATCGGCAGGCATTGCCCGCTCGAAGGCGCGGATTTTTTCGTCTATGCCCATCCCGGCCAAAGCTTGGGCATCTTCCGGCGTTTGGTACACCCGGGCGCTTTGGAGCAGCAGATAGGCACCAAAGGCATTGAAGGGCTCGTGCTTGGGCACGCCTTGGTATTGCGCGTATTTGGAGGCCAGAAGATACATGGCCTGCGCATCGTTCTTCAGCACGGCCTGGCGATACCAATACACCGCCCATTCGTAGCTCTGCGCCGTGCCCTCGCCGGAATCGTACATCTGCCCTACCAGCCGCATGGCGCTGGGGCTGCCCTGCTCGGCGGCGGAAAGGTAGCTCTCGAAAGCATTTTGCGTTTTGCCGGTTTGATCGTTGCAAAGCGCCACGTTTTCCAGGCTGTCACGGCTGTTGAGCTGTTTGTGCGCCTGCTCGAATAGCCGGCAGGCCTTCTCTTTATCCACCGCCACGCCGCGCCCTTCGGAATAGGCTACGCCGAGGTTGTTTTGCGCTTTGGCATGACCTTGCGCGGCGGCTTTTTCATACCACGGCACGGCTTCTTTCCAACGGTTACCGCGCATATAGAGGCGGCCGGCTTCGTATTGCGCGTCCACGCTGCCCATACGGGCTTTCAACAGCAGCATAGGCGAAGGTTTGCCCACTTCGCTCCGCCAGCCCGGCACAGGCACACCGGCATTCCCGGCCACCGCCCACAATACCGTGCCGAGCACCAGCACGCCCAACACCACCGGCACGGTGCCGACGCTTTTCTCTTTTTTCACACGCCCGTTGTTTCTCATGTTTTCATTTCCGATACTGTTGATTATTGAAGGTTTGTTTTTTCAGGTAGCCCATACGGCCTGGGAAAGGCTACCTGAAAACGAACGAAGCGGGTTTCTGCAAAACCAATGCGTAGCTCAAAGATAGGCATAAGCGCAAAGGAATAACCACAGGCCGAGCGCGGGCAGCAGGATTTTCGGCCACGACGGGCTGGGCTTGCCGAGCAGGGTTTGCACAAACGACACCAACGAATACACGGCGGCGAGAATCGTCCAGAAGATAGTGAACATGGCCACGCGGGCGATGCCGTAAGACATCGTGCCGCCGGCGTTGCCCATGGCCGTCCACAGCGCGGGAATCAGCAGCCAGATGGCGGCGAGGATACCGATGTGTTTGAGTTTGGCTTGAGTATCCAATTTATCGTATGCCTGCTTCATCTTGTTTCCTTTATGGTTTCGGGCTACCTGAAAACTGTGTTCGCCCATTAGCTGAAATTAATATAAACCAGCATGCCGACCAGGGCGCTGATACCCAGCCACAGCGCGAGTTTGGTTTCCGCCCAGTAGTCTTCCCAAAACTTGCCCCGAAACAGGCTGATGATGTCGGGGGTTAAATAGAATTTCACGCATTCGGCAAATTCGTCCCAGTCTTCAAACAGCAGGGTGTAAAGCAGCGCGGCGGTAACGAGCGCGGCGGCAATGGCGTATATCATGGGCTCTCCTTGGGTGGGAATAAGCGGGGTTTTTCAAACGGCCTGCTTAGCAGGAAATTTCTCTTTCAGGTAGCCTTCTCGAGGCATTAGGAAGGCTACCTGAAATATACGCTCACTCTTTGCTGTTGGCTTTCAACGCAGCCAGCCTTTCGGCGATGCGGTTGTTGCGGCTCAAATCTTCCAGTTCTTTCAGCTTGGCCAACTGCGCCGCATCGGTGCTGCTGTGGACGGCGTTTTGCCTGCCCATCACGCGGTCGAAGGCGTTGCCGCTTTTTTCGGCATTACGGGCGATGCGGCTCAGGTCGCTGCCGCCCGATGCTTTGCCCGCGCCTGCGTTTTGCTGTGCGGTGCGCCAGTCTTGCAACTGCTGCTGCATCTCGCGCTTTTTCGCCTGCAGGGCGGCGATAAAGCCTTCAAGCTCTTTTTCCTGCGCGGCACAGTCGGCAATGGTGTTTTCCAACACGGGCAATCGCGCTTCGATGTCCATCTGCTCGGCAATGCCCGCCTCGGCCAAGTCGTCGCGCCCGGCCGCCACGGCGGCTTGCAGGTTGGCGTCGATGGCTTCGTGGCGGTTGCTCTCATCGGCCATTTTCTTGGAAGCAAGATGCTTCTGCGCCAGCACTTTGCCCAGCTCGGCACGCACTTCGTCCACCGCGCGTTCGATTTCGCGGATGCTCTCGTTCATCACGGCCTCGGGCGCCAGGTTTTCCGCCGCGTCAATCAAGGCATGAAAACTGCCGCTCACCAAACGGCCGACTCTACGGGATAGGGTTTCGCTCATTTTTGATTTCCTTTCTGCTTAGATGATTGGTTTTAAGTCTTCGATTCGCACTACTTGCCATGTGTGATTTCTTCTAATTCGCCGTTTGCGCCGATAACTGCACGGAAGCTGCCGCCCAACGCTTTCGGCGGCTTACCGCTGATAATCCAGCGCTCTCCGTCTTTTTCTACCCGATATGGTTTCTGCGCTTGGGCAGTTTGTGCACCGTAGTGCTGCACCACATAGTTTTCGGCCAGCTGCATGGCTTGCGACTCAGTCAGCATCTGCGTGCCGCCGCTCGTACCGAATGCAATGGAGGGGAGGATTAATACGCCGGCAAGCAGCAATTTATGAATGTTCATTTTTCAATCAGCCTTTCTTTATACGTCTCAAACCTCGCCCGCCTGCTGCACAATCTTCGCCAGTTTCAAAGTATTTTCAAGCTGTTGCAATACAGTATCGTCGTACGCCGCGCCTTTGCCGGTAACGGCCAGCTGCAGGATGCTGTCGGTAAGGCGTACGATGCGCCGCATCAGTTCGCACTCGTATTGTTTCAAATCGGCTGCCTGCGCGTTTTCCGGCAGGTCGGCGGCCAGCGTGGCGGCAAGGTCGGGCAGCTGCTCGAACAGCCGCGCCACAATGTGCGAATGGATGCCCCATTCTTTCTCGGCGTGCAGCACGTCGCGGCGGGCTACCTGAAAAAACTGCTCCTGCGCAGCCAGTGCGGTGCTGTAATCATGGGTTTGACTGTGGGCAAGCCGCGCTTGCGTAAGCAGCTCACGGATTTTCTCCGAAGGCGTATTCGCGCCTTCTATTTTTAATTCCGCAATGAAATCTGCGTCTTCCTGCGATATTCGCACGCTAATCGGAATTCGGTTGGCTGCTGCCATATGCAATTACCTCTCTTTGTATTCATTTGTATTCAAATATAACCAAGATGGATTATATGTGCAATATATTTCTACACACCTACAATAAAATCCAATCAATATACTGATTATAAAAAGAAAAATATTAAGCATACATTTGCATACACGCAACATTCAAACCCAGCCGCTTCCATTAGCCGTATTCCCAGCCTTTGGTATAAAATAGCTGCTTGAATACGGAGGCAAATATGGCAGGCAAAAACACACACGACGAACACCACATGCGGCTCGACAAATGGCTGTGGGCGGCGCGTTTCTTCAAAACGCGCGGCATGGCGCAGAAACACATCGAGCTCGGGCGTGTGCTGGTGAACGGCGCGAAAGTGAAGAACAGCAAAAACATCGAGCCGGGCGACACCATCGACCTCACGCTCAATTCCCTGCCCTACAAAATCACCGTGCTCGCGCTCAACCACCAGCGCCGCCCCGCCCCCGAAGCACGCGCCCTCTACGCCGAAGACAGCGCCACCGCCGCCAAACGCGAAGCGCAAAAAGCGCTCGACCAGGCCAGCCGCATCAGCGCCGCCTACCCCGACGGCCGCCCCACCAAACGCGACCGCCGGGAGCTGGACAAACTCAAACGCGGCTGGCAGGAATAGCATCAAAGGCTACCTGAAAATCCGTCTATACCTTTTCAGGCAGCCTCTCAATATCTCTTCCACCAAGCGCAAAGGAAAGCATTATGTCCACAGAAAAAGCCCTCTCCGGCAGCGTTAAAGCCCTCGGTGCACTGCTCGCCATCGGCCTCGTGGCCGCCGCCTTCGTGTTGGGCGGCCAGTTTAAAAATTTCCGCCAGCCCGGCACGATCACCGTAAAAGGCTTGGCCGAACAAACCTTCCAGTCCGACCATGCCCGCTGGAATACCGCCGTGAGCGTACACGGCGCCAGCTATCAGGAAGTGCTCGACCGCCTGAACCAGCAACGCCCCAAACTCGAACAATTCCTGCGCAACCAAGGCTTTGATGCAGCCGAGATCCAAACGGCCGCTCCCGAAATCAGCCCCGCCTTCTTAGTGGAACACGATGCCCACGGCAACGAAATCCGCACCCCCAACGGCTACGACGGCAAGCAGCAGCTCACCGTGGCCAGCAGCAAACTCGACCGCATCCAAAGCGCCCACCAAAACATCCTCGCCCTGCGCGCTGGCAACGACGCTATCGATTTCGAAGCCCCGCAATACCTGCTCGGCAACCTCGAAACCATCAAACACAGCCTGATTAAACAGGCCACCGAAGACGCCCGCCGCCGCGCCGACGAATTCGCCTCCACCGGCGGCGGCAAAGTCGGCGCCATGCGCTCCGCCTCGCAAGGCTCGTTCAACATCTACGCCGACAGCGGCAGCAGCGGCGACGACGAATACGGCGGCAGCTACGACAAAACCACCGTCGGCAAACAAGTGCGCCTAGTCGTAACCATCGAATACGCCATCGAATAAATCCACGCCGCACTCGCCAAGGCTACCTGAAAGCACCGGCTTCAACGAAGCCAAAACCAGCGGAGCAAGTTTCTAATCCCCGCATGCTTTTCAGGTAGCCTGTTATATAATCCGCCCAACCACACCAACCCAAGGAATGCCAATATGAAACTCGACAACCAGCGCAGCAGCAGCAACATCGAAGACCGCCGCAGCCTTGGCGGCGGCGGTGGTGGCGGGGGCGGCGGCAAAATGGGCCTTGCCGGCCTGATTATCGTGCTCATCGGCGCCTATTACGGCGTGGATTTGAGCGGCCTCACCGGCGGCGGCATCCAGATGCCGCAGATGCAACAGCAACAGCGCACCGTCAGCCCCGAAGAAGAGCAGCTGGCGCAGTTCTCCTCGCAAATCCTCGCCACCACCGAAGACGCCTGGGGCGAATATTTCCGCAGCCAGGGCAGGCAATATGTGCAACCGAAAATGGTGCTCTACCGCGGCAGTACCCCCACCGCCTGCGGCACCGGCCAATCCGCGATGGGCCCGTTCTACTGTCCGGCCGACCAAAAGGTTTACCTCGACCTCTCGTTCTACGACGACATGAAAAACCAGCTCGGCGCAGCGGGCGACGCGGCCTTTGCCTATGTGATTGCCCACGAAGTCGGCCACCACGTGCAAAACCTCGACGGCACCATGGAGCGCGTAAACCGTGCCCGCGCCCGCATGAGCGAACGCGATGCCAACCGCCTCTCCGTGATGGTGGAGCTGCAGGCCGACTGCCTGGCCGGGGTGTGGGCCAACCGTGCGCAAGCACGTCAGCTGTTTGAGCAGGGCGACTTGGAAGAAGCCTTCAACGCCGCCGAAGCCGTGGGCGACGACCGCCTGCAACAACGCAGCCGCGGCTACGCCGTGCCCGACAGCTTCACCCACGGTACTTCCGCCCAACGCCTGCAATGGTTCCGCCGCGGCCTGCAAAGCGGCGATCCGGCGCAATGCGACACTTTCTCCTCTCTGTAAACGCCAGCTCAATACCAAAAGGCTACCTGAAACGGTGTATTCCGATTTTCAGGTAGCCTTTTTCATCAGGGCGACGCGGTGGATACCGAAGCATCTGTCGCTGCTTCTATCGAGTGCCTACACCCTGCCAAGCCTTCACCGCAACATTCATCAGGGCAATCCGCCCCGCTTAACGCAATTTGCTATTTAATTCCAAACCTGCGCCCCAATCCGGCAAACAGGCTACCTGAAAACCCGTCTGCGGGGCGTAAGCGCCTTGATGGCGGGTTTGCTTTTCGCAGAAACCGTTTTTCAGGTAGCCTTATCAGATGCAATTTTTGGCACAAAAGGCTTGTCAAACGCTTTGCTTCGAGAGTATCTTTTACGCCTTAGCACAAATCACAAGGAAATATCATGGCAAAAGCAGTTCCTGCCGTTTTCGGCAGCGTTTTCCACCGCGAGATGCCGGTGCTGGTTTTTTCCGATGGCGCATGGCAGCCGGTGCGCTGGCAGCCTTCCGATTCGCTCTCCCTGCCGCCGGGCGCACACGGCCTGCATTACGGCAGCGAGTGTTTTGAAGGGCTGAAGGCCTTCCGCCAGCAAAACGGCCGCATCGTCATCTTCCGTCCGGAAGCCAACATCGCCCGGATGCAGCAGAGCGCCAAACTGTTGGAACTGCCTGTGCCGGATGCGCAGGCCTTCCTCTCCGCCATGCTGGAATTGGTGGCGCACGCGGCCGACGAAGTGCCGGATGCGCCCGCCGCCATGTATCTGCGCCCCACGCTGATCGGTATCGATCCGGTAATCGGCAAGGCCGGCGTGGGTTCATCCACGGCCATGCTGTATATTTTGGCTTCGCCGGTGGGCGACTATTTCAAAGTGGGTTCGCCGATGAAGCTGTTGGTGGAAACCGAACACATCCGCTGCGCGCCGCACATGGGCCGGGTGAAATGCGGCGGTAACTACGCCTCCGCCCTGCAAACCGTGGTGCGCGCCCGCCAGCAATACGGCGCCAACCAGGTGCTGTTCTGCCCGAACGGCGACGTGCAGGAAACCGGCGCTTCCAACTTCGTGCTGATTAACGGCAACGAAATCATCACTAAGCCGCTCACCGACGAATTCCTGCACGGCGTAACCCGCGATTCCGTGTTGCGCGTGGCCGCCGATTTGGGCTACCAAGTGAGCGAGCGCAATTTCACCGTGGCCGAATTGCAGGCCGCAGCAGAAAATGGCGCGGAAGCCATCCTCACCGGCACGGCAGCCGTGGTGTCGCCGGTAACTTCTTTAGTAATCAACGGCAAGGAAATCGTGCTGCAAAGCCAAGAGCGCGGCACAGCCATCCGCAAGGCGATTACCGACATCCAATACGGCCTGGCCGAAGACCGCTACGGCTGGCTGGTGCCCGTGCCCGAGCGCTGATTGGCTGTTTGTTCCACCCGCTGCCGCATAGTTAAGCGGAGCGAAAACATGTTTTCAGGTAGCCTTAATCCTTTTTATGGTTCAAAGAGTTTGGGGCTACCTGAAAATTTTTCAGATTTGGCCACGGCGGGAATAATGAATTCTTCATACCAGGCGGCAAGCCGCAGGCAGTACGGATAAGTACGGCAAGGCAGGCCGCCGCAATAGGAAGGAATCAGTATCCCAGCCACCAAGCCATTACCCCCGCATTGCGCCGGTAATGGCTTCGGCTATCGGGGCGGACGTTTCAGGTAGCCTGCCGCCCCTTTTAAGCTGCAGCCGCTTTGCCGGCTGCTTCCCACCAACCGTCCTTTGTTTTTCCCGCAGTTTCGCGGCGTTTGCGCCAGATGGCAGGCAAACGCGCAGGCTGCCAGTTTCCAACCCCCTTCTCTTGCGAGGTTCCAACTATGGAAAAAATATTGTCCGACCTGGTAAGCACGATTAATTTCGTGCTGTGGGACTACCTGCTGATCTATGCCCTGCTCGGCATCGGCCTCTTTTTCAGCATCTACTTGGGCGTGCCGCAGCTCACCAAGCTCGGCGCGGCGTTCAAATCGGTGTTCGGCGGGCTCTTTGCCAAGAAAGATGCCGCCGACAAAGATCATAAATCGCTGTCGCAATTTCAGGCGCTGGCGGTGGCCGTGTCCGCCCAAATCGGCACCGGCAACGTGGCCGGCGTGGCCACGGCGATTACTGCCGGCGGGCCGGGCGCGATCTTCTGGATGTGGTTTTCCGCCGTGTTGGGCATGTCCACCATCTTTGCCGAAGCGCTCTTGGCGCAGAAATACCGCGTGGTCAGCCACGGCAAATACATCGGCGGCCCGGCGTTTTACATCACGCACGGGCTCACGCCGAAAATCGGCCGCAGCGCGGCGCGTTTCCTCTCCGCCGGCTTTTCGATTGCGCTGATTATCGCGCTGGGCTTCATCGGCAACGCCACCCAATCCAACTCCATCTCTTCGGCGGTAACCGTGGCCTTCAACATACCGCCTTTGGCGGTGGGCATCGGCTTGGCGGTGCTGGCCGGGCTGATTATCGTGGGCGGGGTGGACCGTATTGCCAAAATCACGCAGTTTGTGGTGCCGTTTATGGCCATCATCTATATCATCTGCGCGATTGTGATCCTGTTCAAATTCTCCAGCCACATCGCACCGATGTTCAACCACATCTTCACCGCGGCGTTTAACCCGCAGGCGGTGTTGGGCGGCGCGGCCGGCATCGGCATGCGCGAAGCGGTGCGTTTCGGCGTGGCACGCGGCCTGTTTTCCAACGAGGCCGGCATGGGTTCCACCCCGCATGCCCACGCCACGGCAGACGTGCAACATCCCGTGCAGCAAGGCATGGCGGCGTTTGTGGGCGTGTTTATCGATACGCTGCTGGTGTGCACTGCCACCGCGCTGATCATCCTGCTCACTGATGCCGACAAACTGGGCTTGCAGGGCGCGGCAGTAACGCAGCAGGCTTTCGTGATTGCCTTCGGCAGCGGCGGCGCACAGCTGTTGGCAGTGTGCCTCACCTTCTTCGCCTTCACCACCATCATCGGCTGGTACTACTTCGGCGAATCCAATATCCGCTTCCTGTTCCACGGCCGTCATTTGGCCATCTACCGCACCCTGGTGCTGCTGGCCATCGTGCTGGGCACGCTGGGCAAAGTGGACGTAGTGTGGAGCTTGTCGGACATGTTCAACGGCTTTATGGTGATTCCCAACTTAATCGCCCTCTTCCTGCTGCGCAAGGAAATCCGCGCGGTGTACGACGATTACCTGGCCCAGAAAAAAGCCGGCGGCGCGCTGTCGTATCACTACGAATTTCATGAGTATCACGAGCAGCAGTAAGCACGGCAAGCAGGCTACCTGAAAACAGAAAGGCTACCTGAAACTATTTTTCAGGTAGCCTTTTTATAGCCAAACCAATTCTCTTCCTAAGGCGCCACTCCGTCTTACCCATACCCTACAATCCTCTGCGGAGCAACGCCTGATGTGGGGAAGATAGCAATACAGTAAGGCAAACCAATGCAGTACGAAAGTTAAGTTGGTTTGCCACAGCAAAAAACTTAAGCCGCCGTTTCCACCTGCCCCGCCACTTCTCTATGCCGATACACCGGATCGGCAGCAGCGGTAAACACCACGTCGGTGGAAGAATTGAGCAGCGTACCGCATGGGTCTTGCACCACGCTGATAATCAGCCCGATGGTAACCATCTGCATCGCCACATCGTTGTTGATATTAAACAAGCTGCATGCCATCGGCACCAACGGCAGCGCCCCGCCGGGAATGCCAGAAGCCCCGCATGCGCCGATAACGGCAATAATCACCAGTAAAAAAGCCGTGATGAAGTCCACAGGGATGCCCAATGTGTGCACTGCGGCCAGCGTCAGGATAGTGATGGTAATCGATGCGCCTTCCATATTCATGGTGGCACCCAGCGGGATGGTTACCGCATAGGTTTCCTCATTCAGCCCCAGCTTTTTGCACAAATTCAGGTTGACCGGGATATTGGCCACCGAACTGCGGATAACGAAAGCAATCAGCCCGCTCTCTTTCAGGCAAGTCCACACCAGCGGATACGGATTTTTGCGGATTGCAAAAAACACAATCAGCGGATTCAGCACCAGCGCCATAAACGCCATCGCGCCCACAATCGCCAGCAGCACGTGCAGATAGGCCGCCAGGTTTTCCAAGCCAGTGCTCACAAACGTATGCAACGCCAGCCCGAAAATGCCGATGGGGGCAAGGCGGATAATCCAATACATCACTTTGTTTACCGCATCGGAAATGTTTTGCAGAAAATTGCGCGTAGGCTCGTCGGCAGCGCGCAAAGCCAAGCCCAACACCAAGGCCCAAGCCAAAATGCCGATGTAGTTGGCATCTGCCAAGGCTTGTACCGGATTGGTCACGATTTTGAGCAGCAGGTTTTGCAGCACCTCGCCAAACCCGTTCGGAATCGGCTTATCCGCCACATCCACCCCGTTGAGCGGCACAAAAGACGGGAATGCAAAGCTTACCGCCACCGCCAGCAATGCCGCCACCGCCATGCCCACCACATACAGCACAATCACCGGCCGGATATTCGAATTCATGCCCTTGCGGTGTTGCGCCACGGCCGACACCACCAGCGTGAACACCAGCAGCGGTGCAATCGCCTTGAGCGCACCCACAAACAGCGAGCCCAACAGATTGCCTGCCGACGCCACCATACTGCTGCTGCCGGCAAAGCGCACCAGCAAACCCAGCGCAACGGCGCCGAAAAAAGCAAAGGTAATTTGCGAAGCCAAGCCCCATTTGGGCAAAAGCTGTTTCCATCCTAAAGACATTTCCTTCTCCTTCAATCTGATTCAGGGCAATGAAACCCAAACGTCTTTTTCATGATAGAAGAAGAGGAAAGCCGCCAGAAATACTTTTTGTTGCTGTTTATATAATCAAAAATTCTATGGGCGTAAACAAAAAGGCTACCTGAAAACTTTCAGGTAGCCTCTTCCATAGCCGACGGTTTATTCCTGCCCGCCGCCCTTGTCTTCCGGCAGCCGCAGGACGGATACGATCAAGCCGCCCCAGATCACCACCAGCGCCACCAGCATCATCACAATCGCAATCGTGCTCATTATTCGTCTCCTTCGGTTTCAACAGGGGTTTCTTGCAGTTTGTCTTCGTGTTTCCACGGCAGGCCGGAGAGCAGGAAGGCAAACACCACCACCCCGATGGCCGTACCCCAGCCGTAGATGTTCACAAACCAAGCCGGGTAGCCGCCATAGCCTTCGGTGAGCAGCGAGCGCGTGTCGGTGAAGAGCATGGTGCCCAACACCAGGGGCGTTACCGCGCCCACAAACAGCAGCCAGGTTTTGCCCACTTTCAGCGAGGAAGTTTTGTTGATGTGGCGGGAAAGTACGCCCAGATGGCGGCTCAGCACCACGCACAACACATACAGGAAACCGGCGGCCACGATACCGTAGGTGTTCACAAATTTATCCAGCACATCCAATACCGGCAGGCCGGTGGTAGTGCCGAACAACAGCACCGAAGCCGTCATCATCGGCACGCCCACCGCCAGCGTGGCGGCCACGCGGCCGATTTTCAGTTTGTCCTGCACCGCCGCAATCACCACTTCCAGCACGGAAATCAGCGAAGTGAGCCCGGCGAACACCAGCGAGCCGAAAAACAGCAGGCCGATCAGCGCGCCGGCCGGTGCCTGGTTGATGATGGTGGGGAATGCGATAAAGGCCAGGCCGATGCCGCCGGCGGCCACATCGCCCACCTGCTGCCCGTTGGCCGTGGCAATAAAGCCCAGCGCGGCAAACACGCCGATGCCGGCCAGCAATTCGAAGCTGCTGTTGGCAAACGCCACCACCATGCCCGTGCCGGTTAAGTCCGAATCACGTTTCATATAGGAAGAATAAGTGATCATGATGCCGAAGCACACCGAGAGCGAGAAGAAAATCTGCCCATAAGCCGCCACCCACACTTCCGAGCTGGCCAGCTTGCTCCAATCCGGGGTAAACAACACGTCCAAACCCTTGGCCGCGCCCGGCAAAAACAGCGCAATCCCCACCAAGAGCACAAACATCACCACCAACAGCGGCATAAAGAAAGTGGACGCGCGCGCCACGCCCTTTTGCACGCCGAAGGCCAAAATCAGCAGCGTGGCCAGCCACACTAGCACCAGCGGCACGGTTACCTGCGCCACAAACTGCATCTGCGCCGACACGTCCGAAGCCATCTGCAAATAGTCTTTGAAGAAGAAATCGGCAGGATTCGCGCCCCAGGCCGCATTGAGCGAATAATAGGTGTAGCTGGCCGCCCAACCTAAAATCACCGCGTAGTAAAGCCCGATGAGCACGTTTACCAACACATTCCACCAGCCGATGGTTTCAAACCGGCGGTCGAGACGGCGGAACGCCAACGGCGGCGAGCCGCGATAGCGGTGGCCCACCGCATAATCGAGAAACAAAAGCGGGATGCCCGCCGTGAGCAGCGCCACCAAATACGGCAGGATAAACGCCCCGCCGCCGTTTTTATATGCCACATAGGGAAAGCGCCAGATATTGCCCAAACCCACCGCCGAGCCGATGGCGGCAAACATAAACGCCCGCCGGCTGGAGAAGGTTTCGCGCTTGGGATTTTGCGGATTAGACACGTTGAATACCTCTTAAAATGTGGATGGCGGCCATTTGCCAAAGTACAGCGGCCGCCGCAACTTACATCAACAACGATTTTGCAAGCAATCGTAAAGAATCGCCCCCGTCCGGTCAAGCACCGTGCTGTCAAATATCGGCAATTTTATTAATTGGAACTAAAAATCCAAGCAATAAAAAGCCTATTATTCATCGTAAAACAAGGCTACCTGAAAACCAAATGCCACACATCGGCAGGAATATGGCTTTAATCGGCCAAGCAGGTTTTTACTTCGCAGAAACCCGCCACATGCATTTTCAGGTAGCCTCAAGCCGCGTTTTCCTTCAGCGAGCCCAAATAAATCGCCACCAAAGTCAGCACCGCGCCACCCCACTGCCAGCCGTTAATCGGCTTGCTCAGCAGAAAATAATCAATCAGCAGCGCCGCCACCGGCTCGGAAAGCAACAGCAGCCCGGTGAGCGAGAGCGACAGCAGCGGAATCGCATAAGCAATCAAACCCCAGGCAAAGCACTGCATCACCACGCCATACACCAGCACCAGCCCCACATCGCGCCAGCCGGCCGGATACAGCGCCCCGCTGTCGAGCAGCAGCGCCGGCACCACCAATGCCAACGCCCCGCCTGCGCTGAGCACCATCATCATCGGAAACAGCGCCACCCGCTCCGCCTCATGCGTTTTGCGCACAAATACCATCGACAGCGCCAACATCGCCCCCGAAGCCGTGCCGCTCACAAACCCCCACACCGCCCGGCCGTTGTGCCCGAACTCCGGGCTGCCGATAAGCGCCACCCCGGCCACCGCCAACAGCAGGCTCGCCAGCTGCAACTTGCCCAAGCGTTCACCGTAAAAAATCACGCCGATGGCCGATAAGAAAAAAATCTGCAAGCTGTTGAGCAGCGCAGAAATACCCGGCCCCACCGCATGGATGCTCTCGTGCCACAACGCCAAATCGAAGGCCAGAAATACCCCGGCCAACGCAGCAAAGCGCAACGCCCGCGCACTCTGCGGCAGCTTCTGCCCGAAATGGCGCATCAGCAGCCAAAACACCGCCGCCGCCACTGCCAGCCGCCAAAACGCCACCGCATACGGGCCCACCTGCACAAATTTCACAATCAGGCTGCCCAGCCCGAACACCACGCAGCCCAACACCAACAGCGGCGCGGCATAAGAAATAGTTTGTTGTTTCATCTGATTTTTCCAAAGACAAAGGCTACCTGAAAACTTGGCTTCGGTTTTCAGGTAGCCTTTATGCCACACCCGGCGCGCCTACACAATCCGCGCTTTGAGCAAATCGTGCATATTCAGCGCGCCCAACAGCCTGCCCGCCTCATCGCACACCGGCAAGCCGTTCACGCGGTTTTGCTGCATGGTTTTCAGCGCCTCGGTAGCCAGCCGATTCGGCGTGATGGTTTTCGGATGCGCCCACATCACGGCTTGGGCGGTGAGGCCGGAGAGATCGCGCTGCTGCTGGGACAGGCGGCGCAAATCGCCGTCGGTAAAAATGCCTTTCAGGTAGCCTGCCTCATCGGCTACGGCCACCATGCCCAGGCCTTTTTCGCTCATGCACACAATCAGGTCGGCAAAAGGCGTATCCAGGCGCACCACGGGCAGTTCGTCGCCCGTATGCATCACGTCGGCCACTTGCAGCAGCAGGCGTTTGCCCAGGCTGCCGGCAGGGTGGCTCAGCGCAAAATCGTCTCTCGTGAAGGCGCGGGCACGCAACAGCGCCACGGCCAGCGCGTCGCCCAAAGCCAATGCAGCAGTGGTGCTGCTGGTGGGCGCAAGGCCGAGCGGACAGGCTTCCTGCGGCACGGCCACGGTGAGGTGGATGTCGGCATGGCGCGCCAGCGTGGATTCGGGGCGGCCGGTCATGCCGATCAGCGTGATGTTTTTACGCTTGAGCGCGGGCAGAATCACGGCGATTTCGTCGCTCTCGCCGGAGTTGGAAATGGCCAGCACCACGTCGCCGTCCACAATCATGCCCAAATCGCCGTGCGCGGCTTCGGCCGGATGCACAAAAAAGGCGGGCGTGCCGGTGGAGGCCAGTGTGGCAGCGATTTTGCGCCCGATGTGCCCGCTCTTGCCGATACCGCTCACCACCACACGGCCTTCGCAGGCCAGCACGGCTTCGCAGGCGCGGGAAAAACTGCCGTCCAACGAGTTGGACAGGGCACGCAATGCATCGGCTTCTATCGCCAGCACTTCACGGGCGTGGGCGAGATATTGTTGTTCACTCATCATTCTTCTTTCTTCATTCCGGCTTGCGGCCGCCGCCGGAATCGGGTATTTTCCAAAATTTACACATTCAGCGGAGGCTCAACATATGGCTATTTTGCAGGAAGTCAAACAGCTCGGCCAGCAAATTTGGCTCGACAACCTTTCCCGTTCGCTCGTGCGCTCCGGCACGCTGACTAAGTTGCAGCAAAGCGGCGTGAGCGGGGTTACCTCCAATCCGGCCATCTTCCGCCAAGCACTGGCCGGCGACGCATTATACACAGCCGAAATCGCCCAATTAAAGCAGCAGCCGCTTTCTGCCAAGGCGCGCTACGAAACCCTGGCCGTGGCCGACGTGCAGGCCGCCTGCGATGTGTTTGCCGCACAGTTTGCCGCCGAAGGCAACAGCGGGCTGGTGAGCCTCGAATGCGACCCCGCGCTCTCGCACGACACCGAAGGCACCATTGCCGAAGCGCGCCGCCTGTGGAATTTAATCAACCGCTCTAACGCCATGATTAAAATCCCCGCCACCGATGCCGGCATCGCCGCCCTGCCCGCCTTGGTGGCCGACGGCATCAACATCAACCTCACCCTGCTGTTCTCCCGCGCCCAAACCGTACGCGCCTACCAAGCCTATCAACAAGGCTTGGCGCAACGCACAGGCCAGGCCGCGCCGCAGCTGGTGGCCAGCTTTTTCATCTCCCGTATCGACACTGCGCTCGATCCCCAGCTGCCGCCGCACCTGCAAGGCAAAACCGCGCTGGCTCTGGCGCAGGCCGCCTATCGGGATTGGCAGCAATTCTTCGGCCAGCCAAACGATGCCGTGCCCACCGCCCGCCTGCTCTGGGCCAGCACCGGCGTGAAAAACCCCGCCTACCCCGACACCCTGTATGTGGACAACCTGATCGCCCCGCACACCGTTAACACCCTGCCCGATGCCGTGCTGCAAGCCTTCACCGACCACGGCCACGCTGCTGATGCCCTTTCCCGCCCCGCCGTGCCCGCACAGCCGATTCTGGACGAAGTCGCCGCCCTCGGTATCGACCTCGAAGCCTTGGCCGCCAAACTCCAGCAAGACGGCCTAGCCCAGTTTGAGCAGGCCTTCGCCCAAATGCTCGCCCCGCTGGCCGATTAGGCGAAAGGCTACCTGAAACCGCCACTCCGTTTTTCAGGTAGCCTTCCTCCAATCATAAACACATCACACACATGAATAACCCAATCGAAATCTACCAAAGCGCAGACGGGCAAACCCAAGTGGAAGTCCGCTTCGACACCGACACCGTATGGCTGTCGCAAGCGCAGATGGTTACCCTGTTCGGGCGTAACCAATCCGTCATTTCCCGCCACATAAACAATGCAATAGCCGAAGGAGAAATCAACGAAAAAAGCAATATGCAAAAAATGCATATTGCTTCCGCCGACCGACCTGTTACCTTCTACGATCTGGAAACCATCATTTCCGTAGGCTACCGCATCAAATCAGCGCAAGGCATCGCCTTCCGCCGCTGGGCCACCGCCCGCCTGAAAGACTACCTGATCAAAGGCTACGCACTCAACCAACAACGCCTGCAGCAAAACGCCGACGAGCTCGCACACGCCTTGCAGCTGATTCAAACCACCGCCGCCTCACCCGCCCTCACGCTGGAAGCCGGCCGCGGCTTGGTCGATATCGTCAGCCGCTACACCCACACCTTCCTCTGGCTGCAACGATACGATGAAGGTCTGCTGCAAGAGCCGGCGGGCGAAAACGGCGGCAGCCTGCCCACGCCTGAAGCCGCACGCCAAGCCCTGGGGCAACTCAAAACCGAACTCATCGCCCGCGGCGAAGCCAGCGATCTGTTTGCCCGCGAACGCGAAGACGGCTTAGCCGCCATTCTCGGCAACCTCGCGCAAAGCGTATTCGGCGCACCCGCCTACCCCAGCATCGAAAGCAAAGCCGCCCATCTGCTCTACTTTATCGTGAAAAACCATCCCTTTGCCGATGGCAATAAGCGCAGCGGCGCCTTCCTGTTTGTTGATTTCCTGCATCAAAACCACCGCCTGTTCCGCGCAGACGGCCGCGCTGTTATGGTGGATTAACAAAAATCAGGACAAGGCGGCGAGCCGCAGACAGTACACATAGTACGGCAAGGCGAGACAACGCTGTACTGGTTTTTGTTAATTCACTATATCAACGATACCGGCCTGGCCGCGCTCACCCTATTGGTGGCCGAATCCGCGCCCGCGCAAACAGACACCCTTATCCGACTTATCATGCACATGTTGCAACACCAACCCAACCCGTAACCTTAACATCATCATTATGAACCGCCATCTCCTCCCCGACCCCCGCCCCTATCCCGCCGATCCGGTAAAAAGCGAACTGCTGCTGCACGCCGAAGCTGTGGCCGCCAACCGCTCCCGCGCGCAAAACAAACTCTCCGGCGACACCCTGCACAGCCTGATTTTCCAAATGCTGCAATCGCGCCACCTCACCTCCCTCTCCGTGGCGCTGAGCATGGCGCCGAGCGATACCGTTTACCGCGCCCTGTGGCAGGCCATGGAGCAAACCCTGCGCCCCGCCGCTGCCGAAGAAACCGGCTGGCTCGCCCTGCCCGTGGTGCTCGTGGCCGGCTGCAACCAGGCCGCATCCCTGCCCGCCGCCCTCGATGCCGCCGCGCTTCATGCCAAACTGGCCGAATTCGAGCCCACCCGCCATCTGACGCAAACCGTGTGGCTGCCCGCGCTGCTCGCTGCCGAACAAATCAGCCGCATCAAGTTGGAACAATGGTTTGCCGCCAAACAAAGCCGTGCCGCTGCCGAACAGTTTGCCGCCGCACAAACCGGCGCCACAGAAATCGCCATCCCCTCCGGGCAGAGCGTGCACGTGGTGTACGCCCTGGGCTACAACGCGCCCGAAGCCCCCGGCAAACTCGGCCAGGCCGCCCTGCCCCTGATGCAATATTGGCAGGAACGCTTCGCCCTGCCCGGCCTCACCCTGTTTGCCAACCCGCTCGACCCGGCCGCCCCGCTCGAGGCCATCCGCAACGGCAGCCACACCCGCCAGCGCATGGCGCTGGATGTATTCGCTGCCAACGCCATCCGCGCCGTGCGCCTGCAAAGCCCGCGCGTCGGCGTGGCCGTAGCCGCCCAAGAAGGCGGGCAGATTGTGTTCAGCTTCAGCGCCACCGACCACAGCTACGGCCTGGTGCCGCAAACCTTCCGCTGGCAGCTCGCGCCTACAGACTCCGTAGATACCGTAGTGCAAAACTTCCTCGACCTGATGGCCGAATGCCAAGTGGAACACATCCGCCTGCTGCGCGACATCCTGCCCGAAAACGCCGCCATGCCCGATTATCCCCAAGCGCTGGAGTTAACCGGCTTCAACCCGCTGTTTAGCGAAGCGCCGCAATAAGCCCATCCGTTTTTCAGGTAGCCTCTATTCCCCAGATAAGGCTACCTGAAAAACTATAGCGAATAAGCCGAACTTCCACTGCGGCGTCGGTCTGCCATCTTGCAGCAAAAGCGTGTTCATCCGCCATCCGCGCTATCTGCCACCCCGCTGTTCAACAGGCTGGCTGAAAATGCTAAAATCGCGCCGTTATCGTTTTTATGCAAACAAAGGAAAAACCATGGCCGGCCACAGCAAATGGGCAAATATCCAACACAAAAAAGCCCGCGTTGATGCCCAACGCGGCAAAATCTTCACCAAACTGATCAAAGAAATCACCGTAGCCGCCCGCCTCGGCGGCGGCGACCCCGCCTCCAACCCACGCCTGCGCCTGGCCATGGACAAAGCCTGGGACGCCAACATGCCCAAAGACAACGTCCAGCGCGCCATCGACAAAGGCACCGGCAACCTCGAAGGCGTGGAATACATCGAGCTGCGCTACGAAGGCTACGGCATCGGCGGCGCCGCCCTGATGGTGGACTGCCTCACCGACAACAAAACCCGCACCGTGGCCGACGTGCGCCACGCCTTCAGCAAACACGGCGGCAACCTCGGCACCGACGGCTGCGTCGCCTTCAACTTCAAACACCAAGGCTACCTCCTGTTCGGCCCCGGCACCGAAGAAGACGCCCTGATGGAAGCCGCCCTCGAAGCCGGCGCCGAAGACGTCGTTGCCCACGACGACGGCTCGTTCGAAGTCATCACCGCCCCTGCCGACTGGGCCGGCATCAAAGCCGCCCTCGAAGCTGCCGGCTTCAAAGCCGAAGACGGCGACGTCACCATGCGCGCCCAAAACGAAAC
Source organism: Eikenella corrodens (assembly GCF_003990355.1). Taxonomy (NCBI): domain Bacteria; kingdom Pseudomonadati; phylum Pseudomonadota; class Betaproteobacteria; order Neisseriales; family Neisseriaceae; genus Eikenella; species Eikenella sp. KCOM 3110. The sequence goes on along the minus strand of NZ_CP034670.1, from coordinate 1,172,151 downwards.
CGTGCTCGCCGGCGAAGACGCCGCCAAAATGCAGCGCCTGATCGACGCCCTGGAAGCGCTGGACGACGTACAAGACGTGTACACCTCCGCCGTGCTGGAGCTCGAGTAAACAGGCAAAGGCTGCCTGAAACCCCCGCTTCGCAAAAACGCCGCCTTGCCGCGTTTCACGGCGTTGCAGCCGATGTTTTCAGGTAGCCTTTGCAGGATTAGCCGCAGCCCGGGCATGGAAGCCCCGCCCCCGCCTGCCCATTATTTTTCAGGTAGCCTGCCCGGCACGGGCAGGGTGCGCGGAACGCACGCCTCGTTTGCCATTCCGCACCCGCACGCAGGGCTGCGCCGCACGCCCTGCCGCCCGCCGGAATTTTTCAGGTAGCCCGCGTAGCCGTAGCTTAGGCATCCGTGTCTGCACCGCCGAACCATTTTCACTTTAAAGGAGCCCGCTATGAAAAAAATCATTTTGCCCGCGCTGCTGGCCTTCGGCTGCTTGACCGCCGCCCAGTTTGCAGCGGCGAACCCGCAAGAACATTACTGCTATGCGATGTATGGCAACGGAGCTTGCGTGGATAATTCCGGCGGCGGCTACGACAGCGAGCCGGCACCCTACCGGGTGATAGAGCTTTATGACTTTTCCGCCTTGGCCGCCGCACCCAACCGCGTTTTCGCCGTTAGTAACGGCCACACCGCACGCGAGGCAAGGCAAGCAGCCCTAAACCGCTGCCGGGAGAAAGGCGGGCGCAATTGCCGCGCGATGGTAACGCGAAACGGATGCCTGAGCGTGGCCACGGGCAAAGATGCGCGCGGCGACACCTTCTATTTCTTCGGTACGGCGAAGCATAGGTCAGATGCGGGAGAAGACGCCCTGAACCAATGCAAAACAGGCCGCTACAAGGAATGCCGAATTTCCGATGAGCGGGAAACCGACATTTGCGCCGCGTACCCCCACTGAGCGCGCCCGCCGCAGCCCGGGCATGGAAGCCCACCCCCGCCTGCCCATTATTTTTCAGGTAGCCTCTAACACAGCCGGAGGCCGCCCGCCTTATCCGCAGCAACCCGCAAACCGGCTGTTTGGAAAGCTTCGCCATGACCGAAGAGCGTTATCAGGATTTGGCCGACAACCTGCTCCTGCAGATCCGCAACCTAGTAAACGGCAACCAGGCCGCCGCCGAAGACGTTGTGCCGCAAGGCAGCAGCGGCACCGACTTTATTATCCATGCCTTGGCCGATTGGCGGTTTTACGCCGACTCATCCGACGAAGTGTCGGCAGGCAATACGGCGGCGGCCGTACATTTCGGCTCGGACACGGCAGCCTTCTGGGCACACGCCGCACGGCTGGAACACGAAGCGGCGCACAGCCGCGAATTGCGCGCCGGCTTCACCGCCGAACTGCGCGGCGCAGACGGGCAGGGTTTGGCCCGGGCCGACAGCACACATTCTTTCCACCGCTTCCCCGACTACTCCGTGCACGAAGACTGCACCAACTGCCACGCCAGCGGTAAAGTGCGCTGCGGCTCGTGCGGCGGCAGCGGCCGCAAAAGCTGCCCTTCGTGCTGGGGCTCGGGGCAGCGCAGCGAGCAAGTGCCGGAATACGATTACCAAGGCAACTACCGGGGCAGCAAAACGGTCTACAAAAGCTGCTACGGCTGCGGCGGCAGCGGCCGCACCACCTGCGGCGCCTGCTTCGGACGCGGCAAGGTGCGCTGCGGCGAATGCAGCGGGCACGGCTTTTTCACCCGCGTACGCCACACCTGCGCCAAAGCGGCGGCCAAATTGTCGCTTAAAATTGAAAACGCCGCCGACATCCCTGCCTTCGAGGCGCTTTCCGACCTTTTATACCGCGCCGCCGCCGGATTCCTGGCCGCCAAAATCCCCTTCGAAACCGCCTCCGCCGCCGAAACGGACGGCAATATTTTTCAGGTAGCCTATCGCGGCGAAAGCACCGCCATCCGTTTGGATTTCTCCCTGCACCGGCGGCAGTACGCCTGCTGCGCCTTTTCCAACCCGCCCTACCCTTATTCGCGGCCGCTGCTTTTTGACGACCTGTTTGCAGACGAGCTGGCCTACCTGACCGAGAAAATCCCCGCCAAAGGCCGTTTGAACAAAAGCCGCGCCGTTTCGTTCTTCAACCGCTACGCCGGCCAGCCCGTGCTGGACGAAGCCATGCGCCGCATTGCCGCCCACCGCACCGACACCGTGCAAAACACCGGGCGCATGGTGCAGGAAGCCTGCCAATTCTTCATCGGCCGCGAAACGGCAGAAGCCCTGGCCGCCGCGCTCAACCGCATTATGGACAAAATCTCGCCCGCTTATTCGGCGGGCGTCTGGCTGTTTTTCGGCATACCCTTCCTTGCCCTGCAAACGCTGGCCGTGCTCGGCTTCGCCCAGGAGGGCATCGCGCAGCACCCGATCGGCACGGTGTTGGCCAGCGCATTAAGCGGCGCCGTCCTCACTGCCGCTGCGGGCGCGCTGATCTGCCTGCCCAGCATGCTGGCGGTGTGGTGGCGGCGGCGCAAAATCCCCGCCGCCTACCGCCAGCAGATGCGCAACCGCGAAGCCTTCCGGCTGCTGTTCCGCTGGGCGGCCGGCCTGTGGCTGGCGGCCTGCGCCTACGGCTGGGCGGCGGCGGCCGGCCATGCGCCGAAAATCGAAATCTCCTTGCGCGATGCGGCCGCGCAGGCATGCCGGAGCGAAACCGCGCAAGCCTACTTCCCCTTCTGCCGCCGGCCCGCCCCGCCCGCTGCGGACACCGCCCTGTCGGAAGCCGGACAGGCACGGCAGATTCAGCAGTTCCTTGCCGCGCGCGGCTATGCGCTGAAGGCGGACGGCAAATTCGGCAGGCAGAGCCGCCGCGCCGCACGGCAGTATCTGAAAAAATCCGGCATCGGCCTGCCCGAAAACGCGCCCACAGCCGAGTTTTACCGTGCAATCTTTCCGGAAAACCAGTAACCGGCCCCACATGCGCGTTTCCGCCGGCGGCCGCCCGCAAACCCGATGCCGCCCATCCGGCCTGCCGGCTGCCGCGCCAAAGCGTTTTCAGGTAGCCTTTCCATTCCTTCCCATCTTTTTCAGGTAGCCCCCATGACCCAGCTAAAAGACCCCGCCCTCCTGCGCACCCGGTGCTACATCAACGGCCAATGGCTTGATGCCGACAGCGGCCGCACCATCGCCGTATCCAACCCCGCCACTGGCGAAACCATCGGCAGCGTGCCGGATATGGGCGCGGCGGAAGCCGAACGCGCGGTGGCTGCCGCCCAGGCCGCCCTGCCCGCCTGGCGCGCGCTCACGGCCAAACAACGCAGCCAAATCCTGCGCCGTTGGTTTGATTTGATGATGGAGGCGCAGGAAGAACTCGCCACCCTGCTCACGCTGGAGCAAGGCAAGCCGCTGGCCGAGGCGCGCGGCGAAATTGCATACGGCGCGTCCTACATCGAATGGTATGCCGAAGAAGCCAAGCGCGTGTACGGCGACACCATCCCCGGCCCCGCGCCCGACAAACGTATTTTGGTACTCAAGCAGCCCGTCGGCGTGTGCGCCGCGATTACGCCGTGGAACTTCCCCAACGCCATGATCACGCGCAAAGCCGCGCCCGCTCTGGCCGCCGGCTGCACCTTCGTCATCCGCCCCGCCTCGCAAACACCGTTTTCCGCGCTGACCATCGCCGCCTTGGCCGAACGTGCCGGCATACCGGCGGGCGTGTTCAACGTCATCACCGGCTCGTCGCGCGAAATCGGCCGCGTGCTCACCGAAAGCGATACGGTGAAAAAATTCAGCTTCACCGGCTCCACCGCCGTCGGCCGACAACTGCAGGCGCAATGCGCTTCCACCATCAAGAAAACCTCGATGGAGCTGGGCGGCAACGCGCCGTTTATCGTGTTCGACGATGCCGACCTCGATGCCGCCGTCTCCGGCGCGATTACCTGCAAATTCCGCAACGCCGGGCAAACCTGCGTGTGCGCCAACCGCATCTATGTGCAAAGCGGCGTGTATGACGAATTTGTCCGCAAATTCGCCCAAGCGGCAGGCTGCCTGAAAGTGGGCAACGGCTTGGAAAGCGGCACGGAATGCGGCCCGCTGATTGATGAGGCCGCGCTGGCCAAAGTGGAAGAACACCTGGCCGACGCGCTCGCCCGCGGCGGCGAAGTAGTTGCCGGCGGCGCGCGCCACCCGGCGGGCAAGCTCTTCTTCCAGCCCACCGTTATCCGCCATGCCCATGCCGGCATGAAAGTGGCGCGCGAAGAAACCTTCGGCCCGCTCGCCCCCGTGTTCCGTTTCGAAAACGAAGCAGACGTGTTGCAACAGGCCAACGCCACCGAATACGGCCTGGCCGCCTATTGCTACACCCGCAGCCTCGGCACGGCCACGCGCATGATGGAAGGCTTGGAATACGGCATGGTCGGCATCAACACCGGCGTGATTTCCAACGAAGCCGCCCCCTTCGGCGGCGTGAAGCAGTCGGGCATCGGCCGCGAAGGCGGCAAATACGGGCTGGACGAATATTTGGCAACCAAATACGTGATGCTGGCGGTTTAAGCGGCAGGCTACCTGAAAACATCCGCCTCAACGCAGTGAAACGATAATTGGCGCAGCCAAGGCTCGGTTTCTGCAAAACGAAAGCACGGTACAAATTTTCAGGTAGCCTGTGCGCCAGTCCTTTATAATGTGCCTATTTGCACACGGCGGGACTCAAGCAAAATCCGGCGCACAGTCATACCAACTCCAGCCGCAAGCATCATCTCAATAATGAATTAAGATTTTCAGGTAGCCCCAAGCGACTACCTGAAAACGGAAAGCGCAAATGAAATTTATCGACGAAGCCAAAATCGAAGTGGCGGCCGGGCGCGGCGGCAACGGCGCGGTCAGCTTCCGCCGCGAAAAATACGTGCCGCGCGGCGGGCCGGACGGCGGCGACGGCGGGCGCGGCGGCAGCGTGTTCGCCGTGGCCAACGAAAACGTAAACACGCTGGTGGAATACCGTTTTGTGAAGCGCTATCAGGCCAAAAACGGCGAAAAAGGCCACGGCTCCGACCGCTACGGCGCCGGCGCCGACGATATCGAGCTGCAAATGCCCGTGGGCACACTGATCCGCGATGCCGACACCGGCGAAATCGTGGCCGACCTCACGCGGCATGGCCAGCGCGTTTGCCTGGCGCGCGGCGGCAAAGGCGGCTTGGGTAATATCCATTTCAAATCTTCGGTCAACCGTGCGCCCAAACAGACCACGCCCGGCGAACCCGGCGAAGCGCGCCGATTGCTGTTGGAACTGAAAGTGTTGGCCGACGTCGGCCTGTTGGGCATGCCCAATGCCGGCAAATCCACCCTGATCCGCGCCGTGTCCGCTGCCCGCCCCAAAGTGGCCGACTATCCCTTCACCACGCTGCACCCCAACCTGGGCGTGGTGCGCGTGGACGAAGGCCAAAGCTTTGTGATGGCCGACATCCCCGGCCTGATTGAAGGTGCGGCCGAAGGCGCCGGGCTGGGACACCGCTTTTTGAAACACCTTTCGCGTACCGGCCTCTTGCTGCACGTGGTAGACTTGGCCCCGTTCGACGAAGCCGCCAGCCCCGCCGCCGAAGCACTGGCCATCATCAACGAGCTGAAAAAATATGATGACGAACTGTTCGGCAAACCGCGCTGGCTGGTGCTGAACAAACTGGATATGCTCACGCCGGAAGAGGCTGCCGAACGCAAAGCCGAATTCCTCGAAGCCGTCGGCTGGAACTACCCCGCCCCCGGCGAGCCCGGCTTCGATCGGCAAACCCCGCGCCTGTTTGAAATAAGCGCACTCGCCCAACAGGGCACGCAGGAATTGGTGCGGCAAATCGGGCAGTATCTGGCCGAGAAGAAACAACTGGCCGCAGCAGAAGCTAACCAACAGGCCGATGCCGCACCGCAAATTTCAGAAACCAACGATTATTCGGTGTTGCAGCCGGAATAATTTCATGTAAAGGAAATATTATGGTTGTAGGAAAACTTATCAACTGGGTTATCGTAATCGGCGTGGCATACGGCTCATATCAATATCTGAGCACCGGGGACGTTACCTTTGGCGGCCCATCTAAAGAAACCGTACTTAAATTGGCCAATCAGGCCAACCGTAATTTAGGCCCTAAAGAACACTTAACCACAGGCCATGCCTGCGTAAGAAAAGGCGGCGGCATGATCAAGCAAGGTATTTTCCATTGTGAAATCAGATTGTTTGATGGCTTGGCTTCCTATGATATCCCACCCAAAGCGACCTATACGATTTCTCTTACAAAGCGAAACCGCCAATGGCAAGTTATCCACCAATCGCCGTATAAGCCCGTTACCAACACGTTGTAAATGTAAAGAATCTCTTGTATTGGCTTATCACGCTGTTTATCACAACCGACAGGACGGCCCATGAAACCTTTCACCTACCTCCCTGCCCTATTGTTGCTGGCTGCCTGCGCCCCGCAAGACAATGCCGCGCCGGCCTCTGCCCCGGCGGTGGCTTCCACCGTTGCTGCCTCCCAGCCTGCTGCCATACCTGCCGCATCAGCCGCTTCCACCGCTGCACAACCCGACGACGCCCAATGGATCGGCCGCTACTACGGCGTGCTGCCCTGCGCCTCTTGCGAAGGCATCGAAACCACCTTGATATTGCACGAAGACGGCAGCTACCTACTCGAAGAAACCTATAAGCAGCGCCAGCCGTTTACCGAAATAACCGATGGTCGCTTCACTTGGCGCAAGCCGCAAGAAGTATTCCAGCTTGACAAAGCCAGCGGCGAGCGGCTCTACCAAATCGGCAACGGCCAGATTTGGGCGCTGGATGCCGACGGCAAACAAGTGGAAGGCGAACTGGCCAACCTCTACATCCTGAAGCAGACCGTAAGCCAGCTTTAATCCGAAAAGAAATCCGGCCTTGGATCGGCCAAACCATTTCAGGTAGCTTTTATGCCTGCCCGCGCATAATAAAGGCTACCTGAAATTTTCACTGCACCAAACCAAACGCCACACGCCATGCCCCAGATCACCACCCACAGCACCCGCTTCACCCTGCAGGAAGGCGAAACCCTGCTCGAAGCCTTGGAGCGCACCGGCCACGAAATCGAATACCAATGCCGCAGCGGCTATTGCGGCTCCTGCCGCGTCAAACTCCTATCCGGCAGCGTTGCATACCGAGAAAGCCCGCTGGCTCTGATTCTGCCCAACGAAATCCTCACCTGCTGCTGCACGGTGAAAGAAGACATCCGCATCGACTGCCGACAACGGCAAGCCGAACCGGATTTATTCGACCGTGATCTATTTGCCGAAAATAACAACTAACCGGCAATTCCGCTACGGCAAAGGCTACCTGAAAGTTTTTCAGGTAGCCTTTGCTGCAAATAAACACAAGAAATACTTGAGGCGCAAACACTCATCGACAGCAGGCCAACACTGCATCGAAAGTTAAGTGTGTCTGCAATGCAGACTAATCGCTTCGCACAGCCCTAACCATAGGCTACCTGAAAAACCCAAACCAAACCCGCCGCCTGTCCACTAGGAAACAGGCGGCGGGTTGAGATATTGAGCCTGCCGTTTAGAAGGGAATATCGTCATCGATATCGTCAATCGGTGCCGGGGCAGGGGCTTGGCGGCGGGGTGGAGCGGGCGGTTCGGCGGCGTAGGCCGGTTCATTGTAGCCTTGGGCAGGCTGCTGGCGCGGGCTGCTGGGTGCAGCTGCGTATTGGTCGCTGCCTTCGTAGGGGCTGCTGCCGCTGTTGCGGCCGTCGAGCATTTTCATTTCGCTGGCCACGATATCGTAGGCGGTGCGCTCGATGCCGTCTTTGCCGGTGTATTTGCGGCTTTGGATGCGGCCTTCGATATATACCTTGCTGCCTTTTTTCAGATATTGGCCGGCAATTTCTGCCAAGCGGCCAAACATACTGATGTTGTGCCATTCGGTGCGCTCCTGGCGCTGGCCGTTGCGGTCTTTCCAGTTTTCGCTGGTGGCAATCGAAAAATTGGCCACGGCATCGCCGCTGGGCAGGTAGCGCACTTCGGGATCGCGCCCCAAGTTGCCGATAAGCATCACTTTATTCAACATGATTTCCTCCTAAAATAATCTGTTTGGCTGCGGCTTCATCGAAACCCTGCTGCCGCGCCTTGATGTAAACGGTTGAACGGTCGGCGCTGAGGCTGGCCGCCTCCACGCCTTCAAACTGCTGCAATACGGCCAAGAGCCGCTCTTCGCAGCCCTGCCAGATGGGCGAGATGCTCAGCGCCAAATTGCGTACTGCAGCCGGTGCGGGCGCCGCTGCGGCCATCAGCAGCCAGGCCAGCGTGAGCACCATGGAAAAGGCAAACACGCCGATCAAGCCGAAATGTTCAAACAAGCGCCCGCCGGCCGCGCCGCCCACAAACACGCCGATGGATTGCGCCGTGTTATACATGCCCATGGCGGTACCTTTTAAATCCGTCGGCGCTACTTTCGACACGATAGACGGCAGGCTGGCTTCCAAAATATTGAAGCCGACAAAATACACCACCAGCGATACGCCAATGGCCAAGAGCGAAGCCTGGCCGACATAGATACCGCACAAAGCCGCCGCAATCAGCGCGATACCGGCCACAAACACCTGCTTGAGCTTATTGCGCGTTTCACCCACCACAATCGCCGGCACCATCAACAGCAATCCCAGCAATACCGCCGGCAGATAAAGCTGCCAATGCTGCTCTTTGGGCAGCCCCAGGCCGCGCATCACAATCGGCAGGCTGGCAAAAATCGCCATCATCACCGCCTGCAAGGCGAAAATACCGAAATTAAGCTGCATCAAGCGTTTATTACGCAACACCTCGCTGATCCGCGAAGTTTGCATTTCCGTATCCTCGTGAAACTTCCCTCGCTGCGGATTGGGCGTAATCCACGCCACCACACCTATAGCCAGCACACACAACGCACCGGTGAGCGCAAATAGGCCGGAAACATTGATATATCGGGTGAGCAGCGGCGAAACCACCATGCTGACGGCAAAAGTTAAGCCGATGGTAAGCCCCACCGAAGCCATGGCACGGGTGCGCACTTCTTCACGCGTTAAATCCGCCAAAAGCGCGGTAACTGCCGCACTTACTGCACCGGCGCCCTGAATTGCCCGGCCGATGAGCAGCCAGGTAACTCTATCCGCCGCCGCGGCAATAAAACTGCCCAAAGCAAACACCACTAGGCCGAGGTAAATTACTTTTTTGCGTCCTAACTTGTCGGAAAGCATACCGAGCGGCAGCTGAAACAACGCCTGCGTTAAGCCATACACCGCAATCGCCAAACCGCCCGACCCAGGCGTGCTGCCCGGCAGCTCTTTGGCATACAACGCCAACACGGGCAATACCAAAAACATGCCTAGCATACGCAGCACATACACACCGGAAAGCGATGCGCTGGCACGCCATTCTGCAGGCAACAGTGCAGTGCGGGGAGCTCGAGACATAGTGTTTAACCGAAAGGGTTGGGGGAAAAACGCCGCAGATTATACCCGAAGCCTTGCCCCATCGGTGGGCTTTTAACGCTGGCAAGGCTGGATTAGTTTTCAGGTAGCCTGCTTCGCGCTTGAGGCTACCTGAAAATATCTATGTGCCATTAAAGCTTATGTCTGCACGCCCCATCGAGCAGCATCCTGCTCCAGCTCTGCTAAGTAATCCAGCCAAACTTGCGGGGCAGGCTGCTCGCTGCCGGATACGACGCAGCCATCTTCGTCTTCGTAATATTCGTCATCCCCCGGTTGGACATGCTTGGCGGCTTGGCATTCTTCACGATAGCGCTGCTGCACCCATTCGCGCTCTGCCCGGTAAAACCGTTGCGCCTGTTCCGGTTCTCCCAGCTTGGCGGCCAGCCGCATGGCGTGCCGGTTGCCGATAAGCGGATAAAGCTGCTGCGGCACGTTGTGTGCGGCAAAGTGTGGCAGCACAAATGTTTCCACTATGGTTTGCACTTCTTGCAGAGCGACAACGTTATTTGCACCGTCTGCCACTTCAAACCAAATATCTTGCCGCCCCGGCTCGGGCAGCAGAAAACCGATTCGCTCCTGTACCAGGCAATCAAGTATGTTCGGGAAATCGGGCAGGGGCTGCCCGGCTTCTTGGAAACGTGGATCGTGTTGCAACGGAGGGCAGGCGAGGCCGATATTGAAAGTAAAACTAATGCGGCTTTTGTCGCTCCACCGGCTTTTTTGCGTGTGAACCAGCTGACCAACGCCGTGTTCGGTGCAGCGGTAGAAATGGTTGCCTTTTTTCTTGAAGCCACGCGGTTTGAGTAGGATATGCAGATTCCTGATGGTTTGGCTGAAGGCTTGTGCGACAGTGAAATATTCCATATTTTGCAGTTAATCTCAGATTATATTTTTCAGGTAGCCTGCTTCGCGCTTGAGGCTACCTGAAAAATAGAAAAGACACTTCGGCTATGCTGAAAATCAAAATATGGATTTTCAGGCAGCCTAACTACGACCACTGCCAGCGGTTCTGCCACGCGCCGATTACCGCGTCGGGATAGCGCCGGCTGCCAAGGCTGCCGTTGTAACGCGCCAATGCACGCTCCATATTGCCGTTTTCCAGATTGCTGTAGTGGCGCAGGATGGTGCAGCCGTAGCGCAGATTGGTGCGGATGTCGAACAGGTTGTGCTCCGGTTTGCCGATGTATCGCTGCCAAAACGGCATCACCTGCATCAGCCCGCGCGCACCCACGCTGCTGATGGCATACTGCCGAAACGCGCTCTCCACCGTAATCAGCCCCAAAATCAGCTGCGTATCCAGCCCGGCACGGGTGGTTTCGTATTGGATGTTGATGAGCAGGCGGCGGCGCTCCAGCGGGTCGGGCACAAAACGTGCCAGCCGCAGCGACATATCATTGAGCCAGCGCGGCGCGTTATACGGGTTTTCAAACACCAGGCGCGGCGGGTTCACATTATTCACCGAATGGCGCATCACCGAAGTTACATCGTCCGACAGCGTCTCCTCGCGCTGCGCCCCGGCACGGGCGGCTTGGGGCAGGCAGGCAACGGCGGAAACGGCAGCCAGCGAGGCGAGCAGGCGGCGGCGCTCGGGCTGTTCGGGGGCAAACGGATACGGCATGGCTAAAGTGCACCGATTAAGATGATAACGGCCGCTATTATAGTGGAGTTTCGCCCACACGGCGTAGCTTGAGCCCGCCTGTTGCACCGAAGCAGGCAATCTGCGATACCGGCCGAACAATGAAACGGCATTTTGGCTCCGCCGCAGCCGATGCTTTCAGGTAGCCTTACCCGATATCGTTGAAGCGATTACTTCTTCCCGCAATGCAGCCTACAGACAGCATGAATAAGGCAGCAAAGTTCATCCACTCCCTCAGCAAAAATAAGGTGCTTAGCCTATATTCTGCAATAAACCTTTAGAATTTCCGCATATGGTTGTATGATGTGTTCCCGAATGATGCGCACGGAGCGCAATCATTGATTAATATCCAAACCAATCCAGGAGAACCAAACAATGAACATGAAAAAATGGCTGGCCACCGCCCTGGCCTGCTCCGCCATCGCCCTCAGCGGCTGCGGCAATTCCGGCAGCACCCAGCAAGCTTCACAGCCTGCCGATGCCAATGCTTCCGGCGCTTCCGCCCCCGGCGGCGAAAAAGTATTGCGTGTGGCCACCAATGCCGAATTCGCCCCCTTCGAATCTAAAAACCCCGACGGCAGCCTCAGCGGCTTCGATATCGACCTCATCAACGCCATGGCAAAAGAAGCCGGCTACCGAGTTGAATTTAAAGACCAATCTTGGGACAGCCTTTTCAACAGCCTGCGCAACGGCGATGCCGACGTAGTGGTGGCTGCCGTAACCATCACCCCCGAGCGCCAACAAAGCATGCTCTTCACCGACCCCTACTTTGAAATCACCCAAGTAGTGGCCGTACCCCAAGGCAAACAGGTAGCCTCCGTAGAAGATTTGAAAAACCTCAACCGCGTAGGCGTGGTAACCGGCAACACCGGCGATTTGGCCGCCTCCAAACTCTTGGGCGCCACCAACCCCAAAGTAACCCGCTTCGAAACCCTGCCCCTCTTGCTGAAAGAATTGCAAAACGGCGGCGTGGACGCAGCCGTGAGCGACAGCTCCGTGGTGATGGAATTCATCAAGCACAACGGCGACAAAGGCTTCACCATGATTAAAGTGCCCGATTTCGAAGCCGAACACTACGGCATTGCCCTGCGCCAAAACGACACCGAGCTGCGCGACACCCTCAACAAAGCCCTGGCCGCCGTTAAAGCCAGCGGCGAATACGAGCGCATCCACCAGCAATACTTCGGCACCGCCGCCGCCAAATAAGCCGGCTCTGCCAATCTCACGCCAAACTGCCTGCAAACGATTGCAGGCAGTTTTTTATGAAGGAAAAGGCTACCTGAAAATGCCCTTTGGGGTTTTCAGGTAGCCTTTTTGCCGTAACGGCTGCTTTATTTGGGTGAAGCTTAGTTTTTGTATTGCTCGAACTTCTCCAGCCAGCGGCTGCATTGTTGGGCCTGGTTTTCCATTTGCAGTTCGGCACTTTTGCTGCCCGCCCTTTTTTCGATGGCTTCATAATCGGCCTCTACTCTCTTGTTCCATGCTGCCGTTGCCGCTTTGACGTCACCGTTGGCATCTTGCAGCCATATATGCATGGGATAGCCGCTGAAATCGGGGTTGTCGGCCAGCGGGGCGTAGGCCTCCATGGCGCTCACGCAGCTTTCGGGCAGTTTGCCGCTTCCGCCGCAGGCGGCCAGGGTTAGGGTCAGCATAACAAGCGGTAACATTCTGTGTTTCATTGCATACTCCTTAGTTGGGTTGGAAAAAACTGCGGGTAGTATATTGTTTTTTTTTTTCGACTTGTCAAGTCTAATTTAATCTGTTTATGAATTGACTGGCTTTCAAGTATAGAGGATTAACAAAAATCAGGACAAGGCGGCGGGCCGCAGACAGTACACACGTTACGGCCAGGCGAACCAACGCCGTACTGGTTTTTGTTCATCCACTATAGCCCGGATAGGGAAGGCTACCTGAAAATGTTTGAGGATTTTCAGGTAGCCTTGGTTTGGGTTGCCGCTGCAGTTCACACGATGGTTTGTTTGCCGTAGCTTTCGATGATTTCCTTTATCCGCAGGATGGTTTCTTTGGGCGGGGCGTGCACGCCTTTGAGTTTGTATTCGTCGCCGCACAGCGCCCATTTGTGGGCGCCGAGTTCGTGGTAGGGCAAGATTTCCACAGTGTCGGCGTTGGGCATATCGGCAATGAATTGGCCGAGCAGGTGGGCGGAGCGGTCGTCGTCGGTGTAGCCGGGCACGACGACGTAGCGGATGCGGGTGGGCTGGCCTCGGGCGGCGAGGTGGCGGGCGAATTGCAGGGTTTTGGTATTGGGGATGCCGACGAGGGTTTTGTGGATTTCGGGGTCGATTTGCTTTAAATCGAGCATGACGAGGCTGGTGTTGTCGAGCAGGCTTTCGAGGGTGGCGTCGTAGTGCAGGGCGTAGCCGTTGGTGTCGAGGCAGGTGTGGATGTCGTGCTCGCGGCAGGCCGCAAACCAATCGCGGATGAATTGGTATTGCAGCAGGGGCTCGCCGCCGGTGGCCGTTACGCCGCCGCCGGTGGCGCGGAAGTAGTGTTTGTAGGAGAGCACTTGCTGCATAAGCTGGGGCACGGTGAAGTGCAGCTCTTTTTCGCTGTGCCTGTCCCAAGTGTCACGGTTGTGGCAGTAGAGGCAGCGCATCAGGCAGCCTTGCATGAAGAGGACGAAACGCAGGCCGGGGCCGTCTACGGCGCCGCCGGTTTCTACGGAGTGGACGTAGCCGATGCCTTCGTAGGGGCGGGCGCGGGTGTCGGGCTGTTTTTTCGGCGGGGTATCGGGGCTAATGGGGATGGTATCTGGCATGGTGGTTGGCGTGTGTTGTTTTCAGGTAGCATTTATGGCTTGGAACGTTTAAGTAGCGGGCTGAAAGCCTGCCCTGCCCTGCTGGCTATCAGTTTTCAGGTAGCCCGGGCACAGGGGTGAGGCTACCTGAAAACCGGAATAAACAAAAGTGCCGGAAGGGATTCCGGCACTGATTCCTGCTAGCTGGGCATGATTACATCCGGCTGGTGAAGGTGCGGGTGATCACGTCTTGCTGCTGCTCTTTGGTAAGCGAGTTGAAGCGCACGGCATAGCCGGACACGCGGATGGTGAGCTGCGGGTATTTTTCCGGGTGGTCCATGGCATCGATCAGCATTTCGCGGTTGAGCACGTTTACGTTGAGGTGCTGACCGCCTTCCACACCGGCTTCGTGGTGGAAGTAACCGTCCATCATACCGGCCAAGTTGCGTTCGCGGGAGCTTTCGTCTTTGCCCAGCGCGCCGGGGATAATGGAGAAGGTGTAAGAAATACCGTCTTTGGCAAACTCAAACGGCAGTTTGGCCACAGAAGTCAGCGAAGCCACGGCGCCGCTCACATCACGGCCGTGCATGGGGTTGGCACCCGGGCCGAACGGTGCGCCGGCGCGGCGGCCATCCGGGGTATTACCGGTTTTCTTACCGTATACCACGTTCGATGTAATGGTCAGCACGGACTGGGTCGGAACAGCGTTGCGGTAGGTCGGATGGGTGGCCACTTTCTTCATGAAGCGCTCTACCAAATCGCAGGCGATGCTGTCCACGCGGTCGTCGTTATTGCCGAACTGCGGGTATTCGCCTTCGATTTCAAAGTCGACGGCAATGCCGTTTTCGTCGCGGATCGGTTTGACTTTGGCGTATTTGATGGCGGACAGCGAGTCGGCAGCCACGGACAACCCGGCGATGCCGCAGGCCATGGTGCGTTTCACATCGCGGTCGTGCAGCGCCATCAGGGCGGCTTCGTAGCTGTATTTGTCGTGCATGTAGTGAATGACGTTCAGCGCGGTAACGTATTGGGTGGCCAGCCAGTCCATGAAGCTGTCCATGCGGGTCATTACGGTATCGTAGTCCAATACTTCGTCTTTAATCGGCTCGGTTTTGGGGCCGACTTGGTCTTTGGATTTTTCGTCCACGCCGCCGTTGATGGCGTACAACAGGGTTTTGGCCAAGTTGGCGCGCGCGCCGAAGAACTGCATCTGTTTGCCAATTACCATCGGACTCACGCAGCAGGCGATGGCGTAGTCGTCGCTGTTGAAGTCGGGGCGCATCAGGTCGTCGTTTTCGTATTGGATCGACGAAGTGTCGATGGAGACTTTGGCGCAGAACTCTTTGAAGCCTTGCGGCAGTTGTTCAGACCACAATACCGTGATGTTCGGTTCGGGAGACGGACCCATGTTGTACAGGGTGTGCAGCACGCGGAAGTTGGTGCGGGTGACCAGCGTGCGGCCGTCCAAACCCATGCCGCCGATGGATTCGGTGGCCCAAATCGGGTCGCCGGAGAAGAGCTGGTCGTATTCGGGCGTGCGCAGGAAACGAACCATACGCAGTTTCATCACCAAATGGTCGATGAATTCCTGTGCCTGGCTTTCGGTAATCACGCCGTTTTTCAGATCGCGCTCAATGTAGATATCCAAGAAGGAAGACACGCGGCCGAAGCTCATGGCGGCGCCGTTTTGCGATTTCACGGCGGCGAGGTAGGCAAAGTAAGTCCATTGGATGGCTTCTTGCGCGTTTTTGGCCGGGCCGGAAATATCGAAGCCGTAGGAGGCAGCCATTTCCTTCATCTGTTTCAACGCAATGTGCTGCTCGTTGATTTCTTCGCGCAAGCGGATAACGCTTTCCAAGTTTTGGCCAGATTCCAAATCGGCTTGTAAAGAATGATACTGCTCGGTTTTGTCTTCCATCAGGCGGTCGATACCGTAAAGCGCCACACGGCGGTAGTCGCCGATGATGCGGCCGCGGCCGTAGGCATCGGGCAAACCAGTTAAAACGCCCGATTTCCGGCAGCGGCGGATGTCGGGCGTATACACATCAAACACACCTTGGTTGTGGGTTTTGCGGTATTTGGTGAAGATTTCTTCCACTTCGGGATTCAGTTCCACACCGTAGATTCGGCAGGAATCTTTTACCATTTTCAGGCCGCCGAAGGGCATGATGGAGCGTTTCAGCGGCTCGTCGGTTTGCAGGCCGACGATGGTTTCCAAATCTTTGTCGATATAGCCTGGCCCGTGGCTGGTGATGCCGGAAACCACTTGCGCATCAATCTTATACGGCGCGTGGGTTTTATTCTCCACCTTGATGCCTTCCATCACTTCCGCCCACAGCTTGGTGGTGGCTTCGGTGGCCGGCGCCAAGAAGCTGCCGTCGCCTTCATAAGGCGTGTAGTTTTTCTGGATGAAATCGCGCACGTCGATGCCGGTTTCCCAATCACCGCCGACAAAGCCTGCCCAGGCAGCCGGGCGTTCTATTGCTGAAGCCATAATAACCTCCTATTTGACATAAATAAATAAAACGACGTTACAAATTAGCATTCATCATGAAGGATAGCATGCCCCATGTTCCTTTTGGCGGGAAACCCAGCCAATCAAGCTTCCCCTTAATCCAAGTCAAACTTGATGTGCTTCATTTATGCTTCATCGGCGGATGAGGGGCAGACAATTTTCAGGTAGCCTCGTTTTCCGGCAAAGCCGCCCGGCTTCGGCATAGCTAAATTACCCTCCGGTTCGGCTTCGTTCGCAGGCAAACCAAACGCTGCTTCCGGTATAGGAGGCTTCCTTATTTCGAACGCGATTAGAACTGCTATAAAATCCCCTTCTAACCGTTTTTCAGGTAGCCTTTGCCGCATGAGAAACCACCTATAATCCATCACCGCCAACCCATTCAAGAAAGGCTACCTGAAAATGCCGCTCGTTTCCCTTCACGACTACCTCCGCCCTTGGAAGCTGTTTTCGCTTGCCTGCGGCATCGCCATCCTTATTGCCGGTTCCTACCTCCAGCCCGCACCCGACTGGGATATTCCCATCAGTTTCCTGATGGCCTTCAGCACTTATCTTTTCGCCCCCATTACCTCGCGCACACTGGCGCGGTGGCAGTGGAAATACTTGCCGCCGGCGCTGTTTGGCATGTGGTTTTCCGTTGACGGCATCTACTGGCTGTATTGGTCGTGGCGCGATCCGGCGGCACTCGAAATGATGCGCAGCGGCAATGCCCCCGCCTCTGCCTGCCTGTATGGCCTATGCGCCATGATTTGGCTGCACGACGGCACCTTGTGCGAAATATTGCGCCTGAAGAAGTAAAGCGCATCGTGATTAACATAAAAATGCCGCAGCACTGGCCCGCCACGTTGCGCTAGCGGGCATTGAATGCGCTGCCCTTGAAGATTCGCCCAACTGATTAGGTGTGGCTCACAGAATCCGAACCTACAAGCCTTGATTTGCAGAACAAACCGCGCCTAATCAATCCGATAATGCAGCATACGGCTGCTTTCGCGGATAACGCGCACCAGGCGCATAATCAGGCTGGAAACAAAGCCGATGCGTTTCCACTCGGCAGGAAAATCGCCCACGATGTAGCGGTTGGAAATGAAGTGCAGATTGCCTGCCCATTGCTCCGGCTCGCGTTCGTTGTCGCAAAAGGATTCAAAGCGGGCGCTAACGTGCTTCATGGCATCGTGGCGGGCAGAATTTTTGACTGTCCAGCTGTTGCACATATCGAAGGCGATTTCGCCGCCGTGGAAACGGGCAGCCAGGTTTTGGAACAGGCCGCGTACCATTTCGTTGGAGAAATACATCAGCACGCCTTCAATCACAAACAGGAATTGCGCATCGGGGTGGCGGGCGTGCAATTCGTCCATCCATTCGGTGTCGAAGGCGGAAGCGGCAATCAGGGTTTCGTTGCTTTGCGGCGGCAGGATGGCGCGCCGCCATTGAATCACGTCTTCCAAATCCAGCTGATAAAACGGCACACCGTCTGCTTCGCTGCCGATGCGTTCGCGGCGGCTGTCGAGCCCGCAGCCAATAATCACGACCACCGGGCGGCTTTGGCGGCGGATGAAATCGGTGGTGAGCCGGTCGAAATAACGGGCGCGGATGGCTGTACCGATGCGGGAGGGCTTGGCGCGGTTAAACTTGGCAAAATCATAGTCGATCTGCGGCACCAGGCGGCAGGCGGCGGGATCGGTGAGGATGGGGTTTGCCTCTTGGGAAGAGAGGTATTTCATGTAGAGCGGAATCAGCAAGGTTTCGCTGACGGCGTTTTCGATTTTAATCATGGCGTTCTCCTGTAAACTATAGTGAATTAACCAAAATCAGAACAAGGCGGCGAGCCGCAGACAGTACACACGTTACGGCAAGGCGAGGCAACGCTGTACTAGTTTTTGTTAATTCACTATATTTTGTCTGAAACCCGGAAACAAACCCAATCAGAGGCTACCTGAAAGCATTTCTGCCAAGCTCAAACGGGGCTTCCGCAAAGCAAAAACAGAGGCTACCTGAAAATAATTATCAGATAGCCTCATTATACGCCTAATTTTTAAGCACGGCTCAGCCGTAGCGTTTCTGAAATTCGCGCATAAATTCAATCAGCGCCTCCACGCCCTGCAGCGGCATGGCGTTGTAGATGCTGGCCCTCATGCCGCCCATGCTCTTGTAGCCGCGCAACAGGCGCAGGCCGCGCGTGGTGGATTCTTGGGCGAAGAGTTCATCCAATTCTTTGCTGCCGGTGGTGAAGATCACGTTCATTCTGGAACGGGCGGCGGGGGCGACGCGGTTGCGGTAGAAGCCGCCGCTGTTGTCGATGGCGGCATACAGGGTTTTGGCTTTGAGGGTGTTGATGGTTTCCATGTGTTCCACGCCGCCTTGCGACTGCAGCCAGCGGAAAACGAGGCCGGAAATGTAGATGGGATAAGTGGCGGGGGTGTTATACATGCCTTGGCGGTTGATGTGCGAACGGTAGTTCCACACATCGGGCACGCGGCTGGAGCAGCGATCGAGCAGGTCTTCGCGGATGATGACGATGGTGGTGCCGGAAGGGCCGATGTTTTTTTGCGCGCCGGCATAAATCACGCCGAAATCGGCCACATTGACGCGGCGGGAAAGAATCTCGCTCGACATATCGCACACCAAGGGCGGCATATCCGCGCCCAGTTTGGGCACTTCACGGTATTGCAGGCCGTGCACGGTTTCGTTAATCACAAAATGCACGAAGGCGGAGCTCGGGTCGATATCCCAAGACGCAACCGGCGGCAGGTCGGTGTAGTCGAACATCTCGCCGCCGTGCGCGGCCAGATGGATGTTTACATCCGACAATTTGCCCATTTCATGATGGGCGATACGGCTCCAGTTGCCGCTCACCACGGAATCGACGCGCTTGAAGCCGTTGCTCAGGTTCATCACGGTCATGTTGAACTGCGCGCTGGCGCCGCCTTGCAAAAACAAAACTTTATAATTATCGGGAATATTCAAGAGCTGGCGCAAATCCTGCTCGGCATGATAGAGGATGCTCATGAACACGTCGGAGCGGTGGCTCATGGTCATCACGGAAAAGCCCGTGCCGTTGTAGTCGAACATTTCGCTTTGCGCGGTGCGCAATACGGATTCGGGCAGCACGGCCGGGCCGGCGGAGAAGTTGTAAATCGGGGTATCCACAGTAAAAACTCGATTGAAAATATGGCGGGATGCCTTAACGGGTGGGGATTCTATCGTTTGCAAACCCGTTGCAGCAAGGATTTCCGCCATTTCCCCGCCAAACGGCATAACAGTGAAAAACTGTTCATCAGCTACGATTACCAGCCAATAAAAGTGATTTTCACCATTTACTCATCACAAACAGGATTTATCGCCATAAATTCAATAACAGCAAGTGAAGCCCACCCTGTCGCTATTTTGGTCTTTGCTGCTTGGCAGGAGCGGCCTGGATTTCATGGGAGCAGCGTTTTCAGGTAGCCTGCCGGAGAGGCTACCTGAAAACGCCGTGCCGTTAGCCCGCTATAAGAATCACCCCCCCCAACGCAGCCCTATGCCCTTCCGCCACCCGCACATAATGCGCCGCAGAATAAGGCAGAAACGCCAGCTCCTCCGCCATAAGCCGCCGCACCTGCTTCACCGGCGAGCCCACATACAAATAGCCGCTTTCCAGCCGTTTGCGCGGCGGCACCAGGCTGCCCGCCCCAATCATCACATCGTCTTCAAGCAACGCGTCATCCAGCACGATGCTGCCCATCCCCACCAACACGCGGTTGCCCACGGTGCAGCCGTGCAGCGTGGCATGGTGGCCGATGGTGCAATCCTCGCCGATAAGCAGCGGCGAACCTTCCGGCTTGCCGTCTGTTTTGTGGCTCACATGCAGCATCACATGATCTTGAATATTGCTGCGTTTTCCCACGCGGATGCTGTTCACATCCCCGCGCAACACAGCAAACGGCCACACCGACACTTTCTCTGCCAGCACCACGTCCCCCGCCACCAAACACAGCGGATCAAGGTAACAGCTGCCATGCACCTGCGGCATGGCGGCCAAATAAGGGCGGATATTGCTCATGGGAAACTCCTTTTCTCATCAAACTGCGAAGGCTACCTGAAAATCTGATAACGGCAAAGCCGGCCCGGATACGGCAAAACCGGTTGGCGCTTCTTTTCCCGATTTTCAGGTAGCCTTCAGCTTTGGCATGCCGGCACAAGGCCGAACAAATAGCGTGGCAACGCTGCCCGGCCTGCTTAATTCACACTGCCCCCTCATAACGGGAAGGCAGCGGGTTTAATCCCGCCTATTGTTTTCAGGTAGCCTTTAGGCTGCTCTGATTCGCTGCCTTCAGCCGCTCGGCCATCCGGCTGCCGCCGAAATCGGCCAGCGTGCCGTTGAGATCGAGCCAGATTCGCTGGCGCTGCTCGGCGGGCGGGCGGTTTAGGCGGCTGCCTGCCCAGGTGTATACGCCGGTGAGTTTGTGGGTTTGGCCGTTGCCGGACACATGCAGCACAAATTCAAACGCCATGCCGGTACGGCTGGCGGCGACAGTTTCGCCGTTTTCTTCTTCCCGCACCTCCACGGTTTGCCATTGCGGCATGGAAGTGGCGGCAATATCGAGCAGGCGGCTGTCGGCCATTTTTTGGTGCAACAGCTGTTCGATGTTTCGGCAAATGTGTTGGTAGGGCGTGTAGTCCAGACATTGCAGCATGGAATAGGAGCTGCCTAGCAGCTGGAAATCATAAAGGTTGGTGGTGGGCGGCTCGGAAGACTGTATATCGGTTTGGCGTTGTTGGCACATGATCGCTTCCCGTCTTTGATTCTGTGTTTTTCTCCAGCCGCCCAGCATGCCGAACACACAGGCAAATATAAAACCGCCAGTCACAATCAGGATAGCAACTCCCCAAAAAAACCCGTCCGGACCAAGGAAAAGCAAGAACACTAAGATATATAGCCACTCTCCCAAAAGGAGACCGGCTATATACATCAGCACAACCGTTATAAACAGGGCAGCTAGGAAACAAACAAATTTATTAATCATCAATCTTCCAATCATCTTTTGCAAACAGCCCTATCTTTTTTCAGGTAGCCTCCACCCGCCAAGAGGCTACCTGAAAACGATGTTTCGGCGCAGCCGAAGCTGAGTCTCTGCGAAGCTAAAACGATGTTTCGGCGCAATAAAAATAATGGGATACGGCCAAGCGCTTAACCTGCCTCATTGAGCCGCTCGGCCATCCGGCCGCCACCGAATTCGGCCAGCGTGCCGTTAAGATCGAGCCAGACTCGCTGGCGCTGCTCGGCAGGCGGGCGAGTTTAGGCGGCTGCCTGCCCAGGTGTATACGCCGGTGAGCTTGCGGGTTTGGCCGTTGCCGGACACATGCAGCACAAATTCAAACGCCATGCCGGTGCGGCTGACGGCGGCGGTTTCACCGTTTTCTTCTTCCCGCACCTCCACAGTTTGCCATTGCGGCATGGAAGTGGCGGCAATATCGAGCAGGCGGCTGTCTGGCCTTTGCTGGCGCAGCAGCTGTTCGATGTTCTGGCAAATATGTTGGTAGGGCGTGTCTGCCAGCCATTGCAGCATGTGGTAGCTACTGCTTAGCAATTGGAAATTGTAAAGGTCGGTGGCAGGCGGCTCGGGCGGCGGCATATTGGTTCGGCGCTGTTGATATGCGATTTTATCTTGCTCCTGTACGGGAGAAGGGCCTTCTCCCGTAACTTTCAACATGCCAAAGAATACCAAGCACATCAGTACAATCCAACCACAGACCAGCAGCGGAACAGCCCCATCCCCCAACATAAATATCAGCATCACTGCCGGCCACATCAAAATATAGATAGACACATAAACAATTATTGCCGTTATAAACAAAGCTGTTAAAAACCGGACAATTTTATTATCCATCAATCCCCCCCAGCCTTCTTCTGAAAAACAGCCCAATCTATTTTCAGGTAGCCTCCGTCCCAACCAAGAGGCTACCTGAAATCTTATCCGCTAATGCGAGTGATGGTGATGATGGTGGTGCTGCCCGCCGCCCGCTTCATCACTCGGGCTTTTCACTTCCACCTGCACGGTTTGCTCGGGGGCATGGCGGAATTTCAGCGTGAGCGGGAAACGGCTGCCAGCGGCGAGAGGCTGTTTGAGGCCGATCAGCATCACGTGGTAGCCGCCTGGCTTGAGCTCGGTGCGCTCGTTGGCGGGCAGCGGCAAGCCTTGCGGCATGGCCTGCATGCGCATATTGCCGCCGGCCATCACGTGTTCGTGGATTTCCACGCTTTCGGCCACGGGGCTGCTGCCGCCGATCAGCGTATCGGCGGGGCTGCCGTTTTCCAGCTGCATAAACACGCCGCCGGAATTCATGCCGGGCACGGTAAACCGCGCCCAAGCCCGGCTGGCGCGCACTTCTGCCTGGGCGGCTGCGGCCAAGAGCAGGCCGGAGAGGATAACGATTTGCTTAAGCTTCATATGCTTTCCTTTCTATCAAACGGGGTTGGACTACAGGGTGTTGAAGGCCATCAGCCAAAAAATGCCAACGAGCAACAGCGCCACCAGTTGCGCGGCGGAGCCGGCATCTTTGGCGATTTTGGAGAGCGGGTGCAGCTCTTCGGAAATCCTGTCTACCACGGCTTCGATGGCGGTGTTGAACAGCTCCACAATCAGCGAGAGCAGCGACGCGCCCACCAGCAGCATGCGCACAGGCGTATCGAAATCGAAACAACACGCCAGGGGCAGCAGCACGGCGTGCAGCCACACCAGCTGGCGAAAGGCGGCTTCGTTGCGATAAGCGGCGGCGATGCCGTCGCGGGAGTATTGGGCGGCGGCGATCAGGCGCGCAAGGCCGCGTTTGCCGGGTTTCATAGTGGTGATTCCCTGTGTGGGTGTGTGGGGATGGGTTTCGGTTTTTCAGGTAGCCTTTGGTCAAACCAGCTAAGGCTACCTGAAAACTACGCCGCGTTGCGCTCCACTGCGTCGATGAATTTGGCGGCCACATCAAAGCCTTTCTGCTTGGTGATTTCTTGGAAACCGGTGGGGCTGGTCACGTTCACTTCGGTTAGATGGCTGCCAATCACGTCCAAGCCGGCCAGCAAAATGCCGCGCCGTTTCAGTTCGGGGGCGAGGGTTTCGGCGATTTCGCGGTCGCGCGCGCTCAATTCCTGCGCCACGCCGCGCCCGCCTGCGGCCAGATTGCCGCGCGTTTCGCCCTGCTGTGGGATGCGGGCAAGGGCAAAGGGCACGACTTCGCCGTCAATCACGAGGATGCGTTTGTCGCCGTGCACGATTTCGGGGATGTAGCGTTGCGCCATGATGGTGCGTGTGTCCAGCCGCATCAGGGTTTCGAGGATGCTGCCGATGTTCGGGTCGCGTTCGGTGAGGCGGAAAATGCCCATGCCGCCCATGCCGTCGAGCGGTTTGACGATGATGTCGCCGTGTTCGGCTAGAAAGGCGCGCACGTCGGCGGCGCGGGTGGAAACGAGGGTGGGCGCGGTGAATCGGGCGAAATTCAAAATGGCGAGTTTTTCGTTGAAGTCGCGCATGGCCTGCCCGCTGTTGAACACTTTTGCGCCCTGCTGTTCGGCTAGGGTGAGCAGCTGGGTGCTGTATAAATATTGCATATCGAACGGGGGGTCGGTGCGCATAATCACGGCGTCGAACTCGGTTAAGGCAGCCTGCACTTTGTCCTGCGGTTTGAACCATTCGTGGTCGTGGTCGTCTTTTGCGCCGATAAATTGGAACGGCGCGGCTTGGGCCACTACTTTGCCGTTTTGCACGGAGAGTTCGCCGGCAAGGGCGTGGTGCAATTTGTGCTCGCGCTTGGCGGCTTCGCGCATCATGGCGTAGGTGGTGTCTTTGTAGGTTTTGAAGGTGGCCAACGGGTCGGCGATGAAGAGGATGTTCATGGGGTGTCCTTGGTGTGGAATTGTTAGTTGGCGGGGGTTCGGGCTACCTGAATTATCTGCGTCCGATGCCGTAGCCGTAGGCCAGCGTTCCGTCGGCGCTGCGGCAGACCAGCGTGTAGGCATGGCGGTGTTCGACAGCCTGCACCACGCCCAACGTGCCTTGTTCGGCGGCGCAGTGCCGCGCAAATTCTTCGGGGCTATTTTCGCCTTGGGTTAAGGGATGGAAAACGGCGTTTTGCTGTTCGGCTACCGTGCCGGTGCTTTGGCAGGCGGCGAGCAGCAGGCTGGCGGTTAAAACTAGGGCAATGTGTTTCATCGGGCTTTCCTTACGGGGGTCGGGCTACCTGAAATGGGTTAGCGGTAGGAATCGGGTGTGGCGTTGGGCATGAGAATCCACAGGATAAGGTAAATAATGATGCCCGGCACGGCCACGCTGCAGCAGGAAATGATGACGAACAGGATGCGCGTCACCGTGGGCGACCAGCCGAAATATTCGGCAATGCCGCCCATCACGCCGGCAATCATGCGGTGTTGGTAGGAACGGTGTAGTTTAGTCAGTTGCGGTTGTGGCATGGGTGCCTCCTTTATGCGGGTGTTGGGGTTTCCGGCTGCGCGGATGTTCGCGGCAGTATGCAGATAAAGCAATATGATAAACCAAAAGCGCAGGCAACACCCGCCGCCGGAACGGGCGGCAAAATCGCGGCCATAAATCTGCGCTATAAACTCGCAATTGCCCGGCGGCAGCGGCAGGGCTATACTTCGCCACCTTAACCCGCCGCCACACACACCCGATAAGGAAACCACGGATGAATGCCATTGCCGACGTGCAAAGCAGCCCCGACCAACGCAATATGCCCATCAACCAAGTGGGCATCAAAGACCTGCACTTCCCGCTGCAAATCCAGAGCGCAGAAGGCGTGCAGCACACCATCGCCCGCATCGGCATGACCGTTGCCCTGCCCGCCTCGCAAAAAGGCACGCATATGTCGCGCTTT
Source organism: Eikenella corrodens (assembly GCF_003990355.1). NCBI lineage: Bacteria > Pseudomonadati > Pseudomonadota > Betaproteobacteria > Neisseriales > Neisseriaceae > Eikenella > Eikenella sp. KCOM 3110. The sequence continues at coordinate 1,146,946 of NZ_CP034670.1, read as the reverse complement.
GTGGCGCTGATGGAAGAGCGGCAGCACCTGGTGCTCGATTTCACCAGCCTGCACCGGCTCACGCTCGATATGCTGGAGCGGCTCGATGCCCAAGCAGGCCGCATCCATATCAGCTTTCCATTCTTCCGCAAAAAGGCCGCCCCCGTGAGCGGCATCACCTCGTTTCTCGACTACGCCGTCACCTGGCAGGGCGAAGTGTCGGCAAACGGAGAATACAGCCACCAAATCAAAGTATTGGCCCCGGTTACCAGCCTGTGCCCCTGCTCCAAGGAAATTTCGCAATACGGCGCGCACAACCAGCGCTCGCACGTTACCGTTACCCTCACCTGCCACAAACAGGAAGTCTCCATTGAAGAAATCATCGATTTGGTGGAAAACAAAGCCTCCTGCCAGCTCTACGGCCTGCTCAAACGCCCCGACGAAAAATACGTTACCGAACACGCCTACGAAAACCCCAAATTCGTGGAAGACATGGTGCGCGACATCGCCGTGGCGCTGAAAAACGACCCGCGCATCGACCGCTTCAGCGTGGAAAGCGAAAACTTCGAAAGCATCCACAACCATTCGGCCTATGCGCTGATCGAACATCCCTAAGCCGCATTCGCAGCAAATAAAGGGCTACCTGAAATGTTCAGGTAGCATTTCTATTGCCTGGCTATAGCCAAAATATAGCGACTATAATAAGAACGTTATAGAGGGTTAACAAAAATCAGGACAAGGCGGCGAGCCGCAGACAGTACACACGTTACGGCAAGGCGAGCCAACACCGTACTGGTTTTTGTTAATTCACTATACCACGTTGCCCTGTCTTGCCGAACTTCTGTACCACCTTGTTCCAACCTGATTCCAATCCGCCATCCGGATGAGGCTGCCTGAAAAAAGTTTTGGCTTTCAAGCAGCCTTCACGCCCGAAGGCCGTCGCAGCCACTTCCGCCATCCGTCCCGCCGGCGGCTGCGCTATAATAGCCACCCCGCAACCACCCGCAGGCAGCCCGCTATGCAACCCTTTCCCCCCATCGTCCGCCCCCTCAAATTCTACGCCGTCGTGCCCGATGCCGATTGGGTGGCACGCATGGTCGAGGCCGGCGCAGACACCGTGCAGCTGCGCAGCAAAACCCTCACCGGCGAAGCCCTGCGCCGGGAAATCCGCCGCGCCATCGCCGCCACCCGCAGCTCGCACAGCCAACTTTTTATCAACGACCACTGGCAGCTCGCCCTCGAAGAAGGCGCCTACGGCGTGCACCTCGGCCAAGAAGACATGGACAGCGCCGACTTCGCCGCCCTCGCCCGCGCCGACATCCGCTTGGGGCTGAGCACCCACGACGAAGCCGAAATGGCCCGCGCACTAGCCGTGCAGCCCAGCTACGTGGCCTGCGGCGCCGTGTTTGCCACCCACACCAAAGCCATGCCCACCGAGCCGCAGGGGCTGGACAAGCTGCGCCGCTACGTGCAGCAGGCCGGCAATACCCCCACCGTGGCCATCGGCGGCATCACGCTGGAAAACGCGCCCGCCGTGCTCGCCACCGGCGTATCCTCGCTGGCCGTGGTCAACGCCGTCACCCACGCCCCCGACCCCGCCGCCGCCGTGCGCGTCTTCCAGCAATTGTGGCCGGAATAAGGCCGCGCACCATGCGGCCATCCGCAAGCGCAAACTGCCGCGTAAATTAAATCCCAATATCCAAAAGGCTACCTGAAACCGCATCCGCTTTTTCAGGTAGCCTGTATCACGAAAGCAAACCATATGTCCAACCGCCGACTGATTTACGGCTTCCACGCCGTCAACGCCCGCCTGTGGCAAAACCCCAAAAGCCTCACCGAGCTCTACGCCCTGTCCGGCCGCCACGATACCCGTATGCAGCAGGCTTTGGAAAAAGCCGCGCAGGAAAATATTCCCGTTCACTTCGTGGAAGCCGCCCGCCTCGATAACCTGTGCCGTCACGCCCGCCATCAAGGCATCGCCGGCTTTATCGACGCTTCACACAATCACGTCCACCTCGACGACGTGCTCGACAACCTCACCGAGCCGCCCCTGCTGCTCATCCTCGACGGCATCACCGACCCGCACAACCTCGGCGCCTGCCTGCGCGTGGCCGACGCCATGGGCGTGCATGCCGTGATTACGCCGAAAAACCGCAGCGTCGGCCTGAACGCCACCGTGAGCAAAGTGGCCTGCGGCGCCGCCGAAACCGTGCCCTACATCGCCGTCACCAACCTCACCCGCACCCTGCGCGAACTCAAAGAGCGCGACATCTGGATCGTAGGCACCGACATGGGCGGCGAAGCCGACCTGTTCCACTACGACATCCCCGCCGCCGTGGCCTGGGTGATGGGCAACGAAGGCGAAGGCATGCGCCGCCTCACCCGCGAACACTGCGACGCGTTGGTGTCCATCCCTATGCTCGGCACGGTGGAAAGCCTCAACGTTTCCGTGAGTACCGGCATGGTGCTGGCCGAAACCCGCCGCCAGCGCGTACTGAAGGCAGGTTGAAGCTAACAGCTATGAGTTTCAGGTAGCCTCAGGCCATCTTGGCTAGCTGAAAGCCCGGGCTTCAGCGAAACCAAAGCACTTCCCCACCGACACTCTATGCAGGCAGTTTATTCCGCCTATCCCTAAAATTTTCAAGTAGCCCGTCTAAAAGGCTACCTGAAACCCCAAACCCCAGCCAATATCATGCCCACCCAACGCCTCATCCTCGGCATCAGCGGCGCCGACGGCTTCCAATACGGCCACAAAGCCCTGCAACTGCTGCAAAACGCAGCCGATATCGAAACCCACCTCGTGATTTCCGAAGGTGCGGAACACACCTGCCGCCACGAAACCGCGCACCGCATCGAAGATGTTGCCGCGCTGGCAGACGTGGTGCACCCCGTCCGCAACCTCGGCGCCGCCATTGCCAGCGGCTCGTTTGAAACCGCCGGCATGCTGGTGGCCCCCTGCTCCATGCGCAGCCTCGCCGCCATCGCCCACGGCCTGGGCGACAACCTGCTCACCCGCGCCGCCGACGTTACCCTCAAAGAGCGCCGCCGCCTCGTGCTGATGGCGCGCGAAACCCCGCTCAACCTCGCCCACCTCGACAATATGCGCCGCATCACCGAAATGGGCGGCATCATCTTCCCGCCCGTGCCCGCCCTCTACCTGCGCCCGCAAAGCATAGACGAACTGCTCGCCCACAGCGTAGGCCGAGCCCTCGGCCTGTTCGGCATCCGCATTCCCGATTTGCCCCATTGGAGCGGCGGCACACCTTGAAACGGGAAACCGCCTGCACAATCTGGCAAAAGGCTACCTGAACATACCGGCAGTCACGCAGCCGGGATATTTCAGGTAGCCTATGAGACAGGCAAGAAAATAAATTCTTACTGCCCATACAATACAGTTTATATTTCTCAGGCTACCTGAAAGCCTGTGGGCATCCATGCCTGCCTTTATCGCCCTACCTATTTTTCAGGTAGCCCAACTCTGCCACTATAAGGAGTACCCATGTCCTTCCACACCCACGAACACAACCATGCCCACGCCCACAGCACCAACACCCGCATCCTGCGCGTATCGCTGGCCGTGATTGCCGGCTTCATGCTGGTGGAAGCCGCAGCAGGCTGGCTCAGCGGCAGCCTCGCACTCTTGTCGGACGCGGGGCACATGTTTTCCGATGCCGCCTCTCTCGCCCTCGCCCTGTTCGCCTTCAAATGGGCGGAAAAGGCTGCCAACTCGCAAAAAAGCTACGGCTACCAGCGCGTGGAAATCCTGGCTGCCGCACTCAACGGCCTCACGCTGGTGGTAATGGCGGCATGGATTTTGGTCGAAGCCGTTATCCGCGCCTTCAAACCCGTGCCCGTGGCGGGCGGCGCGATGCTGACGGTGGCTGTGCTCGGGCTGCTGGTGAACCTATTTGTCGCGTGGTATATGCTGCGCGGCGAGAAGGACAACCTGAACATGCGCGGTGCGTTTTTGCATGTGGTGGGCGATTTGCTCGGCTCTGTTGCCGCAGTGGCAGCCGGCCTGCTGATACAGTTGTACGGCTGGAACTGGGCGGACTTGGCGGCCAGTGCGGCGGTGGCCCTGCTGATTGGCAAAAGCGGCTGGGGCGTGCTGGCAGGCAGCCTGCACATCCTGATGGAAGGCACGCCCAAAGGTACGGATTTGGTGAAAATTGCCGAAGACATTCAGAAAATCAACGGCATATTGGGCGTACACGACTTGCACGCCTGGACGATTACCAGCAAAAAACACGCCATGTCCTGCCATGTGATTGTGCCCGGCAGCCTGACTGTGGCGGAGGCCGACATGCTGGCCAAACAGGTGCAGGCTGCAGTTCGGGCGCACGGCATAGGCCACATCACCGTGCAAACCGAACCCGCCGGCGGCGGCACGGCGTGCTGCCAAGCGTGCGAGCAGACGGCACACGAACACGAGCACATGCACGAGCATTAGCATTTTCAGGCAGCTCGAAAACCCGAACTCAGGCTACCTGAAAATCCGAAAAGCATCAGGCAGCGGCAGCTTTTGTTTGAATTGGCAATAGCCGTAGGTTGGATTCTCGAATCCGACACTCACTCAGAATGCCCTATTTCAAAGGCTACCTGAAACTTTCAGGTAGCCTTTTGTGATGCCGAAAACGGCTATTAAGCCTTACGCGGCTTCGGGCAATTCGAAGATTTCGCGCAGCAGTCTTTTGTAGAAGGCAAAAGCGGTGAGTGCGCCTTGCAGGGCTTGTTTGCGTTCGCTATCGGAAATGTCCAGATTGTTCAGCTGCTCGGCAAAACGGCGCCAGTGTTTGCCCCGGCCGTCGGCGTGCGGGCCGAGGTGGCGGGCACCGTGTTCGGCGTTGTAGCCGAGGTTGTTTTGCGCATCTTTAAACAAGAAGGCGGCACCCACGTTGGAGCCTTCGGCGCAATAGAGCCAGCCCAATGCTTCTGCACCTTCCGGTTTGGGAATAGGCAGGGAAACGGCTTTTTCGGCAGCGTTCAGATCTTGCAGGTCGAGGATGACGTCATCGTAGCGGGCAAGCTCGGCCAGGCCGGTGATTTTTTCGTTGAGCTGCGGGTTTTTGTAGATGTCGTCCACAATTTTGTGGAACACGGCTTGCAGCTGTAGGAAGCGGATGTAGTTTTCGGTGTTGTCGAAAGGTTTAACCGACATCACCAGCTCGTCCACGCTGTCGTGGGTGGTGCGGCAGTTTTCTTTCAGATATTGATTGAACGGGATATCTTGCATGGTTTGTTTTCCTTGTTTAGGTGTGTTGCTAACATCAATTTCAGGTAGCCTCCAAAGAAGTGCAGAGGCTACCTGAAAACATAAGCTTCAACGTAGTTGAAACAGTTTCCTTACTGCCAAGGTTTAAAACTTGGCTTCGATAATAAGACCGAAATTACGGCCGGGCGCGCTGAAACGCTCAAGGCCGGCATGGGCGCAGCCATCGTGGTGGGCGACACCGCTTCGGTCGGTACAGTTATCCACACGGTTTACTGTGCCGAATTCGCGAATGCTGCGCAGGGTTTCCCAAGTGTAGTAATGACGGTTGAACAGGTTGTAAATGCCCGCGCTAATCGTTACATGTTTCCTAAACTGGTAGCGGGCGGTTAAATCTACCAACCAGATATTGCTGCTGTGGCGTGCATAAGGGAAAACCCTGCCCGTATTGTCGTAGGAGGCAACGGTGTCTTCCGGTTTTTTGCGCGCAAAATAGCTAACGTTCAAATCCACGCCCCAACGGTTATCCGGCTGCTGGTAACCGATACCGATCACGCCGTTAAACGGCTGGATGGCGTTAATCGGAATATTGCCGTCGGCGTCGCCTTTGGTGTAGTTCGCGGCCAAGGTGGTGTACATACCGGCGGGCAGGCCGATGCTGTCGAGATTCCAGCGTGCTTTCAGCTCCAAACCTTTGATTTCGGCCTGGGAACGGTTCACGTTTTGGTAAACGTCGGCGTATTCGCGGTTACTCAAAGTTTTAGTGGTGTAGTTCCAGGTCATCACCTCTTTGTAGCCGCGATTCACGAAATCGATGAAATCGGTGTAGCGGGTGCGGTAGCCGGAAAGGCGCACATGTCCCCAATTGCCGTGCACATCGATGCCCAGCTCAACGTTTTTGGAGCGTTCGGCTTTCAAGTTCGGATTGGGCTCGACATAAAACAGAGTGTTGGGGAAATAGAACCACATTTCATCGGTGGTCGGCGCGCGGAAGCCGGTGCTGTATTTACCTTGCAGGGTAACCGACGGGCTGATGTTCCAATCCAATGCGGCCACATAGCTGGGCGAACTGAAGCGTGCCTGTTGGTTCCACAGGCCTTTGGCTTCAAGCTGGCCTTTCACGTCGGGGTTGAAACTTTCCGTATCCAGGGTGTGCATTTTGATGCGGTCATAGCGCACACCGAGGTTCAGCTTAAAGCGGTCGCTAAAGCGCAGGGTGTTGTTCCAATAAAGATTCGTGTTATTGGATTGGGTGCTGACCAAGAATTCTTTTTCATCACGGTCAGAAGCCAGGCGGTCGGGATAGAAAACATATGTCCAATAACTGGTGTTGCTATTGGTGTTGCGTTTGCGCGATCCGCCCACGCCGTAGGCCATATCCCATGTCAGGCTTTTGCCGAAATCGAAATGTTTTTCGGCGGCCACTTTGAATTGGTCGGTATCGTAACTCAGGCTGCGGCGGATAAAGTAGTTTTCGGCACTCCGCCCCATCCGTTGAATGTAATCTTGAGTGGGAATATCCCAAGTCAGGGTGGTCATGCGGATTTTCTGCCGGTCTAAGCTCACAGTCAGCTTGTTCCACGGCCCCCATTCCAGTAGGTTTTCGTATTCCAAGCCAACGCGGCGGCGGTAGGCCACGTCTTGGCGGTAGCGGTAGCTGGTGCTGTCATAAGCACCAAACAGATTAGAGAACTCATCCGTTTCCCGATCCTGTCGGGTGGTTTCGTAAATACCACTCAGATAGTTGCTATCGTTGAAGTGATAGCCGAGGCGGAACAGGTCGGCATGATCTTCAGTGTTTTGCGGGTCGGGGGTACCGCGTGCCACACCGCTATAGGTGGTGTAACCAAAGCGGTAGTTGTTGTTAAATCTCAGGTTTACATTTTCGGCTTTGCTGTGGTTTTTAGTCTCATGCCCGTTACGCACAGTGCCCACCACAAGGCATCAAACCCGCCCAGCCGACCGGCAGCGGTAATGCTGGCCAACCATTGTTCGGAGCGGCTCAGGTAGCCGGTTTTCATACCAACATAGTATGGCTTGTCTTCATCCACATAATCACGCGGCGATTTGGTGCGGTAAATCACCGCGCCGCCCAATGCGCCACTGCCGGCGGTAATGGAATCAGCGCCTTTGCTGATGGTTACCTCGCTCATGTGCTCCAATTCGGCAGCGTTGCGGTTGGTGTTGAAGTTGCCATATGCGCCAAACAGTTCTTGGAAAGCAGAAGAAGAGCGGCTTTCACCTTGGTCGAGGCCGTCCACTACGATAGCTACGCGATCTTTATCCACGCCGCGGATACTGAAACCATTGGAGCCGGCACGGCCGCCTTCGGCCACACTGATGCCGGGATCGTAGCGCACCATATCGCGGATGTCCTGCACCATTTCTTTATCCAGCTGCTCGCGGCGGATGCGTTCGCGGCCAAGCTGGCGCGGCGCATGCCTGCGACCTTGGATTTCGATGGTTTCCAATTGGGCGGAACCGGCATCGCCCGTTTCGCCCGCCGCCCAAACCGGAGCGGAGAAGATGCTGCACAGAGCCAAGAACAAAATACTTGGCCGGTGTTGGTGGATATGTGTTTTCATAATTCTGTTAGCGAATTGAAAATGGAATAAAGGCTACCTGAAAATAGGATTAGGGATTAACGGGAGTTAAATCGGTGGCCGTGGTATCCGGGTCGCGGCGAGGATCGGTGGCCGTGCCGCCAAATACGCTGTCGAGACTGCGGTTGCCGTTGAAAGTAACCTTGCCGCCGATTTCCGTACCGGCCGGGTTGTACCAACCGCTCGCGCCATAGAAGCCGCCGCTCACCTGGCCGCTCACTCCGCCGGAAGAGGCTGTGCCGCTGAACGTATTGCCGTTTACAGTAACATCGTTGAAATCGATGTCCGCGCCAAAATCGGCATTGCCTTTAATCGTGCCGCCCACTTTCCCGGTGTTGAAGTTAACGGTTAGCAGAGAGTTAACCCTACGTGCCGGATTGCTGTCGGTATTGTAGGACGAGGCCACAACCGAACCGTTTTTCACGCGGAAGGCCCAAACTTCGTAGGTAGCTTTGCCGGTGGGTGCGGTGGCGCCACCACGTTTCTGCATATCCGCCGTGTCGGCCAATATGCCGCCCGCGAATAGGTCGGTTTGCCCGTCGGCGCCAATCCATGCGCCATAACGCAGAGACTGCAGGTAACCTGCGGGGAAATTGGCATCACCGTTTTCACAACACACCAGCAGCTTGTTGCCATCGCTTGAGGTTTGCGGATTAAGCTTGGTGGGTTGGTTTTTGTCGGGCGTAAAACGGCTGGAGAAGTTTGGTGGATTAGTGAATCCATTGAAGGCATAACTTTTGCCGTTTGGCGCCTGATAGATGAATTTGTTTTCAGATGACGGCGTGCCCCAATACTCCACATACCACGACACATAGCGCAGCTGCCCGTTACCGGTTTGGAAGGTGGTGGGTGTTTCGCCCGTGCTGGCCGGGCCGAGGATTTTGCTGGAATCGGCCGGAGTCAGCGGCGGTACGGGAGCGGTACCGTCTGGAATGGTTACCCCGCCGCTGCCGGCACATCCTGCCAACGCAGCAGCCACAGACAAAGATAAAATCAGGTGTTTCATGCTTACTTAAATCCTGCCATTCGTTAAAAAGAATGGTAATATATCTCATTTCTATAAATAAGAAAACTGCTTTATTTGCACGAAATATCTAAACTTAACGAAACCTTATCTATTATATTTCATTATTTTCAAACAATTATTTATCATATGCAGATGAAAACGAGTGCGCTTCTGATTATTTCTACGTTGTGTGCAGCGCAACACAGCTGGGGCGATACCACGCCAGAACAGGACCAGAAGCGTTTTTTGCAAACGGGGCAGCAGCAGTGGCTGCGGCAGTTGGAAAACAATGCGCAAACGCCTGCAGCCAAAGATGGGCAGCAAGCCGCGCCGGTGCTCACACAGCAGGATTTGCTGGCACGGCCGCAGCTCTTGGCGCGGATGTTGGTGCAGGTATTAAACGGCCCGCCGCAGCCGGAATTGTTGGCGGATTTGACTTCACTGTATGCGCAAACGCCGCAGCCGGACACGGTATTGCTGCGGCGGGCGCAGGGGATGCAGGCTAGATATGCGGGCGACTATGCGCGCGCAGTGCAAATTTATCGGGAACTGGCGGCAAAAGAGCCGCAGGATGTTCGCATCCGCCTGGATTTAGCGGCAATGCTGGCAGAAGATAAGCAATGGCGCGAATCAGCACAGCTATTTGAAACTGTGCGGAGCGAGCAGGAGGTGCCGGCGGAAGTGCAGAATAATGTGCAGCATTATCTGAACCATATTGCCAAACAGCAGCAATGGCAGTGGAGCGGCGGGTTTTCGCCCTCGTTTGATAACAATGTGAACAACGCACCGCCGCCGCATTGCAGCCCGTTCGGTTGCAGCCGCGAACGCGCAGAAGATGCTGTGGGCGTGGCTTACAGCCTGGGGGTGGCGAAAAACCAGCCGCTGGCCGGGCATCATAACTTGCACGTGCAACTGGATGTGAGCGGCACCAATTATTATTGGAGCAACAAATCGGCCTACGACAGCGCCTACGGCCGTTTGGGTGCGGGCTGGTTCTGGCAGGATGCGCGGCAGCGGCTGTTGGTGATGCCGTTTTACCAATTCCAGCTCAGCGGCACCGACAACTGGGATGGCCGCAAACCGCAAAACAACCACACGCTGAAAATGCACATGTGGGCGCACGCCCCCGGGCTGCGCACGGAATACAGCCGCCTGCTCACCCCGCGCTGGCAGCTGCACACCGCACTGGATGCCTACCATCAACGCTATCGGATGGATACCAAAGCCGAAATGTATAACGGCTGGTATTTGGGCGAAAGTATTTCCCTAGCCTGGCGTGCCACAGCGCGCAACACGCTGTATGCCGGGCTGAATTTCAACCAGATGCTGCCGGAGCAATCCACCCTGAGCGGCAAGCCGAACAATGCCGCCTACCGCCGCCACGGCATCGGCGCCGGTTGGATTCATGATTGGGACGCACTGGGCGGCCTCTCCACTCGGCTCAACGTATCCTTTGCCGAACGTCGTTTCCGCGGCACCGCGCTAAACATCACCCCGCAAGGTTTCCCGCGCGAACAACGCCGCGACCACGAAATCCAATACTCCGCTTCGCTATGGCACAGAAATTGGACCATCCTCGGCCTCACCCCGAAGCTGAATTTCTCCTGGCAACACACCCGCAGCAGCCATGTGTGGGCAGAACGAAAAAGCCGGCAAGTGTTTGTGGAATTGGAAAAGCAGTTCTAGCAGAAGGCTGCCTGGAATTATTTCAACTTCACTTTCAGGTAGCCTTTTGCCTGTGTGATTGGGAAGGCTACCTGAAATCCTGCCTGCACCGTTTTAGCTTCATTGCAGCCCACGTTTTCAGGTAGCCCTTCCCTACGCCAAGCGATAAAATGCCACCCGTTTTCCACCCTAATCAAGCCAAGGATCAATATGCAATTCCACCTCCACTCCGCCGCCCTGCCCGCCAACCAAGCCGCCCGCCTGTATTTGTGCACCGCCGCCCCGGCCGATGAAACCGCCGCCCTGCTCTACGGCACGCTCACCGAAAGCGAACCCTTCGCCGCCGCCCACATTCCCGTTAACGGCAGCTTTGTCGATACCGCCGTGCTCAAGCTCGACAACACAGGGCGCGATACGCTGGCCAAAGCCTTCCGTCATGCCGCCGGTTGGGCACAGAAGCAGCCCGTGCTTACCATCGATTTGAGCGCCTTCTCCGCCGCCGAATTGGCCAACGCCCTCAACGTGCTCACCACCGCGCTGGGCGAAGCCGTATACCGTTTCGACCGCTTCAAAAAAACCGCCAAACCCGCCGCCTTGCAACAAGCCGATTTCTACGCCCCCGCGGCCGACCAATCCGCCCAAGATGCGCTCGGCCGCGCCCAAGCCCTGCTGCACGGCATCAATCTGTGCAAAGACCTCGGCAACACCGCCGGCAACATCTGCACCCCCGCCTATCTGGCCGACACCGCCCGCGCCGAAGCCCAAGCCGCCGGGGCGTCTGCCAAAATCCTCGGCACCGACTACATCCGCGAACACATGGGTTCGTTCTGGTCGGTAGCCAAAGGCAGTGCCCAAGAGCCGCGCCTCATCGAGCTTTCCTACTTCGGCGCGCCCGATAAAAACGCCGCACCCGTCGTGCTGGTGGGCAAAGGCGTAACCTTCGACAGCGGCGGCATTTCCCTCAAGCCCGGTGCCGAAATGGACGAAATGAAATTCGATATGTGCGGCGGCGCCAGCGTAATCGGCACCTTCATTGCCGCCGCCCGCGCCAAACTGCCTGTCAACCTCATCGCCGTCGCCCCCGCCTGCGAAAACATGCCCGATGCCGCCGCCAACAAGCCCGGCGACATCGTAACCGCCATGGACGGCACCACCATCGAAATCCTCAACACCGATGCCGAAGGCCGCCTGATCCTGTGCGACGCCCTCACCTACGCCGCCCAATTCAAGCCCGCCGCCCTCATCGACGTGGCCACCCTCACCGGCGCCTGCGTCATCGCGCTGGGCAGCGCCGCCAGCGGCCTGGTGTCCAATAATCAGGAACTGGCCGACAGCCTGCTCGAAGCTGCCCGCCAAAGCGGCGACAAAGCCTGGCAGCTGCCCTTGTTTGAAGAATACAGCGAGCAGCTCAAATCCAACTTTGCCGACCTGCAAAACATCGGCGGCCGCCCCGCCGGCACCCTCACCGCCGCCGCCTTCCTCGCCCACTTCACCCAAGAACAAACCTGGGCGCACCTCGATATCGCCGGCACCGCCTGGAAATCCGGCAAAGAAAAAGGCGCTACCGGCCGCCCCGTGCCGCTCCTATGGCAATACCTCTGCAACCTAGCAGGCGTGTAAGGCGGCAGTCATAAGTTTCAGGTAGCCTGTGGCAAGAAGCAGGTTACCTGAAAAATAAGCCATCATCTCCAAACTAGTAAAGAAAACGTCATGTTCCCAAATCACTTAAAACTCACTGCCATCCTACTTGCCCTCACTGCTGCCCTGGCCGTTGCGCCAGCATCAGCCAAACCAAACATACAGCCGAACCAAACTACCCAAAATACCGGCCAACGCAGCCGCCCGAGTGCCGAAGAACTGCTCAAAGAATACGGCGCGGAAAACAATCCGGCCTTCCAAAACCTGCTCGGCAACATCTATGCCTCCGACCAGGCAGGCACCCCCGACTATGCTCAGGCCAAAGCCATGTTCGAACGCTCCGCCAATGCAGGCGACCCGGAAGGCCAGGCCTCGCTCGGCTTGATGTATTACAGAGGCTCAGGCGTACCACAAGACTACCGGCAAGCCAAATTCTGGCTGGAAAAGGCCGCCGCCCAAGACCAGGCCGATGCCCAAACCCTGCTCGGCAGCCTGTACGACAACGGCTGGGGGGTGAAACAAGACTTTGCCCAAGCCCGTGCCTGGTACGAAAAAGCCGCCGCGCAAAACGAGCCCGCCGCACAAAATAACCTCGGCCTCATGTATTACGAAGGCAGGGGCGTGCCGCAAGACTATGCCCGAGCCAAAACGTGGCTGGAAAAAGCTGCCAACCAAGGCCTGCCGCAAGCCCAGTTTGCCCTCGGCAACCTGTACGAATCCGGCCAAGGCGTGCCGCAAAGCTACCGACAGGCACACCTTTGGTACGGCAAGGCTGCCGCGCAAGGCGAAGCAAACGCCCAAGTCAATTTGGGCTCCCTTTATTACGAAGGCAAAGGCGTGCGCCGGAACTACACCCAAGCACGCTCTTGGTTTGAAAAGGCCGCCGCACAAGGCAATGCCGACGGCCAAATCTTGCTCGGCCTACTTTATATGCAGGGATACGGTGTAAAACAAGATTACGCCCAAGCCCGTTCCTGGTTTGAAAAAGCCGCCGCACAAGGCAACGACGTCGGCCAAAGCATGCTCGGCTTTATCCATGAGCACGGCTTGGGGGTTCCGAAAAACTTAGAACAAGCCCGCGCCTGGTACGAAAAAGCCGCCGCACAAGGCAACGAAGATGCCAAAACTGCTTTGGAAGGGCTATAGCAGGCCGCCCGCTGAGCGCATTATAGTGGATTAAAATCGCAATGATACGGCGTTGCCAACGCCCTTATGTACTATCCGTACACGGCGGGCGTTGCCGCCTTGTCTCATTTTTATTTTAATCCACTATATTTTTCAGGTAGCCCCCGAAAAGGCTACCTGAAAATAAAGCCGCAACAAAATTAACCCTGTTTTTCTCCAATACCAAGGATTCCCATGAAAAAACTACTCCCCCTCCTCCTTGCCCTCACCGCCCTGCCCACCGCACTCTATGCCGCACCGGCCGACGATGCCGCGCGCATTAGTACGCTGGAGCGGCGTATTGCCGATTTGGAAGCGCGCATTGCCGTGTTGGAGCGCAATCAATCTGCCCGCAACGGCAATGTGCGCGAAGTCATCATTGAGCACCGCACAGGCCGCAATCCTGCTTATGTGTGCAGCATTACCCCGTTTAGCAAAACCTATGAAGCCACCAGCCACAACGAAGGCCTCGCCCGCGCCCAAGTCCGCCGAGCCTGCCAAGCTGAGCAAAACGCGATTTTCTGCGAGGATTCCGATATTAAATGCCGCCGTTATGATTGATTCGGGCAAGTGCGTCCATAGCCGATCAAATGGCAATCGATATAAGGCGGGTTAACGCCATATCGGAAGTTCAATGGATTCGCCATAAAGCCCCATAAAAACAGGCTACCTGAAAGCATAGCTCCAGCCGAGCTAAAACTTTCAGGTAGCCTCTTGCTCTTAGTGCAACGTTTCAGCTAGCTTTTTTATCCTGAATGGCAAACTGGCCATCGGCCGTATCAAGCCAGCGCATCCACAACGGGCGCAAGCCATACTTTACGGTTAAAGCCGCCAACAAACCCACCAGCAGCGCCCCGGCCATATTCAGCGGCCAATGCACGCCCAGATACACCCGCGACCACGCCACGCTCATTGCCACCATCAAACTGGCCACGCCCACCAGACGAGTTGGCACAAACAGGCACATGCTCATCAGCGGGGCAGTCAGCGAAGTCATGTGTTTGCTGGGGAACGACGAAGTGACGCTGTGCGCCAAAAAATTAGTGCCCAGCTGCATATCAAACGGCCGCGGCACATGCCAGCCCTTGCGGATCAGATAAGTTGCCGCCATGCCCAACAGCAGGCTGCACAGCACATTCAAGCAGATAACGCGCCGACAACGATGTTTCCAAACCAAATAAACCGCCACCGCAGCCAGCGTGATGGCGGTTAAATACTCTGCTATCAGCAAAGCCATCACTATGGTGCCGGGATGGTCATCATGATCGGCATTAATCAACAGAAACAAAGATTGGTTGATTGCGTGCAGAAACTCCATACCCAGCCCTTCCCTCTCAAGATCATTTAGATAAGTCGAACTATACTTATCTATAATTAGCAAAGAATTAGGGAATGTTTTATCCTGTTTGTCCGGCCAACCATGTATAACCATATTCCGCCTTTTCTATGCAGAAAAATACCTACCGGCGCAACAAGCTGCCGCCAAACGTCGCGCCGCAGAATTTTGCTGCGTTTTTCAAGTATTTTGGCCAATCCCCATTTAACTGTCCCCTATTCCCCTTTCTGCCACACATATAACCAAGATATAGTGAATTAAATTTAAATCAGGACAAGGCGGCGAGCCGCAGACAGTACACACGTTACGGCAAGGCGAGCCAACGCTGTACTGGTTTAAAGTTAATCCACTATATTATGAAGAAACAACTATTTCAGCAATAGATAAAGGCTACCTGAAAATTTTCAGGTAGCCTTTTCCCACCTACAACCAATCAACTCCGCTTCCGATACGGCATTGGCTCGTCTTACCGTATTGCTGCCCCACCTCGCCGCTTGTCCTGATTTTTGTTAATCCACTATAAGTTGGTTTGCTATATATGGCCGAACGGATCGCCAGGCGGGGTTGTGACAATTTGGTAGGCGGCAGGATTGTCGATGCCGAAATATTCGCCGTCGAACAGGTCGTTCCAGATTTCTTCGCAGCGCCGGCGGATTGGGGTTTGCCCGGTCGGGTCGAGCCATTCTTCGGCGCAGTGTTGCAGGGTATCGTCCGGCCAGAAATTGAGGCCGTAGCGAAAGCTTTCTTTGATGCGGATTTGCCGGGCAATGGGACACCCGAGGAAATGGGGGCGCAGGTATTCGTGCGCCCAACGGCGGACGCTGCTGCGGTTGGCCAGGTTGAGGGCGGTCAGCTCGGGGTAGAGTTCTTCGCTGTAGTAGAACGGGGAGATGTCGAGGAAGTGGCGGAGGTAATTCGGGCTGATTTTGAAGGTTTTCATGGTGTGCGGCCAGTTGGCAAAATTTGCCGTTATAGTGGATTAACAAAAATCGGGCAATGCGGCGAGCCGCAGGCAGTACAAATAATACGGCAGGGCGAGCCAACGCTGTACCGGTTTTTGTTAATTCACCATATTGTTTTCAGGTAGCCTGTTGCGGGAACGGGCTACCTGAAATTTTCATATCCGTTTGATTCGGGCATGTGGCTCAGGCGGCTCTGCCAAACTTGGTCTGCCCACCCGCCTGAAGGGAAATCATATGCTGTGCAGCAAGGCGGTCATGTCTTCGCGGCTGAAACCGGCTTCTACGGCGGCTTGGCCGAGCCGTTTGAGGATGACGAGGCGGATTTGGCCGGCTTGATTTTTTTTGTCGTGCTGCATGTGGGCAAGCCAGGTGTCGACCGCAAACTCCGGTGGGGCAACGGGCAATCGGGCGGCTTGCAGCAGGCGGATGATGCGTTCGGTATCGGCGGTTTTCAGGTAGCCTTTGCGCTCGGACAGGCGGGCGGCGAGTACCATGCCGGCGGCTACAGCTTCGCCGTGCAGCCAGTTGCCGTAGCCCATTTGGGTTTCGATGGCATGGCCGAAGGTGTGGCCGAGGTTAAGGAGGGCGCGGATGCCCTGCTCTTTTTCGTCCTGCTCGACGATGTCTGCTTTCATCTGGCAGCAGTGGCGAATGGTGTCGGCAAGGGCGGCGGGCTCTTGCCGCATGATGCCGGGCATGGCGTGCTCGAGTTTGGCAAGGAAATCAATGTCGCCGAGCAGGGCGTATTTGATGACTTCGGCCAGGCCGGCGGAAAACTCGCGCGGGGGAAGGGTTTGCAGGGCGGCGGTGTCGGCGATGACGGCTTGGGGCTGGTAAAACGCGCCAATCATGTTTTTGCCGAGCGGGTGGTTGATGCCGGTTTTGCCGCCCACGGAGGAATCAACCTGGCTGAGCAAGGTGGTGGGGATTTGGATGAAGGGAATGCCGCGCTGGTAGGTGGCGGCGGCAAAGCCGGCCAAATCGCCGATTACGCCGCCGCCGAGGGCGAGGATGGTGGTACGGCGGTCAGCATGGTGCTGCAACAGGCCGGTGTAGATTTGCTGGAGGGATTCGCTGTTTTTGTATTGTTCGCCGTCGGGCAGGATGATGTCGCAAACGCTGATGCCGAGTTGTTGGTAGGCTGCTTTGACGGGGGCAAGATAAAGCGGGGCAACGGTTTGATTGCTGATGATGGCGGCTTTGCCGCCGATATGTGGGCGGATGAGTTCGGCCAAGTTGTCGAATAAGCGGAAACCAATATGGATGGGATAGCTGTGACCGGGGGTATGGACGTGCAGGGTTTGCATTATCGGTTTTCTTTGATATGTTGTTGAATCAACTGCAACAGCTGCTTGGTGATTTGCGGACAGGAATGTTGCGGCGAAATATTGAATATAAGGTGGGCGGTTTCTCGGTAAAGCGGGTCGCGCTGTTGGTAGAGTGCTTGCAGCTTGTCGAGAGGATCGGCTACCTGAAGCAGCGGGCGGTTTTTGTCATGCTGGATGCGCCGATATAGGATTTCAGGGGTGGTGTGCAAATAGATCACCGTGCCTCGTGTATGCAAACAACGGCGATTATCGGGAGATAAAACAGCCCCACCACCGGTAGCGAGGGTAATGTGATGGCGGCGGGTCAATTCGTCAATAACAGCAGCTTCGCGCTTGCGAAAGCCGCCCTCCCCTTCCAGCTCGAAAATAGTAGGGATGGAAACGCCGGTACGTTGGCAAATCAGTTGGTCACTATCAATAAAATCGCGTTGCAACAATGCTGCCAACTGTTTTCCATGAGTGGTTTTGCCCGCACCCATCAATCCGATCAAAAAAATATTGCCTGCCATGGTATTCATGGCAGGCATTGTAACCGAATCAATCGGCAAAGTGTGGTTTAGTAGCGCAGAACGTTACCTTCAGTACCCATGATGCGCGGGGTGATGAAGATCAGCAATTCATTTTTGCTGTTATTGCGTTTGGTGCCACGGAACAAGTTACCAACTACAGGAATATCACCCAGCAGCGGTACTTTGTATTGGGAGTTAGAATTGTCTTCCTCATAGATACCGCCCAAGATGATGGTACCACCATCTTCCACCATCGCACGAGTGTTAAGTTCCTTGGTACTGATACACGGTGTTCCTAGCACACTACACCCCTGATCCACAGAGTCTTTATTCAGTTTGATATCCATAATCACATTACCGTCAGGTGTGATTTGGGGAGTAACAGTCAAGCCCAATACGGCTTCTTTGAAGCTGGTGCTGGTAGCTCCACTGGAAGAAGCTTCCTGATAGGGAATTTCCCGACCAGCTTTGATGGTCGCCTCTTTCCGGTCTTGAGTCAGCACGCGCGGGCTGGAAATAATCTTACCGCGGTTTTGTTCCTGCATAGCAGTCAATTCCAACCCCAACGCACCAGAGGACAACGCACGGACAATGGTAATGGAAGAGGTTGCGGCTGCAGCCGGCAAGTTCACGTTAGGGGCAATAGAAAAAGCTGTTCCGGTACCACCATTATTAGTGCCTAACCCGCTACCAATCTGAGTTGAGCCTGATGTTTTGTTATAACCAAACTTCACACCTAAAGCACGGGAAAAACCATCCGTAGCTTCAACAATACGAGCCTCAATCATCACTTGACGGGCAGGGACATCCAACTGTTCAATTAAACGCTCAAATTCCTTGATAACATTTTGGTTATCCTTAATAATCAAGGTATTCGTAGCCGGATCAATAACAGCAGAACCACGATTGCTCAACAAAGAGTTATTATTACCAGTATTTGATCCGCCATTCTCATTAATATTCAGTATTTTACGGAATTCATTAACATCTTTGTATTTCAACTGGAACGTACGAGATACTAGAGGACCAAGTTCTTCAATACGCTTAGCATTTTCCAGAGTCTCAACATCAATTTTACGGAACTCTTCAGCCGGAGCAACACGGATAATATTACCGTTACGACGCGATTCTAACCCGCGTGACTGCATTACCAAATCCAAGGCCTGATCCCAAGGCACATCCTTCAACGACAAGGTCATTTTGCCAGAAACGCTATCGCTGGCTACAATGTTCATATTGGACTCTTTAGCCAAAATCTGCAGGATGGTACGTACATCTACATCTTGGAAATCTAAAGAAACGCGTTTACCAGTAAAGTGATGATTACGGTTACGCAGACCATCTTCAGCTACGACAGATTTTGGAGAAACGGTAATAGTATATCGACCAGCAGACTGACTGGTTTTATGTTCCCAACCACCCTGGTTCTTAATGGTAATCTCTGTATCATTACCTAAACGGCGTAGACTGATAGTACGAACCGGAGTACTGAAATCGGTTACATCCAAATTACGTTGTGCAGCAATCGGCAATTGGTTATTTTTCAGCAAAATAACCAAGTTATTGGAACGCTGTTTGATTTCAGGAGTACCACGATAACCGGCAGTATTAATTTCAATCACGCCAGAATTACTTGCACCTTTGTGAAAATCAACGGCTACGTTGGCAGTATTGCTACCAAGAGCATTCTGACCAGCAGCAGGACGAGTTTCCGTTATACCAAGAGATTCTTGTTGAATTTGGTTGCTGGGAGGAGCAGCTCTTACAGTTGTAGAAACCCCTTGGCCAGATTCATTCAGATAAATCCAAACCTCATTGCCTCTGACTTCAGCATTGTATTGCCCCGGTCTATTCAAGTTAAGTAGAACACGGGTTTTATTGCTATCTTGAGCGACAGCAATTTGGTTAAGCAGAGCGTCGTTATATTGCAGTACTGGTTGGTTAAGATTGGCACCCGTATTTGGGAAATCCAAAGCAATCCGGGCAGGCGTAGTAGTAATAAAACCGCTCGGCTTCAACATATCCCGATCGAAACGGATTTTAATAACCTTCTGATTATTTGGTAAAGCAGAGACGTTAATATCTGTAATATTACCAGCCAGTACGCCTTGCATGGCCAAGCTCATACCTAAAGCGGTTAGATATTGCAGTTTTTTGATTTTCATAGCGTAAATCCCTTAGTAAGTTTAATTAGATTTTGATTGGTTAGAAGCGTCTGAAGCATTTAACTCCAATTCCGCTGTTCGACGTTGCCATGCACCATAGCTATCTTCAGTTACCTCCGACAAAATCAGTTTGTCCGGAGTAATAGCAGTAATCTGCCCATAGTTTTGGCCAAGATAATTGCCAACGCGTACGGTATAGGTGTGACCTCCTGCCTCAACGAAAGCGGAAACTTGCCCACCTCGTTTAATAGAGCCTACATAACGCAAGCTTTCTAAACTAAAGTTTTCCAAAATCTCTTTTGGTCTATCAGGATTTGGAGCATTAATACCAGATTGTTGGTTCACACGCAGCCGTTTAAGATCAAATATATTCAATCCATTAATGACAGGATCCACATACTCAGGAGACTTTGAAATAGTCGGTATCTGTGGTTGGCGCACCTTACTTTTTGCTTCCGCCTGAGCATTATCCATCCACTGCTGCAGATCGCCCTCGGTCAAAGAACAGGCCGTCAGCAAAAGAACTGCTGAGCACCATAGTATATTTTTCTTCATTATAAAGTCCTTTATAAAGAATCAGTCTTATCATTCAGCTTGTGACGCAGCCGAGGCAGCAGCTATCTCACTCAGAGCTAGCGCCTTATAAGTATTAGCGTTAGCAGTTAAGGTGAGTATGCCATTACTATCTTTTGCATCTGCAGGAGCAAGATTGATCTTATCTAAGGTTACGATACGGGACAGACGACCTACATCACGTATAAATTGTGCAATTTGCTCATAATTTCCTGAAATAGAAATTTCATAAGGTAATTGTTGTACGTTATCAAGATCCACCGGTGGCAAAGGTTTCACACTATTCATACGCATACTGTTTTTCGCCCCTGCCTGATGTAATTCCTGAATCAAATTTGGAATTTCTGCATCTGTAGGCAATTGTTTTAACAATACGTTGAATGCAGTACGGATTTTTTCCAACTCATCCTTCAAAACTGGCAGGTTGGCTGCCTGATCAGCTTTGCTCTGATACTCTTGCTTCAGCTGCTCTTCTTTTTGCTGCAAACCCTCATATTCCTCCCATTGTCCTTTAAACAAAGCAAAGTAGCCCGCAATCAAAAGGAGAACAACGATAACGATACCAGCACCAAGCTGAACCAGCTTGTTTTGTTTATATAGAGTATTAAGGTCAATTTTTTGTGCCATGATTTCACCCTTCCATTAATTTGCAGGAGAGGAAGTGGCTGTAGCGGATGATGCAGGTGCTACAGACGTATTAGGTACTGATGCAGGAGTATTGCTGGCAGTAGAAGCAGATTCTGACGACATTACAACGGGAGCAATATTTATTGAATCTCCGCTCATTGGTGCGGAAGCAACTGCTACAGTCAACTCAAACTCTTGTACAGACTCTACTTTATTGATGCTATCCAATGAAGGCTGGCCAAATACATTGGTACTTGGAATTACCCGCATAAAATCAGCAATTTTACTATCACTGGTAGCCTTACCAGACAGAGTATAAGTGCTAACATCCTTAGCCTTAATACCTGTTAGATAAACACCTTCCGGCGCAACAGTGTTCAGTGAATCAATCATCCTAGCTGCCTCAAAACGCTTATTCTCCAACTCTTCCACTTTCGCTTTCCGAGCTAAGAAATCACGCTTTTCAGCTTCTAAGGTTTCTACCTCCTTGATCTGAATATTTAACTGTTCAATACCGGCAGTTAGCTGTTGGTTGCGTGACTCTTGATTTAAGATTAGGCCACTAAGCGATACATACGTAAATACCAACAAACCGACACCAATCAAACCAGAAAAAATCATCAATCTAGTGAACTGGGCTTTTTTCTGCTTATCCTGCTCCTCACGGTAGGGGAGCATATTTAGTTGAATTAATGGAATCATTTCACAATCCTCTTACAGCCAATCCAAATGCAACGGTCAGTTGCCCGGATTCCAAATTAAATTTCGAAGTTCCGGCTTGTTTGCCGCCTTGCGTGCTAGCAATAGGCTCTACTTGCTGAGTAGAAATATTGGTTTGAGCATACACGCTTTTTGCAAGACCGAAAGGCTGCATAAACGGACATCCAGAAATTAAGATATGTTTAACGCTATCTTGGTAATCACTACTAACCGTGGTGTAATAAAATTGCAGAACCCTTTGAATTTCCTGGGTAAGCTGACTATTAAAATGATCAGCCACAGTACCTTGAAAATCTGCAGGTTTATTGCTTTTAAAACGCATACTCCATGCATCATCCTCACTCAATTTATATTGGCGTTGGATGTTATGAGTTAGCTGCTTATTACCAAAATTGGTTTCTTGCTTATATACAATATTGCCATTTTGGAGAATTAAAGCTTTGGTCTGATCCTCATCCACATGGAAGATAGCCAGTTTTTGATGCTCCAAATCGGGAGCGAATTGATCAATCCACACAGAGAACGCATTTACAACAGCAAAAGTATCCACATCCAGCTGTGACAACGGGATATCAGCATCCACGAACAAATCTGTGCGCAGATCCACATCATCACGTTTAGCGGCAGCCATGACGATTTCCTGCACATTACCGTTTTGCAGCTCGGCGGTAACTTGGAAATCATAGCTCAGGTTATCAGAACCGATGGTTTGGCTGGCTTCCAACTCAACGAACTCATCTATCGGCAAATCAGAACTACGGGCATCGTAAGTAATCGTTTGTATATTGGTTAAAGCCTGCGGCAGGGCTGCTGTTACATTCTTACAACTACTACCAAGCTGTTGGTAAGCTTGTTGTAAATATGACACGAGTTGGTCATGATCTTCGATGTTGCCGTTTATAATAACGCCTTTGGGTAGGGGCTGGATGGTGTAATTTTCCAACCGGAGATTACCCGGAACACTGCCGGCAAGATGTACCATATTAATGGCAGTTGGCGTAATATCCACGCCCAAGCAGCCTTTGCTGCCAAAAGACATTTTTGTCTTTTGTTTTGATTTTCTTGGTTTTTTTGATATTCGCATCTTTAAGCCTCCCTTTAAAAGACCAGCTGACCGGTCACAGGTAAATTTATATCAGGTTTAGCGTTTTCTTGCATAAATTAAGGTATAGTTTACTTTAGTCAAAGTACTTATTGATAGAAAATTTGTAACTATGTTTAGAAAAATACTTAAAACGGTTTTTGGACTACTGCTGGGACTAACCTTGTTCGGTGTTGGGCTACTGGCTATTGCAGTATTAGTGACCTACCCGAAACTCCCCAGTTTGGAGACGGTAACAAATTATCAGCCGCGGATGCCGCTGACTATTTATTCATCAGACGGCAAACTCATCGGCATGTATGGCGAAGAGCGGCGTGCATTTACCAAAATTGACGAATTCCCGCCTGTGTTGATCAATGCCGTTATTGCTGCAGAGGATAAACGCTTCTACCAACACTGGGGGGTAGACGTTACCGGTGTGGCTCGCGCCCTGATCGGCAACTTCCGTGCCGGCGGCGTACAGTCTGGTGCCAGTACTATCACCCAACAGGTAGCCCGCAACTTTTACCTCACCAACGAACGCAGCTACCGCCGTAAGTTCAATGAGGCATTATTGGCCTACAAGATTGAGCAATCCCTAAGTAAGCAACAGATTTTGGAGCTGTATTTCAACCAAATCTACTTAGGCCAACGCGCCTACGGCTTTGCTGCCGCTTCACAGATTTACTTCAACAAACCGGTAAAAGAGCTGACTTTGGCTGAGGCCACCATCCTAGCCGGACTGCCTAAAGCACCCTCCTCTTTTAATCCAATCGTGAACCCCGAGCGTGCCCGCTTGCGCCAGCGTTACATTCTCAACAATATGGTTGAAGAAAAGATGATTACGCCCGCAGAACGCGATCAGGCACTGGCTGAAGAACTGCATTACCGACGCCAACAGGTAGAGATTGACCAAAACTCTCTATATGTAGCCGAAATGGTTCGCCAAGAAATGTACGACCGATACGGCGAAGATGCCTATACTCAAGGCTTCCGCGTGTACACCACCGTTAGCTCCGAAAGCCAGCGCGTGGCCACCCTAGCCCTGCGCCGAGCCCTGAAAGGCTTCGGATTAGGCGCTTATCGTGGTGCAGAAGCATTTATCGATTTGAACACGATAGAAGCCGAGACCTTGGATGAAAACCTAGACCAATATTTAGATACGGTTTACACCGTAGACGGCCTACAACCGGCCGTGGTATTGCAGGCCAGCCGCTCTTCGATTGAAGCCTATACGCAAGGCGGCAACCGCATCAAAATCAGCGGCAATGCGCTCAATTATGTAGCACGCACCATCAACAACGGCAAAGACAACGCCATCCGCCCAGGTGCGGTTATCCGCGTGCGCAAACTTGATCGCGGTTGGCAAATCAGCCAAATGCCCGAGTTGCAAGGCGCATTTGTGGCATTAGACAGCAAAACCGGCGCCATCCGTGCTTTGGTGGGCGGTTTCGACTTCCATAGTAAGAGCTTCAACCGTGCCACTCAGGCCGAGCGCCAACCGGGTTCTACCTTCAAACCCTTTGTCTACTCAGCCGCTTTGGCTAAAGGTATGACTGCCGCCACCACCATCAACGATGCCCCGATCGAATTGCCCGGAATGGGCACCGGCGGTCGGCCATGGCGCCCGAAAAACTCCGATGGCCGCTATTCCGGCTTCATCACCCTGCGCCAGGCATTGACCGCGTCTAAAAACATGGTTTCCATCCGCATCGTGATGGCGCTTGGCATACACGAAGTACATCAATACGTGCAGCGTTTCGGCTTTAATGCCCGTCAGATTCCCGATTCGCTGTCTATGGCTCTGGGCAGCGGTGTGGTTACCCCGTTGCAAATGGCGCAGGCCTATGCCGTGTTTGCCAACGGCGGCTATAAAGTGTCTCCCTATGTAATCGACCGCATTGAAGACAGCCAAGGCCGATTGCGCGCCCAGATGAAGCCCTTGGTGGCCGGAGAAAGTGCGCCGCAGGTTATCGATCCGCGCAACGCCTACATCATGTACACCATCATGCAAGACGTGGTACGCCGAGGCACCGGTGCCCGTGCCAGCGCGCTCGGCCGGAGCGATATTGCCGGCAAAACCGGTACCACCAACGAAAACAAAGATGCCTGGTTTGCCGGTTTCAACCCCGACTTAGTAGGCGTGGTGTATATCGGTTTCGACAAACCGCGCAGCATGGGCCGTGCCGGCTTCGGTGGCACAATCGCCCTGCCCGTATGGGTGGAGTACATGCGCTACGCACTCAAAGGCGTACCGCAAAAAGGCATGCCGATGCCCGCAAAAATCGTACGCAAGGGCGGCGAATACTTCCTGCAAGAGCAGCAGAGCACCAGCCCGCGTCTGGCCATCGACAACCGCGGCGCCACACCTGATGCCGAAGATATCCAAGCCGCAGGCGGCGATCCGGTGATACCGGAAGAAAATACCGTAGAACCGGTACCGCAGCAAAACAGCGGTGATGGCGGCGCCGCACCCTCGCAAGAGATTGACGCCCTGTTCTAAACCAATCACCCCGCCTGATTGAAAAGGCTACCTGAAACCCTATCCGGTATTTTCAGGTAGCCTTTTTCTATGGTCGAAACCATGCGGCATCACACAGCCAATATGGTGGCAGCATGGGCATCAAGTTACTTGTTGTGCACCACAGGCTACCTGAAAACATAAGGCTTCAACCAAGTTCCAGCGAACTTTAACCGTTTCCGCGAAGCTAACAATTCATTTTCAGGTAGCCTACAACTCAAGCAGTATGTTCTGCCTGCCAGACGTCATCCAAGCAATAACATGGCAACAAACCTAAATATTAAAAACTAAGCACCATTAAATAAGCAATAACGTGAAAATCTGCCAAACCTTCGGCTCGCAAAACCGTAAACCATATAGTCAAGCCAAGCCCCTGCCCTGTATAATTCCGCCTCCAGCCGCTACAGATTTGGGCGGCCGTTTTATTTTCCTGCTCCAGGGTGTGGCGGAAGCAATGATTTATTCCTACACAGCGGCGAGCCGCAAACAGTACGGCAATCAGCAAGATAAGCCAACGCCGTAGGAAGCAACCCAGTGCTTTAACCATACCCCAAACCCACTCCAGACCCACATCACCATGAATCAAAAACCCTCCGTACTCGGCGGCGCCATGATCATCGCCGGCACCGTCATCGGCGCAGGCATGCTCGCCAACCCCACCGCCACCGCCGGCATCTGGTTTGCCGGCTCGCTCATCGTGCTGCTCTACACCTGGTTTTCCATGCTCTCCAGCGGCCTGATGATTCTCGAAGCCACCACCCACTACCCGCCCGGCGCCAACTTCGACACCATCGTCAAAGACCTGCTCGGCCGCGGCTGGAGCATCATCACCGGCCTCTCCGTGGCCTTCGTGCTCTACCTACTCACCTACGCCTACATCTTCACCGGCGGCAACCTCACCGCCCAAGCCCTCCAAGCGCCGCTCTGGGTGGGGCAAATCGTGTTTTCCCTGATCTTCGCCGGTTGCGTATGGTGGTCCACCTTCTGGGTAGACCGCGGCACCACCATCCTCATCGGCGGCATGATCATGACCTTCCTCTGGGCCAACGGCGGCCTGCTCCTTTCCGCCCAACCCGCCGTATTGTTCGATACCGCCGGCAGCGGAAACGGCAGCTACTGGATCTACCTCGGCACCGCCCTGCCCGTCTGCCTCGCCTCCTTCGGCTTCCACGGCAACGTGTCCGGCCTGTTCGACTACTTCCGGGGCGACGCCAAGAAAGTGGCCCGCTCGCTCTGGCTCGGCACTTTGGTGGCACTGGTAATCTACGCCCTCTGGCAGTTTGCCGTACAAGGCAACCTGCCGCGCGGCCAGTTCGGCCCCGTGATTGCCGCGCAAGACAACGTGGCCGCCCTGCTCGCCGCCCTCGCCCAAGTGGCGGGCAGCGGGCTGGTGCGCGTGCTCTCCCTGTTTTCCTACATGGCCATCGCCTCCTCCTTCCTCGGCGTAACCCTCGGCCTGCTCGACTACCTCACCGACCTGTTCGGCTTCGGCACCAGCCGCGCCGGCCGCAGCAAAGCCGCCGCCCTCACCTTCCTGCCCCCGCTCGTTGCCTGCCTGCTCTTCCCCACCGGCTTCGTGCTCGCCATCAGCTACGTCGGCTTTGCCGCCACCATGTGGACAGCATTCGTGCCCGCCCTGCTGCTCTATGCCTGCCGCAAAAAATTCGGTGAAGGCAAAGGTTACCGCGTATATGGTGGAAAATGGCTGATGGCCTGGGTGTTCTTCTTCGGACTAGCCAACGTGGCCGCCCAAATCCTCAGCCGAGCCAACATCCTACCCGTGTTTAACGGCTGATACCTCCCGAAAAATTTCAGGTAGCCTACCAAAGGCTACCTGAAAACAAAATCCCAATAGAATCAGTGCATAATCCCGTTTATTTTAAAGCACATCACGCCATACTCCCTGCACAAACCACCTCCAAACTTTTGCCACAATTCTGCTCTCCATATCCTCAAAAAAGAAGCTCATCATGCCAGCTTACGTTATAGTGGATTAACAAAAATCAGGACAAGGCGGCGAGCCGCAGACAGTACACACGTTACGGCAAGGCGAGACAACGCTGTACTGGTTTTTGTTAATTCACTATACCTGCAACTGGGTGTGCCCACCCTCGCCCCTTCCGGCGGCGAAATCTTGGTGGCCAACGGCGATCATGAAGCCTTTGAAAGCCCGATCTCGATGGCTCCGTTACCTTGCGATTCCCTGCTATGGCCTCTGCCCGTGCTTGGTATTACAGCCCGGAATATGAACAATGCAAAACCATCCGCCTAGGTGCAACTACCGGCCGGGCTGTATTGCCGGATGTGGTGAATTAGAAGTATCCATTATTTTCAGGTAGCCTCTTCCGCCCCGCAGCTTGTATGCAAAAAAAACCATTCGCTATAATCCGCGCTTTCACATTTTCGGCTGCATGCCGAAAACCATCACCCTCCAAGAGGCTACCTGAAAGAATAAATATGAATGCTATGAACAACATCGTCGTCTATTGCGGCTCCAATCTCGGCGAAGACCCGAGCTACAGCCAAGCCGCCCGCGAGCTGGGGCGTGCTATTGCCGAACGAGGCAGCCGGCTGGTATACGGCGGCGGCGGCATCGGCCTGATGGGCGAAGTGGCTTCTGCCGCCCTGGCTGCCGGCGGCCAAGTAACCGGCATCATCCCCACTTTCCTGCGCCACGAAGAAATGGCGCACGGCCGCCTCACCGAGCTTATCGTCACCGACAATATGGCCGACCGGCGAACCAAAATGATTGAACGGGCCGATGCCTTCATCGCCCTGCCCGGCGGATTGGGCACATACGAAGAGCTGTTTGAAGTGCTCTCGGCCGCCCAGCTCAAACTGCACAGCAAACCCATCGGCCTGCTCAACGTAAACGGCTTTTTCAACCCTATTATCACCCTGTTGCAGCACACCGCCGATCAAGGTTTCATGCCTGCCGCCAATACCGGCTTGGTGTGTACGGACAGCAGCATCCCCACCCTGCTAGACAAAATGGCCGCCTACCGTTTTCAAGACGCGCCCAAATGGAAACGCCCCGCCTGGCAGGAACAGGCAGAGGCTACCTGAAAATCAAATATAGTGAATTAAATTTAAACCAGTACAGCGTTGGCTTGCCTTGCCGTAACGTGTGTACTGTCCGCGGCTCGCCGCCTTGTCCTGATTTTTGTTAATCCACTATACTGCTTGTTTCTCTTAAATACTCCGCAACAAACTTACTTTTCCAACGGCAGGCACTCTCAAAGCCTGCCGTTTCTACTTTTATAGTGAATTAACAAAAACCAGTACGGCGTTGGCCCGACTTACCGTAACGTGTGTACTGTCTGCGGCTCGCCGCCTTGTCCTGATTTTTGTTAATCCACTATACAAATCCGCACCAAATCCCTCGCCAGCACCGCCTTCCACCCCTTTCCCTCCACCAGCCCTGTACCTTTGCTCTAAAATTTTCTGACTAAAGTCAACCCATGACATTATATTTTATGATATGATGTATCAATAAATAGATAGGCATCAAAATAAACTGCCAATTCAGCCACATTTCAAGATATTGTTCTTTAAAATCAACCAGCTTTAATGCAGGCAAGGTGTGTAAATAATTTTAATATTTACATACTTGAGTGCAACAGAAAAAGCAGCTGTTAATTTTTCTTAGCAGTACTTAACTGTAATCCGATATTCCGTCCGCCGCCAGTCTTGGGTGCTGAAATTCTATAATCCCACACCAAGCTGCCCAGCCAAAATATCATTAATCCTCTATCAATCACTTGCCTGCATATACCAATGCAGGTTTATTTTTTGCCCTTGTTCCGCAAGCGGCAAAACACAGGTTGCCACTACTGCCGCTGCGCCCTCCGACACGGCGGCAACGGTAGCAAAAGCCAGCCTACCGGCCGGCAAAAGCAGTTGTTTCTTAATTTACTTAAAGGATTTAGATCATGAAGAACATCTTATTAGGCTGTGGTCATAAGGAACTTGGTGACTATCTGAAGAACTTGATTGAAACTTTGGAAAAGGGTGGTCACACCATCCGAATAGCCCATGACCCGCAAGAAATACTGACGTTCCTAAAACATGACGCCAGAATAGGCTCAGTGCTTTGTACACTGGATATTTTCAACCGAGAATTAGACGAACAAATTATCGCGCTCAACGACGAGCTGCCCGTATTCATCCTGAAACCCACCGATTGCGACAAACCAGTGGATTTCAGCGCCGTAGGCGACCACGCCACCTTCATCGATTGCCACCTGTTCAGCAACGAAGACGTTGTGGACAAAATTGAAAAAGCCATCCGGCACTATATCGACAACATCACACCGCCCTTCACCAAAGCCCTGTTCGATTATGTGGTTGAAAACAAATACACATTCTGTACTCCGGGTCACATGAGCGGTACTGCTTTCCTAAAATCTCCCGTAGGCAGCCTGTTCTACGACTTCTACGGCGAAAACACGTTCAAATCAGATATTTCCGTTTCTATGGGCGAATTGGGCTCCCTGCTCGACCACTCCGGCCCGCACAAAGAAGCCGAAGAATACATCGCCGAAACCTTCAATGCCGACCACAGCTACATCGTAACCAACGGCACTTCCACCGCCAACAAAATCGTGGGTATGTACTCCGTACCGGCCGGCAGCACCGTGCTGATTGACCGTAACTGCCACAAATCATTAACCCACCTGTTGATGATGAGCGACATTACCCCGGTGTATCTGAAACCGACCCGCAACGCCTACGGTATCTTGGGCGGTATTCCGCAAAAAGAATTCACCAAAGAAGTCATCACCGAGAAACTTGCCAAAGTTCCGGGCGCCACTTGGCCGGTACATGCCGTGATTACCAACTCCACTTATGACGGCCTGTTCTACAACACCGACAAGATCAAAGACACCCTGGATGTGAAATCCATCCACTTCGACTCCGCCTGGGTTCCCTACACCAACTTCAGCCCGATCTACAACGGCAAAACCGGTATGGGCGGCAAACAGGCCAAAGACAAGGTCATCTTTGAAACCCACTCCACCCACAAACTGCTGGCCGCATTCTCACAGGCTTCCATGATTCACGTTAAGGGCAACCTGAACACCGCCACCTTCGGCGAAGCCTACATGATGCACACCTCCACTTCCCCGTTCTACCCCATGGTAGCCTCTACCGAAGTGGCGGCAGCCATGATGCGCGGCAATGCCGGCAAACGCCTGATGCAGGATTCGCTGGAGCGCGCTGTTAAATTCCGTAAGGAAATCAAAAACCACAAAGCCCATGCCGATTCATGGTATTTCGACGTATGGCAACCTGAAAACGTGGACAACATCGAATGCTGGGAATTGCACCAAACCGACAAATGGCACGGCTTCAAAGACATCGACGCCCAGCACATGTACCTCGACCCGATCAAGGTAACCCTGCTCACCCCGGGCTTGGATAAAAACGGCCAGCTGGAAAAAACCGGTATCCCCGCCAACCTCGTTTCCAAATTCCTGGAAGACCGCGGCATCATCGTGGAAAAAACCGGCCCCTACAACATCCTCGTGCTCTTCAGCATCGGCGTGGACGACACCAAAGCCCTCAGCCTGCTGCACGCATTAAACGAGTTCAAAAACCTGTATGACGCCAACGCCACCGTGGAAGAAGTATTGCCGCGCGTATTCAATGAATCGCCCTCTTTCTATAAAGACATGCGGATTCAAGAATTGGCACAAGGCATCCACAGCCTGATCTGCAAACACAACCTGCCCGAACTCATGTTCAGCGCATTCGAAGTGTTGCCGACCATGGTGATGAACCCGCACAAAGCCTTCCAGCTTGAGCTCAAAGGCCAGATTGAAGACTGCTACTTGGAAGACATGATAGGCAAGATCAACGCCAACATGATTCTGCCCTATCCTCCCGGCGTACCGTTGGTAATGCCTGGTGAAATGATCACCGAAGAGAGCAAGCCCATCTTGGAATTCCTGATGATGCTGTGCGAAATCGGCGCCCACTTCCCCGGCTTCGAAACCGACATCCACGGCGCTTACCGCCAGGAAGACGGCCGCTACAAAGTTAAGATCGTTAAAGCTTAACCCACGCAGTACGGGGCTCCATGCCCCCGCAGCATAAACCAACCAGCCTGAGCAATCAGGCCGGTTTTTTATCTGCCGATCTAGCCGGGCAAGCAAAGGCTACCTGAAATTTTATAGTGGATTAAATTTAAATCAGGACAAGGCGGCGAGCCGCAGACAGTACACACGTTACGGCAAGGCGAGACAACGCTGTACTGGTTTTTGTTAATTCACTATAACTGCGCAGAAACTCTGCTGCGCCGTGCTTTCAGGTAGCCTCTTCCATACAAACTCCAACATCAAAATCATCACATAAACTTTCAGGTAGCCTCTCCATGCGAAAAGGCTACCTGAAGGCGTCAGTTTCAACCCAGTCAAAACCAACGAAACGGGTTACTGCTAAGCTAAAAGCCTGCTGCAACCAATCTTCGCTTAACGCTGCTGTCCGTGCACTGCCGTCCAAGCCGCGTCCAACCGGCGGCCGGCTTCTTCCAGGATGGTATTCGATTGTTGCGCGGCCACATCCGCCTCATTCAATTGCGTTTGCAACTTCGTGATTTCCGCCTGTTTCTGCTGCAAGGCAGTTTGTGCCGCTTCCAAGCGGGTGCGCAGTGTATTCACACGGCTGCCGTTATCGGTTTGCGCCTTCAATGCTTCCTGATACGCCATCTGCGCACTCAACAGCTCGGTTTGCGCCGCATCATCCGCCCAAGCGGGCGCAGCGGCGGCCAGCAGGCACAGCCCGGCTAAAATTCCCTTGATCCGCATATTTCCTCTCCTTAATTCTGCAAAAATCACAAAGTTTTGCCGCAGGCAATTTCAAACTGTTTGCCACCGGCCGAACCTTTCACCACCGGCTTGGCAGGCAGCCTGGCCGTTTCATATTGATTGGCAGCCAGCTTGTTGCCGGAGGCATCCCACATCTCCACTGCCGTCAAACGGCGCGTGCGCGCCTGGCAATCGAACTGCCATTGGTTGACCGCCGTTTTGAAATGCGGCGTGTTCACATAATGCTCGCGCCCCACATCCGACACCGTCATCCGCTCGCGGAAGCTAACCCGGCTGCCTTCTTTCCGAATGCTGGAAGTGTCTATTTCGTAACGCATATTACCGTTCTGGCTCAAGCCCACTTCCCTCCAGCTGCCGCCCAGGCTCGGCCCGCTGCCCATACTCGAACAACCCGCCAACACCAGCGCCGCACACAACCCGGCCCATCTCTTCAGTTGCATAAAAATCCTTTCAGGTAGCCTTCAAACGCTATAAAATCCGCGCCATTATATCCAACAAATCCCGCAAACGGAAAACTGCTCATGCCACAACCCTCTGCCCTCAACATCCTGCGCGAAGTTTTCGGCTACCACGCCTTCCGGGGGCGGCAGGAAGAAATCGTGAACGCGCTGGCAGAAGGGCAAAACCTGCTGGTGCTGATGCCCACCGGCGGCGGCAAATCCCTGTGCTATCAAATTCCCGCCCTGATGCGGCGCGGGCTGGCCGTGGTGGTGTCGCCGCTGATTGCCCTGATGGACGACCAAGTGGCCGCCCTGCAGGCCGCAGGCGTGGCCGCCGCCAGCGTGCACAGCGGCATCGGCAGCAGCCAGGTGCAGCAGATTGCCGACACCATCGAAGCAGGCTACCTGAAACTGCTCTACGTTTCCCCCGAGCGCCTGGTGAGCGAACGCTTCCTGCGCTTTCTCGACCACACCGAAATCAGCCTGTTCGCCATCGACGAAGCCCACTGCGTGAGCCAATGGGGGCACGACTTCCGCCCCGAATACCGCCAGCTCGGCCTCCTGGCCGACCGCTATCCCGCCATCCCCCGCATCGCCCTCACCGCCACCGCAGACGCCGAAACCCGTGCCGACATCAAACACTACCTCAAACTGGAAAACGCCGCCGAATACATCGCCAGCTTCGACCGCCCCAATATCTACTACCAAATCATCGAAAAAAACAACGGCAAAAAACAGCTGCTCGATTTTCTGAATAGCCGCCCCCACGGCGAAAGCGGCATTGTTTACTGCCTAAGCCGCAAAAAAGTGGAAGACACCGCCGCCTTTTTAAACGAACACGGCTACCGCGCCCTGCCTTATCACGCCGGCCTCACCATGACCGAGCGCAACGAAAACCAACACCGCTTCACCCGCGAAGAAGGCTTTATCATCGTGGCCACCGTCGCCTTCGGCATGGGCATCGACAAACCCGACGTGCGCTTCGTCGCCCACCTCGACATGCCGCAAAGCATCGAACACTTCTACCAGGAAAGCGGCCGCGCCGGGCGCGACGGCCAGCCCGCCGCCAGCTGGCTGTGCTACGGCCTCAACGACTATTCCCTGCTGCGCGAACGCATCCAAACCGGCAACAGCAGCGACTTCCAAAAGCAAATCGAACAGCAAAAACTCGAAGCCATGTTTGCCGTGTGCGAAACCTCCGGCTGCCGCCGCGCCGCCCTGTTGCGCCACTTCGGCGAAGCAATCCCCCCCTGCGGCCACTGCGACAACTGCCTGCACCCGCCCGTCCTCTTCAACGCCACCGAAAACGTGCAGAAACTCCTCAGCTGCGTATACCGCGTCGGCCAGCGCTTCGCCGCCGGCTACGTCATCAACGTATTGCGCGGCAAAGCCGACGACTGGATCCGCCAAAACTGCCACGACCAGCTCTCCACCTACGGCATCGGCACCGCCCTGTCCGACAAAGAATGGCGCGGCATCATCCGCCAATGCATCGGCCAAGGCCTGCTCGCCACCGACCCGCACAACTACCACGCCCTCATGCTCACCCAAGCCGCCCGCCCCGTGCTGCAAGGCAAGCAGGCCGTGATGCTGCGCCCGCTCAAACGCGAAAAATCCGCCACCCGCACCCCGCGCGAACAATGGCTGCGCACCGAGCGCGAAGAACGCCTCTGGCAAGCCCTGCGCCAATGGCGCACCGAACGTGCCCGCGCCGACAACGTGCCCTCCTACATCGTGTGCGGCGACCGCACCCTGCAAGACATCGTACAACAACGCCCCGTCAGCCTCACCGAACTGCAAAACATCTACGGCTTGGGCGAAGCCAAAATCCAAAAATTCGGCAGCGGTATCCTCGAAGTCTGCGCCCAATTCACTCAAGACAGCGACACAGCAACCACCCTGCCAGATGCCTAAGTTAATCCATAAAAGGCTACCTGAAATTTTCAGGTAGCCTTTTAAATGCAGACAACACGTTTCCAGCCAATTTATAGTGAATTAAATTTAAACCAGTACAGCGTTGGCTCGCCTTGCCGTAACGTGTGTACTATCTTCGGCTCGCCGCCTTGTCCTGATTTAAATTTAATCCACTATACCTTTGCCAAACATAGTGCAGCCCATATTGTTCGGAGCAAGCCGGGCAATACCGAAGCGGCAAAACCAGCCAATTTAAATATCAAAACACAGGCATTAATCAGATTTGATGTGGCACGAATCAACTAGCCGGGGCACAAACCGCCCTGCTCATACAGAATGATTCAGGCTACCTGAAAGCAGTCTGGCGCTACAAAACTCAGGCGGGGATATCTGCATTGCTCAAGATGTGTGCATCCCCGCCTCCTGCACAACCAAAAGGCTACCTGAAACCCATACCGCATATTTTCAGGTAGCCTTTCACGCAAACCGCCCTGTGGCATGATGCCGCAGGGCGGTATTTCAACAGCAAGAGCAAGTGGAAAACAGAATCCTGCTAAATCCCGCCTTGCGCCTTCACTTTCTCACCGCCTTCCAGCTTGTTCAACGCGGAGAGGTAGGCTTTGGCGGTAGCAGCCAGAATATCGGTATCCGCACCCTGGCCATTGGCCACACGGCCGTTTCTGGCCAGGCGCACGCCGGTTTCGCCTTGGCTTTCCGTGCCGAAGGTTACCGCGTTAACCGAATAAATCTGCAATTCCGCGCCGCTTTGCACCACGCTTTCGATGGCCTTGAAAATCGCATCTACCGGGCCGGAGCCGGTGGCTTCGGCGTGCCGCTCTTCGCCGTCGGCGCTGAACACGATTTCGGCGCGCGGCAGTTCGCCGGTTTCGGTAACGATGCGCTGGGAGATGAATTTGTAGCGCTCGGGCGCGAGGTTCGACATTTCGTCCGACACCAAAGCGTGCAGGTCTTCATCGAAGATTTCGCGTTTTTTGTCGGCCAAATCTTTAAAGCGGGCAAAGGCGGCGTTCAATGCCTCTTCGCTGTCCAATTCGATGCCCAGATCGGCCAGCTTGGCCTTAAACGCGCTGCGACCGGAGAGTTTGCCCAAAGTCAGGCGGTTGGTAGCCCAGCCCACGCTTTCGGCGGTCATGATTTCATAGGTTTGCGGGTGTTTGAGCACGCCGTCTTGGTGGATGCCGCTTTCGTGGGCAAAGGCGTTGGCGCCGACCACCGCTTTATTGGGCTGCACGGGATAACCCGTTACCGTAGATACCAATTTGGATGCGGGCACGATTTGTGTGGTGTCGATGCCGGTTTCCAAACCGAACAGGTCGTGCCGCACTTTCAGCGCCATCACGATTTCTTCCAGGCTGGCATTGCCCGCGCGTTCGCCTAGGCCGTTGATGGTGCATTCCACTTGGCGCACACCGGCTTGGATCGCGGCCAGCGAGTTGGCCACGGCCATGCCCAAATCGTTGTGGCAGTGGGTGGACCACACCACTTTGCCGCCGTTGGGCACACTGCGGATGATGCTGCCGATGCGCTCGTACCACACGGATGGGACAGAATAGCCCACGGTGTCGGGGATATTGATGGTGGTGGCACCGGCATCGATAACCGCCGTGAAGATTTTTGCCAAAAAGTCCAAATCGGAGCGCACCGCATCTTCGGCGGAGAATTCCACGTCGTCCGTGTATTCTTTGGCAATTTTCACCGCCTTCACCGCCGCGTCGATCACCTGCTGCGGCTTCATTTTCAGCTTGTATTCCATGTGGATGGGGCTGGTGGCGATGAAGGTGTGGATGCGTTTTTTCGGCGCGGGCGCAACCGCTTCGCCCGCCTTGCGCACATCGTTTTCCACCGCGCGCGCCAACGAGCAAACCGTGGATTTGGTGATGATTTTGGCAATGGCGTTCACCGATTCGAAATCGCCCGGGCTGGCGGCGGCAAAACCGGCCTCAATCACGTCCACCCCCATTTTTTCCAACTGGCGGGCGATGCGGATTTTCTCTTCCTTGGTCATGGATGCGCCGGGCGACTGCTCGCCGTCGCGCATGGTGGTGTCGAAAATAATGACGCGGTTGCTTTGCGGCTGCACGGTGTTTTTCTCCAAAGTTGTCTGCTGTTGCATAAAGGCATTCAAATCAATCGGCCTGCCCTGCGCTTCGGCCAAGGCGGTCAGCCTTTGCAGTTGCGCCAGCGGCAGCGAGCCGCGCGTGCGCCATTTGTAAATCGCCGCCGTGGAGGCAGCGCCTTCGGGATCATGTTGGCGCAAGGCCTCGGCCAACGCGTTTACGCCGCCGAAATAAGCAATCAGGAGATCGATATCGAGCTTCATAATGGACTTTCAGTCTAATTTAAACCACAAACTTGGCAAGTGCCGCCATAATAGACATGTTTAGACACAAAAGCAAATCTATTTATGCAAAATGATGTCATATAATGAATATAATCTATACTTATTGTCCACACCATTCACTTGTTGCACAAATGTCTTAACTTTTCCTACCACTTCAGTCGGTTACTGGACATAAATGTAAAGAAATCGCTATAATTCAAAACAGATACAGAGGGTTTCCGAAAAAGAGGGGCTTGCTGGCATACAACAACAAACAGCATCCCGCCGCTTACCAAGCGGCAAGCTTTGGAACGCAGGCCTTACGCCGCGATACAAACAGAGAATAAACACCGATTCTGATACCTACAGCCGGACAACTTCATCCCATGCAACCAAGGCTGCACTACACTGCCTTGCCAAGCAAACCAGCAAAATAATCGGAGATGCAAAGTGTTTCGTGCCACTACTTGCGGGGGACAGCGATGTTCGATTTATCTCTCTCTCTTACTTTCTTATTACTGGCATTGTTGCTATGGCTGCTGGTGCGCCTCAAACAGCACCACCGCCAACATAAGCCGCTCACCACGCACGGGCATGACGATTGCAGTTTTTTCACCCGTGAATACCACCGCGACCGACAATAGCCCATTCGTGGCAGCCGCGCGGTGCATATCTTGTTTTATAGTGGATTAACAAAAATCAGGACAAGGCAGCGAGCCGCAGACAGTACAAATAGTACGGCAAGGCGAGCCAACGCTGTACTGGTTTAAATTTAATTCACTATAACTCCGCTGAAGCAGATGCTTTCAGGTAGCCCCACTACAAAAAGGAATCCCATGCCGCATAGCCTCCGCCGGTCTATCTTCCTCAGCCTCGCCTTGGCCGCACTCTTGATTGCCCTGCCCGCCGCCGCGCAAACCCCGTCTGACGAATCCCTTAACCGGCTGATTGAGTTGCAGGATACCCCCTCCCAAATCCGGACCATCCTGTCCTCATCCCCCGATATAGTCAAACAGTACATTACCCGCCGCCTCAGTAATGATACCGAACTGACGCCAACACAACGCACCGCGCTGGCAGAGGTTTTACAGCGCTATACCCTCCGTGCCGACCGTGAAATTTTCCAATCGGAAGAGGTTTTGAGCGAATTACGCCGTATTCAGTACGATGCCATGCGCAAAACTTATACTCAAGAAGAAGTAGATGCCATGATTGCTTTCTACGGAACGCCAATCGGACAAAGCGTATTGCGCAAGCAAGGTGAATTTGCAAAAACCTATATGCCATCGCTGATTAGCATGATAGATAGGCATAACCAGCAAGCTTTCCAACGCCTGTGGCCGGATCTCCAACGCGAAATAGAAGTCATCATGCGCCCAAACCGCCCCGGCAGCGGCAAACGCCGTTAAACAGCCGAACAGCACAACGGCACGGCCAATTTCTCCCTGCAAACCCTACCCCGCCAAGCCGCTGTGCGGGTAAAATACGGCCATGCCAACAGGCTACCTGAAAATAAAGCCTCTACGCGGTTCAAACCCGGCGTAGCAGCGCGGCCAAGCCAAACTTTTCAGGTAGCCTTTAACACAGATAACCCGCAAAAATATCCTGATTGAGTCCCCATGCCCACCCTGTCCCAATTTCTCCAGCAACACCTCTCCGAACACCACCTCCCCGCCGAATTAGGCAGCGTGGTTTCCACCATCGTCCAAGCCTGCCAAACCATCAGCGTCCAAGTGCGCCAGGGTGCGCTCGCCGGCGTGCTGGGCGAGGCAGGCAGCAGCAATGTGCAAGACGAAGCCCAGAAAAAACTGGACGTTATCGCCAACCAAATCCTGATTGACGCTTTGCGCGCCAACTCCGCCGTGGCCGGCCTGGCCAGCGAAGAAGAAGAGCAGTTCGTACCCGCCGGCGATCAAGGCCGTTATCTCGTGCTGTTCGACCCTTTAGACGGCTCGTCCAATATCGACATCAATATTTCGGTCGGCACTATTTTCTCCATCTTGGAAAAACCCGCAGGCCCGCTCTCCGCCCACTCCTTCCTGCAAAGCGGCCGTGCCCAAGTAGCCAGCGGCTATGCGCTCTACGGGCCGCAAACCCAGCTCGTGCTCTGCCTGCGCCACGGCGTGGCCGTGTTTACCCTGGATGCGGGCGGCCAATTTGTCCAAACCCAGCTCAACCCGCAAATCCCGCAGGCCACGCGCGAATTTGCCATTAATATGTCCAACCAGCGCCATTGGCAGCCGCCCATGCAGCAATACATTGCCGAACTGCTCGCTGGGGAAACCGGCCCCCGCGGCAAAAACTACAATATGCGCTGGGTGGCCAGCATGGTGGCCGAAATCCACCGCATCCTCATGCGCGGCGGCATCTTTATGTATCCCAAAGACGCGCGTGACCCGGCCAAGCCCGGCAAACTGCGCCTGATGTATGAAGCCAACCCCTTGAGCCTCATCATCGAACAAGCAGGCGGCGCAGCCACCAACGCCCGCGAAAACATGCTCGATATCCAGCCCGAAGGCCTGCACCAGCGCGTGGCCGTAATCATGGGCAGCCGCGAAGAAGTGGATTACGCCACCCGCTTGCACCAACAATAAACCCTAGGGCTACCTGAAATAATTTCGGCTTTGCCGAAACAGCCGCCCGCAACAAAATATTGCTTTAACCCGTTGAAGCAGATGCTTTCAGGTAGCCTCTCCCCTTAAGTTTTTAATCCGACATCGAACACACCATGCAAACCATCCGCGCCGCCGCCATCCAACTCGTTTCCCACACCGACCCCGCCGTCAACCGCCGCAGCGTCGTACAGCAAGTGGCCGCTGCCGCCCAAGCAGGTGCCGACTGGGTGCTGCTGCCCGAATACTGGCCGCTGATGGGCCGGCACGACACCGACAAACTCGCCCAAGCCGAACAATTCGGCCGCGGCCCCCTGCAAATCTTCATGGCCGAGCTGGCCGCCCGCCACCGCATCGTCTTATTCGGCGGCAGCATCCCCCTGCTCGCCAACGAAAGCGGCAAAATCATCAACAGCCTGCTCGTATACGGTCGCGACGGCCAATGCCTCAGCCGCTACGACAAAACCCACCTCTTCAGCTACACCGGCATCGGCGAAAGCTACCGCGAAGCCGACACCATCGAAGCCGGCAACCGCATCCCCCCGTCGGTGGAAATCGACGGCTGGCGCTACGGCCAAGGCGTGTGCTACGACCTGCGCTTCCCCGAAATCTTCCGCGCCCAGCAGCCGTTCGACGTACTCCTCCTGCCCGCCGCCTTCACCTACACCACCGGCAAAGCCCACTGGCAAACCCTGCTGCAAGCCCGCGCCATCGAAAACCAATGCTACGTTATCGCCGCCGCCCAAGGCGGCCTGCACGACAGCGGCCGGCGCACCTATGGCCACAGCATGATTATCGACCCCTGGGGCGAAATCCTCGCCGAGCGGCCAGAAGGCGAAGGCTGGATCATGGCCGAACTCAAGCCCCAACGCCTGCACACCGTGCGCAACCAACTACCCGCCCTGCAACACCGCCGGTTTTAAACAAAAAGGCTACCTGAAAAACTATTTCTTATTTTCAGGTAGCCTTAGCACAGCCAGCCAAGCGAATTAAAACCCTCCCCACCATCCGATAGGAGAAAATATGAGAGCCGTCCGCACCATTCTGAGCACCGCCCTTCTCATTACCGCCCTAAGCGGCTGCCAAAACGTGGCAGACATCCTTGAAGAAGTGAATAACCTAACCACCAGCGTTAACGAGTTTGCCAACGGCCAACCCATCAGCAGCAAGAGCGCACCGATGAGCAGCGGCACCAGCGCCTCCATCACCCAATCCCTTAACCGCGCCGTGCCAAACCGCGGTGCCGCCCCGCTCTTCAACGATGCCAAACCGGCCATTGCCAACTATATCGGCCTCATCGCCTGCGGCGCATCGTCTGGCCGTCTCCAGCGCTATAGCGCACCCGGCACTCAAAGCGGCAACCTTGCCCTGCCGCACGGCAATATGGAGCATCACACCGGCGGGTGCCTGCGCATTTTGCGCGTAAACAACATCCGCAAACTCGCAGCCAATACCCTCTCATTCGATGTGTACTATATGTCGCCACAAAGCAAAGAAGTGGTGCGCCGAACCCATCGCGCCATCAAGCAACCGGATGGCGAGTGGCTGTTTAATTTCTACGGTTGGTAATCCAACAAGGCTACCTGAAAGCCTGAGCCGCAAGGCAGTTAAAACCACACGGCAACCCATTCACAAGAAAGCAAACCATGCAAAAAATCGTCGTCCTCACCGGCGCCGGCATCAGCGCCGACAGCGGCCTGCGCACCTTCCGCGACACCGACGGCCTGTGGGAAGGCTACAAAGTGGAAGAAGTGTGCACGCCCGAAGCCTTCGCGCGCAATCCCAAGCTCGTGATCGACTTCTACAACGAACGCCGCCGCCAAGCGCGGGCCGCCGAGCCCAATGCCGCCCACCGCGCGCTGGCCGAACTGGAAAAATATTATCAGGTTCAAATCGTTACCCAAAACGTGGACGACCTGCACGAACGCGCCGGCAGCAGCAACGTGCTGCACCTGCACGGCGAATTGAACAAAGCCCGCAGCAGCGCCGACGAAAACTACGTAATCGAATGGACGGGCGACCAATCCGTCAGCGACACCGACCCGCAAGGCCGCCCCATGCGCCCGCACATCGTTTGGTTCGGCGAGGCCGTGCCGCTGATTGAAACTGCCGCCCGCCGGGTATCGCAAGCCGATAAAATACTGGTGGTCGGCACCTCGATGCAGGTGTATCCCGCCGCCGGCCTGCTGGAATACGCGCCCTACGAGGCCGAACGCTATCTGGTCGATCCGCGCCCGCCGAAAGGCTTGGCAAACATCAGCATTATCGAAGCCAAAGCCAAAGACGGTGTGCCGCCGCTGGTGGAAAAACTGATTGCCGAAGCCGCGCGGCGCTGATTGCCGCCAGGCCGCCAGAAACATACGCCGGTTTCGCCGAAACCAGCCCGCTGTTTTCAGGTAGCCCCTCCTGCGGCAAAAGGCTACCTGAAAACCATAACCCTTTATTTCAAAAACCACTTACCTAAAATACGCCCATGACCACCATCCTGCTTTACTCCTTTACCTACCTGGCTTTCGCCGTTGCCGCCGTGCTCGTCTCCAAAAAACTGGGCTTGGGTTCGGTGTTGGGCTATTTGATGGCCGGTATCGCCATCGGCCCGGTTTTAGGTTTTGCCGGCAAAGAAACCGAATCCATCCAGCACGTTGCCGAATTCGGCGTAGTGATGATGCTGTTTCTGGTTGGTTTGGAGCTGGCACCGCAAAAGCTGTGGCAACTGCGGCATAAGCTCTTGGGGCTGGGCGGATTGCAGGTGCTGCTTTCTGTGGCAGCGATTGCCAGCATCACCATAGCCATCGGCAAAAGCTGGCAGATGGGCGTGGCCGTGGGTTGTATCCTGGCGCTCTCCTCCACCGCCATCGTGCTGCAAACCTATAGCGAAAAAAACCTGATGCAGTCGCCCGGCGGGCAGGCAGGCTTTGCCATCCTGCTGTTTCAAGACGTGGCCGCCATCCCGATGCTGGCGCTCTTGCCG
The DNA here is from genome assembly GCF_003990355.1 of Eikenella corrodens. Lineage (NCBI taxonomy): Bacteria > Pseudomonadati > Pseudomonadota > Betaproteobacteria > Neisseriales > Neisseriaceae > Eikenella > Eikenella sp. KCOM 3110. Next base: position 1,104,752 of record NZ_CP034670.1, on the reverse strand, counting down.
CTCTTGGCCGCCAGCCACCACCACCGGAGCGGCCCGAACACCACCAATCTGCTGGCCGACCAGCCCGGCTGGGTGCTTGCCGCCGTGAGCATTGCCGCTATTTTGCTGATTGCCGTAGGTGTGCGTTATCTGGTGCCGCGTATGTTCCGCTTCATCAGCAAAGTCCGCCTCAACGAAATGTTCACCATGTTCACCCTGGCCGTGGTGGTGGGCATTGCCACGCTGATGTCGCTCGTCGGCCTCTCCCCTGCTCTGGGCGCGTTCGTGGCCGGCGTGGCGCTGGCCAACAGCTCCTACCGGCACGAAATGGAAAGCCACCTCGAGCCCTTCAAAGGCCTGCTTTTAGGGCTGTTTTTCGTCACCGTGGGCGCGGGCATGAATTTCGCCCTGCTGTATAAAGAATTTTGGGTAGTGGCCGCCATCACCTTGGCCACGCTGGCGGTAAAAGGCACCATCCTCTTTATCCTCGGCCTGCTGTTCCGCCTGCCGCGCATGGGCAGCAAACTGCTCGCGCTCAGCCTGGCGCAGGCCGGTGAATTCGGCTTTGTGCTGCTTACCATCGCCCGCCAGAGCCATGTTCTGCCGCGCGCCATGGCCGACCGCATCTCGTTGGTGGTTGCTCTCTCCATGCTGCTCACCCCGCTCCTGTTTATCTTCTATGACAAAGTGGTTGCCCCGCGCGGCATCGTGGAAGAAAACCAAGAGCGCCCGCAAGACGTGATTGAAGAGGAAAACCCCGTCATCCTGCTCGGCCACGGCCGCTTCGGCCAGCAAATCAACAACCTGCTCACCGCCTGCGGCTTCCACACCACCGTGATCGACTACCAGGCCGACACCGTGGAAGGCCTCACCAAATACGGCAGCAAAACCTACTACGGCGACGCCACCCGCCCCGAACTGCTCAACTCCATCGGCCTGGCGCACGCCAAACTGCTCATCATCTGCATCGGCAACCGCGAGCAGTCCACCGAAATCGTGGAATTCGTCCACCGCCACTATCCCAACCTGCCCATCATCGCCCGCGCCCACGACCGCATCCACGCCTACCACCTGCACCATGCCGGCGCCAACTACATCATCCGCGAAACCGTAGATGCCGCCATCCGCAGCGGCCGCCTCGCGCTGGAAAAACTCGGCATCAACTCCGAAAAAGCCCAAGAGCTCAGCGAGTTCTACGCCGCCCGCGACCGCTACCAAATGGACAAAATGGCCGAGAAATATACCCCCGACCTGCCCGTGTTTGCCAACGAGCCCCTGCTCGAAACCGCCCGCGAAATCGACGTCGAAACCGCCAAAATGATGCAGGCCATACTGCGCGGCGAAAACGTAGAATGGCAGGAAGACCCCGAAAGCTGGACCCGCCTGAAAAAAGGCCTTGCCTAAACCGCCATGCCAAGCAAAAAAGACCTCCGCCGCCACTTCCGCCGCCAACGGCAAAGCCTGCCGCCTGACGAACGGCGGCGCGCCGAAAAGCGCATCAACAGCCTGCTCAAAGGCTACCTGAAACGCGGCAAACGCCTGGCCGTTTATTGGCCCATCGGCAGCGAGCTGCGGCTCGACAGCCTCACCGCCGCCGCCCGCCGCCGCGGCACCAAGCTCTACCTGCCCTACATCGAACCGCGCCGCCTGCGCCTGTGGTTTACCCCCTTCCCGCAGCAGGGCCGCCCCGAACGACGACGCCGGGGCAAGCTGCACATCCCCCAGTTTGCCGGACGCAAAATCCGCATCCACAACCTGCACGGCATCGTCATCCCCCTAGTCGGCATCGACCGGCGCGGCTACCGCCTCGGCCAAGGCGGCGGCTACTATGACGTTACCCTCGCCGCCACCCGCCACCGCCTCTGCCCACGCAAAATCGGCGCAGGCTTCGCCTGCCAGGAAACCGACACCCTGCCCGCCGAAAAGCACGATATGCAGCTGGACGACTGGGTGTGCGAAAACGGTATCCGGCATTTCCGCCCAACCCACCGACAACAGTCGGAAACGGCCATCAATACGGCAGGGCAAGCCAACGCGGGATGAAACGTTTGAGCATGAATTGAAATAACCCTGCTGCCGATAAAATTACCGAAGAAACCCACCCTTTGGGTTCATTGGATAAGAAAAGGCTACCTGAAAGATTTCAGGTAGCCTTTTCTATTATTCAAATGTGCCTTATGCACCCAAGAACCAGAATTTCAATGCCCACAGCACGGCCACGCCCCACACCATCGGCGGCACGTCGCGGAATCGGCCGCAGCACAGTTTCACCAGGGCATAGCTGATGAAGCCCATGGCGATGCCGTCGGCAATTGAATAGGAGAAGGGCATAAACACCATGGTGAGGAAGGCGGGCGCGGCTTCGGTCATGTCGTGCCAGTCAATTTCGGTAGCCGAGCGCATCATGTGGATGCCGATATACAGCAGCGCGGGCGCGGTGGCGAAAGCGGGCACGGCTTCGGCCAGCGGCGAAAACCACAGGCAGGCGAGCATCAGCACGCCCACGGTAACGGCGGTAAGCCCGGTGCGGCCGCCCGCAGCCACGCCGGAAGCGCTTTCCACATAGGGCGTGGTGGAGGAAGTGCCCAGCGCCGCCCCGGCCACAATGGCTACTGAATCGGCAAACAGGGCTTTTTTCAGGCGCGGCAGTTTGCCGTTTTCCAACAGACCGGCACGGTGCGCCACGCCCACCAGCGTGCCGGTGCTGTCGAACAAATCCACCAGGAAAAAGACGAAAATCACCGCAATCAGGCTACCTGAAAACAGATGGTTGAAATCCATTTGCATAAAGGTGGGCGCCATGCTGGGAATGGCCGATACCACGCGCTCGAAGCGGGTCAGCCCCAGCGGCACGGCCAGCAGGGTAACGCCCAAAATGCCGATGATGATGGCGCCGCGCACGCGGAAATAATCCAGCACCACAATAATGAAAAAGCCCAGCAGCGCCAAGAGCATCGGCCAATTCGGCGTATACACGCCCGGCTGTCCTTCCACCGGCAGGCGGAATTCGCCCATGTGCACCAGCGTGGCCTCATTGCCCACCACCACGCCCGAACCTTTGAGCGCAATCAGCGCCAAAAACAGGCCGATACCGGCGGCAATCGCCATTTTCAGGCTCATCGGCAGCGCGTTCACCAACATTTCGCGCACTTTCAAAAAGCTGAACAAAATAAAGATGATGCCGGACACAAACACCGCCGCCAGCGCCACCTGCCACGGCACGCCCATGCCTTTGACCACGCTGAAGGTGAAATAGGCATTCAGCCCCATGCCGGGCGCCAGCGCAATTGGATAGTTGGCCAGCGCGCCCATAATCAGGCAGCCGATGGCGGCGGAAATACAGGTAGCCACAAATACCGCGCCAAAATCCATCCCCGCCTGCGACAGGGTGTGCGGATTCACCACGACGATGTAGCACATGGTGAGGAAGGTGGTCAGCCCCGCCATCAGCTCGGTGCGGATGGTGGTTTGGTTTTCGGAAAGTTTGAAATAACGGTCTAGAAAGGATTGCATGATGTTTCAAGTGTGGTTGGGAAAGGGTTGAGATAAAGGTTTCTTACAGGATTAAGCTCCGGTTTAATTTTTCAGCTAGCCTCTGTCTCTTTTGCTTTGTGTTTGACGCGTTATAAAGGCTACCTGAAATGTCTGCCGAACATTTTTCAGGTAGCCTCAGTGGTTAGCTGCGCGACCGGCGTACGGTTTTATCCATCCAATCAAACAGTTCGTCTAAGTCGTAATCGCCGCTGTGCGGCACGTCCCACGGCAGGGCGAAGTCCACCCGTTTGCCGCTGTTTTGCAGCTTGGCGGTGAGGATAGCAGCTATGGCCAGCGAGGTATCGCTATCGGCAGTGCCAACGCGGATGCGCCAATGCTGTGGCGCGGTGTGGCGGCTGATGTAGTGCATCGGATTCATCAGCTTCACGGTATGCGGGTCGGCCAGGGTGGCTTGTGCATTGGTACGGTGTTGGTAGGAGAAGGCGGTGAAGTGCTGTTTGTCGGTAGTAGCGGTGCCGAACAGTTGGTTTTCGCCGCTGCTCAAATCCAACGCATCGAAAGCGGGCGGGGTTTTCTGACGGCCGGCGGCACGGGCATAGGCAGCAAAGTCCACGGCACTCACTTTACCGTTGCGGATAGTGAGCCAGTTGCGGCTGCTCAAGTCTTTGCCTGCATCCAGCTGGCTTTGGGCCGAGCGGCGCAGGAAGGAGGCAACATAGTTTTTGAAGCTGCCGTTACCCTGCGCGTCTAACCGCAGTGCCCGGCCTTGCGGATCGCGTAGGCGCAGGCTGTTCACATAGGCTGGGAATTGGGCTTTAAGGCTACCTGAAATTTGGATTTGCTCATTGGTGAGCATGCCGTTTACCAATTTGCGTTCAACATGGTAATCGATCATCGAGATATCCATTTTTTGGTAGTCATTCACACCATTAAACTGCCATTCATAGGCAGCATCGGCATGATCCAGAATGGAAATCGGGCAATAGGCGGAAACGGCGAAAATATGGTCTTTGGCCGGAGCGGCGCTAAGCTGTTGCAGATAGGGCTCGTAGTCGGCCTGATTGCCGCTGGCACCGAGCAACACAGATAAAGCCCCGCCCGCGCTGGTGCCGTTGGAGATGATTTTTTCGGCATCCCCGGCCATCACTGCATCGTTGAAACGCAGGTAACGCACGGCTGCTTTCAAATCAACAATCGCGGCAGGCGCTTTGCCGGTGGCGGCGGTGCGGCCGCGCGCGCCGGGCGAGGCCACCACATAGCCTCTGGCCAAAGCAGCCTGCATGGCGTCCACCTGCCCTGCTTTGCGCGGGCCGAAACCACCCTGCCCCGGCACACCGGCTTTGGCCGGCATATAGCCGCCGATTTGGTTGGGCAGGAAGATGGGCGCGGTTTGCGCGGTGTAGCCGTTGATGCTGCCGCCGTTGAAATAGGCTTCGGGGATGTAGATATTGATGGTTTGATAAGCACTGTCGGCCGGATTAGCCACATACACGATATTTTCATAGGCACGATAAGCTACGGTTTGGCCGTTTACTACGGTGCTTTGGCGGGTGTAGTTTTGAGTGCGGAAATCGAGGCCGTGCCCTTGGCTGACTTCGACGGTTTTTGCCGCACTGCTGCCGCAAGCTAACGCCAAGATACCGGTTAACAGGGTGGTTTTGAATTTCATCATGTTATTCCTTTCTGCATGCTCGAAAAGCACGATTGTACGCCTAAAATGCTGACAGGCTACCTGAAAACGTTCGCCAAACATTTTTCAGGTAGCCTGTTATTTACTCCATCAGTTCGCCGCGTAACGAGAAGGTGAAGGCTTCGGTGATTTCGATCTCCACCATTTGGTTGATGAGCGATACATCACCGGTAAAGTTCACCACGCGGTTGTTGGCCGTGCGGGCTTGGAGCTGGTCGGAGTCTTTTTTGGAGATACCTTCCACCAGGCAGCGCTGTACCGTGCCGAGCATAGTTTGGTTGATGCGGGCGGTTTCGGCTTCGATGACTTCGTTCAAGGCTTCCAAGCGGCGCACTTTTTCTTCGTGCGGCGTATCGTCCGGCAGGTTGGCGGCGGGCGTGCCGGGGCGCAGGCTGTAAATGAAGACGAAGCTCAAATCGAAGGCGATGTCTTTCACCAATTTCAGCGTTTGCTCAAACTCGCGCTCGGTTTCGCCGGGGAAGCCGACAATGAAGTCGCTGCTCAGGCACAAATCGGGGCGGATGGCGCGCAGTTTGCGGATGATGGATTTGTATTCCAAGGCGGTGTAGCCGCGTTTCATCGCGCTCAGCACGCGGTCTGAACCGCTTTGAATCGGCAGGTGCAGGTGCGACACCAGCTTGGGCAGGTCGCGGTAGCATTCGATGATGGCATCGGTAAACTCGCGCGGGTGGCTGGTGGTGAAGCGCAGGCGTTCGATGCCGGGGATTTCGTGGGCGATGCGCAGCAGGGTGGCGAAGTCGCAGATTTCGCCGTTGTCCATTTCGCCGCGATAGGCGTTCACGTTTTGCCCCAGCAGATTGATTTCTTTCACGCCCTGCTGTGCTAGGCCGGCAATTTCGGTGAGCACGTCGTTCAGCGGGCGGGAAAATTCTTCGCCGCGCGTGTAGGGCACCACGCAGAAGCTACAATATTTGGAGCAGCCTTCCATGATGGAGATAAACGCGCTGCCGCCGTCCACGCGGGCGGGCGGCAGGTGATCGAATTTTTCGATTTCGGGAAAGGAAATGTCCACCTGCGAGAGGCCGGTGGTTTCTTTGTCCATAATCATTTTGGGCAGGCGGTGCAGGGTTTGCGGGCCGAACACCACGTCCACATAAGGCGCGCGTTCGATAATCGCCGCGCCTTCCTGCGAGGCGACGCAGCCTGCCACGCCGATGATGAGGTTGGGGTTTTTCTGTTTGAGCGGTTTTACGCGGCCGAGGTCGGAAAATACTTTTTCCTGCGCTTTTTCGCGCACGGAGCAGGTGTTGAAGAGGATGATGTCGGCGTTGTCGGGTTCGGCAACCTGTTCGATGCCGCCATGTTCTTCGGCGAGGACGGCGAGCATTTTGTCACTGTCGTATTCGTTCATTTGGCAGCCGAAGGTGCGGATAAAGACTTTTTTCATGGTTTGGTTCTTCTTTCAGGTGTCCCGTAATTGCGGGGCTGATGGTTTGCGGAGGCGGCATTATACGCAGTGTGCCTCTGGATGAAAAGGCGGAATTAAAACAAAATGATGTGGCATGATTTAAGGCTACCTGAAACCCTGCTAAAGCGAGGGATTTCTTTCAGGTAGCCTTATTGCATAAGGCGGACAGCCCTATTCTCTGTTACGGCCGTGCCAAAAATAGCGTAGCACGAAGCCGGGAAAGGCGAGCACCAAATAAAGGCACACCACCGCCACATAAAACTGCCAATGCTGACGGTGCACGCTGCCGGCCTGCGCCTCCAGCATATAGGCCAGCAAAGCCACAAAGGCAAAACCGGCCAGCAGCTCCGGCAAATGGTGGATAAAGCGTTTTTCAGGTAGCCTTTTGTGGCCGAACCAGCGCACCGTAACAAACGGCAGGTTGGCGCACACCAAGGCCAGCAATAGCAGCAGATACATCGCCGCCGTCATCGCCCTGCCCTACCCAATGTTGGTTTAGAAGGTTTTTTCCAGCGCATATACGCACCAATCCATCAGCAGGCTCGGCATCAGGCCGAACAGAAGCAAAGCCAAGGCGCAGGCGGAAAGCAACACCCTGCCCCCTACACACATAACCGGGGCTTGTGCCGGCTCGGCGGCCTCGTCCATATACATCACTTTCACCACGCGCAGGTAGTAGAACGCGCCAATCAGCGACATCACCACCGCAAACACTGCCGGCCACACAAAGCCTTGTCCCACCAATGCTTTCAACACGCTGAATTTGGCATAGAAGCCGGCCAGCGGCGGAATGCCGGCCATACTGAACATCACCAGCAGCATCAGGAAGGCATACCAAGGATAGCGTTGGTTCAGGCCTGCCAAATCGGCGATTTCCTCGCAGTCGCGCCCTTCGCGCGAGAGCAACATCAGCACGCCGAAGCCGGTGAGCGCCATCAGCGCATAGGTGAGCGCGTAATACAGTGCGGCGCTAAAGCCTTCAAGCCCGCCCATAAACGCCAGCAATACGAAACCCATATGCGATACCGTAGAATAGGCCAGCATACGTTTGATATTGGTCTGCATCACGGCAGCCAGGTTGCCCACCAAGAGCGAAGCCAGTGCCAACATATTCAGCATCGGCACCCAATCGGTGTGCAACGCGCCCAAGCCGGTAACCAAAATGCGGAAGGCAAACACTGCGGCCGCGATTTTCGGCGCCGTGCCCACCAACGCGGTAACAGCCGTGCTGGAGCCGTGATACACATCCGGCACCCACATATGGAACGGCACCGCGCCCAGCTTGAACGCCACCGCCACCACCACAAATACCAACCCAAGCTTCAACAGCCACGGATTGGCCGCCTGCCCCACCCCTGCCATCAGCACTTCCGGCAAGAGCAGCGAACCGGTAGCACCGTAAATCATGGAGATGCCATACAGCAGCAGGCCGGAAGCCAGCGCACCGAGCACGAAATACTTCAAGGCCGCCTCACTGGCGCGGGTATCCTCGCGGCGCAGTGCGATCAGCGCATACAGCGACAACGATAGGAGCTCCAAACCGATGTACAGGGTGAGGAAATGGTTGGCGCTTACCATCACGCACATGCCCAGCAGCGCAAACATAGTGAGCGAATAGAATTCACCTTTATAAATCTGACGTGCTTTCAGGTAGCCTCTCGACACCACGAACAACACCAGCACCACGGCATAAACCGCGAGCTTGGCCACATACGACATGCCGTCCAACACAAACATCGCATTGAAGGTTTCCACCGGTTCTCCCGGCCATAAGGCTACCTGAAAAACCGCAGCGGCCAGCACGCCCAATATGGCCAGGCCGGCAGTGATGCCGCGTTTTTCATCCGGCAGCCACAAATCCACCAGCAGCACCGCGCACAATGCCGTGAGCAGCACGATTTCGGGCATGGCGGGGATTAAGTTCAGATCAGTCCAGTTCATTCACACACCTCAAATCTTGCTTTGCGCCACATGCGCGATCAAATCGTTGGCCGCCTGATGCACCACGGCGATAAACGGCTCCGGCCACAGGCCCATGCCCAGCACGGCGGCGGCGAGGATGGCCAGAATGGCAAATTCGCGACGGTTGATGTCTTTCATTTCGGCCACATGCGGGTTGGTCACCGCACCGAAAATCACGCGTTTGTACATCCACAGCGTGTAGGCCGCGCCCAGAATCAGCGTCAGTGCCGCCAGCGCGCCCACGATCAGGTTGTAGTTCACCGCGCCCATAATAACCATAAATTCACCCACGAAGCCGGAAGTGGCGGGCAGGCCGGCGTTGGCCATAGCAAACAGCATCATGAAGGCGGCAAATTTCGGCATCACGGTAACCACGCCGCCGTAGTCGGCAATGTTGCGGCTGTGCAGGCGGTCGTACATCACGCCGATGCAGAAGAACATGGCGGCGGAAACGAAGCCGTGCGAAATCATCTGCATAATCGCACCTTTCAACGCCCACGGCTGCAACTGCATCTGATTGGTAAACAGGAACATACCCAGGGTAACGAAACCCATATGGCTGATGGAGGAATAGGCCACCAGTTTTTTCATATCGGTTTGTGCCAAAGCCACCATGCCAATATAAATTACCGCAATCAGGCTGAGCACGATGATGGCGGGCGCGAAATAGCGCGACGCATCAGGCAGGATGGGCAGGATGAAGCGCAGAAAGCCGTATGCGCCGAGTTTCAGCGTAATCGCCGCCAGCACCATCGAACCGCCGGTGGGTGCTTCCACGTGCGCGTCGGGCAGCCAGGTGTGCACCGGGAACATCGGCACTTTCACCGCAAACGACAGGAAGAAGGCGGCAAACAGAATCTGTTGGGTAAACAGCGGAATCTGTTTGATGTTTTGGAAATCTTCAATCGCGAAGCTGCCGCCGGTTTGGAACGACAAATATACCAAGGCCACCAGCATCAGCAGCGAACCCATCAGCGTGTAGAGGAAGAGTTTCACCGAGGCATACACGCGGCGCGGCCCGCCCCACACGCCGATAATCAGATACAGCGGAATCAGCATGCCTTCGAAGAAGATATAGAACAGCATGGCATCACGGGCGGCAAACGCGCCGTTGATCAGGCCGGACATAATCAGGAAGGCCGCCATGTATTGTGCCACCTTTTTCTGAATCACTTCCCAGCCCGCCAGCACCACCATCAACGTGATGAAGGCGTTGAGGATAACAAACAGCACGGAAATGCCGTCCACGCCCAGCGCGTAGTTGATGTTGAGCGCGGGAATCCACGCATAAAACTCGGCAAACTGGAAGCCGCCGCTCAAGCGGTCGAACTGGGTAAACAGCGGCAACGTAACCAGAAAACCGGCCAGCGCGCCGACAACAGCCAGTATCCGCGCCAAGGGAGCACGGCGGTCGCAGCCGGTAGCCAGCACCAATAATCCGGCGGCTATCGGCAGCCAGATTGCCAAGCTGAGAAGATGGTTAGAAAACATAGTTGTAACCTGTGGTTTGAATAAATAAATCGTCGTTTTTCTGCGTTTGCCGCTTTTCAGACGGCCTCAAACAGCTTAAACGCTGCCCTCTTTCTCAATCACCAAAATCCGCGCTTCGCCGCGCGGGTGGGCGACGTGTTCCGCGCCGATGCCGGCATAGAAGATGTCGCCGCTTTGCAGCCGCGCCACGCGCTCTTCGCCGTTTTCGCGGTAGTGCATGTCCACTTCGCCGTCCATCACGGCAAACACTTCCTCGCCGTCGTTCACATGCCATTTGTAGGGCCGGTCCGTCCAATGCAGGCGCACGGTGATGCCGTTCAGATTGGCGATGCTGCGCGCGCCCCATGCCCTCTCGGCGGTGAATTCGGCGGCGCGGATGATGTCGGTTGCGCTCATTTTTTCCTCTGTGTGTGGTGTTTTCAGACGGCCTTTTAGTTTTTCAGGTAGCCTTAATTAGCTGTCCCGCCCGAACGGTTTACTTTCTGCTCGAAACGGATAAAGGCGGCAATCATGGCCTGCCACACGGCTTCCGCCACGTCGGGCGATAAGCCTGCCGCCGCAGCCTGTTCGCGCCGTGCCTTCAGCACCTGCGCCACCCTCTCGGGCGCGACCACGGCCTGCGTGTCGTGCTTGGGTTTCAGACGGCCAGCCTGTGCAACCAACTGCTGCCGCCGCGCCAGCAAGCCGATGAGTTGGCTGTCCAGCTCGTCAATCGCCTGCCGCACTTCGGCTAGGGTATCGGGCAAAATATCGGCATCCATTTTTCAGGTAGCCTTTATCTGAACCAAAGCTGCCAGAAGAACACCACAATCAGCACCAACACGCCGGAAACCATGGCGGCGGCGTAGGTGTAGATGAAGCCGGTTTGCAGACGGCGCACCTGCCCTGCCACCGCGCCGACCAGCTTGGCTGCGCCGTTTACCAAGCCGTTGTCGATGATTGCGGTATCGACAGCCTTCCAGAAAAAAGTACCCAGCGCGCGCGTGCCTTTGGCAAACACGGCAAAGTAGATGTTGTCGAGGTAGTATTTGTTTTCAAACAGCACATACACCGGGCGGAAGGTCTGCGCGATTTTGGCGGGCAGCTGCGGCGCTTTCACATACAGGAACCACGCGGCCAATACGCCGCCGACGGCCAGATACAGCACGGGCGTGTGCAGGCTGTGCGACACCATGGCCATTGCGCCGTGGAATTCTTCCTTCATGATGTGCATCACCGGATGCAGCTCGTGATTGACATAAATCACGTCTTTGAAGAAATCGCCGTACAGCATCGGCTCGATGGCAATGTAGCCGATAATCACGGACGGAATCGCCAGCAAAATCAGCGGCAGGGTAACCACCCACGGGCTTTCATGCGGGTTGTCGGACGGTTTCAGGCCGTGGTGTTGGCCGTGGTCGTCGTGATGGTCATGTTTGGCCTCGCGCCAGCGTTCTTTGCCGTGGAAGACGATAAAGTATTGGCGGAAGGCGTAAAACGCGGTAACGAACACGCTGGCCAGCACGGCGAAATAGGCGAAGCCGCTGCCGGGCAGGTTGCTGGCGTGCACCGCTTCGATAATCGAATCTTTGGAATAGAAACCGGAGAACAGCGGCGTGCCGATGAGGGCGAGGTTGCCCAGCAGCATGGTGAACCAGGTAATCGGCATGTATTTGCGCAGGCCGCCCATATTGCGCATGTCCTGGTCGTGGTGCATACCGATAATCACGCTGCCCGCCGCCAAGAACAGCAAGGCTTTGAAGAAGGCGTGGGTCATCACATGGAACATGGCCACGGAATAGGCGGACACGCCCAAAGCCACGGTCATATAACCGAGCTGCGACAGGGTGGAATAGGCCACCACGCGTTTGATGTCGTTTTGAATTGTGCCGAGGAAGCCCATAAACAGCGCGGTAATCGCGCCAATCACCATAATCACGCTCAGCGCGGTGGTGGATAACTCATACATCGGCGACATGCGCGACACCATAAACAGGCCGGCGGTTACCATCGTAGCGGCGTGAATCAGCGCGGAAATCGGGGTCGGGCCTTCCATGGAATCGGGCAGCCACACATGCAGCGGGAATTGGGCGGATTTACCCATCGCGCCGACAAACAGCAACAGGCAGGTGATGGTAATCAAATCCCAGCCGAACAGGGTACTGCCGACCACATTGGGCAGATAGGCGAACACGTCGGCATAGCGCAGGCTGCCGCCGAAATAGGCCAGCACCAAACCGATGCCGAGCACGAAGCCGAAGTCGCCCACACGGTTGACCAAGAAGGCTTTCAGGTTGGCGAAAATCGCGCTGTCGCGTTTGAAATAGAAGCCGATTAGGAGGTAGGACACCAAACCGACCGCTTCCCAGCCGAAGAAAAGCTGGATGAAGTTATTGGACATAATCAGCATCAACATGCTGAAGGTAAACAATGAGATATAGCTGAAGAAGCGTTGGTAGCCGACTTCTTCGTCCGCCATATAGCCGATGGTGTAGATGTGCACCATGAGCGACACGGAAGTAACCACCACCATCATCAGCGCGGTAAGGCTGTCCACCAGGAAGCCGACCGAGAAATCCAGCCCGTTCATGGTCAGCCAGGTATAGACGTTTTCATCGAACTTAGCACGGCTGCCGTCGATAAACCCGCACAGCACATAGGCCGACAGCACGGCGGATACGGCCACGCCGAGTATGGTAACCGTGTGCGCGCCCCGGCGGCCGATGGTATTGCCGAACAGCCCGGCCAGCAAACAGCCCGCCAAGGGCGTGAGGGCGATGATGAGGTATAAAGTCATGTCAGTCATGTTGTTGCCATCCTTACGGATAAATCTTTCAATTTTGTGCGGCCCGTTTTCAGACAGCCTCTTTGGCTGTCCGTCAGGCTACCTGAAAAAATAGATAATTTTACGAATTGCAAACGAGCAAATTCACTGCTTTTCAGGAAATTTGAATTCAGCTCGCTCCAATCGTTTATATGCCACTGCTAATTGCTCTTCAGTAAACAAATCACACCACGGCTTCTGTAACACTAAATATTCCATACTGTACTGTAAAGCGTGTATTCCACCACCGCTCAGAATCAGTTCTGCAAAGCCACTTTGAGTACGATCGCCTGTGCTCAATAATTTATCAGCTGCCTTTTTCCCACCCAACTCATTTACCATTCGAAAAAATCGTGTTGCACGGTATGGCTTCGGAAAATCTAAAGCATTGTAATAAATGTCCAGCATGGCTTTGTGAAATTCTTGTTTCAACTGTTCTTCGCCCATAACCTCTTATCTTCAGCCAATCACTTAATTTATGTTGGAACCTACCTTAGTTATGATAAGGCTACCTGAAACTTTCAGACGGCCTGTTTTCAGGTAGCCCTAGCCTTTGAGGCTGTCCAAATCCGTTACGTTGATCGTGTTGCGGTTGCGGTATACCAAAACCATAATCGCCAGGCCGATGGCGGATTCGGCCGCGGCCACGGTGAGCACGAAGAAAACGAAAATCTGCCCCGCGCTGTCGCCGAGGTAGCGCGAGAAGGCGATAAAGTTGAAGTTCACCGCCAGCAGCATCAATTCGATCGACATCAGCAAAATCAGCACGTTTTTGCGGTTCATGAAAATGCCCATCGCGCTGATGCCGAACAACAGGGCGGACAGCACCAGATAATGCGTAATCGTAATCATGCTTTGCCCTCCCCTTCGGCGGCGTCGGATTCGGCGGCTTCGCCGTTGTTTTCTTCGCTTTCAGACGGCCTCTGCACCACGGCTTCCATTTTCACCATACGCAGGCGGCCTTTTTTCGCGTCCACTTTAACCTGATCGGCCGGATTGATGTATTTCGGCTTGAAGGTTTTGCGGTGCACCAGCGCGATGGCGGCCACCATACCCAGCACCAGCAGCACGGCCGCCAGCTCGAAAGGCAGCAGGTAGGTGGTGTAAATCTGCGTGCCCAGCTCGCGCACGTTGCTGTGGTCGGCCGGCACATCGTTCATCTGGCCGAAGGCGGCCAAATCGGTGGCAGGCGCAACCAAAATCATAATCAGCGCCACGGCCATCAGCACGCCGACCACGGCGGCCACCGGAGCGTTGCGCCAGAAGCCTTTGCGCATTTCCTCCACGTCGATGTTGAGCATCATCACCACGAACAGGAACAGCACCATTACCGCGCCCACATACACCACCACCAGCGTGATGCCGAGGAATTCGGCCTGCATCAGCATCCACATCATCGCGCTCATGCAGAAAGTGAGTACCAGATACAGCGCGGCATGCACCGGGTTTTTCACGGTTACGGTTTTCAGCGCGCCGAACAGGATGATGGCGGCCAACAGGTAAAACAGAATAAGTTGAAAGTTCATATTTTTGCACTTTCCGTTTCGGGATATTTCAATCGGTTTTGCTTTGCGTTCCGGCTTGGCCGGACGCGGTTTATTGGCTGCGCCATTGGCTGCGCCAATAGCTTAAGAATTCATCTGCCAAACCTTCCGGGTTGGCGCGTTCCGTCCACAACAAGGGGGCATCGTAATACTCCAATTCGTGTACCAGCACGGGAATATTTTTGCCGAACGTTCCGGCAATCACGCCCTCGGCAAACAGGCGTTGCACCACGGCGATTTGGGTTTCGACAAAGGCCTGGTAAAACTCGTTCGATTTCTTGTCTGTTCCACTGCTTTCGTCTTCATCGTCGCCATCAAACATGGCTTCGTATTGTTCTTCGGTGTAGGCAAAGGGCGCACTTGCCAGCCATGCTTGGAGTTCTTGGTTGTTTCTATATGCGTCTACGCCCAACAATTCGGCTTCGTCTTGCAGCCAATAGGCATAATTCCACTTGGCTTCGTCATCCTGATTAAGCGTCTTACCCTTCTTGCCTTCAAACTGCTCGCAAGTGTTGTAACTGACCGAAAGGCCGGGCAGCCACTCATCGCCGCCCCGAACCCAGAACGATAAGGCATATACATCATCCCGAATCTCTTCAGACAGTCCGGCCAATGCGGCAACGGTTTTCTGAAAAACCATATCGGCAAAGGCTTGTTGCGTATCCATTCTGTATTTCCTTCAATCACAGCAGCCGGAATATTGGGCTTCAGGCTACCTGAAAACTCTGCGGGCGTTCCGTTCTTTAGCGGTACGGCGCATCGGCCGCTTTGCGTTTGGCGATTTCGGCTTCGTATTTATCGCCAATGGCCAGCAAAATCGGCTTGGTCATGTGCAAATCGCCTTTTTTCTCGCCGTAGTATTCAAAAATATGGGTTTCCACAATCGCATCGGTGGGGCAGGCTTCTTCGCAGAAGCCGCAGAAGATGCACTTGGTTAAGTCGATGTCGTAACGGGTGGTGCGGCGGGTGCCGTCTTCGCGCTCTTCGCTTTCAATATTGATTGCCATGGCGGGGCAGACGGCCTCGCACAGTTTGCAGGCGATGCAGCGCTCTTCGCCGTTCGGATAGCGGCGTTGGGCGTGCAGGCCGCGGAAACGCACAGATTGCGGCGTTTTTTCTTCGGGGAAGTAAATCGTGTCTTTGCGGGCGAAGAAGTTTTTGAGCGTTACGCCCATGCCTTTCACCAATTCGCCCAGCAGGAAGGTTTTTACTAAATTAGCCATTACTCTTCACCATAATAAAACAGATTCATGATATATATCACTGAATAGAAAAATAAATTAATAGTTGTGGAATTCTTCCAAGTGCTTGGAAATTGCCTTTTCCATAGTTGGATATCAATCCATAAACGGTGCCATCATATATTTATTTCACAAAAGAGATATGGCCAACTGATCAGAATTATCTTCTTTTAAAATAATTTCTGACTTTGGTTCTATATTTAAGACAACCGAACGCAATATCTCAAAAGCCAAATATCTATAAATCGACTCAGGAGGGCTATCTGTTTTTACGTACTGTATCTTTTTTATAAAAAAGCGTTTCTCAAATTCAGCATATATATCTGATGTAGCCATCAATACCTGCCGCATAATTTTCTTTTCATCCAACTTGTTTTTATAGAAATTATCAGAATCTAATCCAACTAACATAACAGATGATTCAGGCTTCTCTGACAGACATATTCCCAACATATTATGAACATTACCTGTTTCTCGAACAATGACATAACCATTATCTGGTTGAATATAGAAATCCATTATTTTATTTTTCTTTCTCCAACCTAAAATCCAAACCAAATGGAAAAATATATACACAAGTTGTATCACAATTGAAATTCTTATAGATGCTTAGAAGCCGCCATTTCCATAGTCAGATACCAACTCATGAACAGCGCCATCATCTCTTATAAAATCAATTCATTGTATAACTTCTCAGAAACAATTACATCATTTTCAATATCCGAATAAAAAATCAGTCATGATAACGGCGTATTTACTCTCTGATATATTCACCAATATATACATTCTTAAATTCTGATCGAATAACTTGATATAAATTATCTTTCTTTCATAAATAATCTTACTTTAGAATCCATTTTCCATACCAGCATCCTTAATGAGAGTACCCGCTATATATAAACACCCAATTGCACCTACCAATCCGCAGGATAAAAACTAAAGCTTAACTCTAAATTTAATCCACTAATCAAGTTCATTTGTTCCGGCCATATTGCAGGACCACCAGATATGCCTTTTGCGAACCAAACACATTTTAAAGACATACGGCATTGGCTTTGTAAGGCAAGAATATTTTCTTTTTCCGGATAAATTATATTGAGCACATAGTCTAAATGGTCTCTTGCATCCTTAGAGATAATTTTCTTATCAGAAGAAATTACCCATAAATCATTTGGTACTACCCATTTTTTACCTCTCGAGTTAGTAAGAATTTCTCCCTTTCTTACATCTTTATCAGGTATAAAGGTAGGATGAAATTTTTTCTTGATTTTATTGAAATCACAATAAACAGTAAAAAATACATAAACATCATCACAATTATCATAATCCCTATTAACAGGAGTAAGTCTACTTTGTATATTTGGAAATATTTTCATATATGATCTCCTATGTTACCAAAAATTTCCCCATCCCTACCTATATAATCACCATTAGACATAATTTTCCCATGATGATTATCAGGCAAACCGTAGTAATTTTTTAGCGATTCAAGACCACGACCAATATCCCTTGCATGATAATTGCTGCCTTAATGTTTATTTAACTCATTTGCTGTCCTTTTATTGATCGCATTTCCGCCACTCTGTACAACCCTAGAACCACAACCATTATGTACCCAAACCCCTTCGGTTTGGCTGCCACTGCCACACACAAAATAAGTATGCCAATCCGATACGTTCAGATTGTAGGCAATCCGTGGTTTTTGCTCGGTACTTACCTTTTCCACTACCTGTTCTGAACCGCTCTCAGACAGTAGCCGTTCTCCTGTTTTCCAGGTAGCCTGTCTCTATCCATCTGCCGTTACTGTAAAATATCGGAATTATCTTCTTTTAGAAAATCTCTGAGTCAGCTTAATATTCAAGGCAGCTAACCGTAATATTTCTAAAGACCATCTATAAATTAGTTTTTTATTGAACAACAGATTTTCTTATTACAGATAAATAATTTATTCCAACTTCATCTAATTTTTCCTCTAACTCTTCCACTTTATGATTATCTAAAAATTCTTTTTCTTTATCTGTAATAGGTAATAGCCAAAAAAAGCGAATATTTCCCATATATTCTATTTTTTCCCCATACGGGTAAGGCAGTGATATTAAAAAATTCTCCATATTTGATCCATCTATCCATGGCCTACCTATTTCAATAACACGTCCCAAACCAAAATAACCATCTTTATGATTAAAACAAACAGAAGCCAACATTGCAAGAGTTTCTACATGGATTGAATCTTCAGTTGGACTGACAATAATAAACTCTTGATTAATTATTTTACCCAAGCCAGAACTGATATAAACCCATGGATGACTTCTATCATAAGGAGGAGCTATACGGTAAACAGTAAAATCAGGCAATTCATCCAATATTCTGCCAAATTCCCAAGAAAATGCTGTAATCTCCTGATCTATCCAAAATTTCTTTAAATGTCTAAAGACGATTCTATTATAGTCCATACTTTATTGCCTGCTCTCTTGAATATCTGGCCATCTTAGCTCCCTCTTTTTTCTGACAAATTAAACATTGTGAGCCATTAATACCTTTACTACGTGCATACATCCTTCTTTCTTCATTTGTCATTAGGTGTCCTCCATGTTCATAGTAATGCTGGACTAGGGTCGGCTCATGCTGGGGACTTGGGGCAGTTTTAGTACCACTAACCATAGTATTACCACAAGTTGGGCATACCTGTCCCTCACCAGCAAGTCTTGCCTCCTTTGCAGCAGAGCTATTTGTTTGAGACCCGCCATAATGGGCATTACGGTTATATCGTTCGGAAGGAGCTTTAGTTAGGCACTCATTATGCACCCAAACCCCTTCGGTTTGGCTGCCACTGCCCCTTACAAAATAGGTATGCCAATCCGATACGTTCAGATTGTAGGCAACCAGCGGTTTTTGCTCGGTACTTACCTTTTCCACTACCTGTTCTGAACCGCTCTCAGACAGTAGCCGTTCTCCTGTTTTCAGGTAGCCTGCCTGCACCCATCTGCCGTTGCTGTAAAACGGATGGATGGTATTGGAGACAATGGTGTGCACTCTACCTGTGGAGTCTTTGATGCGGATATAAGTGGTTTCGGCATAAGGGTTGCTGTATTGCCTCAATACTTCTTTATAGCCGGTTTGTCCGTTTCTTTCGTTTCTGGCCAACACCTTGTCGCCTACCCGGATATCGGCAATAGCTTTGTAGCCTGCTTCGGTTTTTACTTGCGTATCGGGGTGAAATGAGCAAGTATAAGCACGGCGGTAGCTGTGACTAACGGTGCCTTCAGCCGATGCAATAGCATTTTTTCCTACCCCGGCCGCCCTTAATCCCGTAGCGGTTTGAATAACATTTCCCCACATTTTGACCGCTTCGGCACTATTCGGATGTTCCCTCGCCCATTCTTGAGCCTGCCCTACCGCATAGTCGGCAAATCCGGCGGTATGCGCCAGTTTTTCCACTGCCGCCATCTTGTCTTCGTCGGACATGCTCTCCAGGCCGTGCATGGTAGTGATGGCGGAGCCATCTTTTATGCCCTGCACAACGTCGCCCATGCCCAGCCCTTCATAAAAGCTGATTCCGGGGTTAGCCACAGCGCCGAATAATCCGTTGACGAATTCCACACCGTTGCCCCACCTGCTCAGATTCGGATTGTGCTCGAACATCTGCCGATGGGCTTCATTGGCCCGATCAGAGAAATTGCCGGGCAGGTTGGTGTAGCGGTCGGATATCCTTTGTGCCGCGCTGCGGGTGTCGTCGCTCTCAAAGCGGATGTTTTGGGCATAACCGCCGATGCTGTAGCTGTATTCGTCCCGCGCCCCAGTGGGCTCAGGATGGCCGCCGCCCTGCTCGCCATCATAGCCATCGGCGGGGTGGCGGAAGCTACCGCTCCAATCTAGGCGCAATATGGTAAACCCGTCTTCCGGACTGCCTTCTGCTTTGGTATCCCTATTGTTTGCAAAATGGTCGGCCGGGCCGTGTTCGTGCCAGGGGTGGTTGTGGAAGCGGGTGGTGTAGCCAACGTTGCCGCTAATCAGGGCTTCCTGGATATGCAAGCTACCCAGTTTGGTATTGTGGGCGGGAATAACGGCAATCTGCCCAGTGCGGTCGGTTACGCTGCCTCGGGCATAACCGGGGAACAGGAAATACGGCTTGTCGGGCTCATAGTTTTTTGGATTGACGGCATTTTGGATCAAAGTGCTGCCGGTAATGTTGTCGCCCCACGCGGGTACGGCAAACAGGGCGGACAGGACGAGAGCCGCCGAAAGGGTGATGTTGCGCAATACCTTCATTCTTATTCCCTCCCCCGCCGCTGACGGATGGTAGCATCGTCCAAACTGCCGACTTCCTGCCCGGCTTCGGTTTTGTTTTCAGGTAGCCCGCCGCCCATTCTGTTTCCGTAGGGCTTGATATCGGAAAAATCCACCAACAGGCCTTCGGCGGCACGGATGTTCTTGGTTGTTTTTACCGGCCCCGTCCACAAAATATAGTTCTCCCGATAACGTGCTTCGTAGGCAGATACGGCAGGCTTAATCAGCAGCCCCCTGCCCTCTCTGGCTACGGCGAAATATTCCAGCTTGGTTTGGGCGGAGAGGGTTTCGGCATTGTAAAGATGCAGCTCGGTGCGGCTGCGAACCGTACCGAATACATCCACGCTGACAAACACATCGGTGTCGGCATAGGCCGGGGGAACCACATCAATGCCGCGCAGGAAAAAGACAGCCTGAATCAGGTTGTCGAGAAAGGCCGCATCGCGCGGATTGGCGGTAAGCGTTTCGTTGCGGTAATCCCCCATCCCGTTGATGGCGAGCCCGATATTGCGCCGACCAGCCGCACCGCTGTTTTTAGTGCGCATGGAAGATGGTGCATTCAGCACAGATTTTGAAGTTGTTGCACTGGTCAACATACCCGATACCGTATTGGCCGTCGATGTATAAACCGGGTACTCATACTGGGTTTGTGAAGCAGGGTTGCTCAAATACTCCCCACGCAACAAGGCATCTATCGAATAGCGGCCTCCGGTCATTGTGCCGGAGCCCTGATCGCCCATAGTGGAAACATGTATTGCCACTTTACGGCCTTGCAATGCAGACAAATCCATATTTTTTACTGCCGCACGCGCAGATGCGGCTACTAATTCCTGCTCAACGGCAAAGCGTTTACCACCGCCGTGAGAGGGAATACCAGTTAATGTGCCGCAGGCCGTCAGTAAGGCGAATGCGGAAAGTAAAGCCAAAATACGCAATTTCATCAATGTTCCGCCCTATTTCCACAAGCTCCACGGCGAAGCCATCCACAGGCCGTAGAAAACGATGGCGACAAAGCCGATGGGAATCAGCACTTTCCAGCCCAAACGCATGATTTGGTCGTAGCGGTAGCGCGGGAAAGTGGCGCGAATCCACAGATAGCCGTAGAGCACGAAGGCCATTTTGGCAAACATCCAAATCGGGCTGGGCGTGCCGACGATGCCCCAGCTTTGCGGAAAGGGCGACAGCCAGCCGCCGAGGAACATAATGGAGGTGAGCGCGCCGATTAGAATCATGAAGATGTATTCGGCCAGGAAAAACAGGGCGAAGGCGAAGCCGGAATATTCAACGTGGAAACCGGCCACGATTTCGGATTCGCCCTCGGCCACGTCGAACGGGGCGCGGTTGGTTTCGGCCACGGCGGAAATCAGATAGACGAGGAACACGGGGAACAGGGTGAACCAGTTCCACGAGAAAATCGAGCCGCCCGCAATACCGGTGCTTTGCGCGGCCACGATGTCGTTGAAGTTCAGGCTACCTGAAACCATAATCACGCACACCAAAGCCGCACTCATGGCGATTTCGTAGGAAATGGTTTGCGCGGAAGAACGCATCGCGCCGAGGAAGGCGTATTTGGAGTTGGACGCCCAGCCGGCAATAATCACGCCGTACACGGAAAGCGAGGTAATCATTAAGATATACAGCAGCCCGGCATCGACTTTGGTTAAGAGCCATTGGTCGGAAAACGGCACTACCGCCCACGCGGCAAACGAAGGCGCGAGCGAGAGCATGGGGCCGATGTAGAACAAGGCTTTATTGGACGAGCTGGGGCGGGTAACTTCTTTAAACAGCAGTTTCAACACGTCGGCAAACGGCTGAATCAAGCCCCACGGGCCGGTTACGTTCGGGCCGACGCGCAGCTGCATGAAGCCGATGACCTTGCGCTCGAAGTAGGTCAGGTAGGCCACGGTCAGAATCAGCGGCACAAGGATAATCACGATTTTGACGACAATCGACACCAAGAGGCCGATGTCGTTACCCGCCGCGCCGAACCAGCCGGCAAACAGGGCTTGAAACCATTCCTGCATCATCAGACTCCTTCCAGTTCAATCGCGTTCATCAGCCCACCCAGCGCGGCGTTGGCCGGATGCTGCGGCAGATGGACGACATTGGGCGGCAAAGTGTTGTCGGCCATTACGGTTACGCGCACGCGGCTGCCGTTCTGCACGGCTTCGGCAGTTGCACCGTCGGCGAGGCCGAGCGCGGCCAGCGTATCGGGGTGGACTTGGGCGGCGGGCACTTGGGCGTGCGAGGTTTGCTGCAGGGCTTCGGCGCGGCGCACGATGGCGTCGGTGTGGTAGATGCCCACGCCGCCGGTGCGGATCAGGCCTGCGGCAGCAGGCGCGGCTTCGCCCTGCCAGCTGCTGCGGTTGTTCAGTTTTTCAGGTAGCCTTTGGGCATCCAACGCGTCGTGCAGGATTTGCTCGCTGCTGTCGTATTCAAAGCCTTCCAGCTCCAGCAGGTTACCCAGCACACGCAGGATTTTCCACAGCGGGCGGCTTTCGCCCAAGCCTTTTACTACGCCGTGGAAAGATTGCAGACGGCCTTCCATGTTGACGAAGCTGCCGGAAGTTTCGGTGAACGGAGCAATCGGCAGCAGCACGTCGCACACCTCGAGCAAGGTGTCGCTGACGAACGGGGTAAACGCCATCACGCTCTTGGCCTGTTTCAGCGCGGCCACGGCGGCGGCTCCGCCAGCCACGTCGGCTTCCGGCTCAACGTTGAGCAGCAGCACGGCTTGTTTCGGCGCGGCAATCATTTCGGCAATGCTGCCGCTGTCGGCGTTCAGCAAATCCGCACCCACGCTGTTGGCAGCCTGCGGCAGGATGCCGAATGACGCGCCGGTTTGTTCGGCCAGCCTTTGGGCGGCGGTGTAAATCACGGCGTAGTCGGGGTGGTTTTGCGCTTCCGCGCCGAGCAGGACGACGGCTTTTTCCGCGTCTTTCAAACCGGCGTGAATCGGATTGGCGGCATCGGCGGCAAGGGCTTTCAGGTAGCCTGCCCATTGGTTCGGATGCAGGGTTTCCTGTGCGGCCAAGGGCATGTGCAACTGCTCTTTACGCGCGGCCACCACGCTGATTTTGCTGCCTTGGTTGGCGGCTACGCGCAGGCGGGCGGTCAGCAGCGGCTGCTCTTGGCGCAGGTTCGCACCCACCACCAGCACGGCTTGCGCATCGGAAAGGTCGGCGATATTGCAGCCCAGCCATTGCGCGCCTGCCAACGTGCCTTTCAGACGGCCGTCTTGTTCGCGCAGGCGGGTGGCGAAGTTGCGGCTGCCGATGCCGTCGGCCAGTTTTTTCGCCAGATAGAGTTCTTCCAGCGTATTCATGGGGTTGGCCCAAAAGCCGATTTGCTCTTGGTTGCCGTCTTTGGCGATGCATTCGATGCCGTTGCGCACGTATTCGAGCGCGGTTTGCCAGTCCACATCGATCCATTCGCCGCCTTGTTTGATTTTCGGATTTTTCAGACGGCTTTCGTGGTTCAGGCCTTCGTAGGCGAAGCGGTCGCGGTCGGACAGCCAGCATTCGTTGATGGCTTCATTTTCCAGCGGCAGCACGCGGCGCACGGTGTGTTCTTTGGTTTGCACAATCAGGTTGCTGCCCAATGCGTCGTGGGCAGACACGGATTTGCGGCGGTTCAGCTCCCAGGAGCGGGCGTTGAAGCGGAAGGGTTTGCTGGTGAGCGCGCCTACGGGGCAGAGGTCAATAACGTTGCCGGAAAGTTCGGTTTCCACGGCGCGGCCGATGAAGGTGAGGATTTCGGAATGTTCGCCGCGGTTGGCCATGCCGATTTCCTGGTTGCCGGCGATTTCCTCGGTGAAGCGGATGCAGCGGGTGCAGTGGATGCAGCGGGTCATCTCTTCGGTGGAAATCAGCGGCCCCATTTCTTTGGCCACCACGGCGCGCTTGGGTTCGAACAGGTAGCGGGTGGTGGATTTGCCGTAGCCGACAGCCAAATCTTGCAGCTGGCATTCGCCGCCTTTGTCGCATACGGGGCAGTCGAGCGGGTGGTTGATGAGCAGGAATTCCATCACGCCTTCCTGCGCCTGCTTGGCCATTTTGGAATGGGTGTGCACCACCATGCCGTCGGTTACCGGCGTGGCGCAGGCAGGCAGCGGCTTGGGCGCTTTTTCCACTTCCACCAGGCACATGCGGCAGCTGGCGGCGATGGAAAGTTTTTTGTGGTAACAGAAGTGGGGGATGTAGGTGCCGAGCTTCTGCGCCGCTTCAATTACAGTCGCGCCCTGCTCTACCGATACTTCCTTACCGTCAATGCTGATTTGTAACATGGTGTATTTCCTACGTTACGGGTATTTAAAATTTTTCGTTGTGAGGCCGTCTGAAAAAAGGCGACGGCCTGCGGGCTGTTTTTCAGGCAGCCTGTTTTCAGACGGCCTTTTTGCTTTCAGGTAGCCCAATTATTCCGGCAGCTAGCACCACTTGTGCTCTTTCATCGGTTTGCCGTGTTCGATGTAGTGGACGAATTCGTCGCGGTAGTGCTTCATAAAACCGCGCACGGGGAAAACGGCGGCGTCGGCGAGGGCGCAGATGGTGCGGCCGGCCATGTTGTTGCCGATGCTTTCCAGGAGTTCGAGGTCTTCCATACGGCCTTGGCCGTTTACGATGCGGTGAACGATGCGGTAGAGCCAGCCGGTGCCTTCGCGGCAGGGGGTACATTGGCCGCAGGATTCTTCGAAGTAGAAGTAACTCAATCTTTCCAAGGCCTTAACCATGCACACGTCTTCATCCATCACGATAACCGCACCGGAACCGAGCATGGAACCGGCTTTGGCGATGGCATCGTAGTCCATGGTGAGGGTCATCATCATGTCGCCGGGAATCACGGGCGAAGACGAACCACCCGGGATAACGGCTTTCAGTTTTTTACCGCCGCGCACGCCGCCTGCCATGGCCAGAAGGTCGGCAAAGGGTGTGCCGAGCGGCACTTCGTAGTTACCCGGGCGTTCAACGTGGCCGGACACGGAAAAGAGTTTGGTGCCGCCTGCGTTGGGAATGCCTTTATCGGCAAAGGTCTGACCGCCGTCGCGGATGATAAACGGGACGGAGGCGAAAGTTTCGGTGTTGTTGATGGTGGTGGGTTTGCCGAACAAACCGAACGAAGCCGGGAACGGGGGTTTGAAGCGCGGCTGGCCTTTTTTGCCTTCGAGCGATTCGAGCAGCGCGGTTTCTTCGCCGCAAATGTATGCGCCGTAGCCGTGGTGGGCAAAGAGTTCGAAATCGAAACCGCTGCCCAGGATGTTTTTGCCGAGGAAGCCTGCCTCGCGGGCTTGGGCGAGGGCGGCTTCGAAGCGTTGGTAGCCTTCGAAGATTTCGCCGTGGATGTAGTTGTAGCCGGCACACGCGCCCATGGCATAGCCGCCGATAATCATGCCTTCAATCAGGGCATGCGGATTGAAACGGATGATGTCGCGGTCTTTGAAGGTGCCGGGCTCGCCTTCGTCGGTGTTGCAGACGATGTATTTTTCGCCGGGGAAGGAACGGGGCATGAAGCTCCATTTCAGGCCGGACGGGAAGCCGGCACCACCGCGCCCGCGCAGGCCGGAAGTTTTGACTTCGGCAATCACGTCGTCTTGCGGCGTTTTTTCGGCCAAAATTTTACGCAGGGCGGCGTAGCCGCCGCGTTTGACGTATTCGTCCAGCGTCCAGCAATCGGGATTGGCGGTATCCACTTGGTCAAAAATCACGCCTGATTGGTAAATAGCCATTTTGGTGTGCCTATGTGTTTCGGTTTCTGCTGCGGCCTTGTCGGTTTCAGACGGCCTGTCAATATTGCGGTGTTTTTCAGGTAGCCTGTTAGGCCGTCTGAAAAGGGTTTTCTGTTTTCTTCCTGTTCGGTTTCGGGGCGGCCTGCGTTGGTTTTTCAGACGGCCTTTACGGTTTCAGGTAGCCTCTAACCCAATTCGGCGAGTTTCGCTTCAATCGCTTCTTCGGTCATGAAGCTGCACATTTTATGGTTGTTCAGCAGCATCACGGGGGCGTCGCCGCACGCGCCCATGCACTCGCCTTCAACCAAAGTGAATTTGCCGTCGGGCGTGGTTTCGCCGTAGCCGATGCCGAGTTTTTTCTTCAGATATTCGCCGGCATCCACACCGCCGCGCAGGGCGCAAGGGAGGTTGGTGCAGACGGTGAGTTTGTATTTGCCGACAGGCTTGAGGTCGTACATATTGTAAAAGGTAGCAACCTCATAGGCCTGCACTGGGGTAATGCCGATATATTCGGCGACAAATTCGATGGTTTCGGGGGCGAGCCAGCCTTTTTCGGTTTGGGCGATACGCAGCGCGCCCATGATGGCGGAACGGCGGCGGTCGGCCGGGTATTTGGCCAGTTCGGTATCGATTTGTTTCAAGGATTCTGCGGATAACATTAGCGGTCTACCTCTCCGAATACGATGTCTTGCGTGCCGATGATGGCAACGACGTCGGCGAGCATGTGGCCTTTGGCCATTTCGTCCATGCCTTGCAGGTGGGCGAAGCCGGGGGCGCGGATTTTCAGACGGTAGGGTTTGTTGGCGCCGTCTGAAATGATGTATACGCCGAATTCGCCTTTGGGGTGTTCCACGGCGGTGTAGGTTTCGCCTTCGGGCACGTGCATGCCTTCGGTGAAGAGCTTGAAGTGGTGGATAAGATCTTCCATGCCGAACTTCATTTCGGTGCGCTTGGGCGGGGCAACTTTGTGGTCGTCCACGATGACGGGACCGGGATTGACGCGCAACCAATCGACGCATTGCTGAATAATGCGCACAGACTGACGCATTTCGTTGATGCGGCAAAGGTAGCGGTCGTAGCAGTCGCCGTTCACGCCGACGGGGATGTCGAAATCCATTTTGTCGTAAACTTCGTAGGGCTGTTTTTTGCGCACGTCCCATTCGATGCCCGAGCCGCGCAGCATCACGCCGGTGAAGCCTTTTTGCAGGGCGCGCTCGGGAGAGACCACGCCGATGCCGACAGTACGCTGTTTCCAGATGCGGTTATCAGTCAGCAGGGTTTCAAGGGTGTCGATGCGGCCGGGGAAGCGTTGGCAGAAGGCTTCAATGAAATCGAGCATAGTGCCTTCGCGGGCTTCATTGAGCTCTTTCAACACTTTGGCGTTGCGAAATTTGCTGGCTTCATATTTGGGCATGAAGTCGGGCAGGTCGCGGTATACGCCGCCGGGGCGGAAGTAGGCGGCGTGCATACGGGCACCGGAAACGGCCTCATACAAATCCATCAGCTCTTCACGATCGCGGAAGGCGTAGAGGATGGCGGTCATCGCGCCGATATCGAGGGCATGTGAGCCGATGCCCATCAGGTGGTTCAGAATGCGGGTTACTTCCGCAAACATGGTGCGGATGTATTTGGCGCGAATGGGGATATCGATGCCGAGCAGTTTTTCGATAGCGAGACAGTAAGCCTGCTCGTTCACCATCATGGAAACGTAGTCCAAACGGTCCATATACGGCAGGGCTTGCAGGTAGGTTTTGGTTTCGGCCAGTTTTTCCGTGCCTCGGTGCAGCAGGCCGATATGAGGATCGGCGCGGACGATTTGTTCGCCGTCCAATTCCAAAATCATGCGCAATACGCCGTGGGCGGCAGGGTGCTGCGGGCCGAAGTTGATGGTGTAGTTTCTGAGTTTAGTGGCCACCGTAGTTCTCCTCGCGGACGACGCGCGGGGTAATTTCGCGCGGCTCGATGGTTACAGGCTGATAGATAACGCGTTTTTCGGTTTCGTCGTAACGCATTTCGACATAGCCGGAAATGGGGAAATCTTTGCGGAAGGGGTAGCCGACAAAGCCGTAGTCGGTAAGGATGCGGCGCAGGTCGGGGTGGTTTTCGAAAACGATGCCGTACATATCAAAGGCTTCGCGTTCGTACCAGTCGGCACTGTTGTAAATATTGATAACGGATTGAACCAACGGGAAATCGTCGTTTTCCGCCCACACACGCACGCGGATGCGCTGGTTATTCTTCACAGATAACAGCTGGCTGACCACGGCAAAGCGTTGACCGGGCCAAGGTTCGTTTTTATAGGTGCTGTAATCGACACCGCACAAATCCACCAAGAGCTCAAAGTGCATTTCTTCGTGGTCGCGCAGGGTTTGCATAATATCGAGATAGTGTTCAGGGCGGCATTCGACAGTTACTTCATCCAAAGCCAACAATACTTTATCCGCCTTGCCTGCCAAGATGCGCTGTGCCGCGCTGTATAAATCTTTCGGGTGCATGGTGCGCTCCTAGTTGCGGGCAATGGTGTAAGTGCGCTTGATTTTGCCCTGAAGCTGAATCAGGCCGTAAATCAAGGCTTCGGCAGTCGGCGGGCAGCCGGGCACATATACGTCTACCGGCACCACACGGTCGCAACCGCGCACCACGGAATAGGAATAATGGTAATAACCGCCGCCGTTGGCGCACGAACCCATCGACAACACCCAACGTGGCTCGGCCATCTGGTCGTACACGCGACGCAGGGCGGGTGCCATTTTATTGGTCAGCGTACCGGCCACAATCATCAAGTCGGATTGGCGCGGCGACGGACGGAAAATGATACCGAAGCGGTCGAGGTCGTAACGCGCCATACCGGCATGCATCATCTCTACTGCGCAACAGGCCAAACCGAAAGTTACCGGCCACAGCGAACCGGTACGCACATAGTTGAGCACGGTATCCGCGCTGGCGGTAATGAACCCTTTGTTCAGAATGCCTTCTACTCCCATTCCAGCGCTCCTTTTTTCCACTCGTATACAAAACCTACACCGAGCACGACGATGAAGACAAACATCGACCAGAAGGCAAACTGCCCCGACTGAGCCAGCAAATCTTTGAACACCACTGCCCACGGAATCATAAATGCCACTTCCAAATCAAACAGGATAAACAAAATCGCCACCAAGTAATAACGCACGTCAAACTTCATGCGCGCGTTTTCAAACGCCTCGAAGCCGCACTCGAACGGCTGGTCTTTTTCGGCATAGTGGCGCTTGGTGCCCAGCAGCGTACCGAGCAGGATAAACAGCACGCCGGCAATCAGGCCGACCAAAATAAAGACAAAAACGGGAAAATAGTTAGCCAACATGGTTTGCACTCTGAAATAGACATAAAAATGCAGGTAAAACCAACTCGCATTGTAACCAAATTTTTTTCCGCATTCAAAATAAACAGGCTTAAAAGTACAATATTATCATTATATTATAATGATAATAATTTTCTATATTAAAATAGTGCTGGTAAGAATCACACCTTTTTACAGAGTTTTTATTTAAATCAATGCCATAAGTTTAGCCGTATAAAATATATGGATATAGTGCATGATTTCTCTGCTGCAGGCTACCTGAAAGCGGTTTGTCGCCTCAGAGCAAAAACGTGTAGAATATATCGGTTTGCTATTGATGCCAGATTGGGGCGCCAAACTTATGGATCCTTCCGGTTCCCATCCGATTTTGTTTTCCCTTATTTATTCTTCCTGATTTCTCCCGTGCGCCATTACCGTGATGCACGGTAAGGAGTGCGCATGCCTACCCTACTGCCCTCTTCCGAACAACCGCAGATCGACACCGGCCGTATTCACGAACTGGCCGATGCCCTGCTGCCCGTGTCCAACACCATCCGGCCCGACAGCGTGCTGGATAATCCCTATCTCAACAGCTGCCTGGCCGAACTCATCGAAATTCTGCACGAACTGCATCCGGCCGACATTGCCGCCGTATTGGAATCGTTGCCGCTGCAATCGCGCCTGTTGGTGTGGAAATTGGTGGAGCCGGAGAGCGACGGCTCCATCCTGTTGGAAGTATCCGATGCCGTCCGCGAATCTCTGATTGAAAACATGGAGCGGCAGGAAATTCTGGCCGCCGTGGAAGACATGGATGTGGACGACCTGGCCGAGCTGGCAGACGACCTGCCGCGCCAAGTCGTGGCCGAAGCCCTGAAATCATTGGATGAAGACGAACGCGCCAAGGTACAGGCCTCCATGTCGTTTGCCGACGACCAAGTGGGCGCCATCATGGACTTCGAACTGGTGAGCATCCGCGCCGATGTTACCTGCGAAGTGGTGATGCGCTACCTACGCCGCTTCGAGAGCCTGCCCGACCACACCGACAAAATCTTCGTGGTCGACGAAAACGACGTCTTGCAAGGCGTGCTGCCCATCCGCAAGCTCCTCGTGGCCGACCCCGACGAAATCGTCGAGCACATCATGGCGCGCGACATTGTGTGCTTCCACCCCGAAGACAACACCGAAGAAGCCGCACAGGCATTTGAGCGTTACGACTTGGTAACCGCGCCCGTGACCGATGCCGATGGCAAACTCATCGGCCGCCTGACCGTGGACGAAATGGTGGACGTAATCCGTGAAGAAACCGAAGCCGATATGTTGAACATGGCCGGCTTGCAGGAAGACGAAGACCTGTTCGCCCCCGTGCTTGATTCCGTGAAAAACCGCTGGATGTGGCTGGCCATCAACCTCTGCACCGCCTTCCTCTCCAGCCGAGTGATTGGCGCATTCGAAGGCAGCATTGCCCAAATTGTCGCCCTGGCCGCGCTAATGCCGATTGTGGCCGGTATCGGCGGCAACTCCGGCAACCAAACCATCACCATGATCGTGCGTGCCATGGCCATGGGGCAGCTTTCAGGTAGCCAAGCGCTGCACCTGTTGCGCAAAGAAGTGGGCGTGGCGCTAATCAACGGCGTGATTTGGGGCGGCGTGATGGGCGTGGTGGCCTGGCTGTTATATAAAAACATCGGCATCGGCCTGGTAATGGTGGCCGCCATGACGCTCAACCTGCTGCTCGCCGCCACCGTGGGCGTGCTGATTCCGGTGATTATGGACAAACTCGGCCGCGATCCGGCACTGGGCAGCTCGGTGCTGATTACCGCCGTAACCGACTCCGGCGGCTTCCTGATTTTCCTCGGGCTAGCTACAATCTTTTTGCTTTAATATCAAGCTCAAATTTTCAGGTAACCTGTTCCTTCCACACGAAGGCTACCTGAAAAATTTAGCGACAGAAAGCTTATAGCTGCAATAATGATGTTTTCATACACGGCGGTGGTCCGTAGGCAGTACTAAGTAGTACGGCTAGACGAGCCAACAACGCATGAAGAAGTAAGTATTTTAGTTATCCTCCACCATACGGCGATAGCCACTTCAATTTAAAAAAAGGCTACCTGAAAACCTCGCAGCTCTTTCAGGTAGCCTTTCTCTTTAACTCAATACAACAGGCTACTGCCCCGTTTCCATCCTTGCCACCTCATGCGGATTAAGGCGAGCCTGGTCTTCCTGCCCCAAGCCGACCAGTTGGCGCAGGCGGGTCATGTAGAGGTTTACATCCAGCCCCTGCCCGTTGCGTTGCGCGCTCCAAATGGTTTCGGCCAGCGCGTCCATCATATCGTGTTCGGCACGCACCCAGTCGCCGGCATAGCGGCCTTGCAGCTCGCGGTGGATGGCGCGGATGCCGGGCGGTTGGTCGATATCGCTCTGCTCCTGTATCGAAAGGTGCAGCGACAGATGCAGGAAGGGGTTGGTTTCGCCCTGCTCCGGCGTCCAGTTGTGGTCGAGGTAGCGTTCGATATTGTCGAGATAATGGTGGTATTCGGGGTGGGCTTCGATGATGCGCAGGGCTTTTTGCTGGAGTTTGTCCAGTTGCAGCGGGGCAAGGCGTTGCCGCCATACGTCGGCAAAAAAGCGGCGCACGTCGTGGGTGTTTACGTCATACATTTTCAGGTAGCCTTTGGCGCTTAATCGCGGATAACCAAGGTTTTGGCCAGCATATCCTGCCCGGTGCGGCGGTTGCCGTCTTCCATAAACATCATCAGGATGCAGGCCGCAGCCACTACCAAGGAGAGCATGCCGCCGATAAGCGGGAGGAATTTCAGCAAGATGGCCAGCGGCAGCAGGATGACGGCTTCGCGCAGCAGAAGGTATTGCACCAGGCTGGGCTCGCTGCCGTCTTCGCTGATCACGCGGATGCCCATAATGCGTTTGCCCAGGCTTTGCCCGCTATTGGCCATCAGCATGGCCTGCCCGATAACATAGGCCAATACCGTGCCGTAGCCGATAAGGGCGGGGCTGCCGAAATTGCTGCCCAACAAGCTGCTGATCAGGCTGACGATGAGGCCGATGCCGAAAGTCAGCACCATGAGCAACAACAGATTCAAGAGTGCTGCCATGATGCGCCGCCACGGGGCGGCCAGCTCCACGTTGATGCCGTCCTCATCAAACGGCTCGTCTTCCAAAATGGCGGCGGAGAAAATTTGTTTGATCTGTTCGCCCATCTGGCTGTTGAAATCTGGTTTACGAAAATCCCGCATGATTGTTCCTTTCTGATTAGTCTGACGTTTGGCTTATGTGGCTACCTGAAAGCTGCCTCCCGCTGTTTTCAGGTAGCCTGTGAAATGCCGCTACTGATAGCGCTGTCCGTTATGCTCCAGCCAGCCGTCCGCATGGCGGCCGGCCGGGTCGTGGTGCGTCCAGTGGATCACCCCGCCTTGGGCATTGTATTCGTATTCGCCGGAAAAGCCCACCGTGTCGCCGCGCTGCAAACGCGGAATGCGCGGCGCGAGGTCGATATTATGCGCCACCAATACGGTTTGGCCGTTGGAGAGCTTCATGATGAAACGCTGGTGGCGCGAGCCCTGGGTGTCATCAGGCAGGGTGCGGTGCACTTTGCCGCTGCCGCTCACCTGCACATCGCTGCGCTGCTCGGCAAAGGCTTGGGCAATCAGTTCGGCACCGTCTGCTGCCGGCTTGGCAGAGGGTTGGGCAGCGTTTCGGTGTGGTGTGCGCGTCTGCTCGACTACAGCGGTTTGCGGCTGCGGCGCGCCCTGCTCCGGCTTGGATTTTGGCTGTTCGGCAAAGTGGAAATAGGCGGCGATGCCGAGCAACACCAAGAGCCACAGCCATTTGTTTGGTTTATTATTCATTGTTGTTTTGATTGGTTGGCAGGCTACCTGAAAGTTTGAGCTTATGAAAGCGGTGTTTTAGCTTCGCAGAAACTCCGCTTCCTTCGGAAGCTCCGTTTTCAGGTAGCCTCAAATAGGTTAATCGTCGTGCCGCACATCGGGCAGCAGCAGGCTCAGCAGAATCGCCAGCAGTGCGCACAAGCCCACGCCGGCAAAGCTGAAACTGCCCAGCTTCATTTCCATGCCGCCCACGCCCACGGTGAGCACCGAGCTCACAATCACCAGGTTTTTCGGCTGCATCAGGTTCACTTGCGCATCGATCAGCGTTTTCAGCCCCAGCGAAGCAATCGTGCCGAACAGCAGAATCATCACTCCGCCCATCACCGGCAGCGGAATCGAAGCCAGAAAAGCATTGAATTTGCCGAAAAACGCCATGCAGATGGAGAAGACGGCCGCCCAAGTCATGATGGCCGGATTGCTGTTTTTAGTGAGCATTACCGCGCCCGTTACCTCGCCGTAAGTGGTTACCGGCGGGCCGCCAATCAAGCCGGCCACGCACACGCCCAAGCCGTCGCCGGCCAGCGTTCGGTGCAGCCCCGGCTCGGCGGCATAATCCTTGCCGGTTACCTTGCCGATGGCCATGATGCCGCCGATGTGCTCAATCGCCGGGGCAATCGCCACCGGCAGATAAACAGCGCAGCCTGCCAATTCACCTGCGGCGAATGGAAATGCGGCACGGCAAACCACGGCGCAGCCGCAATCGGCGCGGTATCCACCATACCCATGGCCAGGGCCATCAAATAGCCCGCCGCCACCCCGATTAAAATCGGCACCAGCTTCATCATCTTGCTGCCGAACACCGCCACCATCACGGTTACCGCAAAGGTAAAGCCGGAAAGTAGCAGCGAATGAGTGTAATCTAACACCTGATTGCCGCCCGCCCGGCCCATCGCCATGCTGCCGGCCACCGCCGCCACCGAAAGCCCGATCACCATAATCACCGGCCCGATCACCACCGGCGGCAGCAAACGGTTGACCACCGGCAGCCCGAAATACTTAATCAGCGCGGCAAACACAAAATACATAAAGCCCGCCGCAAACAGCCCGAACATCGTGCCGCCCATGCCCCATTCCTGCATGGCATAGATAATCGGCGCGATAAACGCAAACGACGAACCCAGAAAAATCGGCACCTTGCGGCCGGTCAGCGCCTGAAACAGCAGCGTACCGATGCCCGCGCCCAGCAGCGCCATCGCCGGGTTCAGCCCCGTGAGCAGCGGCACCAGCACCATGGCGCCGAAGGCCACAAACAAAATCTGCGCCCCCGCCACTGCGGTTTTAAACGATTGAAACATGTTTCCTCCTCGAAAAATTCAGTCGGCAAAACGGGCTGGATTATACCCGAGAGCCTGTGCCTCCGCATCGCTTGGGCTACCTGAAAATGGGAATCCCGCCTGCCGGAAGAAACGCTAAAAATGATGGCGGATTAAAAAACGGCACTTTCCCGAAAGGCAGAAAAGATGGCAGAATCACATATTGGCTGGAAAGCGAAATCCAGCGTCGGATTCTTGAAACCGCAGAAGCCGCCGGTAAAATTAATACAATATTACAAATCAATAATATATTCAAATTATGCTTTTGTTTATCGATAACTACGACTCCTTCACCTACAACATCGTCCAATATTTCGCCGAGCTCGGCCAGGAAATCAGCGTGCGCCGCAACGATGACATCACGCTAGACGAAATTGCCGAACTCCGGCCCCAATATCTCGTGATCGGCCCTGGCCCCTGCTCGCCCAAAGAAGCAGGCATCTCCGTGCCCGCCCTGCGCCGCTTTGCCGGGCAGATTCCCATTTTGGGCGTGTGCCTCGGCCACCAGGCCATCGGCGAAGCCTTCGGCGGCCGCATCGTGCGCGCGCAAGAGATGATGCACGGCAAAGTATCGCCCGTGCACCACACCAACAGCGGCGTATTCGCCGGCCTGCCCAACCCCGTAAACTGCACCCGCTACCACAGCCTAGCCATCGAACGCGCCAGCCTGCCCGAATGCCTCGACATCACCGCCTGGACGGCAGACGGCGAAATCATGGGTGTGCGCCATAAACAATACGCCGTGGAAGGCGTACAATTCCACCCCGAAGCCCTGCTCACCGAACACGGCCACGACATGCTGGCCAATTTCCTCAAAGAGCACGCTGCCCGTACGTAGCCAATGAGCCGAACTTTCATTCCCGCGTCGGCTCGCCTCGTTGCAACAATAAAGGCTACCTGAAACCCAAAATTCAAACCTCAAACAAATAAGGAGAACACCATGAGCCTGAAAGCCCGCCTCACCGAAGACATGAAAACCGCCATGCGCGCCAAAGACACGCTCGCCCTATCCACCATCCGCCTGGCCAACGCCGAAATCAAACGCTACGAAGTGGACGAGCGCACCGAAGCCGACGACGCCAAAATCACCGCCATGCTCAGCAAAATGATTAAGCAACGCAAAGAAAGCGCCGCCATCTACCACGAAGCCGGCCGCCAAGACCTGGCCGACAAAGAGCTGGCCGAAGTAGCCATCCTCCAGCGCTACCTGCCCGAAATGCTTTCCGAAGCCGAAATCCAAAGCGCCGTGGCCGAAGCCATCGCCCAAACCGGCGCATCCGGTATGGCCGATATGGGCAAAGCCATGGGCGTGCTGAAAAAACGCCTTGCCGGCCAGGCCGACATGAGCGAGGTGAGCCGCCTGCTCAAAGCCGCCTTGCAGAAATAGCATCCCACAGGCTACCTGAACATGCCGACAGCTTTCAGGTAGCCTTTCCTTTTTCCGCAAAGGCTACCTGAAACCCAAACCACCTCATAAGGAAACCCCATGTTTACTCCCCAACAAGCCCTGCAGCGCCTGCTCAGCAACAACGAACTCTTCCACGACGAAATGACCGACCTCATGCGCCAAATCATGCGCGGCGAAGTCGCCCCCGAGCTGATTGCCGCCATCCTCATCGGCCTGCGCATCAAAGTGGAAACCGTGTCTGAAATCAGCGCCGCCGCCCAAGTGATGCGCGAATTTGCCGCCCAAGTGCCCGTGTCCGAGCCCGACAAGCTCGTCGACGTGGTCGGCACCGGCGGCGACGGCGCGCACACCTTCAATATTTCCAGCACAGCCATGTTCGTGGCCGCCGCCGCCGGGGCAAAAGTAGCCAAACACGGCAACCGCAGCGTCTCCTCCTCCAGCGGCTCGGCCGACGTGATGGAGCTGGCCGGCATCTCCCTCGCCCTCTCGCCCGAGCAGGTGGGGCAATGCATCGACCAATGCGGCGCAGGCTTTATATTTGCCCCCAACCACCACAGCAGCATGAAATACGTCGCCCCCGTGCGTCGCGCGCTGGGTGTGCGCACCGTGTTCAACATCTTGGGCCCGCTCACCAACCCCGCCGCCGCCGCCAACCAGCTCATCGGCGTATTCCACATTGATTTGGTGGGCATCCTCGCCCGCGTGTTCCAGCAGCTGGGCAGCAAACACGCCCTCGTGGTGCACGGCAGCGACGGGCTCGACGAAATCACCCTCACCGGCCCCACCCGCGTGGCCGAACTCAAAGACGGCCTGATCGCCGAATACGACATCCACCCCGAACAATTCGGCCTGCCCGTGCGCGCCAATCTCAACGACATCAAGGTAGCCTCCGCCGCCGAATCGCTCGCCATGATAGACCGCGTGCTCGCAGGCGAAGCCGGCGCCCACCGCGACATCGTGCTACTCAACGCCGGCGCCACGCTCTACGCCGGCAACGTGGCCGCCACGCTCGACGAAGGCGTGGACATGGCACGCGAAGCCATCGACAGCGGCAAAGCCCACGCCAAACGCGAAGAAGTGGCCGCCTTCTCGCAAAAACTGGCCGCACAACAGGCGAAATAATGCAGACAAGTTTCAGGCAGCCTTTGAGGCCGACCTAACATGACGAAAGGCTGCCTGGAAAGAAAAGAAACCGCCTAAGATACTGTTAAGTCAGGCATTTACCGCTTTCCCCTATGATCGGGCATCATATAAGGCTACCTGAAATTTCAGGTAGCCCCTATGCCCCGCAACAACCAAGGAAACCCATGCGCGACCCCGAATTTTTCCTCCACCGCTACGCCCCCACCACCAATCTCATGGCCTTTTTCGAAACTCCCTATGACGAACTGGTTGATTTTATCGTGCAGTGGGAACGCAAACGGGATGTGGTTAACGAACGCCGTGTGCCTGT
This sequence comes from Eikenella corrodens, assembly GCF_003990355.1. Classification (NCBI taxonomy): domain Bacteria; kingdom Pseudomonadati; phylum Pseudomonadota; class Betaproteobacteria; order Neisseriales; family Neisseriaceae; genus Eikenella; species Eikenella sp. KCOM 3110. The sequence goes on along the minus strand of NZ_CP034670.1, from coordinate 1,067,714 downwards.
ACAAAAAATTGATATCGGGGGCACATGGGAGCAGCGATTGAATAGCCTGTTGCCACTAAACCGATCCAAAGTGATGGTTTCCGAAACCCAGTCTAATTGGTGTGTTTATGTTAATAATAGTCCCAATGGTACAGATCTCTATGCGGATCCTCCATATTTATGTGAGAAATTAGGAGTGCGTGAAATAGCCGTAACCTTGGTACGGGATATTCCTAAAATCAAACCAGGCTCAACACAATTTCTTTATGAAGACTATACGCGGGCAGAAAAAGTGCTTTCTGCAACAGGGACAGGCTGGTGCGATCAATTTCCCCGCCGTTATATTGCGGCACATCATGAAAGCCGCTGGGAGTTTGTCGACCAGGGCGATCCATTACCCTTTGAAGAAATAGAACAATACCAAGCCCGGCGCATCAAAGACCGCCTGACCCCGGAAATGGTGGAACGCTATTGCAGCCATTTCGGTATCGATTTATTCAATCCCGATTTTTACAGTGGGAGGGCCTGCGTGTTTGAAAGATGGGTGCATCCGGAGCGTCGGAAATTATTGCACTTCCCCAACCAACAGCCGTAGTGATTAGGTTGGGTTAGCCATAGGCGTAACCCAACAAATTAAATTGTGGAATGTCGGGTTTACCAACCCAACCTACGCCCTGCCCTATCAACAGGCTACCTGAAAATGAATTTCAGGTAGCCTGCCCATTGTGCGGGGTGTAGGGTGTGTGCGGAACGCACGCACGCGGTTTTGGAATAACTGACAACGGCGTGCGTGCCCGTGGCACGCACCCTACGCACCGTGCAGGCTTTCCTGCAGCAAAGGCTACCTGAAACATTTTTCAGGTAGCCTTTCTCCGCCACTGGAGGATGGAAACCGCCCGTTTGAAGCACCAACAGCCTGCCATATAAGCAAACCGTCTAAACAAACAACCAACGATTCTTTCCCTTTTTCGCCGCCGCTGGGTAGAGTAGCGCCTGTCTGCAATCCGATTGAAAGGAACACCACCATGAACATCCGCACTTTCGCCCCGCTGGTTGCCGCCGTGCTGCTGGCTGCCTGCTCGCCGCAGGAAGGCGCGCCCGGGGGCGGCAACGCATCATCCGCCGCCTCCGGCCCTGCCGCCCCTGCCGCGGGCAAGGTTGAGCTCACCAACGTATCCTACGACGTGGCGCGCAATTTTTACGAAAAATACAACCCGCTGTTCAACCGGCAAAATCCCGACATCGCCATCAAACAGTCGCACGGCGGCTCGAGCAAGCAGGCGCTGGCCGTGGCCAACGGCCTGCAGGCCGACGTGGTGACCATGAACCAGAGTTCCGACATCGAGCTTTTGGTGGAGAAAGGCCTCGTTTCGCCCGAATGGCAGAGCCGCCTGCCGGATAACGCCGTGCCGTTTACCAGCACCACCGTTTTCCTCGTGCGCAAGGGCAATCCGCAAAACATCCGCGATTGGAACGATTTGGCGCGAGACGGCATCAAAGTAATCATCTCCAACCCGAAAACCACCGGCAACGGCCGCTATTCCTTCCTCGGCGCCTACGGCTACGCGCTGAAGGCCAACAACGGCGACGACGCGAAAGCGCGCGAATTCGTGGGCAGGGTGATGCACAACGTGCCGGTATTCGACAACGGCGGCCGCGCGGCCACCACCACCTTCGTGCAGCGCCAGATCGGCGATGTGCTGGTAACGTTTGAAAACGAAGCCCGGCTGGCTGCCAAACAGTTTGGCGAAGGGCAGTTTGAAGTTGTGTATCCCGCCTACTCCGTGCGCATGGAAAGCCCGGTGGCCGTGGTGGACAGCGTGGTGGACAAACGCGGCACGCGCGAAGCGGCCACTGCCTACCTGAAATACCTGTGGAGCAAAGAAGCGCAAGAGCTCGGCGCCAGCCTCTACCTGCGCCCGGCTAACCCTGAAGTGCTCGCCGCCCACGCCGACACCCTGCCGCCGGTGGAAACCTTCCGCCCCACCGACGTATTCGGCCCGTGGAAGGAAATCATGCCCAAATACTTCGGCGACGGCGGCGTGTTCGACCAGCTGATGAAATCCCCCGCCAAATAAGCCTGCCGCTTTAGCATGGAAAAGGCTACCTGAAATTTCAGGTAGCCTTTCATTTCTGCGGCAACGCCCGCTGTTCAGCTATAGTGGATTAAATTTTTATCCTTTTAATCAGCCCTGAGAAATAATATGGACATCCCGTTGCGGGAAGGGAATATTGATATTGGCGGCGCGCAGGTTTTCCACCACCTGCTCGTTCAGGCCGAAGCGGAATGCGCCCAAATCGGCTTCGTTCGTCCACGCCCACAGCGTGATTTCGATGGCGCTGTCGCCCAGGTTGGTGATGTATGCCACGGCCTGCCTGTCTTTGGTCTGCACACACAGGGGATGCTCTGTGGCGGCTTTCAATACGGCGGCTTTGGCGGCTTTCAAATCGCAGGCGTAATCCACGCCCACCACCACCTGCACGCGGCACAACGGGTTGGAAGAACGGTTGACGATGCTGTTGCCCATCACCACGCTGTTGGGCAGGATGACTTCTTCGTTGTCCGGCGTGTGCAATGTGGTCTGCACCATTTTGATTTCGCCCACCGTGCCTTCAAAGCCGTTCACTTTGATGAAATCGCCCACTTTGAACGGGCGGAACAGGATAATCAGCGTGCCGGCGGCGAAGTTCGACAGTTGGTCTTTCAGCGACAGGGCGACTGCCAAGCCCGCGCCGCCGATTAAGGCGGTAACCGACGTGGTGGGAATGCCCAGCTTGCCCAGCGCGGCGATGATAACCAAGATAAGCAGGCCGACATTGGCTACGTTGCCAAGGAAGCTGACCAGCGTTTTATCCACTCTGGCACGAATCAGCGCGGCCTTCATCAGGATAACGATACGGGTGGCAATCCATCTGCCGATAAAGAAAATGGCCAACGCGGCCAGCAGGTTGGTACCGAAGGCAATGCCGACTTCGATAAGCCGTTCCCAGCCGGAAATTGAAGAGAGTTGTTGAATATCCAAATCCATGATTTTTGTATGTGTGTAGTTGAAAAAGAAAATTCTAAACAAGGAAATCTGAAAATCAAAGCAGTAGTTTCAGTAGTTTAGAGTGAGTAATTCGGCATTTATAGTGAATTAACAAAAACCAGTACAGCGTTGGCTCGCCTTGCCGTAACGTGTGTACTGTCTGCGGCTCGCCGCCTTGTCCTGATTTTTGTTAATCCACTCATAATAAAACTATCGGCAAAGGCTACCTGAAGTTTCAGGTAGCCTTTCAGCCTATTTCATAACACGCAGCAGCCCGCGCCACAGTTTTTCTTCCCTATCCGCAATTTCGCGCAGGAAGGCGGCGATTTGGGCGCAGCCTTGTTCGCTTGGGCGGCGGCATTGTTTCACGCACTGGCTGGCCAGCTGCCGCCATTGGTCGCCGATGGCGGTCATTTCCTGCGAGGCGGCTTGCAGGGCGGGGTTGGCGCAAATATCGGCGGCCTGTTCCAAAAAATAGGCGTAAAGATAGCGGAAGCCGGCGCCGCCGGTGCCGATTTCTTCCTGCATGCGAACGAGATGGCCGAGCCACAGCTTTTGGTATTTTTCTGGCTCTTGCGGCAGGCACTCGATTTTCTTGGCCACGGTGCGGATGCCGCGCACGCCCACGAAAAACACGGGGGCGAGCATTTGTTTGGCGTTTTTGCGGATGGCGGCATACAGCAGGGCGGGCAGGCGCTCGGCCAGCTGTTGCTTTGTCGGCAGGCTGGCGATGTCGAGCGTGTACATCAGGCCTTTGCCGGCCAGGGCGCCTTTGGCAAAGCGGGCGCGCTGCAAATCGGCAGCGGCGCAGCGCTGGGGCGTTTCAAACACGGGGTCGCTGATTAAATAATCCCCGCCTTCGCGGCCATACACCAACAGATTGTGGGCGTTGAAATGAAAGCGCATTTCGGGCGGAAAATAAGGCAGCCAATACACAGAGGTTTGCAAACCGGCAATCTGCCCACGCAACAGCGCCTCATCCAGCGCGGCCGCACCACGCTCGGCTTGGGCGAATTTGCGCATATCCAGCTTCACACCAAGGGCGCGGCAAACGTTTTTGATGATGCCGCGCGGGGCGATGCGGTAGGAGATCAGGGGCATACTGTTGAGCTTGACCACGGGCAAATACACAAAGGTGAGCGCGTGGGCAAGCCCGAACACCATGGCTTCGTTCATGGCGCAGCCGTGGTGGGTGAGGAGGGCGGACATCACGCCGCTTTCGCAGTGGGCGGTGTGTTGGTGGGTGAAGGTAGTCATGACGTTGGCGTTGGTTGCGGGGAGGCAGATGATACGTGAAAAATGAAGCAGATGGAATTTCAGGTAGCCTTTAGCGCACGGGCAGGCTGGCTGAAACGCCTCTGCTTAGCCCAGCAAATCAGGCTGCATCTGATGCCTGCCCTGTTCGTGGTCGAGCAGCCATTGTTTGCGCTGCAGGCCGCCGCTGTAGCCGGTGAGGCTGCCGTCTTTGCCGATGACGCGGTGGCAGGGGATGAGGATGGAGAGGCGGTTGGCACCGTTGGCAGCAGCCACGGCGCGCACGGCGGCAGGGTTGCCGAGCTGTTCGGCCAGTGCCTGATAATGTGTGGTTTCGCCATAAGGGATGGTTTGCAGCGCGTCCCATACCCGCCGCTGAAACGGGCTGCCAGGGGCGTGCAGCGGCACGTTAAACTCGCGGCGCGTGCCTTGGAAATATTCGCCCAGCTGGGTTTGCACCAGGCGGGTGTGTTCGTTTTCGCCCTGTTTGGTTTGGCAGCCGAGCAGGCGCTGAAGATCGCGCAATTCGCTGTCGATACGCTGGCTGCCGGCAAATTCTAGCAGGCACAGGCCGCGTTCGCTGGCGGCGGCGAGGATATTGTCCAAGGGCGAGGGAAAGGCGTGCAGATAGAGCATGGGCTTGGGGTTGGATGGCATTGGGCAGAAACCCTGCAATGTTTTCAGGTAGCCTGCCGTGTGGGCGAAAGGCTACCTGAAAACATGGCTATTGCGAAGTGAAAAGGCTTACAGCGCGGTAAAACAGGCAGCCAAACCCAAAAAGATACCCGGCACGTTGGCCACCACAATCGGCCAGTCGCGCGGTTTTTTAAACAGGCCGTAGCCAGTCCACAGCGTGCAGTTCACAAAGGCCACGAAAGGCTGTACCGGATTGCCTTTGTGTCCGGCCAGGTTGTCGGCAATCTGCGGAATGTAGGCCACATACATGCCCACAGCCATGATGCTGGCCACGACACCTAAAATTTTGATTTGTTTTTCAGTCATTATTTTTACCTCTTAAAAGTGAATCAGACGTTTCATGCCGGCATATACCGGCTTCCCGGTTTCAGGTAGCCTTCATCATGCGGGCTCGCTGGAAGCGCGCAATTATAAAACCCCCTTCCCGCTGCCCGCAAGGCATACTACAAAACTTAACCCGTTCTCCCGCGATGGTTTCAGCCAGCCCCACCGCCCCGCAGGCTACCTGAAAACCCTTGCTTGCTTTACAATTACGGCGTTTAGCAACCGAAACGCCAGCCACACCATGCCAGAAAACACCGCATCCGCCGAAAACCGCGACATCCTGCTGCTCGCCCCCTACGCCGAACGCGCCTACCTCGAATACGCCATGAGCGTGGTGAAAGGCCGCGCCCTGCCCGACGTGGGCGACGGCCAAAAGCCCGTGCAGCGGCGCATCCTGTTTGCCATGAAGGAAATGGGGCTGACCACCAACTCCAAGCCGGTGAAATCCGCGCGCGTGGTGGGCGAAATCCTGGGCAAATACCACCCGCACGGCGACGCTTCCGCCTACGACGCCATGGTGCGCATGGCGCAAGACTTCACCCTGCGCTATCCCTTAATCGACGGCATCGGCAACTTCGGCTCGCGCGACGGCGACGGCGCGGCCGCCATGCGCTACACCGAAGCCCGCCTCACCCCGATTGCCGAACTGCTGCTTTCCGAGCTGCATCAAGGCACGGTGGATTTCGTGCCGAATTACGACGGCGCGTTTGAAGAGCCCGTGGCGCTACCCGCCCGCCTGCCCATGGTGCTGCTCAACGGCGCCTCCGGCATTGCCGTGGGCATGGCCACCGAAATCCCGCCGCACAACTTGGGCGAAGTCACCGCTGCCGCCGTGGCCCTGCTCAAAAAGCCCGCGCTCACCACCGCCGAGCTGATGGAACACATCCCAGCCCCCGATTTCGCCGGCGGCGGCCACATCATCACCCCGGCCAAAGACCTGCTCCAGCTCTACGAAACCGGCAAAGGCAGCATCCGCGTGCGCGCCCGCTACGAAATCGAAAAACTGGCGCGCGGCCAATGGCGCCTCATCATCACCGAGCTGCCGCCCAACACCAGCGCGCAGAAAATCCTGGCCGAAATCGAAGAGCAAACCAACCCCAAGCCCAAATCCGGCAAAAAACAGCTCAACCAAGACCAGCTCAACACCAAAAAGCTGATGCTCGAGCTCATCGACAAAGTGCGCGACGAGAGCGACGGCGAACACCCTGTGCGCCTCGTGTTCGAGCCCAAATCCAGCCGCATCGAACCGGATAACTTCATCAACACCCTAATGGCGCAAACCGGGCTGGAAGGCAATGTGCCGGCCAACTTGGTGATGATCGGGCTCGACAACCGCCCCGCACAGAAAAACCTGAAAACCATCCTGCAGGAATGGCTCGATTTCCGCGTGTCCACCGTAACCCGCCGCCTGCAACACCGTTTGGAACAGGTGCTCAAACGCATCCACATCATCGACGGGCGCATGACCGCCTTTTTGCACATCGACGAGGTAATCCGCGTCATCCGCGAAGCCGACGAGCCCAAGCCCGAATTGATGGCTGCCTTCGGCCTCTCCGAAATCCAAGCCGAAGATATTTTGGAAATCCGCCTGCGCCAGCTCGCCCGTTTGGAAGGTTTCAAACTGGAGCAGGAATTGGCTGATTTGCGTGAAGAAGAAGGCTACCTGAAAAACTTATTGGCCGACGAAGGCGCGAAGAAAAAGCTCATCATCAAAGAGATGCAGGCCGATGCCAAGCAATTTGGCGACCCGCGCCGCACGCTGGTGGCCGAAGCCGAACGCGCCGCGCTCACCCACACCACGGCCGACGAACCGGTAACGCTCATCCTGTCGCGCCAGGGCTGGATTCGCAGCCGTGCCGGGCACGGGCTGGATTTGTCGGCCACCGCGTTTAAAGAAGGCGACGAATTGCAGCAAACGCTGGAAACGCGTACCGTCGATCCGGTGGTGGTGCTCGACACGCTGGGCCGCAGCTACACCATCGATCCGGCCGAAATCCCCGGCGGGCGCGGCGACGGCGTGCCGCTGGCCTCGCTCTTGGAATTGCAGCCGGGCGCGTCGGTGCTTACCATGTTGGCCGGGCAGCCGCAAGAGCACTACCTGCTGGCCGGCAGCGGCGGCTACGGCTTCATCGCCAAACTGGGCGATTTGGTCGGCCGCGTGAAGGCGGGCAAGGAAGTGGTGAAACTGGAGGCTGGCGAAACCCTGCTGATGCCGCAGCCGGTGCGCCAGTCTGCGCTGATCAACCCCGATTGCCGCTTGGTGCTGGCCAGTGCGGAAAAACACCTGCTCGCCTTCCCAATCGGCGAATTAAAAGTGATGGCCAAAGGGCGCGGCCTGCAATTGATGTCGCTGCGCGGCGGCGACACGCTGCAACTGACCGCCTTGGTGTCCACTCCCGATTTCTGGGTATGCAGCCGCGGCAAACGCGGTGCGGCACACCGCGAACGCTTACGCGTGCAGGATATTGAAGGCAAACGCGGCCGCAAAGGCCGGGTGTTGGATGTTTCAGGCAGCCTCATCAGCCTGAGCGGCACGCAGGAGGGCGAAGCATGATTCAGCTGCCGAAACCGTATACCCCCAACGAATGGGACAGCCAACTCAACCGCCTGCCCTGGCTGATGAACATCGCCCGCGTGAGCCTTTTGCTTTCGCTGCTCACCTTCCACGTGCTGGTCAATGCCTACGGCTCGAATGTGGGCATGGCCAGACTGGCTTCGATGCCCATTTTCGGCAGCCGTTTCTATATCTGGGCGGCGGTGTACGGCGGGCTGATTGTGTTCAGCATGGTATTTCCCAACTGGCAGCAGCAGAAAAACAACCTGCCCAACATCAGCGCGGTGGCCGACATCACCATGATGGTGCTGCTGATGCACCTGGCCGGCGGCATTTCCTCCGGCTTCGGCATCCTCATCCTGCCCTTTATCGGCGTGTCCTGCCTGCTCAGCCACGGCCGCTATCCGCTCTTGTATGCCTCTTATGTCGCCCTTTTGCTGTTTATCGGCACTTGGCTGCGTTATTGGCCGTTTGACGCCAACAGCCAGGCAGGCAGCAGCGCAGTCGTCCACACCATCGTACTCTCGGCGGTGGGCTACCTGGTGGCGCTGATCACCTCGTTTTATGCCTCCTTCCTCAACCGCGCCGCCAACACCCTGAGTAAACACCGCCGCGCATTCGACCGCCTCAAAGGTCTGAACGAACTGGTGCTCAACCATGTGGCTGAGGCCGTGGTGGTAGTGGATACTGGCAGCCGCATCTGGCTGATGAACCGCCAGGCCGGCCTCTATTTCCCCTATGTAAAAGTCGACCGACACGAAGAAATGTTCGATATTTTGGTGAAACGCTGGCAGCGCGCGCCTACACGCAACTTCATCACCCATGTTGAGCTGGGCGGGCAAGGCGTGCAGGTGCGCGCCCGCCCGCTGGTGCGCGAAGACGAATCGCTGCTGATGCTGTTTATCCGCTCCGACCAAGAAGTCGCCATGGAAGCCATGGCCACCAAACTGGCCGCGCTCGGCCAGCTCACGGCCAACCTGGCGCACGAAATCCGCAACCCGCTCTCCGCTATCCGCCAATCCAACGGCTTATTGGCCGAGGAAGACGAAGATCCGATGACCACCAAGCTGTGCGGCATCATCGACAACAACATCCAGCGCATCGATAAAATGCTGGAAGAAGTGAGCAGCCTGAACAAGAGCGACCGGCTCGACGCCCAATCCATCAACCTGATGAAATTCTGGCTCGATTTCAAGCAGGAATTCCTGCTCACCCATCCCGAAGCCAAACACGCCGTGCACCTTTATATGCAGGGCGGCGCGCTGAAAGTGTATTTCGACAAAATGCACCTGCAGCAGATTATGTGGAACCTCATCAACAACGCCTGGCAGCACGGCAGCAAGCAGGCCGACTCCATCACCGTGTTGGTGAAGCCCACCGACGACAACGTATCCGTATCGCTCACCGTGATGGACGACGGCCCCGGCGTATCGCCCGAAAACCAGCCGCGCCTGTTCGAGCCGTTTTTCACCACCCGCGCCGAAGGCACCGGGCTGGGGCTGTATGTGGCACGCGAATTGGCGCACGCCAACTCCGGCCAGCTTCACTATCATCCCGAAATCAAGGGATTCGAACTAATCATGCCGAAAGATATCAATGAGTAAACAAAGCCTGCAAAAGCCAGTATTGGTTGTGGACGACGAGCAAGACATCCGCGACCTGATGGAAATGACCCTGATGAAAATGGGCTTGTCGGTGGAAACCGCCGAGGGCGTCAATGCCGCCAAAAAGTGGCTCGACAGCAAAAAGTTCTCCCTCGTGCTCACCGATATGCGCATGCCCGACGGCTCCGGACTCGAAGTGGTGGAATACATCAACGAAAAAGAGCTCGACGTGCCCGTGGCCGTGATTACCGCCTTCGGCAATGCCGACCAGGCCGTGCAGGCCATCAAAACCGGTGCCTTCGACTACCTGCAAAAGCCCATCACCCTGGCGCAACTGCGCACCCTGGTGAAATCCGCCATCAAAATCCACGAAGAAGACAGCCGCCCCGCCCCCGCACCGGCCAAAGAAGAGCCCCCGCCCCAAGCAAACGGCGCAGACGAAGGGCTACCTGAAAGCGAGGGGCTACCTGAAAGCGAGGGGCTACCTGAAAGCGAGGGGCTACCTGAAAGCGAGGGGCTACCTGAAAACGAAGAGCTGCAAGAAAGCAAAGCCGCCGGCCGCAAGCTCCAGCCCGCAGCCGACGAACAGCCGGCCGCCAATCCCGAAGACATCCCCCGCCTCATCGGCCGCTCCCCGCAAATCGAAGAAGCCCGGCAGATGATCCGCAAACTTGCCCGCACCACCGTGCCCGTGTATATCGCCGGCGAATCCGGTTCCGGTAAGGAGCAGGCCGCGCGCAGCATCCACGAGCTCTCCGAGCGGCGCGACCGCCCCTTCGTGGCCGTAAACTGCGGCGCCATCCCCGAAAACCTGATGGAAAGCGAATTCTTCGGCTACAAAAAAGGCAGCTTCACCGGTGCCGATCAAGACCGCCTCGGCTTTTTCCAACACGCCCACGGCGGCACCCTCTTCCTCGACGAAGTGGCCGACCTGCCCCTGCACATGCAGGTGAAACTCCTGCGCGCCATCCAGGAAAAAGCCGTGCGCCGCATCGGCGATGCGCAAGAAGTGAAAGTAGACGTGCGCATCATCTCCGCCACGCATAAAGACCTCGCTGCCCTCGTGGCCAAAGGCGCATTCCGACAAGACTTGTTCTACCGCCTCAACGTCGTTTCCCTCACCATGCCGCCCCTGCGCGAAATGCGCGAAGACCTGCCCCAGCTCATCACCCAGCTCTTGCGCAAACACCGCCAAGGCGGCGACTACACCCTCACCCAGCCCGCCAAACAGGCGCTGTTGCAATACAGCTACCCCGGCAACTTCCGCGAGCTGGAAAACATCCTCGAACGCGCCGTCGCCCTGGCCGCCGACAACACCATCGATGCTGCCGACCTCCAGCTCTCCAGCTCCCCGCTATTGGATGAAGACGACTGGGGCAGCGCCATCGCCGCCGTCAGCCAAAACAGCGGCAGCGCCGACACCGCCGAAGCAGCCGCCCCCGAAAGCAGCGGCCAGCTCGACAACCTGCCCGGCTTCGTCCTCGGCCGCACCCAGGTGCAGGACTACCTCGACGACGTAGAGCGGCTGATTATCGAGCAAGCCCTGCAAAAAACCCGCTACAACCGCACCCAGGCCGCCAAACTGCTCGGCATCAGCTTCCGCTCCATGCGCTACCGGATGGAGCGCTTGGAAATCGAATAGCCAGGCTGCCTGGCCGGAATCAAACGGCAAAATTTCAGGTAGCCTCAAAGGCTACCTGAAAATTCGCGGGCTATCGTGGATTCATAAAATCCAAGCAGAGCAGCAAACCGCAAACAGCATAAAGTTACAGCAAAGCAAACGAACACAGTAGCTTCTTAATTTTCATTCACTATATTTCAGCTATCGTTTCCTTGCCCCGCATTTTCAGGTAGCCTCCCTCCTCAGCAAAGGCTACCTGAAAACAGCTAATCTCCATGAGCACCCTACTCTCCCGCCTGCCCGACGGCATCCTGTTCGCCGCAGTATTGCTCGCGATTGCCCCGGCCTATGCCGCCCTGTTGCACCTGCTCACCCTGCCGGTGAAGAAACCCCGCCGCCGTCCCGCAGCCCGGCTGCTTATCGGCATAGCCTGCCTGGCCTGTTTCCTCGCCGGCATCGCCTCATATTTCCAAACCAAGCCATAGGCTACCTGAAAGCGTGTGCTACAACAAAGTTAAAACACCCAATCCGCCATGTCCCTCATCCCGCTCATCACCTCCGCCCCTCACACCCTGCCCGACTACGCCCGCCATCCCGCATTGGCTGTCTCCACCACCCCGCCTGCCTCCGGCCTCTACCTGGCCGCCGAAGAGCATGGCATCGTGTTGCACCGCGCGGGCGACAAAGGCAGCGTGTGGGTAGATTTCACCGCCGGCGCGGCGCAGCACAGGCGGCTGCACGGCGGCGGCGAGTTGCTGGCCAAAGCCGCCGGCCGCAGCAAACAGCCCACCGTATGGGACGCCACCGGCGGGCTCGGCCGCGACAGCTTCGTGTTAGCCGGGCTCGGGCTGAACGTGCATATTTTCGAGCGGCATCCCGCCGTATACTGCCTCTTGGCCGACGGCCTCGCTCGCGCCCTGCTCCACCCCGATATCGCCGAAACTGCTTCCCGCCTCACCCTGCACCACGCCGATGCCGTCGAATATATGCCGCGCCTGGCCGCCGAAATCGGCCGCCCGCAAGTGGTTTATCTCGACCCGATGTACCCCGAACGGCGCAAATCGGCAGCGGTAAAAAAAGAAATAGCTTTTTTCCACGAGCTGGTCGGCACCGCGCAAAACGACGCCGCCCTGCTCGATGCCGCCCTCTCCGCAGCCACCGCCCGCGTGGTGGTCAAACGCCCGCGCTTGGGCGATTTCCTATGCGGCCGCAAGCCGGATTACCAATACACGGGCAAATCAACCCGGTTTGACGTGTATAGCGGGAGCGGTAGCAAACATAGCATTTAAAGTGAATTAACAACAACCAGTACAGCGTTGTCTCGTCTTGCCGTAACGCTGTACTGGTTTTTGTTAATCCACTATATTTTTCAGGTAGTCTCCCGTCAAGGGCTACCTGAAAACAGCTTCCGAAAAAACCGGACAACCCAACAAAAAGCAGCCTGCACTTCAAATTCCCAAAGTGCAGGCTGCTTTTTATATCACCATCACGCCCTACCGAACACCTTCTCCAAATGCGCCCGATAATCCGCCAAATACCGCTCCACCTGCGGATTCTTGATTACATCGTTGCAGATGAACGAGGGCAGGCGCGTCGTGCCGAGGAACTCGTTGGCCTTGTGGAAATGCAGGTACACGCCGTCCACGCCCGCGCCCTCAAAGAAATCGCCTTCTCGGGTAAACGCCTCAATCGGCGCGTTCCAAGTGGATGAAATCATGTGTTTTTTGCCATGCAGCAAGCCGCCCGTGCCGTAGCCTTCCGTCGGGTTTACACGGTGGCGGCCGTCGTTGGCCACCAGCTTGTTCTCGCCCACGCCTGCGGTAAATACTTCATCGATATATTTTTTCACCGTCCACGGCTCGCCCATCCACCAGCCGGGCATCTGCCAAACCACCGCGTCCATCCACAGCCATTTTTCCACTTCGGCGGCAGTGTCGTAGCCCTCTTCAATCACGGTTTCCTTCACCGCATGGCCGAGTGCGGTCAGCGTGTCGCGTGCGGTTTGGTGCAGCGTGTGGTTCAGGCGGCCGGCGGAATGGCCAAAATGTTGGCCGCCGTCAATTAACAGAATATTCATGTTGGTCCTTCAAATATTTGCGTTGAAAAAGCATTATTGTACTCCGATGCTTTATAATGAAAACGGCAATAATTGCAAAACACTTTTCCAGGAAAAGCAACAATGAAAACCCATTCAGACGAACTGGCCGCGTTCGTGCAGGTGGTGGAAAGCGGCAGTTTCAGCCGCGCGGCAGAGCGGCTCGGGCTGGCCAACTCCGCCGTCAGCCGTACCGTGAAGCGGCTGGAAGACAAACTCTCCGCCAACCTGCTCAACCGCACCACGCGCCAACTGCGGCTCACCGAAGAAGGCTGCCGTTTTTTCGAGCGCGCGCGGCAGATACTGCACGACATCGAAGCCGCCGAAGCCGAAATCCTCTCCGCGGGCGGCGCGCCGCAGGGCGTACTTCGGGTGGATTCCGCCACGCCCACGCTGCTGCACCTCGTCGCTCCGCTGGTACGCCCGTTCTGCGAACGCTACCCGCAGGTGTCGCTGCTGCTCACCTCGTCCGAAGGCTACATCGACCTCATCGAGCGGCGCGTGGACATCGCCATCCGCGCAGGCAGCCTGCACGACTCCGCCCTGCGCGCCCGCCATCTGTTTGACAGCCGTCTGAAACTCGTTGCCGCGCCCGATTATCTCGCCCTCCACGGCACGCCCCAAACCGTTGCCGACCTGTCGCAGCACATCCTCATCGGCTTCTCCGAGCCCAAAACTCTGAACAACTGGCCGTTTGCCGACACCGGCCACACGCCCTACGCCGCCGTGCCGCAACTGTCCGCCAACAGCGGCGAAACCATCCGCCGCCTGTGCCTGGAAGGCAACGGCATCGCCTGCCTGTCGGATTTCACCGTCGCCGCCGATATTGCTGCGGGACACCTGCACGAACTCCTGCCCGACCGCGCCTTGAACGAAGCCAAACCGTTTTACGCCGTCTATTACGGCGACAATGCAGTCAGCCCGAAAATCCGGGCTTTTGTGGATTTTTTGGCGGAACGGCTGGGGGAAAAGGCGGGCAGGGGCGACCTGAAAGATTTTGCAGGGTGGGTATAGCAGGTTAAATCTAAATTAGAAGCAGGCGATGAAGCCGAAGCAGTACAGATGCAGCAAGGCAACGTTGTGCTGGTTTTTGTTAATCCACTATAAAATGCTGCTGCGGTGGCTCGTTTTGCTATGTTGCGTTTTGCCCATTCTTGCTTTCTCTAATCCACTATATTCTTCAGGTAGCCTCCGGGTTTCGGCATAACCGCCTACGTTCAAACGACATATCTCACAACCAAGCCCGCCAAGCGCAAAAAGGCTACCTGAAAATCAAACACGACGTTTTCAGGTAGCCTTATAGTGGATTAAATTTAAATCAGGACAAGGCGGCGAGCCGCAGACAGTACAGATAGTACGGCAAGGCGAGGCAACGCTGTACTGGTTTAAATTTAATTCACTATAAAAATGGCTTCAGCCTTTCAGGCAGCCTCCCAGAAGGCTACCTGAAAACTTCAAGCCCATCCAAACCGAAACCTCCTGCCGCCCCATTCGGAACGGCAGGAGGTTTGATCTTTCATTCCGCCTTAACGCTGCTGATTTTGCAGTAAGGCGGCACGTTCTTTGAATGCCTCGTTTTCCTGCGGGGTCAGTATCCACATTTCCAATATATTGCCCGCTCCGTCGCGGCGCAGAGCCACGATGCGGCCGGTGTAGTTTTGCAGCTGGCCGTGGGTAATGAAGCGGTTGTTCTCGTCTTTAATGCGCACGCCCTGCACCATATTCACAGTTTTCGCGCCATCGTCCAGCCAGCCCAAAGTCAGGGTACGCAGCCAGGAAAAGCCGTCTGTAGTGAGCGTAACCTGTGGGAAAGAAGCGGATTTCAGCACGGCCACTTCCATGCTGTCGATGGGGAAGCGGTATGCCCAAGCGGTGCTGCTCAAGGCCAGCAGCAAAGCCAGCAAATATTTTTTCATGTTTCGTCTGCCTGTGTAGTTAATCGGGTTAAAACGCTGCCATTATAATATTCTGGCAGGCAATCGGCTACTTGCACGCCGCCGGGATGCCGCGCCAAACACGCGACAGCGTGGTGCCGTTGGCATACAGTTTGATCACCGAACTTTTCACGCCGCGTTGGCGCACATCTATCAGCACGCCATCTTTGTTGGTAAAGGGATTGTGTAGCGCCACAGTATAGGCCGAATTGGTGTAGCTGCGGACTTGGATAAAGTTATCCGGCAGGCGCAAACGGGTTTGCAGCTGTTTTTGCAGGCACTGCGCCGCTTCGCCCGGCGCTTTTTCGCTCTGCACCTCCACTTCCGGCCTGCCGCGCGTGGGCTGGCTGCGGAAGCCGTAGGCTCTGATTGAGCTGCCGATTTTCACATCATCGCCGTAATTGATATGCGATTGCTGTCGGCGGATACCCGCCGCTTCCGGCGACACGCAGCCGGCCAGCACCAAAAGCAGCAGCAGCCACAACAAATTGGAATATTTCAACTTTCCTCTCCTACCTAAATGGCGGATTAACAACAATCGGGGCAAGGCAGCAAGGCGGGCCAACGCAGTACCGGTTTTCGTTAATTCGCTGTACAGCCGGCCAAATCTTTTATCTCCGGCCAATTTGAAAAAATGAGGAATGCCCGTGAAGCATCCGTAAAGCCGAGCATGATAGCAGCCAATCAAGCAATTTCGAAACCATTTAACCCGGCTTTACGCCAATATGCTGTTCGCGCTGTTATTTTTACAATTTCCAGGCCGCCTGCAAGCCCTGAGAGGCTACCTGAAAACGCCAACCCCGCCGCCGCCCGGCACTTGACAGCCCCCGCCGCGCCGCTTACACTCCCTCCCCATGAATACGCAAAACTTCTCTTTCGCCCCGTTTTATTGGTACCGCCCAGCCGAGCGGTATCTTTTGCTGTGCGCCTGATTTGCGCCACACCAGCCGAAAGAAAAACTACCGCCCGGAACGCCCGAGCGGTTTTTTATTTGCCCCGGCAAGGCCGCTCACCCACGGAACCCCTCCCATGAACCGCCAAACCGAACAGGAACATAAAATGTCTGCCCTAGCCCGCCAACTCCGCCAGCTTCCTCCCGCCCGCCCCCGCACCGAGCTGCAACGCTGGTATTTGGCCGTGGACGGCAACCAGCACCGTGCCGACTTGCAGGCCGATACGCCGCAGCAGCAAGATTTCATGCTGTGCGAAGCCCTGCTGCCGCAAATCCGTTCCCTGGCCTGCCTGATTGCTGCCGAGCGGCACAATTTCGAGCAGCACAGCCCGGAAGTGTTCACAGAAGAAGCCGATTGGTTTGCCGCCCGTATTTTGGTATTGGGTGTGCGCGTGTTTCATTTAGACATTACGCTGATTCCGATGCTGCAAACCGCCAACCGCCGCGCCGCCGAATACGCCCGCAAGCACAACCTGCCCTTCACCCCCGCACAAATGCGCATGAGCCTGCACGCCTCACGCCCCAACGGCGGGCTGATTTTGGAAAACGCCTGCTTTGCCGATGCGGATTTGGGTATAATCGGCAATTCGCTGCAACTGAGCCACAGCCTGCCCAATCTGATTACCGGTTGAACGCAGGCTGGCGGCAACGGGCGCACAAAACACACCTTCTGATAAAAAGGCTACCTGAAACGAAATTTGCCCAAGCAAACCGAGTTTCCGCAAAGTATAGTGGATCAACAAAAATCAGGACAAGGCGGCGAGCCGCAGACAGTACACACGTTACGGCAAGGCAACGCTGTACTGGTTTTTGTTAATTCACTATAAACAACCAAGCCGCCACCCAACCCAAACCGCCATGCTCGTTTTCAACCCCGAATACATCGACCAACCGCCCGAACGCCTGCCGCGTTTGGGCGTTCTATTGCTGCTGCTATGGATTACCCTGCCGCTGGCTTTTGCCCTGCCCGTTGGTGTCATTATCGTATTCGGCGTGCTGTGGCTGATCCAGCTCGGGCTCACGCTCATCGGCAGCCGCGGCCTGCCTGCTTGGGCCACCGCCATCGGCGGCCTGGCTGTGTTTGGCTTCGTGTTTTCGCAGTTGGGCACCTTTCTCGGCAGCGAAGGCGGCAGCGCACTGCTTCTGCTGCTGGTGCTGCTCAAAACCTATGAAAGCCGCGTGTTGCGCGATTGGCATATGCTGCTCACCGCCATGGTGTTCCTGATGGGCGCCACCGTGCTGCTCAACCAAGGCATGTTCATCGGCCTGTGGCTGTTGGCCGGCCTGTTCGGCACCGCTACCTGCATCGCCCTCCTCAATATGCCGCTGCGCCTGGCCGCACGCCACGCCGCTACCGCCCTGCTGCTCACCCTGCCGCTGGCCGCCGTATTATTTATCGCCGTGCCGCGCATGAGCGAGCCTTTATGGCGTATCCCGCAGCCGCCCAAACCCGGCCAAGCCCAAACCGGCCTTTCCGACACCATGCAGCCGGGCAGCATCAGTAATTTGGTGCAGAGCAACGAGCTGGCTTTCAACGCCACTTTCGACGGGGGCTACACCCCCAACCAATCCGACCTTTATTGGCGCGCCATCACCATGAGCCAGTTTGACGGCGAGCAATGGCGTGCCGATGATGACGAACTGCCCACCCGCGCCGACACTGCCTACACGCAAACCATTGTCTCCTACAGCATCATTATGCGCGACGAGCAAGGCCGCATTCCTGCGCTGGACTACCCCATCATCAACTTCAACGCCGACAACGCCCGAAGCAAAATGCGTTTTGCCGAAGGCCACACCATCCGCGTGCGCAGCCATGACGGCCTGCGCCGTTTCGTGCTTCGCGCCGCCATCGGCAACAGGCTACCTGAAAAACTTTCCCCCTCGCGCCAGCGCCAGCTGAGCCGCCTGCCCGGCTACAGCAACCAGCGCACCCGCGCGCTCGCCCGCCAGCTGCGCAGCCAATCCGCCAACACCGCCGATTTCGTCAACCGCACCCTGGCCTACTACCGCAACCAATCCTTCGCCTACACCCTCAACCCCCCGCTAGACCGCAGCCCCGACCGCATCGACAACTTCGTGTTCGACAACCGCCGCGGATTTTGCGAACACTACGCCGAAAGCTTTGTGGTCATCATGCGTGCCGCGGGCGTGCCCGCCCGCGTGGTTACCGGCTATCAGGGCGGCGAATACAACCCCGACGGCGGCTTCTGGCAGGTGTGCGGCAAAGATGCCCACGCCTGGGCCGAAGTGTGGCTGCCCGAAGAAGAAGCCTGGCTGCGTGTCGATCCCACCGCCGCCGTGAGCAGCAACCGCATCGAACAAGGCCTTTCCTCCGCGCTGGAGGGCGGCGAGCAAGAGCTGGTGGCCGGCAGCGGCAATTGGCAGTGGTGGAACAAACTCAGCGCCGAAGGCCAGTTTTACTGGCAGCAATGGGTGGTGAACTACGACAGCAGCTCGCAACAAAGCCTGTTCCGCAGCTTAGGCTTGGGCGGCTTCAACCTATTGAGCCTGCTCATATTCCTGCTGGTTGGCGGCACTTTGGCCCTAATTCCGTTGTGGCTGTGGTGGCGGCGCAGCAGCCGGCGTTATGCCAACCTGCTGGAAGAAGGCTTCGCCCGCATCAAAGAACGCCTGCCCGACGTGGAAGGCATCGACCCCGCCGCCCTCGGCCCCGCCGAAACCGCCAACATCCTGCGTGAGCAGGAATACCTCAGCCCCGAGCTGGAAAGCCTGCTGGCACAATACGAGCGCTGGAACTACGCCGATGACGGCCTGCCCCCGAAAGCCGCACAAAAACGCTGGTATCGCCAATGTTGCCGCGCCGTGCGCCAGGTTAAGCGGTAACACCCCCGCCTTTACCTGCCCAAGCACGGATTAACGTTTAATTTCCCGTTTATCTGTTATCTTTCAGGTAGCCTTGATCAGAGCAAACTTACGCCTGATTAAGGCTACCTGAAAATTCATTTGCAACACCCCAAAGGACAACCCATGAAACGTTTCCTCCCCCTGATGGCCGCCCTCGGCCTGGCCGCCTGCGCAGGCAGCCAAACCCCTGCTGCCGCCTCCGAACCGGCCGATGCCTCCATGCCCGCCGTCGGCATGGGCAACCCTGCCAGCGTGTACTGCGTGCAGCAGGGCGGCAAATCTGAAATCCGCAAAAACCAAGACGGCAGCGAATACGGCGTGTGCATCCTGCCCGACGGCAAAGAAGTGGAAGAGTGGGCATACTACCGCGCCAACAACAGCGGCAACGGCAAATAAGCTCCGCCCGGCCATACAGGCAGGCTACCTGAAATCCGGTTTTCAGGTAGCCTGTTTGCCTTTTCCTGTCGCCAAGAATAGCGTTGATAATGCTAAAATACCGCCCTTGGCAACATCATGCCGTACCGCGCATCCGTGCGCCCGAACAACCCCATCAAAGCATTCCACATGGCCTATCAAGTTCTCGCCCGCAAGTGGCGTCCCAAAACCTTTGCCGATTTAGTCGGGCAGGAACACGTTGTCAAAGCCCTGCAAAACGCCCTGGGCAAAGGCCGCCTGCACCACGCCTACCTGCTCACCGGCACCCGCGGCGTGGGCAAAACCACCATCGCCCGCATCCTCGCCAAAAGCCTCAACTGCGAAACCCCGCACGAAGGTGAGCCCTGCGGCCAATGCCAATCCTGCCGCGACATCGACGCCGGGCGGTTTGTGGATTTGCTGGAAATCGACGCCGCCTCCAATACCGGCATCGACAACATCCGCGAAGTGCTGGAAAACGCCCAATACGCGCCCACCGTCGGCAAATACAAAGTCTATATCATCGACGAAGTGCACATGCTCTCCAAATCCGCGTTCAACGCCATGCTCAAAACGCTGGAAGAGCCGCCCGAGCACGTCAAATTCATCCTCGCCACCACCGACCCACACAAAGTCCCCATAACCGTGCTCAGCCGCTGCCTGCAATTCGTGCTGCGCAACATGACCGCCCAGCAGGTATCGCAGCACCTCGCGCACGTTCTGGACAGCGAACAAATCCCCTACGAAGCCCCCGCCCTTGCCCTGCTCGGCCGAGCCGCCGCCGGCTCCATGCGCGACGCACTCAGCCTGCTCGACCAAGCCATCGCCATGGGCTCCGGCAACGTAACCGAAGCCGACGTGCGCCAAATGATCGGCGCCGTTGATCAACGCTACCTTTATTCCCTGCTGCAAGCCGCCGCCAACCAAGACGGCGCCGCCCTGCTCGCCACCGCACAGGAAATGGCCGGCCGCGCCATCGGCTTCGACAGCGCCTTGAGCGAGCTCGCCCTCTTACTGCAAAAGCTTGCCCTGCTCAAAACCATCCCCGCCGCCGTGCCCGCAGACGACCCCGAACGCGACACCCTGCAACAGCTCGCCGCCCAACTGGGCGACGAACAAATCCAGCTGTATTACCAATGCGTTATCCACGGCAAACAAGACCTGCCGCTCGCGCCCGACGAATACGCCGGCTTCGTGATGACCCTATTGCGCCTGCTCGCCTTCACCCCCCTGGCCGCAGCCGAACTGCCCGAAGGCAGCCGAATCAGCGGCAGCGAACTGCACGATCCCGCCCCAAAGCCCCGTCCGGCTGCCACACCGCAGCCGGATAAGGCCCGCATTCCAGCCGAAAACCATGCAGCAGAAGCCCCGCCCGCCCAAGCCGAACCCAGGCTACCTGAAGGCGAACATAACGAGCTTCTGCGCAGCAAAAGCGGGCAACACGAGTTTCCGCACAGCCAAAATGAACACGGCAGCTTTTCAGGTAGCCCAGACGACAACGGCAGGCTTTCGCCAAACGAACCCCTGCCGCAAGAAGCCGTCCCCGCTGCCCGCCATACCGAAAGGCTACCTGAAAATATTTCAGGCAGTCCAAACAGCCAGCATCGGCTTTCGCCCAACCCAAACGAATCCGGCAACTCCTCGCCCGGTTCGTCCGAACCCGGCCGCCCCCATCCTAGCGAGCCGCAACCTGCCGCGTCGGAAGCCATCCCCGCCGCCTTCGAAAGCAGCCCGCCGTGGGACGATGCCCCGCTGCCCGCCGGTTTTGAAAGCGGCCTGCCCGACAGCCCCCCAAGCCCAGGGTTAGCTGAAACCGGGCCCGGCCAAAACCCCGCAAACGAGTTTCCGCATAGCCGAAACCAAAATGACAGCCTGCCCCAGCACAAACATGATGCCACATCCCGAAACGAATCCGAATTAGGCAGCGAAAAGCTACCTGAAACCGAACAAAGCGGATTTTTACACAGCCAAAACGGGCAAACCGAAGCCCAATCAGCCGCTGCCGAAACCCCGGAAAGCACTGACACTGCAGCCCTGCCCCTGCCCGATGCCGACACCTGGCCGCACATCGTCGCCGCCATCGCCCCCAAAATCGGTGCCGCCCAAATGAGCGCCCAGCACACCGCCTGCCTCGGCTACGACCCGCAGCAACACCTGCTCACCCTTGCCGTGGCCGAAGCCGGGCAAGTCAGCATCAGCCGCGAACACATCCAGCGCATCGAGCAGCACCTGGCTGCCGCCTACAGCCATCCCATCAGCATCCGCACCACCGATTGGCCGGCCGGCGGCACAACCGCCGAAACCCCCGCCATGCGCCAACAACGCCTGCACCAGGCCGCCCGCGACCAAGCGCAAAGCCTGCTGGAGCAAGACCCCGCCGCGCAAGACATCCTCAATCTATTCGGCGCCCGCTGGCTACCCGAAAGCCTTGTATTGCAGGAAAACGGCCAAACCTAAGGCCGCTCCCGCACTGTTTATTCCCACCCACTCTTTAAATTAGGAGCACACTCATGTTCAACAAAGCCGGCCTCGGCAACCTGATGCAACAGGCACAAAAAATGCAGGAAAAAATGAAACAGGCACAGGCCGAACTGGCCAATATCACCGTGGAAGGCGAAGCCGGCGGCGGCATGGTGAAAATCACCCTCAGCTGCCACCACGCCGTCCAACGCGTGCATATCGACGACAGCCTCGCCGCCGATGCCGCTTCCGACAAAGAAATGCTGGAAGACCTGATTGCCGCCGCCTTCAACGATGCCGCGCGCAAAGTGGAAGCCGCCGCCCAGCAGCATATGTCGCAATTCACCCAAGGCCTCGGCCTGCCCCCCGGCATGGACAACTTCTTCAAGTAATCCGCACATAAACACCGGCTGCCAGAACCCGTCAGGCAGCCGGTTTGTTTGGCCATTGCAGTGAATTAAATTGCAGTGGATGAAAATATAGCGGATTAACAAAAATCAGGACAAGGCGAGCCAACGCTGCACCGGTTTTTGTTGATTCACTATAAATATGCCGCTGCTCGCCCGCCACACGCATGCACTAAAGTTCGTCTGGTTTGCCATATCGCCTTAAGGCTACCTGAAAATTAGAAAACAGCTTTCAGGTAGCCTCCCGACCACCTGCCTCATGCTAAAATCCGCCATTATTTTTTATCCAAACCCCGAGGCCACATCATGAATACCCGCCCCGAAATCCTTGCCGCCGCCTTTGATTTGGACGGCACCTTAGTCGATTCCCTTGCCGACCTCGCCGCCGCCGCCAACGAAGCCCGCCGCAGCGAAAACCTGCCCCTGCTCGACGAAAAACTGATGATGTCCTACGTAGGCGACGGCGTGGGCAAACTCGTGCACCGCGCCCTCACTGCCGATCCGGAAGGCCAAGCCCCCGACGAAGTGTGGCAGCGCGCCTTCGCCGTGTTTGCCCAACATTATTCCGAACACCTCGACCGCCACACCTACATCTACCCCGAAGTGAAAACCGGCCTCCAGCTCCTGAAAACCCTCGGCATCCCGCTGGCCGTGGTAACCAACAAACGCGAAGCCTGGGCCGCCGAACTGCTGCGCCGCCTCGGCCTGGCCGACCTGTTCAGCCTCGTGGTGGGCGGCGACACTCTGCCCCAGCGCAAGCCCGATGCCGCGCCCCTGCTGCACGCCGCCGAAGTATTGGGCGTGAAGCCGGAAAACATGGCGATGGTGGGCGATTCGCGCAACGACATCCTCGCCGCCAAAGCCGCCGGCTGCTTTGCCATCGGCGTGCGCTACGGCTATGCCGATATGGACCAATTGGCCGAAAATCCCGCCACCCGCCCCGATTGGATTGTCAGCACCCTGCCCGAAATCTACGACCGTCTGCGCCCCGATGACCGCCGTTAAATCCCTGCGCAGCCGCGCCCTAGATTTATTGTCGCGGCGGGAAATGTCGCAGGCCGAACTGCGGCGCAAACTCGCGCCCTATGCCGAAGATCCCGCCGAAATCGACGCTTTGCTGCAAGAGTTTGCCGAGCGCAACTGGCAATCCGACCGGCGCTACGCCGAAAGCTACGTGTACAGCAAAAGCAGCCGCTACGGCCGCCTGCGCCTCGCCCAAGGCCTGCAACAGCAAAAGCTGGACAACGAACTCATCGAAGCCGCCCTGCCCGACCGCGACAGCGAACGCGCCACCGCCTGCGCCGTGCTGCGCAAAAAGTTCAAACAGCCCCCCGCCGATTTCGCCGCACAGCAACGCGCCGCCCGCTTCCTCGCCTACCGCGGCTTCGACAGCGACACCATCCGCCACGCGCTGGATAAGGCCTGGCAGGATGAAGAAGAGTGGGACGAATAAACAGAAAGGCTACCTGAAAACACCCGTTCGGTATTTTCAGGTAGCCTTTTGCAATACAGAACCCTACTGGACAGGCTACCTGAAAAATATAGTGGATTAACAAAACCAGTACAGCGTTGACTCGCCCTGCCGTAACGTGTGTACTGTCTGCGGCTCGCCGCCTTGTCCTGATTTTTGTTAATCCACTAAATATGGCCGCCTGCCGTTTACGCGCAAACCCGCCAATATTTTCAGGTAGCCTTTTTCTAAACTCGCCATACCCGTTACCGCCTATCCCGTTCTCATCCCTTTTGCCCTCATCGCCTCATGCAACTGGCTCTTCCTGCGCAAAGGTTATTCGCTCACCCCCTTGGTCGGCCCCATCCTGCTCTTCCTCGGCAGCATAAAGTGGGCAGAGCCGTGGTATTACTGGCTGCTCCTCCTGCTCGACCCCGGCAGCATCACCACCCTGCTCGACCTGCCCGCCATACTCAAACTCATATGGGACGGCAGCTTCGTCAACCGCACCGCCACCTACCGTAGCCCGCAACACACCTTACGGCTCTACCGCAACGGCAGCTTCGAGCTGGAATACGAGCCCAGTAAAGCCGAATTGGCCGCCTGCACAGGGGAAATCGACTGCGGCTGCAGCGGCGATTGGCGGCGCGAAGCGGATAAACTGTACCTCTTCCACGGCGGCGCGTCCCTTAGCCTGCTTCGCCATCGCCCGAGCAAACGAGCGGGAATACCTGCTGGCCGATCACCCCGATCCGCCCTTCCGTCTGCACGGCGTGCACCTCTTCCGCCGCTGACCCGTAACCACCATTGCCATCTAAACCATCTATCCGCCGCCCCGCTGGGGCTACCTGAAAACCATCGGCAGAAAATGGCAGAATCTTTGCCACACCTGCCGCAAGCCCCCTGATTTACGCTACAATGCAACCGTCTGTTCCAATCCCCCACCACCTCAACACCGAGCAAGCAGAAAGGATGCAGGATCATGAAGTTTAACGAACTCTTCCACCACAACGACTTTATCGGCCGCCACCTCAGCCTGTCCGACCGCGCCGCCCTTTTGGCCGCGTTGGGCGAAAAAGACATGGACAGCTTTGTGGGGCACACCGTGCCGCAAAGCGTGCGTATGCCCGGCCAGCTGCAGCTGCCCGAAGCATTAAGCGAAGCCGATGCCTTGGCCAAACTCAAGGGCATCGCCGCCAAAAACCGTATCAATAAAAGCTATATCGGCCTGGGCTACTACCCCACCCGCCTGCCGAACGTGATTCTGCGCAATGTGCTGGGAAATCCGGGCTGGTACACCGCCTATACGCCCTATCAGGCCGAAGTGTCGCAAGGCCGTTTGGAAGCCTTGCTGAACTTCCAACAGGTGTGCATCGACCTCACCGGCTTCGAACTGGCCGGCGCCTCCCTGCTCGACGAAGCCACTGCCGCCGCCGAAGCCATGACCATGGCGCGCCGCGTGGGCAAATCCAAATCCAACCAATTCTTTGTGGACGAGCGCGTTTACCCGCAAACGCTGGACGTGATCAAAACCCGTGCCAAATATTTCGATTTCGAGCTGGTGGTGGGCAATTTCGACACCGCCCGCAACGGCGAATACTTCGGCGCGCTGTTCCAATATGTGGGCAAAGACGGCGACGTAGCCGATTTGGGCGACGTGATTGCCGCTGTAAAAGCCAAAGGTGCAGTGGTGGCCGTGGCTGCCGACATCATGAGCCTGGTGCTGCTAAAAGCACCCGCCGAGTTGGGCGCCGACATTGCCTTGGGCAGCACCCAGCGCTTCGGCGTCCCGATGGGCTTCGGCGGCCCGCACGCTGCTTACTTTGCGTTTAAAGACAAAGATAAACGCTCCGCTCCCGGCCGCATCATCGGCGTATCGGTGGATGCCTCCGGCAAGCAGGCGCTGCGTATGGCGCTGCAAACCCGCGAGCAGCATATCCGCCGCGAAAAAGCCAACTCCAATATTTGTACTTCACAAGTGCTGCTGGCCAACTTGGCCGGTATGTACGCGGTGTATCACGGTCCCGAAGGCGTAAACCGCATCGCCCGCCGCATCCACGCGCTGGCTGTTGCTTTTGCCGATGCGGTACAGGCTGCCGGCGGCAAAGTGGTGCATTCGGTATTCTTCGATACTGTGGCCGTGGATTTCGGCAGCAAGGCGCAAGCCGACGGCGTGTACCAAAAAGCGCTGGATGCCGGCTTCAACCTGCTGCGCATTGGCGAGAACGTATTAGCCGCCGCCTTCAGCGAAACCTCCAGCGCCGAAGAGTTTGCCCAACTGGTCGAATTGTTCACCGGCAAGGCGGCCGCCCTGCCCGAGAACGCGCCCGCCGGCAGGCTACCTGAAAACCTGCAGCGCAAAGGTGCGATCTTGCAACACCCCGTGTTCAACAGCTACCACACCGAACACGAAATGCTGCGCTACCTGAAAAAACTGGAAGAGCGCGACTTGGCTATGAACCGCAGCATGATTTCGCTCGGTTCCTGCACCATGAAGCTGAATGCCACCGCCGAGATGATTCCGATTACCTGGCCGGAATTCACCAATGTGCACCCGTTTGCCCCGCGCGAACAAGTACAAGGCTGCCTGGAAATGATCCACGGCCTGCAAGAGCAGCTCAAGGCCGTTACCGGCTTCGACGCCATCTCTATCCAGCCCAACTCCGGCGCGCAAGGCGAATACACCGGCATGCTGACCATCCGCCGCTACCACGAAGCGCAAGGCCACCCCGAGCGCAACGTGTGCCTGATTCCGCGCTCCGCCCACGGCACCAACCCCGCCACCGCCCACATGGCCGGTATGCAGATTGTGATTGTGGATACCGACGAGCACGGCAACGTGGATATTGCCGACCTGAAAACCAAGGCCGAACAGTATAAAGATACGCTGGGCGCGCTGATGATTACCTACCCGTCCACCCACGGCGTGTATGAAGAAGGCATCCGCGACATCTGCCGCATCATCCACGAAAACGGCGGCCAGGTGTATATGGACGGCGCCAATATGAACGCCCAGGTCGGCATCATGCAGCCGGCCGAAGTGGGCGCCGACGTGTTGCACATGAATCTGCACAAAACCTTCTGTGTCCCGCACGGCGGCGGCGGCCCGGGCATGGGCCCCATCGGCTTGAAAGCCCACCTTGCCCCGTTTGCCCCAAGCCACGTTGTTGCACCGGTGGAAGGCGCTACTGTAGGCATGGGTGCCGTATCTGCCGCGCCCTACGGCTCCGCCAGCATCCTGCCGATTACCTGGATGTACATCAGCATGATGGGGGCAGACGGTTTGCGCCAGGCCACCGAAACCGCCCTGCTCAACGCCAACTACGTTGCCAAGCAGCTCTCCGCCGATTATCCGGTGCTCTATACCGGCAAAAACGGCCGCGTGGCGCATGAATGCATCATCGACCTGCGCCCGCTCAAGGCCGAAAGCGGCATCACCGAAGTGGACATCGCCAAACGCCTGATGGACTACGGCTTCCACGCCCCGACCATGTCCTTCCCCGTGGCCGGTACGCTGATGATCGAGCCCACCGAAAGCGAAAGCAAGGCCGAGCTCGACCGCTTCATCGCCGCGATGAAGCAAATCAAGCAGGAGGCGCTGAAAGTACAGCATGGCGAATGGCCGAAAGACGACAACCCGCTGGTCAACGCACCGCAT
Source organism: Eikenella corrodens (assembly GCF_003990355.1). Lineage (NCBI taxonomy): Bacteria > Pseudomonadati > Pseudomonadota > Betaproteobacteria > Neisseriales > Neisseriaceae > Eikenella > Eikenella sp. KCOM 3110. The sequence goes on along the minus strand of NZ_CP034670.1, from coordinate 1,040,415 downwards.
ACCGCCGCCGATGTAACCGGCGAGTGGAAGCGTGCCTACAGCCGCGAAGAAGCCGTCTACCCCCTGCCCTATGTGCGCGAAAACAAATTCTGGCCGAGCGTAAACCGTATCGACGACGTATACGGCGACCGCCACTTGGTTTGCTCCTGCCCCAGCATCGAGCACTATGAAGGCTAAAAAACATCGGCATTAACCCTGCCATCAAGGCAAAGGCTACCTGAAATTCCATTTTCAGGTAGCCTTTTATAGTGGATTAACAAAAATCAGGACAAGGCGGCGAACCGCAGACAGTACAGCTAGCACGGCAAGGCGAGCCAACGCCGTACTGGTTTTTGTTAATTCACTATAAATCGATTGGCCGCCAGCCCAACGCACACCAAAGGCTACCTGAAATTTTTCAGGTAGCCTTTCAACTCCGTATTGCCGTTCAGACAGCCGTCTTCATTCCGCCTTTTCTTCCCGCAAACATTCTGCCGGGCCTTCTTCCCCGCTGCCCGCGCAGACTTCCCGGGCGGGCACGGCGGAAGCTGCTGCCGCCTCTTTCGAGAGGTCGGCCAAGGCGCGGGCATATTCGGGCGATTGGCGCATCAGCACGCGGGCGGCTTCTTTCAGGTTGTTGATGTCTTCGTGCGGCAGGTAAAAGCTGGTGGAAATATTGAGCACGTTTTTGCGCAGGGGGGAATCGGGCAAATCGCGCAGGCTGAGGCTCACGAAATGCATGCCGATCGGGTGGCCCTTGCGGCTGCCGGCCTGGCTGTTCCATTGGTCGGCCACGGCGCGGATGCGGCGTAGCGACTCCTGCGAATTTTGGTCGATGGGCACGTTGATGATGGCGCCCAGCACATCGTAGAGGCCGGGCACTTTGGCGCTTTGGTCGATGGTGCTGTCGGGCTGGTTTTGCGCGTTCACGCTGATTACGATGATTTTGCGCACATTTTGGTTGGCAAACTGGCGGTACAGGGTATGGCTGGGGTAGATTTCAGCGGCTTCCAGCAGGCCGTGCAAACCGAGGTTGTCGGTGAGTCCGCCGTCGAGCAGGTGGATGTAGGGGCGGCTTTTGCTGTTTTGATATAGCGCCAACTCTTGGCCGAACTCGCGGCGGGTTCGGGTTTGCTGCTGCTCGTCGCTGCCGTGTTCCAGCGCGTTTTGCAGGCGCGGCGGCAGGGTGTAGCCGCAGTTGCCGCCATTGTTGTTGATCGTAATCGGGCTGAACACCACGGGCACGGCGCTGGAGGCGGCCACGGCGCGCGCCAGGCGCAAATCGGAAAGGTCGAGGCACATCATGTCGAAAAATTCTTGCGTGAAATCAAAGCGCCGCCCTATCGACATATCGGTGGCCGACACCACGGCAAACGGCCCTTTGCGCCGCCTGGCCAAATCGCCGAAGGTGGCGTGGCCGAACAGGCTGGCTTCAAACTGCTCCTGCAACAAATCGCCGCGCCCGAATTCGGGCGAGGTCAGGCGCGGCAGGTTGGCCAGCGAAAACACCTGCCGACTCACCAGTTTTTGGAAATTCTGCTTCAAGAATTGCCGTTCGAATGCGGGGATGGTGTCGCGCCCGTGGAGCGAATAATAAGTGGCCAACACCGAGCCGCCGGACACGCCGTACACCAAGTCCACGCTATCGAGCAGCGGTTTTTCCCGCCCTTCGATGTACACCGGCTGTTTGGCCAGCTCTTCGAGCACGCCGTAGCCCAAAGCCGCCGCGCGCGTACCGCCGCCGGAAAACAGCAGCACCACGAATACATCGTCGTTCTGCTGCGCGATGCTCTGCTCCAGCCGGTAGCCCTGCGCGGTATCTACTTTCGAAATGATGGCCACCGGCCGATAGTTCACCAGCGAGCAGGCCGAAAGCAGCGCCAGCAAGGCAGCGGCCGGGCTGCGTTTGAATATTGCGTGGGGTGTTTTAATCCGCATCAGTCTGTTTTCCGTTTATTTGTTGTGCCGCAACGTGACGAGGCTACCTGAAATTTCAGGTAGCCTTGATTTGGAGCGGTATTATACTCATCCCGCCCCGTAATGACACGCTCCCCGCAGCAAGGTAAGATATACGCCTGCCGCCGAGCATACCCGATAGCGGCTTCACCCTGTTTCCGCTACGGCCACGGCCCGCCTTGCCGTATTGTGATTCGGCCCGCCGCCCTGTATCGAAAGTGAATTGAATCCCCATATGACCATCCCCGCCAATATGCTGGCCGCGGTAGACCTCGGCTCCAACAGTTTCCGCCTGCAAATCTGCACCAACCACAACGGGCAGCTGCAAATCGTTGATTCCATCAAAGACATGGTGCGCTTTGCCGCCGGACTGGACGAACACAAACAGCTTAGCCAGGCCGCCCAAGAGCGCGCACTGGCCTGCCTGGCCAAATTCCACGAGCGCCTGCGCGGCTTCCCGCCCGAACAGGTGCGCGCCGTGGCCACCAACACCTTCCGCGTGGCCAAAAACATCGCCCCCTTCATGCCGCTCGCTGAAGCCGCCTTGGGCTTCCCCATCGAAATCATCGCCGGGCGCGAAGAAGCCCGCCTCATCTACACCGGCGTCATCCACACCCTGCCGCCCGGCAGTGGGCAGATGCTGGTGGTCGATATCGGCGGCGGCTCCACCGAATTCGTAATCGGCAGCCGCCTGCAGCCCGACATCACCGAAAGCCTCAACCTCGGCTGCGTGAGCTACAGCCTGCGCTTCTTCCCCAAAGGCAAAGTATCCGCCGAATCCTTCAAGCTCGCCGTCAACACCGCCCGCAGCGAAATCCAGCGCATCGCCAAGCTGTTAAAAAACACCGGCTGGCAGCTGGCCGTAGGCACTTCCGGCACCGCCCGCACCCTGCGCGACCTCATCGCCGCCGCCAATCCCGAAGACAACCGCATCACTCCCGCCGCCCTGCAAAAAATCGCCGCCCGCCTGATTGAAGCCGGCAGTGCCAAAAAAGCCAAATTCGACGGCATGAAGGCCGACCGCATCGAAGTATTCGCCGGCGGGCTGGCCGTGATGAGCGCCGTCTTCGCCGAGCTCGATATCGACAGCATGACCGTAACCGATGCCGCCCTGCGCGACGGCGTGTTCTACGACCTCATCGGCCGCCAGCTCAACGAAGACATGCGCGAGCAAACCATCGCCCATTTCCAACAGCGCTACCACGTCAGCCAAAACCAAGCCGAACGCGTGGCCACCCTCGCCGCCCAGTTCTTCGAGATGCTCGCCGAACGCGAATCCGAAAAAGAGCGCCACTATTGGCAACAATACCTGCGCTGGGCCGCCCTGATGCACGAAATCGGCACCGACATTGCCTACACCGCCTACCACAAGCACTCCGCCTACATCCTCGGGCAGGCCGACATGCCCGGATTTTCCCGCCAAGAGCAGCAAATCCTTGCCACCTTGGTGCTCGGCCAGCGCGGCGACTTGAAAAAAATGGCCGAACTGCCCATCAGCCCCGCCATGTGGCTCGCCGTGGCCGCCCTGCGCCTGGCCGTACTGTTCTGCCGCGCCCGCCAACCCATCACCCTGCCCGCAGGCACCCGCCTGAACTACGAAAACAAAAACTACACCCTCGCCATCAGCCGCCAATGGCCGGAAGACAATCCCCTCACCGCCGGCGCGCTGGCCGACGACGCCGCCCAATGGCGCAAAATCGGCATCCGCTTCGGGCTGCTGCTGCAATAGCGCCGGCATGGTGCAAACTTTTCAGGCAGCCCTCCGCCGCCACACCAAACAGGGGCTACCTGAAAAACTACGGCCACAACGATAATAGAACACCAATCGAAAGCCCGTTTGATTTGCTATAAAATACCGCCATTCCCATCCAGCCAAAGAAATCCAGACATGAACCCCCTCATCCGCCCAGCCCTCCCCCTCCTGATTGCCGCCGCGCTTGCCGCCTGCGGCAAGGAAGAAACCAAACCCGCCGCCCTAAGCTGCCAAGCACCCGAAGCCATCGGGCAGCTTACCGACCAAATCCAGGCCGCCGTGTCGCCCGCCCAAGAAAGCGGCCTGCCCTACTTCGAATCCGGCGCATCCGAAGTGCAGGCCGCCTTCGGGCAGCTCGGTTTCGAAATCACCGACATCCGCACCACCAGGGCCGCCTCCGAAGGCAGTAAAACGCTCTCCTGCGAAGCCACCCTGCGCCTCGCCCCCAAGCCCGAAGCCCAAACCCGCATCAAACAAAGCATCGAGAGCTATCTTGAAATCAACGAAACCGACGGTATCGACTACAACGGCCTGATGAGCGCGGGCGATATGCTCAAGCCCGACGGCAAAGGCGGCTTCATCGCCCCCGTCAGCTACACCGTCAGCCAAACCGATAAGGGCGACAAACTCGTCGTGAACGTGGCCAGCAAAGAAATCGCCGCCGGCCTGCTCTATCCCGCCGCCTTCTACCTTGCCGCCCCCGATTTGGCCAAACAAGCAGCCGAAATCCGCCAGAAATCCGCGGCTGAGGAAACCCGCCAGCAAGAGTTGAACACACTCGACCAAAACCGCCTGCAAGCCCGCATCGAACTCTTACGTACCCAAAACAAACAGGCGCACGACGAACTCAATCAAGCCTGGCAAGCCCTACCCGCCGCCGCCCGCACCCAGCTCAAAGAAGCTCAAAACCAGTGGAGCCGCCTACGCGAGAGCCAATGCGCCTACCAAAGCAAGGCCGACTCCACCGAACCGCTGGAGCAGGAAGCCCTGCGCATCGAATGCGACACCCGCGAGGTGCAGCAGCGCATCCCCGCCCTCAAGCAAGAGGCCGAGAACCAGGCCGCCAACCAAATCGCCGAAGCCGGCAACCGCAGCCGCGCCGCCGTACAGGAATTGCAAAGCGTGTGGCAGAGCGTGTCTGACGACGTGAAAGACATCATCGGCCAAGACTTCCAAAGCTGGAAGCGCAGCGCCTCAGCCAAATGCACCGCCGCCGCGCAGCAGGCAGGCGGCGGCACTGCCGGGCAGCTGGCCGAACAAGAATGCATTGCCGCCGAAGCCCGTGCCAAAGCCAAAGAATTGCGCGGCTACGTTTCCCAATAACCTGTTCCCATAAAGGCTGCCTGAAAACCCAATCCCCTTCAGAAACTTCGTTTTAGCTCGCAGAAACTCAGCTTCGGCCACGCCGAAACTTCGTTTTAGCTCCGCAGAGACTTTGCTTTTTTTGGAAACTTCGTTTTAGCTCCGCAGAAACTCAGCTTCGGCTCCGCCGAAACTTCGTTTTCAGGTAGCCTGAATAAATACTATGAACCTCACCGAAACCCAACTTTCTTCCGAGCCGATTTTCGACGGCAAATTCGTGACCATCGCCCGCGACACCGTACGGCTGCCCAACGGCAACCAAGGCTACCGCATCGTGATCCGCCACCCCGGCGCCGCCTGCGTGCTGGCCGTTACCGAGGCAGACGAAGTGGTGCTGGTTCGCCAATGGCGCTACGCCACCGGCCAGGCCCTGCTCGAGCTGCCCGCCGGCAAGCTCGACCCCGATGAAGACCCGGCCATATGCGCCGCGCGCGAACTGGAAGAAGAAACCCCCTACCGCGCCCAATCCGTGCGACTGCTGCACACCTTCTACACCGCCCCCGGCTTTTGCAACGAGAAAATGTACCTCTACCTCGCCGAAGGCATCACGCCCACCAGCACCCGCAAGCCCGACCAAGACGAATTTGTCGAAACCGTATTGCTCTCGCGCCAAGCCGTGCGCGAAGCCATTGCCAACAACCGAATCCAAGACGGCAAAACCCTGATCGGCCTGCAATATTGGCTGCTCAACAGCCCGTCCGCCGATTAAGGCTACCTGAAAAAAAGTAGGCGGGTCATACCGACCTACCCGCCCAACAACAAAGGCTACCTGAAAATGCGCCAATTCACCCTCAGCACACCCAACGGCACTCTGCTCGGCTTTCTCGTACTCATGGCCGACAACGACGACGAGCCCGTTTCCGGCAACGCCATGATTCAGGCGCACGCAGCAGCGTTGCCGCCGGGAGATACCTCGCCCGCCCGCGCGCTGGAAGCCCTGGCCGGCCAGCTGCTGGTTTGGCAGCCGCACGGCGAGGGCATTGCCCTGTATGATGCCGAAGGCGGCTTGGCGGCCGACATCCGCCAGCAATACCTGCGCCTCGGCGGCCACACCCTGCTGCTCACCGATTTGGAAGGAAACCTTTGATGGACAGCGTGTTTATCCTGATTCCCATCAGCATCGTGCTGGCCTTCGTAATCGGCTATTTCTTTTGGTGGTCCGGCCACAACGGCCAGTTTGACGATTTGGAAGGCCCCGCCCACCGCATTCTGATGGACGACGATTCCGTGCATCCCGACTCCCCACCCCCGCAGGACAAACCATGAACCCAGGCTTCAAATTCGCCGCCACCCGCCGCTTTGCCCCGCTGTTCGGCACCCAATTCCTCGGCGCGCTCAACGACAACTTATTCAAAATCGCGCTGGCCACCATGATCAGCTTTTATGGTTTGGGCAAAAACGGTTTCATCGAGCCGGCACAAATGATTAACGTGAGCGCGCTTCTGTTTGTGTTGCCCTTTTTCCTGTTTTCCGCCCTCTCCGGCCAGCTGTGCAATAAATTCGACCGCAGCCGCATGGCGGTGGCGGTAAAGGTGGCCGAAGTGCTGATTATGCTGCTGGCTACGGCGGGCTTCCTCAGCCAATCGCTGCTGCTGTTGCTGCTCTGCATTTTCCTGATGGGCCTACATTCCACCCTATTCGGCCCGCTGAAATACGCCGTGTTGCCCGATTATTTGGACGAACACGAGCTGATTGCGGGCAACAGCCTGGTGGAAGGCGGCACGTTTCTCGCCATCCTATTCGGCCAGATTTTGGGCACCATTCTGGCCGGTATCGGCGGCACCACGGTATCCGTTTTCCTGCTCATCATTGCTGCCGGCGGCCTCGCCTCCAGCCTCTTTATGCCGCGCGTGGCGCCGAAAACCTCGGAAGCAAAAATCGACTGGCACATTGTGCGCAACTCCAAAGCCATTCTGAAACAAGCCTTTGCCAACCGCGAAATCTACGCCGCCATCATCGGCATTTCCTGGTTTTGGTTTATCGGCGCGGTGTACACCACCCAGCTGCCCACCTTCACCAAACTGCACCTGGGCGGCAACGATAATGTGTTCAACCTGATGCTCACCCTGTTTTCCGTCGGCATCGGCGGCGGCTCGGTGCTGTGCGCCAAACTCAGCCACCGCCGGCTCAACCTCGGCTGGGTGGCCGTGGGCACGGTGGGCATGGCCGTATTCGGCCTGCTGCTCGTTGCCCTCGTGCACGGCACGCACTACCACGAATACAGCGGCATCGGCAGCTTCCTGTTGCGCGGCGACGCCTATGCCGTGATGCTCTGCATCGTGCTGCTCGGCTTCTGCGGCGGCTTTTTCTCCGTGCCGCTCTACACCTGGCTGCAAACCGCCAGCAGCGAAGAATTCCGCGCCCACGCCATCGCCGCCAATAACATCATCAACGGCCTCTTCATGGTGGCCGCCGCCCTGCTCTCCGCCATCCTTCTATGGCTGTTCGACAGCATCAACCTGCTTTATTTCATCGTGGCGGCGGGCAATATCGTGGTGTTGGTATACCTGCTGAAAATCGCCCCGCCAATCCGCGAAGGCTGGCAACGCTGGTTTGGCAAAGAAGAATAAGCCTCGGCCTGCAAACAACAAAAGGCTACCTGAAAAACAAAAAAGCATTTTCAGGTAGCCTTTGCCAGTCCTCCAAATAAACCGCGCCGCTTCGCATCCGCCCCGCCCTGGGCTATACTGCCGCCCTTTAATCGGCCACACCGAAACCCATGCTGAAAAAAACCCTCTATTCCCTACTTGCCCTTATCCTGCTGGCCGCCGCCCTGTTTGCCGGCCTGCTCTTCGCCCCCAAAGACACCCGCAGCCAACGCCTGCGGATAGAGCGCGGCAGCGGCATCGGCAGCGTAAGCCGCACCCTCGCCGCCAACGACGCCATCTACAGCCGCTGGGTATTCGTGGCCGCCGCCTACCTCACCGGCACCCACAAACAGCTCCTGCCCGGCAACTACCGCCTCCAACCCCGCGCTTCCTCCTGGCAAATCCTGCGCCACCTCAAAAACGGCCGCCCCGACACCGTCACCGTGCGCATCATCGAAGGCATGCGTTTTGCCCAAATGCGCCGCCTCATCAACCAAACCGCCGACATCCGCCACGACACCGCCGGCTGGAGCGACCGCCAACTCCTCGCCGCCGTCGCCTCCGATGCCGCCGTGCAGCACCCCGAAGGCCGCTTCTTCCCCGATAGCTACGAAATCGACTACGACAGCAGCGATTTGCAAATCTACCGCCTCGCCTACCGCAACATGCAAAACCGGCTGCAATCCGCCTGGAACGGCCGTGCCGGCGATTTGCCGTATAAAGACCCCTACGAGCTGCTCACCATGGCCAGCATCATCGAAAAAGAAACCGCCCACGAAGACGACCGCGCCAACGTGGCCGCCGTATTCGTCAACCGCCTCAGAAAAGGCATGCGCCTGCAAACCGACCCCACCGTGATTTACGGCATGGGCAGCGCCTACAACGGCCGCATCCGCCGCGCCGATCTCCAGCGCGACACCCCCTACAACACCTACACCCGCGACGGCCTGCCCCCCACCCCCATCGCCCTGCCCGGCGAAGCCGCTCTCCAAGCCGCCGCCCACCCCAGCAACGCCGACTATCTCTATTTCGTCTCCCGCATGGACGATACCGGCAAAAGCGAATTCAGCCACACCTTAGAAGAACACAACGCCAACGTCCGCCGCTATATTTTGAAAAGACCGTAACATGACCGCCCTACTCGACCTCCTCCCCCTCATCGCCTTTTTCATCGCCTCCAAGAAATTCGGCCTCTTAGCCGGCGCTGCCGCCGTATTGGCCGCCACCCTGGTTGTGTACTGCATCCACCTCGTGCGGCAAAAATGGCGGCTTACCAAACAGCAATGGGTGGTGCTCGTGCTCACCATCCTCTTCTGCGGTGCCACCATCCTCCTGCGCGACGACCTCTACCTGCGCTGGAAAACCCCCATCATCAACCTCAGCTTCGCCCTCGCCCTGGCCGTGAGCGCCCTTATCGGCAAACCCCTGATGCAGCCCGTGGCCAAAAATGTATTCCGCTTCGGCCCGCAAGGCTGGCAGCGCCTCACCTACGCCTGGGCCGCCTTCTTCCTCCTGCTCGCCGCCCTGCACTACTGGTTCGGCCTCTACCACTACGACACCTCCGAGCAGGCCAAAAACCTGTTTATCCACTTCAAAAGCTACGGCCAGTTCATCCTGATGGGCATCTTTCTCGCCGCCCAAGCCTTCGTATTGCGCAAACACCTCAATATCGAAAGCGACAGCGCGAGCGAGAATGAAGCGAGCGATCAGCCAAACCAGCAGCAGCACTAAACTGAAGGCTACCTGAAATCCATAAAATACTTTTCAGGTAGCCTCAAACTGAAAAAAAGGCTACCTGAAAACGCAAATTCAACGCAGTAAACGATGTTTTGCAAAGCAAGTTTGGGTTTCTGCAAAGCTGAAATATAAGCCTCAACGGAGTTAAAAATGACTGCTCATTTCATCACCCTCGACGGCATCGACGGCGCCGGCAAAACCACCCAGCTGGCCGTGATCCGCGAATGGTTTGCCACACAAGAGCGCCCCGTCTTGTTCACCCGCGAGCCCGGCGGTACGCCCTTGGGTGAAGCCTTGCGCCGCCTGCTGCTCAATCCGAAAACCCAAGCCGGGCTGCGTGCCGAAACCCTGCTCATGTTTGCCGCCCGCGCCCAGCACATCGAAAGCGTTATCCTGCCCGCGCTGGAGGGCGGCGTATCCGTGGTTTCCGACCGTTTCACCGATGCCACCTTCGCCTACCAGGGCGGCGGCCGCGGCTTGCCCGAGGCCGATATTGCCCGGCTCGAACAATGGGTGCAAGGCAGCCTGCGCCCCAGCCTCACCATCCTGCTCGACGTGCCGCTGGAAGTATCGCTCAGGCGCATCGAACGCAGCCGCAACAAAGACCGCTTCGAGCAGGAGGAAGCCGATTTCTTCACCCGCGTGCGCCAAAGCTACCTCGAACGTGCCGCCGCCGCGCCCGAACGCTACGCAGTAATCGACAGCAGCCGCAGCAAGGCCGTGGTGCGCCGCGACATCGAAGCCGCGCTGGAAAAACTGTTCGCCTGATGTTTTGAACGGCACGGCCAAAAGTGCGATAATTTGCGCCGTTTTCACTTGCCGGATAACTTTCAGGTAGCCTTATTACCCCATCCAAACCAACCACTTAGGAAACACCATGCCCTCCCAGCTTGCCAACGCCATCCGCTTCCTCTCTGCCGACGCCATCCAAAAAGCCAACTCCGGCCACCCTGGCGCGCCGATGGGTATGGCGGAAATGGCGGAAGTATTGTGGACGAAATTCCTGCGCCACAACCCCGCCAACCCCAAATTCTACAACCGCGATCGCTTCATCCTCTCCAACGGCCACGCCTCCATGCTGTTGTACAGCCTGCTGCACCTGACCGGCTACAACCTGAGCATTGAAGACCTGAAAAACTTCCGCCAACTGCACAGCAAAACCCCCGGCCACCCCGAATACGGCTACACCGACGGCGTGGAAACCACGACCGGCCCGTTGGGACAAGGCATTGCCAACGCGGTGGGTATGGCATTGGCAGAAAAAATCCTGGCCGCCGAGTTTAATAAAGACGGTTTGAACATCGTCGATCATTACACCTACGTCTTCCTGGGCGACGGCTGCCTGATGGAAGGCGTATCGCACGAAGCCTGTTCGCTCGCCGGCACCTTGGGCTTGGGCAAACTGATTGTTTTATATGATGACAACAATATTTCCATCGACGGCAAAGTGGACGGCTGGTTTACCGAAAATATCCCGCAACGCTTTGAAAGCTACGGCTGGCACGTCGTGCCCAATGTAAACGGCCACGACACCGCCGCCATTCAGACGGCCATCGAAGCAGCCCGCGCCGAAACCGGCAAACCGTCCCTCATCTGCTGCAAAACCTTAATCGGCAAAGGCAGCGCCAACAAAGAAGGCAGCCACAAAACCCACGGCGCACCTTTGGGCGCGGATGAAATCGAAGCCACGCGCAAACATTTGAGCTGGGCTTACCCCGCATTTGAAATCCCGCAAGAAATTTACGACGCATGGAGCGCGAAAGAACAAGGCGCGAAACTGGAAGCCGAATGGAACGAACTGTTTGCACAATACCAAGCCAAATATCCTGCCGAAGCCGCAGAATTCGTGCGCCGCATGGATAAAAAACTGCCGGACAATTTCGATGCATACGTTCAAGCCGCATTGAAAGAAGTGTGCGCCAAAGCCGAAACCATCGCCACCCGCAAAGCCAGCCAAAACAGCATCGGAATCCTCGCCAAAGAGCTGCCCGAACTGGTGGGCGGTTCGGCCGACCTGACCCCGTCCAACCTCACCGACTGGCCGGGCAGCGTTTCCGTTACCCGCGAGCACGGCGGCAACTACATCCACTACGGCGTGCGCGAGTTCGGCATGGGCTCCATCATGAACGGCCTTGCCCTGCACGGCGGCGTGAAACCCTTCGGCGCGACTTTCCTGATGTTCAGCGAATACCAGCGCAACGCCCTGCGCATGGCGGCGCTGATGAAAATCAACCCCGTCTTCGTCTTCACCCACGATTCCATCGGCCTCGGCGAAGACGGCCCGACCCACCAACCCATCGAACAAACCGCCACCCTGCGCCTGATTCCGAACATGGACGTATGGCGTCCGTGCGATACCGCCGAATCCTTGGTGGCCTGGGCGGAAGCGGTAAAAGCCGAAGACCATCCGTCCAGCCTGATTTTCAGCCGTCAAAACCTGAAATTCCAAGCGCGCAACGAACAACAACTGAACGACATCAAACGCGGCGGCTACGTCATCAGCGAAGCCCAAGGCAACGCCCGAGCCGTCATCATCGCCACCGGTTCCGAAATCGAGCTGGCTTTGGAAGCGCAAAAAGCCCTTGCCGCGCAAAACATCGCCGTGCGCGTCGTTTCCATGCCATCCACCAACGTCTTCGACCGCCAAGACGCCGCCTATCAAACCGCCGTCCTGCCCGAAGGCCTGCCGCGCATCGCCGTAGAAGCCGGACACGCCGACGGCTGGTACAAATACGTCGGCCTGAACGGCGCAGTCGTCGGCATCAACCGCTTCGGCGAATCCGCCCCTGCCGGCGTACTGTTTAAGGAGTTCGGCTTTACTGTGGACAATGTGGTTGATACTGTGAAATCGGTGTTGTAAAACGATTTTGAAGCTTATCAGCCGTTACAAGCCATAATAGAGGCTACCTGAAAGTTTTCAGGTAGCCTCTATGTGCATTTGCCTATATAGTGAATTAAATTTAAATCAGGACAAGGCGGCGAGCCGCAGACAGTACCAAATAGTACGGCAAGGCGAGCCAACGCTGTACTGGTTTAAATTTAATTCACTATACCTCTCCCGCCAGTCTTTCCAACATACTTTGCCGTCATTCCCTCCCAATCAATATACCTCCCGGCATTTTCTTCATGTAGCACCACGCTTTTATGTAAATATTTGTTATCATACATAAAGCCTATTGACGTACATTCCCAAATTTATACTTGTTATATATCACACAACATTATGATTTTAATTTTATAAATTACAGATCACGTAATCTGGAAAGTTTTTTATTCACAATTAGGTAGTGAAGAAATACCTCTATAAATGTAAATAATAATTTACATTTATAATATTCTTCTTGACACAAACCTCATATCGCAAAAAAAATGCAGCCTCGTTTCAACCAAAGGTAAAGAAAATGTCTCTATCCACTCACGACCCTTATGCCAATTACAGGGAGCTTACCCTGCGCGGCATGATATTGGGTGCGTTAATCACCGTGGTGTTTACCGCTTCCAACATTTATCTGGGGCTGAAAGTAGGCCTTACGTTTGCCTCTTCCATCCCGGCTGCCGTGATTTCCATGGCGATTTTGAAATTCGCCAAAGGCAGCAACATTCTTGAAAACAACATGGTGCAAACCCAGGCTTCTGCCGCGGGTACGCTCTCTTCCGTGATCTTTATCCTGCCCGGCCTCCTGATGAGCGGCTATTGGACAGGCTTTCCGTTTTGGCAAACCACGCTGCTGTGCATGGCTGGCGGTATTTTGGGGGTGATTTTCACCATCCCGCTGCGCTATGCCATGGTGGTGAAAAGCGATTTGCCCTATCCGGAAGGCGTGGCTGCGGCTGAGATTCTGAAAGTCGGCAGCGGCGAGGGCGTGGTGGGCGAAGAAAATGTCGACACCGCGCAAAAGGCCGACAGCGGCATTGGCGAAATCGTTACCGGCGGCGTGATTTCCGGTATTTTCAGCTTCGCCAGCAACGGCTTGCGCGTCGTAGCCGACAGCGCCAGCCTGTGGTTTAAAGCCGGCGCGTCTATTTTCCAAATCCCGATGGGCTTCTCCTTGGCGCTGCTCGGCGCAGGCTATCTGGTCGGCTTGGCCAGCGGTATTGCCATGCTGGTGGGCATTGCGATTGCCTGGGGCATCGCCATCCCCTATTTCTCCGCCACCAATCCGCAGCCGGCCGATATGGAAATGGTTGCTTTCGCCATGCGCCTGTGGAAAGAAAAAGTGCGCTTTATCGGCGCCGGCACCATCGGTATTGCTGCAATCTGGACGCTGATTACCCTGCTCAAACCCACCCTGGAAGGCATGAAAATGTCGTTCCGTGCCATCAAAGGCGGCGAGGGTACTGCGCTGGAACGCGTTGAGCAAGACTTGTCGCCCAAAGCCATGATTGCCTATGCGCTGGGTATGATGCTGCTCTTGGGCTTCTCCTTCTATCACTTCGTGGCCGATGCCAACCTGCCTGCCGGTACGGCTTGGCTGCTGGTTGTAGTTTGTACCTTATTGGCTTTCCTTATCGGTTTCCTGGTAGCGGCTGCCTGCGGCTATATGGCCGGCTTGGTGGGCTCTTCCTCCAGCCCGATTTCCGGCATCGGCATTATTTCCGTGGTGGCCATTTCGCTGGTGCTGTTGGGCATCGGCAATGCCAACAACCTGTTTGCCGATGAGGGCACGCGCAACTTCCTGGTGGCGCTCACCCTGTTCTGCGGCTCTGCCGTGGTGGCCGTGGCCTCTATCTCCAACGACAACCTGCAAGACCTGAAAACCGGCTACCTGATTAAAGCCACCCCGTGGCGTCAGGAAGTGGCGCTGATTATCGGCTGCGTGGTGGGCGCGTTCGTGGTGTCTTCCGTGCTCGAGCTGCTCTACGCCGCCTACGGTTTCACCGGCGCTATGCCGCGCCCGGATATGGATCCGAGCCAGGCTCTGGCCGCACCGCAGGCCACGCTGATGACCACCATCGCCAAAGCCATCTTCTCCGATACCCTGCAATGGAACTACATCCTCACCGGCATCGGCATCGGGGTGGTGCTCATCATCATCAACGAAGCATTCAAACGCAGCGGCTCCAAACTGATGCTGCCCACCCTGGCCGTGGGCATGGGCATCTATCTGCCGCCGGCCATCAATATGCCGATTGCCATCGGCGCCATCATGGCCGCTTTCTTGAAACGCCGCATCGGCAAAGATGAGGCCAAACAGAAAGATGCCGAGCGCGTGGGCACCCTGTTTGCCGCCGGCCTGATTGTGGGCGAGAGCCTGATTGGCGTGATTATGGCGCTGATTATCGCCCTGTCCGTTACCAGCGGCGGCTCGGATTCCCCCTTGGCCTTGAACCTGGACAACTGGGGCACCATCAGCGAATTCCTCGGCCTGGCCTTCTTCATCGGCGGTATGCTGATTTTCATCCGCCGCGTGATGAAAACCAAATAAACCGCCTCACCGCCAATGCAAAAACCGCCCGATATCTTCCGGGCGGTTTTTGTATGCCGCCCGGTTTGGAAACTTAGGCTGGCACTACACCCCGCAAAAGGCTACCTGAAAACCGGGCAGGATATTTTTCACTCAGTCCGCCGCTTCGCGCATATCATCCGCAAACACACAAATCAACGGTATGGATAATTGATTTATGATTTATAGTGAACTAACAAAAACCAGTACAGCGTGGTTGGTTCGCCTTGCCCTGATTTTTGTTAATCCACTATATCATATAGTTTTACCCAAATTTCAGATAGATATTTAGAGGATGAATGATGGATAATAAGTTGGAAAATCTGCATATCGCAGAAATTTTAGACGATAATAGAAACATTAAATATCGGTATGCCCGATATTTGTCGGAAGATGGCACACACTGGATAAAGCACGGGTTATTTGTGGCTTATTATGAAAACGGCACGATTGCATCAGAAGGTATGTATAAACATGGGCTCGAAGACGGCCTTTGGCAGGATTATTATGATAATGGTCGTTTGGCAGCTAAAGGTTATTACAAAGATGGTGAGCAGCTGGATGGCTGGGAATACTGGGATAATGCGCTCGAGACATAGATTTGCAATAAGCTCAACCTCTTTTCAGGTAGCCTCAAACAGAGTAGAAAGCAAAGCCGTAGTCTGTACCCAACCGCGTGCGTGCCCGTGGCACGCACCCTACGCACCGTGCAGGCTTTCCTGCAAGCAAGGCTACCTGAAACATTTTTCAGGTAGCCTTTTCGCTGTTTGACTGGCATAAACCTCCGCCCTATGCGTTTTCAGGTAGCCTTCCGATGGGCTATGCCTAGTGCCGCGGCTGGCGGTAGTTGTCGAGGTCGACGATGCGTTCGAGCAGCATGTCGCACAAGTCGTCCATGCTGTCTTCGTCGAATGCGCCGTTTTCAGCCACGAGGTCTTCGAGCCAATCGAGGCTGCGGCAGAGGCGCTGGTAGTTGATTTCGGTGTAGGCGGCGGGGCTGGCGGGGAGTTCGCTTTGCAGGAGGGCGAAGCCGTCGTCGCAGAGGTTGTCCCATGCGCCGAGGCGGCAGGATTCGCAGATGTCTTCGGCGGTGCGCACCATTTCGCCGGTGTCGCCGCTGCTTTCAAACAGGCGTTGGGCTTCTTTGCCGTAGGGGGTGTCTTCAAAATATTCTTGCCAGGGCTGGAAGCTGAGGCCTTCGAAGTTTTGCGGCACGAATTCTGCAGGCAGGTTGCCCAGCAGTTCGAGCATTTCTTCGGCGCTGTAGAAGCGGCCGTGCGCGCCTGCCTTGACGGGATCGGGGATTTCGCCCCAGTAAAAGCCGCTGAATTCTTCGAGCAGGATTTGGAAGGTGTTGTCGTGCCGGTCGATGATGCCGAGGAAGTCGTGGTGCTGTTGCAGGCGGCTGAAGTATTGGGGCAGTTCGGCGGCGGATACGGTAATGGGGCTGCTGCCGTCGATGTGGGCGTCGTCGGTGTAGAAGGAATAGAAGATTTGGTAGGTGCGGTTCATGGCGGGGCTTGGCGAAGGGGAAAAGGCTACCTGAAAAATCGGGGGTGGCTGAAACGTTTATTTCTTCCTGCCGCATCGGTTTGCCTGGTGCGGAGAAATGATGGTTTCAGCCAAGCGCGGATTGCGGTTCGGCCGGTTGGCCGGAATGGGGCGCGGCGGGATTAGGGCCGGCCGGTACGGGGGCTGACGGTGAGGATTTCGCAGCCGGTGTCGGTAACGAGCACTTCGTGTTCCCATTGGGCGGAGAGTTTGCGGTCTTTGGTAACTACGGTCCAGCCGTCGTCGAGGATGCGCAGGTGGCGTTTGCCCTGATTAATCATGGGCTCGATGGTGAAAATCATGCCTGGCTGCAACACGGGGCCGGTGCCTCTTTTACCGTAGTGGACGACTTGCGGGTCTTCGTGAAAGCTGCGGCCGATGCCGTGGCCGCAAAATTCCTGCACCACGGAATAGCCGGCGTTTTCGGCGATTTGCTGGCAGGCGTAGCCGATGTCGCCGAGGGTGGCGCCGGGCTTCACGGCTTCGATGCCGGCCATCATGCTTTGGTGGGTGATGTCGATCAGGCGCTGTGCCTGCGGGCTGATGGTGCCCACGGCATACATGCGGCTGGAATCGCCGTGGAAGCCGTCTTTTTTGATGGTGATGTCGATGTTGAGGATATCGCCGTTTTTCAGGGGTTTATCGTCGGGGATGCCGTGGCAGATAACGTGGTTTACGGAGGTGCAGCAGGATTTTGGGAAGGGTGGGTTGCCATAGTGCAGGGGTGCGGGGTAGCCGCCTTGCACGTTTACATGATAATCGTGCACCAGCTGGTTGAGTTCGTTGGTGGTCACGCCGGGTTTGACGAAATCACCGATGTAGTCGAGGGCTTCGGCGGCCAGGCGGCCGAGTTCGCGCATTTTTTCGATTTCTTCTGGGGTTTTGATGATGATGGCCATATTGTTTTTCCTAATCATTTCGGTAAGGGCTACCTGAAAACGAGGCTTTGGCCTGGCCAAAACTTTTTCAGGTAGCCTTTAATGTTATTCCTGTTCGCCGTTGCGGCGTTTGCGGCGCAGCGGGATGCTGTGGGCGCCGTATTTTTGCGGCACGATGCCGCTACGGGCGAGCAGCATGAGTGCGCCGAGCAGCATCATACCGAGCGCGGCCAGCGGGGCAGTATTGATAAACATTTGGTTGCGCAAGTAAACCGCGGCACCGATATACATCAGCATGGGGCCGTGCACGATGCTTTGGGTGTTGATGCCGTCGAGCAGCAGTAGGGCAAGGCCGCCCAACACCAGCGCGAGCGCCAGCAGCGTGGCGGTGGTGGGCAGGATGTCGGTGCTGCTGAGAAACCAAACGGCGCCGAAAATAATCAGCACGATGGGGAGAAAAAGGGAGGATTGTTTCATAAGGGGATCCTGCTGAAGGTGGGGCTACCTGAAATCTGGCGGCATAGCGCTTTCAGGTAGCCTTAATAACCGGGCAAACAAGCAATTCAGCGGTTTTTCAGCAGCCGCTGTTTTTCGCGCTTCCAGTCGGCTTCTTTCATGCTTTGGCGTTTGTCGTGCTGTTTTTTGCCTTTGGCCAGGCCGATGTCCATTTTGATGTAGCCGCGCCGGTAGTGCAGGTTCAGCGGCACGAGGGTGTAGCCGCTGCGCTCTACCTTGCCGATCAGCTTGTTGATTTCGCTCTGCTTGAGCAACAGCTTGCGCTGGCGCACCGGATCGGGCTTAACGTGGGTAGAAGCGGTGGGCAGCGCGGTGATGTGGCAGCCCACCAGGTAAAACGCGTCTTTTTTCCAGTGGATATAGCTTTCTTTCAGCTGCACGCGCCCGGCGCGCACGGCTTTCACTTCCCAGCCGTCGAGCACCAATCCGGCCTCGAGCTGGTCTTCGATAAAATAATCGTGAAAGGCTTTTTTATTGTTGGCGATACTCATGATGCTTTGCCGTTTCGTGACAGAAGGCGGATTTTAACAGCAAACCGTGCCGCTGAACATTCGCCCGGCAACGGCTTTGGCAGGCAGATAGAGTGAATCCACATTAAGAATGCTTCTGCGTTGGCCAGCCTTGCCGTGCCGCTTGTACGGTCTGCGGCTTGCTGCCTGCTCCCATTCTTCATTTTAATCCGCGATACTTTCAGGTAGCCTTCTGCCGCCGTGCTACAATCTCCCTGCTTGCAATCAATCCCTGTCAAGGAAACCGCCATGAAGCTCTATCTCTACGACCACTGTCCCTTCTGCGTGCGCGCCCGCATGATTTTCGGCCTGCGCAACGTGCCGGTGGAAGAAATCATTTTGCCAAACGACGACGAAGCCACGCCCATCGGACTGATCGGCGCCAAACAAGTGCCCATCCTGCAAAAACCCGACGGCAGCCACATGGGCGAGAGCCTCGATATCGTGCGCTATATAGACGAGCTCGCCGGCCAAACCCGACTGGATGAAACCATCCGCCCCGCCGTGCAGGCCTGGTTCGACCAAGTAAACAAATACTACAACCATCTGGTGATGCCGCGCGAAGTGCGCCTCGAACCGCCCCTGCCCGAATTCGCCACCGCCGAAGCCATTGCCTACTTCGTGCAGAAAAAAGAGCAAAACATCGGCAGCTTCGAGCAAAACCTAGCCGAAACCAACACCTATCTCGAGCGCATCCATATCACCCTGCCCGAGCTGGCCGCGCTGTTGGGCGAACAGCCTTATCTCAACGGCAGCGCCCCCGGCATGGAAGACATCATCATCTTCCCCGTGTTGCGCAACCTCACCTTGGTGAAAGGCATCGCCTTCCCCACCAAGTTGCAGGCCTATATCGAACGCCTGTCGGCCGAGAGCAAAGTGCCGCTCTATTCCGAGCGCGCCCTATAGCCATGAACACCCTGTCCGGCCAAGCCCGAGAAGCCGCCGCCCGCGCCAGGCTGCAACGCAGCCGCCGCCAGGCCGGCGGCTTGCTGCTGGCTGCCGTATTGCTGTTTATCGTTTCCGCGCTGTTCGTGCAGCGCCACCCCGCGCTGGGCTACCTGAAAGCCTTCGCCGAAGCCGCCACCGTCGGCGCGCTGGCCGACTGGTTTGCCGTAACCGCCCTCTTCCGCCATCCGCTCGGCCTCAAAATCCCCCACACCGCCATCCTGCCGCGCAACCAAAACCGCATTGCCGACGAGCTCGGCCGCTTCATCGAAACCAACTTCCTGCCCGAGCGCCCCATCGCCATCCGCATCTACCGCCTGCGCATCGCCGAAAAACTGCGCCGCTGGCTGGCCCGCGGCAGCACCCGCCAAGAATGGCTGCCTGCCCTCGCCCGCCAAATCCCCGCCGCCCTGCAAACCATCCCGCCGCAAGAAGCCGCCCGCCTCGGCGCCGCCTTCTTAGCCGCACACGGCAGCGGCAAACAACTCGGCAGCGCCCTCTCCCAAGCCCTGCTCCTGCTCGAACAGCAAGGGCTGCCTGAAAGCCTGCAAACCGCCCTGCTCGGCCAAATCCGCCATTGGATCAAACAGCCCGACACCCGCGTTTTGCTCGAAGAAAACCTCCGCACCTGGGCGGAAAAAATCGAAACCAGCCAGCCCGACACCTGGGACAAACTCAAAGCCCAGCTGCGCGGCCGCCTCGTCGGCCAAATCGACAGCTGGGTGGCGCAAAAAGCCCTCGATTGGGCCGACAACTACCTCGAAGCCGCCCTCGCCAGCCCGCAGCACGAACTGCGCACCGCCTTCCGCCGCCAATACCGCGCCCTCGCCCGCGAGCTCGCCCAATCCGAAGCCTGGCAACGCAAACTCGCCCTGGCCAAACGCCGCCTGGCCGACTCCCCCGGGCTGCAACAGCAAATCGCCCAACTGTGGCAAAGCCTTACCACCCGCCTCGCCGCCGATGCCCAACGCCCCGATTCCGCCGCTGCACGCCGGCTGAACAGCCTGCTCACCTACCTGCTGCAACAACATGCCGCCACCCCGCAGCAGCTGCGCCGCCTCAACGTGCGCCTCGCCCTGCTCGCCCGCAGCCTGGTGCGCCGCCACCGCCACGCCGCCGCCGAATTTATCGCCGACAAAGTGAAAAGCTGGGACAGCCGCCAAATGAGCGACAAACTCGAGCTTTCCATCGGCCGTGATTTGCAGTTTATCCGCATCAACGGCACCTTGGTCGGCGGCCTGGTCGGCCTGCTGATTTACACTCTCAGCCAATGGCTGCCCTCACTGTAGGCCGGGTTCGACCGCAAAAGGCTACCTGAAAACACACAAAGCCCGTTTCTGCGCCGCCCAAACCAGTCATCCCTCCGATAAACATGCCATGCCATAGAAAGGAAGCGTCATGATCCTCACCCGCCAGCAAGCCCTCGAGATTTTCCGCCGCCGCGTTTCCACCCGCCACTACGACCCCGCGCGCAAAATCAGCGCCGAAGATTTCGCCGCCATCCTCGATTTCGGCCGCCTCTCGCCCAGCTCCGTCGGCTCCGAACCGTGGAAGTTCCTGGTGATACAAAACCAAGGGCTGCGCGAAAAAATCAAGCCCGTGGCCTGGGGCATGCAAAGCAGCATTACCGAAGCCAGCCACCTAGTGATCCTGCTGGCGAAAAAACACGCCCGCTACGACACTCCTTTTTTCAGCGAGCTGATGGACCGGCGCGGCTTCACCCCCGAGCAGCGCGCCGCCGCCCTCGAGCGCTACCTCAACTTCCAAACCCACGACATCGCCATCGCCGACGACGAACGCGCCCTGTTCGACTGGGCGAGCAAACAAAGCTACATCGCCCTGGCCAATATGCTCACCGGCGCCGCCATGCTCGGCATCGACTCCTGCCCCATAGAAGGCATGAACTACGCCGCCGTGGAACACATCCTTGCCCAAGCCGGGCTGCTCGACCCCGCCGAATACGGCGTGTCCGTGGCCGCCACCTTCGGCTACCGCGCCCGCGATATTCAGCCCAAACCCCGCCGCGATGCCGCCGAAACCGTGGTTTGGGCGGAATAAAGCAAACGGCTGAGCCGATAGCTTCAGCCTTGCCGAAACCCGCACCGCCCGCTTTCAGGTAGCCTCCATATGCCAACGGGCTACCTGAAACCGCCTGCCCGAGAAAAACATGCCCCCAACCCTCCAAAGCCAGTTCAACGCCGTATCCGAACAATACGACGGCCAGCGCCGCTCCCTCATCCCCTGTTTCGACCTCTTCTACCAAACCGCTGCCGAACTCGCCGCCGCCGTGCCCAACGTGCGCCGCGTGCTCGACCTCGGCGCGGGCACCGGCCTGATGAGCGCCTTCGTGCACACCCGCTGCCCCCAAGCCGAATTCATCCTGGCCGACATCTCCGTGCAGATGCTCGCCAAAGCGCAAGAACGCTTCCGCGGCCTGCCAAATGTCCACTTTATCGAACAAGACCTCGCCCGGCTCGCACCCGATGACAGGCTACCTGAAAACAGCTTCGACCTCATCGTCTCCGCCCTCGCCATCCACCACCTCGACAACCCGCAAAAGCAAACCCTGTTCCGCCAAATCGCCCGCCTGCTCTCCCCGCGCGGCCGCTTCATCAACGCCGACCAAGTGCTGGGCGAAACCGAAGCTGCCGAGGCGGCCTACACCGAACACTGGCGGCAGCACGTAACCGCCCATCCCGATTTGTCCGCCGAAGCCAAAGCCGCTGCATTCGAACGCATCAAACTCGACCGCATGGTCACCCTGTCCGGCCAATTCCAATGGCTCACCGCCGCCGGCCTGCCGCCCACGCTCTATTTCCAGCACTACAATTTCGTGGTGTTCGCCGCCGACAAACCCTAAGATTAAAAATGCCGCCTCCTCTGTGCGGCAACCCCGCTTTCAGGTAGCCCCTTTTTCAGGTAACCTCTCATAAAGTAGCTAAAAAACCAAATATAGTGGATTAAAATAAAAATGAGACAAGGCGGCGAGCCGCAAGGTGTACGGGTAGTACGTCAAGGCGAGCCAACGCCGTATCATTGCGATTTTAATCCACTACACACAGGATATTTATGCACACACACTCTTTACGCCCGCACCTGCAGCTCCTCGGAATGGCCTTGCTGTGGGGCGCAAACTGGTCATGGGGCAGAGCCGTTGTTCAATCCATGCCCCCGCTCACGGCTGCCACGCTGCGTTTTATACTGGCCTCCGTTCTGTTAGTGGGCTGGCTGTTACTGAAAGAAGGCACGCGCCCGCTGCTCCGGCTCACCCTGCGCCAATGGGCGGGTTTGGCCGCGGCTGCGGCGTTCGGCGTATGCAGCTATGCCGTGTTTTTCATGCAGGCGCTGCAATACGTTCCCGCCGGCAAGGCCGCCACCGTGGTGGCACTCAACCCCATTCCGACGCTGCTGCTGGCCGCCGTGCTGTTTAAAGAACGGCTCAATGGCGGCATAATAATCGGTATGGTCTTGGCCGTGTTCGGCGCGCTCACCGCCATCGCGCGCGGCAACCCCTTATCCATATTGGCCGGCGGCCTCGGCACGGGCGAATACCTGCTGCTCACCACCGTGCTGTGTTGGACAGGCTACGCCCTCATCGGCCGCGTTTTGCTGCAAGGCATCAGCCCCCTCCTCACCACCGCCGCCACCGTAGCCATCGGCGCACTGATGCTGCTGTTTCTAACCGCGCTTTACGAAGGCGGCGCGTTCACCCACAGCCTGCAGCACACGCCCGCCCGGGTATGGCTGCTGCTTGCCGCCATGTCTTTCGGCGCCACCATGCTGGCCTATCTTTGGTATTTCGACGGCATCCGCCAGCTCGGTGTCGGCACAGCCTCGGCCTACATGGCACTCGTGCCCGTATTCGGCATCGCCATCGCCACCTTTTGGCTGCACGAGCCACCGCACGTCTCATTATTGATTGGCGGCGCAGCCGTGGTGGCCGGGATGAGCCTGATGAACTTCGCCAAACGCACGAAGCGGTAATAAAACATTTCAGGTAGCCCCATCCAAGGCTACCTGAAAAAAGGAAACACCATGTCCGCCCCCATCCACCTCTACCGCCCGCTCCACACCCTCAAACCCTTCGACAACAATATTTGGATTGCCGACGGCGGTATCGTGCGCATGGCCTTCCCGCTCGGTCTGAGCATCCCCTTCAGCACCCGCATGACGGTTATCCGCCTCGCCGATGGCGGCCTCTGGTGCCATTCCCCCATCGAACCAAACCCGGAACTGTTATCCCAAATCAACGCATTGGGAGAAGTGCGCCACCTCGTCTCGCCCAACCGCATCCACTACGCCCACATCCCCGCCTGGCAAAAACACTATTCCCAAGCCACCGCCTGGGCCAGCCTCGGCGTGCGCGAGCGCGCCGCCGCCCAACGCATCGCCGTATCCTTCGATGCCGATCTGGGCCCCAGCGCCCCGCCCCACTGGGCAGACGACATTGCCCAGCTCCCCTTCCTCGGCAGCCCGGTCATGACTGAAACCGTATTCTTCCACCGCGCCAGCCGTACCCTGATCCTCACCGACCTTATCGAAAACTTCGAGCCCGCCAAATTCTCCAGCCGCTTCTGGGCGCAGGTAATGAAATGGGTCGGTATTGCCGAGCCCGACGGCAAAACCCCGCCCGACTGGCGCGCCACCTTCCGCAACCGCGCCGCCGCCCGCGAGAGCCTGGCGCAAATGCTTGCCTGGCAGCCCGAAAAAATCATCCTCGCCCACGGCCGCTGCTACGAAACCAACAGCACCGCCGAACTGCGCCGCGCCTTCCGCTGGCTCAAGCCTGTCGGGTAAAACAAGAAGGCTACCTGAAATTTTCCAGCATACTAGGCAAATGCAATGGCAGCCTTTTCTTTGTATTTAAAATCAGAACGTACCGCCAGGCCTATCTCATCAAAAACGGCGGGTATTCCGCCAAATCCCCGCGCAAGTGCCGCGCCAACAGCATGGCCTGAATATACGGCAGTAGCCCGATTTCTACTTCCTCGCCCAAAAACGGATGAACGATTTTCTCCTGCTTTTTCGCCTGCAAAGCTTGGAACAACAGCTTACGCGCATCGGCTTTCAGGCTTACCGCGCCGCTTGCCTCGGTAACAAAATCCTGCGGTTTGATTTGCCCGCGGTTAATTAGTGAAAGCACCAACCTGTCTGCCCACCACGCGCGGAACTCTTCCAAAATATCCTGCGCCAAACTGTCGCGCCCCGGCCGGTCGGCGTGCAGAAAGCCCACCTGCGGGTCCAGACCCACGCCTTGCAGCGCGCCGCTGATGTCCTTGCCTAGAATGCTGTACATAAACGACAACAGCGCATTCACCCCGTCTCTGGGCGGGCGGCGGTTGCGCCCATCAAAAGTAAAGCCGCTTTTTTCGCTCAAAAGCAGTCCGAACACGCCGAAATAACGCGCTGCCGCATCGCCCTCAATGCCACGTACCACGTCCAGCTCCGCCGCGCCCTTCAACTGCCGCAGCGAAATGTTCAAAGCATCGACCGCACTTTGAATCGCCGCATTCTCACCGTAATTGCGAATCTGCCGCTGAAGCACCCGCGTACTCGCCTGAATCTTCGCCGCAATGATATTGCGCGCAATCGGCACGGGATTTTGCTCCGACACCCGATACTGCTCCCGACGTAGCAGCACATTGCCACTCTGCCGCCCTTGAAGCCGCCCCAAGAAACGCCCGTTTTCGGTAAAAACGCCAAATTCACATTAGACCTCTTGCGAAAATATTCATCCCATCGCATTAACCAGTCCTGCAATCAGATTTGCCCTTAACCCGAACCGTTTCCGCCTGTTGCGGTAAGGCAGCGACAATATTTTGAATATCTTCAGTTTCCTGTTGATGTGCTCGATGACGGTTCTGAGTTTGCCTAACCGCCTGTTCGCCTCTTTATCCTGTTTGTCCGGCGGATGACGTTTGGATTTCTTTTTCGGGGTCTGTAATCCGGTTTTGGCCAATCCTTGATAACCCTTATCCGCAATGACTATTTTGTAGGGATAAAGCTCTGCAAGGTGCCTCTTGGCTAAACGCATGTCATGCCGGGCACCCATCCCCGTCCGGATGCTGATGATTTTTTCCGTTTCCCTGCCGTATATGACCCGGATTTTAACCGTGTGCCGCCTTTTCTTGCCGCTGTAATACTGCCGCTGTTTTTTTGGGACGTTCAATCGGGCTTTCGGTAACGTCAATGATGACCGTTTGGTCGCCCGGATTCTTGTGCTTTGGCAGGGAGAAGCGTTTGCAACGGATGAGGGCGTCCTCGGTTTTACGGATGGTGCGGCAGACATTGCTTTCGGAAAGGCCGTAGATGGCGGCCAATTCGAGTTGGGTATGGTAATGGCGCAGATAGCTTAGGGTAAGCAGCAGTTGGTCTGCCAAACCGAGCGTATGCGGCCTGCCCGACTTGACCTTCCGGCTTTCTGCTTCTGTGGTGACTTGCAGCATTTCGTGAAAAAGGACGGGCGTTACACCTGTGAGCCGTTTGAATTCCCTGTCGCTTCTTTGGATGAGGTTTTCGTATTTCATTTGGGAATTGTAAATCTTCAGGATACTTTCGCAAGAGGTCTATTATTTTCACCGCAAAACCCCAGCAAAAACGGCGACACCAGCACATTCCCAAAACAGAAAATATGCCCGATGGAATGCACTGGCAACTGCGCCACCTTCTTACGCTCCTGCTCCACCACCAGCGTCTCCCGCTCCTTATGCAGATAGCTGCCTTGGATGGTGATGTAGAGCGTGTTTTGCAGTTTGCGCATGGGGAACTCCTTAGGGTTTAACCGTGCTTCTAGGGTTTAATGGGGGTGACTGGGCGACCTGAAAATTAGATTTTATCTTCTGCAGGATCAACTTTATACCAATGCTCACGATTTCTTTTACACTCTAATGCTGGTGTAGTTCTTGTTACCCTTCTTTTCTTGCTACCATCAGGATAACGTATCTCCTCCCACTCGATTGGTTTATTATAATATTTCATTTCTCCACCGCACTGTGGGCATTGAGAAATACTAATTTTCTCTAGAATTATACGATGCCCCATACCGCTGATTGCATAGTTAAAAACTAATGGGTATCTAGTTTGATATTTAGTAATTCTTCGTAATACAATAGCGATAAGAAATAATATAACGATAGCCATTAAAATAAATATATAAATATTATTACTTATTCCACTTCGTATTATATATCCATCATTTACTAAATATAATATAGGCTTAACTATTAATTTATAAATAGGTAATAGCCCTGATAAAGAAATCAGAAAACTAGCCCATGTCAGCCAAGCCATCGTAATGGGACTTCTCCAAATTGGTTCCGGGGTGTATGTGGCTATTTCGTTTTCATTTATTGAATCTGGTGCATTTTGAGTATGTACATTATGAACACCGCCATTAACTATTTGAGTATTCCCATAAAAATTAGCATTTTTAAAATCATTTTTTTGTGTCATAAATCTTTCCTTATATAAATATTAAAAATTAGCAGGGTATCGCTCTGCATTAAATAAATTATACTGGGCATGATTCCAGAACGGTAGAGTAGACGGAACGTCATAACCCAACCCATAATCGTTAATTTATCTTATTTTTATCGTTTTGGTTTTATAGCTGAGCAAGTGTTACCTTTTTAATATTCTGTATTCCTTCATTAGAAATATATCCAATTTTCTTATCTGGATAATTTTTTCAGCTTCACGGAACAAATTCTCAGCTCATTTTGTTAGAACATTATCTCCCAACAAAAGATGTCCTTTACAATCTGGATGCTTCTTAATATCAGCAATGAATTTTTCTGCCACAGGTTTTGTTATTTTGTTATTTTCATTTTTTACATCAATCCTTGTTTTCATTCTGTTGCTTTCATCATTTTTTTTGGTGGGGGAGGAAAACTCAGATAAATTGCCATTTGAAATTGCCATCATTTCATCAAAGTTTTTTCAGTATGACGCACTCCAATATCATGTCCATTATCTGGAGTATTAGTTGTTGTATATCTAACAAAGTCTACTGGTGAATTATTTAACTGTACCATTTGAGATATTAACTCAGTAACTTGCATTTCACCTTCTTTGCCGTGATTACACATATCTCACCTACCATGACTAATACATTAGAATCATCTTTATAATTGTTACGCTTTAAATCTAATATATTGGATATATTCCCAGAAGAAGACATTATTCTTTCTATGTTATTATCAATCAAATTTGTATCTGCTTTTTCAATTTCTCTAATCCAAGCAGGGATT
This sequence comes from Eikenella corrodens, assembly GCF_003990355.1. Taxonomy (NCBI): domain Bacteria; kingdom Pseudomonadati; phylum Pseudomonadota; class Betaproteobacteria; order Neisseriales; family Neisseriaceae; genus Eikenella; species Eikenella sp. KCOM 3110. The sequence goes on along the minus strand of NZ_CP034670.1, from coordinate 1,012,948 downwards.
AATATATTTTTTACAATATTATCAATATCATCATTCTCAATATAACTTATTGAAAGTTTATAAGTAGAATTCTTAGTCTCTAAAATTTCTTTTGATTTTACATGTTATTGGATTTTTCCATACATCTCTTCACTCAAATAAACTTGATCTAGAGTTTCTGAAGTATCATCACAATAGCTTTGATCTTGATATTGCACTAAAAATAAGTTCTTTGACATGTTTTATCTCCATAGTTGAATTATTACTAATAATTACTCATGTATCTTCCCCAAACAACTCCTCCACGTACCCCACACTCCTACCCCGTTTCCCCAACAACTCCGGCTGGCAAATCTCCACCAGCGAGCAGGTTTTACAGCATTTACCGTAGTTAGGCGGCGGGGTTTGTCCGCTGTTTAGAAGGTCGCGCACGGCGGCGATGGTAGCGAGTGTTTGGGAGCGCAGGTCGTCTGAAAATACGACGGGAACACGGTGGCGGGTTTGCATATACCACAACGCGCCCTCAGAGACGGTTTGCCCCGTCATTTCTTCCAAGCACAAGCCTTGGGCGCAAAGCTGGATTTCATCCATCGGGTCGGGTTTGGGTTTGCCGCGTTTGTATTCCACGGGTTTCAGACGACCTGTTTTTGTTTCGATTTCCACCAAATCCAACACGCCGCTGATGCCCAGTTTCTCCGCCGACACATGCACCGCCCGCTCAAAGCGCACGCCCTTGCGCGTTTCCGGCTCGCCCGAATCCACCCGCTCATGCAGCGCCTTGCCCTGCGCAGTCAAATAGTTCTCCGCCCACGCCTGCTCGTTATGAATCAGGGCGCATTGGCGCGGACAGAAGGCGTAGTGTTGCAGGGCAGAAAGGGGAATCAGGCGCGCGTCTTGATTCTCCCCTTGGGTTTTGGTTAAAAGTGCGGTCATTTTCAGCCTAATTTACGCAGCAGCTTGGTTTCACCAAGATTTTGATCGTTCACGCCGACAAGGTAGTCGTCAAAATTCCTTGCTACTTCCACGCCGTCTTTTTTGGCTACCTGAATGCGTTTGAACAGGCTGTCGGCAGGTGCATCGCCCAAGCTGCCGCTGTGTTCAAACACATAAAGCCCGCGTGCATTCATTTGTCCGCGTGCGGCGGAATGGTCGTGGTCGAACATATTGACAAGTGCCTGCCAAAACAGCTCTAAATCGTTTTCGGAAAAGCCGGTTTGTTTGGCAAAGTGGGCGGAAACGAAGCCGTGGCAGCGGTATAGGCCGTAGGGGATAGTGAATTTGCGCCCCATGGTGCGGTTATCACCGGTTTCGCTGGCATCTTTTTCATTGGTAACTGCCATGCGGGTAATGCTGTATTCCAAGGTTACGGGATCGATGGAACGAGAGAAGGTCAGTTGCACTGGACCGCGAACTTGTCCCGCGTTTTTGCCGGTGGCCATCACTGCACCGAATGTGCGGATGTCGTAATAACGGCTGCACATGTATTGGCGGGCGGCTTCGGTTTTTTCACCTTTTTCTTTGCCTTTTACGTTTTCCTGATCGTGGGCTTCGTCAATCAGGTTGTTCAAAATGCCTTTTTCTCGGATAAAGATGTCGTGATGTTCGCCATTTTTGGCCATTTGGATAAAGTTTCGGACTTTGCGTTTCAGGCAGACATCGGTTACCAAACCTTCACCGGTTTGCGGGTCGATACGCGGCAGGTTTCCTGCGTCAGAGTCGCCATTGGGATTGCCATCTTACACATCAAATAAAAAACAAAATCGTAGCGTTTTTCAATAGTCATAGCGTTTGCTCCTTATGCAGTTTTCGCTTCGTTGAACAGGTTTTTTAATGCGTCTTCTTTGGTAAATAGGATTTGGGTTTTGAAATGCAGCTTCCCATAACAGAAAAAGGCCGGTATGCGGTAGCATACGGCCTTTCCTGCAAGAAAAATTGCCATGGGCTACACACAACCGACCCAAGACGAACGATACCCTATCCAACACCTGTCACGCTACTGCACCATTACCGAAATCGCCAAACAGCTTAACCGCCACAAAAGCACCATCAGCCGCGAAATCAGGCGGCACCGCACACAAGGGCAGCAATACAGCGCCGAACAAGTATGCGCCTACCTGCGCAAACACCACCAAATCACGCTCCATCACAGCACCGTTTACCACCACCTTCGCCAAGACAAAAGCAACGGCGGCATTTTGTGGCAACATCTCAGAATATGCAGCAAAGCTTACCGCAAACGTTACGGCAGCACCTGAACCGGAGGCAAAGTGCCCGACCGCGTCGGCATAGAAAACCGACCCGCCGTCGTCGGCCAAAAATCCCGCATCGGTGATTGGGAGGCCGATACTATAGTGGATTAAATTTAAATCAGGACAAGGCGGCGAGCCGCAGACAGTACACACGTTACGGCAAGGCGAGCCAACGCTGTACTGGTTTTTGTTAATTCACTATATTGTCGGCAAGGGTCAGAAAAGCGCATTATTGACCTTGGTCGAACGCACTATCCGCTACACCATCATCTGCAAATTAAAGAACTTAAAAGCCAAAGACACTGCCCGGGCGGCCATTGGGGCATTAAAGGCACATAAAGACAGGGTGCACACCGTCACTATGGATAACAGCAAAGGGTTCTACCAACACACCGAAATAGCCAAGGCATTGAAGGCGGAAACTTATTTTTGCCGCCCTTACCATTCTTGGGAGAAAGGGCTGAATGAAAACACCAACGGACTCATCCGACAATATTTCCCCAAACAAACCGATTTCCGAAACATCAGTGATCGGGAGATACGCAGGGTTCAAGATGAGTTGAACCACCGGCCGAGAAAAATACTTGGCTATGAAACGCCAAGTGTTTTATTCTTGAATCTGTTCCAACCGCTAGTACCTGAGTGTTGCACTTGAAATCCGAATGCAAGATCTAGGAATAAATAACAATTAATGAATATGAAGATTTTTTGGTAAAACAATATGATGGATTTGGTTTCATAATTAATATATTTAAAGAAAAATAAACAACAACTTCCAACCCAAAAATAGATTAGATTTACCCTTTAGTTCTATTAATTTATAGTGCATTACCATTATACTCAAAAGTATAGTCAATTAAAATCAAAATAGGACAGTAGCGCATCGTCAAATCGGGCGTAATCAGACAATACGGTTCGCAAATACCGCTTAATATTCGCCCACACCTTCTCAATCGGGTTGGGCTCAGGTGAATAAGGTGCAAGAGGCAATACCTTATGTCCCAATTTTTCCGCCATTTCCCGTAAGACACCCATACGGTGAAATCGTGCATTATCCAAAATAATCACCGATTTTTGAGTCAATGCGGGCAGCAGGCATTGCTGAAACCACGCTTCAAAAAAGACTCCGGTCATCGTATTTTGATAAACCATCGGAGCAATCAGCCGGTTGCCGACTTGTGCGGACACAAGAGATAAGCGTCGGTATCTTTTTCCACTTATCTGCGCTTTCACTATTTGCCCTTTCAGGCTGCGGGCATAGGGACGGAACAGGTAGCGGTCAAATCCTGTTTCATCCAAATAAACACGTTGGTAGTCGGAAAATTCGGCCAGCTGTGTCAAATAATACGTTACTGTGGCCGGGTCTTGTTCTTTGTAAGTGGTGGTCTTTTTTTGCGCGTCATCCCCATCTGTTTGAGCGCATAGCAAACGGCGGCTGCCGTACAATCAAAATGTTTGGCGATTTCATGCAGATAGGCATCCTGGTGTTGCCCAACATATTGAGCCGGTTTTTGCCTATCCAATTTGACGGCGTTTAGACCGGTAACTTGATGTTTTAGGCTGCCTGTTTGTTTTTTAAGGCGAATCCACAGGTAAAGCGTGTTTCTTGACAAGTGAAACGTTGCTGCGGTTTGGCTGATGTTTTTGCATTGTTCATAATAGTTTAAAGCTTTGTTTCTTAAGTCCGCAGAGTATGCCATGGTTAGACCTTCAAAGTTGATTATTGTACTATTTTGTTTTTAATTGACTATAATACAACTTAGCTGCTAATTCAGTACAACCCCAAAACAATCCGGCCGTATCCTTTACAGGATACGACCGGATGGAAGGGTACGGCTTTATTGCAAGCCTTGAATAAAGTTGCCTACGGCATCCATTTCTTCGTTACTCATGCGTTTGACAATATCACCCATGATGGAGTTGGTACGTTGGCCGCTTTGGTAGGCGCGGAGTTGATCCACCACATAAGATTTATGCTGGCCAGCCAGGCGCGGGTAGGCTACTGCGCCGTCTTTCTGGGTTTGGTTGCCCGGAATGCCTGCGCCGCCGGGGCCGTGGCACGACATACAGGCTGGTAAACCTTTGGCCGGCAAGCCGCCGCGGAAAATGCGTGCCCCCAGTTCCGGGTTTTCTTTCGGGTTGCTTTCGCCGGATTTCGGAATCTGACGGTTGAGGTAGGCAGCGGCATCGGAGATGTCTTTATCGCTCAAGTTCTGTACCTGCGGACGCATGGTAACGGCTGCGCCGGTGTTGCGGTTGCCATTTTTGATGGCTAGGGTTTGCTGGATAATGTAGGCGGGATGCTGGGCAGACAGGCGCGGATAGGTGGCGATATTGGTGTTGCCGTCTGCGCCGTGGCAGGCAGCGCACACTGTATCCACCACCCGCTTGCCATTGTTCATGTCGGCGGCGGGCGGTGCAGCCAAGGTGAAGCCGGAAACGGCCAGCAGCAGGCCGGCCAGGGTAGTATGTTTCATGTATATGCTCCAAATCGGCGAGGCAGGAAGCCGCCGCCCAATACTCTGTTTTTATAAACGTGGTATTCTATACTAAATTTTACTTTTTGTTCCAGCCATGCCGCTTTTTAAAAACGCTAAATTTTATATCACCGTTAATCACTTAAAAGACCTGCCCGATACCCCGGCCGAAATTGCCTTCGTGGGGCGCAGCAACGCTGGCAAATCGAGCGCCATCAATACGCTCACCGGCCACACCCGCCTGGCTTACGTTTCCAAAACCCCTGGCCATACCCAGCATATCAACTTCTTCAGCCTGTCCAACGGGCACTATATGGTGGATTTACCCGGCTACGGCTACGCCCAAGTGCCCGAAGCCGTGCGCGCGCATTGGGTGCAGCTGCTTGGCGGCTATCTGCAAACCCGACCCCAGCTCATTGGGCTGGTACTGGTGATGGATGCGCGCCATCCGCTCAAAGAGCTGGACAAACAAATGCTGGATTTTTTTGCCAGCACCGGCAAACCCGTGCATATTTTGTTATCGAAAGCCGACAAACTTTCCAAAAACGAGCAGATCAAAACCCTCGCTGCCGTGCGCCGTGCCCTCCAACCTTTTACTGCACGGCAGGCAGTGAGCGTACAACTGTTTTCCAGCCTGAAAAAACAGGGCATGGAGGAAGTGGATGCCATGGTAGCCGCATGGTTTGCGCAATGGGAAGCAGGGCATGCTCTGCCGGAAAACGAACAAACCGCCTCAAATGAAGAAGAGGCTACCTGAAAAACACGCAGCCGCAATCCCTTCGACAAAAGGCTTTTATAGTGGATTAACAAGGCTGTGTTTTAATATAGTGTTGATAACAATATTTATCTTTAATGTATTCAATAGGATATATTTTCTTCATAAACAAAAAGTAATTGTTTTCCTATTGTAAATCATTGAAATCAACAGTATCGTAAAACACAGCCATTAACAAAAATCAGGACAAGGCGGTGAGCCGCAGACAGTACACATGTTACGGCAAGGCGAGACAACGCCGTACTGGTTTTTGTTAATTCACTATACAATGGCATCTCAACGGATTACAAGTTAATTTGGTTTAACTTCAATAGTTTCAGGTAGCCTGACATGTAGAAATCAACAGCGTTGTTTACACTTTCGGCTTTTGCTTGAAGACCTGATTAAGCAGCTATCCGGCATTATCAAGAATGTAGAGAGACACGGGAAACCCGCTCTGTTCTTGATGATGACAGATAGCTGCTTAAAAATTATTTAAGCAAAACAAAAGCTGCCCGTCTTAGAATAAAAGTGCACATAATGCGACGATTCCCTACCACCTTGGATTGGTTGGGATTATTCGTTTTTCACGATAAAGGCTTTGTTGACGCGGATGCGTTCGCCGCGACCGGCTTTTTTGATTTCCACCCAGTCGCTGTAGATGGAATGAATGAGGTCGCGGCCGTTGGCACAGCCGTATTGGATGGGATCGATGGCGGCGGGAAGCTGTTTGACTACGTCGCCCAGCCGTGCCCAGCCGTCGGGATCGGCGGTGGCTTGGATGGCCTGCTGCACGGCGGGGATGAGCTTGGTGAAGGAGGGTTTGGTGGCTTTGGCTGGGCTGCTTTCGGCTTTGGCGGGGCGCTGGCTGCGTTTGGCGGGTTTGCTGTCGGCAGGGAGATTGTTTGGCTGGCGTGGCTCGTTTGGGGTAGAGCGGGCTTCGTTTCGTTCATTTTGGCTTTGGCGAGCCTCGCGTTGCTCGGTTTGGTTTTCAGGTAGCCTTTCGGGACGGGATTCGGTTTTGCGGCGCACTTGGAGTTGGTTGTTGTCGGTGCGGTGTTCGAAGATGTCGAAGGATTTGATGAGGTCGGAGAGTTTGCCGTAGCCGTAGAGGCGGGAGTCGAAGTCGGGGTTGGTGTTGTTGATGTAGCTGCCGATGGGGCCGAGGTTGGCCCAACCGAGGTCGTCGGCGTTTTCGCGCACGGCACGTTTGAGCAGGGGCAGGGCGTCGGGGGTGTTGTTGCCATCTTCGGCGGCGGGGGCGTGGGTTTTGCCATTGCTGCGCTCTTTGTTAGTACGCTGTTTTTCGGGCAGGAAGATTTCGGTGTAGATGAATTTGTCGCAGGCTTTGCGGAAGGCGGTGGGGGTTTTCTTTTCGCCAAAGCCGTATACGGTGAGCCCGCTTTCGCGCAGGCGGCTGGCGAGGCGGGTGAAGTCGGAATCGCTGGATACGATGCAGAAGCCGTCGAAATTGCCGCTGTAGAGCAAGTCCATCGCGTCAATCACTAGGGCCATATCGGTGGCGTTTTTGCCTTTGGTGTAGGCAAATTGCTGCACGGGGATGATGGCGTGCGGCAGGAGGGCGGCTTTCCATTTGGAGAGACCGTGGCTCCAGTCGCCATAAATGCGTTTCACGCTGGCGATGCCGTATTTGGCAATTTCTTCGAGCAGGCGGTCGATGATGTCGGCGGGGGCGTTGTCGGCATCGATGAGGACGGCGAGGCGGGCTTGTTGGTCGTTTTTCTGCATGGTGTTTGGTTTCCGGGTTGGGGCTACCTGAAAAATGGTTTTCAGGTAGCCTTTGGTGTTAAGGTTGTTGGCTTAACAGGGTTTTAAGGTCTTCTGCCAATTGGGTGGCGGTTTGTTCGAAGGGCTCCATCACCACGGGACGGCCTTGGCGGTTGATGAGGAAGGTGGCGCTGCTGTGGTCTACACTGTAAAAGCCGTTGGGTTGCGGCGGCTGTTTTACGGCGGTGGCACCGTAGAGCTTCATCACGGTTTGGGTTTCGGCTTCGCTACCATCGGCGCTGGTGAGCCCGATAAAGCTGGGATTGAAGGCGGGTACATAGCGTGCCAAGAGCTCGGGGCGGTCGCGTACGGGGTCGATGGAAACAAACAGGAGCTGCACCGCTTCGGCCTGCTCGGGCGGCAGCTGGGCAATGGCCTGGGCATAGGTGAGCAGGTGGGTGGGGCAAACGTCGGGGCAGTGGGTGTAGCCGAACACGAGCACCACTATTTTGCCGCGAAAATCGCTTAAGGAAACGGGCCGGCCGTTGTGGCTGGTGAGGGTGAAGTCGCCGCCGATAGGATCTTGGCTGATGTCTGTGCCGTGAAATTGGTTGGTAACGGCAGAGGCGGCGGAAGCCGAAAATGCCGATGCTTCGGGTGTGGCAGGCGGTTCGGAGGGGCAGCCGGCCAGGAGCAGGAGAGTGGAGAAAAGGAAGATGGGTGTGCGCATGCGGTGCATTATATATTAAGCGCAAATGGGAATTCCACCGCTATCCGGGAAGAGATTTCTGCCAACCAAAAGACAATACGGCAAGATTGGGATACAGCTTTATTCCCATTTAAAACATTATGTTGGATAACAAATCGGAACATAGCCTGATAAAAAACTTTACAAATACAGAAAAATGCCTATAATGTCATCTCTTCATCACCTGCCCAGGTGGCGAAATTGGTAGACGCAGGGGACTCAAAATCCCCCGCCGCAAGGTGTGTCGGTTCGAGTCCGACCCTGGGCACCACAGACCGCTTCTCAAGCGGTTATTTTTGTTTCTGCGCACCTATAAAATTTAGGCCTAACGGGCATACAGGCTGCTAAAATGCGCTGACAGCCAGCTTATCCCGCCTACCAGCCGAAATCCAAATATCTATAGTAAATTAACAAAAACCAGTACAGTGTTGGCTCGCCTTGCCGTAACGTGTGTACTGTCTGCGGCTCGCCGCCTTGTCCTGATTTTTGTTAATCCACTATATCTACTATCTACCAATACAAAATTAGCATCTACAACAAAAAGGCTACCTGAATTTTCAGGTAGCCTTTGATTCAATCACTTTTCTTCACGCTTAGCGGGTCGGATCGATATTGCTGCGTAAGTCGTATTGGTGATGTTCGTATTCATACGGACCTTGCGGATCGTTGGGCGCACGACGATAGAGATGACCCATGTCGTCCAGATCGTGGCCTGGCTCGGTGGCCAAATTGCCTATCGACACATTGCCAACAGACTCCAGCACGATAGCGGAAGAAACATGTTCGCCAACGTTATACACCATAGCCAAGCCGATTTCCTCAGCCGGGATGCTAACATATTTCATGCGTGGGCCAGGGTTAATGTCGGTACGAACTTCACGGCTCTGACGATACAAGCTAAGCACTGTACCTTTGTCCAAACCATCGGCCGAACCTTTGTTCAGGATAACGGTGCTGAACTGGCCGGCTTCGCTGATACCGTCTAATACGTCCACCACACGGGCACGCACTTGGTTCTCAGGCTCATGCGGCATCATATTGAAAGCATTTTCTTCACCGTTATAACGCAGCAGGAAGTCACCTTGACGAATTTCGGCTACTTGCTCACGAATCTGCAAAGCTTGGGCAGTTTCAGTCGGCACTTTCACCAGCGGGTAGCGGCGAGTGTAATACTGATTATCCGGCAGAGCTTGGCGATCACTTTCAGAACGCTCGGCCAAAGCGGTGCTGGTTACCGGCAGAGTAGCCAGCTTGCCGCTGAAGGTTACCAACTGACCGATGAATTTACCGGTTTCCGGATCGATGATGTCTTTAACCGGGCGGTAAACCAAATATTCTCCCGGCTCGGTAACACCGTAGGCATACACTCGATCGCCCAAGGAATACATGGTTTTGCCTTCCGGGCCGGCGATAATACGCGGTGCTTCCTGTGTAGCACGGCGGGCAATTACCTGCGGATGTTTCATGAACATACGGTAGTAGTTCAGATTGAGGGTAGAGATGCCATAACCAGAAGAAGTTTCGCGCACACGCGGCTGCAATTTAACGGTGGGGATACCGCCGGTGTTGTCTATACGCAAGCGCGGCTGACCGTTTACATAGTGCAACACCAGCACTTGGCCAGGATAAATCAGATGAGGGTTGCGGATGGTGCGGCGGTTGGCACCCCACAGCTGCGGCCATTTCCACGGACGATAAAGGTATCTGCCGGAAATACCCCACAAAGTATCGCCAGTACGCACAGTGTAGCGTGCGGGGGCGTTGGGGCGAACACGCAGAGAGCCGGCCTCGGCGGGCAGTGCAGAAACAGTCAAGCCAATGGCGCAAAGCAAGGTTATAATATGTTTTCTCATGAGAGAGTTTCCCTTTAGGATTAACGAACCTGATAACGCTTTATTTACGTTGTTGTTGATGAAATTAACGGAATCATAGAACATTTTAGGTATCTTGCGCCAGTATTCAGGCGAAAAAACCGTTACAACTGCAACAAGAACGTATCATCTATACACACTTAAGAGAGAAATCAAATGGCCTTACTGAATATTTTGCGCTATCCCGACCCCCGCCTGAACCTGGTGGCCAAACCGCTAGAACAGGTGGACGAGCGCATCAAACAACTGGTGGCCGACATGGCTGAAACCATGTATGAAGCAAAAGGCATCGGCCTGGCCGCCACTCAGGTGGACGTGCACGAGCGCGTGGTGGTGATGGACTTGTCCGAAAGCCGCGACCAGCTGCAAGTGCTGATTAACCCTGTGATTTTGGAGAAAGACGGCGAAACCGTGTATGAAGAAGGCTGCCTTTCCGTGCCGGGCATATACGACAAAGTAACCCGTGCCGAAAGCATCGTGGCCGAAGCGCTGGACATCAACGGCCAGCCCTACACCATCCGTGCCGACGGCCTACAGGCTATTTGTATCCAGCACGAAATCGACCACCTCGACGGCAAAGTTTTCGTCCAATACCTGTCGCGCCTGAAGCAGGAACGCATCAAAACCAAGATGAAGAAACTCGACAAACACACGCTCTAACCCGAGCAAGAGGCTACCTGAAACCATGATTCGCAAAGTAATTTTTGCCGGCACCCCCGATTTCGCCGCCACTGCCCTGCGCGCCATTGCCGAGGCCGGTTTCGACATCCTGCTGGTACTCACCCAGCCCGACCGCCCCAAAGGTCGCGGCATGAAGCTGCAAGCTTCGCCCGTGAAAGAAACCGCGCTCGAACTCGGTTTTCAGGTAGCCCAACCCGAAAGCCTGAAAAGCGAATCCGCACAAGCAATGCTGCGCACCATGGAAGCCGACGTCATGGTGGTGGCCGCCTACGGCCTGCTGCTGCCGCAAGCCGTGCTCGACATCCCGCGCTACGGCTGCCTCAACATCCATGCTTCACTGCTGCCGCGCTGGCGCGGTGCCGCACCCATCCAGCGCGCGATTGAAGCAGGCGATAGCGAAACCGGCATCTGCATCATGCAAATGGACGCCGGGCTCGACACTGGTGCCGTCATCAGCCGCCATCCCTGCCCGATTCTCCCCAACGACAACGCCCAAACCCTGCACGACAAACTGGCCGAAATCGGCGCACACGCCATTGTTGCCGATTTGCAACACTATTCTCAACGCAACGCCCAGCCCCAACCCGAACACGGCATCACTTACGCCCACAAATTAAGCAAAGCCGATGCCCAAATCGATTGGACGCAGCCCACCGAAGCCATCGAACGCCGAATCCGTGCCTTCAACCCCGTGCCCGGCGCCTGGTGCGACTACCACGGCAAACCGCTGAAAATCTGGGCTGCACAAGCTTGTTCAGCCGGCGGCGTGACTGGCAGCGTGTTACAAGCCGACAAAAACGGTATTCAGGTAGCCTGCGGCAGCGGCTCGTTGCTGATTCAAACCCTGCAGCCTGCCGGCAGCGCCCGCATGGAAGCCGCCGCCTTTCTGGCCGGCCACCCTGTTGCCGCCGGCAGCCTATTCGGAGCGGAACACTCATGAGCCTGGCCAACGTACAAACCCTCGCCGCCCACAGCGTGGCGGCCGTTGAAGCCGGGCGCAACCTGTCCGACGTGCTGGCCGAAATCTGGCGTGACCACCCGCAGCTCTCCGCCCAAGAACGTGGCGCGCTGCAAGATATTGCCTACGGCTGCCAACGTTTTTCAGGTAGCCTGCACTCCCTACTCGGCCTGATGCTGAACAAGCCCCTGCCTCGTGCCGATATCCGCAGCCTGATATTGGCCTCCCTCTACCAGCTCGCCTACAGCCGCAACGCCGCCTATGCCGTGGTAAACGAAGCCGTACGCGCTGCCGGCAAAATCGGCAAAGGCCAATACAAGGCCCTCACCAACGCCCTGCTCCGTCGTTTCCTACGCGAGCGCGACAGTCTGATGCAGCAGGCACAGCAAAGCTCCGAAGGCCGCTACAACCTGCCCGACTGGTGGCTCAAACGGCTGCAACAAGACTACCCCGAACACTGGCGGCAAATCACCGAAGCCTTCAACAGCCATCCGCCGATGACCCTGCGCATCAACCGCCGTCAGAACGATGCGGAAGGCTACCTGAAAATCCTGGCCGAACACGGCATGCAGGCCGAAATCCTCGGCAGCCACGCTGTGATGCTGGCTACGCCCGTACCTGTTTCCGCCCTGCCGCTGTTCGCCGAAGGCGTCGTATCCGTGCAGGATTGGGGCGCACAACAGGCCGCCGCCTGGCTCAATGTGCAAAACGGTGAACGCGTACTCGATGCCTGCGCCGCACCCGGCGGCAAGAGCGGCCACCTGCTCGAATGGGCAGACTGCACACTTACCGCTATCGATATCAACCCCGCCCGCCTGCAACAAGTGCGCGACAACCTCGGCCGCCTCAATCTGAGCGCCGAGCTGCACGCCGCCGACGCACGGCAATGGGCTTCGTGTTATGATGGCCTCCTGTTCGACGCAGTGCTGGCCGACGTGCCCTGCACCGCCTCGGGCGTTGCCCGCCGCCATCCCGACATCAAATGGCTGCGCCGTCCGCAGGATGCCGAGAACACGGCCGCCCAGCAAACCGATCTGCTCGATGCCCTGTGGCGCACGCTCAAGCCCGGCGGCAGGATGCTCCTGTCCACCTGCTCGCTGTTTGCCGAAGAAAACGGCAGCCAGCTGCAAGCCTTTTTGCAACGCCACTCCGACGCCGTCTGCACACGCAGCGAAACCCTATTACCCAACCCGCACCAAGATGGCTTCTATTACGCGCTTATCCACAAAACTGCTTAGCCTGCTCGCCTGCTGCCTGCTGGCTTTTGCAGCCGTAGGCGTGCGGGCAGAAGGCATTAACGTTACCCGTTCCAACGCCACGCTCACCACCGACGGCCGCCTGTCGGTAAACAGCCGCTTCCAAACCGAGCTGCCCGGCCAGCTTCAGGTAGCCCTCAAACAAGGCGTGCCGCTTAATTTCCAACTCAGCTACCGCCTGCAATCGCCCACCCTGGCCGCCTACCGCTGGCGGCTCGGCCAATTGGTCGGCTCGGCGCAAACCATCAACTACAAACTCGCCTACCACCCGCTCACCGACCGCTACCGTGTCAGCGTCGGCTCGTTTTCCACCGAATACGGCACCCTGCCCACCGCACTGAAGGCTGTTGGCGCGGTAGCCAATTGGCAAGTGCTCGACAAAGGCACACTCTCCGACACCGCCCCCGCCGACGTGGCTGCCGACATCCGCTTGAGCCTGAGTATCAGCGATCTGCCGCGCCCCTTCCAAATCAACGGCGAAACCTCGAAGAGCTGGCAGCTTGATTCCGGCTGGCGCAAACTGCTCATCAGCCAGCAATAAAGGGAAACCATGCGCCGTCTGCTCACCTTCATCGCTGTTCTGGGCATGCTTGCCCTGTATGTGCTGGCGCTCGCTACCGGCCACGCCAGCAAGCTGGCGCAGTATTTTTGGTGGATTCTCACCTTCAGTGCCGCCCTCTTAGGCATTCTACTCACCATCCTCATCTCCCAACTCTGGAAACTCTGGCTCGACCGGCGCAGGCGGGTGTTCGGCTCACAAACCGCCCTGCGCCTGGCCAAAATGTTTATGCTGGTGGCCATTCTGCCCGGCCTGTTCTTATTCGGCGTGTCGGCCCAATTTATTTCACACAGTATCGACTCCTGGTTTGGCAACGAAACCGAACAAGCGCTGGAGCGTAGCCTGAATCTAAGCAAATCTGCGCTGGATTTGGCACTGGATACCTCAGTGCGCAAGGCTGCCGCCGTTCAGGTAGCCTTAATCGGCGAAATGTCGTTGCAGCAAGATGCAAAGCAGGCTCTAGGGCAGCTTTCTGCGAACAGCGACTTCGACCAGCTTGCGCTCTACGACAGCAAAACCTTAAGCCCTGCCGCCGAATACCGCCAGCCTGATGCCGACAAATTGCCGCCGCCCGAGCTCACACGCGACATTCTCGAACAAGTGAAAACCACCGGCAGCGCCCGCAGCGTAGCCAACGTCGGCCACACGCTCTACGCCCAAGGCTGGCTTGCCCTGCCCGAATTGCACGGCCAACACTATATTTTGTTCTTCCGCCAACCGGTGCAGAAACAAGTGGCCGACGACGTCACCCTGATTGAAGCCGCCCGCGCCCGCTACGCCGAAATCAGCTATGCAAAACAAGGCCTGCAAACCTTCTTCCTGTTCACCCTCTTGATGGCCACCCTGCTGGCGATTTTGCTCGCGCTGGTGATTGCCCTGTTTTTCGCCCAACGCTTCACCGCGCCGATTCTCTCCTTGGCTGCCGGCGCACGCTCCGTGGCGCAGGGTGATTATTCACAGCAACTGGCCGTATACCGTAACGACGAACTCGGCCGCCTCACCACCCTGTTCAACCACATGACCGCCGAGCTCAACGCCTCTCATATCCGCCAGGAGGCCGCCCGCCACTACCTCGAATGTGTGCTCTCCAGTCTGACCAGCGGTGTAGTTACGCTCGACGACCAAGGCTACCTGAAAGCCTGCAACAGCAGTGCCGGACAAATCCTGATGTTTGATTTGCCCGCCTGCCGGGAAATCAGCGTGTATGAATGGCATAAACTCGGCGTGGCCGAAGCGCTGGCCGCCCAAGTGCTGCTTGCCATCCTCCCTACTGTCGATAGCGACAAACCCGTGCAACTCACCTATGCCGCACCCGACGAATCCCGCATCCTGCTGGGCAAGGCCACCCGCCTGCCCGAAGACAACGGCGCCGGTACCGTGCTCGTGTTCGACGACGTAACCGCACTGGTGCAGGCGCAGAAAGAAGCCGCCTGGGGCGAAGTGGCCCAGCGCCTGGCGCACGAAATCCGCAACCCGCTCACCCCCATCCAGCTTTCCGCCGAACGCCTGGCCTGGAAGCTCGACGGCAAGCTGGACGACAAAGACGCCGCCATGCTCGAGCGCGCCACCAACACCATCGTCAACCAAGTGGCCGCCATGAAAGACATGGTTGAAGCCTTCCGCAACTACGCCAAAGCGCCGAAACTCAAGCTGGAACGTATCGATTTAAACATTTTGGCTGCCGAGCTGTTGGTGCTGTATGAGGGCTCAGATTGTACATTTGAGGCGGATTTCAGTAATATAGAAGCTGTGGTCGAGGCCGATACCGGCGCCATGCGCCAGGTGTTGCACAATATTTTGAAAAACGGTGCCGAAGCTGCCGCTGAAGACGAACAGCCAAAAGTGTTGATCCAAACGGCGGTGCAAGATGATAAAGTGCTGCTAAATATTTGCAATAACGGCAAAAGTTTCAGCGAAGACATGCTTCTCCACGCCTTCGACCCCTACGTTACCGACAAACCCGGCGGCACCGGTTTGGGCTTGCCGGTGGTGAAAAAAATCATTGAAGAGCACAAAGGCCGCATATCGCTGGCCAACCGCCCGGAAGGCGGGGCTTGTGTGAAAATTACTTTACCCCTACTGATGGAAAACGATGCGCAGCAGTGATATTTTGATTGTAGATGATGAAGTGGGCATCCGCGATTTGCTGTCGGAAATCCTGCAAGACGAAGGCTATTCGGTTACCCTGGCCGAAAATGCCGAAGAAGCCCGCCAACTTCGAAACCAAACCCGCCCCGCCATGGTGTTGCTGGACATTTGGATGCCCGATTGCGACGGCATTACCCTGCTCAAAGAGTGGGCCAAATCCGGCCAGCTCAACATGCCCGTGGTGATGATGAGCGGCCACGCCAGCATCGACACCGCCGTGGAAGCCACCAAAATCGGCGCGCTGGATTTCTTGGAAAAGCCCATTGCCCTGCAAAAGCTTTTGGCCGCCGTAGAACGCGCCCTCAAACACAGCGCCATGCAAGCCTCCTCCACCATGTCGCTGGACAAACTCGGCACCAGCGAAGCCGTGAAGCAGCTCAACCAGCAGCTCGAACGCGCCGCCCGCACCCAAGCCCCCGTGCTGCTCTCCGGCGAGCCCGGCTCCCCCTTCGAACTGGTGGCGCACTACTTCCAAACCGGCAACGCCCCCTGGGTGGAGCCCGGCAAAATTGAGCAAATCAGCAGCAGCCCCATCGAATTGCTACAAAAAGCCAGCAACGGCGTGCTCTATCTGGGCGACATCGCCCAATACGGCAAGAGCATCCAGCAAGGCATCCTCTTCCTCTTGGGCAAGGCCGACCGCTACAACGTGCGCATCATCTGTGCCTGCAGCCAACCGGTACAAGAGCTGATCACCAGTCCCGACTACGACAGCCGACTGCTCAACAATCTTTCGGCCATCATGGTCAGCATCCCGCCCTTGCGCAACCAGCCGGAAGACATTGTTTTCTTGGTAGAGCAGCTGATTCAAGAGTTTTCCGAAAGCCGCAAAACCGCCGTCAAATTCAACACCGCCGCCCTGAATGCCCTGCGCCAATACGAATGGCCGGGCAACTTCGAGCAGCTGCGCAGTGTGGTGAAGAGCATCGTGCTCACCGCCGAGAGCAAAGAAATCGGTTTGGAAAACGTGCAGGCCGTGCTCAGCCAATTCACGCTCAACCAACCCTCCGAACTGGTGGGCGGCTTCAACTTCGACCTGCCCCTGCGCGAATTGCGCGAAGATTTGGAACGCCGCTATTTCGAATACCACATCGCCCAAGAAGGGCACAACATGAGCAAAGTGGCGCAGAAAGTCGGCCTTGAGCGCACCCACCTGTACCGCAAGCTCAAACAGCTCGGCATTCAATTCTCCCGCCGGGGCAGCAACGACAACAAATAGCTCTGCCCAATCAGGCTACCTGAAAATCCAGCCAACGGTTTTCAGGTAGCCTGTAGCATTATTTAGCGGCTGCCCTATTCTCAGCATCGACCAACAGGCTACCTGAAAGTACTGCTTAGAAATATAGTGAATTAACAAAAACCAGTACAGCGTTGTCTCGCCTTGCCGTACTATCTGTACTGTCTGCGGCTCGCCGCCTTGTCCTGATTTTTGTTAATCCACTATAAAAACCAGGTTTCCGAAGAAAGCCGAGTTGCTGCACCACTAAAACCAGCTGCCTCCATTGATAAACATAACAAAAATTAGCAAAAGCCCCAATACAACAAACAGTTAGCTACTTTAAAGGCTACCTGAAACCGACCCGGTCTAAGAAAAATCAGCCGCAATATCTGCACAAATTACGCATCTTAGCGTATCATTGCGGCGGTTCAGACCGCAAAGTAATGTTAAGAAACCGTCTCCGCGCTACAGCTATAGATAAAACACACTTTCATACGCCGCAGCCAACCCATGCCGTAGGAAATAGAGTGTTTTAGCCTCCCCAAGCGCACTTAGCTTGGGCTGCTTCCGCCCATCGGCAGCAGCCGCGACAAGGAAACAGACACATGAAACAGATTTTTCTCGATTTCGAGCAGCCCATTGCCGAACTGGTGCAGAAAATAGAAGAGCTGCGCTTCGTGCAAAACGACTCGGTATTGGATATTTCCGAAGAAATCGAACGCCTGCAAAAGAAAAGCAACGAGCTCACCAAAAACATTTTTGCCAAGCTCACTCCCGCGCAGATTATGCAGGTTTCGCGCCATCCGCAGCGCCCCTACACCCTCGACTACATCGAAGCGCTATGCACCGATTTTGAAGAGCTGCACGGCGACCGCCACTATGCCGACGACTACGCCATCGTGGGCGGGCTGGCCAAGTTTGAAGGCCGGAGCGTGGTGGTTATCGGCCATCAGAAAGGCCGCGACACCAAGGCCAAAATCCGCCGCAATTTCGGCATGCCCCGTCCCGAAGGCTACCGCAAAGCCCTGCGCCTGATGAAGATGGGGGAGAAATTCGGCCTGCCCGTGCTCACCTTCATCGACACCCCCGGCGCCTATCCCGGCATCGGCGCGGAAGAACGCAACCAGTCCGAAGCCATCGGCAAAAACCTGTACGAACTGACCAAACTGCGCGTGCCGGTTATCTGCACCGTCATCGGCGAAGGCGGCTCCGGCGGCGCGCTGGCCATTGCCGTGGGCGATGCCGTGAACATGCTGCAATACGCCACCTATTCCGTGATTTCGCCCGAAGGCTGCGCTTCCATTCTGTGGAAAACCGCCGAAAAAGCCGCCGATGCCGCGCAAGCCCTAGGCATCACCGCCAAGCGCCTGAAGAGCCTCGAGCTGATCGACCAAATCATCGCCGAGCCCTTGGGCGGCGCCCACCGCGATTACGAAACCGTGATGGACAATGTGCGCAAAACCATCCGCCAGCAACTGGCCGACTTGGAACACCAGTCGGTGGATCAGCTGCTGGCCAAACGTTTCGACCGCATCATGGCCTATGGAAAATTCACCGACAAATAACCCCCTGCGGCAACACCTTGCCCAACAATGGCCGGCGCCGAACGCCGGCCGTTTTGCCGTGGAAGTCGGTTTCAGCGGCGGGCTCGATTCCGTGGTTTTGCTGCACCTGTTGTGCAGCTTGCGCAACGAATTGCCGCTGGAATTGAGCGCGGTGCACGTCCACCACGGCCTCGATGCCCCCGCCGACCAATGGGCGGAATTCTGCCGCGAATGCTGCGCACAATGGCAGGTGCCGCTGCGCGTAGAGCGCGTACAGGTTCAATTCGGCAAGCTCGGGCTGGAAGCCGCCGCCCGTGCCGAACGCTACCGCTGCTTCGCCCAAAGCCGCGCCGATGCCGTCGCCCTCGCCCACCATGCCGACGACCAGGCCGAAACCCTGCTGCTGGCCGCCCTGCGCGGCGGCGGGCTGCGCGCGCTTTCCGCCATGCCTGCCCTGCGTGCGCTGAACAGACGCGTCAGCCTGTGGCGCCCCCTCTTAGCCGTTCCCCGCGCCGAACTGCTCGCCTACGCCCAAGCGCACAAGCTGGCATGGGTGGAAGACAGCAGCAACGCCGACACTGCCCTGCTGCGCAACTGGCTACGCCGCGAAGGCCTGCCCCCGTGGCAAGAGCGCGTGCCGCACCTCACCCGCCAACTGCTCGCCACCGTCGGCCGCCTGCAACACGACTTGGCGCTATTGGAAGACTACGGCCAAACCGAACACAACAGCCTGTATGACGCCGCCGGCCGTTTTCAGGTAGCCTCTTGGCGGCAGCTTCCCCCCTTGCGGCAAACCCACCAGCTGTACCTGTTCGCCCGTAACCACCGCCTCGGCAGCCCCCGCGCCGACAGCGTACGCCAATTTGCCGCCACCCTTGCCAACCCCGCCGTGCAACAAGCCCAATGGTCGCTGCCGCACGGCCGCGCCATCCTCTACGGCGGCTGCCTGTTCCCCGTTCCCGCCGAGTGGAGCGCCGGCAAACCGATTGCCCAACCCGCATGGCAACCTGCCGCCCACGGGCTACCTGAAAACCTGATTCAGCCCGACAGCGGCATCTGGCGCACCCCGCAACCCAGCGATACCCTGCCCCTGCCGCACGGCCGCAAAAAAATCAGCCGCCTGCTGCAAGAAAAAAAAGTGCCCCCCTTCATGCGCGTCCTATGGCCGCTATGGGTGCACAAACAACACGGCTGCCTCGCCGCCGCCAACCTGCAAACCTATTGCCGCCTCTCCGTGCCGAACGGCTGGCAGGCGCAGGCAGAAGATTTAAACCGGTTTATTTTGTTCGGCAGCGGCTTGGATAGTGAAACAGAATAAAGAATTTCAGGTAGTCTTTGCATGTCCAAAAGGCTACCTGAAAACCTTCCTGCCTTGCTGCAGAACCTTTTCAGGTAGCCTGATTTCATCATGCCGGGCATCAATGCCCAATCCATTGCTATCGGCACAATGCTTTTCAGGTAGCCTACTGAAGGCTACCTGAAATTCTTCCAAACCATCTTGGATTATAGTGAATTAACAAAAACCAGTACAGCGTTGGCTCGCCTTGCCGTAACGTGTGTACTGTCTGCGGCTCGCCGCCTTGTCCTGATTTTTGTTAATCCACTATATTTGCCAATCATGGCTGCGTATCGAGTTACGCCTGCGGCCAACCCAAACTGCCAAACGATACATTTTCAGGTAGCCCCAAAGGCTACCTGAAATCTCTCCGGCCATCCTTTTCAGGTAGCCCTTACCAATTCACGCCCACCTGCCGCTCGCCCAAGAGCGACACCAGTTCTTCCAAGAGATCGGTGCTGAGGCAGGGCTGCCAGCGGCTGTCGGGGATGAGCTCGCCGCCGGCTTTGGCATTGGCGTAGTGCAGGCGCAGGGGGACGCGTTTGCCTTCGCCGCTTCGCTGCAACAATTCGGCCAGGCGGAGAATGTTGTGGTGGGGGGCGAGGTGCAGGGTGAGGGCGCGGGCGTAGTGGCTGCGGGCTTCCTGCAGGGTGTAAACGTGGTTGGCGATGATGCGCAGGCCGTCTTCGCCGCCGTAGTCGTCGCGGCTGATGCGGCATTCGGCAATCAGCACTTGGTCGGCGCGCAGGGTGTCGCGGCCGAGCTGTTCGAGCGTTTCGCCGCTAACCATCACTTCGGCTTTGCCGCCGGTGTCTTCCAGCGTGATGAAGGCGATTTTGCCGCGTTTGCCCACCATGCTGCGGATGGCGGTGGCGAAACCGGCCACGCGCACGTTGTCATTAGGTTTGAGCTGGGAGAGACGGGTGGGGGCGAACTGGCGCACTTCTTTTTCGGCCGGGCCGAAGGGGTGGCCGGAAAAATAGAAGCCGATAGCCTGTTTTTCTTCAGCCAAAAGCTCGGCTTCGCCCCAGGCGGGCACATCGATCATTTCCAAGGGGGCAATGGCGTCTTCCACCATATCGAATAGGCCGCCTTGGTTGGCATTTTCTTCCTGCTGCTCGGCGTTGCTCATGGCCAGGTCGATATTGGCAAGCAGGCGGGCACGGTTGGGCTCGATGCTGTCGAACGCGCCGCCGCGCACCAGGGCTTCGATGGTGCGGCGGTTGATGTGCTGGCGGCTCACGCGCTCGCAGAAATCGAACAGGCTCTTAAACGCGCCGCCTTCTTTGCGTGCGGCCACAATGGCTTCCACCGCGGCTTCGCCGGTGCCCTTAATCGCGCCCAGGGCATAACGGATGCGGTGTTGGGCATCGGGCTGGAAGTGGTAGCCGGAATGGTTGACATCGGGCGGCAGGAAGCGGATGCCGTTATCGCGGGCATCGTCGTAGAACAGCTTGAGCTGGTCGGTGTTGTCCAACTCACTCGACATGGTGGCGGCCATGAATTCGGCCGGATAGTGGGCTTTGAGCCAGGCGGTTTGGTAGGCCACCAGGGCGTAGGCGGCGGCATGGGATTTGTTGAAGCCGTAGCCGGCGAATTTTTCCATGTAGTCGAAGATTTCATCGGCTTTTTCGCGGGCGATGCCCTGCTTGGCCGCGCCTTCGGCGAAGATTTCGCGGTGTTTCGCCATTTCTTCGGGCTTTTTCTTGCCCATGGCGCGGCGCAATAAGTCTGCCCCGCCGAGCGAATAGCCGCCGATCACCTGCGCGGCCTGCATCACCTGCTCCTGATACACCATGATGCCGTAGGTGGGTTGCAACACGGGTTCGAGTAGCGGGTGCATATATTCAAAGCGCGCGCCTTTCATGCGGGCGATGAAATCCGGAATCAGATCCATCGGGCCGGGGCGGTAAAGCGACACAAAGGCGATGATTTCTTCCAGCTTGGTGGTGTTGGCCTGCGCCAGCATCTTTTTCATGCCGGTGGATTCAAACTGGAACACCGCCGTCGTGTTGGCCTTGCGGAATACCTCATAGGCCTGCTGGTCGGTGAGGTCGATGTGGTTCACATCGATGCACTCGCCGGTGGTTTGCGCAATGAATTTTTGCGCCATTTCGATGATGGTGAGGTTGCGCAGGCCGAGGAAGTCGAACTTCACCAGCCCGATGTCTTCTACGTCGCCTTTGTCATACATGGAAACGGGCGAGGCAGATTCGTCGGCCTGATACACCGGGCAGAAATCGGAAATCTTGCCCGGCGCAATCAATACACCGCCGGCGTGCATACCGAGGCCGCGCGTGAGGTCTTCCAGCTTTTTGGCCAGCTCCATCAGCTCTTCGGCCTCTTCCTCTTCCAACACCTTGGCGATTTCCGGCTCGGCCTCCATCGCCTTTTCCAAACTCAGCGGCTTATTGGCCTCCAGCGGAATCAGCTTGGAAAGCCGGTCGCACACGCCGAACGGCAGCTCCAGCACGCGCCCCACGTCGCGGATCACCGCTTTAGACGACAAGGTGCCGAAGGTAACAATCTGGCTCACCGCCTCGAAGCCGTATTTTTGGCGCACATATTCAATCACGCGGCCGCGGTTGTTTTGGCAGAAGTCGATATCGAAGTCGGGCATCGACACGCGCTCGGGATTGAGGAACCGCTCAAACAGCAGCGCATAGCGCAGCGGGTCTAAATCGGTAATTTTTAAGGAATAAGCTACCAGCGAGCCCGCACCCGAGCCGCGCCCCGGTCCCACCGGGCAGCCGTTGTTTTTTGCCCAGTTGATGAAGTCGGCCACAATCAGGAAGTAGCCCGGGAAACCCATCTGCACGATGGTGCCCAGCTCGAAATCCAGCCGCGCCTGGTATTCCGGCAGCTTTTGTTCGCGTTCCGCCTCATCAGGATAAAGCGCGGCCAGCCGTTCGCGCAGGCCTTGGTTGGATAAGTGGGCGAGATAGTCGTCCAAGCTCATGCCGTCGGGCGTGGGAAACTGCGGCAGGAAGTTTTTGCCCAGCGTGAGCGTGAGGTTGCAGCGCTTGGCAATTTCCACCGTGTTTTGCAATGCCTCGGGCAAATCGGCAAAGCGGGCGGCCACCTCTTCCGGCGAAGCAAAATACTGACCGGCCACAAAATCGCGCGGGCGGCGTTTATCGGCCAGCACCCAGCCGCCGGCAATACACACCCGCGCATCATGCGCCTTGAAATCGTCGGGGTTTAAAAACTGCGCCGGATGGGTGGCCACCACGGGCAAACCCAGCTCTGCCGCCAATTTGAGGCTACCTGAAACCGAAGTTTCCCATTCCGGTTTTTCAGGTAGCCTTTGCAGTTCCAAATAAAAAGCATCGGGAAACCATTGCGCATATTTCTGCGCGGCGGCGCGGGCGGCGCTGTCATGGCCGTTCATCAGCTGGCGGCCCACTTCGCCCAAATGCGCGCCGGATAGGCAAATCAGCCCCTCATTATCACCCTCAGCCAACCATTGCGGCTCCAGCTCGGCGTGGGCAACGTTGCGATCCGTGCCCACATAAGCGCGGGTGAGCAGCTCGCACAGGCGGCGGTAGCCCGCTTCGTTGCGCACCAAGAGCATGGCGCGGAAAGGCTGCTCCGGATTGTCCGGATTCGCCACCCACACATCCGCCCCCACCACCGGCTTGATGCCCGCGCCACGGCAGGCTTTGTAGAATTTCACCAGGCCGAACGTGTTCATCAAATCGCTGATGCCCAGCGCGGGCAGGCCGAAAGCGGCGGCTTTCTTCACCAGCTCTTTGATGCGCAAAGTGCCGTCGGTGATGGAAAATTCGGTGTGTTGGCGCAGGGGGATGTAAACAGGGGCGGTCATATTTCGGGCTTGCGGGAGAAATTGGGCTACGCGCTTTCAGGTAGCCCGATTGGAAATAGGAAGGGCGCACATTGTACCGCAAATGGGTGGTGAACGCGGGTGAGTGATAAAGTGGCGGCAAGATTTTCAGGTAGCCTCCGCATCTGCAAACAGGCTACCTGAAACCCTCACTCCCCAAACGGCTTGCGCTGCCAAAACCTTCTGCCCAAGCGCTGCGGCCGCATTGCCCCGCCCTGCCCCAGCACAAAATCCAGCTGCCCGCTGCGGGCGGTGGTGTAGAGCCGGATGCGGTGGGCGGAGAGGCGGTGGCGCACGATGGCGGCGGGGTGGCCGTAGGGGTTGGCGAAGCCGTTGGCCGCCACCGCCGCTTCGGGCGCTACGGCGTTCAGATAAGCCGAATCGGATGAGGAGCGGCTGCCGTGATGCCCCAGCACCAATAATTGGCTGTGCAGCGAATCGCCGTATGTGCCCACCAGCCAGCGCTCGCCCGCGATGCCCAAATCGCCGCCCGCCAGCACGGCCTGGCCGCCCGCCAACACGCGCAACACGCAGCTTTGCTCGTTGTCGTCGGCTTCGGGGTTTCTCGGCGGGGTGAGGAATTCAAAATACACGCCGTCCCACTCCCACGTGGTGCCGCCGGCGCACCATCCGGCTGCGCCGGCATAGGCTTCCGGCTGGCCGGCATACAATTTGCGCGGCGCAAAGGCTACCTGAAACGCAGGAAAGCCGCCGTCGTGGTCAGCATCGTGATGCGAGAGCACCAGTACATCGGGCGGCGGCAGCCCCTGCGCCAGCAGGTTGGGCACCAGCTGCGTCTGCGCCGCCCCTGCCGTGCCGGTGTCGAACAGCAGCCAATGCTTTTGCGTGCGCACCTGCAAGGCAAGCCCCTGTCCCACGTCGATAATCCGCACCGCCGCCGTGCCGTGCTCCGGCGCGGGCGTGCGATACAGGCAGGATGCCGCCAACACCAGCGCCGCCCAAGGCCGCAAGCCCAGGCCGCGCGGCAACAGCCACACTGCCAGCGCAGCCAACACGGCCAGCCAAAACAGCGGCGGCAAATGCGCCAGCGCGTTGGTGGGCATCCAATTGCCCGCCCACACCACCGCACTCATGGTGTGCTCACCGATGGCAGCCGCCATTTTCAGGTAGCCTTCAAACGGCAGCAGCACCGCCAGCAAGGCCAGCGGCACCAACACCCAGGAAAACCACGGAATCAACAGCGCATTGGCCAAAGGCGCAGCCAGCGGCACGGTGCCGAACACCTGCCCGGCCTGCCAAAACCCCAACAACGTAGCCGCATATTGGGCACGCAGCGCGGTGCGCCATTTGCCGGAATGCTTGGCCGTACGCAGCCAGCCGCCTTCTGGTGCATCGTCATCCGGCATGGCCTCCAGCTGCCCTTGTGCAGCCCAAATTAGCGCCGCCACCGCGCCGAAGGAAAACCAAAATCCCACGCCCAAAGCCGAGAGCGGGTCGAACAGCAGCACCACGGCCAAAGCCTGCCACCAAGCCCGCCACGGCGCAGGGCTGCCGCGCCGATACCATTGCCAGGCAAACACCGCCAGCATCAGCAAACTGCGCTGAATCGGCACGCCGAAACCGGCCAAGGCCGAATAAAACAAAGCCGCAGCCAAGCCCGCCGCCAAATACCAGCGGCGCGGTTCCGCCAGCGGCAGGCGCAGCAGCAAAAGCCGCGCCAAATATGCCGCCGCCAGCGCCACCATGCCGATGTGCAGCCCCGACACGCTGATCAGATGATTGATGCCCAACACGCGAAACGCCTGCCAATGCTCATCCGCCAGCCCGCCGTATCCGCCACCCCCCAAAGCCCGCATCAGCGCCGCCCCGTTCGGGTAGGTTTCCGCCGCCTGCTGCCAAGCCTGCTGCCGCTCGTAGCGCCAGTTTTGCCAACGCGGTTGCCAGCCCGTGTCCGGCGGCAGCTCCACCCGCTCGCGGGCAGCCGAAGCCATGCCGTCGATATGCCGACTCAACGCCCAAGCCTCGCGGTCGAAGCCGTTTTCATTGCGCTCGCCCACCGTAGGCCGCACCCGCACCGTCATCCGCCAGCGGCTGCCCGGCCGCCACTCGCGCAAATAGCGGTCTGACACCAGCAGCCGAAACCGCTCCCCCGCTTCCGTTTGCGCCCAAGCCTCAAACTGCACCGCCTGCGCCGATGCCTCCGCCACCGAGGCTACCTGAAAATCCAGCCGTACCCGTTGAAACTCCGGCTCCGCCGACCACTGCTGCGATAACGCCAGCTGCACCCGCCACACGCCGTAAAGCAGCCCACACAGCAACCACCACGCCCCATGGGCACGCTGGAAGCAGCCGACCACAGCAAGCAGCAGCGCCAAAGTCGAGGCAACGGCAACAAAATGTGCTGCTGGCAACAAAAAAGCCAGCAGCACACCCGCCACCCAACAGCACAACCCGCCCAAACGCATAGCTACCTCATTGTGTTTATTCTTTCTCATTATAGTTGATAATAGTGGATTAAAATAAAAATGAAACAAGGCGGCAACGCCCGCCGTGTACGGGTAGTACATAAGGGCGTTGGCAACGCCGTATCATTGCAATTTTAATCCACTATAAAATAAGAAACGAGGCAAGGTGGCAAGCCGAAGGCGGTACAACCAGCATGGTAAGACGAGCCAACGCTGCAACATTCTTATAGTGAATTAACAAAACCAGTACAGCGTTGGCGCCTTGCCGTAACGTGTGTACTGTCTGCGGCTCGCCGCCTTGTCCTGATTTTTGTTAATCCACTATATTTAATCAGCTATAGATTGCCTTATAGCGAACCCCTGCCGGAATGGCAAAAATATTAAGGGGCTTAGGAAGCAAAATTCATTTTAAAGGGTTTTCCCGCAACATTTTCAATAGCACTTTATACAGATCATCATGCCGGTGGTTGAAGCGGAACTCGGTTTCTTTTAAATGCAGGTAAAAGGTATGCTTCGGCACCCCGTTAAATTGCACCAAGCGATGCTTGGCGTAGCTCCAAAAAGATTCAATATCGTTAATATGCCGCGTACCGCGGACAAACTCATTGTCACCATGATGTACCCTGAAATGTTTGGCAAAACCCATGTCAACCAATCCCTGATAACCGCGCCAACCGTCGGTATTGATGACGCTCTCGATACCGACACGACCTCTAATGACCTTTTGCAGCGTCGCTTTGGAAGCATCGGGAACAATCTCGGTATAAACCTTGTCCCCACGTTTCAAAATGCCGAAAACGATAGTTTTCCCACCCGCACCGCGCCCGCGTTTGCCCCTGATACGTTTGGCACCAAAATAGGATTCGTCCAATTCTACAATGCCGTATAAAGGTGCCTGCCTCCCGCATTCGTCAGCCAAACGCCGGCGCAATTTCAGGTACAGGCTGTTGACGCTTCTGACACTGATTCCGGTCAGTTTGGCGGTATCGGAAGCGGTCAAATCTAAGGCGAAAAGCCGCAGGATCTGACGGAATTTGGCCTCGGTAATTTTACTGCACTTTTGGTACTTGTTTTTTAAATCCATTTCAGAAGCTTATCACTATATTTTGTGATTTTGCTTCCTAAGCCCCATATTAATAAAGGCTACCTGAAACCATTTCAGGTAGCCTGCTGGGGAATCTGCCCGGATTAAGAGCGGATACCGGATGCTTTCACGCTGTCGATGTAGCCGTGGTCGTTGATGCGGATATGACGGAACAACCAGCCTTCGCACAAACCAACCACTTCTTCCAAGGCCTCCTCATCACCGTTGTGATAGCGGGCTTGCAGGGTGTTCAAACGGTTTACGAAGTTTTGATGCACTTTCCGGTGTTGCTCCACCAAACGGTATTGCGCCTCTTCCAGCATCATTTCTTCATAGCTGAAATGTTCTACGGTGTAGTCGATCAGATGTTGGAATTCCCGTTCGATACCTTCCTTATCGTTAGCTTCTTTAGCATCATACAATTTGTTAGTGTAATCAACCAATTGACGGTGCTGTTCATCGATATCCTCAAATCCGGTATCCAAATCTGAAGTCCAATATACGAAAGCCATTATTTATCCCTCATCAAGTAAACAAAAAATTGATTGCCCCGGCAGCTGAACTCCCTTGCCTGGCGGCAACCTCACATAACCGAAAATCTACCGGCCAAATCCCGGCAGGAGGCAAAACAGAAATATAATCTATCTGTTTTCAAGCAAGTATTATGCCAGCTTCCCATCCCGCCGTAAATAAACCTTTCTGCCGAAACAGAAAGGTTTATTTATTGTCAAACGGTATACTGACAAAGCTACCGGCTGGCAGGCTTAGCGGCTACCGTAGCCGTCTACCTGGATTTCCACGCGACGGTTGGGCTGCAGGCAGGCAATCAGCTGACTGCGGCCACCGTGGTTGTCGCACTGTTTAACCGGCTGGGATTCACCCATGCCAACTGCGCGGATTTTGTCAGCCGGCAAGCCTTGGGCTGTCAAATAACGGCGTACGGTTTCAGCACGCTGCTGAGACAGTCTTTGGTTGTAGGCATCTGAGCCGAGGTAGTCGGTGTGGCCGATTACAGTAATACTGTTGAGCTGATCAAAGTTTCTCAATTTATCAACCAATTCACTCAACTCTTCGCGGCCGCGCGGCTGCAAATCCTGCTCGCTGCTGCGATCAAATGCAAATAGTACGTCGGCACTCAGCGTGTAGCGGTGATATTGTTGCTGCTGAACAGGTGTAGCAGGCTCTTGCAGCTGCGGCGGGCAAGTGGCATTTTCCGGATCAACAGCATGCCAGTAGGTTTCATTACTGAACATATTTCTATCGAACAGTACTTTGAACTGACAGGTGGTTACGCCATTGGTACCCTGCCCTGGGGTGTGGAAATGGAACAGATAGTTCCATTCGCGCGGACGCCACATTTCGCCGTAGTGCGGGCGGCCGAGCAGATAATAAAGTTCGTCTTTGGTCAGACCGGGTTTGACTTGCACCAGGCTGCCGGCATCAGGGAAAGTGCCACGGGTTTTGTGGAAGGTAACTTTGTCCCAACGGGGCCACACGGGTTCGTCGGTTGTGCCGTCGGATTTGACCTTCGACAGGGAGGAACAGGCCGACAAAACAAGTACTGCCGCGGCCAATGCCGACATACGACCCGCCAATTGAGTAAATTTCATCATTTTTCCTTTTATCTTTATATCTTGTTTCACAGAAATCCGTTCAGGCTACCTGAAACCGCCATGCATTTTTTCAGGTAGCCCCTATCACATTACCACTGGTATCCGGCACCGATGGATCCGCCGAATTTGCTGCGCGAATTGCCGCTGCCGGTGGCTTTGATGATCCAGTTTCCGCTGTCGGAAATCGTGGAGAAGCCGATGGCATAGCCGGACTGGCCTTGATAATAGCCGCCGCTGACCGCCACCATGTTTTTACCCGGCAGATATGCCTGCGGCAGACCAGCCGTGGCTATGGCTTGAGCCACACCGGCGTTGGCCACGCCTTCCACTTGGCCGATACGCGCATCCAAGTTGGCCAGGCCGCCGTTCACGCCGGCCAACATGGCCTGGTTGGTGTAGTACAGCTGGCTGCCGTTAATAGCATCGGTACTGGTTGCGGATACGACACCGGCGGCGACGTTTTGGATCTGGCGGGTTTCCACGGAAGCATCGCTGCCCGCAGCCCCTTGTCCGACGCTGACCACGCCGACAACGTTGTTCACGCCGGCCACGTTGGCATCGTTCAGGCCGCCGAATGTGTAGTTGCCGCCCGGCGTGGTGGCCGTGGTGTGTACGCGTTCGGCGCTGGAATTGCTGCCCAGCACAACGGAGTTAGCTGTGGCACGGCTGACATTATTACCGACAACGAAGGTATTTTCAGTAGTCACAATATTGTGATTACCGATAATGCGGCTGTTATGCCCGGTCAGAGTATTGTCGTTACCGAATGCGCCTGCGGCATTGGCGCTGACAGTACCATTATTGTTACCGACAGTATATGTACCTGATCCTGTAATAATGGTCGGGTCACCGATTGCACCTGAACCTTCTCCCGAAACAATATTACCTGTACCGATGGAGATGGTGTTTTTCGCCGTTGCCTGTGCGCCTTTACCGATGGCTACGCCGCTTTCACCACTGGCTTTGGCCTGGTAGCCGATAGCGGCACCGTAACTGCCGGAGGCGGACGAATCTTCGGTAGCAGGCTGCGTACCGGCTGTGGTTTGGGTACCGGTACCGTCATTCACGTGGAAGAACTTGATACCGCCGTTGTTCATCTTGTCGATGGCTTGTTTCACATTATTCGTGTTGTCCGCCTTATTGCCGGAAACGTCATAGGTAACGATATCCGGTTGAGTTGTACCAATAAGGTTAGTGGCCGCGTTACTGATGTTGTTAAGGGCGGTATGCAGCTGGCCACCGGTTATGGCGTCTTTGCTGCCTGCGGCAATGCTGCCATCGGCTAGATTGGTAATCTTGCCACTATTACCCATATCGATGTTTTTGCCGTTGGTGCTGATACCGTTACCGTTGATGACCGGACCATTGCCGTTAATCGTCAGGCTGTCGGCAGCCAAGTCGGGTTTGGTGGCGATGGTAATGTCTTTGCCGTTGTTGGTAATGGCAATGTTGGTACCGTCTTTGAACCCTACCGTGTCGTTCGGCCTGATGGTTTCCGCCGCTCCGTTGTTCACTTGGAACTTCCAGCCTGCATTAGCAGTGGCGGCTTTGTTGTTCACTTCGGCAATGGCGTCGTGAATCGTGCCTTTGCCCGTGCCGCCGATATTGCTCATGCTGAGGCTACCTGAAACATTGGTGGCGTTGCCGCCCAGAATGTTCTTCATGCTGTCAAGCGAATTGTGCAACTGCCCGCCGTTCACGGCATCGGTGCTGGTCGCGTTAACCGCACCTGCAGCGACGTTACCCAAGGTTACCGGGCCGCCTGTGCCTACCAGGTTTACTTTGTTGCTCGGCGTAGTGGCCGGAGTACCTGCCGCGTCAACATACGTCATCGGGGTATCGAACTTAACCGTCGTTACGCCGCCGGTGCTGCTGACGTTGGCTACGGTACCTTGGCCGTTAACAAAATTAACGGTATCGCCGTGGGTGACGAAGTCTTTGTCAACCCCGTTGCCTTGTACGGTGAAGCCGGCGTTCAATACGTCGTTGACGGTGGCGGCGTTGTGACCTTTGTTGGCAGACAAGGTGGTGCGGTCGTTACCGGTCGGGTTGGTAACGGCTGCAGCGGTATCGGCCAGATTGTCCTTCACGTTGGCCAAGGTGGTCGGTGCGGTTGTACTGCCGGCCGCATTCTGCAGGCTGGTAATCACATCCGCTGCGGCAACTTGGTTGCCTGCACCGTTGGGCGCATCGTAGAAGTTGCCGTCGGTGTGTTTGTACACTTTGGTGCCGTCGGCTTTGGTGTATGCAACCGGAGCTTGGGCGCTCTGTACTACGGATTGGGCGTCCACAGCATAGGTGTAGGTCTGGTTACCGTTGCCGTCAACATTTTGTTGTACCGTCAATCCGTTGCCTGCAGCTAGGGTCAGGGTGCTGCCTGGTTTGGCAGTAGTGGCAGCGGGTGTACCTACGGTGTTGCCGCCGGCAGTGATGTTGAAGCCGCTGTTGTTGATGGCGTTGGCAATATCACCGGCAGTAACCAGTTTGTTGGCGTCAGCAGGGATCGGGGCAATCACTTTACCGGCCGGATTGCCACCGGTGCCGTCACCTACAGTCAACGAAGTAGTGGCTACGGCAGCTTTCAGCTGATCTTCGGTAGCTGCACGTCCGCTGGTAATGCCGGCAGGATTCCAAGTTTTATTGGTCAGGCCGGTAACCGTACCGGCAGTACCGTCGACGGTAACCGGGTTGCCGCCGCTGGCCGGGCCAACGGTAATGCTGTCGGCCAGCTTGAAGCCGATTTGGTTGTCGGTAACCGTGGTCTTGATATTGGCATCGCCGGCGTATTTGACGGTCTCGCCCAGTTTCACGGTGTCGTCTGTACCACTGTCGGCCCCGATCTTGAAGCCGGCATCTTTCAGGTTGTTGATGGCGGTATTGACCTTGTCCCCGGTTACGGCACTGTTGTCACCTGTCGCGATGTCGCCGCTGGTCAGGTTGGTGATCTTGCCGCCGGTAGACGCAGAACCCTGCATATCGATGTTTTTGCCGTTGGTGTTGATGCCGTTGCCGTTGATAACCGGGCCGTTGCCGTTAATCGTCAGGCTGTCGGCAGTCAGGTCGGCTTTGGTGGCAACGGTAATGTCTTTGCCGTTGTTGCTCAGCTCGATGTTCCTGCCGTTGAGGAACTTCACGGTGTTGGTCGGCTCAATGGTCTGCTCGGCCGCGCTGTTCACTTGGAATTTCCAGCCTGCGTTGGCCGCATTGGTACGCGCATTCAATGCGGTCAATGCGTCGCCTACGTTGCTGTAGTTCGTCGGTGTGCCGGAGGCATTGGTCAGGGTGTAGGTCGGCGCGCTGATGCTGCCGTCTGCCTGAACTGCCGATCCGCCGCCCAGGTGGGTGGCTGTAGAATTGGCAGTTTTGTGCAACTGGCTTCCGTTGACGGCATCGGTGCTGGTGGCACTCAGTGTACCGGGGGCAACATTACCCAAGGTTACCGGGCCGCCCGTGCCCACCAGGTTTACTTTGTTGCTCGGCGTAGTGGCCGGAGTACCTGCCGCGTCAACATACGTCATCGGGGTATCGAACTTAACCGTCGTTACGCCGCCGGTGCTGCTGACGTTGGCTACGGTACCTTGGCCGTTAACAAAATTAACGGTATCGCCGTGGGTGACGAAGTCTTTGTCAACCCCGTTGCCTTGTACGGTGAAGCCGGCGTTCAATACGTCGTTGACGGTGGCGGCGTTGTGACCTTTGTTGGCAGACAAGGTGGTGCGGTCGTTACCGGTCGGGTTGGTAACGGCTGCAGCGGTATCGGCCAGATTGTCCTTCACGTTGGCCAAGGTGGTCGGTGCGGTTGTACTGCCGGCCGCATTCTGCAGGCTGGTAATCACATCCGCTGCGGCAACTTGGTTGCCTGCACCGTTGGGCGCATCGTAGAAGTTGCCGTCGGTGTGTTTGTATACCTTGGTGCCGTCAACTTTGGTGTATGCAACCGGGGCCTGATCCTGCAAAGCAGCCTGCACGGCTTTCAGCTGCGATACGTTCACAGCATCGGTATCGGCCGAACCTGCAGCCAAATTGGTCAAACGACGGTACATTTTGCTACCAGCCATAAAGCCGCTAGTGTCCCCACCCAGCGAAACTTCACCATATTTAGCCCCGGCTTCGTTGATGTCGCCGGCAATGACGGAAGTTGCGTTCGGTTTGTAGGCGGCGGCGGTCAAATCCGCATCGCCTGCAGTGGAAAGCGAACCCAATGCCACGTTGAAGTTGGTATCGTTTTTAACCCTCGCGCTATCGCCCAATGCCAGGTTGTTGTTGAGGCGGTTGGGCAGGCCGGGGATGAGTGCCGTGCCGTTGCCGGTATCCGCGCCGGAGCCGACGGCCGTGCCGCCGTTCTTAGCGGTGGCAGACGCGCCGATGGCGATGCCGCCCGCTCCGGTGGCGCCGCTAACTTCGGCAGCCGCACCGATGGCGATCGAGCCGTTACCTTGCGCGATCGTTCCGCTACCGATGGCGACGGCATCATTATCTTGCGCACTTGCACCCACGCCGGCAGCCAATGCGTTAAGACCAGTCGCGCCGTCATTATTGAAATTGTCACCATGTGCGCCGCCACCGTCGTTCACGCTGTAATAGTGGGTTGCAGAACTGTTGACCTGATTGGCTACAGCTTTTAACTGATCTTCCGTGGCCGCACGTCCGCTGGTGATGCTGGCAGGATTCCAAGTTTTGTTGGTCAGGCCGGTAACCGTACCGGCGGTACCGTCGACGGTAACCGAGTTGCCGCCGCTGGCCGGGCCAACACTAATGCTGTCGGCCAGCTTGAAGCCGATTTGGTTGTCGGTAACCGTGGTCTTGATATTGGCATCACCGGCGTATTTGACGGTTTCACCCAGTTTCACGGTGTCGTCCGTACCACTGTCGGCCCCGATCTTGAAACCGGCGTCTTTCAAATCGGTCACGGCAGTATTGATTGCAGTATTAACTGCACCGCCGGTTACGGCACTGTCGTCGCCTGCTACAACGTTACCGCTGGTCAGGTTGGTAATCTTGCCGCTATTACCCATGTTGATGTTTTTGCCGTTGGTGCTGATGCCGCTGCCGTTAATGACCGGGCCGTTGCCGTTAATCGTCAGGCTGTCGGCGGTCAGGTCGGCTTTGGTGGCAACGGTAATGTCTTTGCCGTTGTTGCTCAGCTCGATGTTCCTGCCGTTGAGGAACTTAACGGTGTTGGTCGGCTCGATGGTCTGCTCGGCCGCGCTGTTCACTTGGAATTTCCAGCCTGCAGCGGCGCTGTTTGCCTTGTCGTAGGCTGCGGCAATAGCATCGCTGAAGGTGGTTTTGCCCGTGCCGCCGATGTTGTTGCCGCTCAGATTACCCGAACCGTCGATGCTGACGTTGCTGCCCAATACATTTTTCACGTTGTTCAGTGCACCATATACCTGGCCGCCGGTTGCGGCATCGGTACTGGTAGCCGAAATCGTGCCTGCGGCTACGTTGGTAATGGTTTTGCCGCCGGCGTTGATGCCGGTTTTGGTTACGCTCGGACCGCCGGTAATGGTCAGACCGTTGGTATCCAGTTTGCTGTCGCCTGTCGTGATGCTGGTTACGTTCAAATCGTCGGCCAAGGAGAAGCCGATTTGGTTGTCGGTAACCTTGGTTTTGATGTTGGCGTCGCCGGCGTATTTGACGGTTTCACCCAGTGCAACGGTGTCGGCTGTGCCGCTATCGGCATCAATTTGCAGGCCTTTGCTTTCCAATGCGCTTACGGCATTGTTCACCGCTGTGGCTACGCTGCCCGCGGTGGCGGCTTTGTTTGCATCCGCCGCCGTAGGTGCGGCAACCCGGCCCGTAGAGGGATTCGAATTCAGTGCAACGGGCGTACCTACGGCGTTCATACGGCTGTTTAATACATTCAGTGCATCGCCGACATTGTTTTTGGTAACAGTGGCACCGGTACTGTCTGTCAGGCTATAGGTCGGTGCGCTGATGCTGCCGTCAGACTGAATTGCCGATCCGCCGCCCAAGTGAGTGGCTGTGGAATTGGCAGTCTTGTGCAACTGGCTGCCGTTGACGGCCTCGGTGCTGGTGGCGTTAACTGCGCCCGCTGCAACACCGACGATTGTGTGGCCGCCATTATTCAGACCGTTATTGGTCAATTTGACCGGGTTACCTGAAGAAGTGATGGTCAAACCGTCGCGATCCAGCTTAGCGTTAGTGCCGGCCGTTCCGGCCTTAATACTGGTTACCTCCATATCCTCGACAGTACCGAAGGCAAACTCTTTACCGTTTTGTGCCAATGCAATGTTTTTGCCGGCCTGCAGTTTGACGGTATCGTTATTATTTACCCTGCTTGTAGCCGCACCGGTGGCAGTGCCGCCGGCAACAGAACCGCCTTCCACATTAAAACCGCTTTTTCCAACTGCGGTATTGATAGCCGTGGCCACGCTACCTGCAGTGACAGCTTTGTTCGCATCAGCAGCAGCCGGCGCGTTCACTTGGCCGGTTGCAGCGTTGCTGGTCAGGGGAACGGCTGCACCGCCGCCTGTGGCGTTGATTTTAACGGTGGTCACACCCGCGCCATCAGTCGATACTTCGGTAGTGGTGTTTGTACCATCAATAAATTTGAGAGTATTGCCAGGCTTGACGTTCTGCGTCGTACCAGTAGTAGCGGCTACCTGAAAACCGCCACCCACAGTATTCAAACGGCTGTTCAATACGTTCAGCGCATCGCCGACATTGTTTTTAGCGACAGCATTACCGTTGGCATCAGTCAGGTTGTAGGTGGGAGCGGTAAACGTACCATCTGGTTTCAAGACCGCGCCGCCGCCCAAATTAGTGGCTACACCTTTACCGATATTGCCAATTACATTTTGGGTGGCGTAAAGCTGGCTACCGTTAATCGCATCGGTGGAAGCAGCCGAAACTTCGCCCGCCCCTACCTGTTTGATTTGACGGTTGCCAACGGTCACAGAACTATTGGCGGAATTGCCAGCATATGTGTAGTTCAATCCGTTGACATTTTTCGTTCCAGACTGGTCTGCAGCAGCAACGGCGGTCGTACCTGAACCTAAGGCAACAGAATTGGCCACGGCGGCACTGGCATCCGAACCAATAGCAACACCCTTGGCAGCTGCCTGAGAGCTGCGGCCGAATGCGATGGAGTCTTGGGCTTGTGCATGCGCACTACGACCGATAGCCAGCGCGTCCATACCTGCGGCGTGAGCATTGTTACCCAAAGCCACAGTTTGCTCTGCAGTAGCCTTGGCGATAGAACCGATGGCCAAAGCTTGGTTTGCATTAGCAACCACGCCGCTACCGATAGCAATGGAATTTGTCTTGCTGTTGGCAGCATCCAAAGTCAATCCGCTACCAATGCGGATGCTGTTGTTACCCGCAGCACGATCACCCAAGCCGATAATGCCGCTATTTACATCCAAACGGCCGCCGAGCGAAAGGTGTTTGCTGCCTACACCGCCCGCATCCCCATAAAACAAGGCACGGTTGGTTTGGCTGGCCGCATCCCCCGGGGTACATTTATTACGGAAGGCATTTGCACTCGGCATACTGCCGCCGCTGGCCTGCCCGGCCGCCCATTCCAAGTTGTTATTGGTCAGAAAGAACAGCGCGTTTCTTCTTGACGATTCATCGCTGGTAACGATACATCCGGTATCATCGCCATCATTGATAAAAATACCCGGACCGGCATTAGCATAGCCTGCAGCCATCATCATGGCAGAAGCCATGGCAGTATAGGCAAAGCGCGGGGATTTAAATCCCAACCCGCTTAGCATTGCCGAACCAAGAGCATACCATCTGGAAGAACCAGATTTTCCCTTAGCCTTGGCATTCTCCTGAACCACAGTCCAAGTGTTAGTGTGTTCATTCCATACTACACGATAAATTTTGTTCATATATTCAGATCCCTAACTTTCAAAAATATAGTGATAAAGAACCCATCGGTTGACTTACATCAAGCTTACTACTCATTTATTCCTACGCTTGCCAAATCACACAAAACTCAAATTATCCTTGCAGAGAGAATTTATTTTAGTTGAATAAATTCAATTAGCTATATATTATAAAACCCGTGGGCAAATTAAGGCAGGATGATACGACTAATTGATTTGTCATCATAGCCGCTTATCGTTTGATTATATTTCATTACAAAATTTTACGATTATTTTGCAACACATTCTTCTGAATAAACCATGCAAGCTGCATTTCTTACTCCATCTCAAACAATAAAAATACTTTTAGATTTTCTTATATACAATCACTTAACACTTCTAGTTACCTGAAATCAAATTATAGAATGCTCCCGCATTCTGTCATCTAAGTAAAATTTCAGCTTCTATCGAGTAGCCTCACTAGGTGAATTACAAGTTATTCTCAGTTTAATTTACCCAGTGTGGACTAACAGCAATATCCGTTCTCAAACCTTCATCTACGCGAAATAAAAAATCAATCAAAATATCGTATTACCCTACTTCACTAGCTTTCAGGTAGCCTTTATCGCCCTATGCTGTAAAAGTTCCATCACGGCACCACACAAGTCTACACCCACAGGATACTGGAAAATCTGGCGAACACAGCCCAATACAACTAATAAGCCATAAAAAAAGCTTGCTTATCCAAATGATAAGCAAGCTTTTTTTATGCCATCAATGCAAGAAACCAATTTTCAGTACCCGCTTTTACAAATCTCTCTCTTCAAAACGGCTGCTGCAGTTCACTCAGACTGATGCCCAAAGCTTGGGCGTATTTAGCCAAGGTTTTTTCAGGTAGCCTCTCAAACACGGCAGGCTGCAAATGGCGGCGCAGCTGCCAGCGCCACACGCCTGCGGCCATAGCCAAGCTGACTTCATCATGACGGCTGCGGAACATGTGGTAATACAAGGCGGAACGCTCGCCGCGTTCCACGGCCTGTTTGGCGGCTTCAGTCTGTTCCTCCAGCTCGGCCACGGCCTGCTCGGTGGCGTAGGATTCGTCTTGCCAACCGGTACTGGTGGCGGCTTGGTAGCGGCCGTTGTGCGTGCCGTAGATGATTTTCTGATGCCCACGGTAACTGGGACTGTCGTCTTGCGGAATGTCGTTGATATCCATACCAAATGGTTTCAAACAAGCAGAATTTGGTTTTCAGGTAGCCTTACCAAGAACAGATAAATAGTTTTCAGGTAGCCTCAGGCATACACCGCTTCCAGCAGCATAAAGCAAGTGGAAAAGCGGCCGCTTTCGGGAATGTAGCACAGGATTTTCTGTCCGCGCCTAACATCCTCACGGCGCATAAACTCTTCCAAAATAATATAAATCGCCGCCGAGCCGGTGTTGCCTTTATAAGGCAGGTTGGTAAACCATTTCTCTTCGGCAATCGGCAGCCCGGCAGCGGCCAGGCCGTCGGCCAGTCGGTTGCGGAAGAAGCCGGAGGAATAGTGCGGCAAAAACCAATCAATCTCGTCCGACCGCAGGCCGTGCTTGGCAATCAGGCGGCGCAGCGGTTTTTCCGCCGTATAGGCGATAACATTTTCGTTCAACAGCTTCACATCCTGCTTCACCGCCATCAGGCTGCGTTCGGCGCATTCGTCGGCATCCACATCTTTCCAGCTCAGCCATTCCCCGCCCTGCCCCACTTCGCCGCCGGCATACATGCACACCGGCATCTCGTTGGCATACGATAGCAAATCCATCCAATGGATTTTCAAATTCAGCTGCCCGGCCAGCGGCTCGCTGCCCAGTTGTAACGCACCCGCGCCGTCTGAAAGCATCCAGCGCAAAAAATCCTTTTCAAACGCAATTTCCGGCTTGGCATCCTGCAGACGCAGGCTGTCGGTTTCGCTGCGGAAACGCTCGCCGCGCAATACTGCCGAAGCCGCTTCCGAAGCTGCCGCCACCGCTTCGCGGCATTCGCCCGTGCGCACCGCGCGTTCGGCCTGCTTCATCGCCGCCATCCCCGCCACGCACACCCCGGCCGTGCTCACCACTTCGCAGGGCGGAATTTCCGGCA
The DNA here is from genome assembly GCF_003990355.1 of Eikenella corrodens. Taxonomy (NCBI): domain Bacteria; kingdom Pseudomonadati; phylum Pseudomonadota; class Betaproteobacteria; order Neisseriales; family Neisseriaceae; genus Eikenella; species Eikenella sp. KCOM 3110. The sequence continues at coordinate 974,522 of NZ_CP034670.1, read as the reverse complement.
GCAGGCCGTGCACCATCACCGCATGGCCGGGCATAATCTGGTCGGGATAAGACGTGCCGCAGCAGAGGCTGCCGATTTCGTCCGCCCGCAAGCCCTGCGCCAGTAAACCGCGCACCGCCAGTGCGGCCAGCTCCGTGTTGCTGTACGTGGCGCGGCGGGTGTGCGGGTCGATGGCGTAATAACGGGAGGTGATGGCATTGGAGCGCAAAATCATCTTGCGCACGCGAGAAGGCGTATCCCCCGACATGCCGAGCACCGCTTCCATTTCATCATTGCCCACCGGCAAGTTGGGCAGAAACGCAGCGGCGCGTTTGATATAAACATCTGATGGTTTGTGCAATTCCTGATTCCTTTGATTTATCTAAACGAGCGCAGGCATTTTCAGGTAGCCTATGGCGGACGGATAAAAGCTGTCCGAAACCGGGCAGTTAATGCCGAACAGCCTGAAACGTGAACATTTCAGGCTGTCGTAATTGTAATTTATTGTGCAAATTTTTCTAAGCCGCATTCTACGCGCGTTATTATAAATGTGAACCGCCTTAAGCCTCAAGTATCAATGCATCCAAACATATAGCCTCTCCGCAACAACCCTGCCAAGCCCATACCGCCCAAGCAGAATCATGACCAAAGTCCGTTTTCGGATAAAGCACACAGCCAACACCGCAAAGCAACAAAAAGGCTACCTGAAATTTTCAGGTAGCCTTTTTCTGCACAACACCCGCCTGCTTACTTCACCAATCGCAAAGCCTCGCCCAAACCGGTACGGCGGTAGTTTTTGCGCTGCACGGCGGCAGAGAGGGCGCTCATCCGGCCAGCGTAGCCGAAGCGGCGGCGGGCGCGGGTGATGGCGGTGTAGAGCAGGGTGCGGTCGAATAGGGCAGAATCGGCTTCATCGCCCAAGAGCCACACTTCTTGGTATTCCGAGCCTTGGCTTTTGTGTACGGTCATGGCGAAGGCGGTATCGTGCGCGGGCAATCGGCTGAGCGATACGGCGCGGAAGCCGCCGGCATCGGGAAAAAATGCAGCCAGCCCGTCGCCGTGCGGCAGCACGATGCCGATGTCGCCATTGAACACTTTCACCGCATAATCGTTTTCCGCCACCATCAGCACCTGCCCGGCAAACCAGCCCTGCTCCGACGCCCTGCCCTGCGCAGCCAAAAGCTTGCGGTATTCGCGGTTGAACTCTGCCGCCTGGCTGCGCCGCGCGCCCAGCACCACCAACTGCTGCTGGGCGGCGAAGCAGGCTGCCGGATCGCCGCTGCTTACCGCCTGCCAATAGGCTTCGTGCTGTTTGGCAAAGTGCCGCGCCAAGGCGGCGGGGGTTTCAGGTAGCCTGAACAAGTCGTCGGTGAAGCGGGCAAACGCAGCTTCGGCAGCGGCGGCCTCCCCGTTCACCACGGCCTGCGCCAATGCGCCCACACCACGCTGCGGGTCGAAACGGTGGCTATATTCCAGCCGCGCCACGTTGCCGGCCAGTGGCGGCGGGTTATCCCGCACCTCAAACGGCACACCTTCGGGCAGCCATTCTGCCAACTTAGCGACTTCTTCGGCGGTGAGCACGGTGGGCTGCGCCAGCACTGGCAGCACGGCGCCGATGCCCACAGGCGGCAGCTGGTTTTCGTCACCCAGCAAAATCAGGCGGCCACGCTCGGGAATGGCGCACAATAATTGGTGCAGCAGCGGCAAATCCAGCATGGAAGCCTCATCGGCCACCACAATATCAAATGGCAGCGGCTGCTCGCGGTCAAATTTCGAATAGCCGACTACTGGGTTCAGCTTCAGCAAACGGTGGACAGTTTGTCCTTCCAATGCCGTTAAATGCTGCAACACCTGCTCGCTGCCCAATTTAAAGCCACTCAACGCGCGGTGCAGCGAACGGGTCATGTGGGCGGCAGCCTTGCCGGTGGGGGCGGTGAGCGCGATGCGCGGCATCTCGGCCGCATCGGCACACAACAGCGCCAACAGCTTGGCCACCGTGGTGGTTTTGCCCGTGCCCGGCCCGCCGGTGACCAGCATCAGCGGCTGCAACACCGCCAGCGCGGCAGCCAGCCGCTGCCCGTTATGCCCGGCATCGGGAAACCAATCGCACAAACGCTGCCGCAGCCCGGCATTTTCAGGTAGCCTCACCCGACCGCGGGCAACCCGCCGCAATTCGGCAGCCACGCTGCGCTCCAGTGCAAACAGTCTGCCGCCAAACAGCCGCCGCCCGCGCAACACCAAAGGCGTGAACGCGCTGCCGTCGCCCACCACCGGCGCGGCCTGGCGCAACGCATCCGCCTCTTGCGGCGTAAGCGTGATGTAGCTGTGGCCGCCCTCTTGCGCGGCAAACAGTTCGTCCAGCAGCGGCAGCACCGGCTCGGCGGCCTGCGGTGCCAAACGCTGCAACACTCCGGCAGCGGCTTGGGCGGCGGGGTAACGGTATTCGGTCATGGCGGATTCTTTCAGGTAGCCCGGGCGGTAAACGCAGAAGCAGTGATTTTAATCCACTATAATAAGCGTTGCCCACGCCTTATCATCCTTCGGGCTACCTGAAACGGTTTTTGGCGGGTGAAAAGCGGATCGAAGCCCGTGTCAGATGCCCGGCTGATTTGCCTAAAATGATTCAGGGCAAGCTGTTTCAGATAGCCCGCCATTTATACATAGGACAAAATGTACACAGAATTAGATTTTTTTGCAATTTACCGAATTTACATCCCCGCTCCTTGCAGAATTTAGACATTTTGTGCATAATCCGTCCCAAAACCACACCAAGGAATAAACCCCATGAGCGCACAAACCCTCTACGACAAACTCTGGAACAGCCACATCGTCCGCGAAGAAGAAGACGGCACGGTGCTGCTGTATATCGACCGCCATCTGGTGCACGAAGTCACCAGCCCGCAGGCGTTTGAAGGCCTGAAAATGGCCGGCCGCAAGCTGTGGCGCATCGACAGCGTGGTCTCCACCGCCGACCACAACACGCCCACCGACCATTGGGACGAAGGCATCAAAGACCCGATTTCCAAGCTGCAAGTGGACACTTTGGACAAAAACATCAAAGAATTCGGCGCGCTGGCATATTTCCCGTTTAAAGACAAAGGCCAAGGCATCGTGCACGTGATGGGCCCCGAACAGGGCGCGACGCTGCCCGGCATGACCGTCGTCTGCGGCGACTCGCACACCAGCACCCACGGCGCGTTCGGCGCGCTGGCGCACGGCATCGGCACCAGCGAAGTGGAACACACCATGGCCACCCAGTGCATCACCGCCAAAAAGTCCAAATCCATGCTGATTGAAGTTTCAGGCAGCCTGAAACCGGGCGTAACCGCCAAAGACATCGCGCTGTATATCATCGGCCAAATCGGCACGGCAGGCGGCACGGGCTATGCGATTGAATTCGGCGGCGAAGCTATCCGCAGCCTCTCCATGGAAGGCCGCATGACCCTGTGCAACATGGCGATTGAAGCCGGCGCGCGCAGCGGCTTGGTGGCCGTGGACGACACCACAATCAACTATATTGAAGGCCGCAAATTCGCCCCCAAAGGCGCGGATTGGGACAAAGCCGTGGCCTACTGGCGCACGCTGGTGTCCGATGACGGCGCGCAATTTGACAAAGTGTATAAATTCAACGCCGAAGACATCGAACCGCAGGTAACGTGGGGCACATCGCCCGAAATGGTGCTGGGCGTGGACGGCAAAGTGCCGAATCCCGCCGACGAATCCGACGCGGTAAAACGTGCGGGCATGGAACGTGCCTTGGAATACATGGGCTTGGCCGCCGGCACGCCGCTGAATGAAATCCCCGTGGACGTGGTGTTTATCGGCTCGTGCACCAACAGCCGCATCGAAGATTTGCGCGAAGCCGCCGCCGTGGCCAAAGGCCGCAAAAAGGCGGACAACGTGAACCGCGTGCTGGTCGTGCCCGGCTCCGGCTTGGTGAAAGAGCAGGCGGAAAAAGAAGGCTTGGACAAAATCTTCACCGACGCAGGCTTCGAATGGCGCGAACCTGGCTGCTCCATGTGCCTCGCGATGAACGCCGACCGCCTCGCGCCGAAAGAACGCTGCGCCTCCACCTCCAACCGCAACTTTGAAGGACGGCAGGGCAACGGCGGCCGTACCCACCTCGTCAGCCCTGCGATGGCAGCGGCGGCGGCGGTGGCCGGGCATTTCGTGGATGTGCGCCAACTGGCCTGATGTTTTTGGCTTTGTTGGAAGCTGTGCTTTAGCTTCGCAGAAACTCAGCTTCCTTCGGAAACTTCGTTTTCAGGTAGCCTTTATCTACCTACCCCAAGCTACCTGAAAAAGTTAAAATGTCCCGCCTCAGGAAAACCAACTAATAAATTGAAACCCATGAAACTCCTCAAAACCGCCCTCCTCCTCGCCGCCCTAAGCCCCGCCCTGGCCGCCGCCGGGCCGATACCGGCAGACTGCCGCACGGCGATTAACGATTTCATCACCGTGCAAAGCTTCGTGGCCGCCTGCCCGTATATAGCCGAAAGCGAAATCCGCACCAAAACCCGTATCCGCCACATCTACGAAGGCCTCGCCCGTCAAAGCGCCTGCCAAGCAGACCCTGCCGCCTTGGCCGAACTGCGCCGCAAACACCCGGCCGCCCAGGTATTCGGTGCAGACGGCAAACGCCGCGCCTCCCGCGTTGAAATCGCCGCCTACTGCCGCAACCAGCGCCCGGAGCTTGCCCGAATCGTACGCCAATACAACCCCGAAGGCCGCCGCTAACCGGCCTGCCTGAAAAGTAAAATCTGATAAATTCAGGCTAAATCAGCCGTATGGATTGCTGTTTTGGCCGATAATATAGTGGATTAAATTTAAATCAGGACAAGGCGGCGAGCCGCAGACAGTACACACGTTACGGCAAGGCGAGTCAACGCTGTACTGGTTTAAATTTAATTCACTATAAAGCCACACGAGCCAATCGTGCATCTTTCAATTCTTCACATAAGGAGCTGAAAACATGAAACACCTTCTCATCCTCGCCATTACCGCCATCGGCCTCTCCGCCTGTTCCAGCACTTGGCACGGCGTAAAAGAAGACACCGCCAACAACATCGACCACACCCGCGAAGCCGTGCGCAAGGGCAGCAATGCCGTTGGCCGCGGTATTTCCCATGTGGGCGAGAAAATCGAAAACGCCACCGAGTAAACCAAGCATCCGGCAGGCCGAGCGCCTGCCGGAATGAAAATAGCATATAAATATAAGGTTACATTTTCAGGTAGCCTTTAAGCAAACCACAAAGACCCGCCATGAAAGCCTTTACCCAGCTCACTGCCATCGTCGCCCCGCTCGACCGCAATAATGTGGACACCGACGCCATTATCCCCAAACAATTCCTCAAATCCATTAAACGCAGCGGCTTCGGCGTGAACTGCTTCGACGAATGGCGTTATCTCGACCACGGCGAGCCGGGTATGGACAACAGCAAGCGCCCGCTCAATCCCGATTTTTCACTGAACCAGCCGCGCTACCAAGGCGCGCAAATCCTGCTCACGCGCAAAAACTTCGGCTGCGGCTCAAGCCGCGAACACGCCCCTTGGGCATTGGACGACTACGGCTTCCGTGCCGTCATCGCCCCTAGCTTTGCCGATATCTTCTTCAACAACTGCTACAAAAACGGCCTGCTGCCCATCGTGCTGACCGAAGAGCAAGTAGAAAAGCTGTTCCAAGAAACCTACGCCACCGAAGGCTACCGATTAAACATTGATTTGGAAAAACAGACCGTAACCACGCCAAGCGGCGAAACATTCCCTTTCGATATCACCGAACACCGCAAACACTGCCTCTTAAACGGCTTGGACGAAATCGGCCTGACCTTGCAGCATGCGGACGACATTAAAGCATTTGAAGCACAGCGCCGCCAAAGCCAACCTTGGCTGTTTAACGGCTGAAATGGCAGGCAGCCTATATCCCATGCGCAGACGTCGGTTGCCGGTGTTTTTTATTGCGCATAAAAGGAAACATGATGAAATTGAAATCTATCTATTGTTTGGCCGTCCTGTCGGCTGCTACCGTGCTGCCCGCACATGCCCAAAGCGTACGCAGCGAAGCGCAGGCGATTCGGCTCGTGTCCGAATCCGTGCCCCGCAATCATCTGGTCAGCCAGAAGCCCGAATGCCTGATGTTTATGGCCGAGAAAACCAGAAACGGCTATAGGGTGGACGTGCGCGAAAAACACGATGCCCAATGCGGCGGCGACCCAGCAACTGCTCCGCGTCTGCTCAGTTATGAAATCGACCGACGCAACGGAAAAATGAAAACCGATGCCGCCGCGCCCAATGGCGAATGGACGGGCGAATACCGCGCCATCGAGTGAAAATAATGTGCAGGCTGCTTTTCGATTGCCAAAAAGCAGCCTGCACTTTTACGGAGGCCTGATTGATGCGCCTGTGGCACCAAGCCCTTATCCCCCAACTCCCCCGCGCCCAACTGCTCGGCCAACACCGCGAATGCGCCGCCCTGCGCGGCAACAGCTGGGGCAGGCCTCATGCCACCGTAAACTACGTCTTCGCCCACAGCCCTTATCTGCTCTACGCCTACCACGTCCTCATCATGGACGAAATGCAGCAGCGCGGCTACCGGCCAGATCCCGCGTGGCGCGACAAAAACCATCGCGGCAACACCTGCCCACCCTATCCCGATTTGGCGGAAGAATCTGTCGGCAGCCCGATTTATGCCGAACACGACGATGACTACCTTGCCGAATGCTTGGCGAACCTGCGCAATAAAGGCATAGCCATCCAACCGGCTGTTTGACCCAACCATTTTTAGCTTCGCAGAAATTCGCTTCGCTCATTTTCAGGTAGCCTTATATGAAAACGCTAGCCGACCTCATCAACACCGCCGACCCTGCATGGCCGCTGATTCAAGAATGGCTTGCCGAAGCCGCCAATCCGGTGGAAGTCCTGCCGCGCGACCCGGCCGCCGCAGAAGCCGAACTGGTGAAAACCCAAGTAAGCACCCGTTCCGTGATGGGCGCGGTGGTGTATGAAAGCGGTGGCATCCTCATCGACCACGGCTGGCTGCGCATCCTAGGCTCGGGCAGCCCCCGCCTGCCGCGCGGCCAAGGCTATAACGAAGAGCGCGATATCGAATTTTTCCGCTGCACGCCGGAAACATGGTTTGATTTGGAAACAGGCGAATTTGCCCTCTTCTTCCCCAACGACGGCCACGCCCCGCTTGTGGGCCAGCCCGGGCAAACCATCCGCAAAGCGGTGTTTAAAATCCGCAGCACAGATTGCCGCATTAAGTAAGTTTTTCAGGTAGCCTTTATGTCTCCCGCTATCACGCACAATAATAAAATCAAATCACGCACCGCCCATTTTCAGGTAGCCTTCAGGCCGCCGGATAAACATTTCATAACAACAAAGGAATCGGAAAATGTCTTTCTTCAGCAAACTCTTCGGCCGCAAGCCGAAAACAATGGATTGGCGGCAGTTTATCCAACACTTTGCCGAGCACATCCGCCGCGATTGTGCCGTGGATGCGCAAATCGAATGGGGCGAAAGCCTTGAAGACACCGTGTTGCAGGTGGGCGAAGGCAAGCTCTATCTGGGCAACCACTACGCCCGCTATCTGCAATCCCCGGCTGATTTAGACACCCTCCTCGCCGCCAACGCCGCCGTGGTGCGGCAAATGATGGCCGAGCGGCCGCCGGCCCGTGCCGAGCAGGTATTCCCCGTGATTAAAAACGGCCTCTGGCTCGAACAGCTGCGGCAGGCTGCCCAAGTATCCGGCACCGAGCCCGAAGAATCCGTTATCTACCGCCCGATTGCCGGCGATTTGGTGCTGCTCTATATGCTCGACACCGGCGAAGCCATGCGCTCTTTCAGCCGCGAAGACGCCGTTGCCGCCGGCTTAGCCGACGATGCCGCCCTGCACCACACCGCCCTCGCCAACCTGCGCCAATATATGCAGGGCAAAATACAGATTGAGCACGTAGAGGAAAGCAGCCTCACCCAAATCCTGCTCGACAGCGACTACGACGCCTCCCTCATCCTGCTCTTAAACGAAATCCTGCCGAGCGACTCCGTGCTGCCCGCCAACCCCGTGCTGGCCATTCCCGCGCGCAACGTGCTGATTTTGTGCAACCCCTCCGACGAGGGCGCCATCGCCACCCTGAAGGTTGCCGCCGCACAGATTGCCGAAGAAGGCCCCTACACCATTTCCACCCTGCTCTACCAATACCACAACGGCGAAATCAGCCTGTTTCAGCCCCATTAAGGTTTTCAGGTAGCCTCTTTCATCTGAATGAAGCTGCCTAAAAATATAGTGGATTAACAAAAATCAGGACAAGGCGGCGAGCCGCAGACAGTACACACGTTACGGCAAGGCGAGCCAACGCTGTACTGGTTTAAATTTAATTCACTATAGTTATCCACCTTCTATAAAGGACTTACCCTCATGACCAAAAAACTAGCCATCCTCAAAGGCGACGGCATCGGCCCCGAAATCGTGCGCGAAGCCGTACGCGTGCTCGATAAATTGATTGAACAAGGCCTGGACGTATCCTACGAATACGCTCCTCTAGGCGGCGAAGCCTACGACCAATTCGGCAGCCCCTATCCCGAGTTCACGCAAACCCTGTGCCGCGCCGCCGATGCCGTGCTGCTTGGCGCAGTCGGTTCGCCCCAATACGACCAGCTTGACCGCCCGCTGCGCCCCGAACGCGGCCTCTTGTCCATCCGCAAAGATTTGAATTTGTTTGCCAACCTGCGCCCCGCCATTTTGTATAAAGAACTGGCCAACGCCTCCACGCTCAAACCCGAAATCGTCGCAGGCCTCGACATCCTCATCGTGCGCGAGCTCACCGGTGACATCTATTTCGGCGAACCGCGCGGCATCCGTACGCTGGAAAACGGCGAGCGCGAAGGCTTCAACACCATGCGCTACAGCGAAAGCGAAATCCGCCGCATCGCCCACGTTGCCTTCCGTGCCGCGCAGAAACGCAGCAAAAAAGTCTGCTCCGTGGGCAAAGCCAACGTGTTGGAAACCACCGAACTCTGGCGCGAAATCTTCGAAGAAATCGGCCAACAATACCCCGACGTTGAGCTTTCCCACATGTATGTGGACAACGCTGCCATGCAGCTCGTGCGCGCGCCCAAGCAATTCGACGTGATTGCTACCGGCAACATTTTCGGCGACATCCTCTCCGATGAAGCCTCCATGCTCACCGGCTCTATCGGCATGTTGCCCTCCGCCTCGCTGGACGAAAACGGCAAAGGCCTATACGAACCCTCGCACGGCTCCGCCCCCGACATCGCGGGGCAAAACAAAGCCAACCCGCTCGCTACCATCCTCTCGCTGGCCATGCTGCTGCGCTACAGCCTGAACGACGAAGCGCGCGCCGCACAGGTGGAAAACGCCGTGCAGAGAGTGCTGGAACAGGGGCTGCGCACTGCCGATATTTACGAACAAGGCACCACCATGCTCGTTTCCTGCTCCGAAATGGGCGATGCCGTGCTGGCCGCGTTATAATCCGCCGCCCCATCAGGCTACCTGAAAGCCGTTGCCAGCTTTCAGGTAGCCTCCCAACTATAGTGGATTAACAAAAATCAGGACAAGGCGGCGAGCCGCAGACAGCACACACGTTACGGCAAGGCGAGACAACGCTGTACTGGTTTTTGTTAATCCACTATATTTCAAACCACAAGGAAAACGAATGACTACCCTCCCACCCTGCCCGCAATGCCAATCCGAATACACCTATGAAGACGGCGCCAACCTCGTTTGCCCGGAATGCGCCCACGAATGGCCGGCCCAGGCCGATGCCGCTGCCGAGGCAGACGACACCCTCAGCGCAGTTGATGCCCACGGCACACCGCTGGCCAACGGCGATAGCGTAGTGCTGCTCAAAGACCTGAAAGTGAAAGGCAGCTCGCTGGTGCTCAAGCAAGGCACCAAAGTGAAAAACATCCGCCTGCAGGAAGGCGACCACGACATCGCCTGCAAAGTAAACGGCACCGCGCTCAACCTCAAATCCGAATTTGTGAAAAAGGCTTAGGCTGCCGAATAACCGAAGGCTACCTGAAAATAAATTTCTCAGCTCTTCCGAAACTTGGCAGAAACGATAGGTTATTCATCAATCGTGAAATGGGTTTCCAGCGATTGGCAAAATTTCAGGTAGCCTTCCTTCTTCCTGTTCTGTTCACCTTTGCGCCTCATGCCGGCGCGGGGCACTCATTTAGCTTCGCTGAAACTCGTCCTCCTTCGGAGACCTCGTTTTCTTTGCTTCGCCAAAGAAAGGAAGCAAAGAAAAGCGACTGCGGTTGCAGGTTTGGCTCCGCCAAACTTCCCTCACTGCACACGGTTTTTCTGGCAGGCTCGCAACTTGCGGCTATGCCGCTTCGAACACGCAAGCCCTTATTCCCCAAAAAACCGCGCTCCGTTCGGCTGCGCCAGCAGAGGGGTAGCAAGTTCAATAGGTTGATGGATAATTTCCTTTTTAGGATTTGTATATGAGGAAGGCTACCTGAAAATGATTTTTCAGGTAGCCTTCAATCCGCACGCCGCCTTTGTGCTAAACTCGCCCGCATCTTTCCACCCTTCTGATCTCCACCATCATGCCCGGCAACTCCTTCGGACAACTCTTCCGCATCACCACCTTCGGCGAAAGCCACGGTGCAGGCATCGGCTGCGTCATCGACGGCTGCCCGCCCGGCCTGCCTCTGGCCGAAGCCGACATCCAGCCCGACCTCGACCGCCGCCGCCCCGGCACCAGCCGCCACGTTACCCAGCGGCGCGAAGCAGACCAGGTGGAAATCCTCTCCGGCGTGTTTGAAGGGCGCACCACCGGCACACCCATCGCCCTTTTCATCCGCAACACCGACCAACGCAGCCGCGACTACGGCAACATCGCCCAACAATTCCGCCCCGGCCATGCCGACTACACCTATTGGCACAAATACGGCATCCGCGACTATCGCGGCGGCGGCAGAAGCTCCGCCCGTGAAACCGCCGCCCGCGTGGCTGCCGGTGCCGTGGCCAAAAAATGGCTGCGCGAGCAATTCGGCACCAAAATCGTCTGCTGGGTAAGCCAGGTGGGTGAGCTCGAAATCGCATTTGAAGGCGAAGAATTGATCGGCCAAAACCCCTTCTTTGCCGCCAATCAAAGCCAAATTGCCGACTTGGAAAACTACATGGACTCTGTGCGCAAATCGCTCGATTCCGTGGGCGCAAAACTGCATATTGAAGCGCGCAACGTCCCCGTCGGCCTCGGCGAGCCCGTGTTTGACCGACTGGATGCCGACATCGCCCACGCCCTGATGGGCATCAACGCCGTGAAAGCCGTGTCCGTCGGCGACGGCTTCGACGTGGTGCGCCAACGCGGCAGCCAACACGGCGACGAGCTCACGCCGCAAGGTTTCGCCAGCAACCATGCCGGCGGCATCCTCGGCGGCATTTCCACCGGCCAAACCATCCGCGCCGACTTCGCCGTGAAGCCCACCAGCTCCATCGCCACGCCGCGCCGCAGCATCGACATCCACGGCCAGCCCGTGATGCTCGAAACCCACGGCCGCCACGACCCCTGCGTCGGCCTGCGTGCCGCCCCCATCGCCGAAGCCATGCTCGCCCTCGTGCTCGCCGACCACGCCTTGCGCCACCGCGCCCAAAACGCCGATGTGCGCGTGATCACGCCCGATATCGCCAAACTGCAAAACGGTTGAAGGCTACCTGAAAAATAAACCCAGCCTTTTCAGGTAGCCCAACCCCGAGACCCATCATGCCCCGTATCCATGCCCTGCCCGACCACCTTGTGAACCAAATCGCCGCCGGCGAAGTGGTGGAACGCCCTGCCGCCGCGCTCAAAGAAATCATCGAAAACAGCATTGATGCCGGCGCCACCCGCATCCAAGTCGAGCTGGCCGGCGGCGGCATCCGCCTCATCCGCGTGGCCGACAACGGCAGCGGCATCCACGCCGACGACCTCCCGCTCGCCCTCTCCCGCCACGCCACCAGCAAAATCGCCTCGCTGCAAGATTTGGAACACGTGCGCAGCATGGGTTTTCGCGGCGAAGGGCTGGCCAGCATCGCCTCCGTGTCCCGCCTCACCCTCACCAGCCGCCAGGAAGGCAGCCCCGCCGCCCGCCAAGTGCGCGCCCGCGACGGGCAAATCGAACCCGCCGCCGCTACCGCCCACCCGGTGGGCACCAGCGTGGAAGTGGCCGACCTCTTTTTCAACACCCCCGCCCGGCGCAAATTCCTCAAATCCGAAAACACCGAATACGCCCACTGCGCCACCGTGTTCGACCGCCTCGCCCTGGCCAACCCGCACATCGCCTTCGAGCTCGTCCACAACGGCAAAACCACCGCTAAATATCCCGCCCAAAGCCAAAACGAGCGCATCGCCGCCGTGCTGGGTGCGGATTTTCAGGCCGCCTCCCTGCCCATCGACAGCGGCAACGGCATCCTCCGTTTGCACGGCCTCATTGCCAAACCCACCTTCGCCCAAGGCCGCAGCAGCCAGCAATACTGTTTTGTAAACAACCGATTCGTGCGCGACAAAGTGATGCTGCACTCCGCCAAACAGGCCTACCGCGACGTACTGCACCAGCAAATCACCCCCGCCTTCGTGCTGTTTCTCGAGCTGCCGCCCGAAATGGTGGACGTGAACGTGCACCCCACCAAAACCGAAATCCGCTTCCGCGACAGCCAGGCCGTACACCAACTGGTGTTCCACACCCTGAACAAAGCGCTGGCCGACACCCGCGCCAACCAAACCGACAGCGTGAGCAACGCCGGCAGCCTGCTGCAACACATCCACAGCCAAAGGCTACCTGAAAGCGAGCAAGGCGAGCTTCTGCGCAGCAAAAACGAGCACAGCGGGTTGAGCCAAAACGAGCATAACGAGTTTCTGCCAGGCAATACGTCAAACCCGGTTTCAGGTAGCCCGAACGCCCGCACCCCCGTTGCTTACAGCTCCGCCCGCGCCCCGCAGCAGCAACGCCTTACCCTGCAAGAAAGCCGCACCGCCTGGCAAACCTATGCCGAGCTCTACAAACCCAGCGGCAGCGAAGACCCCGAGCTTGCCGCCCTCGAACAAAGCCGCTTCGCATCAAGCGCGGAAGCCGCCCGGCTACCTGAAAACCATGCCGAAGAACACCCGCTGGGCTTCGCCATCGCCCAACTGCTCGGTATTTATATCCTGGCTCAAGCCGAAAACAGCCTGCTCTTAATCGACATGCACGCCGCTGCCGAGCGCGTGAACTACGAAAGAATGAAAGCCCAGCGCCAAAGCTATGGCAGCCTGCACAGCCAGCAGCTGCTCATTCCCGTGAGCTTCGAAGCCGGCCACGAAGAAATGGCCGCCCTGGCCGAACACGCCGATTTGCTGCGCCAATACGGCCTCGACTGCTCCGCCGTGGGCAGCCACACCATCGCTGTGCGCGCCGTGCCGCAGATGCTGGGCAAAGCCCATATTCCCGAGCTCGCCCGCAGTATGCTGCAAGAAGCCGCCCACACCGGCAGCATCCACACCGTGGAAGAGCGCGAAAACCGCATCCTCAGCACCATGGCCTGCCACGGCTCCGTGCGCGCCGGCCGCCGCCTCACCCTGCCCGAAATGAACGCCCTGCTGCGCGACATGGAAAACACCCCCCGCAGCAACCAATGCAACCACGGCCGCCCCACCTGGGTGAAACTCACCCTCGCCGACCTGGATGCCCTGTTCCTGCGCGGGCAATAGGCAGCCTGCCCATGCGGCAGACGAAAGGCTACCTGAAAACAGGATAAACTGTTTTTCAGGTAGCCTTTCTTAGTCTGAAGGGAATGGGAAACGCATATATAGTGAATTAACAAAAACCAGTACAGCATTGGCTCGCCTTGCCGTAATGTGTGTACTGTCTGCGGCTCGCCGCCTTGTCCTGATTTTTGTTAATCCGCTATAGCGCCCGGCCAACGTCAGCCTCTCCGCCGCCGCAGTCCGGGCACTCACCCCAAGCTGCTCCCGCCACATTACGTTTACACAAGATTTTCAGGTAGTCTCTATCGCAGCAAAAAAGGCTACCTGAAACCTTCAGGTAGCCTTTGATTAGCGAATCAAACCGGATTATGCCAAGCCTTTGGCTTTCAGCACTTCCAGCATGGTGCTGCCCAATTCGGCCGGGCTGCGGGTGTAGGCCACGCCTGCTTTTTCGAAGGCACGGAATTTCTCTTCCGCCGTGCCTTTGCCGCCGGAGATGATGGCACCGGCATGACCCATGCGTTTGCCTTTGGGCGCGGTAACGCCGGCAATGTAGCCCACCACCGGTTTGGACACGTTCGACTGGATGAACTCGGCCGCTTCTTCTTCGGCCGTGCCGCCGATTTCGCCGATCAGGATGATGGCTTCGGTTTGCGGGTCTGCTTCAAACAGTTTCAGCGCGTCGATTTGGTTCATGCCCGGAATCGGGTCGCCGCCGATGCCGATGCAGGTGGATTGGCCGAGGCCGAGCTTGGTGGTTTGCGCCACGGCTTCATAAGTGAGCGTGCCGGAACGGGAGATGATGCCGATTTTGCCGGGTCGGTGGATGTGGCCGGGCATAATGCCGATTTTGCATTCGCCGGGGGTAATCACGCCGGGGCAGTTCGGACCCACCAGGCGGGTGCCGTTGCCGTTGGTTTCGAGATAGCGTTTGGCTTTGAGCATGTCCAGCGTGGGCACGCCTTCGGTAATCACCACCACCAGTTTCACGCCGGAATCCACGGCTTCCACGATGGAATCGAGCACGAAGGGCGCGGGCACATAAATCACGGAGGCATCGGCACCGGTTTCGCGCACGGCTTCGTTCATGGTGTTGAACACGGGCAGGCCCAGATGGGTTTGGCCGCCTTTGCCGGGGGTAACGCCGCCCACCACTTTGGTGCCGTAGGCAATCGCTTGTTCGGAGTGGAAAGTACCGTTCTTACCGGTAAAACCCTGTACCAATACTTTGGTGTCTTTATTAATCAATACGCTCATTCTGTTCTCCTTAGGCGTTTACGGCGGCAACAATTTTCTCGGCGGCGTCGTTCAGGCCGTCGGCGGAAGTGAGTTTCAGGCCGGATTCGTTCAGAATCTTCGCGCCCAATTCAGCGTTGTTGCCTTCGAGGCGCACCACCACGGGCACGGTTACGTTCACTTCTTTCACGGCGGCCACAATGGCTTCGGCAATCATATCGCAGCGAACGATACCGCCGAAAATGTTGATCAGCACGCCTTTCACGGATTTGTCTTCCAAAATCAGCTTGAAGGCTTCCACCACGCGTTCTTTGGTGGCACCGCCGCCCACGTCGAGGAAGTTGGCCGGCTGACCGCCTTTGAGCTTGATGATGTCCATGGTGGCCATCGCCAAGCCGGCGCCGTTTACCATACAGCCGATATTGCCTTCCAGCGCCACATAGTTCAGCTCAAATTCGGAAGCTTTCAGCTCGCGCTCGTTTTCTTGCGATTTGTCGCGCAGCTCGGCGATTTTCGGCAGGCGGTACAAAGCATTGCCGTCGATGCCCACTTTCGCGTCCACGCAGGCCAGGCTGCCGTCTTCGCGCACGCTCAACGGGTTGATTTCAAACAGGGCGAAATCGTTTTCGATGAAGGCTTGGTAGGCGCCGGTCATCAGTTTCACAAACTGGCCGACTTGTTTGTCTTTCAAGCCCAGCTTGAAGGCCACTTCGCGGGCTTGGCAGGGCTGCAGGCCCACCAGCGGGTCCACCACGGTTTTGAAGATTTTTTCCGGAGTTTCTTCGGCTACTTTTTCAATTTCCACACCGCCTTCGGTGGAAGCCATAAACACCACGCGGCGCGCGGCACGATCCACCACCGCGCCCAAATAGAGCTCGGTTTGTACCGGATACATATCTTCACATACCAACACGCTGTTTACCGGCTGGCCGTTGGCATCGGTTTGATAAGTAATCAGATTGGTGCCAATCAGGCTTTCAGCCACCTGTTTGGCCTCATCGCGGCTTTTCACCACTTTCACGCCGCCCGCCTTACCGCGCCCGCCGGCGTGCACTTGGGCTTTAATCACAGCGAATTTGCCGCCCAATTTATCGAATGCGGCGGCAGCTTCTTCGCCGTTGGCGGCCAAAATCCCACCCTGAACCGGCAAACCATAGCCCGCAAGCAGCTCTTTTGCTTGATATTCATGTAGATTCATCAAAGTTCCCTCAGTTAGGTTAAACACAGTTTGCCACCGTGAAAGCGGCAAGGATCGAATTCAAAACCAGCTTTGATAATGCAGGGCGAAGTATAGACGAAACCCGCAGACAACATCAGCGCAATTTTGTTAGAACAAGTAAATGGGAGATGTATAAACGACAGTCCGGCCATACACGGACTATACGGGGAGGATAAAGCGCAAAGTTTCAGGTAGCCTGGAAGATTCTTGCAGGGTAGGCATAAATGCGCGGGCGGTTTTAGATAGCCTTTCCCGTCGCAGGCCATGTAGGGTGCGTGCGGAACGCACGCACGCGGCTTTGGAATAACACGGGCAACGGCGTGCGTGCCTGCGGCACGCACCCTACGCACCGCGCAAACTTTCCTGTAAGAAAGGCTACCTGAAATTTTTCAGGTAGCCTTTCTTCCCCGCCCTAGCGTTCGCTCAAGTTCAAATAATGCCGACTGCCGCGCATATTGGCGATGGCGTGCAGCAGCAGTTGGAAGTGGTCGGGATTGTTCACGAAATCCAGCTCTTCGGTGTTGGCAATCAGCAGCGGGGCGCGGTCGTAGAGGTAGAAATAGCGGTGGTATTCCTCGTGCACCTGCTGCAGGTAGCCGGGCGGGAACAGGTTGATGTGGTTGTCGCCCCGGCTGCGCAGCTGCGCTTCAGCAGCTCCAGCGCTGGTTTGCAGGTAAATTACCAAATCGGGCACGGGAATTTCGGGCATGATTTTTTGCTTGAGCTGCCAATACAGCGCCTGCTCGTCTTCACGCAGGATGGTGGGCACGAAAATCTGGTCTTTTTCCAGCAGGAAATCGCTCACCACGCGCTGCATGCTGTGGTTGGCGTTGCCGATTTCGTCGGCGGCGGCAATGAGGTTGAGCGTTTCGGTGCGGCGCATCAGGAAGTAGAGTTCGGCGGCCAGGCCGTGGTTGGCGGCATTGAGGTAGAACTGTTCCAAAAACGGGTTTTGCTCGGGCTGCTCGCTGATGAGGGTGCAGCCGAAATGCTCGGCCAGCTTGCGGCTGAGCGGGGATTTGCCGCTGCCGATGGGGCCTTCCACAACGATGTAGCGGTAGTCTGCCTGCATGGTTTCTCCTTGGAATGTTTCAGGTAGCCTTTCGGGGGTCAGGCAGCCTATTGAAGGCTACCTGAAAAATTTAACTCTCTGTTTCATCTAAACGTTGCACGCCTTCATTGCCCAGCGTGGCGGCCAGCTCGGCAGCGGTGGCGGTTTGGCCGGGCAGGATGTGCCGCGGGGCGATTTCGGCCAGGGGAATCATCACGAAGCCGCGCTGATGGGCGCGCGGGTGCGGCAGCTGCAAGGCGGGGCTGTCGAGCGTTTGGCCGGCGTAGTCGATTAAGTCCAAATCCAGCGTGCGCGGGGCATTGCGGAAGCTGCGCACGCGGCCGGCGGCGGCTTCGGTTTGGTGCAGCAGCGCGAGCAGTTCGGCAGCGGGCAAATCGGTGGCCAGCAACGCCACGGCGTTGATGAAGTCGGGCTGGTCGGCATAGCCCACCGGCGCGGTGCGGTAAAACGAGGAAGCAGCCAGCACCTGCACTTGCGGATGCGCAGCCAGCGCGGCCAGCGCGTTTTGCAGCTGGGAAACGGGCTGTTCGAGGTTGCTGCCCAAGGCAATAATGGCTTGCTTCATTTGGCGTTTTTAATCATGGAGTGATTGGAATCGGGCTACCTGAAAACGGAGTCGGCGGGATTTTCAGGTAGCCTGTGAGTAAGGTCGGATTTGGGTGTCCAACCTACGGCTGCTTATTTCACTTTTACAAATAGCTCATCGATATGTTCTTTGCTCCAGCCGTGTGTTTTACCCATTTCAATCAAGCCATCTTTGATTAGGGAGATAATAACCTTGCGGCTTTCGTCTTCATCGCCCCCCACAATTTTGTCGGTATCCACAAAAAATAAGAAACCGAGTTGGAGTGGCTGCCCATGCTGTTTTGGATCATCTGTTAAGAATAAATATAGCTTCCCATATTCTTTAGATACAAATCTTGGAATTAAAAGCCCTATATCATTCACTACATGGACAATAGGCATTAACGTATCTATTTCAATTGGTGAATCCCATAAATAATTAGGGTCGGCAGCAAGCCTACACATCTTTCTACCCATAAATATCCTCCTAATAACTTTTAAAATTAACTTCGCTTAATTGGTAAAATATTCCTAGGAAACTAATATTTATTTTCTCTCCATGCATACCCGGATTTAAATCCATTTTCCTTTGTTTAGAAGGCGAATATTTAATTTATCTACCTAGTCCTAATTTTTATTCAATACCTTTGCCAATTAACAAGCGTAGCGTGGACAAAACAACCGCAAGATGGGCATGTATGCCAAGATGGTTTTCAGGTAGCCTTTGTAATGAAGTGTCAGATTCGGGAATCCGGCTTACGGCTGCTTCAACCCAATGCCGCCTATTCGGCCGCGCCTTTATCTACCGCGCCTGTTTTCTTCTTGCGCCGGCGGCGGCGTTTTTTGGCGGGGGCATCGCCGCTGTCGGGGCGTTGTTCGGCGGCTTGAATCATCTGCTTGCGCTGTTCTTCGTCGGCCTCTTGGAACGCTGTCCACCAGTCGGCAACGCCCTGCTCCACTTCGCCGGCGCGGGCGCGCAGCAGCAGGAAATCGTAAGCGGCGCGGAAACGGGGCTGGGCGAGCAGGCGGAAGGGGCGGGCGCCGCGCCGGTGCTCAAATTGGGGCTGGAACTGCCAGATTTCGCGCATCGAGGCGGTGAAGCGGTGCGGCACGCCCCAGCCTTTTTCCATGTGGGCGCGGGTTTCGGCTACGGCGGCGCTGAGTGCGGGCATGGTTCTGAGCCCGCTATTCTGAACGCGCTGCCAGGCTTCGCGCACCTGCGGCCACAATACGGCGGCCAGCACAAAGCCCACGGATACGCCTTGGTCGGCGCGCAGGCGGCTGTCGGTGCTGTTGAGGGCAAGCGCCACGATGCCGCGCCCTTGGTTTTCAGGTAGCCTTTCCAAGGCGCAGGCAAGCAGGGGGTGCACGCTTTGGCCGTCCATGCCCAGGGCCTGCATCTGTTTGAGGCAATCGATGGCCGCGCCGGAAAACAGGAGTTTCATCACTTCGTCGAACAGGCGCGCCAGCGGCTCTTTAGGCAACAGGTGCAGGCATTCGGCAATCGGCGCGGCGGTGTCGGGGGCTACCTGAAAACCGAGTTTGCCGGAAAGCCGGGCGGCGCGCAGCATGCGCACCGGGTCTTCCTGATAGCGTGCACGGGCGTCGCCGATCATCACCAGGCGCTTGGCGCGGATATCGGCCACGCCGTGGTGGAAATCGGTGATTTCCCCGCGCGCGGGGTTGTAATACAGGGCGTTGCAGGTGAAATCGCGGCGGGCGGCGTCTTGCTCCATGCTGCCGTAGCTGTTGTCTTGCATGATGCGGCCGTGTTCGTTTTGCCGCGCGGGGCGGCTGCCGCCGCGGAAGGTGGTAACTTCTATCGTTTCCGGCCCCACCATCACGTGCACAATCTGAAAGCGGCGGCCGATGATGCGGCTGCGGCGGAATACTTTGCGCACTTCTTCAGGGCGGGCGTTGGTGGCCACGTCGAAATCTTTCGGCTCGACACCCAAAAGCAAATCGCGCACCGCGCCGCCCACCACATAAGCCTCAAAACCGGCCTGCTGTAACCGCGACACCACCTTTTCCGCCGCATAGCTGATCCCGTCCGGCGTGATGCCGTGTTCGTTTTGCGGCAGCACCTGTTTGTGCGAATGCGTTGCGGCGGCTTCAGGTTTGCCCGGCAGGATTTTGCGCAGCCATCTAGTCAGCATAGGATGTGTTCTCTTCTTGTTTTTCAGGTAGCCTGCGGTGTGCGCGCAGGCGCGTGTTTCAGATAAAGTGCGCAGTATAACCTTTCGCCGCAACGGCTGCCAAACCAAGCGCTTTCCGTTATAATCGCCGCTACCCCGCACCACAGGAAAACACACCATGTATAACTACCAATCCGACGCCACCCAGTTCCTGCAAAAATACATCGAAGAACACCCCGAAGAGCAAGAACGCCGCCTCCAAAACCGCGGCCTGTTGTGGGATGTCGAGCTCAACCCCGAAGAGCAGGCCGATTTCGCCGCCGGCAAAGTCGCTAAAAAACCCTACACCTACTATTCCTACTAAACCCCGCACCGCGCCATGACCGCAGCCACCGCCCATCTGCCCCCCGGCCTTGCAGGCTACCTGAAAAGCATCAACCCGCCCGAAGCAGAAGTGTTGCAACGCCTGCGCCAAACCACCGCGCAGCACCGCATGGGCAAAATGCACCTGGCCGCCGAGCAAGCCCAGCTCCTCGCCTTTCTCATGCAGCTCATCCGCGCCGAACGCTGCCTAGAAATCGGCGTGTTCACCGGCTACAGCAGCACCGCCGTCGCCCTCGCCCTGCCCGAACACGGCCGCCTCACCGCCTGCGACATCAACATCACCTACACCAACACCGCGCGTCGCTTCTGGCGCGAAGCCGGCGTGGAGCACAAAATCGAGCTCCACCTCCAGCCTGCCCTCATCACACTCGACCAACTCATCGAACAAGGCCGCAGCGGCAGCTACGATTTCGCCCTGATCGACGCCGACAAACCGCCCACCGCCCACTACTACGAACGCTGCCTCACCCTGCTGCGCCCCGGCGGCCTCATCGCCATCGATAATCTCCTGCTCGGCGGCCGCGTGTATCAAGAAAATGCCGAACCCGCGCCCGAATCCATCGAGCGCATCCGCGCCTTCAACCAATCCCTGCAAACCGACCCCCGCGTAGCCGCCCTCACCCTGCCCCTGGGCGACGGCCTCACCCTGCTGCGCAAACGTCATCCCGAGGAAACCCCATGCGCCTAATCATCCCCGCCGCCCTCTGCGGCCTCGCCGCCTGCACCGCCCTGCCCCCCGCGCCGACAACCCCTGCCGACAACCCCCAGTCCCCGCAGCGCATCGAAACCGAGCTCAACGCCCACAACCAGCAAATCGGCCAACTGCAACAGCAAGTTGCCGAACTGCGCAGCCAAATCAGCGAGCTGCAACAACGCCAGCAGCAGCTCGCCCAACTCCTCGACACCCGAGCCGCAGCCCGCCGCAGCACCAGCCATATCAGCGCCGAGCCCGCCGCTCCGGCTGAAAACCCGCAAGAACAAGCCTACCAGCAAGCCCTGCAACTCTACCGCAGCGGCCTCTACAATCAGGCCCTGCAACAACTGCGCTTTGCCGAACGCAGCGGCAGCGGCGGCCGCACCGAGCAAAACGCCCTCTTTCTGCTGATGCAGAGCCACGAAAAACTGCGCAACTGCGAATCCGTCATACTCACCGGCCAACGCTTCGCCACCCGCTTCGCCGCCAACCCCAAAGCCGCCGAAGCCCTCTACAGCGTCGGCAGCTGCCAATGGGGCATGCAGCAGCGCGACATCGCCCGCGTTACCTGGCGCAAGCTGATACAAACCTACCCCAACAGCCCAGCCGCCCGCCGCGCCGGGCAGCGCATACAGAACAACCGTTGATGAATGAGGCTGCCTGAAACCTGAGCGGCGCTTCTCAAATATTGTTGTTCCTATTGATTTTTTATTTTCAGGTAGCCTTTGCCATACCGCGGAAGGCTACCTGAAAAACTGAAATTGAAAAGTTAAACACATGTGGAACAAGCTTAATCCGTATTGGAAAGATATTTTGATTGCCTTGGCGCTGTATCTGCCGCTAACGGTATATACGCTATGCTGGCCACCCTCAATCGGGTTATTTACTTTACCTTTTTTGGAAGACGTAGCCCTTGTTAACTATATTCTTCTGCTCATCCCCACCCTGCTGGCTTGGCTGTGCAGTTGGAAAATGTCGAGCGTTCGGCCGTATTTTGTGTCGGGCATCTCGCTGGCCATGAATTTGGGATTATAGGGGTATTGGCTGGCAGTGCTCGTGTTTGATAACGGTGAACTATGGTTTGCATATTGGTTTTCGACACCGGCTTTAGTGATCGGCTTTATCGTGGCCTTAATATGGCAGGTGGAAGTAGAAGCCGATGGGTGGGCAGCGTTTCGGATAGGTTTTCTCGGTAGTTTTGTGCCGTTTTTACTGGCTCCATTTGTAGTGATGCTTGTTATATTCGGATAACCCGCCCAAACTTTTTCAGGTAGCCTCTTAATGCCCACCCCCCGTGCCAAAATCCTGCTCGCCCTCGCCGCGCTGTTGCTGCTGGCCGGCGGCCACTTCGCCGTACGCCAATGGCGTGCCGGGCAGCAGCCTGCTGCCGAAACGGTGGTACAAACCGATTGCGACCCGCGCCAAGGCTGCACCCTGCCCGACGGCAGTCGAATCCGCTTTGCCGCCGCACGCCACCGCCCCTTCGACATCACCCTGGAAAACGTGCCGCCCCAAGTGCAGCAGGCCGAAGTGCGCTTCAGCATGGACGGCATGGACATGGGCTTCAACCGCTTCCCGCTTCAGCGCCAGGCCGACGGCTCCTGGCTTGCCGCCCAAATCCGCTTACCCGTGTGCACCGACCGCCGCGACGGCTACCTGGCAGACATCCGCATCGGCAGCCAAGTTTTTCAGGTAGCCTTCCAAGCCGAATAACCCATTATTTTAAAAACCAATCGCCACACCATGCCCCTACTGCAAGCCCCCGGCTCCGGCCTCAGCGCCCTGCCCCCGCTCTCGCTCTATATCCACATCCCCTGGTGCATTCAAAAATGCCCCTATTGCGACTTCAACTCCCACCGCCTCAAGCCCGACACCGACGAAGCCGCCTACATCAACGCCCTGCTCGCCGACCTGCAACACGAACTGCCCCACATCTGGGGGCGGCCGGTGGACACTATTTTCATCGGCGGCGGCACCCCCAGCGTGTTTTCCGCCGAATCCATCAGCCGCCTGCTTTCCGGCGTGCGCGCCCTGGTGCGCCTGCAGCCCGAAGCCGAAATCACCCTCGAAGCCAACCCCGGCACTTTCGAGCAAGCCCGCTTCCAAGGCTACGCCGAAGCCGGCATCACCCGCCTGTCGCTCGGCATCCAAAGTTTCGACAACGCCAAACTGCACGCCCTCGGCCGCATCCACAACGGCGATGAAGCCCGCGCCGCCATCGAAGCCGCGCTCGCCATCTTCCCCCGCGTGAACACCGACCTCATGTATGCCCTGCCGCACCAAACCCCAGAAGAAGCCCGGCGCGATGCCGAAACCGCCCTCTCCTTCGGCGTAACCCACATCAGCGCCTACCACCTCACCATGGAGCCCAACACCCCCTTCGGCCGCACCCCGCCCCCCGGCATCCCCGAAGAAGACGCCGCCTACACCATCGAACAAGCCGTGCACCACACCCTGTTTGCCGCCGGCTTCGAACGCTACGAAACCAGCGCCTTCGCCCAAAACGGCCAGCAATGCCGCCACAACCTCAACTACTGGCAATTCGGCGACTACATCGGCATCGGCGCCGGCGCCCACGGAAAAATCAGCAGCCACAGCGGCATCACGCGCACCACCCGTGCCCGCCACCCCCGCAGCTACCTCGCCGCCATGCAAGGCAACCCCGCCGATGCCGTCGAACGTTTTCAGGTAGCCCCAAGCGAGCTGCCCTTCGAATTCATGCTCAACGCCATGCGCCTCACCGGCGGCGTACCCGCCCGCCTGTTCCAAGAGCGCACCGGCCACAGCCTCGCCGCCATCGCCCGCCCCCTGCAGGAAGCCACCCGGCTCGGCCTCATCGACCCCGACCCCACCCTCCTGCGCCCCACCGAACGCGGCCAACGCTATTTAAACGATTTGCTGCAACTGTTTTTGTAAGCCCGCCCCAGCCTGCAGAGGCTACCTGAAAACCATACCCCGCTACTCAGCCCGCATACCGAACACAAAAGGCTACCTGAAAAATCCAGCTGCGCAGAAACTTGCCGTGCTGCATTTTCAGGTAGCCTCAATCCATCCGGCCCATCAGTCATACAAATGCAGATTCACTATGCGCAACAGCTCCGCTTCCACAGCAGGCAAATGGCGCGGTGGGCTGATGCCGTCTTCTTGCGTGATTTTTAGCCGCTTTTGTATTTTGTTGTAGTGGATTTTAATCTTTTCGCTGCCAAATATCTTTTTGAATTGATAAAGATAAACCAAATCGTGCTTGGTGGGCACGCCCTTTTCCAAATCCAACATGGCAAACGGCGCCTCTTCATCGAGAAACCAAATCAAATTGGCAAAATCATCCTGCTTCATCCGATAGAGCGACTGGGCAGTATAGGGAATTTTATTCGATATGCCCGCCTTATATTGCCGCCACGCGGCCAATATGGCCTCGCTTACGCCTTTTTCCTGCCCCGGCATCATCCCGCTGGACACCACAACATAATGATGATCTTCCCCATAGGCAACATGACGCCGCTGAATCATGACTCCGATACGCGGGCGTAAAAACTTGCCGAGATAGGGGTGGTGCTTTTTTAATGTCTCTAGGCCAACGCCCACCGCCTGGATATTGTCCCACTTGGTCGACCATTTGCGATGCTTATTGAAAAAATTCAGCGCATCGTGCACCGCAATGCCCTGTTCGTCCATATGCACCACCGGCTTGCGCAACAGCAACATCGGCAGCACCACGGCATATTGCAGCCAACAAAACAGCCAAGAAAACAGGGTAAGAAGCAGCAAAAACCAATACCAATAGCTGATCTCGGACAAAACAGCCCGATCGCCCCACAGGGCCGAACAAATCAAGCACACGCAAAACAGCCCGAAAAAGCCGCCGTAAAACAGCAGCTCCAGGGAGTGCCACCAACTGTAATAAAGTTTCCGTTCCATTGCCTTCCCCATTGGCAAAAGGCTACCTGAAACTTTCAGGTAGCCTCTAATCCTGCCTCAATCTTCAGCCTTATGCTTCGCGGCGGATAATCAACAGCGGCAGGCGGGTCTCGCGCATCACGGTTTCGGCGAAGCTGCCCATCAGGAGGTGCATCAGGCCGGTGCGGCCGTGGGTGCCCAGCACCAGCAGGTCGGCTTTCTGCTCGGTGGCATAATCCACCAGGCTTTTGGCCATATCGCGTGCGTTTTTGCTGATCACGAGCAGGTGGCTGCCGATTTTAGCATTTTCGCCCAAGTCGGCGCGCGCCTGTTTGATAGCGGCCTCCAAAATCGCGTTGCCTTGTTCGGTGGCGGCGGCTTCGTAGTTTTCATACTGCAAAAACTCGGGGGCAACGGTGGCCACGTATTCGGCGGGGTTGGCCACGTGCACCAATGTGAGCGCCGCGCCGGTGGCTTTAGCCAGGCCGCAGGCCTGTTTGAGCGCGTGTTGGGAGGTGCGGCTGCCGTCTACTGCAATCACGATATGTTGATACATAAGCTTTCTCCTAGTGAACGATTTTCCAATGCTTCCGCGCAGAGGCTACAGCCGCCTGACGGGTCTCTTCCTGATACGTTTACAGTATAATACCGATGCACCGAATGTGCCATTTTTTCTACCTGTTTTTTGACTTATCCCGATGATTATTTCCGCCCCAACCGAGCGCCGCTTCGGCGGTATTTCCCGACTCTACGGCCAAGCCGCCCTGCAACGCTTTGCCCAAGCCCATGTTTGCGTGGTGGGCGTGGGCGGCGTGGGCTCTTGGGCGGTGGAGGCACTGGCGCGCAGCGGCATCGGCCGGCTCACGCTGATTGATTTGGACAACGTGGCCGAATCCAACACCAACCGCCAGCTTCACGCGCTCACCGACAATTTCGGCCTGCCCAAAGTAACCGCGCTGCACCGGCGCATCCTGCAAATCAACCCCGCCTGCGCCGTGCACGAAATCGAAGATTTTGTGGACGCGGAAAACGTGGGCACGCTTTTTGCCGAGCCGTTTGATTTTGTGATCGACGCCATCGACCAAGTGCGCGTGAAAGCCGCCATGGCCGCGCATTTTGTGGCGAAAAAGCAAGCCTTTGTGGTGTCCGGCGGCGCAGGCGGCCAGCGCGACCCCGCCCTCATCCGCCGCGCCGACCTCGCCCGCACCACCCACGACCCGCTGCTTTCCAACCTGCGCTACACCCTGCGCCGCCGATACGGTTTTCCGCGCGATCCGAAAGAGCGCATGAAAGTGAGCTGCATCTATTCCGAAGAAAACGTTACCCCGCCGCAAACCGGCGCCGCCTGCGAAACCGATGCCGCACCGCAGGGATTGTCTTGCGCAGGCTACGGCGCGAGCATGCTGGTTACCGCCGCTTTCGGCCTGTTTTGCGCACAGGCAGCGATAGAGCACCTGGCCGCACAAGTTAAATAATCTATAAATTCTCCATGAAACCAAACCCATCATATTTGGCGTAAATGGTTGCGGCTGTACTTCTCTGCTGGCGCAGCCGAACAGAGCGCGGTTTTTCGGGAAATAAGGGCTTGCATGTTCGAAGCGGCGCAGCCGCAAGTCGCGAGCCCACCCGAAAAACTGCGCGGAGTGAGGGAAGTTTGGCAAAGCCAAACCTGCGCCCGCAGTCGCTTTTCTTTGCTTCCTTTCTTTGGCGAAGCAAAGAAAGGAAGTGCCCGCACCGGCATGAGGTGCAAGGGTGAACGGGGTAAGTATGGTGAAGGCTACCTGAAATTTAACAGACCTCCTCCGATCACTCCATCCAAAAACATTTACGCCAATTCTTGTAAAAATCCAACCTAAAAGGAAAACCATGTTCCCCATCGAACTCAAAGCCCTGCGCCGCAACCTCGGCCTCACCCAAGCCGAAGCCGGCCAGGCTCTTGCTGCCAATGTCGATTTCCCCCACGGCGCTTCCGCCGAAGAATGGGC
This sequence comes from Eikenella corrodens, assembly GCF_003990355.1. Lineage (NCBI taxonomy): Bacteria > Pseudomonadati > Pseudomonadota > Betaproteobacteria > Neisseriales > Neisseriaceae > Eikenella > Eikenella sp. KCOM 3110. The sequence goes on along the minus strand of NZ_CP034670.1, from coordinate 947,663 downwards.
GCAATGGGAAAACGGCACCGCCCCCATCCCCCTGCACGTGGTTCGTGCCGTGGAAACCCGCCTCAACCAGAAATACCAAGCCATCGACCAATACGCCGAACAGCTCGAAGCCCAAATGCAGGGCGGCGATGCGGTGGTGGTGCTGTGGTATCCCGAGCCGAAGGCCTGCCCCGACCTGGCCTCTTGGCGCATCAGCCAAAGCGTGGCCGGCGAAGTGGCCGCCATGGGCGGTCGGGTAATCGCCTTCGATGCCGAGACCTACCGCAACTGGCGGCAGGGGCAGGCTCAAACCGCCGACACCCCCGACAACCGCCAACGCTGGGCGCAGGAGCAATTTGAGCAAACCCGGTGAGCCGGGCTGAAATCCGAAAGGCTACCTGAAAAATTTATAGCCAACCGAACTTCCGCTACGGCCGCGCTTCCGCACTGCCTCGAATCGAAAGTCCGACCGGCTTGCCGCGGCCCTGCAGGATTCTTCAGGGCCGATTTTTCAGGTAGCCTTTTCCTTATTTCAACAACGCCCGGATATCCTCAGGCTGATACACCCGCACCCGCTCCGCTGGCGGGTTCAGCGCGGTGCGGCGCATGGCTTCGGCCAATTCGGCCACGTGCAGCGGGCGCTGGCTCTGAAACAAACCGGCAGCATTGAGCAGACGCAGGCAGTGCGCAAAAAGGCGTTCGGATACGCGCGTGCTGCCGGGGCGGATCAGCAGCGGCGGGCGGAAGATGACGAGGTGCGGGAAACCGAGTTCGGCCAAAGCGGCTTCGAGCGCGCCCTTCATGCGCGGGTAGAAAAACCGGGAGCGCGCATCCGCGCCGAAGGCAGACACCAGCACCAGGGTTTGCGCACCGTTTTGCCGGGCGGCGCGGGCGAAGGCGAGGTTGGCCTCATAGTCGATTTGCCATTGCGCCTCTTTGCCGCCCGCATCTTTCAAAGTCGTGCCCAAACAGGCAAACACGGTGTCGCCGCGCACGCTCTCCGCCCAAGTTTGCGGCCGGGCGAAATCGATGATGCGGCTGTGCAGTTTTTCGTGGACAAACGCGGGAGCGCGGCGGCCGAAGCTGTGGATTTGCGCCACCTGCGGCGTATCCGCCAGAAGCGGCAGCAGCGCTTGGCCGGTGGCGCCCGTAGCGCCGATGATGAGTGCTTGCATGAGGTTTCCTTGTAATGGTGCGGATGGGTTAATGATAGGCGCGTTGCCTGCTTCCGATATTGGTATGGCGGCTTAAAATCGCCATGCTAGGGCATGGTCGGCCTTGTCGCGCTTGCGTACCGCCTGCGGCTTATCGCCCGGCATCGAAAGTTCAATCAGTTTGCTGTTAAGGCTACCTGAAAACCGCTAACCAAGGGTTTTCAGGTAGCCTTTATCAAGCAAGCAAAGGCTGGCCGCAGGCTGCTAAATCCAGCCCAGCGTATTGGCGAACACCAGCAAAATCGCCACCGGCGCGAGGAAGCGCAGGACGTTGAGCCACAGCACAATCACGGCCTGCGGCACGCTGCTGCCTTCGCGCATGTGCGCCAACACATCGCTCTTCTGCCGTATCCAGCCTACAAACACCGCCACCAAAAGCGAGCTGATCGGCATAATCAGCGCGGTAATCATGTAGTCCCACAGGTCGAACAGCGTTTTGCCGAACAGCTTCCATTCGGCGAGCACGCCGAACGAGAGTGCGGAGGGAATGCCGACAATAAAAATCGCCGTACCGATCAGCCAGGTGGTTTTGCTGCGTTTGCGCTCGTCTTCGCGGATGGCGGCGGCAATCACGGTTTCCAGCATGGAGAAGGCGGAAGTGAGCGTGGCGAACACTACCAGCAGCATAAACACGGCAAACAGAATCTGCCCCAGCGGCAGCTTCATAAACACAGCGGGCAGCACCACGAAAATCAGCCCCGGCCCCTGACCCGGCTCAAAGTTGAAGGCGAACACGGCGGGGAAAATAACCAAACCGGCCAACAAAGACACCAGCAGGTTCATCCACATAATGCTGTTACCCGAGCGGAACAAATCTTGTTTTTTGTCTAAATAGGCGGCATAAGTAATCATGGTGGACACGCCCAGGCTCAGCGCAAAAAAAGCCTGCCCCAGCGCGGTGAGCATGGTTTGCGGCGTGAAGTGCGACCAATCGGGTTTGAGCAGGAAGGAGATGCCCGCCATCGCGCCGTCCAGCGTGAGCGAACGTACAGCCAGCAATAGCAGCAACACAAACAACGCGGGCATCATGTATTTGTTGGCCCGTTCGATGCCTGCCGCAATGCCGCTTTTCACCACCCACACCGTCATCAGCATAAATAGCCCCTGATAGGCGATTGAGCCGACGGGATTGGAAATCGTGCTGCCGAACAGCGCGCCGAAATCTGCATCAGGATGGATGCTGCCGTCAAACGCGTGCACCACATAATTCAACACCCAACCGCCCACCACGCTGTAGAACGACAGCAAAATAAAGCAGGCAAACACGCCCATGCGTCCGATCCATGGCCACAGGCTGTTCGGCACGAGCGTTTTAAACGCATCCACCGCGTTTTTGCCGCTCTTGCGGCCGATATAAAACTCGGCCAGCTGCACCGGCAGCGCCACCAATAGGGTAAACACCAAAAACATCAGCACAAATACCGCGCCGCCATTAGTACCGGCGGTGTAGGGAAATTTCCAAATCGCGCCCAAGCCGATGGCAGAGCCGGCGGCGGAGAGGATAAAACCGATTTTAGACGACCAGGAAGCAGGGGTTTTCATACGGCTGCAATCATCCGAAACAAAAGAAAGGCGCGATTTTAACAAAAACAAACATCCAAGCCGCCGCCACAATCCCGCCGCCGCCGCATTACGCAGTTTTCCTGCCCGAATCGGCAAGCGCACAGGCAGGCCAGATATTTGATTGCTATATTTTTAGCATTTAATACCGTTTAAAAATATAAATAGCAAGTTTGTTGTTTTAATCTCACATTATCAATCAAGAGAAAAACAGTTATACCAATATCACCACTCCTGCCCAAACCAATCCGGCAGCATGAAAGGCTACCTGAAACTGCCAACCGGCTTTCAGGTAGCCTCCAAACCTATCAGCCAAACCATGCTTTACCAGAAAACATCAGCCGTTCGCACAGCCGAACAAAAACTCCTTGCAAACAAAAATAGTTCGCACTAATATGCCGCCCTATCATGCAAAACGAAAACCGTCTTTTATCCCCGGCCGCGCTCGTATTCGTGATTGCCGTTCACACCCTGCTGTTTTGGCTGCTGACCTCGATTAAGCCGCCGGAACTGCCAACCGAACCGCCCGGGCTGAGCTTTGTCGATCTTGGTGAGATTGGCGGCGGCGGGGGCGGCGGCGGTACGGGTGGCGACACCATATCTGAAGACGAGCCGCCCGCCGAACCGCCGAAGCAAACCCCGCCCGAAGCGCCCAAACCAGAACAACCGAAACCGGAACGGCCCAAGCCGCAGCCGGTTAAACCCGTGCCTGAGCAGCGCACGCAAATCAAACCAGTGGAACGGCAAGACAAACCTGCCGACATCGTTCAGCCCAAACCGGTTGAGCCGAAACCCGAACCCAAACCGCAGCCTCAAGCGCAACCCCGCCCCGAACCCAAGCCGCAGGCACAGCCCGAGCGGCCGATTGCCCCTACCAACCCGAATGCAGGCCATAGCGCCAACGCAGGCGGTGGCGGCGGCGGCAAAGGCACGCCTTCCGCCGGAGAAGGCGGAGGCCGCGGCGGCGGCCGTGGCACTGGTCATGGCCAAGGTGAAGGCGATGGAGAAGGCCCCGGCAAAGGCGGTGGCCGTGGCGGCGGCGAAGGCGGCGGTGTCGGCAACGGCCAAGGCCCTGTCGGTGGTGGCGGTGGTGGCGGTGGTGGCGGCGACAGCGCACCCACCCACCTAGGCGGCTACCTGCACAATCCGAAACCGCCCTATCCGCCACAATTGGAAGACGAAGGCATCAGCGGCACGGTAAAACTGCGCGTGATGGTGGAAGCCAACGGCAAGCCTTCCAGCGTGGAAATCGTTTCCGCCTCCCATCCGCTGTTCGGCGCATCCGCTGCCAACACCGTGCGCCAGAGCTATACCTTCGTTCCGGCCAAACGCAACGGCCAGCCCGTTCGCCAAAGCTATACTTTTACCCTGCGTTTTAAAGCTCCTTAAAAACCCAACTAAACCGATTAGTCAATCTCATTACCTTAATATTAGGAATATTATGAACTTAGGACACGTTTTCGCCCAAGGCGACATTGTATTGATTACCGTATTTCTGCTGCTGGTGCTGATGAGTATCCTCACCTGGTGGATCATCATCATGCGCAGCATCCGCCTGCACCAAGTACGCCACGCCAACCGGGGCACGATTGAAGCCGTCGCCACCGTGGCCTCGCTTGATGAAGTGCTGCGCCTGGCCAAAGCCCATCCCTCCCCGCTGGCCGACCTCACCCAATCCGCCGTCCAGGCCGCGCGCCAATACCGCGCCAACCCCGCCAGCCAGCTCACCAGCATTCCCTTGGGCGACTATCTGGTGCAACACATCCGCCATAAAATGGACATTGCCAAACGCGGCCTCAACGGCGGGCTCACCATTCTCGCCTCCGTGGGCGCCACCGCCCCGTTTATCGGCCTGTTCGGCACGGTGTGGGGCATTTACCACGCGCTGGAAAACATCAGCCAGCAAGGCCAGGTAAACATCGCCACCGTGGCCGGCCCCATCGGCGAAGCGCTGGTGGCCACCGCCGTCGGTCTGTTTGCCGCCATCCCCGCCGTGCTGGCCTACAACTTCATCGTGTTCGGCAACAAACAGGTGGTGCAGGATATGGATGCCTACGCCTACGATTTGCACGTTAAGATTATGAACGACAAGGAGTAAGAGCATGGCCTTCGGTTCGATGAACGGCGGCGACGATTCGCCCATGGCCGACATCAACGTTACCCCGCTGGTAGATGTGATGCTCGTGCTGCTGATTGTATTCATGATCACCATGCCGGTGATGACCCACTCCATCCCGCTGGAACTGCCCACCGCCTCGGCCAAGCAAGTGGCGGAAAACGCCGCCCAGCCCAAAGACCCGCTGCGCCTTTCCATTGCCGCCGACGGCAGCTACCACTTGGCCGAAGGCGAGAAAATCAGCCTGCAGGACTTGGAAAACCGGCTGCAAGAGCTGGCCAAAACCAATCCCGATCAAGTGATTGCCATCGCCGCCGATAAAAACGCCCAGTTCGAGCATGTGGAAAAAGCCCTCAGCGCCGTGCGCGACGCCGGCCTGAGCAAAGTCGGCTTCGTTACCGAAGAAAAAGACCACGCCCAGCCGCAGCAGTAAACCGCAGCCTAGGCCAATAAAAAGGCTACCTGAAAACCTAATAGCGCAGAAATTTTGCTGCGCTGCGTTTTCAGGTAGCCTTTTATATTGCCGCAGGCCGGCATGGCCGCGCCGATTTCAAATTGCCCTTCCCTTGTTGCGCCCCCCTGCCGCCAGTCGGGTACATAACAAGCCAACCGAACCTTCGCTACTGCGTTACGTTACGTTGCCTTGCCGTCCTTCCGTATCGTCTACGACTTACCGCCTTGTATCGAAAGCTCGTTTGGCTTGCCATATGTTTTCAGGTAGCCCGACGTGTTGGCAAAAGGCTACCTGAAAATGTCGGCTTCTGCGAAGCAGAACCCTGTCTTGCACTTTTCAGGTAGCCTTTCCCAATCTGCGGTGCCGTGCCGTTTATGCTGTTTCCTTTTTGCTCAAAGTGAAGCCGGTGAAGCCGAACACGAGAGTGAGCAGCAGGCTGAGGTAGCAGAAGAAGGCGTAGGGCAGATAATCGATTACGGGCACGCCTAGGGCATGGTGGATAAACACGCCGCACACGCTCCAGGGCACGAGCGGGTTGGTTACCGTGCCCGCATCTTCCACGGTGCGGGCGATGTTGCGCGGGTGCAGGCCGAGCCGCTCGTAGATGGGCTTGAAGGTGTTGCCGGCCAGGAGCAGGCTGAGGTATTGCTCGCCGATGAGCACGTTGACGCCCAGCGAAGTGGCGGCCACGGTGAAGGTGGCGCGGCCGGCGTTAACCAACATATGGCCGATGCCGGAGAGCAGCGCGGGCAGGATGCCCAGGGCGTTGAGCAGGCCGCCGAGACTGAGGGCGAGGATAACGATGGTTTGGGTGAAAAACATGCTGCCGATGCCGCCGCGCGAAATCAGCTTGGCCACATTGCCCAAATCGGTGCCTTCCGGCGGCGCGTAGCCGTTGAAGAAGTAGCCGCCGAGCTGTTCGATGCTGGGGCTGCTGTGCAGATAGGTGAGCGCGAGGGAAACGGCGATAGTGATGATGATGGTGTAAATCGCGTTCACGCGGCGCATGGCCAAAACGATCAGCACGGCAAAGGGCAACAGGGTGTAGCCGTGCACTAAGCCGCTGGCCTGCAGCTGGGTTTGGAAGGCGGCCACGCTGCTTAAATCGGCGGCAGCGGTGTGGCCAGAGAGCAGCCAAAGCAACAGCGCGGTAAGCAGCCAGGCGGGGATGGTGGTGTACATCATATTGCGGATATGGTCGAACAAATCGATGCCCACAATGGAGGCGGCAATGCTGGTGGTGTCGGAAATGGGCGACATTTTGTCGCCGAAAAACGCGCCAGATACCACCGCCCCGGCCACCACAGCCGGATTAGCACCCAACGCGCTGCCCATGCCGATAAAGGCCACGCCCAGGGTGGCACAGGTGGTGAGGCTGCTGCCGATGGCCACGCCCACCATCGAAGTGAGCACGAAAGCGGAAAGGTAGAAAAACTGCGGCGAAATCAGCTCGAAGCCGTAATACATCAGCGTAGGAATCGCGCCGGACACCATCAGCGCCGACACCAGCAAACCAATGAAAAAGAAGAGATAAATCGCGCCGATGCCGGAGAGCACGCCGCGCGCCATGCTCAGCTGCATACGGCCGAAATCCAGCCCTTTGGCTTTGCCGAAACAGAGCAGCCCACACAGCACCAAAATTACCGACAAATGCGGCACCCAGCCGAAATGAATCATAGTAACGCCCATCACGGCCACCACCAGCGCGGCCATCACCGCCGCTTCGCGCGGCTGCATTTCCAATAAGGCTTCTTTGGCTTCGTTCACTTCTATCTTCTCCGCTTCAACTTGGCAGTTTGTGCCACAAATTTTGTAAAGAGGCTGTCAAACTACCATTTCCCACCCGGCAAGGCAATCCCGGCCTCAGCCATACCCATTTTAAACGGGCTCAGATTCGCCCGATTTGTGTTTCAGGCTACCTGAAAACGGTTTGGAATCATATTGCAGCACTTACTACGGCTATAAAATGGCAAAATTATAGCGTTTTACACAAATAAATAGCGCATCACATCCTACAGAGGCACTTGCAACAAGCCTGCCCGATTCGGCTAAAATACGCCCCAACCGAAAGGCTACCTGAAAAATGCCGCCTTAGCCATTTTCAGGTAGCCCCAAATATTCTATAAATCACCATATTAAACAAGGACTCTAACCATGCCAGACTACCGCTCCAAAACCTCCACCCACGGCCGCAATATGGCGGGCGCGCGCGCATTGTGGCGCGCCACCGGCGTGATGGAAACCGACTTCGGCAAACCTATCATCGCCGTTGCCAACTCGTTCACCCAATTCGTGCCCGGCCATGTCCACCTGCACAACATGGGCCAACTGGTTGCCCGCGAAATTGAAAAAGCGGGCGCCATCGCCAAAGAATTCAACACCATCGCCATCGACGACGGCATCGCCATGGGACACAGCGGCATGTTGTACTCCCTGCCCAGCCGCGATTTGATTGCCGACTCTATCGAATACATGGTGAACGCCCACTGCGCCGACGCGCTGGTGTGCATTTCCAACTGCGACAAAATCACCCCCGGAATGCTGATTGCCGCCATGCGCCTGAACATCCCGACCATCTTCGTTTCCGGCGGTCCGATGGAAGCGGGCAAGGTCATCGGCGTGGCCAACATCCAGCCCGAACGCCGCTTGGACTTGATTGACGCCATGATTGAATCGGCGGACGACAATGTCAGCAACCAGCAAGTCGAAGAAGTCGAACAAAACGCCTGCCCGACCTGCGGTTCCTGCTCCGGCATGTTCACCGCCAACTCCATGAACTGCCTGACCGAAGCGCTCGGCCTGTCCCTGCCCGGCAACGGCTCCTACCTCGCCACCCACGCAGGCCGTAAAGAATTGTTCCTCGAAGCCGGCCGCATGATTGTCGAAATCACCAAACGCTATTACGAGCAAGACGACGAAACCGTGCTGCCGCGCAGCATCGCCACCAAAAAAGCGTTTGAAAACGCCATGACCATGGACATCGCCATGGGCGGCTCCACCAACACCATCCTGCATTTGCTCGCCGTTGCCAACGAAGCAGGCGTGGATTTCAAAATGGCCGACATCGACCGCTTAAGCCGCGTCGTCCCCTGCATCTGCAAAACCGCGCCCAACAACCACGACTACTACATGGAAGACGTACACCGCGCCGGCGGCATCTTCGCCATCCTGAAAGAACTGGACAAAGCGGGCAAACTGCACACCGACGTATACACCATTCACGCGCCGACGCTGAAAGACGCAATTGAAAAATGGGACGTGACCAATCCCGAAAACACCCATGCCATCGAACGCTTCAAAGCCGCACCCGGCGGCGTGCGCACCACCCAAGCGTTCTCGCAAAACCGTATGTGGAAAACCCTCGACCTCGACCGCGAAAAAGGCTGCATCCGCAACGTCGAACACGCCTACTCGCAAGACGGCGGTTTGGCGGTCTTGTTCGGCAACATCGCCGAGCGCGGCTGCGTGGTGAAAACCGCAGGCGTGGACGAGAGCATCCTCAAATTCACCGGCCGTGCCCGCGTGTTTGAAAGCCAAGAAGCCGCAGTAGAAGGCATTTTGGGCAACCAAATCGTTGCCGGCGACATCGTCATCATCCGCTACGAAGGCCCGAAAGGCGGCCCCGGTATGCAGGAAATGCTGTATCCGACTTCCTACCTGAAATCTAAAGGTCTCGGCAAAGCCTGCGCCCTGCTGACCGACGGGCGCTTCTCCGGCGGCACATCAGGCCTCTCCATCGGACACGCCTCGCCTGAAGCGGCGGAAGGCGGCGCCATCGGCTTGGTGCACGAAGGCGATACGATTGAAATCGACATCCCCAACCGCAGCATCAACCTGAAAGTGTCCGACGAAGAACTCGCAAAACGCCGCGCCGAAATGGAAGCGCGCGGCAGCAAAGCGTGGAAGCCGGAAAACCGCGACCGCTACGTCTCCGCCGCATTAAGGGCTTACGGCGCGATGGCGACTTCCGCCGACAAAGGCGCGGTGCGGGATGTGAGCCAAATCGAACGCTGATTGGTTTTAAAGCCATAAACCATTTTCAGGTAGCCTGTATTGCTTGCAGGCTGCCTGAAAATTTGCGTGGGTATCAATATCCGCCCTATGCTGCATTTACCATAAATTAGAGAGACTTTAAGGAGTAGATTTATGCTGACAGAATTAATGAAACAATATGCCGCCTCCTATGAATCAAGGAAAAGGGAAATAATTGAAGGCATGCAGCAATTTGGCTGGAAAGAAAAAGATATTTATGTTGACAAGCAAATTATCCAAAAACCAAAAGAATTGCCCAATTTTATTCCAACGCTACAAACCGATTTCAATCGGCCGTTGTCTCCCATGTTGAAAGAAAGATTTGCATTTGCTGATAATTGGAAAGATTGTGATGTCGAATTCTTAGGGCATGAGAAAATAAACAAAACCCTAAGAACAAAATATTTCAGGAGATGGATTGATGTAATGAGGAAAAATTGGGAAGGCTCTGCACCTCAACTGTATTCCGATAACCAACTTTCATTATTTGCTATTGAAGATAGAGAAAATGGAGATTATGTGTTGTTGGTTTGGGTAACGCCTGATGCCATCGAACCGCAAATATGGTGCTATACAGGGCAATCGGAACAAATTTTTGAAAATTTGGCTCAATATTTTATGGTTAATCGAAGAATAAACAAGCCCTGCCGTAGAACAGCGGGCGTAGGATAGGTACTTGCTGCCCATACATCCCTTTCAGGCTACCTGAAAAACAAAATGCGCAGCAAACGTAGGTCGGATTCTTGAATCCGACACCTTCAATCAATATAAAGATTTTGTTTATGGACTGTTTCCGCTGTTTTTTCAGGCTGCCTATCTCAATCCAATAAATTGAATTTGAATAAAATCATATTATCCAAGTAATTCAAGACATGAGACAAGTTCTCTAAAGGAAAATAGTATGGATAGAAAACAAAACAGCACGGTTATCGAAAAAATGGTAACTTATGATAATGGATTAATCTCAGAAGATCATAATTTTAACGAAGACACCCTTTCTGATTGGGTTCTGGAAGCCTGCGAATTTGCTTTTGATCATTTTAAAGAAAAAGACAATTCAGAAATGCTTAACTATGCATTTGAATACAGGATTAATACCGTAGCATTACGATTGATGATGGGCTTGAAAAAGGTTTATCCGCAGCTGAAATCATCGAAAAAGGTTTCCGATACGATTTTAAGCCTGATAGAAAATGAAAAATATGCTGATGGGCGGCGAAGTTTTATTTTGACGTTATGGGAGAATAAATTAGATACTCAATTCATTGAAATTATTCAGAAACATATTAGTTTCTGGGAGAACCCACTGTTTGCAAGCGTAATTGTTTTGGGTTTGACCAAACGCAGAATAGCGGGGTTCGCACCACAAGTTCGGGCTGCTTTAGAACAGTTCACGGATAAAAGAGGCTTGCATTTAACCATCAGAAAATCCTGTCAGAAATATTTAACGGATGAGCCTAAATATAAACACTTCTCGGTATTTTTGGAAAGAGACGGCAGCCGCCGCAAAAAACCGTAGGTCAGATTTTCAAATCCGACAGCCTCATAAGTGCAGGCTGCCATTTTTCAGGTAGCCTGTATCACCATGCAGGCTACCTGAAATCGTTAAGCTTCAATGCAGTGAAAAACTTGATACAATACGCCCGATGGAAAAGCTGGCCATACAGGCTTCTCCATCATCTTGTTTCATCCTACTGCCTGCTTTCAGACAGCCAATTGTTAATCCTTATCCATTCACACACATCATGACACACACTTCTCCTGCCGTTTGGCGGCAAAAAATCGGTGCCGTTGTTTTGCACCAAACCACCCAGCTGGCCATCCTCATCATCATCGTTTTAAATGCCATCATCCTCGGCCTGCAAACCTCGCCCGCCGTGGTGGCGCGTTGCGGCGCGCTGCTGCATTGGCTGGATATGGCCGCGCTGATTATTTTTATTGTGGAATTGGCGGCGAAATTCATTGCTTTGGGGCGGCGTTTTTTCCGCGACGGCTGGAATATTTTCGATTTCCTCGTGGTGGCCGTGGCGCTGTTGCCCAATGCGGGCGCGCTTTCGGTGTTGCGCTCGCTGCGCGTGTTGCGCGTGCTGCGGCTGATCAACCGCATGCCGCAGCTGCGCCGGATTGCCGATGCCATTTTGCAGGCCGTGCCGGGTATCGGTGCGATTGCGGGGCTGATGGGCATTCTGTTTTACGTGGGCGCGGTGATGGCCACCACGCTCTTCGGCGAACGTTTCCCCGAATGGTTCGGCAGCCTGGGCAAATCGCTGTATACGCTGTTTCAAGTGATGACCCTGGAGAGCTGGTCGATGGGCATTGTGCGCCCTGTGATGGAAGCCTATCCAAACGCCTGGCTGTTTTTCGTGCCGTTTATTTTGGTGTCTGCCTTTGTGATGCTGAACTTATTCGTGGCCGTGATTGTGGATACCATGTCGAACCTGCATTCCACCGGCCCGGAGGCGGAACACCGGCCCGAAATGCTGCAGGACGGCCAAATCTTGGTAAGCAGCGCCGAGCTGGCGCGCCTGCATCAAGAAATGGCCGAAATCAAAGCATTGCTGCGCGAACGGCAGACAAAATAATTTTCAGGTAGCCCCTGATGCCATTCAGGCTACCTGAAAATATCTGCGTCAGGCAGCTCGGCCTGCCGCCCAGCTTGGCCTGCCGCCCCAACAAACTTTATCAAATAAGGAAACCGCAATGAAAAAACTCATCCCCGCCATCCTCCTCTGCCTGCCGCTGGCCGCCGTGGCCGAACCGCTGAGGGAAATCCACAATCAGAAAGACTTCTGCCAAGGGCTGGCGCAAATGAGCGGGTTTAATTCTTATCTGGAACAGGCCTGCGGCTTCAATGAGGGTACGCACATGAAAACAGCCCAAGTATACCGGCAGCGCTGCGGAAAGATATTCTCCCGCAACCAGGTTACCGAGTATATCAACCAAGTATGGGACGATTCCGACATGCGCATCGCACGCGTAGGCAAGGAAACTTTCTGCTCGGCCAACCGCCAAGGCTATCTCAACGCCGGCCGAGCGATGGACGAGATGATGCGGCAAAGCCAGTAGGATAACGCGGCAAACGCAGCCCGCTGGGTAGGATGTGTGCGGAGTGCATGCCGAAAAATTATGATGAAATCCTGCCCTACTGCCCGCCGAAATTGCAGAATATCATTGCGTATAGTGGATTAAATTTAAATCAGGACAAGGCGGCGAGCCGCAGACAGTACACACGTTACGGCAAGGCGAGCCAACGCCGTACTGGTTTTTGTTAATTCACTATATTTCGATGAGTTAGACCTGCTCTCCCAGCTCGATGCCGTTGCATATGCCCAAACCATCGACCGCCTGATGGGTGATTTGCAGCAAATCGTGGCGGAACATTCCAAACCATACGATGCCCATTTAAACGTAAGCGGCTAGCTGAAACCCTACCGCTTTGTTTCCGCCATCATAAAAGGCTACCTGAAAACTAAAAAATCGGTTTTCAGGTAGCCTTTACTATGCCGTTTCAAACAATTACTGCTTCATCGCATTCACCAGCGCGTTCACGTTGTAGCGGAACATTTGCTCATAAGTGGCAGCGGGAGCGCCGCGGCTCAGGGCGTCGGAATAGAGCTTGCCGTTTACGCGGATGCCGGTTTCGCGCGAGATGCGTTCCACCATGCGCGAATCTTTGATGTTTTCGCTAAACGCGGCGCGGATACCCTGGCTGCGGATTTGGCGGATTAGAGCGGAAACCTGGCGGGCGGAAGGCTCGGCTTCGGTGCTCACGCCTTGCGGGGCGATGAATTCGATGCGGTAGCGTTTGCCCATGTAGTTGAAGGCATCGTGCCCAGTGAGCACTTTGCGCCGTGCCTGCGGCACGCTGTTAAATTGGGTTTGCGCCCATTGGTGCATGGCGTCGAGGCGGGCTTGGTAGCCGCTGAGGCGCTGCTGATAATAAGCGCGGCCTTGCGGATCGACTTTAATCAGCGCGTCGGCCACGTTTTGGGCGTAGGTTTTCATCAGCACGGGATCATTCCATACGTGCGGGTCGAATTCGCCGTGATGGTGGTGGCCGTGGTCATGACCGTGGCCGTGGTGGTCATGGCCGTGATCGTGGTCGTGATCATCGTCGTCGTGGTCTTCGGCCTTCATCGGCTGGATGTTTTTGGTGGCTTCGGCAAACGGCACGCCGCTTTGGCGGATGCCGCGCATCACCGCGGCCTGCTCAAAGCCCAAACCGTTCACCAGCACCAGCTTGGCATTGCGGATGCGCTGCATATCGCGGCTGGTGAGGTTGTAGGCATGCGCGTCTTGGTCGGGGCCGACCAGGTTGCTCACGTTCACGCGCTCGCCGCCCACCTGCTTGGCCACGTCGCCCAAAATGCTGAAGCTCGCCACCACTTCCACCGGCGCGGCATACAGGCTGCCGGAAAACAGCGCGGCAATCAGGCCGAGTTTCCAATGTTTCAAATTCATCTTTTACTCCTTATGGTTGTTTGTCATGTGAGCCTTCCGGCTCGTCCGTGAGGCTACCTGAAAGATTTCAGGTAGCCTTTAAAGCTTGTTCAAACTGATACCACTACATTGGCATATTATTGATTGAATTAATCCTTATAATTTCCAGGCGACTCTCGTGGTCGCCCCCTGTTCACCTTTGCGCCTCGTGCCGGCACGGGCACTCGTTTAGCTGCGTAAAAACAAGCCCTCTTGCAGAGGTCTTGTTTTAACTTCGTTAAAACGAACCCTTCTAACGAAGGCTTCGTTTTTGCTTCGCAGAAACTCGTCCTCCTTCGGAGACCTCGTTTTCTTTGCCTCGCCAAAGAAAAGGAAGCAAAAGAAAAGCGACTGCGGGCACAAGTTTGGCTTCGCCAAACTTCCCTCACTCCACGCGGTTTTTCGGGCGCAAAGAGAAATTGGATTAGCTGCAACTTGCGGCTTCGCCGCTTCGAACATGCAAGCCCTTATTCCCCGAAAAACCGCGCTCCGTTCGGCTGTGCCAGCAGACAGATGGCGAGACCGGTAGATTGTTGGTGAAAATACGGTTTAATTCATGATAACCACAAAGGCTACCTGAAAACCGGAAACAAACTGGGTTATATGGCATTAATGCCCAACTTGAGGCTGCCGTATTTTCAGGTAGCCTTTAGCCGATGGGTAGCCGCCAAATATCAAGCCCGTAAATGTCTCCCGCGCCACCATTTAGGCAGCATCCCGCCCTCGCGCCCGATAAACAGCGACACGGCATACACGCCGCCCAGGCACAAAATAATCGCCGGGCCGGAGGGGATATCCACATGGTAGGAAAACAGCAGGCCGCAGAAGCTGCAGGCGAGCGCAATCAGCACCGCGAGCGCAATCAGCCCGCCCATGCTGCGCGACCACAGCCGCGCGGTAATCGCAGGCAGCATCATCACACCCACCGACATCAGCGTGCCGATGGCCTGAAAACCGGCCACCAAATTCAGTACCACCAGCATCAGAAACAGCACATGCCACAGCCCGCCGCGCCCGTTTACCGCGCGCAGAAACAGCGGGTCGATGCTCTCCAGCATCAGCGGGCGGTAGATCAGCGCCAGCGTCAACACCGACACCGCGCTCACGCACAGCACCAAAATCAGCGACGGCGTATCCACCGCCAGCACCGAACCAAACAAGAGATGCAGCAAATCCACATTGCTGCCGTAGCTGCTCACCAGCACCACGCCCAAGGCCAGGCTGGCCAGATAAAACGCGGCAAAATTCGCGTCTTCCTTCAAATTGGTGTGGCGGCTCACCAAGCCGGCCAGCAGCGCCATCGCCAGCCCGGCGGCAAAACCGCCCAAGCTCATGGCGGGCAGGCTGAGCGAACCGGCGGCAATATAGCCCGCCGCCGCGCCGGGCAGCACCGCATGGCCGAGCGCATCGCCCACCAGGCTCATGCGCCGCATCACCAAAAACACGCCCACCGGCGCCGCGCCCACGGCCAGAAACAGCACGGAGGCAAGGGCATAGCGCATAAAATCGTCGGCAAAGGGTTCGATCAGGAGCTGGGAGAGGGTCATGGCGTGTGCTTATTCGGTTAGTAGATTAGGTTTTATTGTTTGGTTTCTTGGAAACTCATGCTTTCAGGTAGCCTGCTAAGCAGGCGGCCGGCTATTGGCAGTGATCACGCCTTCGCCCACGGCGGTGCCGCCTTCCATAATCCAAAATTCCGTGCCGGGGCGCAGGGCAGAATAATCCACGCGGCCGGGATAGAGGTAATCCAGCCCGGCTTGCAGCGGCTCGCCGAATCGGGTGTGCTCGAACGCGGCAAACACGATGCCGAGCATTTCGCGGCTGCCTTTGGGCGCAAAGTGCGGGCGATAGCCTTCGGCGGGGAAGTGCGTGCGGCTGCGGATGCGCTGCGGGAACGCTTCAGCGGGAAAATCTTCGCTGCGGTTTCGGAAGAAAATAACGGTGGCGGCAAACATGGCGTTAAGGCTACCTGAAAACTCAAGCGGCGCACCATTCGCGCGGTTCGGTGCGGTGCATGGCTTCGGCGGCCTGTTTCAGGTAGCCTTCGGTGAGCACGTCGGCAGTGGCGCCGCTGGCGATTTTTTCGCGGGCAATCAGGAAGGTGTGGGGGAAGTAGGCGCGCACCTGCTCATAATCGTGCAACACGGCAATCACGGCACGGCCTTCGTTTTGGTGGCATTGGCGCAATACTTCCAGCAATTCGTAAGTAGTGCGCGCGTCCACGGCGTTGAAGGGCTCGTCCAACAGCAGGAATTTGGCGTCCTGCACCAGCATACGGGCAAACAGCACGCGCTGGAATTGGCCGTTGGAAAGCTGGCCGATGCTCCGGCGGGCGAAATCGGCCATGCCCACGCGCTCGAGCGCGGCGTGCACCCGTTCGCGTTGTTCGGGCTTGGTACCGCCGAAAAAGCCGATTTCATACCACAAACCCATGGCGGCCAGCTCATATACGGAAATGGGCTGGCTGCAGTCGATATCGGATTGCTGGGGCAAATAAGCGATGTCGCGGCGGGCGATGCCTTGCCATTGCACGCTGCCGGTGCTGGTTTTCAATAGCCCCATAATGGCTTTGAGCAGGGTGGATTTACCCGCGCCATTAGGGCCGAACACCGCCCACATGCTGCCGGGCGCGAATTCGCCGCAAATGTGGTGCACGGCGGGATGGCGACGGTAGCTCACAGTGAGGTTGTCGAATACAATGCTCATAATGCGGCGCCCGTCCAAGCAAACACGCCCAGCATCAGGGCGATGAGCGATACGGCCAAAAGCAGGCGGCTGCCGGCGCCGCGAAGTAACCAAGAGTGCATAGTGCGTGCTGAATGTTATGTTGTAACGGGCGGCATGATACTCTATAACATGCGCTTTTTCCATAGCCGGAAGGCTACCTGAAAAGCAGGTAGAAAATGCCGCCGCGTTAATTTAGCGCAGATAAAATGCCAATTTATTGGTAAGATTGAAAAAATACTTGCCGCACGGCACAGTTACCCCAACCACGCCGCCGTACCGTTTCCCCAGCCCAAGGTATGAAGGAGCCAAGCGTTTGGCTATAATGACCAGATTACTTGCGCCTACTTACCCTTCCCTCCCCGCCCACCAAGGAATAACGATGAAGAAACTGCTCCTGCTCGCCATTTGCGCCGGCCTGCTCGCCGCCTGCGGCGGCCAAGCCCAAAGCGAAGCCTCCGCCCCCGAAGGCGATAACGCCAACCTGCTCAACCTCTACAACTGGGCGGATTATGTCGACCCCTCCACCCTCACCGCCTTCACCGAAAAAACCGGCATCACCATCCGATCCGCCTACTACGACAACAACGAAACCCTCGAAGCCAAAATGCTCAGCGGCAGCAGCGGCTACGATTTGGTGGTGCCCTCCATTTCCAACGTAGGCCGCCAAATCCAAGCCGGCGCCTACCAACCCATCGACAAAAGCCAAATCCCCAACTACAGCAACCTCGACCCGCAGCTGCTCAAGCTGATGGAGCAGGTGGACCCTGGCAATAAATACGCCGTGCCCTATTTCTGGGGCATCAACACGCTGGCCATCAACACCCAAATGGTGCAAAAAGCCTTGGGCGGCAAGCCCATGCCCGAAAACGTGTGGGATTTGGTGTTCAACCCCGAATACACCGCCAAGCTCAAATCCTGCGGCATTTCCTATTTCGACAGCCCGCTCGAGCAATACCCCTTGGCGCTTAACTATTTGGGCAAAGACCCCAACAGCACCAAGCCCGAAGACCTGCAAGCGGCCACCGACATGATGCGCGCCGTGCGCAAAGACATCCGCATCTTCACCGCCTCCACCTACATCAACGACCTCGCCGCCGGCAACCTGTGCGTGGCCGTGGGCTACGGCGGCGATTTGAACATCGCCCGCAACCGGGCCATCGAAGCCGGCAACGGCATCGACATCCAAGTGCTCGTGCCTAAAAACGGCCTGGCGGTGTGGATCGACTCCCTGATGATTCCCAAAGACGCACACCATCCCGCCAACGCCCTCAAATACATCAACTACACCCTCGACCCCAAAGTGGCCGCCGCCAACGGCAGCTTCGTTACCTATGCCCCCGCCAGCAAACCGGCTCGCGAGCTGATGCCCGAGGCCTACCGCAACAACGAATCCATCTTCCCCAGCGAAGAAGCCATGGCCAACAGCTTCGTCATCCTGCCCAAAGACCCGCACACCAGCCGACTGATGACCCAGCTTTATCAAAGGCTGATGGCAATCAAATAACAGCAAGACCAGCAAACCACAAAAGGCTACCTGAAAATTTCAGGTAGCCTTTTTGCCATGTCCGCCGTAGGGACAAGCCACTTCCCGGCCGGCGTGCAACAAACAATTGCCGCAGCGTGCTTGAAACCGCCCTGCCCTCAAGCCACCCGCTTCACCGGCAACGCCCGATACACCAGCAGGGTTGCGCCCAGGCACAAACACAGCGGTAGCCACAGCGCGGGCGACTGGCGCGACAACTCCAACATAAACACCAGCGCGGTAATCGGCATTTTCTGCCCTACCCCCAAAAACACCGTTGCGCCCACAAATGCTGCCGTACCCATGTCTACCCCAGGCAGCAGGGCATTCCACGCGCAGGCTGCCAAAAACGCAATCAACCCGCCCAGCATCATCGACGGCGTAATCCGCCCGCCATAAGCCCCGGCCAGGGTGGCCAACAACAGCGCCGCCCACTTCGCCGCCAGCAGGCCAAAAGCCTGCCGCCAGCCCAAAGTAGCCTGGAAACTCAACTGATTACCAGCCTTACCGTTGCCCATAATCTCCGGAAAATGCCAAGCCAGCAGCCCGACAAACGCAAACGACAGCAAAGCCACCCACACCATCACCGGTTTGCGCCGCGGAATTTCAGGTAGCCTGTCCATACTCCGTTCAAATGCCCACACGCCCAGCGCCAGCAAAGGCGCAGCCGCCAGCGCCCACGCATTAAACCACTCATCCGGCAAAGGAAAATCCAGCAGCGGATACTGAATCACATCGCCCAACGCCGCGCGCACCACCAACACCGCCGTGCCGCAAGCCAACAGCGCCGCCAGCAGCCGCTCGCGCGACCACGACAACAACAGGGTTTCCAAAGCAAACACCGCCGCCGCCAACGGCACGTTGTACACCGCCGCCAAACCCGCGCCCGAAGCACAGGCCAGCAATATTTTGCGTTCTTCCTCATCCAAACCCCGCGATGCCGCCCAACGCTCCGCCAGCGCCGCACTGATTTCACGCGGCGCCACTTCACGCCCCAGCGGCGAGCCCAAGCCCACGGTAACAATCTGCAGCAGCGCATGAATCAGCGTGGCCGCCAAAGGCATTTTTTGCCCATTCGCCACCGCCGTTTTAATCGATACCAAAGGCGAGGCCAGCCGATGCAGCATCACCCAGCCCACCCCCACCAAACCGCCGCACAACAGCAGCACCATCAAGCGCCGCAGCGGCGAGCTCTCCTCCACCATCACGCGGTACGACAACTCTATATTCAGCGGATAACCAAACGCCAAATGCTGCACCGTGTGCAGCAACAGTGTCAGCACAATGCCGGTAAGGCCGGCCACCACGCCGATAAGCAGCAGGGAGAGGATTAACTTGGGAGACAAGGTTTTCATATGACGGATTTTGAGAAACTAGAACGGTAATAAACGGCTTTAGGCTACCTGAAACCTGCCTAGCCAATTATGCAGATGGTTTTCAGGTAGCCTGTATAGCGGATAGCCAACGAATTGGCCTGTTTTGCAGCAATATATAGTGGATTAAATTTAAACCAGTACAGCGTTGGCTCGCCTTGCCGTACTATTTGTACTGTCTGCGGCTCGCCGCCTTGTCCTGATTTAAATTTAATCCACTATATATTCAGCTGCATTATTTGCAAAAATCCCGCTATAAAACGGCTTCAGGCTACCTGAAAATCTCTGCATCGTTCGGCAGACGGTTTTCAGGTAGCCTGTATGGGATATGGAAAGATTAGGTCTTATGCTGCCGCATACTCAGCGGCAGGGGTTTGGAAGACTGGGTGCACAGAGCCGGCGCATGCTGCAATGCACCCATAGCGGTGCGGATAATCTGCGGCGCGGTTTTGCCGATACTGAATTGCTCGGGCATATTCATCCAAATACTCATCAGCCCGCTGATCACCGACATCATGAATATCACGGCCAAATTAATATTCAAATCTTCCGGCAGCTTTTTCTGTTGCAGGCTCAGGGTCAGCACATCGGTGAGCTGGCGCTGCCACATATCCTGATAGCTGCGCATAATTTTTACTACAGAATGGTTCTGCTCAGTATATTCGCACTTTAAGTGAATGATATTGCAAAACTTCCTTACAGTTTCATCGGTTTCCAGCTTTTGAAACAGATTAATGGTATCGACTTCAAAACTTTCCCAAATATCCGGTGACTGGCTTTCTATATCGTGCGCCAGCTCGCTTGATATTTCGGCAAATACTTGTTGAAACAAACCTTCAAACAAATCTTCTTTATTTTTGAAATGCCAATACAGCGCGCCACGTGTTACACCGGCAGTTTGAGCGATTTCGTTTAAAGATGAACGGCTAACCCCTCTTGTATAAAATGTGTCTAAGGCTGCCTTAAGTAGGTAGTTGCGTGTTTTCTGCGCTTCGATTTTCGTTTTTCTCATCGTTATTTCCAGATCATTAACTGGTTTTATTTATTAATTAATTCTGTCACGCCTAGAGCAGGCTTTCAAGCTCCCTTTCAGCCTGCCTGCACAATAATGTTGCTTTTTAGTATATTAGCATTTCCTCATTCAGATAGCCATAGACGACATACATTGATGTATGTAAAATGCTGGTTTTATTCTCTGCGGCTGCTTTTTCCTCTCAGGCTTCAAGCGGCCATAATTCATTAATTAAACATCAACTTAATTCAAGGCCATCATAATGACATATTTCAGCATATCAGGGAAAACGGGCTTCAGGCTGAGCGCAATCGCCGTGGCTGCCGTATTGGCGCTGTCTGCCTGCGGTAAAGGCCAGCAACAGCAACAACAGGCGCCGGAATTGGTGGTCAGCGTGCTCACCGTGAAGGCAGAAGACACCACCATCAGCACCGAGCTGCCCGGCCGCTTGGAATCTTTCCGTTCCGCCGAAGTGCGCCCGCAGGTGAGCGGCATCATCAAAAGCCGCCTGTTCCAAGAAGGCAGTTATGTACAGGCCGGCCAGGCACTGTATCAACTGGACGACGCCAGCTATTCCGCCGGCCTCGCCAGCGCACGCGCCCAGCTGGCTGCCGCCGAAGCCGCCCAGGCTAAAGCCAATGCCGATTTGGCACGCTACCAGCCCTTGGTGGCCGCCGATGCCATCAGCAAACAGGAATACGATGCTGCCGTGGCCGCCCAACGCTCCGCCGTGGCTAATGTGAACGCCGCCCGCGCCGCCATCCGCTCGGCACAGGTTAATGTGAACCACGCGCGCATCACTGCACCGATTTCCGGCTATATCGGCCGCTCCAACGTATCCGAAGGCGCATTGCTCACTGCAGGTGGTGCGACCGTGTTAGCCACTATTCAGCAAACCAATCCGATGTATGTGAACGTTACCCAGTCTGCGTTGGATGTGATGAAGCTACGCCGCCAGATTGCCGAAGGCCAGATGAGCGCGGTAAACGGCGCGGTAGAGGTAACCATTATTCTGGAAGACGGCAGCGAATACCCGCAAAAAGGCCGACTGCTGTTTACCGATCCGACCGTAAACGAAACCACCGGCCAGGTTTCCCTGCGTGTGGAAGTGCCAAACGATGACAACATCCTGCTACCCGGCCTGTATGTGCGCGTGCGCCTGCCCCAAGCGCAGGCCAATAGTGCCTATCTCATCCCGCAGCGTGCTGTTACCCGTGGTGCGAAAGACACCGTGGTTGTCGTGGCCGCCGACGGCTCGATGCGCCCGCAGGAAGTAACCATTGCCGGCCAAAGCGGCAACAACTGGATTATCACCGGCGGGCTGAAAGATGGCGACAAAGTGGCCATGGACGGCACCATGATTGCCGGCATGATGGGGGCGCAAAAAGTGAAAACCCAGGAATGGCAAGCCTCTCAGCCGCAGCAATCCGCCGTGCCCGCCGCTCCGGCCAAGCCCAACAGCGCTTCCACCCCGACCCAATCCGGCGCGACAGCTTCCGCTCCGGCCGCCCAATCCGCTTCCCAAGCCAAATAAAGGGGCGTGTGTAAATGGCTAAATTCTTTATCGACCGGCCCGTGTTCGCATGGGTTATCTCCATCTTCATTATTTTGGCGGGCGTGCTGGCCATCCAAAAACTGCCGGTATCGCAATATCCGTCTGTTGCCGCGCCCACGTTCAATCTGACCGCCACCTACCCCGGCGCTTCCGCCCAGGTGATGGAAGACAGCGTATTGGCGGTAATCGAACGCAATATGAACGGCGTGGAAGGCTTAGACTATATGTCCACTTCCGCCGACTCCAGCGGTTCAGGTAGCGTTACCCTCACCTTCACTCCCGATACCGATGAAAGCGTGGCGCAGCTGGAAGTGAACAACAAACTGAACGAAGTGTTGTCCAGCCTGCCCGCCACCGTGCAGCAATACGGCGTAAACGTATCCAAATCCCGCTCCAACTTCCTGATGGTGGTGGCACTCTCTTCGCAAACTCAAGATTTGGAAGAAATGGCCGACTACGCCAAACGCAATATCGTGCCCGAATTGCAACGTATCGAAGGTGTGGGCGCAGTGCGTCTGTTTGCGGCAGAACGCGCCATGCGTATTTGGGTAGACCCGCAGAAACTGCAAAACTTCAATCTCTCCTTTGCCGACGTTTCCTCTGCCATCAGTGCGCAAAACGTGCAAATTTCCGCCGGTTCGCTCGGCTCGCTGCCGGCCAGCCAAGGGCAAACCATTACCGCCACCATCACTGCCGACGGCCAGCTCAGCACGCCGGAAGAGTTCGGCAATATCATCCTGCGCAGCAACACAAACGGTGCCAACGTTTATCTGCGCGATGTGGCTAAAATTGAGCTGGGCTCGGAAGACTACTCTGCCAGCACCCGCCTCAATGGCAAACCCACCGTCGGCATGGCCGTGATGCTGTCCAACAGCGGCAACGCCACCGCCACTGCCGCGCTGGTAAAAGAACGCATGGCCAAATTGGAGCAGTATTTCCCCGGCGATGTTACCTGGAGCGCCCCGTACGATACCTCCACCTTTGTGGAAATCTCCATCGAACAAGTGGTGCACACCTTGGGGGAAGCCATGGTGTTGGTGTTCATTGTGATGTTTGTGTTCCTGCAAAACATCCGCTATACCCTGATTCCCACTATCGTGGTGCCGATTTCGCTCTTGGGCGGCTTTGCCGGCATCTATTATTTCGGCATGTCGATCAACGTGCTGACCATGTTTGCCATGGTGCTGGTAATCGGTATCGTGGTGGACGACGCCATTGTGGTGGTGGAAAACGTGGAACGCATCATGTCGGAAGAAGGCCTGCCGCCGCGTGAAGCTACGCATAAGGCCATGGGGCAGATCTCCGGCGCCGTGGTCGGCATTACCGCCGTGTTGATTTCCGTGTTCGTGCCGCTGGCCATGTTCAGCGGTGCTACCGGTAAAATCTACCAGCAGTTCGCCATCACCATGGTGCTCTCCATCGCCTTCTCCGCCTTCCTCGCCCTGTCGCTCACACCGGCCTTGTGCGCTTCGTTGCTCAAACCGATTGAGAAAGGACACCACGAGGAAAAAACCGGCTTCTTCGGCTGGTTCAACCGCAAATTCACCGCCGGCAACAAGCGCTACGAAGGCTGGGTGGCCGCCCTGCTGCACCGTGCCGGGCGTATGCTGATTGTGTACTTGGCGCTGGTGGCCGCAGCCGGCCTGCTCTACACCCGTATCCCGTCTTCCTTCCTGCCGTCGGAAGACCAAGGCAACCTGATGGTCAGCATCCAGCTGCCGGCCGGCGCCACCAAAGAGCGTACCGACCAAACCCTGCTGGCCGTGGAGCAGATTGCCAAAGGCACACCCGGCGTGAAAGATGTATTCACCGTATCCGGCTTCAGCTTTTCAGGTAGCGGCCAGAACATGGCCATGGGCTTTGTGATTTTGAAAAACTGGGACGAGCGTAAAGGCCCGGGCGAAGACGCAGCCAGTATTTCTCAAAAACTGACCGGTGCCTTCATGGCCAGCGGCATGATCCGCGACGGTTTCGCCATCGCTGTGAATCCTCCGCCCATCCGCGAGCTGGGTAACGGCGGTTTGGAGTTCTACCTGCAAGACCGCAACAGCCACGGCCACCAAGCCCTGGTGGAAGCACGCAACAAGCTGATTGCCGAAATGCGTAAAAACCCGATGTTCGGCGACACCCGTGCCGCCGGCTTGGAAGACGCACCGCAGCTCAAGCTCACCATCGACCGTGCCGCCGCCGCCGCACAAGGCATCAGCATGACCTCTATCCGCAGTACCTTGGGTTCTGCATTGGGCGGGGCATATGTGAACGACTTCCCCAACAACGGCCGCCTGCAAAAAGTGTACGTGCAAGCCGTGCCCCAGTCCCGTATGCAGGCCGAGCAGATTCTGGCCATGACCGTGCCCAACGGCCAAGGCGTGGCCGTACCGCTTTCCACCGTGGTCAGCGCCTCATGGGAAACCGGTATGGAGCAGAGCACCCGTTTCAACGGCTATCCCGCCATGTCGATTAGTGGCGCGGTCAAACCCGGCTTCGCCAGCGGCGATGCTATGGCCGAGGTAGAACGCATCGTTTCGCAGATGGACGGCTACAGCGTGGAATGGGCGGGCGAATCGCGCCAACAGGCCAGCGGCTCTTCCCAGCGCACCATGCTCTACGGCTTCGTATTGCTGGCCACCTTCCTCGTGCTGGCCGCCCTGTATGAAAGCTGGTCGATTCCCGCCGCCGTGCTGCTGGTTGCCCCCTTGGGCTTCCTCGGCGTGGTGCTGGGTGTGTTCGGCCGCAACCTGTTCAACGGTGTATTCGGCATCCGAGAGGTGTTCTTTAACGACATCTACTTCATGGTCGGCATGATTACCGTGGTCGGTTTGAGCGCGAAAAACGCGATTCTGATTATCGAATTTGCCAAAGACCTGCAAGCGCAGGGCAAGAGCGCGATGGAATCGGCCTTGGCCGCCGCCCACCTGCGTTTCCGCCCGATTCTGATGACCTCCTTCGCCTTCATCTTGGGCGTGGTGCCGCTGTATGTCGCTTCCGGAGCCAGCTCCGCCAGCCAACGCTCCATCGGTACCGCCGTATTCTGGGGTATGTCTGTCGGCACGCTGCTGTCGGTGTTCCTGGTGCCGCTGTTCTACGTGTTGGTACGCAAGCTGTTTAAACCGTCCCAACATGAAACCGAAATGGCCGCCGCCCACACCAACATCAGCCCCGAGCAGGCCGAACTCTACGTTTCCGCTGCCGAACAAGGGCTGAGCGAAGAAGAGAAACGCGACCTGCATAACGACCAGTAAAACGTTTTCAGGTAGCCTCTACCGCATGGGAGACTACCTGAAAACCATAAGGACCAAGCACATGAGAACAACCGTTTTAAAACCGATTGCCGGCAGCCTCGCCTTCAGCCTGCTGCTTTCCGCCTGCACCCTTGCGCCGCGCTATCAGCAGCCAGAAGTAAACGTGCCCGCCAGTTTCCGCTACGACACCGCCACCGGCCAAAACAGCAACCGCACCGCCGACACCGGTTGGGAAGACTATTTTGCCGACCCGCGCCTCAAATCCCTGATTACCCTGGCGCTGCAAAACAACCCCGACCTGCGCATGGCCGCCCTGAATGCCGAAGCGGTACGCGCCCAATACGCCATCACCCGCGCCGCCTCCCTGCCCGGCATCAATGCCAGCGGCACCGGCCAACGTGCCCGTGTGGCGCAGGATTTGAGCGCCACCGGCCGCTCCTACATCGCCGAATCTTACAACGTCGGCCTCGGCATCGCCTCCTACGAGCTCGACCTGTTCGGCAAGGCCCGTAGCAACAACCAAGCCGCACTGCAAGGCTATTTCAGCAGCGCCGCCGCCCGTGATTCCGCCCACCTCGCGCTGGTTTCTGCCGTGGCCAAAGCCTATTTCAACGAACGCTACGCCGAAGAATCCATGAAGCTCGCACAGAGAGTGCTGCAAACCCGCGAGCAAACCTACCGGCTCAATCAAATCCAGCACAATGCCGGCGTGATTTCCGCCGTTAATCTGCGTGAAATGGAAGCCCTGATTGAATCGGCCAAAGCCGACTACGCCGCCGCCCTGCGCGCCCGCGAGCAGGCACACAACGCCCTAGCCGTGCTGATTAACCAACCCGTGCCCAATAATCTGCCCGCCGGCCTGCCGCTGAACAAACAGTTCCGCATCACCCAACTGCCCGCCGGCCTTTCCTCCTACCTGCTGCAAAACCGCCCCGATATCCGCGCTGCCGAGCATAACCTGCGCCAAGCCAATGCCAATATCGGCGCCGCCCGTGCCGCCTTCTTCCCCAGCATCAGCATCACCAGCAGCATCGGCACCGGCAGCACCGAAATGAATCGCCTGTTCGACGGTATAAACCGCACCTGGGTGTTCTCCCCCACCATCAAAGTGCCCATTTTCAACTGGGGCAGCCTGCGCGCCAGCCTGGATGTGGCCAAACTGCGCCAGCAATCGGCCGTGGCCGCGTATGAAAAAGCCGTGCAGTCCGCCTTCCAAGACGTATCCAACGCCTTGGTGGCGCGCGAAACCCTGCAACAGCAATACGATGCCCGCGTGCAAACCCAAAAAGCCTACAACGACCGCCTGCGTCTGATTAATCTGCGCTACCGCCACGGCGTGTCCAGCTCGCTGGAAGTGCTCGATGCCGAACGCAGCAGCTACTCCGCCGATGCCGCCGTACTCGCCACCCAGCTTTCCATGCTGGAAAACCTGGCCGATCTCTACAAGGCCCTTGGCGGCGGCCTCAAGCAACACACCGAAGCCGCCCCGGCCGCCGCAGTAACGCCGACCCAAGCCCCAGCAGAAGCCGCTTCTGCTTCCGCCGAATCAAACGGCAAATAATCCGGCTGCCCGCCTGACGTTTTCAGGTAGCCTGCCCTGCCGACCCTTCCGTACCTATCATGGAAAGGTCGGCAGTTTTTTATCCGGATTCACCGCAACTGAGGCTACCTGAAAACTTGAGGCTACCTGAAACCGGCACTTTGGCCATGGCCAAAGCCATGATTTTTCCTATAGTGGATTAACAAAAATCAGGACAAGGCGGCGAGCCGCAGACAGTACAAATATAGTCAATTATAGTCAATTAAAAACAAAATAGTACAATACTCAACTTTGAAGGTCTGACCATGGCATACTCTGCGGACTTAAGAAACAAAGCTTTAAACTATTACGAACAATGCAAAAACATCAGCCAAACCGCAGCAACGTTTAACTTGTCAAGAAACACGCTTTACCTGTGGATTCGCCTTAAAAAACAAACAGGCAGCCTAAAACATCAAGTTACCGGTCTAAACGCCGTCAAATTGGATAGGCAAAAACCGGCTCAATATGTTGGGCAACACCAGGATGCCTATCTGCATGAAATCGCCAAACATTTTGATTGTACGGCAGCCGCCGTTTGCTATGCGCTCAAACAGATGGGGATGACGCGCAAAAAAAGACCACCGCTTACAAAGAACAAGACCCGGCCACAGTAACGCATTATTTGACACAGCTGGCCGAATTTTCCGACTACCAACGTGTTTATTTGGATGAAACAGGATTTGACCGCTACCTGTTCCGTCCCTATGCCCGCAGCCTGAAAGGGCAAATAGTGAAAGCGCAGATAAGTGGAAAAAGATACCGACGCTTATCTCTTGTGTCCGCACAAGTCGGCAACCGGCTGATTGCTCCGATGGTTTATCAAAATACGATGACCGGAGTCTTTTTTGAAGCGTGGTTTCAGCAATGCCTGCTGCCCGCATTGACTCAAAAATCGGTGATTATTTTAGATAATGCACGATTTCACCGTATGGGTGTCTTACGGGAAATGGCGGAAAAATTGGGACATAAGGTATTGCCTCTTGCACCTTATTCACCTGAGCCCAACCCGATTGAGAAGGTGTGGGCGAATATTAAGCGGTATCTGCGAACCGTATTGTCTGATTACGCCCGATTTGACGATGCGCTACTGTCCTATTTTGATTTTAATTGACTATATTTGTACTGTCTGCGGCTCTCCGCCTTGTCCTGATTTAAATTTAATCCACTATATATGCTGTTTGCTATGGCAGAAATATTTTCAGGTAGCCACTTGCAGACGGCAGGCTACCTGAAAAACCATTGATACATATTATTCGGCAGCCGCTTCACTCCCTGCCGCCGCCTCGGAAGCGGGCAAAACGCGGTAATACACTTCGCCCGGCCCCACATAGCCCAAATCGGTGCGGGCGATTTCGGCGATGGCATCTTTCCCGGTGCGCAGGTTTTCCACTTCGGCTGTCAAAGCCTGATTGCGCAGCACCAGGCTTTGGTTGGCCTGCCGCTGGCGCTCGGCTTCGGCCTCCAGCCGCCACATATCGCGCCAGCCGCCTTTGGCCAGCCACAGATCATGCTGCAGCCACACCAGCGCCACGACCAGCACCACGGTTACCCATTTCATGTTTCAGGTAGCCTTTAGCGAGCCAAATGGTAAAACGCGGCTTGGCCGGGATAATAAGCAGCTTCGCCCAGCTCTTCTTCGATGCGCAGCAGCTGGTTGTATTTGGCCATGCGGTCGGAGCGGGAAAGCGAACCGGTTTTAATCTGCATGCAGTTGGTGGCCACGGCCAAATCGGCGATGGTGCTGTCTTCGGTTTCACCGGAGCGGTGGCTCATCACGCTGGCATAGCGGCTGCGTTTGGCCAGCTCCACGGCTTTCAGGGTTTCGCTCAGGGTGCCGATTTGGTTCACTTTCACCAGCAGGGCGTTGGCAATGCCTTCTTTAATGCCTTCGGCCAGGATTTTCGGGTTGGTGACAAACAAATCGTCACCCACCAGCTGCACTTTGCCGCCAAGCTTTTTGGTGAGCAGCTTCCAGCCTTCGCGGTCGTTTTCATCCATGCCGTCTTCAATCGAAACAATCGGATAGCGGCTGGCCAAATCGGCCAGATAATCGGCAAATTCGGCGCTGGTCAGCGCTTTGCCTTCAGCGGAGAGGTGGTATTTGCCGTCTTTGTAAAACTCGCTGGAAGCGCAATCGAGCGCGAGCAGCACGTCTTTGCCCGCTTCGTAGCCGGCGGCTTTCACGGCTTCCAAAATCAAATCCAAGGCTTCGGCGTGGCTGCCCAAATTAGGGGCAAAGCCGCCCTCGTCGCCCACGGTAGTGGGAAAGCCTTTGTTGTGGCAGATTTTTTTCAAGTGGTGGAACACTTCCGCGCCGCAGCGCAAGGCCTCGCGGAAGCTGGCCGCGCCCACCGGCATAATCATGAATTCCTGAATATCCAGGCTGTTGTTGGCATGTTCGCCGCCGTTAATCACGTTCATCATCGGCACCGGCATCGCCATCGGCCCCGCGCCGCCCAAATAGCGGTAGAGCGGCAGACCGGCATCTTCGGCGGCAGCGCGCGCCACGGCCATGGATACGGCCAAAGTGGCATTGGCGCCGAGGCGGCCTTTGTTATCCGTGCCGTCCAATTCCACCAAAACTTTGTCGATATAGCTCTGTTCGGAAGCGTCAATGCCGATAACGGCTTGGGCGATTTCGTTGTTCACATGCTCCACGGCTTTGAGCACGCCCTTGCCCAAATAGCGTGCGGCATCGCCGTCGCGCAGCTCCAGCGCTTCTTTCTGGCCGGTGGAAGCGCCGCTGGGCACGGCCGCGCGCCCCATCACGCCGCTTTCCAGCAACACATCGCATTCTACGGTGGGATTGCCGCGCGAATCGAGAATCTCGCGGGCGAAAATATCAATAATGGCGCTCATGCACTCTGCTCCAAAAAGTTAGTTGGCTGAAGAAACGGCGGCTTGCCCGCCCAAACGGCAGGATTATACCCGAAACCGGCAAGCTTGAAACACAGCCCGGCAAACAGCCGCTCTTGACAAAACCCACATTTGGGCATTAAATACGCCACCATTATTTACGCCGATTTGATACAGCTTGCGGGCGTTAAAACAGCTAAAGCGTACCATCCATAACACGCACCTCTGTTTTAAGCCCATTGTTGATCCAGTGGGCTTTAAATCTTTGCAGCCGCCGAATGAGGCGGCCATACAACATCATCATGATTATTCTGGATTCCGTTTGTAAAAGCTATCATCACGGCAAAAGCAACCAATTCATGGCCGTGCATCCCTTGAGCCTGAGTATCGACCAAGGCGAGGTGTTCGGGCTGATGGGCTATTCAGGCGCGGGCAAATCCACCCTGCTGCGCCTGATCAACCTGCTGGAACGCCCCGACAGCGGCAAAGTACTGGTAGACGGCCAAGACCTCACCGCCATGAGCCCCGCCCAACTGCGCACCGCCCGCCAAAACATCGGCATGGTGTTTCAGCAGTTCAACCTGCTCGCCAACCGCACCGTGGCCGGCAACGTGGCCTTCCCGCTGGAGATTGCCGGCTGGAGCAAAAGCAAAATCAACGAACGCGTGCGCGAATGTTTGCAGATTGTCGGCCTGTCCGACCGCGCGCAGCACTACCCCGCCCAACTTTCCGGCGGGCAGAAACAGCGCGTGGGCATTGCCCGTGCGCTCGCACCCAACCCGAGCGTGATTCTGGCCGACGAGCCCACTTCCGCGCTCGACCCGGCCACCACCCGCAGCGTGCTCGACTGCCTGCAAGATATCAACCGCCGTTTCAACGTAACCATCGTGATCGTTACCCACGAAATGAGCGTCATCCGCCGCCTGTGCCGCCGTACTGCCCTGCTGCATCAAGGGCATTTGCTGGAAGTGGCCGACGTGCGCGACAAGCAGATTCTGGCGCACACCGATATCGGACGCGAATTGGTACAGGAGGATTAAAATGAAATACGATATTTTCGAAAACCTCATCCGCCTGCTGCCCAATTTTTATAAAGCCTTTTGGCAGACGGCAGTGATGCTCGGCATTTCCGTGCCCGTCAGCGTTATTTTTGGTGGCGCGTTGGGCTTATGGCTGTTTACCACCGGCAAAAACCAAATTTATGCCAACCGCCACATTCATCAAATTTTGGGCTTCATCATCAACTTTATGCGCGCCTATCCATTCGTTATCCTGATGATTATGATGGAAATTCCATCACGCGCGCTTGTCGGCACCACTTTCGGGCCGGTAGCCGCATCTGTTTCCCTCAGCGTGGCCGGTATTTTTTATTTCGCCCGCCTAGTGGAACAAAATCTGGCCGAAGTACCCAAAGGCGTGGTGGAGGCCGCTTTAGCCATGGGTGCGAAACCGCCCACCATCATGACCAAAGTCTTGCTCAACGAAGCGCGCGCGGGCTTGGTTCGCAGCATCACCATCCTGATTATCGCCATTCTCGGCTTGAGCGCCGCAGCCGGCCTCATTGGCGGCGGCGGTATCGGCGACCTCGGCATCAATTACGGCCACCACCGCTTTATGTCTGACGTTATGTGGACGGTTGTTATCCTGCTCTCCATCATCGTCATCACCATGCAAGAAATCGGCAACTACCTTGCCGACCGTTTAGATAAACGCTAATCTGTTTTTTCCCAACCTGTTTATCCACTTAAAAGGAGACACGCAATGAAAGCATTATGGAAACTCACCTGCGCCGCCGTGCTGGGCATGACCCTGGCCGCCTGCGGCGGGCAAGACAGCGGCAGCGGCGCACAAGCATCCGCCGCATCTGCCGGCAACCAGCCCGCCGCCGAAGCCAAGCGGGAAATCCGCTTCGGTACCACCCCGGGCGACTTTGCCGACATGATTACCGACCAAATCAAGCCCATGCTGGAAAAACAGGGCTACACCGTTACCCTCACCGAATTTCCCGACTATGTTACCCCCAACCAGGCACTGGCCGAAGGCGCAATCGACATCAATATCTTCCAGCACAAACCCTATCTCGACGGTTTCAAAGCCGAACGTAATTTGGATTTGACCGAAGTATTCCAAGTGCCCACCGCCCCCTTGGGCATCTACCCCGGCAAGCTCACCGCGCTGGATCAGGTGAAAAACGGCAGCACCGTTTCCATCCCCAACGATCCGTCTAACCTCGCCCGCGCCTTGGTAATGCTCGACAACCTAGGCTGGATCAAACTGAAAGAGGGCATCGACCCGCTCAAAGCCGCCCGCACCGATATTGCCGAAAACACCAAAAATATCGAATTCGTGGAAATGGAAGCCGCCAACCTGCCGCGTAGCCGCCAAGACGTGGACTTCGCCATCGTAAACGGCAACTACGCCATGTCTTCCGGTATGAAACTGGCCGAAGCCCTGTTCCAAGAGCCCAGCTTCGCCTACATCAACTGGTCTGCCGTGCGCACTGCCGATAAAGACGCGCAATGGGTGAAAGACGTAACCGCCGCCTACAATTCCAAAGAATTCAAAGACTACGCGCACAAACGCTTCGTCGGCTACAAATATCCCGCCGCATGGGGCGAAGGCGCAGCCGCCGCTTCGGCCGCTTCCACAGCAGCCGCCTCCGGCGCATCTGCCGCCAAATAAACAGCGCGGATCAAACCACAGCCGTTTCAGGTAGCCTGAAGCGGCTGTTTTTAATTGAGGAAAAGGCTACCTGAAAAATACCCTTATATCTGGAAACACGCAATAAACTGATTTTATGTATCTTACTCCTTCCTAACGCGTTGCTCCTCCTTACTGCCCGAGCCCCGCCCACAGCCTCACCCGATTTTGCCATCTTCATAAAATTTTCCAAGCAAACCAATCTGTTGTCCTTTTGTTTACATCTGTTATGATTTTTGGTACTTTACTGCCATTGTTCATGCAGATACACACCACACATTTAGATTTCAAATTCCCCCTTTCCGCCATCCGCCCGCTTGTTCGGGCGGCTGGCATCCGCCAGCCGTGCCGCAAAGGCATACGGCTGCATTTCCACCCGAAAAGGAGATCTACCATGACTGATGTGAAAAAAGTAGCCGTAGTTACCGGTTCCGCCGCAGGTTTGGGCAAAGCAATCGCCACCCGTTTGGCCAAAGACGGCTTCCGCGTGGTGCTGCACGACATCAACGCCGACAACCTGAACAAGGTTAAAGCCGAATTCGATGCAGCCGGGTTTGAAAATATCGCCGTAAAGGGTAATTCTGCCAGCCGGGAAGACCAGTTCCGCCTGGTGGCCGAAGCAGTCAAGGCCTTCGGGCGGGTGGACGTGTTTGTCAACAACGCGGGCGTAGAATCGGTCGGCACATTCTTGAGCCTGAACGAAAATGAAATCGACCGGGTGTTGGGCATCAACATCAAGGGCGTGATTTTCGGCACGCAGGCCGCCGCCGAACAAATGAAAAAACAGCAGGGCGTGGGCAAAATCATCAACGCATGCAGCATCGCCGGACACGAATCCTACGAAATGCTGAGCCTGTATTGCGCCACCAAGCACGCGGTACGCTCATTCACCCATTCCACCGCAAAAGAGCTCGCCCCCTACAACATCCGCGTAAATGCCTATTGCCCGGGCGTGGCCGACACCCCCATGTGGGAGCGCATCGACGCCGCATTCGTAGAACACAAGGGCTACCAGCCGAAACAGGCGTGGAATGAATTTACCAAAGGCATCCTCGCCGGCCGGCCGCAACAGCCGGAAGACGTGGCCAACCTGGTATCTTTCCTGGCTTCGGAAGACGCCGACTACATCACCGGCCAAACCATCCTCACCGACGGCGGCATGGTATTCCGTTAAACAACAGGCAAACGGCCGGCGGCAGCCGGCTGTTTTTATGGCCGCCCGCATTTTGCATCCGCTAAATTCGGTTAAACCCGCACCCTGCCACCCGAACTTTGCTACACTGCGCCCCCTTTCACACGAACACAAGGAAAAATCATGGCTTTAATGGATAATCTGATGAACGCGGCCAGCCAGATGCTGGGCGGCAAAGACGGCGGACAAGGCTCGCTCGCCGATATGGCAATGGATTTGGTGAAACAGCACGGCGGCGTGGGCAACCTGATCAGCCAGCTGCAACAAGGCGGCTTGGGTGATGCCATCAGCAGCTGGGTTTCCAACCAGGCAGGCAACCTGCCCGTGTCCGGCAGCCAACTGCAACAAGCGCTGGGCAGCGACACCGTAAACCAGCTGGCGCAGAAATTCGGCGTGGATGCCAACCAGGCAAGCGAGATGCTGGCCAAAATCCTGCCCAATCTGGTAGACCACGCCACCCCCAACGGCAGCGCGCAAGACGCAGACGGCTTCGGCCTGGACGATGTAGCTTCCATGCTGCTGAAAAACTTTATGAAATAAACCAAAAGCCGTCTGAATGTTCAGACGGCTTTTTTATTTGTGAGGCTACCTAAAAACGCAGCTTAGGCAAAGTTTAAACGGCGAGATAGCTGAAACCTGCGCTCCATGCCGCGTTAGCCCGCTTAGCAGAGGGGAAATACTTTGGCTATAGCGGATTAAAATCAGAAGGGGCAAAGTAGCAAGCCGCAGACAGTGCAAGCAGTACGGCAAGGCAAGTCAACGCCGTAACATTCTGATTTTAATCCACTATATCTCTTCAGGTAGCCTCTGTCCTACCCCGCTCCATCACCACGCCCACCGATGCCACGCCGGGCAGGATGCCGGGTTTCACCGCCTTAATCCGCACGCTCTCGCAGGAAGGGAAATGTTTGAGCAGCAGCTGCGCTGTATAGCCTGCCAGCGCTTCCAGCAGGAAAAACTGCTGCCCTGCCAAAGCGGCCGTTACCAGCTCCGCCGCCTCGGCATAGCTGATCGTATCGGCCACATTGTCGCTCTTTTCCGCCGTGCTCAAATCAGCGCGGATGTCGATATCCAGCAGCACGGTTTGCGGCTGGCGGCGTTCCCAGTCGAAAACGCCGATTAGGGTTTGGGCTTTTAGGCCATGCAGAAAAACGGTATCCATGCTGTGCTTGTCCTCGTGATAGAATCCGGCTCGTTTGTTTGAATGTGAAAAAATCTTATGGCTGACATCTTGTCTGTGTGGGGCTTGGCCGCCGTGGTCGCCGCCTACTTAATCGGCTCGCTCTCGTTTGCCGTTATCGTATCCAAATTCTACGGGCTGGACGACCCGCGCAGCTACGGCTCGGGCAACCCGGGCGCCACCAATGTTTTGCGCAGCGGCCGCAAAAAAGCCGCCGCGCTCACGCTCTTGGGCGACGCACTCAAAGGCTTGGTGGCCGTGCTGATCGCCCGATGGCTGCAATCGCATTTCGGCCTGGCCTACGAAGTAGTGGCCGCTGTGGCCATAGCAGTGTTGGCGGGGCATATGTGGCCGCTGTTTTTCGGCTTCAAGGGCGGCAAGGGCGTGGCCACCGCGCTGGGCGTGCTGCTGGCTTTGTCGTGGCCGGTAGCGCTGATTTGCGCGGCGGTGTGGCTGGTGATGGCCTTCGGGCTGAAAATTTCTTCACTGGCCGCACTCACCGCCACCGTAATCAGCCCGCTGGCCGCCATGTTTCTGGTGCAACAGCCTTCCTGGCAAGCCGCCATTGCCGTGATTGCCGCGCTGGTGCTGCTGCGCCACCGCAGCAATATCCAAAACCTGCTCAGCGGCAAGGAAAGTAAAATCGGTTCGGGCAAATAGCAGCATTGGCTGCCCGATAGAGGCTACCTGAAAAGTTTCAGGTAGCCTTTTGTTTAAATAGCATGGTTTTTAGTCAGCTTGCTCCCCCCGCGCATCTTTCAACAACAAAGCTGCAGCCTGCCGACCGCTTTGTACGGCGGCTTCCAGCGTGGCGGGATAG
This sequence comes from Eikenella corrodens, assembly GCF_003990355.1. Classification (NCBI taxonomy): domain Bacteria; kingdom Pseudomonadati; phylum Pseudomonadota; class Betaproteobacteria; order Neisseriales; family Neisseriaceae; genus Eikenella; species Eikenella sp. KCOM 3110. The sequence goes on along the minus strand of NZ_CP034670.1, from coordinate 912,068 downwards.
CGCGGGTGCAGATAATCGCCGGCGAGGTAGATATGCTGATGGCGCAGCCAGGCGGCGGGGATGGCGGGGTTGTCGGTGCGGCTGGCGGCGGTGGCGCGTTTTTCGGTGATGACTTGGGCGTCAGCGGGGCGCGGCAGGTGCGGGCAGATGCGCCGCAAATCCTGGTACACGCGCGTTATCCACTCTTCGCGGCCGAGTTTGCCGTATTGGTCGGACAGGGAAATCACGGCGGATACTTCGCCGCGCCCGAAGCCGAGCGCATCGCGGTCGACAAACCATTGCGCCGTGCCTTCGGCCAGGCCGGTAATCGGCGCGGGCAGCTCGGGCGCAACGGGATAACGCAGATACACGGTGGTGATGGCGTGGTAGGCCAAGGCATCCAGCGCGGCGGCAATCTCGGGCGGAGCGGCCTCGGGCAGCAGGGGCGGCACATGATAGGGCGCAACGGCCAACACGGCGGCATCAAAGGCTTCGCCGTCCACCAACAGGCTACCTGAAAGCGTTTGTTCAATCTGCGGCACGCGCGTTTCCAGCCGGATTTGTGCGCCGTATTTTTGCAGGCGGCGGCACACCGGCTCGGCAAACAGCCGCCCCAAATCCTGCTTAGGCAGCAAGAAATCGCTGGCTGCGCGCTCCGCCCACACGCCGTCGCGCAGCACGTTTTGCAGGCGTTGCAGCGAAGCCTGCTCCAAAGCGGTGTTCATCGCGCCCCACACCAAGGGCTGCCAAAACTGCTGCTGCAAACGGTGCGACACCTGCTGCCGCCGCAGCCAAGCAGCCACGGGAATGTCTTCCGTCAAGCGCAGGCTCTGCAAGGCGCGCATCTGGCGCAGCAGCGCCGTTTTCTCGCCCCAACCGATGCCGCGTGCGCCCAGCACGCCGAAAAGCAAATGCAGCGGCGCACTCAGACGGCGGGCGGCAAATTGCAGGCCGTCGGCCAAATGCCATTGCAGCGGCAGACGCAAAAATGCTTCTTCTTCGCGCACGCCGCAGCGCGCCAGCACATCCAGCACCTGCCGATACGCGCCCACCAAAATATGCTGGCCGTTGTCGGCATGGGCAAAACCGCTGCCGCCGCCCAACGCGCGGGCGCGGCCGCCGCACTGCCGCCCGGCCTCAAACAGGGTAATTTGCGCCCGGCCACACAGCGCTTCCGCCGCCGAAAGCCCCGCCCAGCCGCCGCCGATAACCGCCACACGCGGCGCGGTGCTCATGGCTTAAACCCCAAGAGCCAGGTTTTCAGGGCAATCCGTGCCTTGCGCGGCTTCGGAATCGCCAGCTTGTAGCGCAGCACATTGGCCGCGCCGTCGCGCTCGATTTCGTTTAAAAGCGCGTAGTAGATGGCGGCCATCACCAGCCCTGCCTTCTGTCCGCGCCGCTCGGCAGCAGGCAGCAAGGCCACGGCTTCGCGGTAGGTTTGGCGGGCACGGGCTACCTGAAAAGCCATCAGCTCGGCAAACGCTTGGCTGTTTCGGCGTTGCAGCAAATCGGCGGCAGGCACATTGAAGCGCTGCAAATCTTCCACCGGCAGGTAAATCCGCCCGGCCACTGCGTCTTCGCCCACATCGCGGATGATGTTGGTGAGCTGCAGGGCCAAGCCCATTTTGTCGGCATAATCCAGCACGGCGGCATCTTGAAAACCGAGGATGCGAGCAATCAGCCGCCCAACCACCCCGGCCACGCGCTGGCAGTATTGCTGCAAGGCGGCGAAATCGGCATAACGCGCCGGGGTCAAATCCATTTCCACGCCGTCAATCACGGCAGTCAATTCGTTTTCAGGTAGCCCGTAGGCCGGCGCCACTTCGCGCATGGCCTGATTAACCGGATGCTCCGGCAAGGCCGCGCCGTGAAATACCTTGGCCGCATCCTGCCGCCACCAAGCCAGCGTTTGCGCCGCCACGGTCGGATCGTCGCAATCATCCGCCACATCGTCGAGCTCGCGGCAATAGGCATACAGCACAATCATGGCACGGCGTTTTTCCGGCGGCAGAAAGCGGAAACCGGCCAGAAAACTGGAGCCGCTCTCTTCGGCTTTTTGGTGGCAGTAGTCGTAGGGGGTCATGATTTTTGAATTTTGATAATAGTGCGTGGAGCGGTTTCACGGAAATAGGTGTTCGGCACGCGTAAGTAAAGATAGAGGGCTATGGCGATGAAGCAGAGTATCTAGCCATGGAATGAAGAAAGGCCTGTTATCGAAAATCGTAGAGCCGAAAATGTCCCTCTCCACCCAAACGATTAACTGGCTGCAGACCAGCCACCCAAAATGCAGCAGGCCTCCGCACAAAAATACCACACGCGCCCATTTATGGCGATACCACAATCCCGCTGCACATAACAATATCCCAAACGACACCGCAAACGGTTCAATCATCCTGAAGATGAAATGGATGAATACGATTCTCGGGCTGATTCTGTACACTTCAAGCATCTCCCATTCAAATCCCTCCCAACTACCGGCCAAATTGCCCATCACAATAATCATCAGCAGCGGGCACAGGATGGCCAAACCCAAAGGGCGTGGCGAGGGGGTTGGAGAAGCAGTATCCATCTGTCGGGTTCCTAAGTTATTGGGAAATCATCGGCCGCCTGGAAGGCCAAACACTGTAGCGGATTAAACCAGGCGGCAAGCTGCCAAGCGTACAGGCAGTACGTCAAGGCGGGCCAACGCCGTAGCATGGCGATTTTAATCCACTATATTTCCCATTTTGCCGTGGCCGATATTTTTCAGGTAGCCCCAAGGGGGCGGAGAGGCTACCTGAAAATCCTCAGCAGCCCGTAGTAGCACACCATATTCAGCCCGCAAAACAGCAGCAGGCAGGAGGCAAACCGCGCCACCATGCCCCAATTGTCCAACCGGGTATACAGCGCCGCAGCGGGCAGCGCGGACAAAACAATGCAGCCGCAGCGGGCGGCCAGGTAGCGGGGCGCGGCTTTGCCGGCGAAATCGTCTGCCAGCTCCGCCGCCAAACCGCCGAACAGCAGGAAGGAGAAATATGCCTGCCCCAGCAGGTAGGCCGGCAGCCAACTGCTGCGCTCGGCATGCAGCGCCACCCACAGCACGCACAGCAGGCTGAGGCCGCCTGCCGCGCAGTTTATCGCGGTTTCGCATTTGCTCATGGCAACGTGTTTTTCCTTCAGAGTTCGATTTTCAGGTAGCCTTATAGCCATGGAACACAGATATAGTGGATTAAATTTAAATCAGGACAAGGCGGCGAGCCGCAGACAGTACAAATAGTACGGCAAGGCGAGCCAACGCTGTACTGGTTTAAATTTAGTCCACTATACATCTGTATTCAGGCTACCTGAAACGCCCGCACCGCCGCCCAAACGATTTCAGGCTGTTCTTTAATGGCTTCGTGCGCGGCGAACGGAACGTTCATCAAATGCACTTCGGGCAGTTCGGTTTTCAATGCCGCCCAGTCGTCAAATGCAAGCAGAAAATCGGCCTCACCGCGTATCGCCAGCACGGGAGCTTGGATTTGGCGGATGTTTTCGTTGGGATAACCGCTTGCGCCCTCGTCCAGCCACATGGCTTTTAGGGCTGCCGCCCATTTATCCGCGTCAGGCTCGGGGTTGGCTGCCTGATAGGCGGCCAGCTGTTCGGGCAGGTTTTCTTTGACGAAATCGAGGTTGATTGTTTCAAACATGGGTCGCATGCCGTCCAAGTGTTTTTTGTGCCATTCCGCGCCCACGGTGATGATTTTCTCAATATTTTTGTCTGCCGCGCCCAATCGGTAGGCGGTTATTCCGCCATCGCTGAACCCGAATAGGCTGTATTTTTCCACGCCTTCATGCCGCAGGATTTGGCGTGCATCTTCGGCGGCTTGGGCATAGGTCAGCGCGGCTGTGCCGAGCGTGGAGCGTCCGTGTCCGCGCGTATCTGTCGCAATCACGCGGTAGTGTTGCTGTAAACGCGGCAACAGCGGGGCAAAGTCGGCAATCGAGCCAAAACCGCCGTGCAGCAGCACGATAACGGGGGCGGTTTCCGTGCCGCCGATTTGGTAGTGCAGCGTCGCGCCTTGGTATTTGATGAATTTGGATTGCATGGAAGTTCCTTGTCCGGCTTGTCGCAGGCGGAAACCGTCAATATTGCTGCGGCCAGCGTGAGCAGGTTTCTGCGCGAAAGGTTCATGGTTTTCAGGTAGCCTGTCGGGGCGGCAAACTACACGCGGGCCGGTTTTCAGGTAGCCTTTTCACAGTTGGGGCTACCTGAAACCGCCCTACCCCGCCAAACCAAAGAAGCCGGCCTCGAAAGCCGGCTTCCGCCATTTGCTATTCTCGTGGCGAATCCACTCGGATGCTGTGTTCCATCTGTCCGGCAGGGGCTGTGCTGCTGCCTTTTGGGCGATCGGAAAGGCGTTTCAGGTAGCCTTCGTCGATGTCGCCGGTGGCGTAGCAGCCGTTGAAGCAGGAGCTGTCGAAGCCTTCGATGGCGGGGTTGAGCGCGCGCACCACGTTTTCCAAGTCGTCCAAATCTTGGAACACCACGCCGTCGGCAGAAATTTCGGCGGCAATTTGCTCGGCGCTGCGGCCGTTGGCAATCAATTCGGCGCGGGTGGGCATGTCGATGCCGTACACATTGGGGTAGCGCACTTCGGGGGCGGCGGAGGCGAAATACACTTTCCGCGCCCCGGCGGCGCGCACCATTTCCACAATCTCGCGGCTGGTGGTGCCGCGCACGATGGAGTCGTCCACCAGCAGCACGGATTTGCCGGCAAATTCGCTGTCGATGGGGTTGAGCTTCTGGCGCACGGATTTTTTGCGCGTGGCTTGGCCGGGCATGATGAAGGTGCGGCCGATGTAGCGGTTTTTGATGAGGCCTTCGCGGTAGGGTTTGCCTAGGTGCATGGCCAGCTGCAAGGCGCTGGGGCGGCTGGTATCGGGGATGGGCATCACCACGTCGATTTCGTCTGCCTTCAGGCTGCGTTTCACTTTTTCAGCCAGGGTTACGCCCATATCGAGCCGCGCTTGGTACACCGATACGCCGTTCATCACGGAATCGGGGCGGGCAAAATACACGTATTCAAACAGGCAGGGCAAAAGGCGCGGCGCTTCGGCGCATTGGCGGCTGTGGAACTCGCCGTTAAAGCCGATAAACACAGCTTCGCCCGGCGCAATATCGCGCACCAATTCATAGCCCAGGCCGGGGAAAACGATGGATTCGGAAGACACCATATAGGCGGTGCGCCCCGCTTCGTCGGTGTGCTTGCCCAACACCAGCGGGCGGATGCCGTGCGGGTCGCGGAAGGCGAGCATGCCGTAGCCGGCAATCAGCGCCACCACGCCGTATGCGCCGCGCACTTGGCGGTTGAGCGCGGCCACGGCGTCAAACACATCGGCCACTTCCAGCTTGCTGCGGCTGCCGATTACGTGCTGCAACTCGCTGGCCAATACGTTGAGCAGCACTTCGGAATCGGAGCCGGTGTTGATATGGCGCAGGTGGCGGCGGCACAGGTTGGCATTGAGCTCATCGGTGTTGGTGAGGTTGCCGTTGTGCGCCAGCACGATGCCGAAGGGCGAATTCACATAAAAGGGCTGCGCCTCGGCGCTGCTGCCCGCGTTGCCGGCGGTGGGATAGCGCACATGGGCGATGCCGGCGTTGCCCACCAGGTTGCGCATATCGCGCGTGCGGAACACATCGCGCACCATGCCGGTATCTTTGTGCATATGAAACATCTCGCCCTCGGCGGTGACGATGCCCGCCGCATCCTGCCCGCGGTGCTGCAACACCTGCAAGCCGTCATACAGCAACTGATTCACCGGCTCGAAGGCCACCATGCCCAATACGCCACACATAAACTCACTCCCCCGGCGCTTGCCGGTAGTCGACACGATCCGCCATAAACGGCGGCAGATACGGCACGGCCAATTGGGCCAAGCCCTCGAAAACAAATGCGGTTTGCGAATGCCGCCATTCCTCGCTCTTCGGCAAATCGGTAAACGCGTAGGCCAGCACTGCCAGCGTTACCGCCAGCACCCCCTTCACCGCACCGAACACGCCGCCGAGCAGGCGGTTTGCCCCGCCCAGCCCCAACGCGCCGGCGGAAGAGGTAAGCACGGTTTGCAGCAGGCGGAACAGCAGCCGCGCCAGCAGAAACACGCCGATAAACGCTGCCACCACCGCCAGCGCATGCGGCTTGAGGCTACCTGAAAGCCAGTCGCCCACCAATGGAGCAAGCAGCTTGGCCGCCAGCAGCGAGCCCAGCCAAGAAACCAAGCCCACCAATTCGGCCACCACGCCGCGAAACAGCGAAATCAGGGTAAACGCCGCAATCACCAGCAGCGCAAGATAGTCAAACAAAGTCATCAGCGCTCCAGCAGGATGCCGTCCAGCCCCTGCGATTTAATTTTGCCCATTGCCTGGCCGGCGGCCTGGCGGTTGGGATATGAACCGGTGCGCACGCGGTAGAGCGCGTTACCGCCTTTGTTGGCCGGCGGCGCCACATAGGCGCTCACGCCCGCATCGGCCAGCCGTTTTTGCACGGCGCGTGCCTGCTCTTCGGTGGTGTAAGCACCCACCTGAATCACCATGCGCCGCTCCGTCTGGGCAGCTTGATTGTCGGCCGCTTTGCCGTTGCCGGCCACATGGTTGGCAGCGCGGTTATTCAAAATATCTTCCGGCGAGAGGCGGTTGCCGTTTGGCTTACGTTCCTGCCGACGTTCAGCTGGGCGTTCGGCTGGGCGGCGGCGCTCTGCTGGTTTATGTTCGGTCGGCTTCGGTTCGGCCGGTTTGCTTTCGGCACGGCGCTCATTCGGCTGTGAGGCAGGCGTTTGCGGTTTCACGCCCTCGGCGCGGCGCGGGGTTTCCGGCACGGCAGGTTTGGCCTGCGGCTGGGCCGCCGGTTTATTGTTTTCCGCCTGTTGCGCGCGCGGCTCAGCAGGCACCGGCTTGGCTTCTACACGCGGCTGTGGCGCAGGCTTGCTTTCCACTCGCACCGGCGGTGCAGCCGAGCGGCTCGGCGGCGGATTAGCCGCATTGCCGGAGTTGGCCAGCGGATTGGGCAACACCGTGGTGCGCGCCTCCACCGGCTTGGCTGGTTGTACGGGCTGCGACGCAGGCGGAGCAGGTTCCACAACCACGGCTTCCGGCTCAACAACCGGCGCCGACACAGGCTGCGGCTGCATTTCCACCGCAGTGTCGGCACCGGTTGGCACTTCGGCCACCGGCTCGGGCAGCGGATGGGTTTCCACCGCCATGGAAGCGGCGGTTTCGCTGCCGCCGCTCACGGTGATTTCGCCCGGCGCGGCAGTATTTTTGCTGCTGCCCATCACTTTGGCCAGCAGCAGCGCCACCACCGTGGTGAGCAGCAGCGCACCCACCAAGCGGCGGCGGTTTTTGCGCTTAATCTGCTCGTATTCTTCCAGATGGCGCCAATTCGGGTTGGACTGGGGGGGCATAATTCCTTATTCCTGTTGCGGTGCGCCCATCACTTCGGCCACCGTGTGAAACGAACCAAATACGACAATTCTATCATTTTCCCCAGCCTCCGATAAGGCAGTGCGATAGGCCTCGCCCACGCTGGCAAACAGGCGAACATTGGCCGCTCCCGCCGCTTCCAGATGCTGCTGCAATGCTTCCGCCGAGAGGCCGCGCGGCAGCGGCAGCGGGGCAACCAGCCATTCGTCGAACTGGTCTTGCAGCAGGGAAACCACAGCGTCGATATCTTTGTCGGCCAACATGCTGAACACCGCCAGCCGTTTTTCGGCAAACGGCAGCGCCATCAGGCTGCGGCGCAAGGCACGGGCGGCGTGCGGATTGTGGCCGACATCCAATATGGTGAGCGGGCGGCCGGGCAACACCTGGAAACGGCCGGGATGGCTCACCAGCAACAGCCCGCGTTTGATGGCGCCGATATCCACCGGCAGCCGCGCATTCAGGCATTCGAGCACCGCCAGCGCGCAGGCGGCGTTGCCCAGCTGGTAGCCGCCGCGCAGGGCGGGAAAAGGTAACGCGTTGCGGTTGCGGCTACCTGAAAACAGGCGGCTGTGCTCGGGATGAAAGTGAAACGACCATTGCTGCTGCTCCAGCTTGCTGAAGCCGAAATCGCGACCGGCCAGCAAGAGGTCGGCGCCGATGGCTTCGGCGTGTCGGCGCAGCGATTCGGGCGGCGGGTTTTGGGCGCAGATCGCGGGTTTGCCCGTGCGGAACACGCCCGCTTTTTCGAAGGCCACCTGCTCCACCGTGTCGCCCAAAAAGGCTTGGTGGTCCAAATCCACCGACGTTACCACCGATACGTCGCCGTCAAAAATATTCACCGCATCCAGCCGGCCGCCGAGCCCGACTTCCAGAATCATCACATCGGCTTCGGCGCGCTGGAAAATATCCACGGCGGCCAAGGTGTTGAATTCGAAATAAGTGAGTGCGGTATCGCCGCGGGCGGCTTCAATGCGCTCGAAAGAGGCGGCAATGGTTTCGTCGGCAGCGGGCTGGCCGTTCACGCAAATGCGCTCGTTATAGCGCAGAATGTGCGGGCTGGTGAGCATGCCGGTTTTGAACCCGGCGGCGCGGTAGATGCTTTCCAAAAAGGCGCACACCGAGCCTTTGCCGTTGGTGCCGGCCACCACGATCACAGGGCATTGCGGCTGCAAACCCATCCGCTCTTTCACCGCGCGCACGCGCTCCAAGCCCAAATCAATGCTGCCGTGGCTGTGAGCAGTGCCGCCGGTGTAGGTGGTTTCGAGGTGGGCGAGCCATTGGGAGAGTGTTTTCATGTGTTCAACCTTGTTTGATGGGTTACCTGAACATGCCAAACGGGCTTTCAGGTAGCCTGTATGCCGATACGGCCGGCTTGGCAAAGGCTACCTGAAAATGATGGTGTCGGTCACATGATTGTGCCAAGCGCTTGCTGGCCGCATTTCGAGCGGCGTTTTCAGGTAGCCTGCTTTATAGTGGATTAACAAAAATCAGGACAAGGCGGCGAGCCGCAGACAGTACACACGTTACGGCAAGGCGAGACAACGCCGTACTGGTTTTTGTTAATTCACTATAACTGATGAAGGCTACCTGAAAACGGTTAAACCTTTTCAGGTAGCCTTTTGGCGCAGCATTATACTCCAGCGGAATTCAGCCCGGCACGCCATCCAGCGCGGCAGCAATCAGCGCGCCCGTGGCGGCATCGATTTGCGCAGCGGCAGTTTCCGCTTCGCCCAAACCGCGACCCGCCACCAGCGGCAACACGCGGCGGTACAGCACCTGCACGCGGCCGTTTTGCTCGTACACCAACACTTTTAGCGGCAGCTCGGCGGCCAGCAGCAAATCGGCCTGCATCAGCGGCGTGCCTTTGGCCGGGTGGCCGACAATCAGCAGGCTGGCGGGCGCCAGCGGTAGGCCGTGTTCGGCGGCCAGCGCGGAATGCGGGATTTCGGCAAACAGGGTAATCTGCTTGGCGGCAAAAGCCTGTTTCAACACGGCCAGCGTTTCGGCAAAACCCAAGCGGCTGGGTAGGATAAGGTGGTTGGGATTGATCATAGGGTTGAGTCCTGTATGCAATGAAAAGCCAATAAAATATGCCGCGTTGGCACGGCTGTTGTTAGCTGGAATCCTGCCTATCCAACGGTTTGCTCCGTTTCTTCCGCGCCTGCCCCCAACGCGCCCACACCCGCAGGCGGCGCAATCCTTCGGCATCGGCGGAATCCGGCCACACAGCTTGGTAAATCTGCCGGCCGCCGTCGGTTTGCCAGTGCAAGAGTTGCAACCACGGCAACACCACGCCGCCGCGCAGGGTGGCCGCCACGGCAATTTGCTGCAGCTGCAAGAACAGCACGGCCCCGCCGCCGCTGCCCACTGTGAGGCTGCCGATTGGCAACGGCCGGCGCAGGGCATACCAAGCGGCAGGGGCGGTAAGCGCGAGGCCGATCAGGCGCAGCCAACCGGAGAAATACAGCAGCCAGATAACGGCCAGCCACGCCCATGCGGCCAACTGCAGCAGGTGTTGCAGCCGTGAAGGCCGGAAGGCTACCTGAAAAGGTTGCACGGCGGCTACATCATGTTGTCCACCACGGGGCTGACGCGGATATCGTCGTCATCCGTGTCCAGCACCATGTCGTGGAATTCGAGATCGAAAAAGCGGGTAAACAGCTCGGGCGTAAGCTCCGGCCATTGCTCCTGCGGCACTTCCCACGAAGCAATTTCGCCACTGAATACCTCACGCCAGCGTTCGCCAAACAGGCCGGCGCTCTCTTCGGGCGTATCGGCCTGCGCCAACAGATACACGCTGCAGTTGCTGCGGATTTGGGCAAGGGTGAGGTCGGGCAGGTCGTCGCCGGTGCTTTTGAGCCAGGCGAGGAAAGCTTCGGTGGGCTTCACCACCACGGCGCTACGGTCTACAAAATACATGGTGTTTCCTTGGGTTGGTTTTCGCAGTTTCAGGTAGCCTTTTCAACAAAAACTACAGGCTACCTGAAAACGTATAGTTCACAAATATCAAATATTTAATGGAGGCAATCGGCTTTTCAGGCAGCCTGCGGGGCAAGATACAGGCTACCTGAAACAGATTTTCTGAAGTGTCGGCCTTCTGAGAAACCGAAACGGTCGGCATCCGCTACAGCGGATAATCGTAATCCACCACCAGCGGGGCGTGATCGGAGAATTTCTCCTGCTTATAAACATGGGCGGAGCGGGCGCGCCCGGCCAGGGCGGGCGTGGCCATTTGGTAGTCGATGCGCCAGCCCACGTCTTTGGCATAGGCCTGGCCGCGCTGGCTCCACCAGGTGTAGCCGGGCGTTTCGGGATAGAGCGTGCGCCAAATATCCACCCAGCCCAGTTCGGCAATCACTTTGCCGATCCACTCGCGCTCTTCAGGCAAGAAACCGGAGTTTTTCAGATTGCCTTTCCAGTTTTTTAAGTCGATGTTTTGGTGCGCAATATTCCAATCGCCGCAGATCACGATGTCGCGGCCTTGGGTTTGCAGCTCGCGCAACATCGGGTAGAAAGCTTCCAAGAAGCGGAACTTCACCTGCTGGCGTTCTTCCGAACTGCTGCCGGACGGCAAGTAGAGCGAAATCACCGACAAATTGCCAAAATCAGCCTGCACAAAGCGGCCTTCGGCATCGAATTCGGCAATACCCATGCCGGTTTGCACGCGGTCCGGCTCGCGTTTGCTATACAGCGCCACGCCGGAATAGCCGCGCTTTTCAGCATAATGCCAAACGCCGTGCATACCGTGCGGGGCTTTCATGCTGTCATCCAAATCGGCTTCTTGAGCCTTGAGCTCCTGAACACAGACGATATCGGCGCCGCTTGCGGCCAGGTATTCATAGAAGCCTTTTTTATAGGCAGAACGGATGCCGTTTACGTTGGCAGAAATAATGCGCATGGGTATTTCCAAATAAAGTTATTGCTTGATTATACAGGGAAGCAGGCTACCTGAAATGTTCAGGTAGCCTGTTTAGCCAGCGTTTGACGCCACACCAAATAATCACGCAACGGCGGCATAGGCGGGTTGATGCAATGCGGGCAGATGCCGGTTACGTCTTCATCGTCAAACTCTTGGTGGAAGGCATCCGGATCGAAACGGGACTGCTGCATCACCGCCTGCACCAGCGCCTGCTGCTGCACCACATCAAATTCGTAGCCACTCAAAATTTCAGCCAGCAGATCGGTTTCTGCCGGGCTGAAAGGAGCAATATTGCTTTGAATCATGCGTGCGTAATCGACATTCTGAATTTTTTGTTGCAATAAAAGAGTAATGCTCATCAAAATTTGAATTTTAATTAAATAAAAACTAATGCAATAATTCGCATTCTTGGTCGATATTATTACCGCCGGAAAACACTTCTTTATTGTCGCAACGGCTACGGCTGCTTTGGCAAATCCGTACCGTTTGGTCTTGGTTAATCAACAAAACCCGTGGCTCTTTATTCACATCAAAAGCCACGGCTTTAATTGTATATTTATCTCCCAACACCCCGCGCGCATTGCCTTGGAATTTAATACAGAAATGCTGCGTTTGGCTAACCGCCAATGCCGGCCAAGTGGTGGAAGTGGCTTTAAACGTGCGGTTTCGCGCATAAAAACGCTCCATTGCCCGGCTATTTTCCAATAAAGCAGCATTGGCCTCTTCCAAACGAGATTTGCGCACAAACGATTGGTATGAAGGATACGCAATAGCCGCCAAAATCGCCACCACAGCAATAATAATCATCAGCTCCATCAGTGTGAAACCGTGTTGGGTGGAAACAGATAAGCCGTTCATGCTGCCACTCCTTAGTGAAGTAACGGAGTGGACAGTATAAACGGCTTTGTAAATAAAGTGAATAGAATTGAAATATTAAAATTGTTCGCAGTTATCCATACTGGCTTTATCGCAACGACTGAATGTACCAGCAATGCTGCTATAGTAAATAGCCTTAGGCTCGCTATTATTCCTGCTGTTTGGCTTGGCAACAATCTCGTAACTGTTGGCAGTCGGACTGTTTGTGGCAAAATTAATAGTAAAAAATTCAGTATCCGCCGGTTTAGGAGCACCAATAAAACTCCGTTGTTGCGTATAGAGTCGCTCCATATCTCTGGCGGTAGACATAATACTGGCCTTTGCCTGCTCCATCCGTGACCTACGTGTAAATGTGTCATAACTGGGATAGGCAATAACAGCCAAAATCGCCACTATTGTCACAATTATCATTAACTCCATCAATGTAAAACCTTGCATCTTTAATTTATCATTCATCATTTTCCCTTTTACCCCATCCTCCCGACAACACTATATGTTCTTTCAAATCCAACTAAACAAACTAGCTATTAGTTACTCACTCCACAATTAAATAAATCACCTGAAGGCAGGGGTCATATGAAAACAAATTACCAGCAAACTCCTTTTCCCCCTACTTTTCAATAGCTGCTCCATTTAAAACTCTAATCCGGCTGACTCCGAGCCCGATAAATCTCTTCCTTCATTTGCCGTATCGCTTCCGGCAAGCCCAAAAACACGGCTTGCGCAATGAGCGCATGGCCGATATTCAGCTCGCGAATCGGCAAAATCCGTGCCACCGGTGCTACGTTGTGAATCGCCAAACCATGCCCGGCATTGACCACCAAACCCAATTCCGAAGCAAAATATGCCGCTTCTTCCAAACGTAACAATTCGTTTTGCCGAACGGTATGAGAAGTTGCATCGGCATACGCGCCGGTATGCAGCTCAATGGCTTGCGCGCCCACATCACGAGCAGCCTTAATTTGTTGCTCATCCGCATCGATAAACAACGAAACGCGGATGCCGGCAGCATTTAATTGCTGCGTAAACTCCGCTACTGTCTGCTGTTGCGCCAGCACATCCAAGCCGCCTTCGGTGGTGACCTCCTGCCGTTTTTCCGGCACGATGCACACATCTTCCGGCTGCACCTGTAAGGCGTTATCCAGCATTTCTGCCGTCAGCGCCATTTCCAAATTCATGCGGGTGCGGATTGCCTGTTTGATGGCGAACACATCTGCATCTTTGATATGGCGGCGATCTTCGCGCAAATGCAAAGTAATCAAATCCGCGCCGTGGGTTTCGGCAACCAAAGCTGCTTCCAACGGGCTGGGATAGCGCGTACCGCGCGCATTACGCAAAGTGGCAACGTGGTCGATATTAACGCCCAACAGCATCTTCTTTCCTTTCGGGTATCGAATTTTGCAATTTAGCTTCATGACTCACGCCGCAAAGGTAACTAAGCAACCGGCGTGCCATCTGCACGAAGCCGTCCTAAGGTATTGCCAATACCGCGCAATTACACAAATCATCGCTCTCAAATGCCGTAATCTCGCCTGCCTCCAATCCTGGAACGGGGAACAGGCGTACAGTGAGCGGCTTGTTCAGGCGTAAGGCCATGGTGCCGGTGTCGCACATGATGTCGGCAATTTTCTCCGCCGGAGTGCTGCCGGCAATCGGCACGGTATCCAAACCGATACCGCATACGCTGCTGTAAGTGAGCAGGGCGCGGATATCGAACTGTTTCCTGCGGGTGGCCTCGGCCAAACCTTCGTCTTCGGTTACCGCCAGCATCAGGCCGGAAAAACCCACGGCCTGCACCCGCTCCAGCGACTTGAACACACGGGTAAGCAGTGCGGATACTTCCACCGTACCGGCTGCGCCGAAATACGGCACGCGCATCAGCCGATACAGTTCCACCATTGAAGTACAATTCTTTGACGGCGCCGCCGAAGTATCCATGCCGGCATAAGCCCAACCTGCATCCAAAGGCGTGTCGGCCACACATTGCTGCACACGCTCGATGTGGTATTGCAGCGCCTCGCGCATGGCCGAATAGGCTACCTGAAAATATTTGGCATGCTCTGCCGGCTGATTATTTAATCCACGTAAGGCGGCGGCCAGCAAATCCGGCGTTTCCAAGCCCAACACAATACAGTTGCCCTGCTCTGCGCGGTGGTAGCCGGCGGGGAAATACGGAATCAGCGGCCGGCAATTGAAGTTTACCGTGAAATTGAAATTGCCCTCGCCGCGCGGCGTAATGCGGCCGATTTCCTGCATAGTCGCCACGCACAACTCAATGGTTTGCCTGTCTAAAAAACCATTCTCATCCATGCCCACATTCACACAGGCATTGCACAAATCGCCGTAATCGCGAATCAACTCCGGCAGCAGGGCGATTTCGTGCGCACCCACCGCCTCGCCAACAGCAAAACGGATACGCATTGCCTTTCCGTGATTCAATTCCTGCAAAATCTGCTGGATACGGGCCAAACCCTGCTTGGCCGTTTGCACGTTTTCGGTATCCAAATATTCGCCGAATGGGTTTGACACCAGCCGTACCGACTGCACGGTATAGCCCGCCCGGGCAAACGACTCGGCCAAGCGGTCGCATTGGCGTTTGGCTTCCACCAGCACGCCAGCCCATAAATTACTATTTTTATTCAAACTGATAAACGCGGTAATCGCCCGCACGCGGCAAAGTTCTGTGTTGTGTAAATCCACTTCGTTTTTCCTCAAAGCATGATGTGATTGGAGGATAAAGGCTACCTGAAAGCCTGTATCTGCTGCAACACCTGACGCGATTTAATCCCTTCCGGCAGGCGAAAATCCAGCAGCAGGCGGGTAATCCGGCGTGCCTGCTGCAAAGCGGCGGTATCGGTAAATTCACCGTTTTGCAGCTGAATCAACACATCACCGTCTACCGCCACGCCAGGCTGCACTTCTGCCGGCGTCAGGCTATGCCGCTGCTCCAACGGCAGCACCGCATGTTCCGGCCGCAGCCAGTATTGCCGATCGGCTTCCACCGGGCAGCCCGCGCTGTCTTTCTGCAAGTCCGGCGCATAGCCTGCCAGCGTGAGCAATGTCCACTCAAAACGGCGCAGCACGGCGGCGTGGTTCGGCTCGGTGCACAAAGTGCGCATCACCTGCCGCAAAGCCTCATACAACGCGGGCTGCGGGTCTTCCCGGACAGTGAGTTTCTGCACCAATTCATTCACATACAGCCCGCTCAGCAGTGCCCTGCCCTGCGGCTGCGGCCAGCCGCCCAACCATTCGGCTCGGTGCAGCGTTTTCAACTCTTCCTTGCCATACCAGGCTACCTGAACCGGCACAAACGGCACCAACACACCGCGCAATTCGCTCTGCCGTTTGCGCGCGCTGCGCGCCACCACCGCCACCCGCCCGTAATCGCGGCTAAACAGCTCCGCCAGCAGGCTGGTTTCGCGCCACGGCGTGGCCGACAGCAAAAACGCCGGCTGGGAATCGATGCGGTTGGGCTGCTTCATAACTCGTTAAAGAACAATGGGAAAGCGGCTGTTTATTTTTCAGGTAGCCTTTAGTTGGCAACATCCATCAGCCATGCCGACGGCGGCTATCCGGCAGCGGCAAATCCGCCCATTTCATCACTGAAGCCACTTCCGCCGCGTTCAGCTCATAAAACTGCCCACGCTTCAAGCGGTTGGGCAAACCAATCGGCCCGAAGCCGGTTCGCACCAGGCGGCTCACCGTAAGGCCGAAATGCTCGAAAATGCGGCGCACTTCGCGGTTGCGCCCCTCTTTTAGCACCACATTATACCATTTGTTCACGCCTTCCCCGCCCTGGCTGTGGATGCGTTCCACCCGCGCCAGGCCGTCTTCCAGCATCACGCCCTCGCTGGTAAGCAGGCGCATCTCGTCCATGCCCAGCTCGCCCAATACGCGCACCGCGTATTCACGCTCCACTTCGAAGCTCGGGTGGGCAAAACGGTTGGCCAATTCGCCGGAAGTGGTGAGAATCAGCAGGCCGCTGGTATTGATGTCCAAGCGGCCGATGGCTACCCAACGGCTGCTCGCCACCTGCGGCAAGCGGTCGAAAATGCTCACGCGCCCCTGCGGGTCGTCGCGCGACACAATCTCGCCTTCCTGCTTGTAATACAAGATGATACGCGGCAATCGATCAGGCCATTTCAGCTTAATGACGCTGCCTTTCACCAACACCTGGTCTTCCGGCTGCACCTTGTCGCCCAGCTGCGCCACCTTGCCGTTTACCGTTACCCAACCGTTCTGAATCCACTCCTCCATCTCGCGGCGCGAACCCACGCCCGAAGCGGCCAGCGCCTTTTGCAGGCGCACCGGCTCGATGCCGCTCAAATCGGAACGCTGTTCCTGCAAACGGCGCACTTGGCTCTGCACTTTTTGGTTGCCCGGGCGCACCGCCAGCTTTTTTGCCCGTGCCACGCGGGTTTTCGGCGCTTTCTCCGCTTCAGGCCGCTGCTGGCGCTTAGGGCTGGCTGAAACTTTTTCATCAGCGCGGCGCGGATTGCGTTTATTGGAATCGCGTTGGTTTTTCATATAGTTACACTCCTAATCCGTGATATAGTGGATTAAATTTAAATCAGGACAAGGCGGCGAGCCGCAGACAGTACACACGTTACGGCAAGGCGAACCAACGCTGTACTGGTTTAAATTTAATTCACTATATTTATCAACGGTTCTTCTGCGGCACGAAGCGGCAGGGTTGGGGAAAATGATGGAACAGGCTACCTGAAAACGAAGCCTCAATAAAGTTAAAACAATAGGGCTGCGGCAAAGCAAACATCAGCAACGCCATCTGTTTTTCAGGTAGCCCAAACAGTATCGTCATTCAAAATAGAAATCAGACCATCCCATGAAATGAGATGTTTTAGCTGCGGTTTACGTTTACGGCACAATGTGCCGTAGATTGGCTGTTTTGCAATCTGCTTGGGAAGCAGCATTTTTGAGTTTGGCTTTAGACGTTTCCCCCCGACACAGTGTTCATGCACAGGGGAAGCGTTCTCGCACACTCAAACAGCCAATTATCTTACTGTAAGCCGAACAAACAAGCCAAGCAAATCGCTCAAGCCAAACTAAAGGCTACCTGAAACCATACGACAATTTTTCATGCCGCTTCCCAAGTTTCAGGTAGCCTTTATTATTTACAGCCAGCTTCTACAAACCGGCCATAACTCAAATGCTTATTTCCCCCTACTGCGTCGGTTCGCCCAGCAGGGGGAAATTGTTCAGCCATATCAGGCGCGACGGCCTTGGGCGGCCGGTTTGCGGGCTTTGCTGCGCGGGTTGCCGGCGGGGCGGCCGAAGGGTTTGCCGCTGCCGTTGGGCTTGCTGCCGCCTTTTTGTTTCCAGCCGCCGCCTTTGGCCTTGCGCGGGGCTTTGCTGCGCTTGCGGGTGGGCTCCATGCCTTCGACGGTGAACTCGGGCAGCTTGCGGCCGAGGTATTTTTCGATTTTGTGCACCGCCACGTATTCGTTCACTTCGGCAAAAGTGAGGGCGAGGCCGTGGCGGCCGGCGCGGCCGGTACGACCGATGCGGTGCACGTAGTCTTCGGCCTGTTTGGGCAGGTCGTAGTTGATCACATGGGTGATGCTGGGCACGTCGATACCGCGCGCGGCCACATCGGTGGCCACCAGCACTTTGATACGCCCTTTGCGCAAATCCATCAGCGTGCGGTTGCGCCAGTTTTGCGGCATGTCGCCGTGCAGGCAGTTGGCGGCGAAGCCTTTTTCATAAAGTTCGTCGGCCAGCTGTTCGCTCATGGCTTTGGTGCTGGTGAAGATGATGCACTGGTCGATATTGGCATCGCGCAAAATATGGTCGAGCAGGCGGTTTTTATGGTTTTTGTCGTCACAGTAAAAGAGCTGCTCGTCGATTTTGCCCTGGTTGTCTTCACGCTCGATTTCAATCACTTCGGGATTTTTAGTGAGCCGGCGGGCGAGTTTACCTACGGCACCGTCCCAAGTGGCGGAAAAGAGCAGGGTTTGGCGGCTTTCGGGCGTAGCGGCCACGATGGTTTCGATGTCGTCGATAAAGCCCATATCCAGCATGCGGTCGGCTTCGTCGAGCACCAACACTTCGAGGCGGTCGAAATCGATGCGGCCGCTGCGCATATGGTCCATCAGGCGGCCGGGCGTGGCCACCACCAAATCAATCGGTTTGGCCAGCGCTTTGATTTGAAAACCGAAAGACGAGCCGCCCACCAGGGTGACGGTGCGCAGCCATTTCATGTTTTGGGCGTAGATTTTGGCGTTTTTTTCCACCTGCGCCGCCAACTCGCGCGTTGGCGTGAGCACGAGGATACGCGGGCCTTTGCCGGGCTTGTCGCTGCGGCGGGTGATGCGTTGCAGGCTGGGCAGCAGGAAAGCGGCGGTTTTGCCGGAGCCGGTTTGCGCCGAAGCCATGATATCGCGGCCTTCAATGGCGGCGGGCAGGGCTTGGGTTTGGATGGGGGTGGGCTCGATGTAGCCGGCAGAACGCAGGGCGGCGAGCAGGTTTTTATCGTGCAGCAGGTCGCTGAATTGGATGGTCATGTGTTTCCCAAAAGGACAACAATACTTTCCGCCCGCACAAAACGGGCAGCCGCGAAGCAAAAGGATGCGCTAACAGAAAGAGGCGGGACTCATTCGCTTTCCATACTAGGACAGGCCGCAAACAGTACAGGCAGTACGGCAAGACGGGCTAACGCAGTAAAGAAAGTGAAGGCAACCGCCGGAGGGGTTACGCAAAAGATTGTCGCAAGCAAAACGCTTGGAATGGCATCGGCGACAACCTGCGAAGCAGAGAAGGATTGCACGCAAAATGCGGCAAACAGACGCAGCTGTAAAACTGCGGGGGCTGAAGACGATGGCTTCGAACAAAAAAGAGGCGGCATCTTAGGCGTTTATCCGAGTTCGGTCAAGCAAAATCTTTGGATTGACACCTATCTGCCGAAAAGGCTACCTGAAAGCCACAGTGGCCCGTTTGGAGCGATGGGGCAATTAACCGTAAAATAGCCGCATTCCTTTTCCACTTTTCAGGTAGCCTCACATGAGCGAAATCACCGCCTTTGCCAACCGGCTGGGCAAAAACGCCAAACACCTCATCAAATGGGCGCGCCGGCAAAACATCGAAGCCTGGCGGCTCTACGACCGCGACATCCCGCAATACCCCTTCGCCATCGACATCTACGCCAACCACGCCCACCTGCAGGAATACGACACCGGCTGGATTATGCAGCACGCCGAATACGAAGCCTGGCTGGCCGAAGTGGTGGAAGCCGTGCAATTCATCACCGGCTTTCCCGCCGAACACATCCACCTCAAACAGCGCAGCCGCCAGCGCGGCAGCAGCCAATACGAAAAAACCGGCCGCAGCGGCGAAGATTTTATCGTGCACGAAAACGGCCGCGCCTTCTGGGTAAACCTCAACAAATACCTCGACACCGGCCTCTTCCTCGACCACCGCAACACCCGCGCCCTCGTGGGCAGCGAAGCCCGAGGCAAACGCTTCCTCAACCTCTTTTCCTACACCGGCAGCTTCAGCGTATATGCCGCCACCGGCGGTGCTACCGGCAGCGAAACCGTAGATTTGTCCAACACCTATCTCGATTGGGCGCGGCGCAACTTCGAGCTCAACCGAATCAACCCCGAGCAGCACCGCATCATCCGCGCCGACGTATTCCAATACCTGCAAAACGCCGCTGCCGAAGGCAAACGCTTCGACCTCATCGTGATGGACCCGCCCAGCTTTTCCAACAGCAAAAAAATGCTCGATATCCTCGACATCCAACGCGACCACCCCCGCCTCATCCGCGAAGCCATGCAGCTGCTCGAGCCCGGCGGCACGCTTTATTTCTCCAACAACCTGCGCAGCTTCGAGCTCGAACCTGCCGTGGCCGAACGCCATGCCGTGGCCGAAATCAGCCGCCAATCCGTACCCGAAGACTTCCGCAACCGCAAAATCCACCGCTGCTGGACAATCAAACACCGCTAAAGCAAAGGCTACCTGAAAGCATCCAAACCGTTTTCAGGTAGCCTTTTATAGTGGATTAACAAAAACCAGTACAGCGTTGTCTCGCCTTGCCGTAACGTGTGTACTGTCTGCGGCTCGCCGCCTTGTCCTGATTTTTGTTAATCCACTATATATTAAACGTCCCCTATGAACCAATCCGCCATCGATCGCGCAGCCGCCATCCTATTCGCCCTGCTCAGCGCCGCCCTGATTGCCGCTTTTTTTGCCGACAGCCGTTTTTTCCATTGGGCATTCGCCCGGCATCATAACCCCCTGAGCTGGTACATCCGCCCGTTGTTCCTCATCCCCTTCTGCCTCGCAGCCTACCGCCGCAGCCACGCCGGTATTTGGGCTACCTTGTTGCTGCTGCTCAGCAGTATGTTTTGGTTTCCCCCGCCCGACTATCCAAACGAACGTATCCGGCAGTTCTTGGCCATGGAGCAAAACTTCCTGCTCGGCGGCTGGAATACGGCCAAAGTCTTGGCATCGGGCATGGTTGCTCTGAGCCTGATGCTGATTGCCGCCGCCTTCTGGCAGCGCAAACCGCGCCTCGGGCTGTTCTGCCTAGCCGCAGCCGCCGCAGGCAAAATCCTGTGGAGCATCCGTTACGGCCGGGCGGCAGGCTACGCCGTTATCCTACCCGCAGTCTTCGGCCTGCTGCTCTGCGCCATCGTTATCGGCATGGTATTGCATAAAATCAAGCGGCGGCCTTAATGGGTAAAGGCTACCTGAAAATCTACAATCGATTTTCAGGTAGCCTTTACAAGCAGCAGCCCCAACTACAACGGCTCGATTTCCACCGCTTCGCCCGCCGCCTCGCCCAGCACTTCGTTCAACATGGCGAAAAAACTGCTGCCGTCGCGGGTGGAGCGCCATTCGCCCTCGCGCAGGGCGAAGTGGTAGCCGCCGCTTTTGGCAGCAATCCACAGTTCCTGGTTCGGCGTGTGGCGGTTGACGATAATCTGCGTGCCGTTGTCGGCCTCAATGGTGAGCACATTGCCGTTGTGTTCGCAGTCGAAATCGGCACCGCATTGGTCGAGCTGGTCTTCGATGTGGGCAAACAACTGGTCGGAATAGCGCAAAAATTCGGTTTCGTTCATGATGGTTTGTGCACCGCGGCTTTTTTGTTTAAGATGCGCCATCTTGCCACAGCCGCCTGTTTCAGGCAATTTCGAGTTGATGTGATGATGCGAACCCTGCTCCCCGCCCTCGCCGCCGCCCTGCTTTTGAGCGCCTGCGGCTATAAAGGCGACCTCTACCTGCCCAAAGAAAGCGACCGCGCCCGCTTCGCCCCCGTGCAAACCGGCCTGCAATTCAGCCCCATCGCGCCGATGCCCGATGTGGCGCCGCAACCGCTGCCTTCGAGTGAATAACCATGTCTTTATATTGCGAAAACGTCTCCCTCAACGCATTGGCCGAGGAGTTTGGCACCCCGTTGTATGTGTATAGCCAGGCTGCGCTTACTGCAGCCTATGAAAACTATGCCTCCGCCTTTGACGGGCTTAGTCCTTTGCTGTGTTACGCAGTGAAGGCTAATGGGAATCTGAGTATTTTGCGCCATTTTGCCGGTTTGGGCTGTGGATTCGACATCGTATCCGGCGGGGAACTGGCTCGTGTGCTGGCCGCCGGCGGCCGTGCCGACCAAACCATTTTCTCCGGCGTGGGCAAAAGCCGCGCTGAAATGATGTATGCGCTGGAGGCCGGCATCAAGTGCTTCAATGTGGAAAGTCTGCCCGAGCTAGGCCAACTCAACGCCGCTGCAGCCGAATGCGGCATTGTGGCGCCCGTTTCTCTGCGCATCAACCCCGATGTGGACGCGCAAACCCACCCCTATATTTCCACCGGTTTGAAAGCCAACAAATTCGGTATTGCCATGGAAGATGCAGAAGCTGCCTACTACCACGCCGCCACCCTGCCGCACCTGCGCATTACCGGTATCGACTGCCACATCGGCTCTCAGCTCACCAACCTCTCACCGCTGGTGGAAGCCTGCGGGCGCTTGCTGGATCTGGCAGACCGCCTGGCTGCACAGGGCATTGAATTAGAACACATCGACCTAGGCGGCGGCGTTGGCATTGTTTATCACGATGAAACTGTGCCCGACCTATCTGCTTACGCCCAAGCCGTTCGTCATCTGCTTGGCAATCGGGCACTCTCACTCATCCTCGAGCCCGGGCGCAGCCTGGTTGGCAACGCCGGCCTGCTACTTACCCGCGTGGAGCGCGTAAAACGCAACGGCGACAAATATTTCGTGGTTGTCGATGCCGCTATGAACGACCTGATGCGCCCGGCGCTCTATCAGGCCTACCATCACATCGACAACACCAACCCCCAACCCGGCAACACTTTTACCGCCGATGTAGTCGGCCCCGTGTGCGAAACCGGCGACTTTCTCGCTCAAAACCGCCGCATCGCCGCCCAAACCGGTGATCTTTTGGTGATACGCAGCGCCGGCGCCTACGCCGCCAGCATGGCCAGCAACTACAACACCCGCCCGCGCGCCGCCGAAGTATTGGTAAACGGCAGCGAATTCCGGCTTATCCGCCCACGCGAGCAGATTACCGAAATGCTGGAGCGGGAGCTGGCCTGTTTATAACTCCGTGATCGCTACCGGCAGATATATAGTGGATTAAATTTAAACCAGTACAGCGTTGTCTCGCCTTGCCGTAACGTGTGTACTGTCTGCGGCTCGCCGCCTTGTCCTGATTTTTGTTAATCCACTATACAAACAAAACGCCGCTGTTTATTTAGAATGGAGACGGCGGCGTTATTTTTCAGGTAGCCTCTTTCCTGCCGGAGGCTACCTGAAAATATACACTGCGGCGCTATTGCCTATCCCGCCGCTCCTGCCCGGCTTTACTTCTTCGGCGGCAGGATGCTGCCGGTTTCGGCAGCGCGTTCTTTCCAGATGGGCAGCCATTGGGCTACGCGCTCGCGACGTTTCTCGCTAATGGGACGAATCGTAGGAAAATCATCTTTAATAAACCGTTCCACATAATCAAAGTCCAGCAGGATGGCGCGGGCAATACAGTTGCCCAAGCCTTCGTAGGCATCATCCGTAGAGGGTGCGGGGAATTCGCCATAAATCGGATAACCGGCCAGAAACTCCTTTTCGTCCGGATTACTGAAATAACACTCCACCAAATCCAAACCCCGTTCAAAAAAATCGCGGATATAGGCTTCGGCATCAGGTAGGGTGTGCACCAGCTTTTGATAAATCATGCAATGGTTATGGGCATCCGGGCTAAGAATTAGCATACGGGCAGTCCATTTTGGTATATATGGATCTTGAAATCCTTCTTTTAAGATCTTGGTAACAGATTTATTAAAAACACGGACATTAGGCATTGCCGAAAGGTGCAATACCCAAGAAGGATCAATCCAAATCTCCGAATGTTTCAACGTTTTATTCTTAAAAACACTCGCCTTATATTCCCAGCCGGGATACTCCCCCGCCAAGCGAACGCAAAATTCTTTCACATCTGATTTATTCAACATACTGTCCCTTTCCGTTTTATAGTGGATTAACAAAAACCAGTACAGCGTTGGCTCGCCTTGCCGTAACGTGTGTACTGTCTGCGGCTCGCCGCCTTGTCCTGATTTTTGTTAATCCACTATATCCCATTGGTCTGCCCGCGTATTTTCCGCTGCGCTGAAGCCTGCGCTTTTCAGGTAGCCTTTCCCTGTTCCCGCCGATACGCTTCCTGCAAGGGCTTAATCCGCGCCAGCCTGTCGGCGGCGATGGCTTCGGCGATGCGTTGCGGTTGCTCGGCATGGGCGGCGGCGATGGCGGCGGTGTCGGTTTGCTGCGCGGCGGCGAGCAGGGCGAGCCAGTGTTCGCGTTGCGGGTAGGCGACGTGTTCGAAGCCGAGGCGGCCTTGCGCGTCGGCGCGGCACACGTTGAGCATGGCGGCGAAGCGTTCGGGGCGACGGTAGGCATCGGTTTGCTGCAAAATTTTGGCGGCGGTTTGCGGGCGCAATTCGGCCGCCTTGTGCAGCTGCCCGTGCCAGCGGCACACTTGCAAAGCCAAGTCGGCGCAGGCTTTGGGCACTTTCCAGCGCTGATTAACGGCCTGCACCAGCGGCACGCCGGCTTCCTCGTGGCCGTGGTGTGCGGGCAGGATTTCGGGCGCGGTGACGGCTTTGCCCAAATCGTGCAGCAGCGCGGCGTAGCGTTCGGGCAGGCTCAGGCCGGCATCGGCGGCGCTTTGCAGGGTGAGCAGGGTGTGGATGCCGCTGTCGATTTCGGGGTGGTAGTCTGCGCGCTGCGACACGCCGAACAAGGCTTCCACTTCGGGCAGCAGCACGGCGAGCGCGCCGCATTGGCGCAGCACTTCAATCATGCGCACCGGCCGCGCTTCCATCAGCCCGTGCGCAAACTCCTGCCACACTCGCTCGGCCACCAGCGCATCGGCTTCGCCGCTCTGCACCATATCCGCCATCAGGCGCAGGGTTTCGGGGGCTACCTGAAAACCGTAGCGGGCGGCAAACCGCGCGGTGCGCAAAATCCGCACCGGGTCTTCGGCGAAGGCGGGGGAAACGTGGCGCAATATGCCCGCGGCCAAATCGGCCTGCCCGCCGAAGGGGTCGATAATCTGCCCGGCCGCATCCTGCGCCATGGCGTTGATGGTGAGGTCGCGCCGTTGCAGGTCTTGCTCCAGGGTAACGTCCGGCTCGGCGTGGAAAGTGAAGCCGGCATAGCCGCGCCCGGTTTTGCGCTCGGTGCGCGCCAGGGCGTATTCCTCATGCGTTTCGGGGTGCAGGAACACCGGAAAATCCTTGCCCACCGGCTGATAGCCCGCCGCGAGCATGGCCGGCGCATCAGCGCCCACCACCACCCAATCGCGGTCTTTCACTTCCCGCCCCAACAAGGCATCGCGCACCGCGCCGCCCACCAGATAGGTTTCCATAATCGCTTTCTTGAATCGGCAAATATAGTGGATTAACAAAAATCAGGACAAGGCGGCGAGCCGCAGACAGTACACACTGTTACGGCAAGGCGAGCCAACGCCGTACTGGTTTTTGTTAATTCACTATACCCAAACAGGCAATAAAGGCTACCTGAATATTCAGGCAGCCTCCCGTTTACCCCAGCATCAGCCAGCCATACAGCTTAAACACCAGCCAGCCCAAAAACGCGCCGGCGGGCAAATCCATCAGATAATGCTGCTTGGTAAACATACAGGAAAGCGCAATCAACACCGGAAAGGCAAACGCCACCGCGCCCATTCTCGGGTAGGCATACATGGCCGTGAGCATCGCCACCGAAACGTGCATACTCGGGAAGCAGTTGGTGGATTGGTCGAACTTCTGCACAAACAGCAAAAACTTCTCCGAAGCCGTTTTGCCCGTGTTCACACTGCGCCAGTGCGGCGGCGTGGACACCGGCCACAGCCAGAAAAACATCATTTGCACAAACAGCAAAATCAAAAAGCTAAACGCCGTCATCACAAACTGGCGCGAATCCGCCATCAGCCAGTTTAAATACAAAATTGCCGGATAATACAAAAAGCTATACACCCACGACCACCAAGCCACAAACGGAATCTTCTCATCCAGCGGCGAATGCAGCACCTGCGCCGGCCGCAGCGGGTGGCGCTGGGTGAAAAAATAAAACTGATACGCCCCCACAATCAAAATCCCGCTCAATACCAAATTCACTACATAATCCACAGCAGTCATCTGCCGCCCCCTTATCGTGTAAAATGCTGTGAAGGCTAGCAATCGGCCACCCTTTTGTCAATTTATTAACATCGCCATCATGTTCAAAATCACTCCTATCCAAGCCCTTGCCGACAACTACATCTGGCTGCTCCAACAAGGCAACGAAGCCGTCTGCATCGACCCCGGCGATGCCGCCCCCGTAATAGGCTACCTGAAAGCCCACGGCCTGGCGCTGCAACAAATCTGGATTACCCACCACCACGCCGACCACACCGCCGGCCTGCCCGAGCTCATCCGCCAGTTCCCCGACTGCCACGTTTACGCCAACCACGACATCCCACACGCCACCCACACCGTAGGCGAAGGCAGTAGCTGGCCGCTCTGGCAAAGCCAAGTGAACGTTTGGCACACCCCCGGCCACACCCAAACCCACCTCAGCTACCTGTTGCAAGCAGGCGGGCAAGCCCGGCTCTTCTGCGGCGACACCCTCTTTTCCGCAGGCTGCGGCCGCGTTTTCGACGGCACCCCCACCCAACTCTTCGCCTCCCTGCAACGCATCAACAGGCTACCTGAAAAAACCCTGCTCTACCCTGCTCACGAATACACCGCCGCCAACCTGCGTTTTGCCGCGCACATCGAGCCGCACAATCCCCACATCGCCCCCAGCCTGGCCACCGCCGCGCACACGCCCACTCTGCCCGTCTCCCTCGCCCACGAGCGGCAAATCAACCCCTTCCTGCGCACCGCCGATTTTCAGGTAGCCGCCCGCACCGCCGAACTCGCCGGCCAAAGCCTGCATAGCGAAGAACAAGTCTTCACCGCCCTGCGCGAATTAAAAAACCATTTTTAACCCCGCGGCAGCTTGGCTGCGGAGATAAAAAGGCTACCTGAAAACGAGCTAGCGAGTTTCTGCGAAGCTAAATTTTTCAGGTAGCCTTTTAGCGGCAATCTTTCACCATCGCCATCTTATAGTGGATTAACAAAAATCAGGACAAGGCGGCGAGCCGCAGACAGTACACACGTTACGGCAAGGCGAGCATTTAAATTTAATTCACTATAATCAAGCTACATAGGCATGTTGGCGAAGAAGGCAGACGCAAACAAAGCCGCCCGTTGGATGACTTTGTATACACAACACCGACTACACGGAAGGCGTGGTCAGGATGGCTGCCGGATTAGGGGGAGCCGAAACAGTACCGCTTGCGGCACTGCCTTGGCCGTTGCCGAAAGCGGCCATGGCATGGGTCAGTGCCACCGCCTGTTGCGGAATGTGGGCAAATGCTGCCGATGTGCCCACGGAAGCGGCCGCCCTGCGGTGCCGCTTGAAGGGGCTATGGGAAGGCGGGAGTATGGTTGCGGGCTGTTGCGGCTGGAGGGGTGCCGTTGCAGCTTTTTTCGCGGCCCGGCGGCGTTTCCAGGAGAGGATGCCGGAAGAAACCTTATCTTCAGCCTTTTGTTTCCAAGAAGAATAGCTGTTTACCACTTGCTCCTTCCGTCTGCTGAAAACAGACAGGCGCCGTTTGGCCTTAACCGGCTTGGGCGGCACAACCGGAGCGGGGGCAACGGAGTAGGCGGGATTGTCGGGCAACATCGGCGGGATCTGTCCGCCGGTATTGCTCGGGTTTGTCGGCAAAACCGGCGTTTCCGTAGGAATCGGATGGTTTGGCTCGGCCGGAGGCGTTGCCGGTGCGGCATTGGCGGGTGGGTTGCCCGGATTGTTAGGCGGCAGCGGTGTTAGAGGCTGCTCCGTATTGCTCGGGTTGGTGGGCAAAATCGGGGTTTCCGGCAGATCCGGATTAACGGAAGGCTCCTGCGGTTTGGTTTCGGCCGGAAGGTCTGGCAAGGCAGGGGTTTCAGGTAGCCTTGGATTCGGGGTTTCCGGCTTGGGTTGGGCGGCGGGCGGTTCGGGTTGTTGGGCAGGAAGGTTCAATCCGAGCGTGCCATTGGCAAAATTGCGCACGGTAATGCCGTTTTGCCAGCCGTCTACGGCAACATGCAGTTCGCTGCCGGTTTGGCTCAGGCTGAAACGGCCGCTGCGCCAGCCGCCATCCTGCCGCTGCCAAGTTAGGCCGTCCAATGCCGTGCCGTCAATCACAATGCGGCCTTGGCCGTCCGCATCGTCAATCGTATCGAGATCGCCGCCATATTTCAGGTCGGCTTCATTGAAAAGGTAAGTGTCGAAGCCGGTGCCGCCATACAGCGTATCGCTGCCCCGGCCGCCGATCAGCGTGTCTGCTCCGCCGCCGCCATACAGGGTATCGTTATCGTCGCCGCCGTCCAGGTAATCGTCTCCGGCAACAGACAGATCCCGGTTGTCGTCTCCCCACAAGATATCGTTACCGGATTCACCGTAAAGGAAATCGTTGCCGTCTTGGCCGATAATCAGGTCGTTACCGTATCCGCCGTATAAATAGTCGGCACCGCCGCCTGCAGCCAGCCGGTGGTCTTCATTGATGGCAGGGATGGGCGAAGAGAAGGCATAGTCGCCCTTTTCGTGGTCGATGGAAACCGTCCATTTGTCCATATCCGGATGAGAGCGGGAGGCGGCATTGGACACCCGGTGTTCCCATTTGCCATTCGAATAATTATGTTCCATGCCCACCCGGGGGGTATGGTAAGAAGGCGGGGCAACATGACCGATACCGCCGATGCCGGAGCCCGGGCCGTATTCGGGGCCGGTGATCGTGCCTTCCTGGTAAACAGTCAGGCTGCGGCTGGCAAGGCGGTAGAGCGCATCGCCGAGGATAACGTCATCGCCCGCACCGCCGTAAACGGTATCGCCGCCCTCGCTGCCGGCCAAAAGATCATTGGCTATGCTGCCGTAGATTTTATCGTCGCCCAAACCGCCGCTGGCCAAATCGCCCGCTTCGCCGCTGCCGGCAGTGAGCAGGTGCTCGCCCACCTCGCCGGTGTGGATGATGTCGTCGCCGGCCATACCCACCACCACGTCGCGGCCTGCGCCGCCCACCAGGAAATCGCGGTCTTCCGCCTGCTGTTCGGCGGTGCGGCCGGTGCCGGCGATTACGCCCGGGCTGCCGTTGATGTAGTCGGAGCCTGAGCCGCCGTAGATGGTGTCCGCGCCATAGCTGCCGTAGATGCGGTCGTTACCCGCACCGGCATCAATGCGGGCGGCTTGGGCGCCGTTAGCAAACACCAAATCGTCCCTACTGCCGCCGATGATGCTGAAGCGCTGTTGCCCGGAGAGGTTGAAGGTGTTGTAGAGATTGGCTTCGCCGGCATAGGCAACGGTATCGAGGAAAGGCCGCTCTTCGGTGGGGACGGCATCGGCCAGGGTGATGCCTAGAAGGGAGAGGCTGCCGTCGGTACCGGCTGCAGCTTGGGTAAAGAAGTTTTGAATGGTGGCGCTGTCGCCATCGGCACTGACTTTCAAATCATTGCCTTGCCTGATGGCTTGCATGCCCTCGCTGCGCCAAACACCGTCTTGGTCGGCGATGCGTTCAAAATGGCCGGCGGTTTTGCTGTTTTTAAAGACCAATTTGCCTTTTCCGTCGCTGTCGAACACAGTGTCTTCGTCTTCGATATGGTAGGTATCGAAGCCGATGCCACCTTCCATGTGGTCGCTGCCGCCCAGACCTTTGAGTGTATCGTCGCCGGCCAGGCCGTAGAGGCGGTCGTTTTTACTGCCTCCGGTCAATTCTCCCTTATCATCGTTTTGATTGGTACCAAAGGAGATATGCTGCTTCGCCGATTCGGGCATATTTTTATAGTTAATGTCGAGCTGTAATCCCTTGCCGCCGTTGGCGGAGAAATCTTCATACAGCACATCATCCATATTTCTCAGAGCATGTGCCATTTCAGGCGAATTGATTAAGCCGAATGCGCCGAAACGCTTGCCGTAGGCAGTCTTTTCAGAGTCGAATTCGTTCATTAGGCCGAGCATATTGCTACGGTCTTTCAGGTAGCCTTCTGTCATGCCGTTCGGATTATTGGCAGAGTACAGATCTAATTCTCGATTAGTATTGTATGCTTGGTAATCGATACTACCGAATACAGCAAACGGGTTCAGGTTCAACAGTGCATAGCGATAGGCCATTCCCTCTTCATTATTAAGGAGCGCTCTATGATCTAATGGATCGGATTTTTTCACGGTAATACTCTCCAATACGGGTTTGGAGCCGTCTTTACCGGTAAAGATTTGGTAATGCTGCTGCATATGTGCGGCCATTTGTGCAGCATCGGTCAAACCGTCGGCATCGTGCGAGCCGCTGAACAGCGCATACAGCTTTTTATACACAGACAGCACCCTGCCGAAATTCATTTCCTGATAATCGTTGCTGCCGAACAAGGTGCCGATGGTTTCATCGTCCAAGGTCTTGCTGCCGGTGCTGCGGAAACGGGTGCCCAGGATGTGGATGAAGCCGATAGCGGTATCCAGTTCGTTACCGCTGAGGTGGCCGAGTACGGCGGGGATTGTTTTGTCTGCTGCGTTGACAAACCAATCCATTTCGTAAAGTTCTTTGCCGAATAGCTGCTTAGAAACATCAGAGAATACCCATTTTGAAAAATGATAAACCGCTTCATATTCCAAACTGAGAATAATCCCTGTCACTCCTCCTCTTACTGCACCGCCCAGCAGTGAGGCGGTCGGACGAGCAATTGTGGCATTCAGCAGGGTTCGTAATCCTTGGAAATAACCCTTGGCGGCGGGCGGATTGGCAAAGGGCTCCAGCAACCCCAGCCAGTTGCCCACCGAAGCTTGCAGCTCCTGCTCGGTGCGGTGGGTTTTGCCGCTGAATAGGTCGTCATGCAGCAGTTTGACAAATAAAGCACCATTGAAAAAATGGTTCATTGCCCCGGAAAAGTTGCTGCCATAGGAAGACAAATCATATTCCAAGGTGCTGACCAGATTGTTCAGAATGCGGCTGCCGTCTTTGCTGGCCATTGTACTGCGCAATTGGGAATGATGCTCGGTATATTCGAGAAGAGTGCGGTAAGCGTCGCCCGCACCGCTTTGCAGCTTCTGTCTGGTTTGCAGCAAGCGTTCGCGCAGGGCTGGCGATAACTCGGTGCCGCTGTTGATCATTTTATCCCACTCCGGCAGCATGTCGTTCAAGGTTTTATAACGCACGGCGGCATCGATGGCGGCCGTATAATCATCGGTTAATCCCTTGGTTAGAACGGAGGAAAGTTGTTTGCCTTTCAACAGGGCGCTGCGGATCATGCCTTCGCCGAGTATCTGCGGCCCCAGCCGGAATACATTGCTGAGCAGGTATTGATCGACGGTAGGGGTGGTATTGGGGTCGGACGGGTTCCACAGTGTATCGTTTCCCAAAGTGCGCTGGGCGACTTTTTCTTTAAGAATATCGAAAACCCCACGGGTTGAAGCCTCATTCGTAGAACGGTTCTTTACATCTTCAGACATTATTAGACCTCTTGCGAAAATATTCATCCCATCGCATTAACCAGTCCTGCAATCAGATTTGCCCTTAACCCGAACCGTTTCCGCCTGTTGCGGTAAGGCAGCGACAATATTTTGAATATCTTCAGTTTCCTGTTGATGTGCTCGATGACGGTTCTGAGTTTGCCTAACCGCCTGTTCGCCTCTTTATCCTGTTTGTCCGGCGGATGACGTTTGGATTTCTTTTTCGGGGTCTGTAATCCGGTTTTGGCCAATCCTTGATAACCCTTATCCGCAATGACTATTTTGTAGGGATAAAGCTCTGCAAGGTGCCTCTTGGCTAAACGCATGTCATGCCGGGCACCCATCCCCGTCCGGATGCTGATGATTTTTTCCGTTTCCCTGCCGTATATGACCCGGATTTTAACCGTGTGCCGCCTTTTCTTGCCGCTGTAATACTGCCGCTGTTTTTTTGGGACGTTCAATCGGGCTTTCGGTAACGTCAATGATGACCGTTTGGTCGCCCGGATTCTTGTGCTTTGGCAGGGAGAAGCGTTTGCAACGGATGAGGGCGTCCTCGGTTTTACGGATGGTGCGGCAGACATTACTTTCGGAAAGGCCGTAGATGGCGGCCAATTCGAGTTGGGTATGGTAATGGCGCAGATAGCTTAGGGTAAGCAGCAGTTGGTCTGCCAAACCGAGCGTATGCGGCCTGCCCGACTTGACCTTCCGGCTTTCTGCTTCTGTGGTGACTTGCAGCATTTCGTGAAAAAGGACGGGCGTTACACCTGTGAGCCGTTTGAATTCCCTGTCGCTTCTTTGGATGAGGTTTTCGTATTTCATTTGGGAATTGTAAATCTTCAGGATACTTTCGCAAGAGGTCTATTCTGGCGTATTTACACTGTTGCCAATACATACTCCCAATCCTCGGCTTTTCGATATTTGAGTGCAGAATTTCCATATTTGCTTTAAGATAAACACCCAATCTCGCACTTGCCAATGACCGGATTACAGAATGATGCAAGGCGCGGGTAGCCAGGCAAAATTATCTACAGATTAAACGGCGGCAAACGCCTTTGCCTAATTTTCCGAATTTATTGATCGAGAGGATACCGAATATGTTGTTCATGCTGATGGCCTCCGATGTGGCCGACTCCACTGAAGCCAGATTAGCTGCCCGCAGCGCTCACTTGGCCAGACTGGAAAAGCTGGCCGAAGCCGGCCGGCTGGTTTTGGCCGGCCCCTGCCCCTTACCCGAGGGCGAAACCGGCTTTTCAGGTAGCCTTATCGTGGCAGACTTTGCCTCTTTAGACGAAGCTGAAGAATGGGCGGGGCAAGACCCCTATGTGGAAGCAGGCGTATATGCCGAAATCCTCATTCGCCCGTTTAAGAAAGTGTTGCCTGCATGAGCGCGCAAACCATCCGTCAGCGTTTGGAAGCCGCCTTTTCTCCCAGCTTGCTCGAACTGGCCGATGAGAGTCATTTGCACATCGGCCACGCCGGCAACCAAGGCGGCGGACATTACCGGGTTCATATCGTCAGCCCCAAATTTGCCGGCATGAACCGCGTTGCCCGCCAACGTACCATCCAACAGGCACTGCACGATTTATACCCCTCCCAAATCCACGCACTGAGCATCCGTGCGCAAACACCGGAAGAATACCAGCCGGGAAATCCTTTATAATCCGACTATAACCATTTTGAACTTGAGGACGACAACATGAAACAAACTTCACTCGCACTACTGCTGGCCACTGCTTTGGCTGCCGCCCCGCTGGCTGCTCAAACTGTTGTAACCGTAAACAATACCCGCATCGACAGCTCCGCAATCGACCAGCAGGTGAAGATTATTAACGAACAGAGCAACGGTCAGGTGGCCGATACGCCGGAACTGCGTGAAAACATCGCCCGCCGCCTCGTTACCCGCGAACTGATGATTCAAGAATCACGCCGCCTGCGCCTAAACGAAAGCCCCGAATTCAAACAAATCATCGAACGTGCCCGCACCGATGCCCGCACCAGTGGCGAAGACCGCAAACCCACCTTCCGCCAAGATTGGGAAACCTTTGAAGGCAACGTAACCGCCCAAGCCCTGGTGGCGCACATCCTGCGCTCTAATCCTGTAACCGAAGCCCAAGTTCAGCAGGCTTATCAGGAAATCACCAACCGCTATCGCGGCACGCAGGAAGTAAAACTTGGCGAAATCATCCTCAACAACCGCGATAACGCCCAAAAAGCCGTGGCCGACCTCCGACGCGGCCGCCGCTTTACCGATGTGGCCCGCCAATACACCATCGACACGCCAAGTCGCGCCAATGGCGGCATCAGCCCTACTTTCACTCCGCTGAAAGATTTGGAAGAAGGCGCGCCTATGGTGTATAACGCCGTGAAATCGCTTGGCCAGGGCAAATTCACCGAAACCCCGGTGGAAAGCAACGGCATTTTCGCCATCTTCTATATGGAAGCCAAACGCCCCGTGCGCGTGCCTCCGTTTGCCCAACTGAAACCGCAAATCCAACAAGATTTGCAAAACCTGCTAATCGAGCAAGAAATTGCCCGCCTCTATCAGCAGGCCAATATCCACTAAACACTTAAGCATTATAGTGGATTAACAAAAATCAGGACAAGGCGGCGAGTCGCAGACAGTACACACGTTACGGCAAGGCGAGCCAACGCTGTACTGGTTTAAATTTAATTCACTATATCTGGATTAGAGAAGGCTACCTGAAATAATCAGGTAGCCTTTTAATCATGTCCGAACGCTTACAGGAAAATGCGGCAAAAGTCTTTGAGCAGGTTGGCCAGAAACACAGTGAAGCGTATACCCGCTACGCCGTCGATCACGCGGTGGTCGAACGATAGGCTCAAGAGGCACATCAGGCACGGCTTGCAGAAAGAACCGTCCCACACTGATTCCATCTATAGTGGATTAACAAAAATCAGGACAGCGTTGTCTCGCCTTGCCGTAACGTGTGTACTGTCTGCGACTCGCCGCCTTGTCCTGATTTTTGTTAATCCACTATAGAAAAGGCTACCTGAAATAATCAGGTAGCCTTTTAATCATGCCCAAACGCTTACAGGGAAATGCGGCGGAAGTCTTTGAGCAGGTTGGCTAGGAACACGGTGAAGCGCATGCCGGCTGCGCCGTCGATCACGCGGTGGTCGAACGACAGGGAGAGCGGGCACATCAGGCGGGCTTCGAAATCGGAGCCGTTCCATACCGGTTTCATCTGTGATTTGCACACGCCCAAGATGGCTACTTCGGGGGCATTCACAATCGGGGTGAAGCCGGTGCCGCCGATGCCGCCCAAGCTGGAAATGGTGAAGCAGGCGCCCTGCATTTCCTGCGGTTTGAGCTTGCCTTCGCGGGCTTTTTTGCTCAATTCGCCCAGCTCGATGCTGATTTCTTTAAGGCCTTTTTTGTCCACATCTTTAATCACAGGCACCACCAAGCCGTTGGGGGTGTCGGCGGCAAAGCCGATATGGAAGTATTTTTTCAACACCAGGTTGTCGCCGTCGAGCGAAGAGTTGAACTCGGGGAAGGCTTTGAGCGCGGCCACGCTGGCTTTGATGATGAAGGCCAGGGGCGAGAGTTTCACGCCTTCGCGCTCCCACTCTTTGTTGAGCTGTTTGCGGAAGCTTTCCAGCTCGGTCATGTCGGCTTCGTCGTGTACGGTAACGTGCGGAATCATTACCCAGTTGCGCGACAGGTTTTGGCCGGAAATCTTCTTGATGCGGCTGAGCTCTTTCACTTCGACTTCGCCGAATTTGGCGAAATCCACTTTCGGCCACGGCAACAAATCCAAACCGCCGCCCAAAGAAGCACCGGCAGCTGCAGGTTTGCCTGCACCGCCCTGCATGGCGGCTTTAACGAAGGCTTTGATGTCGTCTTTGGTGATGCGGCCTTTGTTGCCACTGCCTTTCACCAGGCTCAAATCCACGCCCAGCTCGCGCGCCAGTTTGCGGGCTGAGGGGCCGGCGTGGGCTTTGGCAAAACCGGCTTCGTTCACGGGTGCGCTGCCATAGGCGGCGGTAGCCGGAGCGGCAGGTGCAGCGGGGGCTGGAGCCGGGGCGGCAGCAGGTGCGGGAGCGGCTTTGGGCGCTTCGGCGGCAGCAGGAGCAGCAGCGGCAGGTGCGCCGGCAGCGGCCACGTCGATAATGATGCTGCCTTCAGACACCTTGTCGCCCACTTTGATGTGCACAGCGGTAACGATGCCGGCAGCGGTGCTGGGCACGTCCATGGTGGCTTTGTCGGTTTCCAGAGTAATCAGGGTGTCGTCCACAGCTACGGTGTCGCCCACTTTCACTTCTACGGCAATCACGTCCACATCGGTGTGGCCGCCGATATCGGGCACGGCTACCTGAACATTGGCGGCAGCAGCCGGGGCAGCGGGCGCAGCAGGTGCGGAAGCGGCTTCGGCTTTGGGCGCAGCAGCCGGAGCGGCAGCGGCGCCTGCACCGGCAGCTTCCACCAGCACAATCACATCACCTTCGGAAACTTTGTCGCCGACTTTCACTTTCACTTCTTTCACCACACCGGCGGCATCGGCCGGCACATCCATGGTGGCTTTGTCGGTTTCCAGGGTAATCAGGGTGTCGTCCAGCGCGATGGTGTCGCCCACTTTGACTTCCACGGCAATAATATCTACATTTTCGTGTCCGCCAATATCGGGGACTTTGATTTCTACAATACTCATAAGAGTTCCTTTTGGTATTCGGTTGGATTGGTTAATTAACGCCTTCTTCGGCAGCTGACCGCATCTTGCAATTCCACCGGCTTCAGTTCGCCCTGCGTGCCGACTTCATATACGGCCACGGCACAACGTCCGCCTTGCAGGCCGATCACTTCGTAATCATGCCCGGCTTGGGGCACGAATGAAGCCATGCGGGTGTTGCACGAGCCTTCGTGTTGGATGACGGTTACGCTTGGGCTCGTCATCGCATTCCGCAAGTCGATATAGGCAGCCTGCACGTTCACGGCTTTGCCGGCCGGCACGGCAAATTCGCGGAAAAATGCCCGCGAGAGAACGCCGTTCATTTGTCCGATGTTTTTGCTGTGTTCGGTTTCGGCTATGCCCAAACTATGGCTTCTGGCCGTACCGGCAAGCGAACCGAACGCATCGCCCAAACTGCCGCCCACATTCACTTTGTGGCCGCGGCGGGCTTGACGATCGTCGGCTTCGCAGTCGATGCCGCTCACCATGATGGTGGGCTTTTGGTTTTGGCCGTAAAGGCGCACGCGTGCTTGGGTGCTGCTGTCGTAGCTGGTGCTGTCTTCCTGCACCACCGGCGCATTGGAAGCGCAGGCGGCCAGTAAGGCAACGGAGCATGCAACGAATAAGGGTTTCATTTTCTTCCTTTTCTGCTTTTTCAGGTAGCCTCTGCCGCAGGGCAGGGCTACCTGAAAACTTCAGGCTGGGATTAGCGTTTCCAGCTGGGGGCAACTTCGGTTTGAACGCCGTATTTTTTGATGGCTTTCTGTACCACGTCTTTGCCTACTTTGCCCTGTTTGGCCAAAGCATCCAGCGCGGCCACAGCCACATGGTAGCGGTCTACTTCGAAGAAGCTGCGCAGGTTGGCGCGGCTGTCGGAGCGGCCGAAACCGTCGGTGCCGAGTACCACATAGTCGCCGTTTTCTTTAGGGATATAGGCGCGGATGCGGTCGGCAAAGCTGCGGATGTAGTCGGTAGCGGCGACAACCGGGCCGGCATGGCCTTGCAGCTGCTGGGTAACGAAAGGCAGTTTTTGCTCGGCAGCCGGATGCAGGCGGTTCCAACGGTCGGTTTCGATGGCTTCGCGGTGCAGCAGGTTGAATGAAGGGCAAGACCAGATGTCGGCTTCCACGCCGAAATCGTTTTTCAGCAAATCGGCAGCGTGGATTACCTCCTGCAAGATGGTGCCGGAGCCCATCAACTGAACGCGTTTGTCGCCTTTGCCGCCTTCGCGGAACAAGTACATGCCTTTGAGGATTTCCTGCTCGATGCCTTTGCGTTGCGGCATGGCTGGGTGGGTGTAGTTTTCGTTCATCAGGGTGATGTAGAAGAATACGTCCTCATTATTCACATACATGCGTTCCAAGCCGCTGTGTACGATTACGGCCACTTCGTATTGGAAGGTGGGGTCGTAGCTGACGCAGTTCGGAATCAGGTCGGCTTGCAGTTGGCTGTGGCCGTCTTCGTGTTGCAGGCCTTCGCCGTTCAGGGTAGTGCGGCCTGCGGTGCCGCCCAAGAGGAAGCCGCGTGCGTGCATATCGCCGGCAGCCCAAGCCAAATCGCCGACACGTTGGAAACCGAACATGGAGTAGTAAATGTAGAACGGAATCATGGCGTAACGGTTGTTGGCATAGCTGGTGGAGGCAGCAATCCAGTCTGCCATCGCGCCGGGTTCGTTAATGCCTTCTTGCAGGATTTGACCATCTACGCTCTCTTTATAGAACATCAGTTGGTCTTTGTCTTGCGGGGTATACTGCTGGCCTTTCGGGTTCCAAATGCCGTATTGGCGGAACATGCCTTCCATGCCGAAGGTGCGGCTTTCATCAGGCACAATCGGCACGATGCGGCGGCCGATTTGTTTGTCTTTCAGCAAGGCAGCCAAAATGCGTACGAAGGCCATGGTGGTGGAGAATTCGCGCTCGCCGCTGGATTGCAGCTGGGTATCGAAGGTTTCCAATGGTGGAATCGGCAGGGCCTCGTTGTTCGGATGGCGTGCAGGCAGGTAGCCGCCCAAAGCATTGCGGCGTTCGCGCAGGTATTGCATTTCCGGGCTGTCTTCGGCAAAGCGGAAGTAAGGCAGGTCACCGCTGTCGATTTGCTCGTCGGTTACCTGAATACCGAAGCGGTCGCGGAATTGTTTGAGCGACTTCACGTCCATTTTCTTGGCTTGGTGGGCAACGTTTTGGCCTTCGCCGGACTGACCCATGCCGTAACCTTTGATGGTTTTGGCCAAGATTACAGTTGGGCGGCCGTCGGCGTTGTTTACGGCTTCATAATAAGCGGCATAAACTTTGTGCGGGTCGTGGCCACCACGGTTCAAGGCCCAGATTTCGTCGTCCGACATATCGGCCACGAGGGCTTTCAGTTCGGGCGTGTTGAAGAAGTGTTCGCGAACGTATGCACCGTCTTTGGATTTGAAGGTTTGGTAGTCGCCGTCCAGGCATTCTTCCATGCGTTGTTTCAGGGCGTTGTTGGTGTCACGTGCCAAGAGGCCGTCCCAGCGGCTGCCCCAAATCACTTTCAACACATTCCAGCCCGCACCGCGGAAGTTGCCTTCCAATTCTTGGATAATTTTGCCATTACCGCGTACCGGGCCGTCCAAACGCTGCAGGTTGCAGTTGATTACAAAGATCAGGTTATCCAAGCCTTCGCGGGCGGCCAGCGCAATGGCGCCTTGGCTTTCCGGCTCGTCCATCTCGCCGTCGCCGCAGAAGCACCATACTTTGCGGCCTTTGGTTTTGGCCAGGCCGCGAGATTCCAAGTATTTCAGGAAGCGCGCTTGGTAAATCGCCATCAGCGGACCCAAGCCCATGGATACGGTGGGGAACTGCCAGAAATCAGACAGCAGGTGGGGGTGCGGGTAAGACGGCAGGCCGTTGCCGCCGACTTCTTGGCGGAAATTGTTCAGTTGGTCTTCGCTCAGGCGGCCTTCCACGAATGCACGGGAGTAGAAGCCGGGAGCGGAGTGGCCTTGAACATAAATCAAATCGCCTTCTTCGCCGGCAGCTTCGTTTTTGGCGCGCCAAAAGTGGTTGAAGCCCACGTCATACAAAGTGGCGGAAGATTGGAAGGAAGCGATGTGGCCGCCCAATTCCAAGTTTTTCTTGCCGGCACGCAGCACCATGGCAGCGGCGTTCCAGCGGATGGCGGCGCGGATGCGGTGTTCCAGCTCGTGGTTGCCGGGTGATTTCTGCTCTTTGCCGACCGGAATGGTGTTCAGATACGCGGTGGTGGCGCTAAACGGCAGGTACACGCCGCGGCGGCGGGTATAGCGCACTAGGTTTTCCAATATAAAATGCGCCCGCTCCGAGCCTTCGTTTTCCAGCACGGAACTGAGCGCATCCAACCACTCTTGAGTTTCAATCGGGTCGATATCATGTTTTTCAGCAGACATAAATTCCTATCCTCTTTACTTGGGTTAAACAATGAGCTTCGCTTTTTCGTTTGGCAACACAGTAGAAATCAGCCATAAAAGCATATGCTTAAACAGCCGAACCGGGAAGCTGTTGTTTTCCGAAAATTTCCACAGCGCCAACAATGCCGCAACACTCTGTATTTCCGTGAAATATTAACAGCCTTACGCCTGATTGGCAACGTTTTTTTTCAGGCTTTTAAAGCCTTTATCCTTCAAGGCACAAGCCCCATCCCGGCATCCCGCCGCCTAAAAAACCATCCGAAACAGCCCGAATCGGCACATACACAAAACAACAAAACAGAACCTTCTACCCCGCGCGCCGTTTGCGCAACAAAATGAGCACCGCCCCATCGTTCGCACCATGCGGCTCGGCATAAGCCAGCACTTCCGGATGCGCCATCAGCCAGC
Source organism: Eikenella corrodens (assembly GCF_003990355.1). NCBI lineage: Bacteria > Pseudomonadati > Pseudomonadota > Betaproteobacteria > Neisseriales > Neisseriaceae > Eikenella > Eikenella sp. KCOM 3110. Next base: position 872,318 of record NZ_CP034670.1, on the reverse strand, counting down.
GGCGCACCAAACTTTTCAACACCGGCACAAAGCCCTGCGAACCCAGCCCGCTGCCGTGAACGATTTCCGCGCACACCCCGCGGCGCAACACTTCCTCAATAAACTCGCTCAACTCCCGCTGCGCCTCTTCGCGCGTGCAGCCGTGCAAATCCAAACGCCCCACGCACGGCCAATGCCCGGCCACCAGGCGGCGGATGTCGTCTTGCCCGCGGCCGTTTTTGCAAAACGAACGCGGCGGTTCGTGTTCGCTGTCGGTGCTCACATAGAAATATGCCTCCTCATCCCATTCTTCATCATGAAACCGCCGTTTCAAAGGCTTATCATCTTTCGGCGCAGCCACCCGATTACTGTTTTTCAGCGGCGTAACCTTGCCCACCGCCGCCGCGAAATCCGGCTCGTCCCGGCGCTGCCGCTGAGCCTGAGCAGCAGCTTCTTCCTGCCGCCGTTTTGCCTCCTTACCCAATTGCTTTAACAGCTTTTGCGTATCCTGTTTATCCATTATCCGGCTCCATATCTGATTTCATCTTTATCATCATCCGGCTATTTTATAACCGAAGCGGCACAAGCGAATACCACCACATAATTTTCAGGTAGCCCGATTGCCAATAGGCTACCTGAAAAACTTGAAGCCTCATGCTGCAATATGGCAATGCCAATCTATCTACTTTTCAGGTAGCCTTGGCCGTACAGAAAGGCTACCTGAAAAACTCTCCACCCTCTCCACACTTACCCCGAGCAAACACAAAGAGTTTGTACACAATCCCAATCTGCCGCCATTTTTCAGATAGCCCACCCCCGCGTAAAGGCTACCTGAAAACCAGTTTCGCCACACTGCCCCGCAGCCGCCCGCATACTTGCGGTATAATCCGGCACAACCATTTCCCTGCCACCCAAGAGGAGCCCCACCATGCAGCACACTTGCGATATCGTCGTTATCGGCGCCGGCCCGGCCGGCCTCAGCTTCGCCGCCGCAGCCGCCCCCAGCGGCCTGAACATCCTGCTCATCGAACAAAGCAGCCAAGAAACCCTGGCCAACCCGCCCTACGACGGCCGCGAAATCGCCCTCACCCACCCCTCGCGCGGCATCATGGAAAGACTCGGCATCTGGCAAAACCTCCCCGCCGAAGGCATCTACCCGCTCAAAGCCGCCAAAGTCATCAACGGCAGCTCCCCCTACACCCTCAACTTCCCCGCGCCCACCGACGGCAAAGGCCAGCTCGGCTTCCTTGTTTCCAACCACGACATCCGCCGCGCCGCCTACCAAGCCGCCAGCCAACATGAAAACGTCCATTTCCTCGCCGGCCATAAAGTGCAGGAAGCCGTAAACGGCGAAGAGAGCGTGAGCATCCTGCTCGACAACGGCGACACCGTATCCGCCCGCCTGCTCATCGCCGCCGACAGCCGCTTCTCGCAAACCCGCCGCCAGGCCGGCATTTCCGCCGACATGCACGACTTCGGCCGTACCGTGCTCGTGGCCCGTTTCTCGCACACCACCTCCAACGAAAACACTGCCTACGAATGCTTCAGCTACGGCCGCACCATCGCCCTGCTGCCGCTTGGCGAACACATGACCAACTGCGTCATCACCATCGACAACCGCCGCCTGTATGAAATCACCGAGCTCAGCCCCGAAGCGCTGGCCGCCGACCTTGAGCAACACCTGCAAGGCCAACTCGGCAAGATGACCCCGGCCGGCAGCATCCACACCTATCCCTTGGTCGGCGTACACGCCCGCCGCTTCTCCGCCCGCCGCACCGCCCTCATCGGCGACGCCGCCGTGGGCATGCACCCCGTCACCGCCCACGGCTTCAACCTCGGCCTCGCCAGCGCCGACATCCTGGCCGGCCTCATCGTACAGGCCGCCACTTCCGGCCAAGACATCGCCGACACCAAGCTTTTGGAAAAATACGAAGCCAAACACATCCTGCACACCCGTGCGCTGTATCACGGCACCAATTTCGTGGTGAAACTCTTCACCAACGAAACACCGCCCGCCAAATTCCTGCGCAACACCGTACTGCGCCTGAGCAACCACCTGCCGCCAGTGAAAAAACTGATCACCAAGCAGCTCACCGGTTAGCCTGCAGCCGCCTCCCAAATATTCTCAGGTTCCGTTACCGCCTAGATTGGCAACCACATTGGCCTCGATATATAACATCCTGAGAATGAGAGGGAAAAGTGCAAAACACTTTTATTTTTCGTATTCAGAAGTTACTGTCCATCCCGCTGCCGATATTCGGGCATCCGCCCGATTCGGCAGCCACTATTTTATAGTGGATTAACAAAAATCAGGACAAGGCGGCGAGCCGCAGACAGTACACACTTTACGGCAAGGCGAGCCAACGCCGTACTGGTTTAAATCTAATTCACTATAATCATTGCCAAGCGGTTCGCACGCCGCCCATTCAACCTACCCTGCCCTACTGCCTGTCTTTTCATTTGAGTTTTCCCATGCTTGCCAGCCTGATTGATTTCATCCTACATATCGACCAACGCCTCATCGAGCTCACCCAAACCTACGGCCTGTGGATTTACGCCATCCTGTTCCTCATCGTGTTTTGCGAAACCGGGCTGGTGGTTACGCCCTTCCTGCCGGGCGATTCGCTCTTGTTTGCCACCGGCGCGGTAGCGGCGCTGGGCGGGATGAATGTGCATATGGCGGCCGTGCTGCTGTTGGCGGCGGCGGTAATCGGCGATGCGGCCAACTTCGCCATCGGCAAGTATTTTGGCGAAAAGCTGTTTGCCAAACCGGATTCGCGCGTGTTCAAACGCGAGTATCTGGATAAAACCCATGCCTTCTACGAAAAATACGGCGGCAAAACGATTATCCTGGCGCGGTTCGTGCCGATTGTGCGCACCTTCGCGCCCTTTGTGGCAGGCATGGGCGATATGCATTACGGCCGCTTTATCCGCTACAATATCATCGGCGCGCTGATGTGGGTGGGGCTGCTCACTTATGCGGGCTACTTCTTCGGCGAGCTGCCGGTGGTGAAAAATAATTTCGGCTTGGTGGTGATCGGCATTATCGTGGTGTCCGTGCTACCGATGGCGGTGGAAATCGCCAAGGCTAAGTGGGGGAAGAAAGCTTAGTCTGCCGCTCCTGCTTCATTTTCAGGTAGCCTCTTACCATAGCGAATTAAAATAGTGACAAGCCAACGCAGTAGCAGTCTTATTGTCATCCACTCTATTTTTAAACGGCTGATCTCTTTTCAGGTAGCCTTCACGTTTTCCTATGATTTATCCTTGGCATGAATCCGCCTGGCGGCAATTGGCTGCCCAATGGGACAACCGCCCCAACGCCTGGCTGCTCACCGGCCGGCGCGACACCGGCAAAACAGCGTTTGCCCGCCATCTGGCGCAGGCGCTGTTGTGCGAACAGCCGCAGGCCGAACACCAGCCTTGCGGCAACTGTCCTTCCTGCCATCTGTTCGCTCAAGGCAGCCATCCAGACTACTATGAACTCACGCCCGAGCTGCCTGCCGAAGGTGAAAGCGCGCGCAAGCTGCTGCAAATCAAAATCGACGCCGTGCGCGCCGTGCTATCGCCACTGCTGCAAAGCTCCGTGCGCGGCGGACTGCGCGTGGTGCTGGTGCAGCCGGCGGAAACCATGAATACCCAAGCCGCCAACGCGCTGTTGAAAATGCTGGAAGAGCCGCCCGCATCGGTGGTGTTCCTTTTGGTGACCCACAACAAAGACCGCCTGCTGCCCACCATTAAAAGCCGCTGCCGCCCCTTCCTGCTGCCCGCCCCAAGCGCCGAAGAAGCCTTAGGCTACCTGAAAACGCAAAACACCCCGCAAGCCGAAGCCCTGCTTGCCTTCCACAGCGGCGCCCCGCTGTTTGCAGCCGAGCCGGAGCAAGACGCGATGCGCGAAGAGCTGTGCCAACTGCTGGCCAAACCGCGCCTGTTGGCCATGCTGGATTACGCCGCCGCCTTCGACAAACAAAAATGGCCGCTGGCCGTGTTTCTCGACTGGCTGCACAAATGGCTGGCCGACACCGCACTCGCCCAACAAAACCTGCCCCCGCTCTACTACCCGCAACACCAAGCCGCCATTTTTCAGGTAGCCTCACGCACCCAGGGGACAACCTTATTCCAACTGGTACACACCCTAAACCGCCTCAGCCCTTACGGCAGGCATACCTTAAGTGTTAGAATGCAGGTTGAAAATTTGTTAACCGGCTATCTTGCCTTCTGGCAAAACAAACCGCTTTAAGAAAACAAACCCGTTATTTATTTTGCATAAACGTTACTTACTCAAACAAGGAAATACCCATGAGCACACCCGCCGACAACGCCCCCGGCCGCATGATGAGCGTCAGCCTCAAAGACAAACCCATCGCCTACTACAGCTACATGCCGTTTCTGGAGCACGGCGGCATTTTCGTGCCCACCAACGACGAATTCAAAATGGGCGAAGAAGTGCTGCTGGTATTGGAACTGTTTGACAATCCGGAAAAATTCTTCCTGCGCACCCGCGTAGTGTGGATCAACCTCAGCCGCACCACCAACGGCCAGCCGCAAGGCGTAGGCCTCGCTTTTGGCGACGACGAAACCGGCATCAAATGTAAAAACTACATCGAAGACCAACTGCCCGGCCTACTGCACACCGACCGCGCCACCTACACCATGTAGCCATGCTGATCGATTCGCACTGCCACCTCAACTTCCCCGACCTCGCCCAAAGGCTACCTGAAGTCCTCGCCAACATGGCCGAGGCCGGCGTGGACAAAGCCATCGCCATCAGCGTGAGCCGGCAGAGCTTCGAAGAAGTGCACGCCATTGCCCAAAATCACCCCAACATCTACGCCACAGTCGGCATCCACCCCGACGACCCGGAAGCCGAAGAATTCAGCTTGGAAGAACTGCTGGAACGCGCCGACCGGCCCAAAGTGGTGGGCATCGGCGAAACCGGCTTGGATTATCATTGGTGCAAAGGCGATCTGGCCTGGCAGCACCAACGCTTCGCCCTGCACATCGAAGCCGCCAACCGCAGCGGCCTGCCGCTTGTCGTCCACACCCGCGACGCAGCCGAAGACACCATGCGGCTGCTGCGCGAACACCAAGCCCACGCAGGCGTTATCCACTGCTTCACCGAAGACGTGCATATTGCCAAATCAGCGCTGGACTTAGGCTTCTACATCTCCTTCTCCGGCATCGTTACCTTCAAAAACGCCACCGCCATCCAAGAAGCCGCCCGCTACGTGCCGCTCGACAGGCTGCTGGTGGAAACCGACTCCCCCTACCTCGCGCCCGTTCCCAAGCGCGGCAAGCCCAACGAACCGGCCTACGTCCGCCACACCGCCGCCTTCGTTGCCCAGCTGCGCGGCGACAGCTTGGAAACCATCGCCCAAGCCACCACCGCCAACTGTCTGCGCTTATTCAATTTAGCGGATTAACATCAAGATGCTGCGCCTTGGCGTACTGCTTCGATACAACCAGTGCTGAAACTCCAATCCTCCCCCTAGCTAGCGCATTCGAAAGAAATAAGGCTACCTGAAAATTTTCAGGTAGCCTTTTGTGTACAGATATCCACATACAGCAAGCCAAATCGTCTTTCCATATCAATCAGTGAGCTGCACACTGCGCAGCAACATGGCAAGGCGAACCAACGCTGCAGCGGAAGTCCGGTTGGTTTGCCATAGCCGATAACGCTTTTCCGATACAGCAGATTAACGGAAATCCGCCGCTGCGAAATTAAGACGTTGGCGCAAGCTCCAGGCTACCTGAACACCACAGCCAAACAAAACAGGCACAACCGCGAAGTTGTGCCTGTTTGCTTATCCGCCACTGCGATTAGCGGGCGGGCGAACAATCTTTATACAGCATCTGGCCGTTGGGCGCGCTCACGATGATGTCTTGGCTGCGGTAGTTGGCCGAATCCATGGCATTAGTGGTCAGGCGGTAGCCGTTGGCGCTGAATACAGTGTCCACATTGTCGGAAGCCGACAGGTTGTACGGCAGGCGCAGGTTGCGGTTGTTCACTCGCAGTTCGGCGCTGGTGGGCACACCGGCAGAGTTGAAGTGATAATTCACGTTCACGCGGCGGCCTTGCTGGCAAACATAGGCCACGCTGCCGCTGCGAGCTGAAGCTGGCGGAGCTTGGCGGGCAGGCTCGTTTTGGCGCGGATTACAGTCTTTATACAGGAATTCGCTGCGCGGCGAGAGAATGCTGATGCCTTCTTCAGTGCGGTAGTTACGGGCGGTGAGCGCCGGGCCGGTCAGGTTGTAGCCGGCGCGGTCTTTAAACGCTGTGCCCGTGCTGTCGGAGCGGCGCGCGTCGAAAGCCATGTTGCGGTTGCTGCCGTTGAGGCGGGCGCGGGCAGACACGGGTTTGCCGCGGCTGTTGAACTGATAGCTCACATCCACCTGTTTGCCTTGTTGGCAGACATAAGACACGGTGCCGCCGGCGGCGAATGCCGGGGCAGCGATACCTACGGCCAAAGCAGCTAATGCAGTTGATTGCCAAAATTTCATTTTCAAACTCCCTTCACGTTGGAATGTCATTGGCGTTCTCTAGTCGGATCGGCCTTTTGCGCGACCAAAACCCAATGCAGAACAATGAGTGCATTGTAACAGACCGTTTTCTTAAGCTACGGTTAGCCCTAGGTTAAAGTTTGTAGCGGCTGTATGGGCAAATCATGTTTCAGGTAGCCTGCAATCAGAAGTAAAGGCTACCTGAAAACAGCCTTATCCAGCCGCCATTTTATAGAGGATTAAATTTAAATCAGGACAAGGCGGCGAGCCGCAGACAGTACACACGTTACGGCAAGGCGAGTTAACGCTGTACTGGTTTTTGTTAATTCACTATATTTTCAGGTAGCCTCAACAAAACAGGCGCGGTTCGGCACACCGCGCCTGCTGCTTTATCCAAACTCAATCCACGTTCACCATCACCAGCTGCATCCGGCAAGCACTTACGGCGCTCAGCGCATGGCGCTCGTTCGGGGCGAGATACACCACATCGCCCGCATGCAGGATTTCGTGGCGCGCGCCGATGGAGAAATCCATCTCGCCTTCCAGCAAGGTAACCACCACGGCTTTGGTGGAGGTGTGCTCGGTGAGCACTTGGCCTGCATCCAGCGTGAAAGCCACCACGCGCAGCAAATCGTTGTTCAGCACGGTGCGCGAAGTGGTGGCCTGCTCGCTCACAGGCAGCGCCTGGTTCAGGCCGAGTTTGAATAGGGATTCGGATATAGGGGTCACAGCAGTTGCAGACATCAGATTGCTCCTTATTTGTTAACGGGTGGGAGAAAAATCCGGCCGGCAGGGTTTGATTGGATATTTTATTATTGTTTGAAATGGTTAGCCGCCTAATGCAGGCTAGATGGCGGCAAACTTAATAAGCTGAAACCATCATAACATATTTTCAGGTAGCCTTCCCGCTGCCCGGCAGGCTACCTGAAACCCCCCAAATAGTTTACACTTCGCCATTGATATCCATTCCCGCCCGCAAGACGAAAGGCCCAGCCTCATGAAACTGTTTTCGCTCATCATCAAACTGCTGCTTTTGGCGGTTTTTATCATTTTAGCCGCATTCAACACCCATATCGTCAGCTTCAGCTACCTGCCCGGCAGCGAAATCAGCCTGCCGCTGATCCTGCTGCTCTTGGCGTTTTTCGTTATCGGCGCGGTGTTCGGCGTATTTTCCATGTTCGGCCGCCTGCTCTCCTTGCGCCATGAAAACAACCGCCTGCGCAACGAAGTGCGCAAAAACGCCCGCATCGCGCAGGAGCAGCTGCAAACGCCCGCGCCCGCCGATGCCGCCCAGCCTGTGCCCGACGCCGCACCGGTGAAGGAATAGGCGCATGGACGGCAATATTTGGTGGTGGCTCACCCCGATTATCCTGCTGCCCGTCTTCTTTGCCATGGGCTGGTTTGCCGCCCGGGTAGACATGAAAGCCGTGCTCAAGCAGGCCAAATCCGTGCCCGCCGCGTTTTACGCCAGCCTGGATGCCCTGGTAGACCGCAATCTCGGCAGCGCCGCCCGCCACCTGGCCGATATGACCGAGCTGCTGCCCGCCGGCGACAACGCCCACGAGCTGCACCTCACCCTGGGCAAACTCTACCGCCAGCGCGGCGAAAACGACAAAGCCATCCGCCTGCACCAAGCCCTGCTCGAAGCGCCCGAAACCATAGGTGGAAAGCGCAACCAAGTGCTGTTCGAGCTCGGGCAAGACTACCAAAGCGCAGGTTTGGTAGACCGCGCCGAGCAGATTTTCCTCGGCCTGCAGCAAGGCAATATGGCCGCCCAAGCCCGCCAGGTGCTGCTGAATATCTACCAGCAAGACCGCGACTGGGCCAAAGCCATCGACACTGCCCAGCTGCTCAGCCACGACGAACAAACCTACCGCTTCGAAATCGCCCAATTCTACTGCGAGCTGGCGCAAGCCGCCCTGTTTAAATCCGACTTCGAGCAAGCCCGTGCCAATATTGCCAAAGCGCTGGACGCCAACCGCAAATGCGCCCGCGCCAACATGATTCTCGGCGATTTGGAGCAAAAGCTGGGCAACTACCCCGCCGCCGTGGCCGCCTACACCGCCATCGAAAAACAAAACCATGCCTACTTGAGCATGGTGGGCGAAAAACTGTATGACGCCTACGATGCCCAAGGCGAAGCCGCCGCCGGCCTCGCCGTGCTCACAGGCTACCTGAAAACCTTTCCCCAGCTTGATTTGATCAACGTGGTTTACGAAAAATCGCTGCTGCTCTACGGCGAAGAAAAAGCGGCCGAAACCGCCGTCGAACTCGTGCGCCAAAAGCCCGACCTCGGCGGCGTATACCGCCTGCTCGGCTTGCGCCTGAGCAACCTCGATCCTGCTTGGAAAAGCGATGCCGACATGATGCGCGGCGTAATCGGGCGCACCCTGCAGAAAAACGTGATGTACCGCTGCCGCCACTGCCACTTCAAATCGCAAGTATTCTTCTGGCACTGCCCCGCCTGCAACAAATGGGAAACCTTCACCCCCAACAAAATCGAAGTTTAGCCCCGAACGGAAAACAAAATGCCCGATAACATGATGACCATCAACCAAATGTACCGCATGCTCAATGTATGGACACACCGCATCCGCCACAGCGACCATTTCATCGAACGCTACAGCGGCGCCCAACGCGCCCTGCTCGCCTACCTCAGCCTCGACCTCCTGATGGAAGACGACGGCTTCGTGTTGCTGATTGCCGATGGCCGGGGCGAACATGCCCTCGCCCCTGAAACCGCCGAATACCTGCGCCAATGGGGCGTTCGCGACACCCCCGATATCATCGACCGCGCCCGTACCCTCTATCAGCAGCACGGCGCTGCCATCCAGGCCGCCGCTCAAAACGGCAGCAGCATTGAAGAGCTGCGCAAGCAATTCCCCCAGTTCGACGAACTCGACGCCGACTACTGCCTCGTATGCGAAGACGACTTCTGCACCGTCTGCCCCTATATCCGCCGCCACCCCGCAGAATTTGCCGAGCTCACCGCCGCCGCAGGCGAAATCGGCAGCCCCATGCCCCCGCTTGATGCTTAAATTAAAGGCTACCTGAAACCCATTCCTTAGCAACACGGCTTTCAGGTAGCCTTTTCCCATTTCAACCCCATCCGCTCTCATCCCATGAATCCCCTCATCCTCGACTCCGCCGCACCCGCCCGCCGAACCCCCGTTATCGTTGCCCTCGATTTTGCCAACGAAGCCGACACCCTCGCCTTCGTGCGTCGCTTAAGCCCCGATTTGTGCCGCCTCAAAATCGGCAAAGAGCTGTTTACCGCCACCGGCCGCCGTCTGGCCGAAGCCCTGATCAACCAAGGCTTCCAGCTCTTCCTCGACCTCAAATACCACGACATCCCCAACACCGTCGCCGCCGCCTGCCGCGTGGCTGCCGATATGGGTGTGTGGATGGTGGATATGCACACCGTCGGCGGCCGCCGCATGATGGAAGCCGCCGCCGAAGCCGTGGCCAACCACCGCCAACGCCCCCTGCTCATCGGCGTCACCATCCTCACCAGCATGGAGCAGGCCGACCTCAACGAACTCGGCCTCACTGCCCCCATTGCCGATTGGGCATCCCGCTGGGCCGCCCTGGCGCAGCAATCCGGCCTCGACGGCGTAGTTTGTTCTCCGCACGAAGCTGCCACCCTGCGCCAGCAACGCGGCAGTGAATTTGTGCTGGTTACGCCCGGCATCCGCCCCAATCCCAGCGGCAACCAAGACGACCAACGCCGCATCATGACCCCCGCCCAAGCCCTCGAGGCCGGCAGCAGCTACCTCGTGATGGGCCGCCCCATCACCCAAGCACCCGACCCCGCAGCCGTGCTGGCCGAAATCAACCGCCTGGCCAACCCTGCCGGTTAAGCAGCCAATATAATTAGGCTACCTGAAAGCAGAGGCTATCTGAAACCCCGCTTCATTCGTTTTAACTGCGTTGAAGCTTCGCTTTCAGGTAGCCTTTGTTCATTTCGCCGCCAACCATCCCCTTCCCGGCCTCTTGCTGCCAACTGACAAGCCAGCCGTTTTCTTGTACAATCCGCCCCTTATTTCGTCAAAATCCGTAAACAATTCTGCAACTGAGCTAAGATTTCCATGAATAGCGAAACCGGCCTTATTCAACTGTTTTCCCAACATTTTCCGATTATCTACGAATATCGCCAAATGTTCTTCTTCGGCGTGCTAGCCACCATCGGCATCGCCGCCATCGCCACATTTTTCGGCGTTATCCTAGGCCTATGTAATGCACTGATCCGCGTAATTAAAATCGAAAAAGGCAATGCAGTTACCCGTGGCATATTGTGGCTGCTGCAGCAATGTTCACGCCTATACGTGACATTTTTCCGGGGTACTCCGCTGTTTGTACAGATTCTCGTGTGGTATTTCGTTTGGTCGCCGATACTGGTGCACCCGCAGCACGGCCTTCTTATTGATGGGGAACTGGCAAGGCAATTGCGACAAAATTACGGCGCATTGATTGCCGGTGTACTTGCCTTATCAGTCAACTCCGGCGCATACATTACCGAAATCTTCCGCTCCGGCATCAAATCCATCGACCGCGGCCAAATGGAAGCCGCCCGCTCGCTCGGTTTGAGCTATGGGCAAGCCATGCGCTACATCATCCTGCCGCAAACCGTCCGGCGTATGCTCGGCCCTTTGGGCAACGAATTCATCACCCTGCTCAAAGACAGCTCACTCTTGGCCGTCATCGCCGTACCCGAACTGGCTTATGCCGCCAAAAGTGCGGCCGGACGCTTCTCGACAATGGAAGAGCCGTATTACTTTATCTCCCTGATATACCTACTGCTGACTATAGTATTGGCCTGGTTCTTCGCCCGCTTGGAGAAAAAATACAATACCGACGGCAACCGCTAACCGCGCTAACCGCCTGTTTCCAGCAACCAAAAGGCTACCTGATTGTTCAGGTAGCCTTTTTATCATCTGCAGTGCTTACTCTGCGGGCAAAAACCGATCCACGCCATTTTCACACCACACCAGCTTCTGCTCCTGAGCAGCGGCCAGCAGGCGGTCGTTTTCCGGCAGGGCGGCGCGTTCGGCTTCGGGGTGGTAGAGGTGGTAGGCCACGGCGGCGAATTTCAGGTTGGCGCGTTGGCCGCCGTTGTTGAAAAAGCGGGCGACAAATTCGCTATCTTCGCGCCCCCAGCCGACAAAATCGCTGTTGAAGCCATTGATTTTCAGTGCGTCTTCGCGGAAGAAAGCCATATTACAGCCGCGGATGCCGTGAAAATCATTGCGGGTTTCGCGGCGCAGGATGCGCTTGGACAGCCACGGCAGGCGGCAAGCGGAGAAGCGTTTTTCAAAGCGTTTTTCCAAACCCTTTTCATACCATTTCAATACTCGGTAGCTTGAAGGATTGGCCAGCAGCTCGTTGGTTTTCTCCGGCGTGAGAATCACGCGGCTGCCCTGCACAAACAGGCCTTTTTTCGCGGCGTGTTTGTGGTCGGCGATAAATTCGGGATGCAGCACCATATCGCCGTCAATAATCACAATATAGTCGCTGCCCGCCTGTGCCAAGGCGCGGTTGCGCGATTCGGCCAGGCGGAAGCCGTCGTCGGGCTGCCAGGCATGCAACAGCGGCACGGGAAACTGCGCCCGATAGCGTTCGACCACGGCGCGGGTATCGTCGCGCGAGCCGTCGTCGGCCACAATCACTTCCTGCGGCAGCACGTGCTGCGCCAACACTGAGCGCAACACGGCTTCCAGCGCGTCGGGGCGGTTATACGTGGTGATGATGAGCGACACGGTGAGCCGCTGGTTGGCCTCGTGCAGCTTGATGTATTTATAGTAGGCGCCACTGGCGTTGGCAAAGGCAATCGTCCAGCCGTCACTGCCGTCAAACATGCCGCGTTTCAAAATATAGTTTTTGAAAAACGCCGCCGCGCCGTGCCCTACTGCGCCGAGCACCGAAGCGCGCCGTTTGAATTGCTGCTGTGCGGCAAACAAATCGGTGTAGTGCTGCATTTTGCTGATGAGGGCGGCGGCGCCGTCGAACGAGTAATGCAGGAGCGGATGTTTTTCAGGTAGCCTCACCACGCTGCTGCCGGCCGGTTCGATTAGGGATTCGTGCACTTGGTTGTCGTTGAAGCGCACGGTTTGGCGCTGATAGAGGCGTTTCACCCAATCCGGATACCAGCCGCAGCTTTTGATGGGGCGGCCGCGATAATGGTTCAGGCGCGGCAGGGCATAGATTTTGCCGCTGTCGCTCCAATCCAGCGCGCGGATGGCTTCCACTTGCTCGGGCGGCAGGATTTCGTCGCTGTCGATATTGAGCACCCAATCGTTGCGCGCCAAACCGGCGGCCAGGTTTTTCATCGGGCCGAAGCCGATAAAATCATGATGGTGCACAGCCACATTGGGGAAGCGGCGGGCAATGTCGAGCGTGCGGTCGGTGGAGCCGTTGTCGAGCACGATGATTTCGTCAAACGCGGCCAGCGCGGCCAGGCAGGCTTCCAAGTGCCGCTCGGCGTTTTTCACCAGCATGGTGATGCTCACGGGAATGGGGGTCATAAGGTCTCTTCTATTGAATACGATTGGATGGCAAAGGCTACCTGAAAGCGAAGCTTCAACGCCGTTAAAACAAACGAAGCGGGGTTCTGCGAAGCCAAAACAAGCAAAGCGGGGTTCGCCAAAACAAGGCTTCCGAAAACAGCCGAGCCAAGGTTTCAGGTAGCCTCTAACGCCGTTTGCGGGCAGGCGCAGGCGTTTGACCGGCAGCATACACCACAAATACGGTCGGCTGCTTGTGCAGGTCGGGCAGTTGCGGCTGCTTGCGCCACTCGCCCGCCATCATGCTGATGATGCGCTGTTCGGGCAGGGTGAGGTTGCTGGCGGCGCACAACAGGGTATCGGCTTGCAACGTGGCTACGGCATCGGCCAGCAAGGCGTTGTTGCGATATGGGGTTTCGATGAAAATTTGGCTTTCGTTGCGGCGCTGCGAATCCTGCTCGATGGTTTTCAGGTAGCCTGCCCGCCCGGCAGAATCGGCAGGCAGATAGCCGCGAAAGGCAAACTGCTGGCCGTTGGCGCCGGAAGCCATCAGGGCGAGCATCAGGCTGGACGGCCCCACCAGCGGCCACACGGCAAATCCGGCGCGATGCGCCAGTGCCACCAGCGCCGCGCCGGGGTCGGCCACCGCGGGGCAGCCGGCTTCGCTGAGCAAACCCATGCTGCGGCCTTGGTGCAGCGGTTGCAGCAAATCGGGCAATTCGGCAGGTTCGGTGTGCTTGTTTAACGTACGCAGGCTAAGCTCTTGCAGCGGAGCGTTCAAACCGAAATGGCGCAGGCAGGCGCGGGCGGTTTTCTCGCCTTCAACCACAAAGTCGGTGAGCCCGGCCAGCAGCTTTTGCTCGTGCGGCAGAAGGCAGGGGGTATCCGGGCTGCCTAGCGGAGTGGGGATAAGGAATAAAGTGGGTTGCATAGTTTTGTTGCTGGCTTAGAAAAGGCTACCTGAAAATTTGGTGGGCTATCTCTCACTATTCGGAAACTTGCTGGTGCGTTTTAGCTTCGGAGAAACTCGCCTCACTCATTTTAACTGCGTTGAAGCTTCGCTTTCAGGTAACCTATGCCGTATCAAAGCGTTTCACGGTAGGCATCCAAATCGGCGGCGGTTTTGGTGGGGATAAATTGGGTGATTTGGTATTCGGCCAGTTTGGCTTGGTAAAACGGGTCTTCGGCAATCACGGCCTCGACCTGCGCCCGGCTGTCGGCACGCACGATAATCACGCCGCCGGTGCGCGGTTCTTTGCGGCCGGAAAGCAAAAACGTGCCGGCGGCATAGTGGCGGTCGAGATAGTCGATGTGGGCGGGCAGATAAGCCTCAATCTCGGATAATGGTTTGATATAGTTTAGGGAAACGATAAACATAACTTGCCTTCTTGATTCATTCAAACATTTTAATGAGGCTACCTGAAATTTCAGGTAGCCTCAAGCTCACAAAACCGCCACCCCTTCAGCCTGCAAAAAATCAATCAGCCGAAAAATCGGCAGGCCGATGAGGGCATTGGGATCACTACTGTCGATGCGTTCAATCAGTGCGCCGCCCAAACCTTCACTTTTCGCGCCGCCGGCGCAATAAACTGCGTCCGGTTCACGCTCCAGATAACGGGCGATTTGCTGCGCGATAAGCGGGCGCATCTTCACCGTGGTGGTATCCACATGGCGGTGCAGGCTGCCTGAAAACGTATTGAGCACACACAATGCGCTGTAAAAATGCAGCTCTTGCCCGGCGGTTTCAGCCAGCATTTGTTGTGCTTTCGCCACGTCCATCGGCTTGCCCAACTGCTGCCCGTTGCAGCAGGCCACTTGGTCGGCACCGATAATCAAATGCTGCTGGAAACGTGCAGCCAGTGCGCGGGCTTTGGCCTCGGCCAAACGTTGGGCAGTTTGGCGGGGGGCTTCTCCGGGCAGCGGCGTTTCATCGCAATCAGGCGAGGCGGTTTCAAATTGCAGGCCGAGCTTGGCCAGCTGTTGCCGTCGGAACAGCGAAGAAGAAGCGAGGACAATCGGCAGGACTGTGTTCATAAACCGTATTAAAATATTGACGTTTCAGGCGGCTGATTATATCATGACGCGTTTATGTCAGACCCTATTTTGATTGATCCGAAAGCGCTGGCCGAACAGGCGCAGCATCTGGCCGGCGAAATCCGGCTAAGCGAGATGGATGAGCGCGTGAGCCGGCACGAGTTTTTGGCCGAACGGCAAACGCCGGTGTCTTTTGCCTTACAGGGCGGCTGCGACAAACGGCAGCGCCTGTATTTGGATTTGTCGGTTTCAGCACAGTTGTCGCTGGTTTGCCAACGCTGCATGCAGCCGCTGCCCTTTGCTTTAAACGAACAGGCGCGTATCGTTTTGTTTGACAGCGAAGAGGCGCTGGATGAAGCCATGGCGGCCGAAGAAGAGCTCGAAGGCATGTTGCCGGAGGCGCAGTTGGATGTCGGCACGCTGGTGGAAGAGCAAATTTTGATGGCGCTGCCGTATGCCCCCTGCCACGAAAGCTGCCATTCTGATAAGCTCGATGCCGTCAATCAAGATCGCCCCAATCCGTTTGCTGCTTTGGCGGCGTTGAAAAGTGGTCGTTAATTTTTTTATTCAGGTTTATCCTCAGGAGTTTGCAACATGGCTGTTCAACAAAACAAAAAATCCCCCTCCCGCCGCGGCATGCACCGCGCCCACGACGCGCTGACCGCTCCCGCTCTGTCTGTAGACAGCGCTACCGGTGAAGTACACCGCCCGCACCACATTTCCGCCAACGGCATGTACCGTGGCCGCAAAGTGGTGAAGGCCAAAGACGAGTAAATCAGCCATAGGCCGATTCCAAGCCAGCAGATTGCCCTTAGCAATTACTGGCTTTTTTGCATTACAAGCATAGGGCAGCAAATCAAGCTGAAGTTTCAGGTAGCCTGAAACTGCTTCAGCCTTGCCGATGAGTTGCCCTCCATTCAGCAGCTGTTTACAATCTGTCGTTACGCATACGCCCCAACAACGACAACCCGCGCTGCGCCGACTCAACAAAGGATTGAAAATGTCGGAAAAAATTTGGTATACCTACGACGAAATTCATCAAGCCATTCGCCAATTGGCACAAAAAATCCAAGCGTCCGGCACCCGCTACGATGCGATGATCGCCATCGGCGGCGGCGGTTTTATCCCCGCACGGATACTGCGCAGCTTCCTGAATATTCCAATCTACGCCATCACCACCGCCTATTACTGCAACGACCAGAGCCACACCACTCGTGATTCCGTGCAGAAAGTTCAATGGCTCGACCCCATGCCGGAAAGCCTGAAAGGCAAACACGTTTTGGTGGTGGACGAAGTGGACGACAGCCGCGTTACCCTGCAATTCTGCCTCGAGCAGCTGCAAAAAGAAGACTTTGCCTCGATGAGTGTGGCTGTATTGCACGAAAAAATCAAAGCAAAAAAAGGTATCCTCCCGCCCGATATCGCCTATTTCAGCGGCCTGGTTACGCCCGATTGGTGGATCAACTACCCCTGGGATGCCGACGACATCACCGAACACAACGCTCTAGCCGCTCAAAAACCGCAACTGCCCTAAGGGCTACCTGAAACCATCCGTCCGCCGCTACTCTATTCTATTTTTCAGGTAGCCTCATGGCACGGCAACGGAACACAACGGAAGCACAGAATCAAATGATCACTTTAGCCATAGACGCCATGGGCGGCGATGCCGGCCTCACGGTTACCATTCCGGCAGCCTTGGCCTTCCTACAAGAAAAAACCGATGTCAAACTCATTCTAGTAGGCAATGCAGAAGCCATCCGCAGCGCTCTGGGCGAACACGCTTCACACGAGCGGCTGCAAATCATACATGCCAGCGAAGTGGTGGGCATGGACGAAGCCCCGCAGTCAGCCTTGAAAAACAAAAAAGACTCCTCTATGCGTGTGGCCATCAGCCAGGTGAAAGAAGGGGCAGCGCAGGCCGCCGTATCGGCTGGCAATACTGGCGCCCTCATGGCTACCGCTCGCTTCGTGCTCAAAACCCTGCCCGGCATCGATCGGCCGGCGATTGCCAAATTCATGCCCTCCAAAGGCGGCGGTCTCGCCCTGATGCTGGATTTGGGTGCCAACGTGGATTGCTCTGCCGCCCAGCTGCTGCAATTTGCCGTGATGGGTGGCGAACTGTTCGGCGCCATGTATCCGCGCAACAGCCAACCGCGTATCGGCCTGCTTAATGTCGGCACTGAAGACATCAAAGGCGGCAGCGTGATTAAAGAAGCACACCAGCTGTTGCAACAAAGCCCGCTGAATTTTGTCGGCAACGTAGAAGGCAACGCCGTGTTCAGCGGCGAAGTCGATGTTGTGGTGGCCGACGGCTTTACCGGCAATGCCGTACTAAAAGCCATTGAAGGAGCAGTTAAATTCATCGGCGGCATTATCCGCGAAGAATTCAACCGCAACTGGCTGAACAAACTGGCGGCCCTGCTGGCACTGCCCACCCTGCGCGGCTTCAAAAACCGCCTCGACCCGCGCAAATTCAACGGCGCCATCTTCCTCGGCCTGCGCGGCATCGTGATCAAAAGCCACGGCGGCGCAGACGTAGAAGCCTTCAAATATGCCCTACTCGAGGCCTACCACGAAGTCGAATCCGGCTCCATGGCCAAAATCGAACAAGGCATCGCCACCCAAATGGCACGCCTGACTGCCGCAGCAGAACAAACCCAAACCGCAACTGCCCCTGCAGAGTAAGCCCAGACCATCCCGCAACCGAAAGGACGGCACAGCATGAATTGGCAACAACCCTGGATTATCGGCAACTGGAAAATGAACGGCCGCCGCAGCTCGACAGCGGCATTCGCCCAAGCATGGGCGGCACAAAGGCTACCTGAAAACGTCAGCACCGGCATTGCCGCCCCCCTGCCCTATCTGCCCGATTTGAAACAAGCCGCCCCCGCCCTGCCCGTCGGCGCACAAGATGTCAGCCGCTTCGATAAAGACGGCGCGTTTACCGGCGAAACCTCCGCTGCCATGCTGGCCGACCTGGGCGCACAATTCGTGCTGCTCGGCCACTCCGAACGCCGCCAGTATTTCGGTGAAAACAACGAAGCACTCTCCGCCAAATTAGACAACACCTTAGCCGCCAGACTCATCCCGATTCTGTGCGTGGGTGAAACCCTAACCCAACGCCAAGCTGCGCAGGAACAGGCCGTAGTGGCCGAGCAACTCTCCGTATTGCGCGGTAAAGCCATGCCCCACATCGCCGTCGCCTACGAGCCGGTGTGGGCCATCGGCACCGGCCAAGTGGCCTCAGCCGGACAAATTGCCGATATGCACGCTTTTATTTACGCAGAACTCTTGTCTTTCGCCAACAAGAGTGCTAATATCCGCGCTCTTTACGGCGGCAGTGTCAATGCACAAAATGCACAAACCATCCTGACCCTGCCAAATGTAGACGGTGCCTTAGTCGGCGGCGCATCCTTGCAGGCCGACAGTTTTGCCGCCATCGTTCAAGCCGCAGCAAAACAATAAATAGCGAAACAAACATGGAAGCTTTCAAAACCCTTATTATGATTATCGGCGGCTTTGCCTCGATTGCCGTCATCGGCCTGGTGCTGGTGCAGCAAGGCAAGGGTGCTGATGCCGGTGCCGCTTTTGGCACGGGTAGCGCGCAAGGCGTATTCGGTTCTGGCGGCAGCGCCAACTTCCTCAGCCGCAGCACCGCTATTGCCGCTACTGTATTTTTCTGCTGCTGCTTGACACTCAGCATTATTTCATCCAAGCAGGGCAGCAGCAAACTTGGTTTGGATGCACCCGCTGCACAATATCACGCTCCGGCTACTTCCCAACCTACAGCAGCCAGTCAGCCGGTTATTCCGGAGTAAAAACGAATTCTGATTTTCAGCCGACATGGTGGAATTGGTAGACACGCTATCTTGAGGGGGTAGTGACCGTAGGTCGTATGAGTTCAAGTCTCATTGTCGGCACCATCAAATAGAAACAGCCCAAATTTTCGGGCTGTTTTTTTACGTCTAACGCCATCCAATGCAATCAGCCAAATTCAATACAGGCAAGGGTTTCAGGCTGATTCAAGTTATCCTTTCTCTTTCCTTGCTAAGCTAATCCCGTCTAATGCCGTCTAATTGAATTGCCCCCTTTGTGGGGGTATGATTGGGGGCATCCAGAAAACGCCCTCAAAAATATACCCCCAGAATGCCCCTGAACGACCGCCAAATCAAGAACGCGAAACCTACCGGCACAGGAAAGAAGGCCAAGCTGTTTGACGGCGGCGGCCTGTATCTGGAAGTTACTCCGGCAGGCGGTAAAATCTTCCGCTTGAAATACCGTATCGACGGCAAGGAAAAAACGCTGACTATCGGCAAGTATCCTGCCGTTTCCCTCTCCGAAGCGAGGCAGGAGGCAGAGAACGCCCGCCGCCTGCTTTCAGACGGTCAAGACCCCGCTGCCGCCAAGCAACAGGAAAAACAAGAGCGAAAAGCTGCCGCCCTGAATACCTTCGAAGCCCTAGCGCGCCGATGGCACACCGACAACCTGCACCGCTGGCAGCCCGCCCACGCCGAACGCATCCTTGCCGATATGCAAAAGGACGTGTTTCCCCATATTGGGCAAATACCGCTGGCCGAAGTAAGCGTTTCCGACGTGAAAAACGTTATAGTGGATTAAATTTAAATCAGGACAAGGCGGCGAGCCGCAGACAGTACAAATAGTACGGCAAGGCGAGCCAACGATGTACTGGTTTAAATTTAATTCACTATATTGCCGCCATTGTGGCGCGCGGCGCCAATGTAACCGCCGAGAAAGTGCGGCAATGGATAGGCGCGGTGTAGACCTATGCCGCCATGCTGGAGATAACCAACCGCAATCCAGCCGTACCACTACGCGGCCACTTCGAGAAAAAGACCACCCGCCACATGCCCGCCCTGCCGCGTGAAGAACTGGCCGAGTTTTACCGCCGCCTGATACTGGCCGAGATTGACCCGGCAAACAAAATCGCCCTATTGCTGCTGATGCTGGTGTTTGTACGCAATACCGAACTACGCGGCGGGCAATGGGTGGAAGTGGACTTTCCAGCGGCGCAATGGATTATTCCCGCCGAGCGCATGAAGATGAAACGCAGCCATACCGTACCGCTTTCCGATTGGGCGCTGGAGCTGTTGCAGGAGCTGCATGGCCTAACCGGTAATACCCCCTATCTATTCCCCAGCCGTACCAAACAAAACGGCCATATCAGCGAAAACACCCTAGGCAAAATCATGAACGGCATGGGCTATAAGGGCATTGCCACCCCGCACGGCTTCCGCAGCTTGGCAAGCAGCATACTGAATGAGCAGGGCTACAACCCCGATGCCATAGAACGCCAGTTAGCGCATGAAGAAAGCAACCGGATTAGAGGCGCCTACAACCGCGCCGAGTATCTGGCCGAGCGGCGGGAGATGATGCAATGGTATTCAGACTATCTGCGGGAGCGATACCGCCAAGCCCAAGCCTTGATTGAAACAACCGGGGCTACCTGAAAAACCAGACACCGGCGGGCGGGCTGGTGTTTTATTCTGCTTAGCTTTGTCCTTAACCCCGCGCAATGCCGTATAACGGCGTATTGCGGCCAATAGCACATAAGACCTCTTGCGAAAATATTCATCCCATCGCATTAACCAGTCCTGCAATCAGATTTGCCCTTAACCCGAACCGTTTCCGCCTGTTGCGGTAAGGCAGCGACAATATTTTGAATATCTTCAGTTTCCTGTTGATGTGCTCGATGACGGTTCTGAGTTTGCCTAACCGCCTGTTCGCCTCTTTATCCTGTTTGTCCGGCGGATGACGTTTGGATTTCTTTTTCGGGGTCTGTAATCCGGTTTTGGCCAATCCTTGATAACCCTTATCCGCAATGACTATTTTGTAGGGATAAAGCTCTGCAAGGTGCCTCTTGGCTAAACGCATGTCATGCCGGGCACCCATCCCCGTCCGGATGCTGATGATTTTTTCCGTTTCCCTGCCGTATATGACCCGGATTTTAACCGTGTGCCGCCTTTTCTTGCCGCTGTAATACTGCCGCTGTTTTTTTGGGACGTTCAATCGGGCTTTCGGTAACGTCAATGATGACCGTTTGGTCGCCCGGATTCTTGTGCTTTGGCAGGGAGAAGCGTTTGCAACGGATGAGGGCGTCCTCGGTTTTACGGATGGTGCGGCAGACATTACTTTCGGAAAGGCCGTAGATGGCGGCCAATTCGAGTTGGGTATGGTAATGGCGCAGATAGCTTAGGGTAAGCAGCAGTTGGTCTGCCAAACCGAGCGTATGCGGCCTGCCCGACTTGACCTTCCGGCTTTCTGCTTCTGTGGTGACTTGCAGCATTTCATGAAAAAGGACGGGCGTTACACCTGTGAGCCGTTTGAATTCCCTGTCGCTTCTTTGGATTAGGTTTTCGTATTTCATTTGGGAATTGTAAATCTTCAGGATACTTTCGCAAGAGGTCTATTTAATCCTCCTAATCAAATTGACAAAACAACGCTTCCAAAATACTACCCAGCCGAACAGCATCCACAGTCCGATTGGCAGATGACATAATAGTAAGACGGCATAAATTGTACCATTAATCCAACCCTTAGAGCCGAGTAGCATGGGTAAGGCTAACTCATCAATGGCAAAGATATTCATCCAAGCAGCCCCTACACCTATAAATAGTAATATTATATTAGCCAATCCCAACCAAAGCATGCGTCCGAAACTTATCTTCCGGTTCATATCCAGCGCCGAAGCACCCATCGCATACAGAATCTTCCATAACACCAATGTCAAACATACGATAACCGGCAGGGCAAACAATAGCCGGAAAAACTGCAATAAAAAGGTGGCATCGGCTATCGGCTCGTGCAGCAGCTCTTCCGCCGTATAGTTGGTGAAGATGCTTTCCCACATAAATATGCCATGGTCATTCGGGCTGTACGGCGCCACATCGATATTGGCCCGAAACCAGGCAATCACTGCCTCCGCCCAATCCGGCCGCCACACCAAGTGCCGCTCCACTCCCTTCCCCTGTACCCAGGCGAGGATGAAAAACAGCTCGAACAGCCAGATGCAAAACAGCAGGCAGGCTGCGCCACGGCGCAGGCGGTCGGGCGGCAGGCCGCCGTAGTAGGCGTAATACTGCGCCAATGCTTCGCGGGCTTCGGGGTCTTCGGTGTTGCGGATAACTTGTTCGGGATCGGCTGCGGAATGGGGGAAGAAGCGTTCGCTGACGGCATCGTAGAGCGGGGGGATAAACCAGATCAGGGCGGCCAGCATCAGATACCAGCCGAAATTGGCCAGCAGGTTTTGGGCGGGGGCGAGGCCGCGCACGCGGAAGCCGAAGGTCTCGGCGGCGAGCCACAGCACGGCGGCCATGCAGACGGCGTAGCGGCCGATGTATTGCTCGTAGGTGCTGGTGGTCAGCACCCAAACGGCGGAGGGCATGGGCGGGGGTTTGGGAACGGAACGGCGGGGCATATAGGCTCTATGTTCGGTATTAGTGAAACGGTATTAGTGAAAACGGGGCGGAAGTATAGGGGAAGTGTTGGGTATCGGCATTTTTGCTTAGGTGCGGCTTGGGGCGGAAGGCTACCTGAAAATAAGTTTTAAGACAACACGTTTGAAAAACACCAACCAGCCCGCAAAAAAGCGTACTGGTAGTGCGATAAAAAAATACATAAATGAGAGAACGCCAATTCCTTTTGCAAAGAGAATATACTCTGCAAACCTAGTAATGCCGGCAATTAAAGCGTAGCTTATCAAAACCAGAAAGAATCCCATCACAATAGACCAGGCGCAAGCGCGGATAAAGCCCATGATACTGCGAATATTGGCAGGATCCTTATCCGAATTTCCCATCAGCTGCATCGGCTGCCACAATACATAAGAAAGTGCCGCCACAATGGGGACAAACAATACGCAACGGATAAAGTGATAAAAAAATAGGGTATTGCTGAACGGCGTTTGTATAAACTGAAATTCATCACCGAACTTCGCCTTCAATATGTGGTCTGTTTCCGAGTCTCCAAAATCCAAATAGAATAAATCCCAACCTTCATTAATTGGCGGCATATTTAAATGGCTCTTCACCCAATCGATACATGCCGTTACCCAATCGGGCTGCCATACCAAGGCCAGGTTTTTCATCCAGGCTTTGCAATAAAAAGCATCAAACAGCAGCACCATAAACAGAAAGCCCAGTGCCAAAATCTCGCTGCGCCGCATCAGGCGGCTGCTGCTTTCCTCCAAGTAAGCGGCGGCTTCCTCCCGGCTTTCCTCGTCTTGGATGACATCCAATATATCCTGAAATTTTTCCTCCTCGCGGAACAAGTAGGCGTCTTCCCCCAATATCAGCCGATACCAGAAATCGGGAAAACACACCGCCGCCCACAGGCAGACGCACCACAGGAAGTTGAGCAGCAGGTTGGAGGTGGTGTTGAGCCCGGAAACCTTGAAGCCCAAGGTGGCCACTCCGATAAAATACCAAACCAGATTAATCAGAAAATAGAAGAACAGGTTTTCTTCATACAAGTGGCTGGACGAGATCCAGTCTTGGACGGATTTTGGGGATGAGGGCATAATCGTTTGAAATAGAGTTGTTTGGAGTGAATATACCATATAGAAAAGGCTACCTGAAAATCCTGTTGCCAAGGTTTTCAGGTAGCCTTTATTGTTGGATACGCCGTTTTCGGTTAGTCCAAATATTTCAATTTGCCGCGGACATCGTCCAGCGTTTCATAGCCTTTTTCGGTCATGATGGCTTTCAGCTCTTCGGTGATGCGGGTAAAGGCGGGTACGCCTTCTTTATGCAGGGTGGTGCCCACCTGCACCATGCTGGCACCGCACAGGATGTGTTCGAAGGCATCGCGGCCGGTAAGCACGCCGCCGGTGCCGATGATGCGGATGGAAGGGTTGAGCCGCTGGTAGAAGGCGTGCACATTGGCCAGCGCCGTGGGCTTGATGTATTCGCCGCCGATGCCGCCGAAGCCGTTTTTGGGGCGGATGATCACGGTTTCGTCTTCCACATACAGGCCGTTGCCGACGGAATTGACGCAGTTCACAAATTTGAGCGGGAATTTGTTGAAAATGGTGGCGGCTTGGTCGAAGTGGACGATATCGAAATAGGGCGGCAGCTTGATGCCCAGCGGTTTGCTGAAATAGGCAAAGGCATCGCCGAGGATTTTTTCCGTGGTTTCAAAATCATAGGCAATCTGTGGCTTGCCCGGCACGTTGGGGCAGGAAAGATTGAGCTCGGTGAGGCCGCTAAATCCGCTCTCTTCCACTTTGCGCAGGAGGGTGTGGGTTTCGCTGGGCGACATGCCCACCAGGGAGAGGAAGAAGGTGCGGTTCGGCTCGCGGTTTTGCAGGTCGAGCAGGTAGTCGAGGTAGTAATCGATACCGTGGTTGGGCAGGCCCATGGAGTTGATGCTGCCCAGCGGCACGTTGCGGTAGCGCGGCTCGGGGTTGCCGGCGCGCGGCTCGAGGGTGGCGGTTTTGGTCACGAAGCTGCCGGCGGCGGAGTTTTTCACTTCTTCCAATTCGGCAATGCTCATGCAAGCCACGCCGGCGGCGTTCATGAGGCAGTTGTCAAACGAGAAACCGGCAATCTGGGTTTGGGTGCTGGGCATGGGAGCTCCTGGGTTGATGGTTGAACGGCGGCATTGTACACCGAACAGGAACAGGCCGCTTGCGGCAGGACAAATGAACGCGGCAGGCCGCCCCACAGGTTTTCAGGTAGCCTGCAATGGAACCGGCTGCCTGAAAACCTCAAAGGCTCGAACCGATAGTGGATTAAAAAAACCAGAACAAGGCGGCGGGCCGCAGACAGTATGGGCAATACGGCAAGGCGAGCCAACGCCGTACTGGTTTTTGCTAATCCACTATACCCTGTCGGCAAAGCTCTGCCGCCCCATAACCAAAGGCTACCTGAAATTTCAGGTAGCCTTTCTTTAGTTTCGCTCACCGCAGCAGGCTGCGTGTGTTTAAGCGTAATCGCGCAATTCGGGGTTGATGTCGGTTTGCGCCAGGTTGTTGGTGTAGTTGCACAGGGTGGCCAGTGCCACACCCATTACCACTTCGACCGATTGCTGTTTGTTGTAGCCCGCGTCTAGAAAGGCTTGCAGCTCGGCATCGGACACCGCGCCTTTTTTCGCCATCACGGCTTGGGTGAAGGCGGCCAGGGCAGCCAGTTTGGCATCGTCGAATTCGACGGGGTTCAGATGGCGCGAGGCTTGGATGGCTTTTTCGGAAAGCAGTTTTTTCAGCGTGGCGATTTTGGTGTGCCCGGCCACGCAGAAGCCGCACTCGTTGGTTTTGGCAGCAATAATCTGCACCACTTCCACCTCACCGGGAGTGAGGCTGTTGGCGGCATTGAGCTTGCCCACTTCCTGATAAAACGCCAGGGCTTCGGGCGCATTGGCCAACACGCCGATGAGGTTGGGGATAAAGCCGTTGGCCTTGAGCGCGGCTTCCACGCGCGGCTTGGCGGCTTCGGGAGCGGTTTCTACGGTGTGGACGGGAAGACGTGCCATGATTGGGTTCCTTTATGTGTGGTTGGGAAAGGCAGGATTGTAGCGGAAAGCGGGCTCTCGGCTAAATAACGGTTTGTGCGGATCGATAGAACTCAGAGGTATAAAGGCTACCTGAAAGCCGGGCTAACGTTTTATCTGCGTTGACGCTTCGCTTTCAGGTAGCCTTTTGCACATCTTGCCCGGGCTTAAAATGAGCGCAGGCGCGGGGAGAGCCAACTGTATGAATAGCAACAGAACCCGCCTGCGGCAACATAAAAGGCTACCTGAAAACAAACGCAGCTTCTATCCAGCCAAGTTTTTCAGGTAACCCCTAATCCGGCGCAATGCTTAAGCCAGCAAACCTTTCAGCTTGGCGGCAATTTCGCCTGCCGCCACCAGTTCGGTTTCGCCGCTGCGCCGCCCGGTGTATTCCACTTTGCCTTCTTTCAGGCCGCGGTCGCCGATGGCGATGCGGTGCGGGATGCCCAATAGTTCGCTGTCGGCCAGCAGCACGCCGGCGCGTTCGTCGCGGTCGTCGAGCAGCACGTCCACTCCGGCGGCGGTGAGTTCGGCGTAGATTTTATCGGCGGCCTCGCGCACGGCTTCGGATTTTTTGTAGTTCATTGGCACGATCACGGCTTGGAACGGCGCCATGGCGTTGGTCCAGATGATGCCGCGCTCATCATTGTTTTGCTCGATGGCGGCGGCCACGATGCGGGTGATGCCGATGCCGTAGCAGCCCATTTCCATGATTTGCGATTTGCCGTTGTTGTCCAAGAACGAGGCGTTCAGGGCGGCGGAATATTTGTCGCGCAGCTGGAACACGTGGCCGACTTCGATGCCGCGTGCGAGTTTCAGGTAGCCTTTGCCGTCTGGGCTGGGGTCGCCGTTGATCACGTTGCGGATGTCGGCAAATTCGGGCTCGGGGCAGTCGCGGCCGAAGTTGAAGCCGGTGTAGTGGTGGTCGTCTTCGTTGGCGCCGATCACGGTGTCGGCCAGTTTTTCCACGGCGAAGTCGGCATACACTTTGCCTTTGAAGCCCACCGGGCCGAGCGAGCCGCCGTTTGCGCCGAATTTTTCTTTAATGGCTTCGGGCGCAGCCATGGCCAACGGGCTTTTCACGCCGGGCAGTTTCTCGGCTTTGATGTCGTTGAATTCGTGGTCGCCGCGCAGCAGCAGCAATACGAGTTCGCCCTCTTCTTCGCCTTCCACCACGATGGATTTGAGCGTGCGCTCAATCGGAATCTGCAAAAATTCCACCAGCGCGGGAATGGTTTTCACGCCCGGGGTGTGCACTTTGGCAAGTTTTTCCTGAGCGGGGGCGCGCTCGCCGCTTTGGCGCAGGGTGGGGGCAAGCTCGATATTGGCGGCGAAATCGGATTCGCTGCTGTAGGCAATCACATCTTCGCCGCTTTCGGCCAACACTTGGAATTCGTGCGAGCCGGTGCCGCCGATGCTGCCGGTGTCGGCGGCCACGGGGCGGTAGTCGAGGCCCAGGCGGTCGAACACGCGGCAGTAGGCGTGATACATGGGCTGGTAGCCGTCGCGCACCAGGGATTCGTAGTCGGCGTGGAAGGAATAGGCATCTTTCATCACAAATTCGCGCGCGCGCATCACGCCGAAACGGGGGCGGCGTTCGTCGCGGAATTTGGTTTGGATGTGGTAGAAATTCTTGGGCAGCTGTTTGTAGCTGGTGATTTCTTTGCGCACGATATCGGTGATCAGCTCTTCGCAGGTGGGGCTGAAGCAGAAGGTGTTGTCGTGGCGGTCGGTGATGCGCAGCAGCTCGTCGCCGTAGAAATCCCAACGGCCGGATTCTTTCCACAAATCGGCCGGCTGGATAACGGGCATCAAAAGCTCGATAGCACCGGCGCGGTTCATCTCTTCGCGCACCACGGCCTCCACTTTGCGCAGCACGCGCAAGCCCATGGGCATCCAAGTGTAGAGGCCGGAGGCATTGGCCTTAATTAGCCCGGCGCGCAGCATGAGCTTATGACTGGCCAGCGCGGCTTCGGCAGGGGCTTCTTTGAGGGTGGAAATAAAGAACTGGGAGGCTTTCATGACGGGCTTTCTGCGGGATTAAGAATAAGCGGGGGATTGTATCAATGTTTCAGGCGGGCTGCAGCATGAGGCTACCTGAAAGCTGCGGTTTGGTTTTTCAGGTAGCCTGCAAGATAGGCTACCTGAAAAAGCTTGAGCGGAAGCACTCGGTTTCCCCTGCCTTGCTGCCAGCCATGCCAAGTATGCCAAGGCGGCTCGCGCGGCAGGAAGGAAGCGCTTCCGCTGTATTTGAGAATTTCAGGTAGCCTTTTGCCGTATCAACCGCCGGCCTTTTCCAACTGCCGCCGCATTTCGGCAATCACCGCTGCATAGTCGGGCTGATTGAAAATGGCGGAACCGGCCACGAAAGTATCGGCACCGGCGGCGGCAACTTCGGCGATATTGTCGGCCTTGATGCCGCCGTCCACCTCAATCAGGATGCGGCGGCCGCTTTCGGCGGCGTAGAGGTCGGTGAGCGAGCGCACCTGTTCGATTTTCTCCAGCGTGTGCGGAATAAATTTCTGCCCGCCAAAGCCGGGATTAACCGACATCAGCAGCACCACATCGAGCTTGTCTAACACGTGTTCCAACACATACACCGGCGTGGCGGGGTTGAGCACCAGCCCGGCGCGGCAGCCGCTGTCGCGAATCAGGCTCAGGCTGCGGTCGATATGGCGGCTGGCTTCGGGGTGGAAGGTGATGATATCCGCCCCGGCCTTGGCAAAAGCCTGAATCATTTCGTCCACCGGCTCCACCATCAAATGCACATCCAGCGGCACGGTGGCATAAGGCTTGAGCGCGGCGCACACCATCGACCCGAAAGTGAGGTTGGGCACGTAGTGGTTGTCCATCACATCAAAATGGATCCAGTCGGCCCCGGCGGCAATCACGCGCTGCACTTCTTCGCCCAAACGGGCGAAATCGGCAGATAAAATGCTCGGAGCGATACGGTAGTGGGTCATATTGGTGCTTTCTTCTATAAATGGGGCTATAATCAATCGCACATCGTGCCAAAAACGTAGTGTTTTCCACTACATTGTTGTTTACACAGGTTTACCAAGATTATACCGTGTTTCACGCCGTCATTCGTATACTGGCGGCAATAAATTTACTTGGTTCGATACTGAATCTAAAGAGTTAATCCCATGACTCCTCTCCCCCGCCGCCAAACCCTTTGCCGGATTGTGTTTTCCACCGTCCTGCTCACTGCCGGCAGCCTTGCCTTGGCCGACAGCCCCAACTGCGATATGCGCCAGCTTGCGCTCAGCAGCAGCCAACAAGAGCAGCTGCGCCAAGTGCGTGCCGAATACCGCCAACGGATGGACAACCTCGTGGTGCAATCGCGCAACCTGCGCCAATACACCACGCAGGCTTCCAACCTGGTGCTCTCCGGCCCGGTGTTTGATGAAAACATGGCACGGCATTATGTGAACGAAAAATACACCACGCAAATGCAGCGTGAAGTGGAAAACCTGCGCGCCCAACACGCCCTGCTGCAAATCCTCACGCCGCAGCAGCGGCAGGAATGGCGCAGGCATTGCCTGTATCAATAAAGCACCCTGCCCGATGGAAAGGCTACCTGAAAATTCAGGTAGCCTTTTGCATTTGCCCGCCCAGCCGTTTTTAAGCCCGGCATGGCTGAAATAGTTACTGCTTCATATAGTGGATTAACAAAAATCAGGACAAGGCGGCGAGCCGCAGACAGTACACACGTCATGGCAAGGCGGCGAGCCGCAGACAGTACACACGTCATGGCAAGGCGGGCCAAGGCTGCACTGGTTTTTGTTAATTCACTATAAAATCCCTCCGCCCTATTGCGGCAAGATTATGCCGCCATTAATATGCACACCGTTTTCCCCACCCTTCCAAAAGGACATTCCCATGAAGAAAACTTTACTGTTGGCCGCCATGCTGGCCGGTTTCTCCTCTTTTGCCGCAGCCGATACCCTGCCGCGCGAAATCTACCGCCCGCGCGGTGCGCAGGTGGTGAAGGCAGAAGCGCAAGACGATGGCGAATTTGAAGCCAAATTCCACCTGCGCGGCAACGACGTGCGACAGCTTGCACAACGCGTTATCAGCCATGCCCGCAGCCAAGGCTTCCGCCTGGTGGAA
This sequence comes from Eikenella corrodens, assembly GCF_003990355.1. Classification (NCBI taxonomy): domain Bacteria; kingdom Pseudomonadati; phylum Pseudomonadota; class Betaproteobacteria; order Neisseriales; family Neisseriaceae; genus Eikenella; species Eikenella sp. KCOM 3110. Next base: position 842,688 of record NZ_CP034670.1, on the reverse strand, counting down.
TCCGAAATCAAACCCCACGATGCCGACCTTAAATTCCGGCGCGGCGATCAAGAATTGGATGTAGAGATCGAGCGCAAAGGCAACGGCCATATCGAATACAAAGCCGATTTGGATCGCGACCATTAAGCTGGCCGTTTGCCATAAAGGCTACCTGTGGTTTCAGGTAGCCTTTATTTTGCCCGGCGACAAGATTGGCTGTTTCCCCAATGCTTTGCAGCACATATTTCCAAACCGCTTAAAACATTGGCCGCCCCCTGCCCGGCAACGGCTACAGCATCCCGATGCCCGACACTTCACGCGCCAGCCGGGCGGCGGCGTTGTCGGTCATGCCGCCGACGAAATCGAGGATTTTCATGTAGGCGGTGTAAAGCGTGTCCTGCTCGTTCAACGGATCGTCGCGCAGCAGCTCCAAGGCCAGCGACTGGCGGGTGCCGATGTGCGCTTTGGTGAGGTAGGCGAAGGCGGCGGGTACGAGCAGGTTGAGAATCGAGCCGATGCAGGGAAAGGCGGCGATTTCGGTAATCAGCTTGCTTTGGTGGCGGAACACGCGGGTGCGCGCCAGTTCTTTGGCCCGCTCCAGCGAATCGCGCACTTCGGGCGTGCACACGCTGAGCAGGTCTTTGCCTTGGAAGCTGCCGGCGAGCAGGTCGGCATGGTGCAGCATAAAGGTTTGCGCCATGTCGTCGATGGCGCGGCCGATGGCCATGCCGCGCAGCATGGCGCAACGCTGGCGGGCGGATTGCTCCGGCCAGAGTTTGTCGATGTGCACCATGCCCTGCAATACGTTTTCCACTTCGCGGTCATCCAACAAGCCGAGCTCCACCGCGTCTTCCAAATCCAAGAGCGCGTAGCAGATGTCATCTGCCGCCTCCATCAGGTAGGACAGGGGGTGGCGGCTCCAATGGTGCGCGGCGGTTTCAGGTAGCCCCAATTCGGCGGCCACACATTCGATAAACGGCAGCTCGGTTTGATAAATATTGAATTTTTTCAAGCCTTGCGGTGCGGAAGTGGTCCACGGGTATTTGAGCAGTGCGCCGATGGAGGCGGCGGTAAGCCGCATGCCGCCGCGGTGGCGGTACATTTCGAGGTTGGAGAGGATGCGCAGGCTGTGGGCATTGCCTTCGTAGGTTTGCACGTCGCGCCGTTCGGCTTCGGCCAGGTGTTTCAGGTAGCCTGCGTGCTCGGGATTGCGGAACCAATCACGCAATGCCTCTTCGCCGGTGTGGCCGAAAGGCGGGTTGCCCATATCGTGCGCAAGGCAGGCCACCTGCACCACGGCGCCGATATCGGATGGCGTATTCTCCGGCGGCAGGAAACCGCCCTTGGCCAGCATCACGCCCACGCGGTTGCCCAGGCTGCGCCCCACGCTGGCCACTTCCACGCTGTGGGTGAGTCGGTTGTGGGTATGGTCGTGTTCGGCGAAAGGGTGCACCTGCGTTTTGCGCCCCAGCCGCCGGAACGAGCCGGAAAACACCACGCGGTCGTAATCGATGTGGAAATCGGTGCGTAGCGCATCCGCGCCTTCTTGGCTGGAGGGGGTAACGGTGGCCACCAGTTGGCCGTTCTCGGGCTTGAAACGCTTGGTGCTGAGCAGTTGCTGCCAGTTCATATCTGTCCTTTGGTTTGGCTGGATAAATTGAGGCTACCTGAAAACTAAGCCGTCGGTTTTCAGGTAGCCTATTTGCGCTTTAGCGCGTTACCGGTTTGTAACGGATACGTTTCGGTTTCGCGCCTTCTTCGCCGAGTCGGCGTTTCTTGTCGGCTTCGTATTCCTGATAGTTGCCGTCGAAGAACACCCATTTGGAATCGCCTTCGCAAGCCAAGATATGCGTAGCGATGCGGTCGAGGAACCAGCGGTCGTGCGAAATCACCATCACGCTGCCGGCAAATTCCAGCAATGCGTCTTCCAGCGCGCGCAGGGTTTCCACGTCGAGGTCGTTGGACGGTTCGTCCAGCAGCAAGACGTTGCCGCCGCTCAACAAAGTTTTTGCCAAGTGCAGCCTGCTGCGTTCGCCGCCGGAGAGCTGCCCCGCGATTTTGCTTTGGTCACTGCCTTTGAAGTTGAAGCGTCCCAAATATTGGCGGGCGGGGATTTCAAATTGCCCCACCTGCAAAATGTCGCGGCCTTCGGCGATGTTGTCGAACACGGTTTTGTCGTTTTGCAAACCTTCACGGCTTTGGTCAATCAGGCTCATTTTCACGGTTTGCCCGATTTTGACTTCACCGGAATCAGGCTGCTCTTTGCCCGAAATCATTTTAAACAGCGTGGATTTACCTGCGCCGTTCGGACCGATGATGCCGACAATCGCACCCGCAGGCACTTTGAAGCTCAAATCGTCAATCAACACTTTATCGCCGAACGATTTGGAAACGTTCACAAATTCAATCACTTCGTTACCCAAACGCTCGGCGACGGGGATGAAGATTTCCTGCGTTTCATTGCGTTTTTGGTATTCGTACTGGCTCATTTCTTCAAAACGCGCCAAGCGGGCTTTGGATTTGGCTTGGCGACCTTTGGCGTTTTGACGCACCCATTCCAATTCCTGCTTCATCGCTTTTACGCGGGCGGCTTCGGATTTGGCTTCGTTTTCCAAGCGTTTTTCCTTTTGTTCCAGCCACGAAGAATAATTGCCTTTCCACGGAATGCCGTGCCCGCGGTCAAGCTCCAAAATCCATTCGGCGGCGTTATCCAAGAAATAGCGGTCGTGCGTTACGGCGACCACTGTGCCGGGGAAACGCACGAGGAATTGTTCCAGCCACTCCACCGATTCTGCGTCCAAGTGGTTGGTCGGCTCGTCCAGCAGCAGCATATCGGGTTTGCTCAACAGCAGTTTGCACAGGGCGACACGGCGTTTTTCGCCGCCCGAGAGTACGCCGATTTTCGCATCCCAATCGGGCAGGCGCAGCGCGTCGGCGGCGATTTCCAACTCGTGTTCCGCGCCGCCGCCCGTGCTGCTGCCCGCCGCGATAATGGCTTCCAAGCGGCCCTGCTCTTCCGCCAGCGCGTCAAAATCCGCATCGGGATTGGCGTACTCGGCATACACTTCTTCCAAACGTTTCTGCGCCGCCGCCACTTCGCCCAAACCGCTTTCCACTTCCTCGCGCACGGTTTTTTCAGGATCAAGCTCCGGCTCTTGCGGTAGGTAGCCGATTTTGATGCCGCCCATCGGCACGGCTTCGCCCTCAAACTCCTTATCCACACCCGCCATAATCCGCAGAACAGTGGACTTACCCGCGCCGTTCAAACCGAGCAGGCCGATTTTTGCGCCGGGGAAGAAGGAAAGGGAAATATCTTTAATGATGGTTTTCTGCGGCGGCACAACCTTGCTCACGCGCAGCATGGAATAGACGTATTGCGACATAACAACTCCTCGAAAATAGGGGGAAACAGGCAAATAGGTAAATGCCGCCGATTCTAACCGAAAAAAGCATTTCAGGCAGCCGAAAGGCTACCTGAAAATGGTAGAACGGATATAGTGGATTAACAAAAATCAGGACAAGGCAGCGAGCCGCAGACAGTACACACGTTACGGCAAGGCGAGCCAACGCTGTACTGGTTTTTGTTAATTCACTATATTTTCAGGTAGCCTCCTATGTCTGCCTGAGGCTACCTGAATTTGAGACTCGTGGTATGGTTCTAGAGAACTTGGCTTTTATGGCCTAAAATGCGTATTTTTTTATACTGCGTCGACTTCCCCCTTCATACTGTCTTTACCACCCGCCTTGCCTAATTTCGTTAACCAACCATAATTATTTCGCTATAACCCTCATCTCGGTTGCCATAAAACCACGTTGCCACCATATTTTTATCACACCAACTTGCCAAATACACCCAATATAGGCATAATCCACATTCTTTCGCCGGTGTAGCTCAGTTGGTAGAGCACCTGACTTGTAATCAGGGGGTCGCGAGTTCGATTCCTGCCGCCGGCACCAATATTCTAATCGCAAATCAGCTAGTTAAGTTGGTTTGCGATTTTTCTTGTCTATAATATTTTCTTAAACTTTGTGTAAATATCGGGCTATGGCCAACATGGGCTGCCTAATAGGCAAAAATAGATCATAAAATATAGTGGATTAACAAAAATCAGAACAGGGCGGCGAGCCGCAGACAGTACACACGTTACGGCAAGGCGAGACAACGCTGTACTGGTTTTTGTTAATTCGCTATATCAGGGAATCCTCAGCAAAGAATAATCCATCACTCCCACAGCTTGGTGCCCTAATCCATTCCACCAAGAATAGGTTCTTTTTAATCCACTATAACTCACCCATCTGCCCAAGCAAACAAAAATCTGCCTCAAAAGAGGCAGGTTTTACATTGAGAACCAACTAGCTTAATCAGCCTGGCGGCGGATTACTGCCGGAATTTCAAAATCATCCAACACAGATTGGTTGGCAAAATCAGAAGCAGCCAAATTCATGGTACGGGCAGTACGGCCGGAGCGGATAACGCTGTCGATTTCCGGGAATCCGCCGTCTGTTCCGGTGGCTTGGGCAGATTTCACCATACGCAGATTGCTGCTCTGGCTGTTGTCGCCCTGCTCTTTCAGGCCGGTGGCAATAATGGTTACGCGGATTTCGCCTTCCGCCATGGCTGCGTCTTCAGCTGTACCATATTTCAGCTCTGCATCGGGATGAGCATATTCGCTCACTACCGACATGATTTCTTTGTACTCTTTCATGGTCAGGCCATCAGGGGCGGTAGTGATGTTCACCAGCACGCCACGCGCGCCTTCCAGCGTTACATTGTCCAGCAGCGGGCTGGCAATTGCCTGTTCGGTAGCCAAACGGGCACGGTCAATGCCTTGTGCGAAACCGGAACCCATCATGGCCATGCCCATGATGCCCATTACGTTGCGTACGTCGGCGAAGTCCAAGTTGATCATACCGGGGCAGGTAATCACTTCGGCAATGCCGGCTACGGCGTTACGCAACACGTTGTCGGCCGCACGGAATGCTTGGCGCACAGTTACATCTTCGCCCAAGGCGGTCATCAGCTTGTCGTTCGGGATAACGATGAGCGAGTCTACTTGGTTTTTCAGGGTTTCCAAACCGTCTTTGGCGATCTGGATACGCTTGCCTTCGTGCTCGAACGGGCGGGTAACCACAGCCACGGTCAGAATACCCAATTCACGGGCAATCTCGGCCACTACCGGAGCAGCACCAGTGCCAGTACCGCCGCCCATACCGGTGGTAATGAACAGCATATTGGCGCCTTGAATGGCGTCGGCGATGGTTTCACGGTCTTCCAGAGCGGCATTGCGGCCGGTTTCCGGATTGGCGCCGGCACCCAAACCTTTGGTCAAATTAGTACCCAACTGGATACGTTTAGGCGCTTTACTGCCCTGCAAAGATTGGGCATCGGTGTTGGCACTGATAAACTCAACACCTTGAACTGTGTTGTCTATCATATTGTTAATGGCATTACAGCCACCACCGCCAATACCGATAACTTTAATGACTGCCGGACTGGCTGCGGATTCGACAACATCATAAACCAACTGCATTTAACACTCCTTTTGCGCCCCGGAAGGCTACCTGAAAACTGAAATCGCCCGTATTATAAAGGTTTGAACGGATTTTGTGTGCAAGAATAAGCAAAAAGCCTAGAAATTGTTTTTCAGCCACTCTTTGAGGCGGTAGAAAACAGAATCTCCCTCTGCAGCCTGCCGCACAGTGTTATGCGTGCCATGTTGGCTGCTGTATTCGGCAGCGGTTTGCAGCAGGCCGATGGCAGTGGCGTAGCGCGGGTTGCGGATACGCTCTGACAAGCCGCCCATTTCCTTCGGCACACCGACACGGGCAGGCAGGTTGAACACGTCTTCAGCCAGCTCTACCACACCGGAAAGCAACGATGCGCCGCCGGTAAGCACCACGCCGGAGGTGAGCACTTCTTCGGGGAAACCGGAACGGTGCAGTTCATTGCGGGTCAGTTCCAAAATTTCTTCCACGCGCGGGCCGATAACGCTGGCCAACACACGGCGTGAAATCTGGCGCGGGCTGCGGTCGCCCACGCTGGGCACTTCAATCATTTCATCCAAGCCATCGCCGGTAGCCAAGGCCACGCCATGGTTGATTTTGATGTATTCGGCGGCGTTATAGGGGGTGCGCAGGGCTTGTGCCAAATCGCGGGTAATCAAGTCGCCGGCCACCGGGATCACGGCGGTGTGGCGGATCGCGCCGTTGGTGTACACGGCGATATCGGTCGTGCCGCCGCCGATATCGATGACGCATACGCCCAGTTCTTTCTCGTCTTCAGTCAGCACGGCACGACCGCTGGCCAAGGGCTGCAGAATCATGTTGTCGATGTGCAGGCCGCAGCGTTCGATACATTTTTGAATGTTCTGCATGGCGGTTACCGCACCGGTTACGATATGAATGCGCGTATCCAGCCGCACGCCGCTCATGCCAATGGGCTCGCGCACACCGGGCTGGTTATCAATAATATATTCCTGCACCACGGTGTGCAGAATCTGGTGATCCGGCGGAATGTTTACGGCTTTGGCGGTTTCGATGGCACGGTCGATGTCGGCCTGCGTGACTTCACCCTCCTTGATTTTCACCACACCTTGCGAATTCATGCTGCGGATATGGTTGCCGGCAATGCCGGTTACCACGCTGCCGATTTGGCAATCGGCCATCAACTGGGCTTCTTCCATAGCTTGGGTAATGGCTTGGGCGGTGGCATCGATGTTGGTTACCATGCCGGCCTTCAGGCCGTGCGACGGCGCTTGGCCAAAGCCGATGATGTGGATTTCTTTGTCGTCGTCTTGCACTTCGCCGATCAAAACGATGGTTTTCGAGGTACCGATGTCCAGTGCGCCCACCAGTTGTTTGTTGTTTGACATAACTCTGTCTCGCTTATTGTTGAAATGGTTGTTTATAGCTAAAACACTTATTTCTTTTCTACTGCGTTAACCCGCTTTGCGTATGTGCATACCATCTACGGCTCGCCGTCTTGTAGAAAATAATTGCTTCAGTCATGCCCGCCTGATTGCGGTTGTTGCTTGCTGTTGTTGTCTTCATTTGCCGCGCCCTGTTTGTAGCGCACGGCAAAGCCGTCTTTATAGCGCAAATCCACGTATTGTACGTCGGCTGCGCGTTCTTTCAAGATTTCGTGCCATGCCCGCACAAAGCGGCGCAGGCGATCTTGCGCATCAGCACGACCCAGATGCAGCCGGATGCCGTTTTCCAAAGTCAGCTCCCGAGAGGAACGCGAACTGTAGTCCATGCGGCTGATTTTCAGGTTAGTCGGCGCCAAGATGGCTTGGAACTCAATGAATTCCTCCACCATCATTTTACGCATTCCCGGCGTGCCTGCAAATACGGGGAAGTTTTCGTCGGTGGGCGCATCAAATCCTTTGCCTTCGCTATCCACCAGCCCGCCGCCTTCCCAGCGCGCCACCGGCTGCCGCTCTTCCACCCGGATTTGCACCGTATCCGGCCAAATTCGCCGCACCTCCACCTTGTCCACCCAAGGCAGCGTTTCAAACGCCTGCCGTGCTTCGTTCAAATCGGCTTTGAATATATTGCCGCGGATGTGGCGTTGGGCGGTTTGTTGCAGCTGGGCGGCACTTAAGCGGTGCAGGTCGCCATCGATTTTCACCAGTTTCACCGGGAAATACGGCGAATTCATCATCCACATCACCGCCGCCGCAATCAGGCCGACAGCAGCCAGAAGATAGAGGCTGCTGTTGATGCGTTTGAGCGCGCCAGCGTTATCCCAAAGTCGCATGGCTCAATACTTCAACGCATAAATCGGCAAAATCCAGGCCGGTTTGCGCGGCGGCTTTTGGCACCAGGCTGTGGCTGGTCATACCGGGCACAGTGTTGATTTCCAACAAATAAAGTTTTCCGCTTTGGCTGCGCAGGAAATCCACCCTGCCCCAGCCGCGCCCGCCGATGGCTTCAAAGCCCGCTTTGGCCAGACGGCGGATTTCTGCCTCGCCAGCTGCATCCAGATCGCTGGGGCATTGGTATACCGTGTCGTCGCGGAAATACTTGGCGTCGTAATCGTAAAACTCGGTGGCCGGGATGATGCGGATGCTGGGCAGTGCCTGTTGGCCGAGCACGGCGCAAGTGTATTCGCCGCCGTCGATAAAGCGTTCGGCGATGATTTCGCCGTGCAGATGGCGTTCGCGCAACTCGCGGTACACTTTCGGCAGTTCGCCCGCCTGCTTCACTTTCACCACGCCCACGCTGCTGCCTTCAGCTGCGGGCTTCACAAACATCGGCAGGCCGAGCTCCGCTTCCACGGTGGCAAAATCAGTATCATCTTGCAACACGGCAAAATCGGGCACGGGCAGGCCGAGTGCCTGCCAAATCAGTTTGCAGCGGTATTTGTCCATGCCCAGCGCGGAGGCGGCCATGCCGCAGCCGGTATAGGGGATGCCGATGGAATCAAGTAGCGCCTGCACGGTGCCGTCTTCGCCATAAGTGCCGTGCAACACGTTGAAGGCTACCTGAAAACCCTGCGCTTTCAATTGCAGGATGTCTTGTTCTTTCGGGTCGAACCGGTGGGCATCGATGCCCCGGCTCTGCAAGGCGGCCAATACGGCCGCGCCGCTATCGAGCGATACTTCGCGCTCGCTGGAAAATCCGCCGTTCAATACGGCCACTTTGCCAAACTGCTTGTTCATTTGCTTTGCTTCTTTCTTGCTTCTACTTTCAGGCAGCCTCATCAAACGCCCGTCTGGAAGGCTACCTGAAAACTTAAAACCGGTAATGCCGCCAGCTCGGGTCGTATTCGCACACGGCCTGCGGCTTGAGTTCGGCAAACTGCTCGCACAGTGCCTGTGCTTTCTCCATGAGGCGCTCCGGCTCGCCGGTGGCGGCAAATATGGTGCGCTCGCCCCGCGTGAGGTTGGTTACGGCAATTGTGCCGATGCCTTGCTGCCGGTGGCAGGCTTCGGCATCGAATTCGTCTTGCAGCCGGTAGGCCGCCATCAGCGCGTCTTCGCCGTTGATTTCGCAGCGCACGGAAACGCACCAACCCATATCCGCCCGGCCGAGCAGGCCGTTGGCCGACTCGTTGCGCAGCAGCACCAGGCCATCTTGTTCGTTTTCTTCGTCTTCATCGCGCTGATAGGCGGTATACTGCCATTCCGGCTCGGGATAGAGCGCATCGCGCCCCAGGGCTTTCCATACTTCGTCTAATTTTTCAGGTAGCCTGTGCAGCGGCACGGCTTCCGGCGGCGCAGTATCCACAAAATCCAGTACACCCACCTTCACCACCGCATCCCACTCGCCCAACACATGGTCGAGCATAATCAGCGCCAGCCGCTGCGCGGTTTCCAAATCCTCTGCCTTGGGCGGTTTGGCAAAAGCCACCTCCAGCGCGGGCAGGCCTCGCCACTCTTCGCAGCGCACCAAAATATCCGCCGCCTGCATTTCCACGCCGCCCATGCGGATGGCAAACTGCTCGGGCGAGCCCAGCCGTTGGCGGAAACACAGCACCGAACGCTCGGTGGATTCCGCCGCTGTGGCAATCAGCGCCAGCACTTGCGGAAAGTGTTCCAAATCGCCGTTGGCGCTGAACACCAGCGTGCCGTCGGCAGGCTGCCCTTCCAGCTCCACCACCACGCCGGGGCAGTATTCGTGCAGCAGGTTGTTGGCCTCGGTAACGAAGGCCATCGGGTCTTCCAGCGCTGCAAGCCGCGCTTCTTCGCGCCGCCACACCGTCCAGAAACACAGGGCGTTATCTTGCCATTCTCTCAGGCTGTGCCAGCCTGCGGCTTCGTTGGTATCTGATTTCGCCATCTTTTATCCTTGCAGGCGGTAATGCCGCCATGACGGGTCGAACACACAGTTAGCCCGTGCGTCCAGCCGCTCGTAGCGTGCGGTGATTTCCCGCACCTTTTCCCATAATCCTTCCGGCTCGGCCACCATGGCAAAGGCGGTGTATTCGCCTTTTTCCGCATCGGCCAGCATGGCGGTGAGAATACCTTGCTCGTGCTGCCCGACGCAGCCGGAAAATTCGTGCGCCAATTCCCGCGCCAGAGCCTGGCTCATGTCGTCGTACACTTCGCAGCGCACGCTCAAACACCAGGCCAAATCGGCGCGCCCCAGCAGCGAAGCGGCCGATTCGTTGCGCACCAAAATCCTGGCCGGTTCGCCATCATCGTTTTCCGCGCCATACACGCGAAACTCAGCCTCGCCGCTCGGATACACGCCATTGCGCCCCATTCGGGCACGCCACAACTGATCAAAGGCAGCGGGCAGATCGGCCAGCGGCAACGCGCCCTGCGGCGGCTGCTCCACCAGCTCCACATAGCCGGTTTTCACGTTTAAATCCCACTGCCCCAAGGCCTGCGCCAAAAGCAGCCACACCGCCAACCGGCGGTCGTCGGCATCCGTGCCGGCGGGATTATCGTTCACAAACACCTGCAAATGCACCAAACCATCACTACCGGGCGCACAGGCTACCTGAAATTGGCTGCCGCAAAGCTGCGTTTGGCCAAAACCGGCCTTGCGCTGCGGCAGTTCCGCAGCCCGGCAGTGCCGCAGCAAGGCCTGCACGCCGAAAGGCAAACCCGGCGGTGCGGCTTCGGCCAGCAATACCGCGTCGGCCATCGGCTCCAGCCTGCCGCCGCTGCTGAAGGCTACCTGAAACTTCGAACCGGCATCAACAGCATCATCCAAAACGGCCTGCAAAAACACGCCGGGGAAATAATGGTGCAGCAGATAGTTGCCGCTGTTCACCAGCGCCACACCGCCGCCCGCCTGCCAGGGCTGCTCCCACTGCCAGCTCTGCCAAAAAGCGGCGGCGCGCTGCCGCGCCTCTTGGCGGCGTTTCAAGAAATCATCCATGCGCGGCCAAATCCCGCAGAGCCTGCGGCACTTTGTTGATGCTGCCCGCACCCATATTCAGCAGCAAATCGCCGTCTTGCAGCATATTGAGCAGGGTGGCGGGCATATCGGCCACGTCGGCACAGTAAATCGGTTCCAGCTTGCCGGCCACGCGCAGGGCGCGGGTGAGTGCGCGGCTGTCGGCGGCCACAATCGGCTCTTCGCCGGCGGCGTATACATCGGTGAGCACCACCGCATCGGCAGTGTTCAACACGCGCACGAAGTCTTCAAACAAATCGCGGGTGCGGGTGTAGCGGTGCGGCTGGAATGCCAACACCAGGCGGCGTTCGGGATAGGCGCCGCGGGCGGCGGCGAGCGTGGCGGCCATTTCCACCGGGTGGTGGCCGTAGTCGTCAACCACCAAGGCGCTGCCGCCTTGCGGCAGCTTGACTTCGCCGTAGCTTTGGAAGCGCCGTCCCACACCGCCGAAACCGGCCAGGCCGCACTGAATGGCTGCCACGTCCGCGCCGCATTCCAGCGCCACACCGATGGCGGCCAGCGCGTTGAGTACATTGTGCCGCCCCGGCGCGTTCAGCCGCACTTCAAACGGCGCGATCGGGCGTTTGTTCAGGTGCACGGTAAAACACATCTGCGCACCTTCGCTGTGCACATTATCGGCGTAAATATCGGCGGTTTCGTCTAAGCCATAGGTGGCAAACGGCTTCTGAATTTCCGGCAGGATAGCGCGCACATGTTCGCTATCGATACACAAAAATGCCTTGCCGTAGAACGGCATACGGTGCACAAATTCCACAAAGGCCTGGTGCAGCTTGTCCACGCTGTGGTCGTAGGTGTCCATATGGTCGGTGTCGATATTGGTCACCACGGTAATCACGGGCGTGAGATACAGGAAAGAAGCGTCTGATTCGTCGGCCTCGGCCACAATATACTGTCCGCCGCCGAGCTTGGCGTTGGTGCCCGCAGCGGTGAGCTTGCCGCCGATAACGAAGGTCGGATCGAGACCGGCGGCGGTGAGGATGGAGGCAGTGAGGCTGGTGGTGGTGGTTTTGCCGTGCGTGCCGGCAATGGCGATGCCCTGGCCGAAGCGCATAATCTCCGCCAGCATCATGGCGCGCGGAATCACCGGAATGCCTGCCTCGCGGGCGGCCAACACTTCCGGATTATCCGGCTTGATGGCGGTGGAGGTAACCACCACGTCCACGCCTTCGATATGCTCTGCCGCATGGCCGTGGAACACTTTGATGCCCATATCGGCCAGCTGGCGCGTTACCGCGCTTTGCGCCTGATCCGAGCCGGATACGTCGAATTCTTTATACAGCACTTCGGCCAGGCCGCACATGCCCGCGCCGCCGATGCCGACGAAATGGATGCGTTTTACTCGTTGCTTCATATTTATCACTGCTTCCCGGGCAGCCTTTGCAGACAAAACCGCTATTGTATAGCGGATAAACATTTTTCGATACAACGCAAACGGGAAAAGCCGATACTGCTATTGAGGCTACCTGAAAACAGCCGCCGGGAACGCTATCCAAACCATCTGCCGTGCCAATCATTAAACAGGCTTGCCAGCAGCACATTTAATTGCTCGGTTTGGCAGCGGCTTTACGCTTTCCAAACAATCGAGCATCGGGCTTCCTTTGCTGTTTGAGGCTACCTGAAACTTCAAAACCGCTTTTCAGGTAGCCTCACACCAATCATCCGCCCACTGCCGCCAGCGCCGCTTCCGCCACCTTGGCCGCACTATCCGGTTTGGCCATTCGGCGGGCGTTTTGCGCCCATTGGCTGCAGGTAGCGCGGTTGAGGCCGCCCAACACCGAAGCCAGTTTCTCGGCAGTCAATTCGCTCTGCGGCAACAGCAGCCCGGCCTCACCGGCGGCCACGAAACGGGCGTTGGCAGTTTGGTGGTCGTCCACCGCATAGGGGTAAGGCACGAGCAATGCACCCACGCCTGCCGCCGCCAGCTCGGCAATGGTAAGCGCGCCGGAGCGGCACACCACCAAATCTGCCGCGCCGTAGGCCGCTGCCATATCATCAATAAATTCGCTGCATTCAGCCTGCACACCGGATTCAGCATAACGCTGGCGCAAGCCTTCCAGCTTGCCGCGCCCGCTTTGGTGGCGCACTTGGGGGCGTTGCTCGGCAGGCAGCAGAGCCAGCGCTTCGGGCAGCAGGCGGTTGAGAATATCCGCGCCCAAGCTGCCGCCGGTAACCAGCAGCTTCAGGCTACCTGAACGCTCAGCAAACCGCTCTTCGGGCGCGGGCAGTGCGGCAATATCGGCGCGCACGGGGTTGCCCACCAGCCCGTTTTCATCGCCAAAAGCCTTGGGGAAGGCATACAGCACCCGGCTGGCCAATTTGGCCAAAATCCGGTTGGAAAGCCCGGCCACGGCATTTTGCTCGTGGATTACCAGCGGCACGCCGCACAGCTTGGCCGCCACCCCGCCAGGCACGGTAACGAAGCCGCCGAAGCCGATGGCGCCGTCCACCTGATGTTTGCGGATGATGCTTCGCGCCGCACGGATGGTGTGCCATAGCGTGAACGGCAGCATCAGCTTGCGTTTGAGGCCGTTGCCGCGCACGCCTTTGATGGCCAGGGTTTCGATTTCAATGCCGTGCTGCGGCACGATGCGCGTTTCCATTGCGCCCTCGCTGCCCAGCCACACCACCTTATGCCCGTGTTCGCGCAGCGCGGCAGCCACCGCCAGCGCGGGGAAGATATGCCCGCCGGTGCCGCCGGCCATCAGCAAAAAGGTTTTTACGCCCATATTCGGCTCCTTACACTGTAAAACCGCGCATTTTGCGCCGGTTTTCATAATCCACCCGCAGCAGCAGCGCCACGGCTATCAGCATGGCCACCAGCGCCGAGCCGCCGAAGGAAACCAGCGGCAGGGTCAGCCCCTTGGTGGGCAACAGGCCGATGTTCACACCGATATTGAAAAAACTCTGAATACCCAACCAAATACCCACACCGCTGGCCACAAACGCGCCGAAAAACTGCTCCAAATCGCGCGCCATTTTGCCGATAGAAAACGAGCGCCACACCAGCCATAAATAGCAGGCGGTGAGCAGCATCATGCCGAGAAAGCCGAATTCCTCGCCGATAACGGCGGTGATGAAATCGGTATGCGCCTCGGGCAGGTAGAAACGTTTTTCCAAGCCTGCGCCCAAGCCCACGCCCGTCCAGCCGCCGCGCCCGATGGCCATCAGCGCATGGGTGAGCTGGTAACCGCTGCCCAGCGGATCGGCCCACGGATCGAGGAAGGCGGTCACACGCGCCATGCGGTAGGGCGAAATCAACACCAACGTTACCATGCCGCTCAAGCCGGCCAATACCACCACGATAAACCAGCGAAACGGCAGCCCCACCAAAAACAGCAAGCCCACGCTGATCACCGACACCACCACAAACGAGCCGAAATCCGGCTGCAGCATAATCAGCCCCAGCCCGCAGCCCACCGGCAGCGCCACCCAGCACACTTTCTTCAAATGCTGCAACACTTCGGCGCGACGCATGAAAAAGCCGGAAAGATAAAGAATCACCGCCAGCTTGAAAAATTCGCTCGGCTGCAAATTGGCCATGCCCAAAGGAATCCAACGCCGCGCACCGTTCACATCGCGCCCCACCAGCAGCACCGCAATCAGCATCAACAGGCTGATTACCAGCAACACCATCGAATACTTCTGCCAAGTGCGCATCGGCACCCGAAATGCCACCAAAGCCGCCCCGCCGCCCACGGCGATATAGGCCGCCTGGCGGATGAGGAACGCCCATTTATTGCCGCCGCCCTGCCCGGCAAAGGCCACCGAGGCGGAATACACCATCACCAGGCTGAAGCCCAGCATCAGCACCACCAGCCACAGCAGCGATTGATCGATGGTGTGGCCGTGGCGCAGGATTTTGCGGTCGAGGAGTTTGGATTCAGTAATCATTCGGGTACTTCAAGTTACTTCAAAAATCAATGGAACAAGGTTTCAGGTAGCCTTTCGGCTTGGGCAAAGGCTACCTGAAAACATTACAAAGCCTCAAACGCCTCAATAAACACCTGCGAGCGGTGCGCATAGCCTTTAAACATATCGAAGCTGGCGCAGGCTGGGCTGAGCAGCACGATATTGCCGGGTTCGGCCAGGCGGTAGGCGGTTTGCACGGCTTCCTGCAGGGTGGCGCAATCCATCATCTCCACGCCGCAGCCGGCCAGGTCGCGGCGGATTTGCGGCGCGTCTTCGCCGATGAGCAGCACGGCACGGGCTTTGCCGGGCAGCACGTTTTTCAGCGGGGTGAAATCCTGCCCTTTGCCCTGTCCGCCGGCAATCAGGAACAGCGGGCTTTGCAGGCCGGCGATGGCGGCTTCGGTGGCGCCCACATTGGTGCCTTTGCTGTCGTCGATAAACACCACGCCGTTTTTTTCGCCGATTTTTTCCACGCGGTGCGGCAGGCCTTTGAAGGTGCGCACATGGCGCAGCAGCTGCTCGCGCGGCAGGCCGATTGCTTCGCACAAAGCCAGTGCAGCCAGTACGTTGGCGGCGTTGTGCAGGCCTTGCAACGGAATATCGGCGGCGGCAAGCAGCGTTTCCGCGCCGTGTTTCAGGTAGCCTGATGCGGTGTCAAACCAATAATCGGTTGCCTGCTGCAGCGAAAAGCGGCGCACTTCGCGGCCGCTGCGTTTCATGGCACGGCAAAGCGCATCGTCGGCATTGATTACCTGCACGCCGCTGCCACGGAAGATTTTGTCTTTGGCGTGGGCGTAGTCGAGCAGATCGTCGTAGCGGTTGAGGTGGTCTTCGGAAATATTGAGCACGGCGGCGGCGGCGGCGTTCAAATGGTCGGTGTTTTCCAGCTGGAAGCTGGAAAGTTCAAGCACCCACACGTCGGCGCTCTGCTCCTGCCTGCCTTCATAGGCTTCGAGCACGGGCGTACCGATATTGCCGGCCACCACGGTATCCAGCCCGCATTCGCGGCACAAATGGCCGACCAGGCTGGTTGCGGTGGTTTTGCCGTTGCTGCCGGTGATGGCGATGATTTTGTCGCGCTTGCCGGAAAGCTCGTGCGCCAAGATTTCCACATCGCCCAACACACGGCCGCCGGTCTGCTTGAAGGCTTCGATTTCAGGCGTGCGCTCGCTGATGCCGGGGCTGAGTGCCAAAATGCCGAAACCTTCGGCCAATGTGTTTTTCAGGTAGCCTGTGTGGCAGGCCAGGCCGGGGAAACGCTGTTGCAGTTCGGCCTGTTTGGCGGCGGGGAAGTCGGCATCATAAGCGGCTGCCGCCGCGCCTTTGCGGCGCAGGAACTCCAGCATGGAAATGCCGCTGCCGCCCATCCCGGCCACGAGGATTTTTTGGTTTTGCCATTCGCTTTTCATTCTATTCTCCATGCCGCCCGGTTTGCCTGCAGGCAGCTGCTTTCTCAGTTTTTCGCTTTGCTCATTTTGACTGCGTTGAAACTTGTGCTTTCAGGTAGCCTTTACTGCACGGCTGTATTAGCCAGCAGCTTCATCAGCAGCAGCCACGGCAGCATAATCCCGCCGATGCACACCATCAGCCACAAAATCAAACTGTCTACCATCTGCCGCAGCAGGGCGAAATAGCCCCATGAATATAGGCCCCAAATCACAGCAGAAATAGCTGCCGCAATCAGGGGGCCGCCAAACAGGCCGAATAAAAAAGTTACAACGGCAAAAGCCAGCGCCCATTGCCAAGCATATGAATCCTCAGCGAAATCCTGCATTTTGGCAAAGACCAGCAAAATTAGCATGTGTAGCAGCATAACCAGATTCCTTTAAATAAGTTTCGGCTTCACAGCAGCCTACCGTGTCCGCTTTCAGGTAGCCCCTCTTGAGCCGGATAAGGCTACCTGAAAACCGCTTAACGGATTTTCAGCGTGCTCAAGCCCACCAGCACCAGCACGATGGTGATGATCCAAAAGCGCACCACCACCTGCGTTTCCTTCCAGCCCTTCTGCTCGAAATGGTGGTGGATCGGCGCCATCAGGAAGATGCGTTTTTTGGTTTTCTTATACCAGCCCACCTGTAGCATCACCGACAAAGCCTCCACCACAAACAGCCCGCCCATAATCACCAGCACAAATTCCTGCCGCACGATTACGGCCACCGTGCCCAGCGCCGCGCCCAGCGCCAACGCGCCCACGTCGCCCATAAACACCTGCGCCGGTGCCGCGTTGAACCACAAAAAGCCCAAACACGCGCCGCACATGGCCGCGCAGAATACCATTACCTCGTTCGCCCCCGGCACGAAGGGCAGCTGCAAATAGCGTGCAAACTGCCAGTGCCCGGTGGCATAGGCAAACACCGCCATCCCGCCGGCCACCAGCACCACCGGGAAAGCCGCCAGGCCGTCCAAGCCGTCGGTCAGGTTTACCGCATTGGACGTGCCGACAATGGTGAAATACGACAACACCACAAAGCCCAGCACGCCCAAAGGCAGCGCAACCTGTTTGAAAAACGGCACGATTAAAATATTGTTCGCCGAATTGCTCGCCACATAAAACAGCAGCACCCCTGCCGCCAGCGCCACGCTGCTCTGCCACACCATCTTGAATTTGGCCGACACGCCGTGCGGGTCTTTATACACCACCTTGCGCCAGTCGTCGTAGAAGCCCAGCGCGCCCGTGCCCAGCAGCACGCCCAGCAGAATCCAGATATACGGGCGCGAAATATTGCCCCACAACAGCGTGGACACCGTAATCGACACCAAAATCAACACCCCGCCCATGGTGGGCGTGCCCGCCTTGGCCAGATGGGTTTGCGGCCCGTCGCTGCGGATGGCCTGGCCGGCCTTGAGCTCGGTGAGCTTGCGGATGGTCCACGGCCCCAGCATCAGGCTGAACGCCAAAGCCGTAAGCGCCGCCATCACCGAGCGGAAAGTGGTGTATTGGAAAATGTTCAGCGCCGAAATCCAGTTGCTGAGCTTGGCCAACCATAAAAGCATAAAACTTCCTTAAATCATTTCTCGTGAGTTCGATTTAAACCGATATTGCATTAGCCCGCCTTGCCGTACGTGTGCACGATCTGCGGCTCGCCGCCTTGTTCTGATTTAAATTGAATTCGCTTAATTAACCCAGGCAGCCGGAAATAGAAAAGGCTACCTGAAACATCATTATCTGTATTGCACCCACTGTAAAATGGGCAAATGTGGCATTATAAACTAAGCCGCTACCCAAGCGAGGCTACCTGAAAACCGAAATTCCCACTGCCATGCGAGGTACAAACTATGCAAACCATGCACTCCCTCAGCGCACGCTGCCGCATCCGATTTATGGATCTACCAGCCCATGCAGGCAGAAACAGTATCCCTTGCTTATTTATCCACGGCCTAGGCTGCGCTGCCAGCTACGAGTACCCCCGCATCGCTGCCAGCCCGGCCTTGGCAGGCCGCCGCACTATCCTGCTTGACTTGGCAGGTCACGGCTACAGCGAACGCCCACAGGATTTCTCCTATTCCACCAGCGCGCAAGCCGCAATCGTATCCGAACTGGCCAACCATCTTAACTTGCCGCACTTCTATCTCTATGGCCACAGCATGGGTGGCAGCATCGCTATTGAAGCAGCCGAACAGCTCGGCAGCCGTGTGCGCGGACTCATGGTAAGCGAATGCAACCTGATTGCTGGCGGCGGCATATTCAGCCGCAACATTACCGCACAGAATGAAGCGTATTTCATCCACAATGGCTATGCCGAATTGCTAAATAACGAACTCTCGCCGTGGGCGGGCAGCCTACAAAGTGCTGCCCCGTGGGCATTGTGGCGCAGTGCATATCATTTAGTGAACGGTATATCGCCCGATTGGCTGCACCGCCTCTCCTCCCTGCCCCAACGCAAAATTTATTTAGTTGGCGATCGTTCCCTGCCCAACACAGACTACGACCTTATCCTTCAATACGGTATTCCCTGCGCCGTGATTGCCGATGCCGGGCACTCGATGTCTTGGGAAAATCCGGAAGGCTTGGCTACCGCTTTGGCGGAATTTATGTGCGCTTGAGCTTGGGTTACCAACATGGCTGTTTTTGTTTCAGCCCACTTTGAACCAGTAAGGCTACCTGAAAGCAAACGAAGCCGAATTTGTCCAAACCGCTCACACCTCTTCCCACCACAATTCAGTTTCCGTATCCGCATCGAACACCTGCCCGATCAGCGGCGTGAGCACTGGCAGGCCGCGCTCGATGGCCAGCGGGATGCTGCGGCGCACGGATTCGTCCCAATCGTGCATGGCCAGGCTGAACGCGCCCCAGTGAATCGGCATCATGCGGCGCGCGCCCACGTCGATGGCGGCCTGCACGGTTTGCTCGGGGAACATGTGGTTGTCCGGCCAGCGGCGGTCGTATTGGCCGTTTTCCATAAAGGCCAGGTCGAAGCCGCCGAAGTGCCGGCCGATGTCGGCGAAATGGCTGCCGTAGGACGAATCGCCGCTGAAATAAAGCCGCTGGCCGCCGCCTTCGACGGCCCAGCCCGCCCACAGCATGCGGTTGTGGTCGGCCAGGTTGCGCGAGCTGTCGTGGCGGGCGGGAGCGGCGGTGAAGGTTACGCCGCCGACGGTATGGCTCTGATACCAATCCGCCGCCGAAATGTTTTCCGCCTTCACGCCCCAGCGGCGCAACAGCACTTCCATGCCCAGCGGCACCAGGAAATGCACCCCGCTGTCTGCCACGCTGCGCACGAAGGATTCCTCCAAATGGTCGTAGTGGTTGTGGCTGTAGAGGATGATGTCGAGCGGCGGCAATTCGTGCGGCACGGCGGGCGGCGGCTGGAAGCGGCGGAACATTTTGTTGTTCGGCGCGGCGCTCATACCGAACACGGGGTCGGTGAGGATGTTCAGCCCGGCCACGCGCATCAGCAGGGTGGAATGGCCGAACCAAACAAACCGTGCCTTTTGTTCATTTTTGCTGCGCAGAAACTCGCGCTGCTCGTTTTGGCGAAACTCGCGCTGCTCGTTTTCAGGTAGCCCTTCTTGCCGCATGAAGGCGGCAAAATCAGGCTTCTCAAACGGCAGCGGCTGCGCGGGAAAGCGGCCTTGCCGGCTGAGCATTTTGAACGCTCCGCCAAAATCCAGCGGCTGCAAGCGGCGTTTGGGCTCGGGGTTGAAAAAACGGCGGCGGATCGGGTCGTAGTGGTTGCTGGCCGGATAGAGCGGATAACCGCCGTGCAGCCTACGCTTCATGACCCTGCAAGGCGGCCACCACCTCTTCCATCTGCATAAAACGCGAACCCTTTACCAACACCGAAGCCTGCTCCGGCAACTCGTGCACCAGCACCTGCTGCAGCGGGTCTTTAGCGGCAAACCACAGCCCGGCCGCACCGAAAGCCTCGGCAGCCTCCACACTGAAATCGCCCACAAAATAGGCGGCTTCGATGCCCTTATCCCGCGCATAGCGGCCGATTTCGGCATGCAGGGCGGGGGCCTCGCCGTCGCCCAGTTCGCCCATATCGCCCATCACGAAAATGCGCGGCGCAGGCAGCCCGGCCAACACATCCAGCGCGGCCTTCATGCTGTCGGGATTGGCGTTGTAGGTGTCGTCGATAATCGTGCTGCCGCGCAGGCCGGCCTTGCGTTGCAAACGTCCCTTGATATTGGCAAACCCGGCCAGCGCGGCGGCGCTTTCAGGTAGCCCCACGCCGGCCTGCAAAGCCAGCGCGGCCGCAGCCACGGCATTGGCCACGTTGTGCTTGCCCGGCACCGGCAGTTCTACCGTCGCGCGTTGGTCTTGCCACACCAAATCGAAGCGGCAGCCCAGGGGCAGCAGCCGGACGTTTTCGGCATGCACTTCGCCCTTGTCCACGCCGAATTCGATTTGGCGCACATTCAGGGCGCGGCAGGCGGCGCGGAACACTTCGGCGTATTCGTCTTCCGCCGGAATCAGCGCTGTGCCGCTTTCAGGTAGCCCACGGTAGATTTCGCTTTTGGCGCGGGCAATATCGCCCACGCCGTCGAAACCGCAGCCGATATGTGCGCGCAGGGCATTGTTGACCAGCGCGGCATCAGGGCGGGCGATGCGGGTGAGCGCATCAAGCTCGCCGAAATGGTTCATGCCCATTTCGATAACGGCATAACGCTGCTGCGGCCGCAGGGCAAGCAGAGTGAGCGGCAGGCCGATGTGGTTGTTGAAATTGCCGGCGGTAGCCAATACGGCCGCTTCGCCGAATTGGCGGCGCAGGATAGCGGCCAGCATCTCCTTCACCGTGGTTTTGCCGGAAGAACCGGTGATGCCGAGCACCAGCGGGTTTACCGCTTCGCGCCAAGCGGCAGCCAGGGTTTGCAGCGCCGCCAAAGTGTCGGCCACCGGCAGGCTACCTGAAAGCGCGGCGCAGTCTTGGCGCGATACCAGCGCCAAAGCGCCCTGCTCCAACACGGCAGGCACAAAATCGTGGGCATCGTGTTTATCGCCCACCAAGGCAACAAACAAATCAGTGCCGCGCTCATCGGCAGCGGCGGCTTGGCGGCTGTCGGTGATGACGCGGCGGATGGGGAGGTTGTGCTGCGGCGCAGGCAGGTTCAGGGCGCGGCAGACAAAAGCTAAATCGAGTGTGGACATGGGCATTCCATTGAAAATATGACAGGGCGGCAGGCTACCTGAAAAAGTGTTCACGCTTTCAGGTAGCCTGTAGCAAGCTCAAAAGGCTACCTGAACGCACGGGCTCAACCAAATCTAGACTTTTCAGGTAGCCTCATCCAGCGCGGCTTCGGCAATTTCAAAATCGGAGAAATGGTGCTTCTCGCCCTGTACGTCTTGATAGGTTTCGTGGCCTTTGCCGGCAATCAGCACGATATCCTGCGGCGCGGCGCGGTGGATGGCGGTTTGGATGGCCACTCGGCGGTCGGCCTCCACCAGTGCGGGCTGCGGCACGGCGGGCAGGATGTCGGCGATGATGTCTTGCGGCTCTTCCATGCGCGGATTATCGCTGGTGATCACCACTTTATCCGCACCTTGCACGGCGGCGCTGCCCATCAGCGGGCGTTTGCCGCGATCGCGGTTGCCGCCGCAGCCGAACACGCACCACAGGCTCGCATCCTGCGGTTTGATTTCGCGCAGAGTGGCCAGCGCTTTTTCCAGCGCGTCGGGGGTGTGGGCATAGTCCACCACCACCAGCGGGCGGCCTGCGCGGCTGATGCAGTCCATGCGGCCGGTGGCGGGGCGGATTTGCGCGAGCACGCGCAATACGTCGGGCAGCGCATAGCCTTCGGCGCACAAAAGGCCGATGCAGGCGGCGAGGTTTTGCGCATTGAACCGCCCTAAGAGCCGGCTGTGGATTTCGCCGCTGCCCCAAGGCGTGTCGAAGGCTACCTGCATGCCTTGGGCGGAAGCGGTAAAGCGGGTGATGCGGATATCGGCTTGTTCATTGAAGCCGTAGCCGTACACGTTCAGGCTTGGGCGGTCGGCGCGCAGCCTATCGGTCAGCTCGCGGCCGAATTTGTCATCCGTATTGATGATGGCGTGCTGAAGGCTTTGCCAATAGAACAGTTTGGCCTTGCTAGCGCCATAAGCAGCCATGCTGCCGTGGTAATCGAGGTGGTCGCGGGTGAGATTGGTGAAGATGGCGGAGGAGAAAGGTGTGCCGACCACGCGGTTTTGGTCGAGGCCGTGGCTGGATACTTCCATCGCCACAGCTTTCGCACCCTGCTGTTTGAATTGATGCAGCAGGGTTTGCACGCGCACGGGGTTGGGCGTGGTGTGGGTGGTTTCTTCGAGCCGCCCCCAGAAGCCGTTGCCCACCGTGCCGATGATGGCGCAGGGCGTGCCGAGCAAATCGGCGGCTTGGGCAAGCCATTGCGAAATCGAGGTTTTGCCATTGGTACCGGTTACCCCCCAGCAAGAAAGGCTACCTGAAAAATTGCCGTAGAGTTTGGCCGCCAGCAGGCCGGCGTTTTGCTTCAGGTGCGGCACGCCGAGGTTGGCGATTTGCCACTCCGGCCGCCAGGCGAAACCGTCGCCGCTGTCCCAAAACACCATCGCCGCGCCATTGGCAATCGCGGCAGGAATATAGTTGCGGCCGTCGGCATATTCGCCCTGGCAAGCCACGAATACGTCGCCCGGCTGAACCAGGCGGCTGTCCATACGCAAAATGCACCCCGCCGCCACATCGGGCGGCAGGGTGCAGTTGTCGGGCAAGTCAAACTGTTTGTCCTTCAAGCAATACATGGTCGGCTCCAAGCACCGATTTATTTGGCAGCGACTTGCTGCACGGGTTTGGTGGGCGTTACACCCAGAATATTCAGCGAACCGGCCATGATGTCTCTAAACACCGGCCCGGCCACGATACCGCCGTAATAGCCGTTTTGGGTGGGCTCGTCGATGTTCACCGCCACAATCACGCGCGGATGCTCGGCGGGGGCGAAACCGATGAAGGTAGCCATGTGTTTGTTGTCGGCATAGCGGCCGCCCACCAGTTTGCGTGCGGTACCGGTTTTTGCGCCCACGTTGAAACCGGGTACAGCGCCCTGCGTACCGGTGCCGCCGGGCTCGGTAACGGACACCATCATGCGGCGGATGGCGCGCGCGGTTTCAGGTTTGATCACCTGTTCGCCCTGCGGCGCAGTGCTCTGGCGCAGGAAGCTCACCGGCAGGAGTTTGCCGTCGCTGGTAAAGATGGTGTAGCTGTGCGCCAGCTGCAGCAGGCTCATCTGCAGGCCGTAGCCGAACGACATGGTGGCCTGTTCGATGGGCCGCCAGTTGCGCCAATCACGCACCAGGCCGGGCGATTCGCCGGGAAAGCCGGAGTGCATGCGGCGGCCGAAACCGACTGATTTATAAAAATCGTGCATCTCTTCGGGCTTAAACATGGCCGAAAGCTTGCTCACGCCCACGTTGGAAGATTTCTGCATGATGCCGCGCAGGGTGAGCGAAGGGTAGTTGTGCGTATCGCGCACGGTGGCCGGGCCGATATTATAAGTATTGGTGTTGAACACCATATTCTCGTTCACTTTGCCCGAATCCAAGGCTTTGGCAATCGGGAAAGGTTTCATGGCCGAGCCGGGCTCGATCATATCGGTCACCGCACGGTTGCGACGCAGGGCGATTTCGGCGCCACCGGGCTGGTTCGGATCGAAATCCGGCAGGTTTACCAAAGCAAGGATTTCGCCGGTTTGCGCATCCAACACCACAGCAGTGCCGGCTTTGGCCTGATGATAGGCAACAGCCTGCGCCAATTTATCGTGCGCTAGCGATTGAATACGCTGATCCAGTGAGAGCACCATATTGCGCCCGTCCACTGCATCGCGGTTGCGCGGCGAATCCAATTGATCGACATAATTACCTTTATTGTCACGCAACACCACGCGCGCGCCGTCTTGGCCGCGCAGGTCGTCTTCACGCGAAAGCTCCAAACCTTCTTGGCCTTTGCCGTCGATATTGGTAAAGCCGATAACGTGGGAGAACAAATTGCCCATCGGATATTGCCGTTTGGGCTCGGTTTGGAAGGCCAAACCCTCAATTTTCAAAGCGCGCACTTTGGCAGCGGTTTCCGCGCTCATCTGCCGCTTCAGAAACACAAAATCGCTGTTGGTGCGCGCCAGGCGGTCGGCAATGGTTTCCACCGGCACTTCGATGATTTCGGAAAGCTGATCCAACTGGTCTTGGCTGGGCATTTTCTCCATGGCGGAGGGGACGGCATACAGCGAGTCGGTGGGCGCGCTCAAGGCCAGTACCGCGCCGTTGCGGTCGGTAATCGTGCCGCGGTTGGCCTGCTGCACCAAAGTGCGCACGAAGCGCTTGTTGCCTTCGGCCTGCAATTTGTCCTGCTTGACCGTGTGCAGGCGGATGCTCCAGCCGGCCGCTACGGCAAATGCGGCTGCAAACACCATCAGCACAAAAGCAATCCGGCCGTTGGTGCTGACCGGTTTTTTCTGTTTGGAAGGTTTTTGCCGCATCTGCGGTTTGTAGTCGCTCTTAATCAACATAAAGTTTCCCGTTTCCTGCCATCCGGCCGCAGCCGCGCCTTATTCGGACAGGTTGATGACCCTGGTGTTCTGCATGGTAGGCGGCTGCAACTGTTGTTGTTCGGCCGCCGACTTGATGAAATTGTGGTTGGCCAGCTTGGCCTGCTGCCATTGCAATCGGCGGTATTCTTCTTCCAAGTCCGCCCGCCGTTGGTGCTCTTTTTCCAACGCGATAAACGATTCGCGCGAGCTGTCCTGCACCGACACCACCGCCAGCGCGGAGAGCACCGCCAACACAAACAGCACGATATTCAACTTATTCATCTGCAAACTCTCCCGCCGTCCGCTCGGCCACGCGCAATACGGCGGAGCGTGCGCGCGGATTGGCTGCGGTTTCTGCTGCCGAAGCCCGCTGTGCCTTACCGATTTCCCGCAGGGGCGGCTCGGGGCGCTCGCTTTCGCGCACCATCACCCACTTGGGCAGCGGTGCGGGGCGGCTGTGGCGGCGGATAAACTGTTTCACTATCCGGTCTTCCAGCGAATGGAAGGCAATCACCGCCAAGCGCCCGCCGGTTTTCAGGTAGCCTGCGGCCTGCGGCAGCACCGCGCTTATTTCTTCAAGCTCACGGTTGATGAAAATCCGAATGGCTTGAAACGTCCGCGTCGCCGGGTCTTGGCCGCGTTCGCGAGTACGGACGGCTTGTGCCGCCAACTGCGCCAGCTGGCCGGTTGTAAGGATGGGGCGCTCTTGCCGATGCTGCACAATGGCGCGCGCAATCTGGCTGTTAAACCGCTCTTCACCATAATCTCTGATTACCTCGCGAATCTCTTCTTCACCGGCCTCGGCCAGCCATTGCGCGGCGGTTTGGCCGCGCGTGGTGTCCATCCGCATATCCAGCGGCGCATCGTAGCGGAAGCTGAAGCCGCGTTCGGCATCGTCGATCTGCGGCGAAGACACGCCCAAATCAAACAGCGCGCCATCGACCGCTTCAATACCCAATTCTTTTAAGGCTACCTGAAAGCCGGAAAACCCGCCGTGCACCACTTGCACGCGTTTGTCGGCTTCCGCCAGCCGCCGTGCCACGGCAATGGCCTGCGGGTCTTTATCAAACACCACCAATCGGCCGTTTGCGCCCAGCTTCGACAGAATCAGGCGGGAATGCCCGCCGCGGCCGAACGTGCCGTCCACATACATACCGTCCGGCTTTACCGCCAAAGCATCCACCGCCTCGTGCAGCAGCACGGTAACGTGTGCCAATTCCTGCGCGCTCATAGGCGGAACCCGGCTTTGTCGAGCTGTTCGGCCAATTCGTCCGGATCCATATCCAACACCGCGTTCATATTGGCTTCCCAACATTCGCGGTTCCACAGCTCCAGCCGGTCGGCACGGCCCACCAGCGTTACTTCTTTATCAAATTGCACGCGGCGGCGCAGGCTCGGCGGCAGCAAAATTCTGCCCGAAGCATCCAAATCCAATGTTTCAGCGTGATTCAGCATCAAATCGCGGAACATTCTGGCCGCCGGATTGCCCGACACATTCATCGCCTGCAAATTTTCCGCCGTTTTCTGCCACTCCGCTTCCGGATACATCACCAGATGCGTACGCGCCTCCACGGTAACCACCAAAGACGGCGTGTAGTGGCGCGCGAGCAAGTCGCGGAACTTGGCCGGAATCGCCAAGCGCCCCTTGCTGTCGATGCTCAATTCATGTACGCCGCCAAACACTTTTTCCCACCTTCGGTTGATTTTTGGAACTGAAAGGCACTTTGCCCCACAATTCCCCACGAAGCGACACTATACGGCAAAGCAGCGGCATCGGTCAATTGCAAACACAGTAAAAATCCACGATTAACAAACTGTTTTTACATAAGATAGTTAGTCTCAATCATCACGCTTGCCGTTTTCCGCGCAGCCCCGATTTTGCCTCCTAGCAGCAAGCCTTTATAATTGCGCACGTTTTCCAGATTATTCGCATAATTGCTCTATGAACCGCCCTACCCTGCCCGCTCCCGGCTCAGAAGCGCTGACCGCCTCAAAGGCACTGTGTGCCCTGATACAACAACGCATTCAGGCCAACCATGGCTTCCTGCCCTTTGCCGACTTCATGCAACTTGCGCTCTACCAACCGCAATATGGTTACTACACCGGCGGCGCGCACAAAATCGGCGCTGCCGGCGACTTCATCACCGCTCCGGCGCTCACCCCGCTGTTCGGGCAAACCCTCGCCATCCAGCTTCAATCCCTGCTGCCGCAAACCGCCGGCAATATCTACGAATTCGGCGCCGGTACCGGCGAGCTTGCCGCCCAGCTGATCGGCAAGCTTTCAGGTAGCCTCCGGCACTACTACATTATTGAAGTCTCTCCCGATTTAGCCGAACGCCAACGCCAACACCTTGCCGCCGCCCTGCCCCAACACCAGCACCAAATCACATGGCTTACCGGGCTGCCCGCCGAATTCGACGGCATCATCATCGGCAACGAAGTGCTCGATGCTATGCCCTGCGACATCGTGCGTTATCAAAGCGGCCAATGGCAGCTGATGGGCGTAGGGCTGGATGCCAACCAACAATTCCAATGGCAAAGCGTCACCCTGCCGGCCGAGCTGCTGCCCGCCGCCCAAGCGCTGCTGCCCGCCATCGACGGCTACACCAGCGAACTACACCTGCGCCAGCAAGCCTTTATCCGCACCCTCGCCCAACGCCTCACGCGCGGCGCCCTGCTCTTTATCGACTACGGCTTCGACGCCGCCCAGTATTACCACCCCCAGCGCAACGGCGGCACCCTCATCGGCCACTACCGCCACCACGCCGTGCACAACCCCTTCGAGCACATCGGCCTCACCGACCTTACCTGTCATGTGAATTTCACCGCCATCGCCGAAGCCGCCTGCCAAGCCGGGCTCGACCTCATCGGCTACACCACCCAGGCCGCCTTCCTGCTCAATCTCGGCCTCACCGACCTGCTTGCCGCCCAAGGCGAACCGGAAAGCCAAACCTACATCCGCGCTGCCGCTGCCTGCCAAACCCTGCTCGCCCCGCAGGAAATGGGCGAGCTCTTCAAAGTTATCGCCTTCGGCCGCGATATCGACCCCGACTGGCCAGGCTTCGCCCTCGGCGATTTGTGCCACAAGCTGTAACCGTCGGTTGCCAATCAATATTTTCAGGTAGCCCCACAAGCCAAGCCTGCCAATAACAAAACGCTTGCAGAATCATGCTCCGCAAGCGTTTTGTTTTCCTTGTCGCCTTGATGGCATTGCCGAAAGCCTAAAGGCTACCTGAAAAATGAATTTCAGGTAGCCTGCTCATTTGTGGGTGTAGGGTGTATGCGGAACGCACGCACGCGGTTTTGGAATAACGGGCAACGGCATGCCTGCCTGCGGTACGCGCCCTACACACCGCGCAAGCTTTTCTGCAATAAAGGCTACCTGAAACTTTAGCTACGCAGAAACTTCGCTGCGCTACGTTTTCAGGTAGCCTTTTCAATCAGCCAAACGGCCGGTGTTAAAACATCGGTTTGTATGTGGCCAGCCAATAAATGGTGCAGAGGCAGCCGATAGACAGGGCGTAGCCGATCCACCATTTGGCCGAGCGCGG
Organism: Eikenella corrodens; assembly: GCF_003990355.1. Classification (NCBI taxonomy): domain Bacteria; kingdom Pseudomonadati; phylum Pseudomonadota; class Betaproteobacteria; order Neisseriales; family Neisseriaceae; genus Eikenella; species Eikenella sp. KCOM 3110. The sequence continues at coordinate 814,402 of NZ_CP034670.1, read as the reverse complement.
CGGGCTTTTCAGGCAGAACATACCCACCAGCACATACAGCACCACCAAAATCAGTTTCACGCCCAGCCAATCGGCATTGCCGAAAGGCACGTAGCGGGTGATGGTCATCAGCATCATGCCGGTGAAGAGCAGCAGGGTGTCGTTGATGTGCGGCACGATGCGCAGCACTTTGGGCACGGGGCGGCTCGGCAGGATGGTGCGCATCCAAAAGCGCAGGTTGAACAGAACCACGGTAATCACAACGAATACCAGATGGCTGTGTTTCACGATAAGGTACATGGGTGCTCCGAATGTTTTGATTGAGTGTGTGATGGGCGGCAGGCTACCTGAAAGTTGCGCGGCCGCCAATAGCCCGTTCGTGGGATAGCGTAAATTAAACGGTATTGGCTCGCCTCCCTGCCCTATTCCGATTTTAAGCCACGATAGCTTTCAGGTAGCCTTTACCAATCGTGGTCGATACAGCCGCGTTCATCGGCTAGCTGGTAGGCGGCATCGAGCTGCGCCTGCATGGTGGGCGGCAGGGCGCTCCGTTCGCCGCTGCGGTAGCGTTGCCAATAGGGCGAAAGGTTGAAACGGCAGGTTTCGGCCAGCTCGCTCTGAATCATAATGAGGTGGCAGATGGTGTAGCCGAAAGCATCTTGCGCATCGAAGGCCGCCAGTTCGATCACGTCGCCCGGGTAGAAGGTTTGCCCCAAATCGGCGCTCACGTAGCCGTTTTGTTCGCGCACGATTTGCTTGAGCGCGGCGACATGGCGTTCGGCTTCCATGCCGTAATCGAAGCGGCTGATGCGGTGCAGGGTGTCGTCGCTGGCCTGTTGGATGTAGGGAAACAAGGCGGGCGGAAAGGCGGAGATGCTGGGTTTGCGTTTTTTAGCCATCGGTTTCAGGTAGCCTTCGGGTTGGCAGAGACGTTGTGCTTTTCAATCGCCAACAAATAAGGCGGACGGTTGCGGCGGTTGATAAAGCCGTAGTGCAGCACGGCAAACTGTTGCTGCGGCAGGGCAGCCGCCCATTCGGACACAGCCCGGGCTTCGAGCGCGCCCGCCTCGTGGCCGGGATAAAGCACCACGGCCAGCAGCCCGCCGGGGCGCAGGATGTGCACGGCTTGCGCCAAAGCGGAAAGGGTGCTGCCGGTTTCGGTGGTGAGCGCTTTGTTGCCGCCGGGCAGGTAGCCGCAGTTGAACACGATGCTGTGCACGGGTTCGTTTACATATTGCGCCAAATCGGCGTGGCTCTCGGCAATCAGGCGCACTTGCCTTTCTTCTCCGGCCGCCCGCAAACGCGCCTGCGTGGCGGCCAAGGCCTGCGGCTGGATATCGAAGGCATACACGCGCCCACCGCTGCCCACGCATTGCGCCAAAAACAGCGTGTCGTGGCCGTTGCCGGCGGTAGCGTCCACCGCAATGCCGCCTTCGGGCGTGGCTTGGGCGAGCAGGCGGTGGGCGAAAGGAAGGATGTTGTCGAGCATAGAATAAAACGGGATAGCCTGATGGAGTGTAGGGAAATTCGCTGTGGCGGCACGGGCTTGGAGTATAATGCCCGCCATCTGCACACACTTTTTGAAAGGAGCTCAGCATGGGTATTCCGGTTATTTCCCCGCAATACGCGCAATATCTGCTGGATTTTGAAACACTCATCCTGCAAAAGCAAGCCGAAATCGAGGCCTGGTTCCGCAGCCAGTGGAAACGGCACAAGCCGCCGTTTTACGGCTCGGTCGATATCCGCAACAGCGGCTACAAAATGGCCAGCATCGATATGAACCTCTTCCCCGGCGGCTTCAACAACCTCAACCCCCAATTCAGCCCGCTGGCCGCCGCCGCCGCCACCGACGCGGTAGAACGATACTGCGAAACGGCCAAATCCGTGCTGATCGTGCCGGAAAACCACACGCGCAATACGTTCTACTTGGAAAACGTGTATGCCCTGAGCAATATCCTGCAACAGGCCGGCTTTACCGTGCGCCTGGGCAGCCTGAACCCCGAAATTACCGAGCCCACCGAATTCAAAACCGCGCTGGGGCACACCATTTTGCTCGAGCCCCTGCTGCGCACCCGCGAACGCGTGCACCTGGCCGACGGCTTCTCGCCCTGCCTCGTGTTGTTGAACAACGACCTCTCCGGCGGCGTGCCCGAAATCCTGCAAGGCATCCGCCACACCGTGCTGCCGCCCCTGCACGGCGGCTGGACCACGCGCCGCAAAACCGCCCACTTTGCCGCCTACAATCAAGTGGCCGCCGAATTTGCCGAGCTCATCGGCATCGACCAATGGCAGATTAATCCCTATTTCGAGAAAGTGTCCGGCCTCAACTTCCACGAACGCGAAGGCGAAGACACCCTGGCCGCCGCCGTGGAACGCGTGCTGGCCAAAATCCAGGCCAAGTACGATGAAAAAGGCATCACCGACAAACCCTTCGTCATCGTCAAAGCCGACGCCGGCACCTACGGCATGGGCGTGATGAGCGTGAAATCCGCCGACGAAGTGCGTGCGCTCAACCGCAAAAACCGCAACAAAATGGCCACCGTGAAAGAAGGCCTGGCCGTAACCGAAGTGATTGTGCAGGAAGGCATCTACACCTACGAAACCCTCAACGGCGCCGTGGCCGAGCCGGTGGTGTATATGATCGACCGCTTCGTGGTGGGCGGTTTCTTCCGCGTGCACGAAGGGCGCGGTGCCGACGAAAACCTCAACGCCAGCGGTATGCGCTTCGTGCCGCTCAGCCGCAATATGCCGCAAACCGACAGCAGCGGCGACGACCCGGAATTTCTTGTCGGCAGCAAGCGCGTGTTCGAACAATGGCAAACCCTCGGCCTGCCCGACCGCAGCCAAACCTGCGACTGCGCCGGCAACCGCCTGTATGTATACGGCGTGATGGCCCGCCTCTCGCTTTTGGCCGCTTCGATTGAGTTGGATAAGGCTTGATGACACCAGCAAAGGTTACCTGAAACTTTCGCTATGCAGCGTTTTAACTGAGTTGAAGCCCACGCTTTCAGGTAGCCTCTTAGTTTGGCCGACTTGCCCGCGCGGCACTCTGTTTTAGGTTAAAATACAAGAACAACCGCCGACTCCCAAATCAAAGGACGACCCCATGAGCACCATCGAGTTGGACTACCGAATTTAAGAATTCAACACCCAGCAAGAAGCCGATGATTACGATGCCTGGTTGCTGCAAAAAGTGGAAGAAGCCAGAAAATCCAAACTGGTCAGCCATGAAGAAGCAATGGAGCACTTTGCCACCAAACGTGCCGAACGCTTGGAAAGGCTGAAAAATGCCCCCTGCTGATTAGTTGGACGAAAACAGCCATGGCAGACGTGGACGAAATTGTCGACTACATCTTTGCCGACAATCTCGCTGCCGCTCTAGACTTGGAGCAACTTATCCACGACAGCGTAAACCACCTCACCCGGCTGCCCTATATCGGATGGCGTGGGCGGGTAATGAATACGTGGGAGCTCATTTTTCATCCGAACCATTTCATCGTGTACGAACTAGATGAAACACATGTCAAAATTATGCGTATCGTCCATACCCGCCGGAAGTATCCGGCTTAAATAAAACAAACAGCATAGTGATGCCAAGCTATTATAAAAACAGAATTTCCATCTTTCAGGTAGCCCTTATCCAAAAATAAAGAGGCTACCTGAAATTTTCCCGCCTCCCCGCCCTTGCACTATAATCTGCCATTTTTCAGGCAGCCTCTGCGCCGCCTCCCTATTTCCGCCAAACCACAGAAAGCCATCCATGAAAAAACGAGTCCTCACCGGCGTAACCACCACCGGCATCCCGCATTTGGGCAACTACGTCGGCGCCATCCGCCCCGCCATTGCCGCCGCCGCCGACCCCGCCGCCGAATCCTTCCTCTTTTTGGCCGACTACCACGGCATCATCAAATGCCACGACCCCGAAGTCATCCACGCCTCCACCCAAGCCGTGGCCGCCACCTGGCTCGCCTGCGGCCTCGACCCCGAGCGCACCACGTTTTACCGTCAAAGCGACATCCCCGAAGTGCCCGAGCTCAACTGGATACTCACCTGCATCACCGCCAAAGGCCTGATGAACCGCGCCCATGCCTACAAAGCCGCCGTGCAGGCCAACCTCGACGCAGGCCAAACCGACCAAGACCACGGCGTGGAAATGGGCCTCTACAGCTACCCCATCCTCATGAGCGCCGACATCCTCATGTTCAATGCCCACGAAGTGCCGGTAGGCCGCGACCAAATCCAGCACGTGGAAATGACCCGCGACATCGCCCAACGTTTCAACCACCGCTTCAAAGAGCTGTTTGTGCTGCCCGAAGCCAAAGTGGACGACAACGTTGAACTCTTGGTCGGCCTCGACGGGCGCAAAATGAGCAAAAGCTACGGCAACACCATCCCGCTGTTTGAAAGCGAGAAAAAGCTGCAAAAAGCCGTGAACAAAATCATCACCAACCTCAAAGAGCCCGGCGAGCCGAAAACCCCCGATGAGAGCCCGCTGTTCGACATCTACAAAGCCTTCGCCACCCCCGCCGAAACCGCCGAATTCACCCAAATGCTCGCCGACGGCCTGGCCTGGGGCGAAGCCAAAAAACTGCTCGGCGCCAAACTGAACGAAGAGCTTGCCCCCAAACGCGAACGCTTCCACGAGCTCACCGCCCGGCCCGCACAAATCGAAGACATCCTGCAGGCCGGTGCCGCCAAAGCCCGCAAACAAGCCCGCGAACTGCTTGACCAAGTGCGAGACGCCGTAGGCATCCGCCCGCTTCGTTGAACAATATGGCCGTTTCGCAGACACACAAAAGGCTACCTGAAAAACCATCAACCGGCCAAAGGTAACCACAATAAAGGCTACCTGAAATTTCAGGTAGCCTTTCCCTTTGCAGCCATGTAGGGTGTGTGCGGAAGCACGCACGCGGCTTTAGATTATTGGGTAAACAACCGCGTGCGTGAGCAAGCTCACGCACCCTACCTATGCCTTCTCATTGCGGCAGTAGGTTGGGTGAACCGCAGGCGTAACCCAACAAATATAGTGAATTAACAAAAACTAGTACAGCGTTGTCTCGCCTTGCCGTACTATCTGTACTGTCTGCGGCTCGCCGCCTTGTCCTGATTTTTGTTAATCCACTATAAATTGTGAAATGTTGGGTTTATCAACCCAACCTACGCCCTGCCTTATCAACAGGCTACCTGAAAAATGGATTTCAGGTAGCCTGCACATTTGCGGGGTGTAGTGTGCGGAAGCACGCACGCGGCTTTGGAATAACGGGTAATGGCGTGCGTCCCTACGGCATACGCCTCATGCTGAAAGGCTGCCTGAAACAGGATTCAGGCAGCCTTTGGCGTTATGGCGGGTTCTATAGTGAATTAAATTTAAACCAGTACAGCGTTGGCTCGCCTTGCCGTACTATTTGTACTGTCTGCGGCTCGCCGCCTTGTCCTGATTTAAATTTAATCCACTATAGCATCCAACCCGGTATTCCGCTCCGCCTCACGGCAGCAGCAGTTGGCTCATTTCCGTCCAGGCTTGGCGGACTTCGGGCAGGCGCAGCGGCAGGTCGCGGCTGAAGAAGTAGTTCATGCTGCCGAGAATGAGGGTGGCAAGCATGTCGGCTTGGTAGTCCCAATCTTTGCCGGGGGTGGCGTCGGGCAGGGTGTGGGCGAAGCGGAGGAATTGCTGCTTGATCAGCTTGTGCATATCGCGGTAGAGGTGGCGGCGGCGGGTATCCACTTTCCACAGGGCGAGAATCAGGCGGCGGCGGCTGTGTATCCAGTCGGAGGCTTCGGGCATCAGGTTGAGGAACACATCAAGACTGCCGGCCTGGAAACGGGTGATAATGTATCGGCCGTATTCGGCTTTAAAGTCGGCAATCATCTTGCCGGCCAAATCGCTTTTACCGGAGTAGTATTTGTAGAAGGTGGAGCGGTTTACCGGGGCGCGTTCGAGGATATCTTGCACGGTGATTTGGGCGAAGGGCTTTTCGTGCAGCAAATCCACAAAGGCTTCGCGGATGGCGCGGTGGGTTTTGATGATGCGGGGGTCGGTATAGCTTTCGTTTTCGCTCATGTTGGCGCTTCTGTTTTGGGTTTCTGCCGGGCATTTTGCGGTTTTCCGTGTGCTTAAGCAACTTTTTTGCCGGTTTTGTATGCTTAACGGTACGCGGAATTGTTTTTTAACGGTATGCAGCCGCACGCTGCGGCCTTACACTTAAACCATTCTTACTTGCGAGGTATTCTTGAATGAAACGTCTGCCCAAACGCCTGCTTCTCCTGCTGCCGCTGGCCGCTGCCGTCGGCATCGGCTTTTTTGCGTTCCGCCAATATGCCGCGCCCGACCCGCTGGCGGGCATCGCGCATGCCAACGGGCGGCTGGAGTTTGCCCGCATGGACGTGGCCAGCCTGTATGCGGGGCGGGTGGAGGAAATAACGGTGAACGAAGGGCAGTTTGTGGAGGCGGACACGGTGTTGGCGCGGATTTCTTCGCAAACCGCCGAGGCGCAGCTTTCGGAAGCGCAGGCGGGCAAGGCGCAATTGGAGCAGACGGTGCGCCGTGCACAGGCGCAAATCGAGGCGCAACGTCAGCAGCTGAGAACTGCGCAGATGGAGGCAGACAACGCCCGCCAGCTGTTCCGCGACAATTTAATCTCGCAGGCCGAACTCAACACCCGATTGGCGCAGCGCGATGCGGCGCGGGCGGCGGTGCAGGCAGCAGAAGCAGCGCGCAACGAAGCCCAGGCCGGTGTGGGGCAGGCGCGGGCGAAAATGGCGCAGGTGTCTTCCGTTATCGGCGATTTGTCGGTGCGCGCGCCGCAGGCCGGGCGGGTGGAATACCGGCTGGCCGAGCCGGGCAACGTGCTGCCCGCAGGCGGCAAGGTGGTGAGCCTGTTGAACCTGAACGATGCGAGCATCAGCCTGTTCCTGCCCGCGCCCACGGTAAACCAAATCCCGTTGGGCAGCGAAGCGCGGATTAAAATGGACGGGCTGGACGCGGTGTTCCCCGCCAAAGTTACCTATATCGCCTCAGAGGCGCAGTTCACGCCCAAATTTGTGGAAACCGCCGAAGAGCGCACCAAGCTGATGTTTCGGGTGAAATTACAGATTCCGGCCGATGTGGCGGCCAAATACCAAGGCTACCTGAAAGGCGGCATGACAGCCACCGGCTTCGTGCGCACCGACGCCAAGCTCGCCTGGCCGGCCGATTTGCAAACCCGCCTGCCGCAGTAGGATGCAGCCATGCCGAACGCCATTGAAATCAGCCAACTCTCGCACGCCTACGGCAAAGTGCAGGCCTTGCGCGGCGTGTCGATCGCCATTGCGCGCGGCTCCACCGTCGGCTTAATCGGCCCCGACGGCGTGGGCAAATCCACCCTGCTCTCGCTGATTGCCGGTGTGCGCACGCTCCAAAGCGGCGAAGTGCGCGTGCTCGGGCACAATGTGGCGCACAAGTCCGAGCGCGAAGCGCTGCTGCCGCGCATCGCCTTTATGCCGCAAGGCTTGGGCAAAAATCTCTACCCGACGCTTTCCGTGTATGAAAACATCGATTTCCACGCCCGCCTGTTCGGCTTGAACAAACACCAGCGCAAGCAGCACATCGAGCGCCTGATGCTCTCCACCGGCCTGGCACCTTTTGCCGACCGTGCTGCGGGCAAGCTCTCCGGCGGCATGAAGCAGAAGCTAAGCCTGTGCTGCGCCCTGGTGCACAACCCCGACCTGCTGATTCTGGACGAACCCACCACCGGCGTCGATCCGCTTTCCCGCCGCCAATTCTGGACATTGGTGCGCGAGCTGCGCGCCGAAAATCCCGGCATGACCGTGCTGGTGGCCACCGCCTACATCGATGAAGCCGAACAGTTCGACTACCTCCTAGCCATGGACGACGGCCAAATCCTCGCCCACGGCCGCACGCAGGAAATCCTCGCGCAAAGCGGCTGCGCCACGCTGGAGCAGGCCTATATCAAAATGCTGCCTGAAGGCAAGCAAACCCATTGGGACGATTCCCAACTGCCGCCCTTTATCCCCGACGATTCCCTGCCGCCCGCGATGGAAGCGCACAACCTCAGCAAACGCTTCGGCAACTTCACGGCGGTAAATCACGTGAGCTTCCGCATCCGCCAAGGCGAAATTTTCGGCTTCCTCGGCTCCAACGGCTGCGGCAAAAGCACCACCATGAAAATGCTCACCGGCCTCTTGGACGCCAGCGAAGGCGAGGCCACGCTCTTGGGCGAACCAATCGATGCGGGCAGCACCGCCGTGCGCCAGCGCGTGGGCTATATGTCGCAGGCATTTTCGCTGTATGAAGAGCTGAGTGTGCGGCAAAACCTGGTGCTGCACGCAAGGCTGTACCGGCTGGGCGAAAAGAGCAACGCCGCCATCGAAGCCGTGTTGCAACAATTCGAACTGGCCGACCTGGCCGACGCCACCCCCGCCGCCCTGCCCTTGGGCGTACGCCAGCGTCTGCAACTGGCCGCCGCCTGCCTGCACCGCCCGCAAGTGTTGATTTTGGACGAGCCCACCTCCGGCGTCGATCCCGCCGCGCGCGATATGTTTTGGCAATACCTGTTCCGCATGGCGCGGGAAGAGCGTGTAACCATTTTCGTCTCCACCCACTTCATGAACGAAGCCGCCCGCTGCGACCGCATCTCGCTGATGCACCGCGGCCGCGTGCTGGCCGTGGGCGAACCGGAAGAACTGCGCCGCCGCCAACACGCCGATACGCTGGAAGAAGCGTTTATCCGCTATTTGGAGCAAGACGAAGCCGCCGAAGCGGCGGAAAGGCTACCTGAAAACCAAAGGCTACCTGAAAACCAAAGGCTACCTGAAACCAAAGGGCTACCTGAAAACCATGCCGCCCCATCCGGCCTGCTCTATTGGCTTTCCGCCGTATTCACCTTCGCCCGCCGCGAAGGCAAAGAACTGCTGCGCGACCGCATCCGCCTGATGTTTGCCCTGCTGGGCCCCTTGGTGTATCTGATTTCAGGTAGCCTCGGCGTGTCGTTCGACGTAAACGAAATGGACTTCGCCGTGCTCGACCAAGACCAAAGCCACTACAGCCGCGAGCTGACGCAGGAGTTCGACGGCTCGTCCTACTTCCGCCAGCGCGCCAGCCTCGCCGCCCGCAGCGACATCAACGCCGTGCTCACCAACGGCAGCGCGCGCATGGTGATTGAAATCCCGCCCGGCTTCGGCAAAGACCTCACGCTCGGCCGCCGCCCGCAGCTGGCTTTCTATTTCGACGGCTCGTGGCCGTTTGTGGGCGAAAACCTCAGCGGCTACGCCCAAGGCATCCTCAACCGCTATATGGCCGAGCTCTACCGCGAACGTGGCATCCGCATCGACACCGGCGGCGGCCTGCAAACCCGCTTCATCTACAACCCCACCTTCAAAAGCATCAACGCGCTCACGCCCGGCTTTTTAATGCTTTCGCTGATGATGATTCCCGCCATGCTCACCGCCCTGTCCGTGGTGCGCGAAAAAGAAATCGGCTCCATCATGAACCTCTACAGTTCGCCCGCTTCCTCCTTCCAATATCTTTTCGGCAAGCAGCTGCCCTATGTGCTGCTCTCGTTCTTGAGTTATCTGGTGCTGCTCGGCGTGGTGGTGTTCGGGCTGGGCGTACCGCTGAAAGGCTCGTTTATCGCGCTCACGGCAGGCGTGCTGTGCTTCGTGTCCGCCTCCACCGGCTTCGGGCTGTTGGTGTCCACCTTCGTGCACACGCAGGTGGCGGCCATTTTCGCGGCAGCGATTCTGGCCATGATTCCGGCGCTGGATTTCTCCGGCATGATTTATCCGGCATCCACCTTGAGCGGTGCCGGCAAGTGGATCGGCATCTTCAGCCCCACCAGCTGGTTTCAAACCATCAGCCTGGGCGTTATCACCAAAGGCCTGGGCTGGCGCGATGTGGATACGCTGTGCGGCACGCTGCTGCTGTTTTTCGCCGCCTATTGGCTCGCTGCCGGGCTGCTTTTGAAAAAGCAGGAGAAATGATATGCGCCAATGGATAAGCAACGTTTGGCATCTGGGCGGCAAGGAAATCCGCAGTTTCTTCACCGATTACGCGCTGTTTGCGCTGTTGGTGTTTATGTTCAGCTTTTCCGTGTATTCCGTGTCGCAAAACGTGACCACCGAAGTGAAAAACGCCGCGCTGGCCGTCTACGACCAAGACCGCAGCGCACTCACCTACCGCATCCGCGATGCCATGATCGCCCCGCAGTTCAAACAGGTGGACGACATCGACGGCAGCCGCATCGACCGCGCCATGGATTTGGGCGAATACAGCTTCGTGCTGGTTATCCCGCCCGACTACACCGCCGACCTTCTGGCCGGCAAACGCCCCGAGCTGCAATTATTGGTGGACGCCACCGCCATGTCGCAGGCCGGCGTGGGCTCGGTGTACATCGGCCAAATCGTGAACCGCGAAACGGCGGCCTACCTGGGGCGGCACGGCAACGCCGCGCCCTTCGAGCCGGTGGTGAACGTGCTGTTCAACGAAAACCTGCGCAGCGAATGGTTTATGCCGCTCAACCAACTGGTGGGCAACGCCACCCTGCTCACCATCCTGCTGGTGGGCGCGGCCGTGATCCGCGAGCGCGAACACGGCACGATTGAGCATTTGTTGGTGATGCCGGTGGACGCGAACGAAATCGTGATGGCCAAAATTCTGGCCAACGGCCTGATTATCCTGGTTTCCTCCCTGCTCTCGCTGCTGTTGGTGGTGCACCATGCCGTGGGCGTGCCGATTAACGGCTCGCTGGCGCTCTTCGTGTTCTGCGAGGCCGTGTATCTGTTTGCCATGGCCGGGCTCGGCGTGCTGCTCGCCACCCAGGCGCCCACCATGCCGCAGTTCAGCCTGCTGTGCATCATCGTGTATATCGCCGTATTCCTGCTCTCCGGCAGCACCTCGCCCATCGAAAACCTGCCGCCCTGGCTGCGCAGCCTTTCCGAGCTCTCGCCCATGACCCAATTCACCGCCCTCTCCAAAGACATCATCTTCCGGGGCGCCGGCTGGAGCGTAATCCGACACCGCGTAGCCATCACCGCCGTGTCCGGCATCCTCTTCACCGCCCTTGCCGTGATCCGCTTCCGCCGGATGCTGGCGCAGCAGAATTAAAAAAGGCTACCTGAAAAAAGAAGACGGGTTTTCAGGTAGCCAACGGCAGACTGCCCAAGAATCATGCCCGCCACCTAACCGAAAGGCTACCTGAAAACGGCACCTACCTTTTCAGGTAGCCCCACACCAAGGAAACCCCACCATGCCCACCTCCAAACTCCTCCCCATCGCCCTCGCCCTCCTCCTCACTGCCTGCTCCGCCACCCAAATCGACCGCCAATCCAGCATCACGCTACCTGAAAACTTCCAACACACCGGCCAGGCCGATTCCGCCCCCGATTTAACCCGCTGGTGGCAGCAATGGCCCGACCCCCAGCTTGGCCGCCTCATCGAACAAGGCCTGCAGCACAACTACAGCATCGCCATTGCCCGCAGCCGGCTCGAAGAAGCCCGCGCCACCGCCCGCCTGGCCGAAGCCGACCTCCTGCCCAGCGCCGGCCTCGCCGCCGATGCCAAAGGCTACCGCAACCACCGCCGCGACCCCTACCTCGGCAACGGCGGCAACCTCACCTCCGCCAGCTTCCGTGCCGCCTGGGAGCCCGACGTCTTCGGCCAGAAACGCAGCGACGCCGATGCCGCCCGCGCCGCCGCCCTCGGCAGCCAAGAGCAGCTCCACGGCAGCCGACTGCTCGTTTCCGCCCAAATCGCCGAACACTACCTGCGCGCCGCCCACATCCGGCAGCAGCAAGCCCTCGTTTCCCAACAGCTCTCCACCCTGCACGAACTGGCGCGCTATACCGCCGGCCGCTTCAACGCCGGCCACGCCACCGCCCACGACACCACCGCCATTGCCGCCCAAATCCAAGCCCTGCAAGCCCGCCAAAGCACCCTCCAAGCCCAGTTCGACGCCCAACAGCGCAGCATCGCCGTGCTCATCGGCCAAACCCCGCAAAGCTTCCGCCTCGATAGCGACGCCATGCGACAAGCCGCCCTGCTGCAACACCTGCCCAGCCCGCCGCAAGGCATCCGGCCCGGCAGCCTTCTCAACCAACGCCCCGACCTGCGCGCCCGCGCCGCCGAAATCCAAGCCCGCAGCGCCCAGCTCGCCAGCGCCAAAGCCGACCTCCTCCCCCGCTTCGACATCCAATTCCTCTGGCAAACCGGCCGCATCGAGCTCAACAGCGACCTCGCCCCCTTCAACCGCGCCCGCAGCGGCAACGGCGGCCTCTTCAGCATCGGCGTACAGCTCCCCCTCTTCACCGCCGGCCGCATCCGCGCCAACATCCAAGCCGCCGACGCCCGCCTGCAAACCGCCCTGCTGCAATACGACCAAACCCTGCTGCAAGCCCTCGCCGACGTAGACAACGCCTACCAGGCCCAACACGCCCTCAACACCCAGCAGCAAGAATTGCAGCAGGCCGAACGCACCGCGCAGCAGCAAGTGCGCAACGACCGCCAGCTATTCCGCTACGGCCGCAAAACCCTCGACACCGCCCTACAATCCCAACTCAGCGCCCACGGCTTCAGCCAAAATCTGCTCGACAACCAACTCGCCGCCGGCCTCAATCTGCTCAACCTCTACAAAGCCATCGGCAGCGGCTGGCAGGAAGAAGGCACCCAGTCCGAGCCAACTGAAGCGGCAGCTAAATAGTAAAATAGGCTACCTGAAGATTTTAGTTTCGCAGGAACTTCTGCTGCGCTGCGTTTTCAGGTAGCCATCATGGAATATAAATAATAGAAATAACTGCGTTGTATAATTTAAGGCAAGATGAGACCTTTTTGAGAGCAGGAAAAAATGATGACAGATCCGTATGAAAACGATATTGGGATGCAGATAGCCCGTGCGAACTCAGAAGGCGATATAGCTTTTTTGAAAGAGATGAGCGACACGGGGAAATTTGATCCCTGCTGTACTACCGATTCAGCAAAATGGAATTATTTACATATGGCTAATATGAACTCGTATAGCCCTGCTCCGTTATCCACTATGCATTTTTATTTAGACAAAGGGGTAGAGGTAAACGCCCAAGACTGCTACGGCATGACCCCGCTGCATTACGCCATGCAGGCTAAAAACGGCGATGCCGCCCTAGCCCTATTGGAAGCAGGCGCCAACCCCAATATACCCAATCGGGACAATGTGATTCCCTTAGGCATGATGGGCGCTATGCCGCATCGGCTGGACGTATTGAAAAAGATGTTGGAAAACGGCGGGGATGTGCACTACCCCAATGCCAATAGCGGGATGGAGCTATTGGCTTTTACCAAGCACTATCGTTCCGAACGAGAAGACTTTAAAGAAATTATAGAACTGATGGAACAATATGCTTGAATTTCCGTGATAGCCAATTGATCCCAAAATGAAGGCTGCCTGAAACTTTTCAGGTAGCCTTTCTCCCAACACCCCCACTCTGCCGCTTGCCGCTCCCGGTTAATAGTGCAACAATGCGGCCTGCAAAAAACAGCACAGGCAAACGTCTGTCGGCCGCCTTGTCGATTCGGCCGTTTTACGCTGATTGATTAACCCCTTACCAAGAAAGAAGCCCTATGCCGAACTTCCTCCTCGTGCCCATCGGCACCAAAACCGGCCTCACCAGCATCTCGCTCGGCCTGCTGCGCGCCCTGCAACGCAGCGGCCGCCGTCCGGTGTACTACAAACCGGTATCGCACAAACCCACTCCCGCCGGCGACACCGAAGCCGCCATCGTGTTTGCCAACAAACTGTTCCACCTCAACCCGCCGCGCCCGCAGCCGCTCTCCAAAGTAGAAGAGCTGGTGGGCGCCGGGCGTGATGACGATTTGATCGAGCTGATGGTGTCCGACTTCGACCAGGTTACCGCCGCCGAACACGACGTGGCCATCATCGAAGGCGTGGTGCCCGACAGCGAACGCGGCTTCCTCGCCAACAAAAACGCGCAAATCGCCGCCGCGCTCAACGCCAACGTAATCCTGGTGGCCGCCGCCGGCAACCATAGCGCCGAACAGGTGGCCGACCAAATCAACCTGGCCGCGCAGGAATATGCCAACAGCCACACCGATGTGGCCGGCTTCATCATCAACCGCTACCACGGCAACGACAGCAAAGCCTTCGCCGCCGAAGTGGCCGACAAAGTGCGCGGCGGCATCCCCTGCATGGGCGTGCTGCCTTTCGCGCCGGAGAAATCGCTGCGCCGCGTGGCCGACATTGCGGGCTACCTGAACGCCCAAGTGATTGCCGGGAAAGAGCATTTGGGCAACCGCACCAAAGAAATCGTGGTGGCCGCGCAAAACGCCGCCCACATGCACCACCGCATCACTTCCGGCGCACTGGTCATCACCCCCGGCGACCGTGAAGACATCCTGATGGCCGCCTCGCTGAAAATCCTCAGCGGCGTGCCGGTGGCCGGCCTGCTGCTCACCTGTGGCACCGCGCCTTCGCCTGCCGTACAGGGCATCATCAGCCCGGCGCTGAGCCAAAACGTGCCGGTGCTGCTCACCGAACACGACACTTTCGCCACCGCCTACGCGCTGGCGCACCAAGACCAAACCATCCCCGCCGACGACACCGACCGCATGGAAACCATGGTGGAATTCGTGGCCGAACACATTGATGCGGAAGAACTCTGCCGCCACATCGGCCGGCCGCGCCAGCTGCTGATGTCGCCGCCCGCCTTCCGTTTCCGCATGATGGAACAGGCGCGCGCCGCCAACCGCCGCATCGTCCTGCCGGAAGGCGATGAACCGCGCACCGTGGAAGCCGCCGCCATCTGCCAAAGCAAAGGCATCGCCCGCTGCGTGCTCCTGGCCAAACCGGAAGCCGTGCGCGAAGTGGCCGCCAACCGCGGCATCACCCTGCCCGAAGGCTTGGAAATCATCGACCCCGACACCATCCGCGAGCAATACGTCGCCCCGATGGTGGAACTGCGCAAAAACAAAGGCCTCACCCCCGGCTTGGCGCGTCAGGCGCTGGAAGACAGTGTCGTACTCGGCACCATGATGCTGCAGCAAGACGACGTGGACGGCTTGGTATCCGGCGCGGTACACACCACCGCCAATACCATCCGCCCTGCCCTGCAGCTGATTAAAACCGCCCCCGGCGCCAGCCTGGTGTCCAGCGTGTTCTTCATGCTGATGCCCGAGCAGGTGTTCGTGTATGGCGACTGCGCCGTGAACCCCGAGCCCACCGCCGAAGAACTGGCCGACATCGCCATCCAATCGGCCGAATCCGCCAAAGCCTTCGGCATCGATCCCAAAGTGGCCATGATTTCCTACTCCACCGGCACCTCCGGCAGCGGCGCCGATGTGGAAAAAGTGAAAGAAGCCACCCGCCTGGCGCAGGAAAAACGCCCCGACCTGCTCATCGACGGCCCGCTGCAATACGACGCCGCCAGCGTACCCAGCGTAGGCCGCCAGAAAGCGCCCGACAGCAAAGTGGCCGGCCAAGCCAACGTGTTCATCTTCCCCGATCTGAACACCGGCAACACCACCTACAAAGCCGTACAGCGCAGCGCCAACGTATTGAGCATCGGCCCCATGCTGCAAGGCCTGCGCAAACCGGTAAACGACCTCTCGCGCGGCGCATTGGTGGACGACATCGTCTACACCATCGCCCTCACCGCCATCCAGGCCGTGCAGATGGGCAAATAAGCGCCCTGCCCTGTGGGCTTGAGGTATCAAGCAAAAGGCTACCTGAAATTTTCAGGTAGCCTTTTTCGGATAAACCGGCAGATGCCTGTTGCCCAGCCTGCAAAAACCGATATTCCACAGATCGCTATTGCTGCGTTTGCGTATAGCCGCTAGTCTGGCTGCAGCCCAAACTGAAATATATCGGATTATAGTGAATTAAATTTAAACCAGTACAGCGTTGCCTCGCCTTGCCGTACTATCTGTACTGTCTGCGGCTCGCCGCCTTGTCCTGATTTTTGTTAATTCACTATATTCTTTATTTTCCAAAAAAGGCTACCTGAAACTTCAGGTAGCCTTTTGCCTTGTAACCCAATACAACCATTAGAACCGAACGCCGCCCCGGACACCGAAGCTGTGGCGGTTGGTTTTCGGCACGTCAACATTTGCACCTTCGTGGGTAAAGCTGGTGCTTTTATCATGCGTATAGCGGTAGTAGGAGCCGAAGCTGAGGCTGGTATCGGCGCCCACCTGCTTGTTCACATCCATGCCCAGGCCGAGGTTGTAGCTGTTTTGCCTGTATTTGCCGTCGCTGGCATACTCGATCTGAGTATATTGTTCTTTCACGCGGCGGTACAGGCTGACTTGGGCATCCGTCCACGGGGTGATGCTCCAGCCGCTGCCCAACGGCTGTTCGTATTCCACCTGGGCTTTCATATACAGGTTGTCGGCGCGGGCATCCACGGCATCGCCGTCCGGATCGGTTTGGTGGCCGTGTACATTGCTTTTGCCGTGGCTGTAGCCCAGGCCGCCGCCCACGCGCAGGCCGCCGTTTTTGAAGCCTGAGGGGGAGAACATATAGCCGCCATACACATCCACGTTATGGTTTCTGGCGCCGTTAATGATTTTTTCGCCGTCGGCTTTCACGTCGGAATCGAGATATTGGTAGCCCACCTCGCCACGGATGGCGTGCTGCTGTGCCGGCGGAATATCGGCACGGCCACGCAGGGCAACGCCGTCGCCGGAAGATTTGAGTTGGTCGGTTTTGCCGCTTTCGTGCACATAGTCGGTGGTTATGGTGTAGCGGGCGTCATTGATGGGGTGCAACGGCACGCCCTCTTCTGCGGGGGCGGCCAAGGAGGCGGAAGACAAGGCCAATACGGCCAAGGCAATCAGGGTTTTCTGCATGATTCTCTCCGTTTTAAATGGAAAGATGCCGTGGCGGCAGTTTGCTGCGCCACCGGCGGAATACTGCGGACGAAATCGATTTAATGCTTTGAGAAACCGATATTTCTGTAAGCATGATAAATCCTGTGCCCTTGGGCTTCAACTTTGAATAGACAAAAAGTCCGCCCTGCCCATTGCGCCTGCCAACGGCCGATATAGCAATTTAGCACCTTAAAACTTAACAAAATTAAAGCACTATCCTTATCGGGCTGCCTGTGTTGGATAAAGGCTACCTGAAAGTTTCAGGCAGCCTTTCCGCCATTAATCTCCATACCCGTTCGGGTTGCCGCTTTGCCAGCGCCAAGAGTCGCGCATCATGTCGGCCAGGCTGCGCTCGGCATGCCAGCCCAGCTCGGCGGCGGCGCGGGCGGGGTCGGCGTAGCATTCGGCAATGTCGCCCGTGCGGCGGGGTTTGACGGCATAGGGGATTTTTTTGCCCGAGGCCGTTTCGAAGGCACGGATGATTTCCAGCACGGACGAGCCTTTGCCAGTGCCGAGGTTGTAGATGTGCACGCCTGCTTCGCGGCTTTTTTTATTGAGGGCGGCCACGTGGCCGAGCGCCAGATCGACAACGTGGATGTAGTCGCGCACGCCGGTGCCGTCGGGGGTGGGGTAGTCGCTGCCGAATACGGAAAGCTCGGCCAGTTTGCCTGCGGCCACTTGGCAAACGTAGGGCAACAAATTATTCGGAATGCCGTTGGGCTGCTCACCGATACGGCCGCCGGGGTGCGCGCCAATGGGGTTGAAATAGCGCAGCAAAATCACGCTCCATTCGGGGTCGGCCGTGTGGAGGTCGGCCATCATGCGCTCCATCATCTGTTTCGATGCGCCATAGGGATTGGTGGCTTCGCCGAGAGGGGCGGTTTCGGTAATCGGCACGGTGTCCGGGTCGCCGTACACAGTGGCAGAGGAGCTGAACACGATGCTTTTCACGCCCGCGCGCTGCATTTCTTCCAGCAGGATGAGGCTGCCTGAAACGTTGTTGCTGTAATACTCAAGCGGTTTTTTCACGCTCTCGCCCACGGCTTTGAGGGCGGCGAAGTGGATGACGGATTGGATGGGGTGTTCGGCAAAAATGCGGCGCAATAATTCGCGGTCGCGGATGTCGCCCTGATAAAAGGCGGGGGTGTGGCCGGTGATTTCGGCGATGCGGCCGATAACTTGGGGCGAGGCGTTGCAGAGGTTGTCGATAATCACGGGGCTGTACCCGGCTTGGATGAGCTCGACCACGGTGTGCGAGCCGATAAAACCGACGCCGCCGGTAACGAGGATGGTGGGGGAGGGGCTTATTAAATCAATCATCTGATCTCTTTTAGGAAAGGTGCATAAGCAGAAAATTAATCTATATTTCTAATTTCTAGTAAATTATTTTGATTAAGTTTATTAATTACTTCATCGACTATTGCAAATGGCAAATCTAATTTCTCTGCGATCTCCAAAGTAGATATATTGCCATCACAATAAGAAATAATATTCATCATATTTCGTACATCACCAGAAGCAGATCCCTTTTGACTTATAGTTGGATATAAGCCGCGTTTCCCTAATTGCGGCTCTCCAAGAATAATCATTTTAGGATAGCAATTTTTTTCCAAAATATTAAAGGCTGTTTGTAAAGCAGTGAATCCACCTTCTAATCCGCCGGGGCTAATCAAAGAGAGGTTATCCAGAGATGTATGGTATTCCGGATATTCTCCATATTTGCTACGCATAATGGTGGCAATAGGTAAATCTATACCAGGTGCGCAATATTGCCTTTCATCACTCCCCCTATCCAACCAACTATATTTTTTATAATTTTTATCAATATGTTGTAATACATGTTTTCCAATCCTGTCAGAAATAGTATTTCCATTTCTTGATGGTAAGAATGAGTAGCATCTATCATCTCCCACACATGTTACATTAAATCCAGCAATAACTTTTTTCTTTAATGTATCTAAATTCATACTTAGATATACTATAGAACCGATAGTCTCTGGGATAAATACAATTCTATAAGAATATCTTAAATTACCCTTACTCTGTAACCATCTAGCTAGAGCAGTAACAACAACTGGTCCAGATAGCTCATTGTTTGCCATTGATGGATGACATATATAAGTAGAAATAAGAACTTCCTTATCACTATGGCCTGGGATAATTAATTCTGCATAATTAAGTTTCCCCCTTCTTAGATCGGAGCGAATTACTACATGATACATTCCTTGTTTTAGATTGTCCTTCTGATTTTGTGAAATACAAAATCCCCATCGCCTTTTATAATATGATGTGACATATGGAATAGCATCTGGTTGATCTGGCTGTGTATATAAATGCTCTTTCAACTCATCAAGGGTTATAACTTTATCTATTGGTTCAGAGTACCCTAAAACATGTAGATTATTTTTCTTAAAATCTACAATTTTTTCCCCTGTAGCTACTTCTATAATATAAGCTTCATCAATAAACCATTCATCTGGAACTACCCAGTCTAATACTGGTGTTCCGCTAGATATAGAATGAATATCTAAGTTCGGTATTAATCCTTTTAAGTAATATAATGTCTCCCTTACACCGGGACCTGTAATGCTTCTGGTAATTGGCCATAATTCTTCAGCCCATTTATACATTATTTTACCAATTTTATCTTTAATCATTTTAATTCCAGATTGATTTTATATAGGGTGTCTTGTGCTTTACCTGAACGAATGACATGAGCTACGGCATTAAAAACCTTTTCTGCATCAGCCACTCTTAATCCATTCCCCTCTAGCGGTTTATTACCTGTATATAACCCCTGATCCCAAAGTATCTCTCCCATTGGATTAACATACGTTAACACACCTTGTTCTATGTTTCTAACATAGATGGCAAACTCTCTAATTTCTTCTTTCCTGCTAACCCCTTTGTATCGGCCAGTAAACTTTTTTAGGAATCTATAACTTACCTGAAGTGACTCCTCTACATAATGATAAAAAGTCATGCTATGTTGGTCTGGCAAGTCCAATACGGCAATTTTCCCTCTATTCCTATGTAAAATAGCGAAAGGGGAATCTTTCCCATATCCACTATAATTTTCTACTCCATTGAATATATTAGCATTTCTACCAATAACTGCAAAAGAATATACAGGATGGCCGGTTCGAATGGCTCCTTCAAGCTTTCTTGCTGCTTCTGTAATCGCTCCCATATGGCTTGGCGTTACATCAATATCAAAAGGTACTCCGTTATTGAATTCAAAATTAAAAGTTGGAAAAAGCACGGTGCCTGTCTTGCCGACAGCCTGTACAAAGCTTTCCACAATATCTTTAGGGTCGATATCAACACCTGACTTCTTTAGGGCTCTTAATATTCTTGATGCCCGACTGTGGACCAACACCATATCACCGGTTTTTATCCCAGATTTCCTCCACTCTTTAGCCAATTGCAAGATTGCCTCTGCTTTTTTCATAATAGCCTATTCCTTTCATAAAAATCAGAATAAAGATTTTTATCTAGCCCCAAAACCAGTTAATATCGTTTTCAGCGTTTTAAACAGGATCAACACATCTAGTGCAAATGATAAATGCTTGATGTAGTAGAAATCGTGCTCGATTTTCACTTGGGTTTCGTCTGTGTTGCCCGCGTAGCCCTGCATCACCTGCGCCCAGCCGGAAAGGCCGGGGCGCACGATGTGGCGGTAGCCGTAGAACGGGATGCTTTGCTCAAACTGCCGCACAAAGGCTTTCTGCTCGGGGCGCGGGCCGATGAGCGCCATGTCGCCTTTAATAATGTTCCAAAACTGCGGCAGCTCGTCCAGCCGGGTTTTGCGGATGAAGCGGCCGATGCGGGTAATTCGCGCGTCGCCTTCCTGCGCCAGCTGCGCGCCGTGTTTTTCCGAATCGCACACCATGCTGCGGAATTTATAAATTTTAAACTCGCGCCCGCCTCGGCCCACGCGGTTTTGCACAAACAGCACCGGACCCGGGCTTTCCAGCCCGACGGCCAGCGCGGTGGCCAGCATCAGCGGCAGGGTGAGCGGCAGGCTGGCCACCACCATCAAGGCTTCCAGCGCCTGCTTAATCGCCATATAGGCCGGGCTGGGCAGCAGCGAGCCCAAATCGTTTTCATACATATGCCGGATTTTCACGCGGCCGGTGAGCGACTCCTCCACCTGGCGGATGTTGTAAACCGCAATGCCGCGCAAGGTACAATCGGCCAGGAAACGCTGCCAATCCGCCCCCAAATCGGGCGCATGCAGATTGGTTACCACCGTATTTACGCGGCCGGTTTCAGGTAGCCTCGGCTCGGCAAGCTCGTGCCAGCGGATGTTGGATAGTTGCGGCAAATCGCGCATGCCTTCCACATCAATATAGTACAGATGGCGGATGTGCCGCTTTTCCAACCAGGTTTCGGCAAACAGATACAGCACCGTGAGCGCAAACCCAGCGGCCAGGTAATACACCGAATACGGCAGGCGCAACATGGCGGCAAACACCAGCGGCAGCCCCAGCCCGATCGCCGACACCGGAATCACCGACAGCTTGGAACGCTCGCCGGGAAAACGCGTCAGGTTGCGGCTCAAAGCGTAGGAGAGCAGCAGGCCGGCCAAGAGCAGGCTGTAGCTGGAAAGATTGGTGGCTGTGGGATGAGTCCACTCGCGCGGCGGCCAAAACCACCACGCCGGCGCAATCAGAATCACCAAGGCCGCGGTGACAAAGCGCAGAATACGGGCTGAGTTTCTTATCATAACTATGGTTTCATCCAATATGCTTACGTCGAGCAATTATCATTCCGCCACCGGTATGTGTATTTTCCAGTATTACATCAAAATCATCTACCAATCGATCTGTTAGTGCTGAAACATTTCGATGTTTTGATGAGAAATGGTATTCTGTAAACAGAATATCCACATGACGACAGATAAATTCTGCATCGGCTCTAAACACATCAAATTCACTACCCTCTATATCCATTTTTAACAAACGGATATGCTCAATATTCTTCTGCCTGCAGAAAGCAGAAAGTGTAATGGTTTCCACCTCCATTGTTTCTTTCCCCGTAGTGGCATCATTCAAACGCATAGCATCGAATTGTCCGGAAATATCAAACTGTGCAGTACCGCTGCTGCCTGATATCGCCTGTCGATGTATACAATAATGGCGTAAGCCATTAAGTTTGAAATTTTCTTCTGTTAGTGCCGCATTATCAGGAAAAGGTTCGAAAGCATGTAATACGAAGTCAGTATGCCGGTTCAGATGATTGAGATAGATACCGAAAGTCCCAATATTTGCGCCTATATCCAATACTACAGAATGCGCAGGCAGTTTACATAATTCTTGCGGGTACTCAATACCGGATAATACGACTACCGCCTCATTGATATCTGTACTTCTACTTCGGCAAATAACTTGTAGTCCATTACGGAAGCGGTACAGCAATTTTTTCCTGCTACCTAAAAACTTATCGACAACTAATAGAGGCCAGTTTTTTACTTCGCGTATTACTGTTTGCAGTTTGTCCAAATTAGTTTTCGGTTTGCTTGGTCGTATTCCAATGTTCATCTTCATTTCCTAAGTAAAAAAGTGTACACCCACTGCCGCGCCCCGTTCGGCAGCAGCCGCACCGGCAATCGCAGCAGCACGTTTTTTGCCCACTGCGCCGCGCTCAAAAAGCCCGCGCGGTAGAAACGCCGCTGCATGGCCAGCTCGTTTTTCGCATACGCCCAGCCGCCGCGCCGCCGGTACATTTCATCGCCCGCGCGCGCATACACCAGCACTTCGGGCAGGTTGGCAAAACGGCAGCCGTTCAGCAGCATGCGCACCCACAAATCATAATCCTCATACAGTGGCGCGTGCTGATAATTGCCCGCTGCCAGCACTGCCGATTTGCGGTAGCACACCGTCATGTGGTTGATGGGATTGCGGCTTTTGGCAAAGCGGGCAATTTCCTCGTGTTCGCAGGGCACGCGGCGGCTGTGCGCGGCATCAGCCGGTGTGTGTTCAAACTCGTCAATCTGGCTGCCGCACACGTCAAGCTCTGAGTGCGCTGCCACAAAAGCCAGCTGCCGCGCGAAACGCTCGGGGTGGCAGATATCGTCGGTGTCCATGCGGCACACCCATTCGTGCTCACAGGCCTGCAAACCGGCATTCAGTGCCCGCCCCAGCCCCACGTTTTGCGGCAGCCGCACAATCTTCAGCGGCAGGCTGGCTGAAAAGCCTGCCACAACAGATTCCAGGCTTTCAGGTAGCCCGCCGTCATACACCAGCACGATTTCGTTCGGCGGCAGGGTTTGTGCGGCCAAACTGGCCAAACATTGGCGCAGATATTCCGGCTGCTCGCGCGCATACAGCGACATCAACACGGAAAACGGCGGCGTACTTTCCACCAAAAGGCTACCTGAAAGCCGGTTTTGCGCTTGCGCGGTCATGCCGCTTCCCCTTCTATCTCGTCTAAAAAACGCAGCGCGGTATCGTCGTCCACTTTGCGTGCCAGCCAATTCGGGCTGCTTTGCAGGGATTGCAGCTCGGCCCAAGCCAGCGTATCGGGGTGGTTGCTGCCCGGAGCGAAACGGATGTGGCGGCGGTTGCTGGGCCACAGCGTGATGCCTGCCGTTTCAGGTAGCCTTTTTGCCAGATATTGGAAGAAATGCTCGTCCGGGCAAAGCTTCTTGCGGAAGAAGGCGCAGGCTTGTTCATCTGCCGCGTTCAGCAGGGTTGCCAAGGCCGCACGGTCGGCAGAAAACCATTGGCTGCCGGCATAGGCCGTTTGCGCGGCGGGCAGGATTTTATCGGCTGCCTGAAATGCTTTGGTGAGCAGCTTGCCGGGCAGGCGGCGCTGCCAAGCGGTATCGGCGTGCGGCGTGTTGAAACGCACGCGATAGCGCAGGCGCGGCTCGGCATGGCATTCCAGCAACAGGCTGCCGCGTGGCAGTGCGGCAAATTCGCGCTCGATTTGCGCAGGGTTGTTCAGCAACACGCAGTTGCCGCTCACGAGGTGCACAAAGCGGATGCCCGCATCGGCCAGCGCGGCACGCATCAGGTGCAGCGTGGCTTCCACCATGCTGAAACCCGCCCAGCGGATGTTGACACGCTGCGGAATCAGGCTCACATTCGGCGGCAGGGGCGGCAACGCGCCGATATCCGCCTTGGCATCGTAGTGCAGCAGCAGGCGGATTTCGGGGTGGCGCTCGGCCAGCCGCAGCCAATACAGCGGCACTCGGTGGCACAAAATTAAAAAGGCGCTGCTCATAACGCTAAACAGTTATCGTGAAACTCACTCAATATCGATAATCGGGATGCCCAACTGCGCCATCACTTCATAAATCCGCGCCACGCCGGGCGTGTGAAAAGCGGCTTCTGCGGGGCGCACGGCATACACGGCAGTGCGCGGGAAAGCGTGCACATTCAGCGCGGCGGTGCTGACGAGGTGATACACCTCGAAGCGGGTATCAGGCTCGCGGCGCAGGCTTTCCAGCAAATAGTCTTCAAAAATCAGCGGGCTGGCAATGTATTCGGCGCCCGATACGCGGTAGGTTTCGCGCGGATGCGGGAAATATTCGCCAATCTCAAAACGGCGCAGCAGGCTTTCGGCCAGCGCGGCGTTGTCGGCCGCGTTGGGCAGCAATGGCTGACCGAGCAGGATGCGGCGGGTGCGGACGGGCGCTGGATTTGCGGCAGCCACGGCGGCCGTATTTTTTTCAGGTAGCCTTTCGTTTAAGCCACACTCAT
This sequence comes from Eikenella corrodens, assembly GCF_003990355.1. Classification (NCBI taxonomy): domain Bacteria; kingdom Pseudomonadati; phylum Pseudomonadota; class Betaproteobacteria; order Neisseriales; family Neisseriaceae; genus Eikenella; species Eikenella sp. KCOM 3110. Next base: position 789,862 of record NZ_CP034670.1, on the reverse strand, counting down.
CCACTGCCCCATTTTCGCTTCTCAGCACCTCTCTGCCTTCGCTTTGGCGAAGCCCACCCTGCCCGCTTTCAGGTAGCCCTTGTTCGGCGGCAGCCCATAAATCCAGCGGCACGGCGGGCGCGACAATATTGGGCTGGCCGGGATAGAGCGTGTGGTGCCGTTGCGAGAGGCGGCGCAGGTCTTCGGTTGTATAGCATATTCTACGCAGTTTGTTTAGAATCAATCGTTGCCAACCAATCTTATGATGATAAAGCTCGCTCGAAGGAACTAAATTCCCACTCCCATCATCAAAAGTCTCTAGCTTATCGAAGTGAATCCTACTTAGTAAATACTGAACCTCATGGCTATTGATATTTGCAGCAAATATGGTTCTATAAGTCATTCTGACTCTCTTTAATAGCTTCGGTGTTGAAAAGAGTCGGATCCACTTCTTCCTAGGTAAAAGGACAATCTCAGATTGATGGCACAACCTCGCTACCATTTTGAAGTAATAATTGATCTTTTCACTATTCTCCCCATTGAAATAGAACATTAATAAGTCAAACGAGTTACCATCAACACTATATTTTTGAATTAAAGACCGGGCAATCAATGCTTGTAACGGAGTCGTACAAATAATAAGATTGACAGCATCATTTGATGCGGTATCTGCTCGTACACGATCAGCCATAAGGTTTCACCTGCCGGAACAATATCGGGAAAATCAGCGCATTGCCGGCAATCATAGCCAGCGGCACCCATTGGATGCCCAAGCGCGCGGTGAGCAGCAACACCAGCAAATAACCGCCTGCCGAGAGCAGTGAAGTGAGCGCGATGCGCTGGTTTTGCGCGTGGTAAAACAAATAATTCACCTGCAAATAATAGGGCACGGTTAAACCGAAGCCCAGCAAAAACAGGCAGATATAGTAATGCACCCCCACATACTGCGCTCCGAGCAGCCACAAAAACAGCCGCTCCGGCATCAGCCAGGCCACCAATGCAGGCAAAGGTGCGGCCAAGAGCGAGAGCAGCGCCCAGCGGCGCACCGTGGCCGCCGTGATTTTGCCGCTGCGCAAGGCCTGGTAGTAATACGGCACGGTGGCTTTGTTCAGCGCCATCAGCAGCACGCCCAGCACGCTGGCGGTTTGGTAGCCCGCCGAATACACGCCCAGCGTGGCGGCGGAATAGCCCTGATAAATCACCACGCGGTCGAACTGCCCTTTCACATAATTGCCCGCATGGTGAATAACCAACGGCAGGCCGAACGCGAAAATATAGCGCAAAGCCTGCCGTACCCGCCACCGGTTGAAGCCCAGCCGCTGCCCGGCGCTGCGCCGATAGAGCAGATAGGCCGCCAGCGACACCAGCGCATTGCCGGCAAACAGCGCCAAGAAACGCCGCTCCACCGGATAATCCGCGCTCTTTTCCAGCAGCCACATCGTGAGCACGGTGGTGAACAGGCTGCTGCCGAACTGGATGGCCGTATAGGCCAAGGCCTGTTTGCGGCATTGGCGCAGGCTCAGTTGCGTGGCCAGCATCGTTTGCGCCGCCGCCGCACACACCACCGAGGCCAACGCCAGCGAATGCAGCTGCCATGCCGCCAACAGGCCGATAAACGCGGCAAAAGCGGTATACAGCGCGCCGGCATACACCACGCTGTGCAAGTTGCGCTGGCCGTATACATAGTAATACCGCGTAACCGCGCCATCCTGGCTCATGCCGAAGCCGATAAGCAGCAGCGAAAATGCCGCCTGATAATACGACAGCTCGCCAAACCCCGCCGTGCCCAGCTTGCGCGTGAGATAGGGCAGCAGCAGGAAAGGCATGGCCTTGGCCAGCATTTCGCCGACTAGGTAGATGAGGCTGTCTTTTAGAATTTTCATATCGGGACTTTTCAGGTAGCCTCTAACACCGCCGGAAGGCTACCTGAAACTTTTTCTACTCTTCCACGCAATCCCAACCGGTGGCCGTATTGGCCGCCACATCGCGGCGCAGGCGTTTGCCGATGAGCGCATCGTAATGCTTGGGCGCCAGCCCGTAGCCGGGGCGCACGCTGCGGATGCAGTCGGCGCCGATGGTATCGCCCGCTTTCATATCCTTCACAAAATACAGCGAACGGCGGAACTGGATATTGCCCTGCTCGCTCGATTTCAAACCGTAATCGGCCTGTCCCAGCGCCTGCCAGGCGGTATGGCTGCTGCGGCACAGTTCGGCCAAATCCTGCGGTTCTAAAGAAAAACTGTCGTCCGGGCCGCCGCCGTTTCTGTCTAGCGTGAAATGTTTTTCAATCACGCACGCACCGAGCGCCACGGCGGCGATGGCGGTGGTGTTGTCCAGCGTGTGGTCGGACAAACCCACCGGCACGCCGAAACGCTGTGCCATATCGGGCAGCGTGCGCAGGTTGTAATCCGCCGCCGGTGCGGGGTAGCCGCTCACGCAGTGCAGCAGCACCAATTCCTTGCAGCCGCCTTCGCGCGCGGCGGCCACGGCTTCGGCGATTTCTTCGGCATCGGCCATTCCGGTGGACACAATCATCGGCTTGCCGGTTTGCGCCACATAACGGATCAGCGGCAAATCCACCGCTTCAAACGAGGCGATTTTGTAAGCCGGGGCATCGAGGCTTTCCAGCAAATCCACCGCCGTGAAGTCAAACGGCGAGCTGAAAATGGTGATGCCCTGCTCGCGGGCAAAATCAAACAGCGGCTTGTGCCATTCCCAAGGCAGATGCGCTTTTTGATACAGCTCGTGCAGCGTTTGCCCGTCCCACAGGCCGCCTTTGATTTGGAACTCGGGCGCGTTGCTGCGCAGCGTGATGGTGTCGGCGGTGTAGGTTTGGATTTTGACGGCATCGGCACCGGCGGCCTTGGCCTGTTCTATGATGTTGAAGGCGGTTTGCAGGCTGCCGTTATGGTTGGCCGACATCTCGGCAATGATATAGGGCGGGTACTCTTGCCCGATGAAACAGTTATTGATGTTGACGGCTTGGGTCATGGCGTTCTCTGATTTGTTAATGAAAACGTAAATTGGGAATGCGCACAGCTGCACAATGCCTCTAACAGGATAGTTCAGTATTATCTTCTGCTTTACTGAGGGTTAAGGTAAATTTTTGCCCATCTAGATAGAAGAAGGCTGGATAACGGTGCGGATCGGCTACCCTGATTTGATTAAACAGGGATTCCAAGCTTTGACTTATATCTAACTGGCTGTCTTTGGGTGTGCGCTTTTGATAATAGGTGGGGGTGATAGAAGCATCTTGCGGTTGCGGTATGATATTGTCACAGTTATCAATGGCGTAATTCATTAGTTCTATTTCGGTTTGGAACAAAATACGATTGATTTCGTCAAATAATGCGATTCTCGGTATGCGGCAAATCTGTTTGTGCCATATTCTGCCTGAATCTACTTTATCGGCAGCTTCTAGTAGGCTGACACAAATATCTGTGCTGCCTGCCAATAACTGCCAAACATGTGGACTCCAACCGCGCCCAAGCGGCAAATCGCTGGCATGAGTAACCAAAACATATTGGTAAAGCGATAGGGTTTCCTGTTTTGCTATGGTATTGCAGGAAATTAAAAACAAGATATCCCCACCAGGCAGTTGGTCTATCCGGTTGTAAATGTGTACATCGTGGTCGCTTCTATCTGCCTGCCATCGGATCAGGTAAGGGAGAATGGGGTGGTTTGGGGAGTCGCACAAAACGGAAATGTTCATTATTTGCTCTCTTAAGATAAATGGGAAACAACGCGAGCGGCGCCCTTGCCGTCACATAATGCTGCTGCCTTTGCAAACATTGCGGCAAGATTCTCCGACCGACTGAAGTAACTTATGACTGGCACAAACTTCGATACAGCAATTTCGGCTGTTTTCAGCGATAGAGCCGCACCTGCGGCTTGTAGCGCAACAGCGATGCCGCGCTGGTTTTCCGCCAACACCAGCATCATGGTGGGCAAGCCCAGGCAACAACGCTCCCACGAAGTGCTGCCCGCCGCGCCGATGGCCAAATCGGCTTCGGCCATCAGTTCGGCCATATTGTTTGCTCCCACCAGCACGCGGCAGGGATACGGCGCGCTATCGGCAAAAGCCTGCACGGCGGCGGTGTGCGGCGCGGTTTTGCCCATCACCACAGTAACGCGGCAATCGGCAGGCAGGCTACCTGAAAGCGCCTGCAGCACCGCCAAAGTATGGTTGTCCTTATCCACGCCGCCCAAGTTCACCAAAATATGCTTCAGGCAGCCTGTTTCGGCTTGTGCGGCACGGCGTTGCAGGCTCGCCGCGCGCCAGGCTGCAAATTCTTCGCGCAATAGGGCGTAGCGCGTGCCGGTGAGCAGGCGGCAGGCGGGCGGCACCAGGCCGGCGTAATCGGCGGGGGTGTGGCCGAGGTTTTGATCCAGCAGCAAATCGGCGGCGTGGGGGCGGTCGGCCAAGTCGTCGATCGCCATCAGGCGGCTGCCCGCGGCAGCCTTGGCGGCCAGCTCCCACTCGGCGGATAAGGCGTAGTGGTCGCAGATGATCCAATCCGGCGCAAAAGCGCGGATAGGCGGCACGCAGTCGACGGCATCCTGCGCCTGCGATACCGGCAGCCAATGGGCATGGGCTGGCTGAAAGTGCGTTGCTGTCTTCGCTTCGTTTTGGCAAAGCTCACTGCGTTCATTTTTGCTACGCAGAAGCTCGCAGCGTCCGCTTTCAGGTAGCCTTACGGCCTGCGGCGGCACGGGCAGCAGCACCAAACCGAAGCCTGCGCGTTCGATGGTTTCGCCCAAATGGCCGGGCAGCGCACGGCAAATAAAACGCACCGTATGGCCGCGCCGCGAAAGCTCATGCGCCAGCGTGAGGCAGCGCATGATGTGGCCGCTGCCGATTTGAAGGGATGCGTCTGCACGGATTAAAATCTTCATCGTTTGGTCTTTAATCAAGGGCTTCCTGAAAGCAAACGCAGCCTTCTGCGTAGCAAAAACACAGGCTACCTGAAAACAGGAAAACCATTATGCGCACCATCACCCACAACCCAGCCGCGCAACGCTTCGAATACACCGAACACGGCGCAAGCTATTATGTGTCCTACCGCGCCGAAGGCGGCATCTGGCAGCTGTTGCACACCGAAGCACCGGCCAGCCCCTACGGGCGCGGCATCGCTGCCGACATCGTCCGCACCGCGCTGGAAGAAGCGCGGCGGCAGGGCGTGAAAATCCGCAGCGACTGCCCGTTCGTGATCGGCTATCTTGCCTTTCATCCGGAATTTGCCGATTTGGAAGCCTAAAGGCTACCTGAAAGCGAATGTCGTGCGCTTCTGCGCGGCAAAAGGCGCAGCAGGGTTTGCTAATCCGGCTAACCACCCATCTCCTGCAACACGCGCCACATCATTTCCGCCCGCGCCCAATCTTCCGGCGTATCAATATCCTGCACACGATAGCGCGGCAACTTCACGGCGGCGGCTCGACTGTTGAAAATCGGTTTTTCTGCCAGCCAAGCCTCGGCACTGCCCCAATAAAACTGCCCCGCATCGTGCCAAGCGTGCTCCAAATCCTGCGAGCGCACGGCAAAATTTTCCGGCTGAAACATCGACACGCCGCCCTGCCCGTCCAGCCGCAGGGCACGCTGGATAGGAAAGGGGAAATCGGTTACCGAAAAGGCATAATCGCCACCGCTTCGGCGCAGCGTATCCAGCCCGCGTTGCAGGTCGGCAGGGCGCACGAATGGGGCGGTGGCATACAGGCAGCAGACTTCGGGCAAAACTGGCTTGGGGCTAGCTGAACAATCCGGCTGCCCACTTTCGCCGTGCAACAACCCGCCGTGCTCACTTTCAGACAACCGCTCCGCCAGCAGCGTGGCAACAGCATGGCGCATCACGGCACCGGTGGTGGCGAAATCATCCGCCAGCTCGGGTGGGCGCACAAACGGGGTTTCCGCGCCATATTGCCGCGCCACGGCGGCGATTTCTTCATCATCGGTCGACACCGCCACACGCGTAAAGCAGCCGCTCTCCAATGCTGCCTCGATGGAATAGGCAATCATCGGTTTGCCGTTGAACGGCTTGATGTTTTTGCGCGGAATGCGTTTGCTGCCGCCGCGCGCGGGAATGATGCAGAGGGTCATAAGATAGGAGTTTCAGCCAACCTTTGGCCGAGCTTGGCGAATACGGTTTATTAAGGCGGGGATTATAGCTGATTTGGGTAGTGAGCCGCAGCGGTTTGCAATGTGCGCAGGCAGGGATTGCGGTGGCTGCAACAAGGGTTACGGCGGAGCCCTAGCATGGCAAATATAAAATCCGCCCGTTTATCAAAAAGGCTACCTGAAACTTTTCAGGTGGCCTCAAATTTGTGTGCAGCGCTTCAAATATGCCGATACACCTCGTCAAACGGCAGGCGGTAGCGTTCGCTCCAAATGCCGTGGCCTTCTTTTTGTATGCCGCAGGCCACAATCATATTGATTTCCGCGCCGCGCGGCAGTTTCAGAATGCGTTTCACGCGACAACTGTCCAGCCCTTCCATCGGGCAGGTGTCGTAGCCGGCTTCGGCCATGGCGAGCATAAAGGTTTGTGCCGCCAAGCCGCAGCTTTTGTGCACCACCACGCGCATATCGGCTTCAGATACATCACGCATCATCGGGCGGAATAGGCCGATGCCCCATGAGAGCGTTTTGCGGAACGCACCGAGCAGACCGAAGCAGCGGGCATAAACAAAGGGCATGAGTTTGTTGCGGTAGCCTTCTTCCGCCTGAATGCGTTTGGCCTGTTTTTCGGGCGGGCTGTTGCGTTGGATGTTGCCGCGTTCGAAATCGAGCACGGTTTGGGCGCGGCTGCGGTGCAGGTCTTGGCGGGTAACGAACACCACCATCTGCGGCGCGGTGGCGGCGGCTTTTTGCCCGAGGCAGGCTTCGGCAAGCTGCTTCAACACGGCGGCATCGGTGATGTGGTAGAACTCGTAAAGCTGCATATTGGAGCTGCTGGGGGCAAGCTGGGCAAGGCGCAGGCATTGGCGCACGATATCGGCATCGATAGGCGTATCGCCGTAGTGGCGCACGGAACGGCGGCGTTCGAGGGCTTGTTGCAGGGTCATGATGATTCCTTTCGGGAGGGATTTCAGGCAGCTTTGGGAGGCTACCTGAAATGGTGGCCTTCGCTCTAATACCACATAATAGGCCATACGGGCTAGGCGGTGGCAACCAGTTCGGCAAATTCGGCTTCGATTCGGGCAACACGTTTGGCATCGCAGCTTAGGCATAGAAATCTGCCGCGCCGACCGATGGCCAACTGCAAGGCGCCACCGCAGCGGCTGCATTCGCCCCCGAGTTGCTCAAACGCGCGGATGGGTGTTTCCAACTGTGGGTTCAGGTGTTTGGCCAAATAGGCAAACTGCTGTTTTTCAAAATTATTGGAAATACGCAGCCGGCGCAGATGGCGGCATTGCGCCAGGATGCGGATGTCGTCGTCGGCCAGCTTGGTATTAGTGAGCGAGAAATCGGTTAAAGCGGGCAACTCGGCAACAGGGGCGATGCTGTCTAGCTGCAAGGGCGGGGTGCCGTAGCCTTGGTTGCCGGAGAGGTGCAGCGTAGTGAGCTCGTTTAGGCTGCCGATGCCGTCCAGCCGGCGCAGTTTGGCAAAGTGAAAGAGAACGAGCGTCTGCAATCCTTCGATGCGGAAAACGGGCGATAAGTCGGTGATTTTGCCGCCCCATTCCAGCGAGAGGTGGCGCAAGGCGCGCAGCGGAGTGAAATCGGGCAGCTCTGGCGCGGTGATGTGGTAGAGGTGCAGGCTTTGAACCTGCGTGGCGCGCAGCACGGTCGGCCAGTTTTTGGCGGCGATATTGCGGATGTCGAGCTCGGCGGCGGTGAGGAGTTCGGTTTCGTCGATGTCTTTTTGGTTGAGCAGCAGCATGGTTTCTCAGTGTCAAAGCGGTGGGCGGCAGGGATTGGATGCGGAATGGGAGGTGTTCGCGTTTTTCAGGTAGCCTTCAGGCCGCCTGCAACAGCCAGCCCATCCCCTGCCAAATCAAAGCATAGCGGACAAACTTGCCCACTGCCAGCGCTGCGGCGCACTCCCACGCGTTCAAACGCAGCCAGCCGGCAGCCAGGGGCAAGGCATCGCCGGCCACGGGCTGCCTTGCCAAAAGCAGCAGCCATGCGCCGTACCGCTGCAGCAGGCTCACGGCACGGGGAGACAGTTTGCTTTGGCCACGTTCCGGCAGTTGGCGGCCAAGCCAATAGGAAGTGAGGCTGCCCAAGGTGTTGCCGCTGCCTGCCGCCAGCCAAGCGGCAAACGCAGCTTCGGGGCATTGCCATAAGAAGGCGGCAAACGCGGCCTCAGACGTGCCAGGCAGCAGCGTGGCGGAAGTGAAGGCGGAAAACCACAGTGCGGCGAGTAGGGAGAAATCAGTCATGAGGAATGGTGTTTCAGGCTACCTGAAAAATGAAAACGAGTTTTTGAAAGGAAGCCGAGTTGCGGCACAACTAAAACAGGAGTACCCAAACAAGCAGCCAACAGGTTTAAGCTATAATCAGAGCCTCATTTTACAAGGAAAACGCCATGCCCCACACCCTGCCCCGCGGCCTTTACCGCCACTACAAAGGCAATCTCTACGAACTGCTGCACACGGCACGGCACAGCGAAACGGAAGAGCCGCTGGCTGTGTACCGCGCGCTTTATGGCGACTACGGCGTGTGGGTGCGCCCGCTGGCGATGTTTGCGGAGGAGGTGGAAACGGCAAACGGGCGCATGGCGCGGTTTGCGCTGGTGAAGGCGTTTGATTAGAGGCAGCTGGCAGCCCAGCCCGCAGGCAAACTCAAGAAAAGGCTACCTGAAACCGGTATTCCGGTTGTTCAGGTAAGCCAATGCGGCAGCGGAAGTGAAGTTAATTTGCTATAAATATAATGGATTAACAAAAATCAGGACAAGGCGGCGAGCCGCAGACAGTACACACGTTACGGCAAGGCGAGACAACGCTGTACTGGTTTTTGTTAATTCACTATAAATGAAGCACCAATACATTGTAACCACTTATGCCCAAACACAATTAAAGGCTACCTGAAAGTTTTTCAGGTAGCCTTTTCACCAATCCTCTCGAGTCACGATAATTGCACTCAGCCCGCTGATTGTACAAATGTCCCAATCCGTGCCGCCAGTTTCTCGGCGCTCAATCCCAAGTCATCCAGCAGGATGGCCGGATCGCCATGGCCGGTAACGATGTCTTCAATGCCCAACAGCAACACGGGTAAGCGGCAACCCTGCTTGGCCAGTACTTCCAACACCGCGCTGCCGACGCCGCCTTGCACGGCGTTTTCTTCGATGCACACCAGCCGCTGGTGGGTGGCGGCCAAATCGGCAATCAATTCTTCGTCCAGCGGTTTCACAAAGCGCATATCGGCCACGGTTAAATCCAGCCGTTCGGCTGCCTGCAACGCAGGCTGCACCATGCTGCCGAAAGCCAATACGGCGGTTTCATTGCCCCGCCGCCGCACCACGCCTTTGCCTACCGGCACGGTATCCAAGCCGCTGCCGATTGCCGTGCTGCCGCTGGCGCCGCGCGGGTAGCGTACGGCAGTGGGGCAATCCAACGCGTAGCAGGTGGAAAGCAGCAGGCGGCATTCTTCGCCGCTGCTGGGCGCAGCCAGCACCATATTCGGGATGCAGCGCAGGAAGCTCAAATCGTAGGCACCGGCATGAGTAGGGCCGTCGGCACCAACGATACCGGCGCGGTCGATGGCGAACAATACCGGCAGGTTTTGCAATGCCACATCGTGCACCAGCTGGTCGTAAGCGCGTTGCAGGAAAGTGGAGTAAATCGCCACCACGGGCTTGATGCCGCCACAGGCTAGGCCGGCCGCGAAGGTAACGGCGTGCTGCTCGGCAATACCGACATCGAAATAGCGTTCGGGAAAGCGTTGCTCAAACTCCACCAATCCGCTGCCTTCACGCATGGCGGGGGTAATGGCGACTAATTTGCCATCTGCGGCGGCTTGGTCGCATACCCATTGGCCGAAAATCTGGGTGTAGCTCAAAGGGGCAGCGCCGCCGCTCACCGGGCCTTGGTCGGGATTAAATTTGCCCACGGCGTGAAAACCGACCGGGTCGTTTTCAGCCAGTTTGTAACCCTGCCCTTTTTGCGTGAGCACATGCAAAAGCTGCGGACCTTTGCGCTGTTTCATCTCTTTGAGCACAGCCACCAGTTGCCGCACGTCGTGGCCGTCCACCGGGCCGGTGTAGGTGAAGCTGAAGTTGTCGAACAGGGAATCGGGGCGGATGCGCGAGCCGTCGAGCACGCTTTTCAGCCGCTGCTCCACTTTCTGCGCGATGTGCAGCGCGCCGGGCAGTTTGTCGAGCACTTTTTCAGATTTATGTTTGATGCTGCGCAGGGTGTCGCGCCAGTCTTTGCCCTGGCTGCCGGCAAGGTATTTGGGGAAAGCGCCCACGTTGGGGGAAATCGACATTTCGTTGTCGTTGAGGATAACCAGCAAATCGGTGTCCATATCGCCGGCATTGTTCAGCGCTTCAAAAGCTTGGCCGGCAGTCATCGCGCCGTCGCCGATCACGGCCACGCTGCGGTTGGGGCTACCTGAAAGTTTATCGGCCACCGCCATGCCTAATGCCGCACCGATGGAGGTGGAAGAATGACCAACGCCGAAATCGTCGTATTCCGATTCGCTGCGCTTGGGGAAACCGGCCAGGCCGCCATATTGGCGCATGGTGTGCATGCGGTTGCGGCGGCCGGTGAGCACTTTGTGCGGATAGCTTTGGTGGCCTACGTCCCAAATTAAGTGGTCGTTAGGCGTGTCGTACACATAATGCAATGCCACAGCCAGCTCCACCGCGCCCAGATTGCTGGCGAAATGGCCGCCGGTCTGGCTGATGCTCTCCAGCAGGAAGGTGCGCAGTTCGGCGGCCAGCTGCGGCAGCTGGTCTTCACGCAAACGGCGCAAATCCTGCGGATATTCGATGGTATCGAGAAGCGGCGTGGTAGTCATGGTGTGGCGGTTCCCTATTGATTGGGATAAATAAAGACGGATTATATAGCCATTCCGCCCGGCACGGCAGGCAAATTGGCATCAGCACGCCAATCCTTGCTATGATGGCACTTTCCCATCCGGCCACCGACATGACCGACACTGCCCAAATCATCACCAGCTACGGCCGCCGCTTTATCGTGCGCACTGCCGATGGCCATACCTTCGAAGCCACCACCCGAAAAAAACGGGTGGACTTCGCCTGTGGCGACCAAGTACACATTACGCCGCTGAATGCCGAGCAGGCGGTGATTGAAGATTTCCTACCGCGCCGCAGCCTGCTCTACCGCCAAGACGCCTGGAAAACCAAGCTGATTGCCGCCAATGTGAGCCAACTGCTGATTGTGCTGGCCGCCGTGCCCACGCCGAGCGAGCCGCTGCTGCAACGCGCCCTGCTGGCGGTGGAAGCGGCCGGTATCGGCGCGGTGATTGTGTTAAACAAAACCGATTTGCCGGAAACGGAACAATGGCGCGGCAAACTGGCATTTTACGAAAACCTGGGCTACCCCGTGCTGCCCGTGAGCGCGGTGCGCAACGCCGATGCCCTGCTGCCGGTGTTGAATGGGCACACCAGCATCCTGTTGGGCCAAAGCGGCATGGGCAAATCCACCCTGATTAACGCCCTGCTCGGCCAAAGCATCGCCCGCACCAACGAAATCTCCAGCGCCCTCGACTCCGGCAAACACACCACCACCCACGCCCAGCTCTACGACCTAAACAAAACCTCCTGCATCATCGATTCCCCCGGTTTGCAGGAATTCGGCCTGTACCATCTTCAGGTAGCCTCCCTGCCCCACTACTTCCCCGATATGCGCGGCTTCATCGGCCAATGCCGATTCCACAACTGCAGCCACCGCCAAGAGCCCGGCTGCGCCATCAAAGCCGCCGCCGAAGCCGGCCATATCCGTGCCGACCGCCTGCAGCTTCTGCAACAGCTGACCGATGAACTATCCACGAAGAAATGGTAGCCCTCTAAGGCCGTTTACCGACATTGCCGTATTTACACAGCCCTGCATATCTTTACCCGCCCAAACCTTGCACAAGCAGAATAGATAATTTACCTTTTTTCAAAGCAATCTATCAGATAGCAAATGATTTATCTGCCCGTACTAAAAAATAACAACTTTGAAGAGAGTAAATTATGACCAAAAAACCACCAACTACGTTGTAACCATTGCTAATGCCATCAACAGCAACCAAAACCGCTAGGTTTTGTTGCAACTGCCGCACGAAGAAATACGCTATCTGAACCAGGCCGAATTTAAAAAATTCGTGGCCGACAAATGCCAAGTAAGCGCATTTAAAATTCACTCTATCAAGCGTTTTTACAAATAAACTCTTACTCAAAAGGCTTCAGCTATTCGGCCATATATAGCAAAACCGCTCCGGCTTAATACCGGAGCGGTTTTTATATGAGGTGGCGAGCCGGAGCCCCGGCACTGCCGAATTCAGGGTGGGCTGCTTGCTTCCGCACCTGACCCCTTGTCCCAAACCTGCATGCGGGGAGACCCGCCATAAGAAGCGCAGATTATACGGAGCAGAATACGTTTTGCCAAGACGGCACTATTTTCAGGTAGCCTCAACTGGCATAGCTGACGAGGACAAACTCAGCTGCCACAGTGTTTCAGGTAGCCTGTGCTATCACGAAGATAAAACCCACCTGCTTACCCAACACTCCTAAAAAGGCTACCTGAAAGCCTAATCCAGCTTTCAGGTAGCCTTTTATATAAACCAACAGCCCAATTACTGGCGGAAACCTTCCAACACCTTAACACGGAATATCGGAAACTCATCCAGCTCGTCCAACACGAACAGCTGGGCATCATGTTCCTTCTCAAACCCTTTTTCAAATTTTTCCAACAGCGTGACGCGGGCATTGCTAACATCATATTTTTTAGTGATTTTCAAGCGTGCTGCCCATTGGCGGCGTGCCGAATCTTCGATAATCATCATCAGGCAGTGCAGCTCAAAATCGCCCTTATCGTCGTTGCCGGAAAACTTGTCTGAAAAATTGCGCAACATACTGCTCTTTCCCTTTTAACATTAAAAAATATATAAAAAACTTAACCTGATTATACGTTTTGCCTGCAGGCAGTGCCATTGTTTGCCTGTGTGATATTTTTGATTTAAATCAAATAAAGGACGAATTGGATATAATTTAAATAATTTTTCGAGAAAGACAGACAAAAAACTGAATTATCAGGCCAAATCTATTATTCAACCCACGCGATAAAATGCCAGGCTGCCCAGCAGGTTCGGCAGGCAGGATACGCGCCGGCCGCCGGCCATCACCGCGCGTTCCAGCACGCGGATGCGGTTTTTCGCACACAGGCGGTCGAAATCGCTGAGGGTGCACCAATGAATATTCGGCGTGTCGTACCAATCGTAGGGCATGCGCTCGCTCACCGGCATATGCCCGCCGAAGGCTACCTGAAAACGGTTGCGCCAATAGCCGAAATTGGGGAAGGTAACAATCGCTTCCTTGGCCACGCGGGTGAGGTCGCGCAGGATGGTTTCCACGTTTTGCATGGCTTGGATGGTTTGGCTGAGCACAATCACATCGAAGCTGCCGTCGCCGAACGCCTGCAAGCCCTGCTCCAAATCGGCCTGAATCACGTTAACGCCGCGGGCGATGGCGGCAATTACGCTGCCGGTGTCGATTTCCACGCCGTAGCCCTTGCAATTTTTGTATTTCACCAGGGCATGCAGCAATTCGCCGTCGCCGCAGCCCAAATCCAGCACGCGGCTGCCGGCGGGAATCCAGTCGTAAATCAGTTGCAGGTCATCACGCAGATTCATGCGCCAACTCCTTGTGGATATTATCGATATAGGCTTTCACGGCTTTCAAATACGGCTCGTCTTCCATCAGGAAAGCATCGTGGCCGTGGGAAGATTCGATTTCGATGTATTGCACATCTTTTTCCGCGCTAATCAGGGCTTTCACCAATTCGTGCGAACGTTCCGGCGCAAAACGCCAGTCGCTGCTGAAGCTGGCCACGAAGAATTTGGCCTGCACGCCCAAGAGCGCGGTGTGCAGGTTGTGGCCGAAATCGGCGGCGGGGTCGAAATAATCCAGCGCCTTGGTCATGAGCAGGTAGGTGTTGGCATCGAAGCGGTCGGCAAATTTGTCGCCCTGGTAGCGCAGATAGCTTTCCACTTCGAATTCAATGCCGTAGCCGTATTGATAATTGCCGTTGCGCATTTGGCGGCCGAACTTTTTGCCCAACCCGTCTTCAGCCAGATAAGTGATGTGCCCCATCATGCGGGCAATTTTCAGGCCGCGCCGGGGCAGGGTTTGGCGGCTGGCGTAGTGGCCTTCGTGGAAGTCGGGATCGGTGAGGATGGCTTGGCGGGCCACGTCGTTAAACGCGATGTTTTGGGTGGACAATTTGGGTGCGGACGCAATCACCAACGCGTGGCGAACGCGCTCGGGGAAGTCGATTGCCCATTGTAAGGCCTGCATACCGCCGAGGCTGCCGCCCATCACGGCTGCCCATTGCTTGATGCCGAAATGGTCGGCCAGCAGGGCTTGCGAGCGCACCCAATCTTTTACGGTTACCATCGGGAAATCCGAGCCGTATGGCTTGCCGGTGGCCGGATTGGTGCTCAAGGGGCCGCTGCTGCCGGCGCAGCCGCCCAGGTTGTTGAGCCCGACCACGAAAAAGCGGTTGGTATCCACCGGCTTATTGGGGCCGACCATGTTGTCCCACCAGCCGGGGTGCTTGTCGTCCGGATGGTGGCGGCCAGCCACATGGTGCGTGCCGGACAAGGCGTGGCAAATCAGGATGGCGTTGGATTTATCGGCGTTGAGTGTGCCGTAGGTTTCGGTAATCAAATCAAAACGGGGCAGCGTGTCGCCGTTTTGTAGGGAGAAGGGCTGTTCGAAGGCAATGGTTTGCGGGGTAACGATGCCCACGGAAGCGGGTGGGTTCATAGATAGAAATTGATGTGATTAATTTATGCGGATTATAGCGGATGAGGCGGGGAAATTCATGGTGGGCAACGGAGAAGGCTACCTGAAACCGCATTGGGGCTGCCTTTCGGCTTTTTCAGGTAGCCTCTTGCCCCAAACCAAACAGGCTACCTGAAGCTATTTCAGGTAGCCTGTTGCATCATTCAAATCAAGCTATAGCAGATTACATTTAAACCGATACCGCGTTGGCTCGCCGCCTGGTCTCGATTTAAATTGCATCCGCTATATTACTTCGCCACCACTTGGTTCAGCTCGCCTTTAGCATAACGGGTGGCCATTTTTTCCAACGAAATCGGTTTGATTTTATCGGCCATGCCTTCGCAGCCGAAGGCCTGATAACGAGCCAGGCAGATGCCTTTCATGGCTTCGATGGTTTTGGCCAGGTATTTGCGCGGATCGAATTCGGCAGGGTTTTCGGCTAAGAATTTGCGGATTGCCCCTGTGCTGGCCAGGCGCAGGTCGGTGTCGATATTGACTTTGCGCACGCCGTGTTTGATGCCTTCCACGATTTCTTCCACCGGCACGCCGTAGGTTTCGCCGATGCCGCCGCCGTACTCGTTAATCACTTTCAGCCATTCCTGCGGCACCGAGCTGGAGCCGTGCATCACGATATGCGTATTCGGCAGGGCGGCGTGGATTTCTTTGATACGGTCGATGCGCAGCACGTCGCCTGTGGGTGGACGGGTGAATTTGTATGCGCCGTGGCTGGTGCCCACGGCAATCGCCAATGCGTCCACACCGGTATCGTTCACGAAGCGCACGGCGTCTTCCACGCTGGTGAGCATTTGGTCGTGGCTCAATTTGCCCGCCGCGCCCACGCCGTCTTCTTCGCCCGCTTCGCCGGTTTCCAAATTGCCCAACACGCCGATTTCGCCTTCCACCGACACGCCGCAGGCATGGGAGAAGTTCACCACGGTGCGGGTAACGTCTACGTTGTATTCGTAGGAAGACGGGGTTTTGCCGTCGGCCAGGAGCGAGCCGTCCATCATCACGGAGGAGAAACCCAGCTGGATGGAGCGCTGGCACACGTCGGGCGAAGCGCCGTGGTCTTGGTGCATCACCACGGGAATGTGCGGGAACTCTTCCACCGCCGCCAAAATCAGGTGGCGCAAGAAGGGGGCGCCGGCATATTTGCGCGCGCCGGCGGAAGCCTGCACGATAACGGGCGCGTTCACTTGGTCGGCCGCTTCCATGATGGCGCGCATCTGCTCCAAGTTGTTCACATTAAAAGCGGGCAGGCCGTAGCCGTGTTCGGCGGCGTGGTCTAAAAGCTGGCGCATGGATACCAGAGCCATAGCAATCTCCTGAATGATAATTGGTTGTGAAAATCAGCGAAATTATAGCAGCAAACCGCCCCGATGGCGGGAGTGTGAGTTCCACCAATTCAAATTGGGCATGGCAGCAGGCCGTAGCGGCAAGCATGGCCAAGCGGGCAAAGCAGTAGAATACTCATTTGCAGCAGCTATATAATTCGGTTTTTTATTTTTCAGGTAGCCTCATGCCGCCCTCCCAGCCCGTTTGGCTGTTCGACCTAGACGACACCCTGCACCGCGCCGATGCGGGCATTTTCCGCCTCATCAACCGCCGCATGACCGAATTCATGGCACGCAAACTGAACCTGAGTCTGCCCGAAGCCTCCGATTTGCGCGAACACTATTGGCGGCACTACGGCGCCACGCTCGGCGGTTTGCAGCAGCACCATCCGCAGGTCTGCCCCGCCGAATTCCTGTGCCAAAGCCACCACCTGCCCGAACTCATCGCTGCCTTGCAGCCGATGCCGCACACCGATACCGCGCTCGCCGCCCTACCCGGCCGCAAAGCCGTGTTTTCCAACGGCCCAGCGTTTTATGTGCGCGCCCTGATCGAAGCCATGCGGCTGGGCAGCCGTTTTGAAGCCCTGTTCGGCGTGGACGACCTTGCCCTGCACTACAAGCCGCAGCCGCAGGCCTTCCATATGGTGTGCGCCGCGCTGGCCGTGCCGCCGCAGCAATGCGTGTTGGTGGACGACAGCCCGGCCAATCTGCAAGCGGCCAAAGCTTTGGGCATGCGCACGGTGTGGTTCGGCAGCCGCGCCCGGCCGCAGCCCTTTGCCGACCATATCGTCCGCGATATGCGCGAGCTGCAGGTTCTGGCTGGCGAAATCAGGTAAAATCTGTCCCTTACACTCTAATATTGGGTTTCAGGTAGCCTATTTAGCCAGCTGAAACTCACGCTTTCAGGTAGCCCCTTGGCCATAATCAAACAACAAGAAAGAACGCCCTATGCAACACACCGATTCCGCCGACACCCAACACGAATACTTCGCCGACCGCCCCGGCTTCCCCGCCAAAACCATCGTGGCCACGCTCTTTATCGGCGCCTTCTTCGGCTACCTGAACGACACCCTGCTCAACGTGGCGCTCACGCCCATCATGCGCGATTTCCACATCGACAAAACCACCGCCCAATGGCTCACCACCGGCTTTCTCCTGGTGATGGGCGCATTCACGCCGATTACCGCCGGCGTTATCCAATGGTTCGAAACCCGCAAAATGGTGCTCATCACCCAAGCCACCTTCCTCGCCGGTTCGTTGATTTGCGCCCTCGCGCCCAATTTTGGCGTGCTGCTGGTCGGGCGCATGGTGCAGGCCATATCCGCCGCCTTCTTCGTGCCGTTGCTGTTTAACGGCATCCTCAATATCTTCCCGCCCAACCGGCGCGGCACAGCCATGGGCGTAATCACCATGATGTTTACCGCCGCCCCCGCGCTTGGCCCCACCCTCTCCGGCATCATCATCGACCATACCCACTGGCGTGTGATCTTCGCCGCCACCGCGCCGTTTATGCTCGTGGCCATGTTTCTCGTGGGCAAATATCTCAGCGTCAACCTCAGCCCCACCATCCGCCCCAAAATCGACATCCCCTCCGCCCTGCTCTCCATCGGTGGCTTCGGCGGCCTGGTGTATGCCTGCAGCAACTTCGCCAGCCTGCCCCCGGCCGAATTCGTGCTGCTGTTGGCCGGCTCGGTGGTGCTCATCGGCTGGTTTGTGCGCCGCCAGTTCCATATCGCCACGCCGCTTCTAAACCTGCGTGCCCTGCAATACCGCCAATTCAGCCTCTGCCTCGCCATCCTCGCCTGCGCCGGTTTCCTCTTCCTCGGCCTCGAACTGATGATCCCCATCTACACCCAGCAAGTGCTGCTGCTCTCCGGCACCGCCACCGGCCTCATCCTTATGCCCGCCAGCATCGCCCAGGCCTTGGCCGCCCCGCTGTTTGGCAAACTGCTGGATAAAAAAGGCGGCCGCTTCGTGGTGCTGCCCGCCACCATTATGCTCACCGCCGCC
Organism: Eikenella corrodens; assembly: GCF_003990355.1. Classification (NCBI taxonomy): domain Bacteria; kingdom Pseudomonadati; phylum Pseudomonadota; class Betaproteobacteria; order Neisseriales; family Neisseriaceae; genus Eikenella; species Eikenella sp. KCOM 3110. Next base: position 771,591 of record NZ_CP034670.1, on the reverse strand, counting down.
CTGGCCGTATTGTGGGGCTACCTGAAAATCGACACCCAAACCACCGCCCTCTCCGCCATGTTTGCCCTGATGGCCGTGTCCGTATCCGCCTGCATCACCGGCGAAACCCACGGCCTCAACGCCCTGCCCAAACACCTCAACCCGCACGGCGCCGCCATCATCACCACCATCAACCCCATCGCCGGCGCCATCGGCGCAGCCTTCTTTGTGGGCACCACCAACATCGGCGAGCGCCTCTCCAGCGGCAGCAGCCCGCAGCAGGCCATGCTCAACGGCATCCACCTGAGTATGAGCCTCGCCCTGGCAGTAGGCATCCTCACCATCATCTGCGCCTACCGGCTCAAACCAGCTAAGGTGATAAGCGATTAGGTAACTAACCAGCAAAACCCACAAGGTCAATATCCGTCATGTGCAATAATCCTAAATATATTTCGCAAACAAAATGTTACTTAAAAACAGGGAATAGATAGCCTGTCTACCCCTAATATCTCATTAATTAAAAAAGGAGTGAGCGATGAAGTCATATGCCTTATTACTGGCAGCCGGGTTGGCCGTCTGCACCACGTCGGCAGCGGCGCATAATGCGCCGGGACGGACTACTTGGAAACAGATGCCGGAAATAACAGACCTCTTGCGAAAGTATCCTGAAAATTTACCATTCCCAAATGAAATACGAAAACCTCATCCAAAGAAGCGATAGCGAATTCAAACGGCTCACAGGTGTAACGCCCGTCCTTTTTCACGAAATGCTGCAAGTCACCACAGAAGCAGAAAGCCGGAAGGTCAAGTCGGGCAGGCCGCATACGCTCGGTTTGGCAGACCAACTGCTGCTTACCCTAAGCTATCTGCGCCATTACCATACCCAACTCGAATTGGCCGCCATCTACGGCCTTTCCGAAAGCAATGTCTGCCGCACCATCCGTAAAACCGAGGACGCCCTCATCCGTTGCAAACGCTTCTCCCTGCCAAAGCACAAGAATCCGGGCGACCAAACGGTCATCATTGACGTTACCGAAAGCCCGATTGAACGTCCCAAAAAAACAGCGGCAGTATTACAGCGGCAAGAAAAGGCGGCACACGGTTAAAATCCGGGTCATATACGGCAGGGAAACGGAAAAAATCATCAGCATCCGGACGGGGATGGGTGCCCGGCATGACATGCGTTTAGCCAAGAGGCACCTTGCAGAGCTTTATCCCTACAAAATAGTCATCGCGGATAAGGGTTATCAAGGATTGGCCAAAACCGGATTACAGACCCCGAAAAAGAAATCCAAACGTCATCCGCCGGACAAACAGGATAAAGAGGCGAACAGGCGGTTAGGCAAACTCAGAACCGTCATCGAGCACATCAACAGGAAACTGAAGATATTCAAAATATTGTCGCTGCCTTACCGCAACAGGCGGAAACGGTTCGGGTTAAGGGCAAATCTGATTGCAGGACTGGTTAATGCGATGGGATGAATATTTTCGCAAGAGGTCTATTTATCTTCAGCCTGTTTCTGCCGCACATGGCGCATTGCCAAACTGATGGTGTCCAGCTGTTTCTGATAGCGTTGGCAGGGTGAACAAACTAGGAGGTGCAGTCGCAGCTGCCAACGCTCCCAAAGGCTCAAGGGGCGGTCATGTTGCAGCGAAATCAGTTCTGCGGCTCGTTGGCATTTCAGCATAGTCGTTCCCTCATTATCCATTTAACCAGTTGCTTTGCAGGCAGCGACGCAGGCCGTTGCGGGCTCGGTAGAGAATGGTATAGCAGTTGTCGGCGCTGATACCGGTTTGCTGGCAGATTTCAGCCACTTCCAACCCCATCCACTCGCGCAGCATAAATACCCGCGCGGTATTATCCGGCAGGTGCTCAAGACAGTATTCCATGGTATGCATAAATTCCTGCTGCCGGATGGTGTCTTCCGGGGATGCCCATGTCTGAGGAGCAGCGCTGCCCGTCCAATGGCCGCTCTCGTCAAACTGCTGCTGGCGGACAGCATCAAGAAACTGCTCGTCTTCACTGCTCACGTGCCATTGCAGCTGGTTTTTGCGGCTGCGCAGGCTATCTAATAAAGTATTGCGCAAAATGGCGAATACCCACGTTTGCCATTGTGCATCCGCCTTAAACTGCTGCCGACGGGCAAAGGCTTTCAGCATGGTGTCTTGCACCACATCTTCTGCCCATTGGGCATCGTGTAGCTGCAGGGTGGCAAAGCGTAAAAGTTTACGCCTCAGTTCGGCGGTATCCGTTTGCTGCCAAACCTGTTCATGATTGTTGGATTCTGCTTGTTCGGATTTCATCTTGCTATGGAAGGCTACCTGAAATTTTCAGGTAGCCTCATACCGTGAGAGGTACCTTGTGGTTAGACGATTGGGCTACTGTGATTCTGACATTGCTGCTGCATCTATAGTGAATTAACAAAAACCAGTACAGCGTTGGTTCGCCTTGCCGTAACGTGTGTACTGTCTGCGGCTCGCCGCCTTGTCCTGATTTTTGTTAATCCACTATATCTGCTTTACTGGATGCTTTCAAAAGGCTACCTGAAACTTTTTCAGGTAGCCTTTTAGCATTACCGCAGGCATGGTGTTACGTGCAACTGATTTAATGACGCTGCTTCGATATACTGCCACGGAGCACGGCTACGCTATGGCCTCACGCAGTTTGGCAGCCAGCGCGGCCAATTCGGCGTGGTCGGCCATTTTATCTTCATGTTCCTCCAGATCGTGCAGATGCCCGGGGATCAGGTGCATATGATAATGGAACACGCTCTGCCCGGCTTCTTGGCCGTTGAGCTGCATTTGCACGATGCCGTGCCGCTGCAAAACTTTGCGCTGGGCGGCAATGATTTTCTTGGCAGCGGCAAACACGGCTTGTGCATATTCTAATGGCAGATCGCTCAGCTCCACGGCCTGCGTTTTCGGCACAACCAACACATGGCCACGCGCCTGCGGCATCACGTCGAGGAAGGCGAGGACTTTTTCGTCTTCATATACCGTATGATTGGGGATTTCGCCGCGCAGGATTTTGGCGAAGATGTTGTTACTGTCGTATGCGGACATGGCGTTCTCCTTAATAATCAATGGAATTTTTTAGCTGCGTTGAAGCTGATGTTTTTCAGGTAGCCTATTGAGCAATTGGCTTCAAGCCTTAAGGCTACCTGAAAACTCACACGGCTTCCAGTTTGGCAAATTTGGTGTCCAGCACCTTGATGCCCTGCTTGCCGAAGTTTATGGTAAGGCGGGCGCTGTCGGCTTTGTGTTCTCCTTCAATGATCACACCGGTACCGAATTTGGCGTGCCGCACATTTTGGCCGATGCTGAAGCCGTCATAGTCCTGTTTTGCCACCGGTACAGCCCACTCTGCCCTACTCTGTTGGGGCCGGCCTTCGGGCACGGGGAAGCGTGGTTTCAGCACGGGGGTAAGCAAGTACAGCAAATCAGATGGGATTTCCTCCACAAAGCGCGATACAGTGCCGAAATGGGTTTGGCCGTGCAACATCCGCTGTTGCGCCATGCTGATGTAGAGCCGCTGCCGTGCGCGCGTGATGGCCACATACATCAGCCGCCGCTCCTCTTCCAGCCCACCATGTTCGGCCAGGCTCAATTCGCTGGGGAAACGGCCTTCTTCCATGCCGGTGAGAAATACTGCATCGAATTCCAGCCCTTTAGCGGCATGCACGGTCATTAGCTGTACGGCAGACTCATCGGCGGCAGCCTGGTTTTCACCGGATTCAAGCGCAGCATTGCTCAAAAAGGCAAGCACGGGGAAGGCCGGGCTCTCTGCGGCATCAGCGGGCAGGGTTTCAAACGTGCTGTCTTCAGGGCGGAATTCTTCAGCCGCTCGGATGAGTTCGTCCAAGTTGTCTAAGCGGTCTTGATGATCGACTTTTTGGTTTTGGTAATACTCATACAGGCCGCTGCTGCGTACGGCCTCGGCCACAATTTCAGGTAGCCCTATTGAGCCAATGCTGCCGCGCAGGCTTTCAATCAAGCGCACAAAGGCGGCTACTTTGCCATTTTTCACAGCCACGCGGCAGGCTGCCTGCCACAGCGGTATGCCTTCCTGCGAAGCAGCGGCTTGAATGTTTTCCACCGTACGGCTGCCAATACCGCGTGCGGGCACGTTGATGACGCGCAATAGGGCGTTATCGTCGTCGGGGTTAACCGCCAGCCGCAAATAAGCAAGTGCGTGTTTAATCTCCTGCCGCTCATAAAAGCGCAGGCCGCCATAGATTTTATAGGGCAGGCCGGCACGGAACAGGGCTTGCTCGAGAACGCGCGACTGGGCGTTACTGCGATAGAGCACGGCAGTTTGTGCCAAATCCATGCCGTCGCGGTGCAGGGCTTTGATTTCTTCTACCACAAACTCGGCTTCTTCACTGTCGGTAAAAGCGGAAAGGAAGCGGATTTTTTCGCCATGCTCGGCTTCAGTGCGCAGGTTCTTGCCCAAGCGGCCGTCGTTATGGGCAATCACGGCATTGGCCGCAGCAAGGATATTGCCCACCGAACGGTAGTTCTGCTCCAGCTTAATGGGAGAGGCTACCTGAAATTCGCGCATGAAATCGGCCATATTGCCCACGCGCGCGCCACGGAAACGGTAGATGCTTTGATCGTCGTCGCCCACAGCAAATACGGCAGTATGTTGCCCGGCCAGGAGTTTGAGCCAGTCGTATTGCAGTTTGTTGGTATCTTGGAATTCGTCGACCAAGATGTGGTTGAAGCGGTTTTGGTAGTGAGTACGCAGGATCTCATTGCTTTGCAGCACTTCATAGCTGCGCAACATGAGTTCGGCAAAATCTGCTACCCCTTCCTGCCGACACAGACGATCGTATTCGGCATAGCATTCAATCAGGCGCTGTTCAAACGGGTTGCTGGCATGCAGTACGGCTGCACGCAAACCTGCTTCTTTTTGCGCGTTGATAAAGCCTTGCAAGGCACGCGGGGCGATGATTTCTTCAGAAATGTTGAGAGCTTTGAGCAGGCGTTTGGCTAGAGCGAGCTGGTCACTGCTGTCTAAAATCTGGAAGGCAGCTGGCAGACCAGCTTCTTTGTGATGCAAACGCAGGAATCGGTGGCACAGGCCATGAAACGTGCCCAGCCACATGGCACGGATATTCAGCGGCAACATGGCTTCGAGCCGAGCACGCATTTCTTTAGCCGCCTTATTAGTGAACGTAACCGCCATCACCGAATGCAAGCCGGCCTGACCGGTATGCAGCAGCCAGGCAATCCGTGTGGTAAGCACCTTAGTTTTACCGCTACCAGCACCAGCCAGCACCAAAGCAGATTGTGCCGGCCAGGTTACCGCAGAGAGTTGCTCATTGTTCAGGCCGGAAAGTAGGGAGTTTTGTGAAGCTGATGTAAGCACGATCCGAAGTATTGGAATAACAGAAGAAGCGTAGATTATATAACCAAAATCCCTGGCGGATTCGGATTTGAAATGCAACTTTCCATAACAGAAAAAGGCCGGTATGCGGTAGCATACGGCCTTTCCTGCAAGAAAGATTGCCATGGGCTACACACAACCGACCCAAGACGAACGATATCATATCCAATACCTGTCACGCCACTGCACCATAACCGAAATCGCCAAACAGCTTAACCGCCACAAAAGCACCATCAGCCGCGAAATCAGGCGGCACCGCACACAAGGGCAGCAATACAGCGCCGAACAAGCCCAACGGCAAAGTCGGCTGACCAAACAGCGTAAGCGAAAACCCTATAAGCTCCACTCGCAGCTAATCCAATACATCCACACCCTTATCCGCCGCAAACTCAGTCCCGAACAAGTATGCGCCTACCTGCGCAAACACCACCAAATCACGCTCCATCACAGCACCGTTTACCAACACCTTCGCCAAGACAAAAGCAACGGCGGCACTTTGTGGCAACACCTCAGAATATGCAGTACCCTTATTCCTATCCCGGTTTGTTTCCATTTTGTCTTTGCTTTTGTCTTCGCCGTATTTTCTTTTCGTTGTTTTCCATAAAACACAACACCCGCCATCAGGCGGGTGTCATCAATAGGTGTTTGGCAGTGTCCTACTTTCACACGGGTAATCCGTACTATCATCGGCGCTGGTTCGTTTCACGGTCCTGTTCGGGATGGGAAGGCGTGGGACCAAACCGCTATGGCCGCCAAACTTAAACTGTACAAATCGTCAAGCCACCGCAGTATCCACTGCGGCCAATCAAATCAAACTGTTCTGTCCGGCTACAAACCAAACATCGGGTAATGTGTATCGATTCCAGTAAGCTTTATTCTATTGAGTACTCTTCCCGGTGTCTCCACACCGCAAAGCACTTCAAATGATAGAGTCAAGCCTCACGAGCAATTAGTATGGGTTAGCTGCACGCGTTGCCGCGCTTCCACACCCCACCTATCAACGTCCTGGTCTAGAACGACTCTTCAGGAGGGCTTAACCCTCAGGGAAGTCTCATCTCCAGGCAGGTTTCGCGCTTAGATGCTTTCAGCGCTTATCCTTCCCGAACTTAGCTACCCGGCGATGCCACTGGCGTGACAACCGGTACACCAGAGGTTCGTCCACTCCGGTCCTCTCGTACTAGGAGCAGCCCCTGTCAAACTTCCAACGCCCACTGCAGATAGGGACCAAACTGTCTCACGACGTTTTAAACCCAGCTCACGTACCACTTTAAATGGCGAACAGCCATACCCTTGGGACCGACTACAGCCCCAGGATGTGATGAGCCGACATCGAGGTGCCAAACTCCGCCGTCGATATGAACTCTTGGGCGGAATCAGCCTGTTATCCCCGGAGTACCTTTTATCCGTTGAGCGATGGCCCTTCCATTCAGAACCACCGGATCACTATGTCCTGCTTTCGCACCTGCTCGACTTGTCGGTCTCGCAGTTAAGCTACCTTTTGCCATTGCACTATCAGTCCGATTTCCGACCGGACCTAGGTAACCTTCGAACTCCTCCGTTACTCTTTGGGAGGAGACCGCCCCAGTCAAACTGCCTACCATGCACGGTCCCCGATCCGGTTCACGGACCTGGGTTAGAACCTCAAAGTCACCAGGGTGGTATTTCAAGGACGGCTCCACAGAAACTGGCGTCTCTGCTTCTAAGCCTCCCACCTATCCTACACAAGTGACTTCAAAGTCCAATGCAAAGCTACAGTAAAGGTTCACGGGGTCTTTCCGTCTAGCAGCGGGTAGATTGCATCTTCACAACCACTTCAACTTCGCTGAGTCTCGGGAGGAGACAGTGTGGCCATCGTTACGCCATTCGTGCGGGTCGGAACTTACCCGACAAGGAATTTCGCTACCTTAGGACCGTTATAGTTACGGCCGCCGTTTACTGGGGCTTCGATCCGATGCTCTCACATCTTCAATTAACCTTCCAGCACCGGGCAGGCGTCACACCCTATACGTCCACTTTCGTGTTTGCAGAGTGCTGTGTTTTTAATAAACAGTCGCAGCCACCGATTCTCTGCGACCCTCCAAAGCTTACGGAGTAAATCCTTTACCTCAGAGGGCATACCTTCTCCCGAAGTTACGGTATCAATTTGCCGAGTTCCTTCTCCCGAGTTCTCTCAAGCGCCTTAGAATTCTCATCCTGCCCACCTGTGTCGGTTTGCGGTACGGTTCGATTTAAGCTGGAGCTTAGTGGCTTTTCCTGGAAGCGTGGTATCAGTCACTTCGTATCCGTAGATACTCGTTATCGCTTCTCGGTGTTATGAAGAACCGGATTTGCCTAATCCTTCCACCTACCGGCTTGAACAAACTATTCCAACAGTTTGCTGACCTAACCTTCTCCGTCCCCACATCGCACTTAAATCAAGTACGGGAATATTAACCCGTTTCCCATCGACTACGCATCTCTGCCTCGCCTTAGGGGCCGACTCACCCTGCGCCGATGAACGTTGCGCAGGAAACCTTGGGCTTTCGGCGAGCGGGCTTTTCACCCGCTTTATCGCTACTCATGTCAACATTCGCACTTCTGATACCTCCAGCATTCCTTACGAAACACCTTCTCAGGCCTACAGAACGCTCCCCTACCATGCACGCTTCATTAAAACAGCTATCCCCACCTATTCATGCTCGACTTTGATGGGCGCTTTCCGTCGCTTCGCTCCGGCAAGCTGTTTTAAGGAAGCGTGCATCCGCAGCTTCGGTTATAGATTTGAGCCCCGTTACATCTTCCGCGCAGGATGACTCGACCAGTGAGCTATTACGCTTTCTTTAAATGATGGCTGCTTCTAAGCCAACATCCTGGCTGTCTAAGCCTTCCCACTTCGTTTACCACTTAATCTATCATTTGGGACCTTAGCTGGCGGTCTGGGTTGTTTCCCTTTCGACAACGGACGTTAGCACCCGCTGTCTGTCTCCCATGATTGCACTTTCCGGTATTCTGAGTTTGCCATGGGTTGGTAAGTCGCAATGACCCCCTAGCCATAACAGTGCTTTACCCCCGGAAGTGATACATGAGGCACTACCTAAATAGTTTTCGGGGAGAACCAGCTATCTCCGAGTTTGTTTAGCCTTTCACCCCTATCCACAGCTCATCCCCGCATTTTGCAACATGCGTGGGTTCGGTCCTCCAGTACCTGTTACGGCACCTTCAACCTGGCCATGGATAGATCACTCGGTTTCGGGTCTACACCCAGCAACTATGTCGCCCTATTAAGACTCGGTTTCCCTACGCCTCCCCTATCCGGTTAAGCTTGCTACTGAATGTAAGTCGTTGACCCATTATACAAAAGGTACGCAGTCACACCGCAAGGGTGCTCCCACTGTTTGTATGCATCAGGTTTCAGGTTCTATTTCACTCCCCTCCCGGGGTTCTTTTCGCCTTTCCCTCACGGTACTGGTTCACTATCGGTCGATGATGAGTATTTAGCCTTGGAGGATGGTCCCCCCATCTTCAGACAGGATTTCTCGTGCCCCGCCCTACTTGTCGTATGCTTAGTACCACTGCCGGAATTTCGGATACGGGGCTATCACCCACTATGGCGGAAGTTTCCAATTCCTTCTCCTATCCCGACGGCTATCACATACAGGCTGCTCCGCGTTCGCTCGCCACTACTTGCGGAATCTCGGTTGATTTCTTTTCCTCCGGGTACTTAGATGGTTCAGTTCTCCGGGTTCGCTTCTCTAAGCTTATGTATTGGGCTTAGGATACACATTGCTGTGTGGGTTTCCCCATTCGGACATCACCGGATCAAAGCTCTATTGCCAGCTCCCCGATGCTTTTCGCAGGCTTACACGTCCTTCGTCGCCTATCATCGCCAAGGCATCCACCTGATGCACTTATTCACTTGACTCTATCATTTGAAGTGCCTTTTTGACTTCGCCTGCGCTGCGTTGACGACAACTGGGGCTTAAGGCCTCTACTCTGATAAAGCTTACTGCTTGTTGTGTCCGAATCCTGCCTTTTGTGTTTCAGGATTCGGTCGATACAATCATCACCCAAATTCTGTATGACTTATCTCTGGGATAAGCCCTACTTCGTTTGTTTGTTGATTTCGGCTTGCCAATTTGTTAAAGATCGATGCGTTTTAACTTCGCAAATAAAAATAAACTACAAACTACCGCGTAAACTGCAAGCTGCAGCAGCTTACTCGCATATTTAGCATACTTTTATTTGGAAAGTATTGTGTGGTGGAGGCAAACGGGATCGAACCGATGACCCCCTGCTTGCAAAGCAGGTGCTCTACCAACTGAGCTATGCCCCCAGTACCTGGGCGGATCTGCTCCGCTCTACGACTACTGGTGGGTCTGGGAGGACTTGAACCTCCGACCCCACGCTTATCAAGCGTGTGCTCTAACCAGCTGAGCTACAAACCCAACATTCTCTTCGCATCTGTATCCGATTACCGATAGGTGTGGATGCTCTACCCCTGCTTCTTTCTCTAGAAAGGAGGTGATCCAGCCGCAGGTTCCCCTACGGCTACCTTGTTACGACTTCACCCCAGTCATGAAGCATACCGTGGTAAGCGGGCTCCTTGCGGTTACCCTACCTACTTCTGGTATCCCCCACTCCCATGGTGTGACGGGCGGTGTGTACAAGACCCGGGAACGTATTCACCGCAGTATGCTGACCTGCGATTACTAGCGATTCCGACTTCATGCACTCGAGTTGCAGAGTGCAATCCGGACTACGATCGGTTTTCTGGGATTGGCTCCGCCTCGCGGCTTGGCTACCCTCTGTACCGACCATTGTATGACGTGTGAAGCCCTGGTCATAAGGGCCATGAGGACTTGACGTCATCCCCACCTTCCTCCGGTTTGTCACCGGCAGTCTCATTAGAGTGCCCAACTAAATGATGGCAACTAATGACAAGGGTTGCGCTCGTTGCGGGACTTAACCCAACATCTCACGACACGAGCTGACGACAGCCATGCAGCACCTGTGTTACGGCTCCCGAAGGCACCCTTCCGTCTCTGGAAGGTTCCGTACATGTCAAGACCAGGTAAGGTTCTTCGCGTTGCATCGAATTAATCCACATCATCCACCGCTTGTGCGGGTCCCCGTCAATTCCTTTGAGTTTTAATCTTGCGACCGTACTCCCCAGGCGGTCGATTTCACGCGTTAGCTACGCTACTAAGCAATCAAGTTGCCCAACAGCTAATCGACATCGTTTAGGGCGTGGACTACCAGGGTATCTAATCCTGTTTGCTACCCACGCTTTCGAGCATGAACGTCAGTATTATCCCAGGGGGCTGCCTTCGCCATCGGTATTCCTCCACATCTCTACGCATTTCACTGCTACACGTGGAATTCTACCCCCCTCTGACATACTCTAGCTACCCAGTTCAGAACGCAGTTCCCAGGTTAAGCCCGGGGATTTCACATCCTGCTTAAGTAACCGTCTGCGCTCGCTTTACGCCCAGTAATTCCGATTAACGCTCGCACCCTACGTATTACCGCGGCTGCTGGCACGTAGTTAGCCGGTGCTTATTCTTTAGGTACCGTCAGCAAAAAGTGGTATTAGCACTTCCCTTTTCTTCCCTAACAAAAGTACTTTACAACCCGAAGGCCTTCTTCATACACGCGGCATGGCTGGATCAGGGTTGCCCCCATTGTCCAAAATTCCCCACTGCTGCCTCCCGTAGGAGTCTGGGCCGTGTCTCAGTCCCAGTGTGGCGGATCGTCCTCTCAGACCCGCTACTGATCGTCGCCTTGGTAGGCCTTTACCCCACCAACTAGCTAATCAGTTATCGGCCGCTCGAATAACGCGAGGTCTTGCGATCCCCCGCTTTCTCCCTCAGGACGTATGCGGTATTAGCCAATCTTTCGATTGGTTATCCCCCATTACTCGGTACGTTCCGATATCTTACTCACCCGTTCGCCACTCGCCGGACAGTAGTGCAAGCACTACCCCGCTGCCGTTCGACTTGCATGTGTAAAGCATGCCGCCAGCGTTCAATCTGAGCCAGGATCAAACTCTTATGTTCAATCTCTAACTTAATAACTTCTGGTCTGCTTCAAAGAAACCGACAGGACAATGTCAAACATCGTCTTGTCTTCTTCTCAACAGTGCAGGTGTAAAACACCCACACTTATCGGTAATCTGATTGTTAAAGAGCTGCCGAACCAAACTGACGCATAATCACAACTGCAAACAGTAAATAATCAAACCGCAAACAGCAAATTGTGCCGTAAGGAACAGCGAAGATGCGAACTATACGCCGCCAAAAAAACTTTGTCAAATACCTAAAAATAAAATATCGAACAAAAATGACTAAGCCTCTAAGGAAAAATGAAATTTAACCGGCACAAATACAACCAACCACTGACCACCTGAAAACTAAACCTGAAACCGGCCGCCTTTAATCTGTGAAGCGTTGTGTAATTTTGCTGCCAAACTATGGTTACGCAATGCATGGGTGAGTGCCACAGCCAACCCATCGGCCGCATCAGCTTGCGGCTTTCCTGACAACTTCAGCATCTGCACCACCATATGCTGCACCTGCTCCTTCGCCGCTTTACCCTGCCCCACCACCGCCTGCTTCACCTGCAAAGCCGTGTATTCATATACAGGCAGCCCACGCAGCACCAGTGCCGCCACCGCCGCGCCGCGAGCCTGCCCCAGCATCAGCGTGGCAGCGGGATTAACATTCACAAACACCTGCTCCACCGCCGCCTGATTCGGCCGATAAGTATCAATAATCTCACCGATGTGCTGCACGATAATGCCGATGCGCCCGGCCAGCTCGTCGTCCGGGATGGTTTTGATGCAACCGGATGCCACATAGCGATGACTCTGCCCCAGCACATCAATTACACCAAAACCCGTTACCCGGCTGCCCGGGTCGATGCCCAAAATCCGTATCGGCTTCTGCATAGTTTTTCCATTTAAATTGCTCAAACTGGTTTTCAGGTAGCCTCTAAATTACCAAACAGGCTACCTGAAAGCGATTCGCCGCATTATAAGCCAAGTTTTCAGGTAGCCTGATAATAAGCCGACCATCGCACAAATTTGAAGTAGCCTACATAAAACGGTAAACTGCGAGCCGTTTCAATTCTTAAATTACGACTCCATCGCACCGATGAAGCCAGCATTCGACATCAAATCCGCCCGCCTTGACGCGCTCGCCATCCAGCTCAACACCACTGAGCTGGCGGCCATCCGGCAAACCCTTACCGAGCGCGCCGCACAATACCGCGAACTCAGCGATATGCCGCTGCTGCTCGACGTGCAGGCATTCGACTCGCCGGACAATCTGGATTTAGACAGCCTGCTCGGCCTGTTTGCCGAGCACAGCCTGCCTATCGGCACCCTGCGCCATCACGACGAACAATGGCAGGCCGCCGCCCGCGCCCATCACTTAGCCTTTTGCAGCGATAACGCCAATGGTGAAGAACAAAAAAGGCTACCTGAAAATACGCAACACGAAACGCCCAGCACCCCGCCAGCTCCTGCCGTGCGACAAACCCTTGTGGTGGAGAAACCGATCCGTACCGGCCAGCAGGTATACGCCGAAAACGCCGACCTGATCGTACTGGGTTTAGTGAACGAAGGAGCCGAAGTGATTGCCGACGGCCATATCCACGTTTACGCCCCCTTGCGCGGCCGCGCCTTGGCAGGCGCCAGTGGCGATCAAAACGCCCGCATTTTCGCCCAATCGATGCAGGCCGAGCTGGTATCCATCGCCGGCATCTACCGCACTTTCGACCAACAGCTGCCCCCGCACCTCCACCGCCAGGCCGTGCAGGTCTATTTGCAAAAAGAGCGGCTGGCCATCGCCGCCCTCAGTGAGATTATTTGAAAGCAACCCACATTTAATCGGCTACACACAAAATACAAACGGCGGCAAACCATTTTCAGGTAGCCTTTTCAGGCAACCCGCCAAACGTAACAACCCATTTCAACAAAACAGATTCACATAAGGGAAAGGACCATAACCGTGGCAAAAATCATAGTAGTAACCTCCGGCAAAGGCGGCGTGGGCAAAACCACCACCAGCGCCAGCATCGCCAGCGGCCTGGCTTTGAAAGGACACAAAACCGCCGTCATCGACTTCGACGTCGGCCTGCGCAACCTCGACCTCATCATGGGCTGCGAACGCCGCGTGGTGTACGACTTAATCAACGTCATCCAAAACGAAGCCACGCTCAACCAGGCTCTGATTAAAGACAAACACTGCGACAACCTGTTCGTGCTGCCCGCCTCGCAAACCCGCGATAAAGACGCACTTACCCGCGAAGGCGTGGAACGCGTGCTCTCCGAGCTCACCGAAAAAATGGACTTTGAATTCGTGATTTGCGACTCACCCGCCGGCATCGAAACCGGTGCGCTGATGGCGCTGTATTTTGCCGACGAAGCCATCGTCACCACCAATCCCGAAGTGTCCAGCGTGCGCGACTCCGACCGCATCTTGGGCATCCTGCAGAGCAAGAGCCGCCATGCCGAAAAAGGCGAACAGGTGAAAGAACACCTGCTGATTACCCGCTACAACCCCGAGCGCGTGGAAAGCGGCGAAATGCTTTCCGTGAAAGACATTGAGGACGTGCTGCGCATTCCCCTCTTGGGCGTGATCCCCGAATCGCAAAGCGTGCTGCAGGCCTCCAACGTCGGCCTGCCCGTCATCCACCAGGAAGGCGCGGCCGCCGAAGCCTATAAAGACGTGGTGGCCCGCCTTTTGGGCGAAAACCGGCCGATGCGTTTCCTGGAAGCGGAGAAAAAAGGCTTCCTGCAACGCCTGTTCGGAGGATAGGCCATGTCATTGATTGACGTCTTGTTCGGCAAGAAAAACAAATCCGCCAGCATCGCCCGCGACCGCCTGCAGATCATCATTGCGCAGGAGCGCGTGAAATCCCAAGCGCCGGACTACCTGCCCACCCTGCAGAAAGAGCTGCTGGAAGTGCTGTCAAAATATGTACACGTGTCGCCGGACGACATCCGTATCTCGCAGGAAACGCAAAACGGTGTGGACGTGCTGGAACTCAACATCGTTTTGCCCGACCTGCAACGCAAAAACGAAGAAAGCTAAACCATGACTCTGACCGAACTGCGCTATATTGTGGCCGTTGCACAAGAACGCCACTTCGGCCGTGCCGCCCAACGCTGCTTTGTCAGCCAGCCCACTCTCTCCATCGCGATTAAAAAGCTGGAGGAAGAGCTTTCGGTTTCGCTGTTCGACCGCAGCAGCAACGAAGTCAAGCCCACCGAAACCGGCGAGCGCATCATTACTCAGGCGCACCGCGTGCTGGAAGAGGCCGACCGCATCAAACACCTGGCCGCCTCCGAACAAAACGAGCTGGCCGGCGTGTTCAAGCTGGGGCTGATTTTCACCGTAGCACCTTATTTGCTGCCGCGCTTGATTTTGTCGCTGCGCAAGCTGGCGCCCGATATGCCGCTGATACTGGAAGAGCACTACACCGCCAACCTCACCGATTCCCTCAAAAAAGGCGAGTTGGATGCCATCGTGGTGGCCGAACCCTTCCAAGAGCCCGGCATCATCACCGAGCCGCTGTATGACGAGCCGTTTTTTGTCATCGTGCCGAAGGGGCACGAGTTTGAAGAGCTCGACGCCGTATCCGTGCAGCAGCTGACAGAACAGCAGGTGCTGCTGCTCAGCGAAGGCAACTGCATGCGCGACCAAGTTTTAGAAAGCTGCAGCAAACTGGCCTCCCGCCAGCGCATCCTCGGCCTGGCCAACACCCTGCAGGGCAGTTCCATCAACACCATCCGCCACATGGTGGCCAGCGGTCTGGGCATCAGCGTACTGCCCTCCAGCGCCCTCACGGACAACGACCACCTGCTGTTTTCCATCATCCCCTTCGAGCCGCCCGTACCCACCCGCCGCATCGTATTGGCCTCGCGCCGCAACTTCGTGCGACCGCAGGCATTGCAGGCATTGCGCCAAGCCATCCTGAAATCCCAGCTCACCGGCGTGCGTTTTGCCGAAGCCTAGCCGGTTTGGCGAAGGCTACCTGAAATCGTCTGATTATTTTTTCAGGTAGCCTTAAAACGGCCGGTGAACGGCAAACCATAATGCCAGCCGAAGCAAGTGCTTCAGCCATGCCTTTAAAGATGAAAAGGCTACCTGAAAATCCCAACAACCATTTTTCAGGTAGCCTTTAGCTTTGTTTTGTTTAACCGGCAAACCAAGTACAATACCGCCATTATTTTTTCCAACTTTCCCGCACAACCATGCTCACCTTCCAACAAATCATCTTCAAACTGCAAAACTACTGGGCCGCCCAAGGCTGCACCCTGCTCCAGCCGCTCGATATGGAAGTCGGCGCCGGCACATCCCACCCCGCCACCTGCCTGCGCGCACTCGGCCCCGAACCGTGGTTTGCCGCCTACGTCCAACCCAGCCGCCGCCCCAAAGACGGCCGCTACGGCGACAACCCCAACCGCCTGCAGCACTACTATCAATTTCAGGTAGCCCTCAAACCCGCCCTCGCCAATATCCAAGACCTCTATCTCGATTCCCTGCGCGAATTGGGCATCGACCCCAAAGTGCACGACATCCGCTTCGTCGAAGACGACTGGGAAAACCCCACCCTCGGTGCATGGGGTTTGGGCTGGGAAGTTTGGCTCAACGGCATGGAAGTCACCCAATTCACCTACTTCCAACAAGTCGGCGGCATCGACTGCACCCCCGTGCTCGGCGAAATCACCTACGGCATCGAACGCCTGGCGATGTACCTGCAAGGCGTGGAAAACGTCTATGACCTCGTTTGGGCAAAAACACTGGACGGCAACACCATAACTTACGGCGACGTGTACCACCAAAACGAAGTCGAACAATCCACCTACAACTTCGAATACAGCGATGCCGACTGGCTGCTGCGCCAGTTCAACGACTACGAAGCGCAAGCCAAACGCCTGCTGGCCGTGGAAGACACCAGCCTCGCCCTGCCCGCCTACGAGCTCGTCCTCAAAGCCGGCCACACCTTCAACCTCCTAGACGCACGCGGCGCCATTTCCGTAACCGAGCGCGCCACCTACATCGGCCGCATCCGCGCCCTAAGCCGCGCCGTGGCGCAGAAATACGTCGAAAGCCGCGAGAAGCTGGGTTTTCCACTGATGAAAAAATAGGGCGACGAGCCGACTGGATTTTTCAGGTAGCCCCGGCTGACATAAGGACAGCCCCGTGAACTTCACCGTCGAACAAAACCGTTTCCGGCAGATTGCCAAAGGTCATCCCGCCTGGAAACTACTGCGTGCGCGGCATGCTCCCACAGTGCTGGCCTTTATTGCGGCGGCGTTTGCCGAGAAAAACGAGCTCCCCTACGGCCAAGCCCGCCTGCTGCTGGAAGACGGCATTACGCGCAACCGCGAAACCGGCTTCTGGGACGAAGGCGAGACCCCTGCCGCCACTTATCTGAACGAATGGATTAAAGAAGGCTGGCTGCGCGAAATGGACGATGTCCTGATGCCCACCGATGCCGCCGACCAAGCACTGCGTTTCGTGCGAAGCCTGCAAGAGCGGCAGCGCGGCACCACGGCCTCCCGGCTGCGGCTGGTGCAGGAGGCCGTGCGCGACTTTGCCGCCGCCGTCGACGACGACACCGAACGGCGCATCGCCGTACTGCAACGCAAAAAAGCCGAAATCGAGCAGGAAATCGCCCAAATCGCCGATGGCAGCGTGCCCGAATACTCCGCCAACCGCCAAGCCGAAATGCTGGAGCAGATTTACGATTTGGCCTCCGGGCTCACCACCGACTTCCGCTTTATGGAAGACGAAATCCGCCGATTCGACCGCCTCGCCCGCATCCGCATCCTCAAAGGCGGCTACACGCGCGGGCAAGTGCTGCAAACCGTATTCGAGCGCGAAAAATGGCTCGACAACACTTCCGCCGGCGACGCTTTCAACAGCTTTTTCGAGTTGCTGTGCCATCCCTACCGCAGCGGCGAATTCCGCGAGCAACTGGAGTAAATTTTGGCCAATCCCGCCGCACAACACCTATCTCCCGTGCGCCGCCTGTTTTTAAGCCGCCTGCTGTCCGAACTCAATGGCGAGAGCAAACGCGTGTTCCGCATCCGCCGGCGTACCGAGCAGGAGTTGCGCGCCTACGTGGAAAGCGGCATGGCCAACGAAAACCAAGCCGTAGACGGCAAAATCCGCGAGCTGGAACGGCTGGCCATGCTGCTGCGCGAACAAAACTGCCGCACAGACACACCAACCGCCCTCAGCCTAAACGTGGGCAGCATCGCCATTTCCTCACCCAACAGCATGAAGCTGCGCCAAGCTTCTTCCGGTTTTCAGGTAGCCTCAATCGAAGAACATCCCAACAGCCGCCGTGCCAGCGAAGATATCCTAAAGAGCTTGGACAACGTGCAAATCCGCCCAATCGCCCTTGCTCTGTAAACCATTATCCGCCGTGCCGATGCCCCGCAAACCCTCTCTTCCCTCTCTGCCCAACGGCCGATACAGCTTGGGCTGGAAGAACTGGTGGCCTACTACCGCGTGCTGCGTGCCGTACTCCAAAGGCTGCCTGGAAACCGGCAAAACGATTTGGCTGCCCATCCAAACTGCCAAGAAGAATTCACCATCCACGACCAAAGCGGCCGCCCTCTGCGCGTACAAGTGCCATTGCTCACCGTTTCGCCCGAACAATTCCCCGATCAAATCGACGAATTAGCCATTTAGCCATGCCTGACACCACCCCCGATTCTACTGCCTCTATCCCGCCGATGAACGACGAAGCCCGCCAAGTGCTGGTGCATCTCATGAAACAGGGCGTGATTCTACAGGCCGAAAAGCCCAAATTGTTCGCCGTCCTGTGCCTGTATCAGCAAGATATACGCCGCCACCTAGGCGAGGTTTTCCTCTATCTCACGCTGGACGAACGCACCGGCGTCGCCTTTGTAGCCATCGAAAACCAGCAGCCCGAATACACCTCCTTTGGCGACGAAAACGAAGAAGACACCCGCTCCCTCATCACCCGCCGCACCCTCACTCTCTACGACACCTTGGTTTTACTCGGCTTGCGCAAACATTTCCAAGAGCGCGAAACCGCCGGCGAGCAAAAAATCATGGTTGATGAAGAACGCCTGCTGGCCAACCTCGCCCCCATGCTGCCCGAAAGTGACCGTGCCAGCCTCGACAAACGCAAACTTTCAGGCAGTCTCAAACGCTTTGCCGAACGCAA
This sequence comes from Eikenella corrodens, assembly GCF_003990355.1. NCBI lineage: Bacteria > Pseudomonadati > Pseudomonadota > Betaproteobacteria > Neisseriales > Neisseriaceae > Eikenella > Eikenella sp. KCOM 3110. The sequence continues at coordinate 753,032 of NZ_CP034670.1, read as the reverse complement.
GCTTCTCACCGCCGCTCGCGGCGAAGAAGGCCGTTATCAAATCACCCCGCTAATACGCTACGTGGTCAATCCCGACTTCCTCGATCGCATGATTGCCGAATACAAACAACTGGCACAAACTGCCCCCGATCAGCCCGCAGCCCAACCAACCGAAGAACCTCCGCCCGAACCCGAACCATGAACATCCCTGCCATCTATAGCCCCGTTCGCCTAGCCGAACTCTCCGTATACAACTGGGGATCCTTCCACAATCTGCACACCGCCCACATCCATCCCGAGGGCAGCCTCATCACCGGCGGCAACGGCGCCGGCAAATCCACCTTGGCCGACGGTCTGATGGCACTGCTGCTGCCCGCCCGCCAAGCAGCCTTCAACCTCGCCGCCGCCCAGGGCGACAAAACCGACCGTTCCCTCCTCAGCTATATGCGCGGCCACTTCGGTGCCGACCACGATGGTCTCTCCACCCGCAGAAAAAGTAAGCGCGACGGTGCCGTCATCACCGGCCTGCGCGCCCTTTACCGTGCCGACGACGGCAGCGAAACCACGCTGGCCGCCTTATTCTGGACACCGCCGGGCGGTAGCAGTCTCTCTGACGTGAAACGCCTGTATCTGGTATCCCGGCACAACTTGAGCTTGTCCGAACTGCTACTGCAGTTCGGCAACGGCGACCTGCGCGCCCTCAACCGTTGGCTGAAAAGCCAGCCCGACATCAAAGACTTTGACAAATTCGAAACCTATCAGACCCACTACCGCCGCTGCCTGCATATGGAGAACGAAAATGCACCCGCCCTGCTCTCCCGCGCCCTCGGCCTAAAGAAAATCGACGACCTCACCAAACTCATCCGCGAGCTGGTGCTCGAGCCCTCCGCCATCCGCAGCGAAGCTGCCAAAATCATCGACGAATTTCAAGATTTAGCCGCCATCCACGAGCAAGCCGCCGATGCCCGCAAACAGCTCACCCATCTAGAGCCCCTGCCCGGTCTGCAGGCAAAAATCGCCCAAGCAGGCGAAGCCATCCACCAATTAAACGAACAGCGCAGCCACATTCCCGCCTACTTCGCCTGCTGCCGTACCCGATTCCTTGCACAAGAAACCGAAAAACTTTCAGGCAACCTCCACTCCATCAAGCGACAAATCGACGATACCGAGCGCACCCTCGCCGATGCACAACACGCCCAAGAGCAGCGTCACGCCGAATATCTCCATGCCGGCGGCGGTAGGCTGCAAGCCCTAGAAAACCAGCTTAAGCTGGAAGAAGCCCAGTTGCAACACACCCGCCACACCGCCGATGCCTACCAAAAAATCTGTCTCGCCCTCAACCTGCCCGACACCCTCGCCCCCGACATATTCGAGCGCAACCTGCATACCGCCGCCGGGCAGCAACCAGCCGTCGAAAATCAGTTAAAGGCACAACAAGAACGCTTCTTTCAAAGCGGCGTACAGCTCTCACAATTACAAACAAGCCTGCGCGAAATCAAAACCGAGCTGCACGAAATCGGCAAACGTCCCAACAGCAATATCCCGCCCAAACAGCAGCAATGGCGCGACAACGTAGCCCAAGATTTGGGTATTCCCCCTCAAGAGCTGATGTTTATTGGTGAAATGCTTGACATCGTCCGCGAACACGCCGATTGGACAGGCGCCATCGAGCGCGCCCTAGGCGGCCTGCGCACCACCCTGCTCGTACCACAAGAGCAATACCCCCGCATCACCCGCTGGCTCAACCAGTGCCATACCGGCCTCCACATCCGTGTGCAGGCCGTTGGCAGTGAAACCAAACCCGCCGCCTTCAAAAGCGGCGGCATCCTCGAAAAACTCCTGTGGCGCAACCATCCCTACTGTGACTGGCTCCAAGGCTACCTGAAAAAAGCCGATCTCTACTGCGCCGAAGACCTTGACAGCTTCAACCGCACTCCCTTCTCACTCACCCGCCAAGGCCTGCAACACTGGGAACACGGCCGCGCCGAGAAAAAAGACCAAACCCGCATCGACGATCCCCGCCACTGGTTTCTCGGCTTTACCAACGCCACCCATCTCGGCTACCTGAAAACCGAACAAACCTCCCTGCAAGCCAAACTGCTCAAACAAACCCGGCAAGTCGAACACGAACGCGCCGAAATGAACCGAGTCCAACAACAGCAGGTGCAATGGCAAAATCTGCAAACCTACCAATGGCACGACATCGACCTCCCCTACCGCCAGCAAAAGCTCGCCCACACCCAAGCCGACCTCGCCCGCCTCAAACAATCCGGTGGCAACCTGCAACAGGCCGAACAACGCTGGCAGCAGGCAAAACATACTGTTGCCCAAATCCAAACCGCCCTCGGGCAGCAGCAACAGCAAGAAGGCTACCTGAAAAATAAACTCGACAGCCTGCAAAGCGAATTCGACAGCCTGCAAGAACTCGCCCGGCAACCCATCCCTGAAACTGTGCTCACTGCCCTTACCGACGCCATCGAAGAAACCGTCCCGCAAGACAGTCGCCAGCAATCCCGCGTATTGCAAAGCTACGAGCAGCGCATCGAGTAGGCCCGCCAGCAGAAAACCCGCGATGAAAACAGCGCCAACGGCATCATGATCTCCTTCCGCAGCAACGAACGTTGGCAACCCTACACCTTGGATTGGCCCACTGCCGTCCACGCCGCCCTGCCCGAATACATCACCCATCTCAACTACATCCGCCACGAAGGCCTGCCCGACTTGGTAGAGCGGCAAGCCGAACGCGTCAGCAAATACTCCACCCAATCGCTCGCCACCCTGCTGGCCGCCTTCAACACCGAACGCGACACCATCCGCGAGCGTATCCAGAAAATCAACCAAGTGCTGGCCAAAACCGAATTCCGCCCCGGCAGTTACCTGCGCCTCAGGCAGCGCGACTGCACCAATCTGGCTGCCTTCGACCACGTGCGAAACTTCCACCAAAAAGCCAACGCCGCCCTCGCCCAAATCACCGGCAGCAACCACGACTTGCGCTTCCAAATGCTGGCCGGGCTCATCGAAATCCTGAAAAAACACACCGCCAGCCCGCACAATCTGGAAAGCCTGCGCCTCCTCGACCCGCGCTACCGGCTCGAATTTTTCGCCGAAGAAACCAACCTCGCCAGCGGAGAAGTGCTCGACGTGCTCGATTCCTCCGGCGGCAAATCCGGCGGCGAAAAAGAAGCCTTTGCCGGCATCATCGTAGCCGCCAGCCTTGCCTACGTACTCACTCCCGACGGCTGCGATTATCCCGTGTACCGCACCGTCTTCCTTGACGAAGCCTTCTCCAACACCGCCGAAGCCGTCAGCCGCCGAGTGCTACGCGTATTCAAAGAGCTGCACATCCACGTCAATCTGATTACACCTTATAAAAACCTCAACCTCGCCCGCGAAAGTGCCAAAAGCCTTGTGATTGCCGAGCGAAACGCTGAAAAACACGAAAGCAGCCTGTGCGAAATGACCTGGGAAGAGCTTGACCGGCAACAGCAAGAACGTTTTTCAGGTAGCCTGTTGCAAGAAGCCGAACAATTAGGAATACACCCGCTATGAACCAACCAGATTGGGGCATCCTCCCGCCTGATGCCGCCGCCATCCTGCGCCGCCGATATTGGAACAGCGCGCGCCGCAAGCAACTTTTGTCCGACAGCAGTGCCTTCCCCCTCGAGCTTGGTCTGAAACCGCCCAGCGGCAAGCAAGCCCTGCAACACGCCGGACACTTTCAGCATTTCATCCAAGCTTGGCGCGGCATAGAAAACACCATCTGCACCAGCCGCAAGCTCCAGCACTTCGGCGAACAAACCATCCCGCCGAAATTACACTTTCCCGATGTAGAATCACTCGCCCGCTTTATTGGCAGCAACGAGTACCGACAACACCGCCACTGGCAAACCCGTTATACGCGCCTGATGCGCGCCTGCTCGCCAAATAACTGGCAGCAAGAAGCCCTTTCTATTGCCCTTATCGGCAGCATGCATGATCTCGAGGCCATGACCGATACCGACTTTGCCTTGCTGTGCCAAACTATCCCCCAGCTATACCCCACTATCGGCCAAGGCCGCTACCTGCGCGCCCTTCCCCTGCACGGCATCCACACCAAATTCATCGAACAGCACGCCGCCCTCGTCCAGACCCTGCTCGAAGCCCTGCACGGCAATGTTGCCGCCCAAGGACTCTACGCTTGGCTCGGCTACCAAACCCCGCCCAAAGACTGGCTACTCGTCCGCCCCCTGTGCGCCCGCACCCGCCAAGCCCTGTCCGGCCTGCCCCTCCTGCGCCTGCCCACCCAAGTTTTGCTCGACTACGAATTACCCTCCCGCCGCATCCTCGTAATCGAAAACGAACAAACCTGCCTCGCCCTGCCCGATACCCCCGAAACCATAGCCGTCAGCGGCGGCGGTAAAAACCTCGTTTGGATGCAGGCCAGCTGGCTGGCGCACAAAACCGTTGCCTACTGGGGCGACCTCGATTCCGACGGCCTCATTATGCTCGCCCAAGCCCGCCGCCACTGCCCACAGCCCACCACCCTACTCACCAAGCCCGCCACTGCCGAACGCTATGCACACCGCATGAGCAATGAACCCGAAGCCAGCCACAAACAGCCCATGCCCGACAATCTTACCGCAGAAGAAGCCCTTTTGTGGCATAATCTGCACCATCAGTCCTACCCTAACACCCGTTTGGAGCAAGAACACATCGATGCCGACCATATCGCCGAAGTTCTGCAACACTGGCTGACCAACACCGAATAATCTTCAGGTAGCCCCAAAGGCTACCTGAAAATGATAGAATCCCTCTCCAAACTAACCCAGCCTGCCACACGCTATCCCGAACAAAATACCAAACCAATCAACATGCAGCAGGCTACCTGAAAACATTAAACGACACTCGCTAATGAACACCCAAACCCTTCTAATCGAACTTTTAACCGAAGAGCTTCCCCCCAAAGCCCTGAATAATCTAGGCAACCACTTCGCCGCTTCTGTTGCCGAGGGCTTGGAAAAAGCGCAACTGATTGACGGATCAGCCGAATATACCGCCTATGCATCGCCGCGCCGTTTGGCTGTTCAAATCAAAAACGTCAAAGCCGTTCAGGCCGATCAAAAAATCGTGAAAAAAGGCCCTGCCGTGGCGAATGCCATGAAAGACGGCGCACCGACCAAGGCTTTGGAAGGTTTTGCACGCGGTGCTGGGGCGAAAATCGAAGACTTGACCATCGTCCACGACGGCAAACAGGATGTGTACGCCTACGAATACGTCCAAACCGGCAAACCGTTGGGCGAACTTTTGGAAGACATTATCAATCAAGCGGTTAAGAAACTGCCGATTCCAAAAGTAATGCGTTGGGGCAGCAGCACGTTTACCTTCGTGCGCCCCGTTCACGGGCTGATTGTGCTGCACGGCGGCGACATCGTAAACGTCAGCGTTTTGGGCCTGCAAAGCGGCAATCAAACCTTGGGACACCGCTTCCTGTCCAACGGCGAAATCACCATTGAAAACGCCGACAGCTACGCCGCACAAATGCGCGAGCAAGGCAAAGTCGTCGCTTCGTTTGCCGAGCGCAAGACCGCTATTCAGACGGCCTTGAACGAGCAGGCAGGCCGTCTGAAAGCCACCGTTGCGGCCGATGAAGCCCTGTTGGACGAAGTGACCGCGCTGGTCGAATACCCCGTTGTTTTGGAAGCCGGTTTTGAAGAACATTTCCTCGCCGTGCCGCAGGAATGCCTGATTCTGACCATGCAGCAAAACCAAAAATACTTCCCGCTGCTCGACCAAAACGGCAAGCTGATGAACCGCTTCCTGCTGGTCTCCAACCTGCAAACCGAAGACCCTTCGCACATCATTCAAGGCAACGAACGCGTCTTGCGCGCGCGCCTGTCTGATGCCGAGTTCTTCTACAAGCAAGACCAAAAAGCGACTTTGGAAAGCCGTCTGCCCAAATTGGCGAACGTGGTTTATCACAACAAAATCGGCTCGCAAGCCGAACGTATCGAACGCCTGCAAAGCATCGCCGCCCACATCGCTAAAGCTTTAGGCGCGGACGCTACCGCAGCCGAACGCGCCGCGCGTTTGGCAAAAGCCGACTTGGTGACCGAAATGGTCGGCGAGTTCCCTGAACTGCAAGGTACGATGGGCAAATACTATGCCCGTTTGGACGGCGAAACCGAAGAAATCGCCGAAGCCGTCGAGCAGCACTACCAGCCGCGCTTTGCCGGTGATAGGCTACCTGAAAGTAAAACCGCCACCGCCGTTGCACTGGCTGACAAACTGGAAACCTTGGTCGGCATTTGGGGCATCGGTCTGATTCCGACCGGCGACAAAGACCCCTACGCCCTGCGCCGCGCTGCCTTGGGTATCCTGCGGATGCTGATGCAGTATGGTTTGGACGTGAACGAGCTGATTCAGACGACCTTCGACAGCTTCCCCAAAGGTTTGCTTAACGAAAAAACGCCGTCTGAAACCGCCGACTTCATGCAGGCGCGCCTTGCCGTATTGCTACAAAATGACTATCCGCAAGACATCGTTGCCGCCGTACTCGCCAAACAGCCGCGCCGTTTGGACGATTTAACCGCCAAACTGCAAGCCGTTGCCGCGTTCAAGCAACTGCCCGAAGCCGCCGCACTCGCCGCCGCCAACAAACGCGTGCAAAACCTGCTGAAAAAAGCCGATGCCGCGTTGGGCGAAGTCAATGAAAGCCTACTGCAACAGGACGAAGAAAAAGCCCTGTACGCCGCCGCGCAAGGCTTGCAGCCGAAAATTGCCGCCGCAGTCGCCGAAGGCAATTTCCAGACTGCCTTGTCCGAACTGGCTTCCGTCAAACCGCAAGTCGATGCCTTCTTCGACGGCGTGATGGTGATGGCGGAAGACCCCGCCGTAAAACAAAACCGCCTGAACCTGCTGAACCGCTTAGCAGAGCAAATGAACGCGGTAGCGGATATTGCAGTATTAGGGGAATAACCCTTTGCTAGCACCAACTTGCTGATGATTTATACCTTACCTTGGTGCAATTAAGATGGAACAACTAAAATACCAGGCAGCCCCCCCTCCTCGCATCTATCTTGCTCTACCTAATATAAGCGGCATAACCGAATTATTCATTCAAAACTTGCAACACCATGGTTTTGACGTAATTAGCACTGATATTGCTATGCAATTTTCTTACCCCTCATTCAGCGCGAGATTACAAACTAAATATCGCCAACTGCTGTTAGGTGAGAGGGATGCCAAATTGCGCCTGCAAAGTAAAATAATTCAACAAGAACTAAGTGCTCAACTAAATGGACAACCGGTAGATTACGCATTAATTATACGTAGTGACTTATTGCACCCAGAGTTACTAACCTTTATCCGTAGGAATACCCGCCATACTATGGTAGCCTATCAATGGGATGGTATCCAGCGCTATCCTAATATCTGGCGTACTATTCCTTACTTTGATCGTTTTTTTGTATTTGACCCAGCCGATCTGGTATATCAGCAATATCCTCTACTACCTACTACGAACTTTTACTTTGATCATCTACCAACGGATAACACAAATACTAACAATAACTTCTACTTCCTAGGCTTCCATAATGATGATCGAGCTACTAAAATTAGCAATTTTGCCAGATATGCTAAGCAGCAAGGTTGGCAGTTAAATTTCAATATCCTATGGAATCAAGAGCCTTCGGAATTTCATAACTTTTATCCAGAAAACGTTAATTTTATTACCTCTGCTATTAGCTTCGACGAAAACCAAGTAAATATTAGAAATAGTAAAATATTAGTAGACTTTGTTATCCAAGCGCACCATGGTCTATCATTCCGTACGTTTGAAGCGCTTCACTACCAAAAAAAATTAATTACCACTAACACTCAAATACGTCACTATGATTTTTACCATCCAGATAACATTTTTATTTGGGATGGCCTTAGTTTTGATGGTATAACTGACTTCTTAAAACAACCATACCATGAAATTAATAGCCGTATCAAAGAGCGATATAGCTTTGGTAATTGGATTCGCTATATCTTAGATATTCCTCCATATGACCCAATTAGACTACCTAAAATTACTATATAACTTACCATCATGAGCCACCAGCCAACGATTTTATTAGGCATGCCGCCAGATAATGAAATCTTCCGTCTAATTGAAACCAATCTAAAATATCATGGTTTTAATGTTATTAATATTGTTGACGATGGTAGCCAATTTCAATATCCGTCCTTTTATGACTGGGCACAGACTAAATTTCGCCAATTAGCTCTCAGAGATAAACAAGCAAAACAACGGCTACGTTTATCACAACTACACACACAAATTGCTGATTTACTATCGAAAAATGAAAAAATAGATTATGCCCTATTTATTCGGGCTGATATCTACTCAGAAGATATACTACATCTCATTCGTCAGCATATAAGATTTAATATGGTTAACTACCAATGGGATGGCATGAATCGATATCCAAATATTAAAACACGCATCCCTTTATTTGATCGCTTCTATATATTTGATCCTGATGATATTTGTGCAAATTTTTTGCCTAACACGAATTTTTATTTTGATTATGATCTAAAGCTTCCACTAGAAAATAATAACGATACATTCTATTTTACAGGCAGCCATCTACCTGGCCGTGAGTTACTAATTCATAATTTTAATTCTTCTGCAAGAAAAAAGGGGTGGAATTTAAACTTTCATATCTATTGCGGATCTAAGCGACAACATAATTTTTCTAATTATAAAAAATTATACCCTAATAATATCAATATAATTAGCCACAATATTAGTTTCCTGGAAAATTTAAAAAATGCCAGAAAAGCTAAAGCATTAGTAGACTTAAAAGCACCAGACCATAATGGGCTATCCTTCAGAATATTTGAATCTATAGGCTACCAAAAGAAACTGATTACCACTAATCATAATGTGAAGAAATATGACTTTTATCATCCAAATAATATATTTATTTGGGATGGTATCCAATTCAATGGAATAGATAACTTTTTAGAGACTCCTTATTACCCAATAGATACTACTATTCGTGAAAAATACGGCTTTCTCAATTGGATACGCTATACTTTAGATTTACCACCATATCAACCAATTAACTTACCTACCATATAACCCATCTCAACTGAATTTACAAAATATTTAACACGAAGAGCGCCCGTATGGAAATTAAACTATTACCCTTACAAAGCCATGGCGATGATCGTGGCTCATTAATTGCTTTAGAAGAAGGGAAAAATGTCCCTTTTAAAATCAAACGAGTTTATTATTTATATAATACTAAACCTGGTGTATCACGTGGCTTTCATGCCCATAAAAACCTGAAACAAGTTGTAATTGCAGTTAGAGGGTCGTGCCGTTTTGTACTAGATGATGGTGATGAAAAAATTAGCATTCTACTGGATAATCCAGCTCAAGGGCTTTTAATTGAATCGGGAATTTGGAGAGAGATGCATAACTTCTCAGAAGATTGTGTACTAATGGTATTAGCAGATAGCCTATATAGTGAAGAAGACTATATTCGTGACTATAATAAATTTCTTCAATTCCATAAAAACATTGGAGGCGTACATGATTCATTCTTTAAGTGATGTTCATAGTAATAATATCGGAAATGGAACAAAAGTATGGCAATTTTCAGTTATCTTAGCTGGTGCTAAAATTGGGGATAATTGTAATATTTGTGCACATACTTTTATTGAGAATGAAGTGATTATTGGAAATAATGTTACTATTAAATCAGGGGTATACTTATGGGATGGAATCGTAGTACATGATGATGTATTTATTGGTCCGAATGCTACATTTACTAATGATAAAAAACCTCGATCTAAGCAATATCCTGACCAATTCTTAATGACAACTATTGGCAAAGGTGCATCCATTGGTGCTAATGCAACCATTCTCCCTGGAGTGAATTTAGGAGATTACTGTATGATTGGTGCAGGATCAGTAGTTACTAAAGATATTCCACCATATAGTATAGTTATTGGTAACCCAGCAAGAGTTATTGGAACAACCCTAGAAAATTCCAAACAGTATCTATAAGTATCAGTTATATTAACAATAGTATAACCAGAACAATATAAAGAGTTTCAGCAATGATTAAATTTTTAGACTTGCAAAAAATTAATGCTCAATATAAAAATGAGATACAAGATGCCTGCTCACGTGTGCTTGATTCTGGCTGGTATTTATTAGGAAAAGAACTAGAAAATTTTGAAGCTCTTTTTTCTAAATTCTGTGGAACAAAATATGCCTTAGGCGTTGCTAATGGATTGGACGCACTAGCCCTAGTGTTGCGCGCTTGGAAAGAATTAGGCTACCTGAAAGATGGTGATGAAGTTATTGTGCCAGCAAATACCTATATTGCTAGTATTTTAGCTATTACAGAAAATCGCCTAACTCCAATTTTGGTTGAACCAAATATCAACACTTATACTATAGATACAGATAAAATTCAATCGGCTATAACCACAAAAACTAAAGCTATCTTGCCTGTGCATCTTTATGGCCAGCTAGCCAATATGTCAGCAATTCTACAGATTGCCAAACAATATGACTTACTTATATTAGAAGACTGTGCTCAAGCCCATGGCGCACATATTGATGGAAGGAGAGCTGGCAATTTTGGGCATGCGGGGGCGTTTAGTTTTTATCCCGGTAAAAATCTTGGCGCATTGGGAGACTCGGGGGCAATTACTACCAATAATGAAACGTTATTTAGTACCTTAAAAGCTTTGCGCAATTACGGTTCTCATGAAAAATATAAGAATATTTATTGTGGTACAAATAGCCGGCTAGATGAACTCCAAGCTGCCATATTATCAGTGAAACTCCCCCATCTGCCTCAAGAAAATATTCGTAGGCAACAAATTGCCAAGCACTATTTAGAAAATATTCGTAACCCTGCAATAACCCTGCCTTGTATTGACATAGCATCAGCACATGTATGGCATTTGTTTGTTATCCGTAGTAAATATAGAGCTGCGCTACAAAACCATCTAGCTGAACAAAACATACAAACACTTATCCACTATCCTATTGCCCCACATCATCAGGCTTGTTACGCAAAGTGGAAGCATTTATCTTTGCCACTTACTGAACGCATCCATCAAGAAGTTTTATCTTTACCCATCAGCCCAGTGATGGAAGATAATGATGTAGAGGCTGTTATCACTGCTTGTAATTCTTTTAAAATATAAGGATGTAACATGACCCCCCCTATTGTTTCTATTTTAGTACCTGTTTACAATGGGGAAAAGTATCTTGGTATGTTGATTGACTGTCTTATAAAACAGACTCTGACTAATTTTGAAGTGATTTTTGTTGATGATCAATCTGAAGATAACAGTCTGCAAATAATTGAATATCAGGCTAGTCTTGATACTCGCTTTAGAGTGTTAAAAATGCCTAAAAAAGGGGGGAATGCGGTAAAAGGTATTAAATATGGGCTTAATTACTGTAATGGTAAATATTTCTTTTATATGAGTCAGGATGACTTAATAGAACATGATACTTTAGAAAAATTAGTTACAACTGCAGAACTACAAAATGTAGATGCAGTAATCCCTGATATGGAGTGGTTCTTTGCTAACTCTCCAAATAACCGTAGAACAACACTACCAAATGGATTAAACTACGATAGTATTATCGATGGTACTACGGCATTCAAATTGGCTATGCCATGGAAAATACATGGTTTCTATTTAAGAAAAACTTATTTACTTCGAGAGGTTGGCTATGATGATTCTTATCTCACAGGTGATGAATGTAACTCACGGAAATATTTATTTTTCTGCAATCGAATAACCTTTTGCCAGACTACTTTTTACTATCGTCAGGATAATACTTCTGCCCTCACTAAAGTTTTTCGGCCACATATTATAGAAGATATTTATAGTTATGTTCATCTTCTAGAATTTATGTATCAGAACTCCTTTGATAGAGAATTTATAAAAAAATGGCATCAACATACAGTTGATTTAATTTTTTACTATAGAAGAATGGCAGAACAGAATTCTGCCACCCTTGATGATACAGATAAGAAATCCGCACAAAATATATTGTATGAAGCAAGAAGTAGATTATTGAAATTCTCAAGAAATAGTAGGCTATTTAAAGGCTATCTTAGACTACTAAGAAAATCTAAAATCAACTGGCAATAATATTCTCAAATTAAATTATGCATCTTCCCCTCTTATCGATTTGCTGTTTAGGCTATAACCACGCAAATTTTCTCCAAGAAAATCTGGACTCTATTGTCTGCATAAATTATAAAAATATTGAAGTAATTGTTGTGGATGACGGTTCTACAGATAATAGCGCTGACATCTTACAAAAACTGGCCAAAAATTTTCCATTACCGATTACCATCATTTCACAAGAGAATACTGGGAATATTGGAAAAAACTTTAATACTGCCATACAGCATGCTAACGGAGAACTTATTTCTTTCATCGCTTTAGATGACGTATTCCGACCAGATACTATGCTAGCTTCCATTCAGCTAATGGCTAAAAACCCAAGCTTAGCTTTTATTGCTGCCAAAACAGCCGTAGCCATAAATGATACAGGCCTAGTGATAAATAAACTGCCTCCATTGCCAATAGAAGAACTAGAGCATATCAGCATCGATGAGCTGTTAGAATTTGAATATACACAATTTGGATCTTTCTACATACAAGGATGCATCTTTAGAAAATCTATCATTGATGCAATCAGCGGATTTGATGAAGATATGACTGGAGATGATATTATCTTAAGAACAAAACTATTTCGACATTTAAAACAAAATTCTGGATGGGAATATAGCTTTATTAATGATAATACCGTATTCTATCGATTACATGATAATAATGTTCACAAAAATGGTACTAGACAAATTCGTATTGTTTCAGAATACCTAGATAAATACTGGCCAAATAAACCAAATCCACAGACATTGATTGATTGGGCAAAATGGGTTATCCAAGATAAAAAATTTGAAGAAGCAATTTCTCTATTCTCTATGAATAAGCGCGCAGCTACTTTGCTATCAGATCCAACGATACAACAAACATTACAGCATATACTATATCGAAAAAGTAAACTAAATAAAATTATAAAAAAATACATCTATAGGAAAGAAAGGCCTACCTCAGAGATACGTAAATTAATTTTCTTTGGTATCATCCCTATCTCTTATCGAAGAAAAAAACAGATTTCCTCAGATCTTTTGCCACTTGTCCACTATTCAAACTACAAATAATTATGAATCTTCTCATCACTGGTGGTGCCGGCTTTATCGGCTCGGCAGTTATCCGCCACATCATCCAACACACTCGAGATTCCGTCATCAATCTCGACAAGCTCACCTACGCGGGCAACCTCGAATCTTTGGCAGAAGTTTCAGGTAGCCCCCGCTATACCTTCGAGCAAGTAGATATTTGCAATCGCGCTGAGCTCGACCGCGTATTTGCCCAATACCAGCCCGACGCGGTGATGCACCTGGCAGCAGAAAGCCATGTAGATAGGAGCATAGACAGCGCCGGCGAATTTATTCAAACCAATATTGTCGGCACCTTTAATCTGCTCGAAGCTGCCCGTGCCTACTGGCAAGGGCTACCTGAAAACCGCCGCTCGGCATTCCGCTTCCACCATATCTCCACCGATGAGGTGTATGGCGACTTGCACGGTACGGATGATCTATTCACCGAAACCACGCCCTACGCCCCGTCCAGCCCCTATTCCGCCAGCAAAGCCTCCAGCGACCATCTTGTACGCGCCTGGCAGCGCACCTACGGCCTGCCCACCATTATTACCAACTGCTCCAACAACTACGGCCCCTACCACTTCCCCGAAAAACTCATTCCGCTGATGATTCTGAACGCCCTAGCCGGCAAGCCATTGCCTGTCTACGGCGACGGGCAGCAAATCCGCGATTGGCTCTTTGTGGAAGACCATGCCCGCGCACTGTACCAAGTCATCACCCAAGGCAAAATCGGAGAGAGTTACAATATCGGCGGTCACAACGAAAAAACCAATCTCGAAGTGGTGCAAACCATCTGTACCCTGCTGGAAGAACTTGCTCCCGAAAAACCGGCCAGCGTAGCGCGTTATGAAGACTTAATCACTTTCGTGCCCGACCGCCCCGGCCACGATTTGCGCTACGCCATCGACGCCGCCAAAATCGGCCGCGAGCTCGGCTGGCGGCCGCAGGAAACATTTGAATCCGGCATGCGAAAAACCGTACAATGGTATTTGGCCAACCGCCCTTGGTGGCAACGCATTCTCGACGGCCGCTACCGCCTGGAACGGCTCGGCCATTCATCAACCCGATAAATTGGAGCTTATTCATGAATATCCGCAACACCGCACTACTCGGCTTCCTTGCCCTCGGCCTTGCCCTCTCCGGCAGTGTAGAAGCCAAAACCCGCCCCCACCGCGCACCTGCCGCCGCCCAGCAGCAGCAACGTGCCGACGGTAGCAGCCAAGAGCGCGCCGTAGTTATCCACGAAAACGACACCCCGCGCGGCATTGCCGCCGAAAACCGCTGGATTGCCCAAAACATGCCAGGCTACCGTAAAATCGGCCAAGCCCTGATTCAAGGGCAAAACGGCATCTACGACCGCATCAGCGTAGTCGGCCCGAACGGCGAGCGCAAAGAAGTATTCTTTGAAATCAGCGAATTCTTCGGCCGCTACAACGGTAAACTGCTGGGCGCGGAATAAACACCCGGCAACTCGCAACAGGCAACAGGCTACCTGAAAACGTTTTACCATTTTCAGGTAGCCTTCTGCAAAGGAGGAAGGAAGGTATGAAAGGCATCATCCTCGCTGGCGGTTCCGGCACACGGCTCTACCCCATCACTCGCGGCATATCCAAACAACTTATGCCCGTATACGACAAACCGATGATTTATTACCCCCTATCGGTGTTAATGCTCGCCGGCATCCGCGACATCCTCATCATCACCACCCCCGAAGACAACGCCGCCTTCCGCCGCCTGCTCGGCAACGGCAGCGACTTCGGCATCCGCCTGCAATACGCCGTACAACCCAGCCCGGACGGCCTTGCCCAAGCCTTCATCATCGGCGAAGAATTTATCGGCAGCGACAACGTCTGCCTCGTATTGGGCGACAATATCTTCTACGGCCAATCCTTCACCCAAACCCTGCAGCAAGCCGCAGCCCAAACCCACGGCGCCACCGTATTCGCCTACCAAGTGAAAGACCCCGAACGCTTCGGCGTGGTCGAATTTGATCAGCACTTCAAAGCCCTATCCATCGAAGAAAAACCCGCGCAACCCAAATCCAACTGGGCAGTAACCGGCCTCTATTTCTACGACAAGCGCGTGGTCGAATTCGCCAAACAAATCAAGCCATCCGCACGCGGCGAGCTCGAAATTTCCGACCTCAACCAACTCTATCTCGAAGACGGCAGCCTTTCCGTGCAACTGCTCGGCCGCGGCTTCGCCTGGCTCGATACCGGCACACACGAAAGCCTGCACGAAGCCGCCTCATTTGTGCGCACCATCCAAAACGTACAAGCCCTTCAGGTAGCCTGCCTCGAAGAAATCGCCTGGCGCAACGGCTGGCTTTCCAACGAACAATTGGCCGATTTGGCCAAACCCATGGCCAAAAACCAATACGGCCAATACCTGCTGCGGCTGCTCAAAAAATAGTTCAGGCTACCTGAAAACTCAGCAAACCCCATTGCAGCCACCTACCATTTCGATAGTGTAAAATAGCACGTACCGTTTTCAGGTAGCCTAGGAACACCAGCCCATGCCGTTTCCCGCCGATCATTTCGCCTCCACCGCCACCCCGCTGCTGCGCCTCAACCAAAGGCCGTGGAAAATCTTCTACCGCGGCCTCACCCCCAAACCACTGCGCAACAAAATCAATGCATACGCCAGCCGGAAACAGATGTATCACACCGCCGAATTATGGCGGCCTTTCCTGCAAGCCTACTTTCAAGGCCAGCTGCCCCGTTTTAATCTTCAAGCCAAACAAGATTTGCGCGGACAAAAAATCATCTGGCAATACTGGGGGCAAGGCCTCGAACCAGAGCAACTGCCAGAAATGGTGCGCCTGTGTTTCCGCTCAGTCGAACAAAATCTAGACGACTACCGGCTTATCCGGCTAGACGACCACACCCTGCACAATTATTTGGATCTGCCCGATTTCGTTCAAACCAAACGCCAAAATCCGGAGTTCAAACCCGCTTTTTTTGCCGATCTGTTGCGCCTGGCACTATTGGATATTTACGGCAGCGTTTGGCTGGACGCTTCTATATTGCTTACCGCCCCACTCCCAAAAGAATGGGCGCAAACAGATTTCTTTATGTACCAACGCTCTCCCAAAGCTGCCCATCAGGACTTTTGGCAGGGCTTCAATGCCGATGTATTCAATTGGTCGCCCAATCACCCCGTGCAGGTCAACAACTGCATTATCGCCGCCCAACCCGGCAACTTGCTGATTCACACCTGCCTCGATGTGATGCTGAACTTTTGGCAAACCCAAAACCACATACCGCACTACTTCTTCTTTCAAATCATGTTCAACGAACTAGTGCGCAACCATCTGCCAGGCCAAGCCAGCGAACCCGTAGACGACACCCTGCCTCATCTGCTCCTGGCCAAATTAGAACAACCCTACAACGCCGAAGCTTTCGCCGAAATCACTGCACAAACCCCCGTGCACAAACTCGACCGCCGTTTAAGCTTCCAACCCGGCACCTTCGGCGCGCACTTGAAACAACTCTTTGATTCCACATCATGATTCCAGCTTACATTATTTCCCTTGCCAACCAGCAAGACCGACGCGAACATATGCGGCAAGAGTGTGCGAAAGTGGGCATTGAGGCCACCTTTATCGATGCCGTGGATATGCGCCAAGCCAGCCAATCCGATATCGAACGCCTCTCATCCCGGCTGCTGCATAAAAAAACCAAAAAACAACGTTGGCTCACCCGAGGCGAATTAGGCTGCGCCCTCAGCCATCATCAGGTTTACGCCCACATTGTCCGCCAGCAGCACCCCTACGCCCTGGTTTTGGAAGATGATGCCGAATTTATCCGCAATCCGCAGCCCTTATTGGATGAAGGCTACCTGAAAGCCCTATCCACCCAATATCCGTTCGACATCCTGATATTAGGTTACGTCAAAACCCTGCCGCACCAACTGCCCTATTACTACCGTCGCATCCCCATCAAGCATCGTGTCAAAATGAATACAGACGGCAACACCATCTATTTCGGCACCCCATGGGAACAATACGGCTGCGGCACCGTTGCCTACATCATCAGCCGTGAAGGCGCGGAAAAACTGTACCGAGCTACACAAACCCCTTGCGCCACAGCCGACGACTGGC
Organism: Eikenella corrodens; assembly: GCF_003990355.1. Lineage (NCBI taxonomy): Bacteria > Pseudomonadati > Pseudomonadota > Betaproteobacteria > Neisseriales > Neisseriaceae > Eikenella > Eikenella sp. KCOM 3110. The sequence continues at coordinate 735,704 of NZ_CP034670.1, read as the reverse complement.
TCTACTTCGAACAACACCACGGCCTGCGCATCCTGCACAGCCGCCCCACCTTCGTACTCGAGGCGCTAGAAAAACTTGACAGCACCATCCGCCAGGAAAAAGCAGGCTTCCTCCAGCCGAAAACCAGTAGTATCATCATCCGCAGCATCAAAGGCTACCTGAAACACATCGGCATGAACTACTTAGGAATGAAATCATGATCAAATCTCGCCCCCTCCTCCTCACCCTCTTGCTCGCCGCCCCTCTGGCCCGCGCCGACATCTCCTTCGTCCGCGCCATGAGTGCGGCCGAATGCAAACAAGCCGTTATCGACAGCATGGAAATGTTTGTAGACAGCCGCTACTGCGAAAAAACCGACACCGAGCAAACCCGCCGCCAAGTCCTGATCGGCTGGCATGCCATTGGCGAACTCAACAGCCAATCGGGCAACGAAGAATTCAACCGCTGTACCCTCACTCCGGAACAGCTCCAAGAACTTTCCGATTTAACAACATATTATGAAACCATTATACGCACTCCCGAGCGCCTGCAGAACTTCTGTACCCCGGCCAACCGCGCCCGCATCGCACCGCTCTACCCCCGCTATATGCACCTGCTGCAAGAGCTGGTAAATGCCCGTCAGCAAAACAGCAATCCGCCAAACTGATTTTCAGGCAGCCCCATGCCCACATTATCCCGCCAGCCTATTTCTCGCCGTCATGCCCTCCAACACCAACCACGTCTGCTTCCACTGCCGCGCCGCCGTGCGCCGTGCCAAAACCCACGGCCAAGCCGTGCCCTGCCCCGAATGCGGCCGCCCCTGCACCCGCCTCAGCTACAAGCTCGCCATCCCGCCCAAACACCAGCCCAAAGCCTGGCAGGCGCTGCAAAACAAAATTCAGGCCTACTACGACGGCCAAGCCGCCTATGCCGTCCAAATGCAGCAACGCAACAAAACCGAGCTGCAACAGCGCATCGCCCGGCTCAAGCAGCAGGCCAAACAGCCCGGTTGCGGCAGCAAAGAACATGAACGCCTCAACCGCCAGCTGGCCGAAGCCCGGCACAAGCTCGGGCAAATCCAACGGCAACAATACATCAGTAACACCCTGGAGCATTCGTAAACCCATTTTCAGGCAGTCCAAAAGAACAGGCTGCCTGAAACCCTCTCCCTAACCCCAACCCAACGCGCATGAACATCCTCCCCACCACCCTTCCCGACGTCAAACTCCTCCAGCCCCAAGTCCACGGCGACGAGCGCGGCTTCTTTATGGAAACCTTCCGCGACAACTGGTTTCGCGAACACATCGTCCCGCACACCTTCATGCAGGAAAACCACTCCAAATCCGGCCAAGGCGTTTTGCGCGGCCTGCACTACCAAACCGAAAACACCCAAGGCAAACTCGTGCGCGTGATTGCCGGCGAAGTGTTCGACGTGGCCGTCGATCTGCGCCGCAGCTCCCCCACCTTCGGCCAATGGGTCGGCGCCGTCCTCTCCGCCGAAAACAAACACCAGCTCTGGGTGCCCGAAGGCTTCGCCCACGGCTTCTACGTGCTCAGCCAAGAGGCCGAATTCGTTTATAAATGCACCGACTACTACAACCCAAAAGCCGAACACTCCCTGCTGTGGAACGACCCCGCAGTCGGCATCGAATGGCCGCTGCAAGGCGAGCCCAAACTCTCGCCCAAAGACCTCGCCGGCAAACCGCTGAACCAAGCCGTATTGTTTGATTAAACATCCCAATTTCAGGTAGCCCCTATGAAACTCCTCATCACCGGCCACCATGGCCAAGTCGGCCAAGCCCTCATCCGGCAGGCCACCGATCACAATTTTCAGGTAGCCGCTTACGACCGCAGCGAGCTCGACATCGCCAACCGTGCCGCCGTATTGCAGGCCGTCGAGCGCGAGCAGCCCGACGTGATCATCAACGCCGCCGCCTACACCGCCGTAGACAAAGCCGAAAGCGAACCGGCCGCCGCCTATGCCGCCAACGCCGAAGGCGTCGAAAACCTCGCCCGCGCCGCCCACGCCGCAGGCGCCGCCATACTGCATATTTCCACCGACTACGTTTTCAATGGCCGCACCGAGCGCCCCTACCTCGAAACCGACACCCCCGATCCCCAAACCATATACGGCCGAAGCAAACTGGCCGGCGAACAAGCCGTGCAGGCCGCCTGCCCGCGCCACATCATCCTGCGCACCGCCTGGGTGTTTGGCGAACACGGCCACAACTTCGTGAAAACCATGCTCCGCCTCGGCCGCGAACGCGACAGCCTCGGCATCGTGGCCGACCAAAGCGGCGCCCCCACCTATGCCGGCCACATCGCCGCCGTCCTGCTGCACATCGCCGGGCGCACCCAAACCGAAAACTGCCCCTACGGCCTCTACCACTTTTCAGGCAGCCCCTACACCACCTGGCACGGCTTTGCCGCCGAAATCTTTCGCTGCGCCGCCGAGCAAGGCATCCTGCCCCACGCCCCAGAACTGCGCGCCATCACCACCGCCGACTATCCCACCCCCGCCCACCGCCCCGCCGACTCCCGCCTCAACTGCCGCAAAATCCACACCGCCTTCGGTATCGCCCCCAGCGATTGGCAAAGCGCACTGGGCAACCTGGCCGACTATCTCTAGCCATACAAACTTTCAGGTAGCCTCTCCCATAACAGGCTACCTGAAAACATTTATAGTGAACTGTTGGGGTTCCCAACCCAAGCTATGCGCCGGGCGGCTGTAGGGTGTGTGCCGCAGGCACGCACGCCGTTATTTGAGGTTTGAATAACGAGTACGTGCGTTCCGCATACGCCCTACACGCCCCCCAATGGAGAAAGCTACCTGAAAAGCCGTGGGTCGGACTCAAAAGCACAATCCATTGCTGTTTCAACGAAGTTTAACCACTGTTGCCAATCATCCGAAAACTTTCAGGTAGCCCCAAAAGGCTACCTGAAAGCGCAACAAGAGTAGATGGAGTTAACCACAGGCGTAACCCAACCAATAAAGTGAACCGTTGGCTTTCCCAACCCAAGCTGCGCGCCGGGCGGCTGTAGGGTGTGTGCCGCAGGCACGCACGCCGTTGTTTGAGGTTTGAATAACGCGTGCGTGCGTACCGCACACACACTACATGCCCCGCAAGGGAAGGCTACCTGAAAAGCCGTGGGTCGGACTCAAAAGCACAACCCACTGCTGTTTCAACGAAGTTTAACCACCGTTGCCAATCATCCGAAAACTTTCAGGTAGCCCCAAAAGGCTACCTGAAATTTCCTACCTCCGTCCGTTTTCCCACTCCCGCCGCGCCGTGCTCGCCTCGGCAAACATCTCCCGCAAGCCCGCTCCGTCTTCCTGCGCCAAGCATTCGCGCAGCTGCGCCAACTGCTGCTGTTGCCCGTCCAATAAAGCCAGCAGGTTTTCGCGGTTGGCCAGCGCAATGTCCGCCCACATCGCCGGCTCGCTGGCCGCCAGGCGGGAAAAATCGCGGAAACCGCTGCCCGCCAGCCGCAGCCATTTGTCACTCTCTGCCGCGAGCGCCACCTGCCGCATATAGGCATAGGCCAAAAGCTGCGGCAGGTGCGATACCGCCGCAAACGCCGCATCGTGCGCCGCTGCATCCATATACTCCACCCGTGCGCCCACTGCCTGCCACAATGCTTCCACCCGCGCCAGCGCCGCCGCATCCTGCCCCTCGTGCGGGCACATAATCAGCCGTTTGCCTGCAAACAGCCCGGCCTGTGCCGCCGCCGCGCCCGAACGCTCCGTGCCTGCAATCGGGTGTGCCGCCACGCAGCGCGGCCACGCATCCGCCAAATACTGCACAAACGCCGCCAGCACCGACTGCTTGGTGCTGCCCACATCGCTCACCACACATCCCGCCGGCAAGAGCGGCGCCAATTCCGCGCAAATCCGTGCCACCGCGCCCACCGGCACGGCCAGCAGCACCCAATCCGTATCGGCCGATAAGGCCTGCCCGAGCGAAGCAAAGCCTTCATCCACCACGCCCAACTCCAGCGCCTGTCGCAGATTGGCCGCGTCCGTATCCACGCCCGCCACGCAATCCGCCAGCCCCAGCCGCTTCACATCCAAAGCCAGCGAGCCGCCAATCAGGCCCACCCCCGCCACCACCATCCGCCGCAGCAAAGCCATTGTTCGTCCTTTTCCCATTCACTAATCACAGGCAAATATTCTAGCCGCAAAGCCCGCCCGGCAATAGGGCAGTTGCTTGCTGCCGCATACCAAAGGCTACCTGAAACGAGGTTTCCGCAGAAAGCCGAGTTGCCGCAAAGCTAAAGCATAGCTTTGACGAAATTCAAACGGCGCTAAAGGCTACCTGAAACTTTCAGGTGGCCTTTGCTCATTCCAACTGCCTCAGCGTTTAGCGGGTAACGTTTTTATCCGCCAATTCCTTACGCAGTTTTTTGGTAACCGCCATCATCACTTCAAGCTGCTCCAAGGTTTCTTTCCAGCCGCGGGTTTTCAGGCCGCAGTCGGGGTTCACCCACAGGCGCTCTACCGGCACCACTTCCATCGCTTTGCGCAGCAGGCGCTCCACTTCGGCTTCGGTGGGCACGCGCGGGCTGTGGATGTCGTACACGCCGGGGCCGATGTCGTTCGGGTATTTGAAGTCGCCGAACGCGGTGAGCAATTCCATGTCGGAACGTGAAGTTTCAATGGTAATCACGTCTGCATCCATGCTGGCGATGGCGGGCAGGATGTCGTTGAACTCGGAATAGCACATATGGGTGTGGATTTGGGTGCTGTCTTCCGCGCCGGTGCTGGAGAGGCGGAAGGCTTCGCAGGCCCAGTCCAGGTATTCGTCCCACTGCGCTTTTTTCAGCGGCATGGCTTCGCGGATGGCGGGCTCGTCGATCTGGATCACCTTGATGCCGGCTTTTTCCAAATCCAGCACTTCGTCGTTCAGCGCCAATGCGATTTGCTTGGCCACCACGCTCAGCGGCACATCGTCGCGCACAAACGACCATTTGAACATGGTTACCGGGCCGGTGAGCATGCCTTTCATCGGGCGTTTGGTCAGGCTTTGCGCGTAGGTAGACCAATAAACGGTCATCGGATTGGGGCGGGACACATCGCCGAAAATAATCGGCGGTTTCACGCAGCGGCTGCCGTAGCTCTGCACCCAGCCGAATTGGCTGAAGCAGTAGCCGGCCAGCTGTTCGCCGAAGTATTCCACCATGTCGTTACGTTCTGCTTCGCCGTGTACGGGCACATCCAATTCCAATTTCTCTTGGATTTCCACGCAGTAGGCGATTTCTTTCTTCATCGCGGCATCATAATCGGCAGCGGAGAGCTCGCCTTTCTTGAACGCGGCGCGCGCTTGGCGGATTTCGGTGGTTTGCGGGAAGGAGCCGATGGTGGTGGTGGGCAGCACGGGCAGCTTCATCCATTCCTGCTGTACCTTAATGCGCTGGGCAAACGGCGATTTGCGTTGGTCGGCGCCTTTGGGCAGGTCGGCCACGCGTTTTTGCACGGCTGCGTTGTGGATTTTCTTGTTGGTGGCGCGGTCGGCGGCGGCGGCATTGGATTCAGCCAAGGCAGCCTGAACGGCAGATTTGCCATGTGCTAAAGCCTGTTTCACCACGCCCAGTTCCACCAGCTTCTGTGCGGCAAAAGCCATCCAAGATTTGATTTCGCCGTCCAGTTTTTCTTCCACGGCCAAGTCTTGCGGGCTATGCAGCAGCGAGCAGGAGGGGGCAATCCACAAGTTGTTGCCGAATTTGGCTTTTACGGGCTCGAGCGTGTCGATTACCTTGTTCAGGTTGGCGCGCCACACGTTACGGCCGTCAATCAGGCCTACAGACAGCACGCGGTTGTCCGGCCAGCCGTCGGCAAATACGGAGAGCTGCTCCGGTGCGCGCACACAGTCGATGTGCACGCCGTGTACGGGCAGGGATTTCAGCAGGTTCAGATGTTCGGCCACGGAGGCGAAATAAGTGCCGATGACGATGCGCACGCCAGTGTTGGCCAATTCCTGATACACGGGAGCGAATGCATCCAGCCACACTTGTGAAGCTTCGGCAGCCAAAATCGGTTCGTCAATCTGAATCCAATCCACGCCTTCGGCAGCCAGCTCGCGCAAGAGTTGTGCATAGGCAGGCAGCAGCTTGGGCAGCAGCAGTTTGGTTACGCGGCAGCCGAAATCTTCTTTTTTCTTGCCCAACCAAGCCAGCGTAACCGGACCCACCAGCGTGGGCTTGATGTCGTGGCCTTGCGCTTTGGCTTCTTTGATTTGCGCAATCAGGTTTTTGGCGTTTACCTTAAATTCGGTGTCGGCCGACCATTCGGGCACGATGAAGTGGTAGTTGGTGTCGAACCATTTGGTCATTTCCATCGCAAACTGGGTGGCGTTGCCGCGTGCCAGCTGGAAGTATTCCGGCAGGGTCAGCTTGGCTGCATCAAAGCCGAAACGGGAGGGGATGCCGCCCAAGGTGCAGAGCAAATCCAGCACATGGTCGTAGAACGAAAAATCGCCCACCGGCAGCAAATCGGCGCCGGCGGCTTTTTGGGTGGCCCAGTTGGCACGGCGGATATCGGCCGCTACCTGCTGCAATTCAACTTCGGATTTCGCGCCTTTCCAAAAGGCTTCAACGGCAAATTTCAGCTCGCGCTTCGCACCGATGCGCGGATAGCCGGAGAGGTGGAATGTGTTCATAAAAACTCCTTCAATGGTTTGCAAAATGGAAAATGTTTAGGAAATAAGTAAAATTTCTCAAGAGGCAAGTTTGCGGCAGGACGAGGCAAGTTGCAAGCGATAAATTTGCTGCTTTGCATGAATGAAATTAATGCAAGCAGCAAAGCCAGCCCGAACTAAATTTATTTAATTTTAAGAAGAATATTATTTTTCAAAATATTGAATATAATTCTAAGATTCTGCGTTCTGCTCTTCTTCCAACCTTACTCCGTCTTTATAAATAAATTTTTAATAGATAGAAGAAAAAAGTCTAAGCCGGATAGTTCAGCCAACCTTACCGCGTTACGGCCAAAAGGCTACCTGAAAACACAGCTTCAACGAAGTTATAAACATAGCCGCACTCAGCTTTCAAAGCCACTTCGGCCACAGTTCGCGGCTTTTCGGATTGGCAAAAAACGGCTGCAACAGGCGTTGCAACTGCGGCAGGTAGAGGGTGGCGGCGGGGTCGTGGCAAATGGCGGCGCGGTAATACAGGGCAAAGATTTCGGCCTGCTGCTCCATATTGAGGCGGTTGAAGTGCAGTACGGTGTCGAGCATGGGCAGGCGGTAGGCGCGTTTTTTCAGGTAGCCCAAACGTAAAGCCTGCAAACTGCCGCCAAGCCAAACGGGAAAACCGTTTTGATGTTGCCAAACATGTGTCAGCTCGTGCACCAGCCAGGCGCGTTCGATCAAGGGTCGCTGGGCGAAATCGGGGCAGAAGCGGTTGGCGGGGAAGTAAACATGGCCGAAGGGGGCTATGGCAATATTGCGGGTAGGCAGCCACCACGCGCCGCCGTGCAGGCGGATGCGTTCATAACGCAGCCCGCTGCCAAACACGCTGCGGGCGAGTTTGGTTTCGGCGGGGGTGAGCGGGCGGGAAGAAGAGGAAAAAATCATAATCAGAACAATCCGGAGAGCCAAGAGGAATATAGCATACGGTGTCGGAATATAGGCCGCATTCCGCTACACCGGTTGAAACCTTTGCAAACCTCTGCCTTTGGCACTTTTCTCCGATATGCGTTTCTCAACAACTCATCCAGCTTAATGTTATAGTGGATTAAATTTAAATCAGGACAAGGCGGCGAGCCGCAGACAGTACACACGTTACGGCAAGGCAAGCCAACGCTGTACTGGTTTAAATTTAATTCACTATATGATTAAATATCTTATAATCCTTTCACTCCAAACAATACTTAATTCCTGTGTTTTGCAATGGATCTCAGGCTACCTGAAAATCGGCCGGGCAGGTTGAGTACGTCGCCCTTCTCCCGGGTATAGGATATCTCGCAACGCAAAGAAAAACGGCAACTGCCATGGTGCAGCTGCCGTTTGTTGTACCGCTTTAGAATATTTCCTGCCAAGAAATACGGCGGACAATGCCTTTAGAATCCTGCGGAGGACGTGGTTTTTCCAATGGGTTCATGGCAAGGGACATTTGGCCGGTATCACCCATAGCTGCAAGCACAGTTGCCTCACCGTTGGCGGTTTGAGCCAGCGACATCGCACTGGTAACGGCGATATTGTCGTAGAAAGTAATCATGCCGGTCTTCGCGTCTTTTTCATCGAACACGCCGTCGCCGTTGGTATCAAACACGGGCTTACCGAACAAGCCGCCATTTTTCAGATCCACGTTGATAAACGAGGTCGAACCGCTCAGTGAGCAGGAGGTGGGATTAGGGTTGCTCCTACGCGATACCGCTTGGAACATTGCTACCTGTTCGCGGTAAATGATGGCCGGAGCGGTAACGATCTGGCCGGCTGGCAACTCAATAAACCAGCCCTTTTCCGAACCGCTCAGCGCGTTTTGGCTGATTGTGAAGGCAGCCGCGTTACTTCTGGTGATCGCACTTGCGTCGCCTGATGCTTGTCCGCCGATGCTCTGGCGCAATAACTGCCCATGCCCGGTAACGGTGCTGCCGTCGTCGAAGAAGCCGTAAACATAATTCTGCTGATTGCGGTCAAGTGCATCGGCCGTCATATATTGGCCGGTACCGGCAATAACGTATGTCTTACCGCCTGGGTCTTTATGGGCGGCCGGCCTGGTGGTCATGGGCGGAGAGCCTGCCGGAGCGGCATACAGCTTGCTGGGCGTCCAAGCCCCGGTTGTCCGGTTGTAATCTACGCGCCACAAATTACCATCGTAGTCACCGGCATAGAGTCTTTCCGGCACGCCGTCTTTATTTGAATCCAGCACGAGTACGTCGCCGACACCGGCACGTCCCAATGGGATTTTCTGATATTGGCCGCCCCAAGACCCGCCTCTCGGCCTATCCACGTTCAAAACGAAGATATGTCCTCTGTCGGAGGGATTGTTGTAGCCGCTGTTGAAAATCGCAATGGCTTTGCCGTCTTTGTTTTTAGCCACATAAGGCACGCCTACGCCCACGCCCAAGTCGGAATCGTCGGCATTGGTAAATTCCCACATCAGGTTACCTTCGCCTGGAGACGAAAGATCGGTTACGTCGAGGGCGTAAACTGCCGCACCGCCTTTGCCTGCAGAACCGATGGCTACGGAGTGTGCCTTACCATCCGCCAGACAGGTCTCGGTCACCGAGGGGGTACCGTCGTTCAGGTAGCGGTGCACATACGACGGGCTGGCATAGTCATCCAACCAAGGCAGTGCAGTGGACAGCATCAGCGCCATTTTTTCTTCGCCGGAAGCATCCAACACATGCACCATACCGTCGTTGGCGCTCACCACATAATGTCTCGGCCTAGTGTTCGGATCAACGGTATAGCTGCAGCCCATTGGCCGTTCACTTGCCGGGATAGGCGAAACCAACGCCACGGTCGGGCTGACCATCGTGCCAAGTATCTTGTCGCGAGTGCGCGCCATAGCGGCCGCTTCCTTGCTGTTGTCGCCCAAGGTGTAGTTGATTACATCGTTATCCGACAAACTGCCGGTTCCGGAAACCGATGAGGCAAAATTGGACTTATTGGCGGTATTGAAGCGCACGAAGCCGTTGCCCCGGTTGCGCACGAACACTTGGCGGTTGGCATAATTGCTGCCGTTGTGGAAGCGTGCACCTATTTTCCCCGAAGCGGACCAAAGGATGCCGCCCACAGGCTGCAATTTATTGTTTACCATCTGCTGGCGTTCCGACACCACATCACCCGTCAGCTTAGTGAAATCATAAGTAGTTGAGATGATTTCGGTGCTTTGGCCAGATTTCAGGTCGGTTTTCTGTCCGGGAGGAGTGGTAAAGGTCGGTGCGGCCTGCGTGGGACGGGCAAAATCGCCGGCACGGGTAAAGGCACGCCTTAGAGCAGCGGCCATATTTTCCGGACTATTGCCCAAGGCAAAGTTCCTCGGCATTCTGTCGTTGCCAAACAAATTATTCTCTTCGCTAGTAGACGCCCGTTTCCAAGACCTGGCATCCTGATTAGGATTAGTCAGGGTTGCTGCACGTTGGACGCTGCCGCCATGCTCAAAACCACCATACTTGGCCGCCCAATACCACGGATTACCATAAGTACACTGGGAGTTGGCCGGAGGTAATTGGACGCCTCCACTCCACCTTTGCTGACAATTGTAACTAGAACTACCAGGCTCTTTAGAGTGACCGCCTTCCAATACGTCGATAATAAAGTTACTCTGATATTGGTTACCCGGGATATCGCTGCGCGTATCGTTGATATGCGCCCAATAGGCCAAACCGGCCACGCCGCCCGGGGAGTGTCCGTCTTTTTCACCGGTCCATAAATACTGATACTCTTTCAGGCTACGGTTCATATCCCACTTTCTACCCGGCCTACCTTCCCAATTCCAGATCTGCCTGAACAATTCTCCGGTCTTCAGGCTACCGGTATCGCTTACCCTGTTAGAGTTCGCTCTACCGGCATTTGTATACATATCCCACTGGGGTAAGTTGTTGTCATAGTGGGTATTGGTATCACCGATCCAAATAATGGTATTTGGACGGCACATCGGCTCCTTACTATTGGCGGGGAAACCCGTTTTCAGCGGGTCTTGCCAATCATAGTGAGCCGGGAAACCGTCTTTTTGTGTATCATTGGGATTACCGCGGTACACCGAACCGTTTACGTCTTGAGAACCGATTCGCAAGTATCGCATTGCAGCATAATACAGCTCGCCGCTGGGGTCGGTATCCTTATAGCCTTGGCGGTCGCCGAATTTATTAATATAGTTAATCACGCCGCTGTTGCCTTCCCCGGCATTTTCCGGGTTCGGATTCAGCTTGCCCGTACCCGCATCCCATTCGGGCGTATTGGTAACGGGGTTGCCGCTGATAGACGATTTACCTGGCGGGGGAACCAAATATTTCATCGGCGCGCGCAATACGCCGCCGTCCACATCATCGGTACGCGTGTAGAGGAAGCCGAAGGCGGCGAAGCGCGTACCCTCGCGCGCCTTGGCTTGAATCAAGCCTTCTGGTTTGTATTTACTACCGTAAGGCACGCAGAATTTCGCATCTTCACCCGGGAAAGGGGCAAAATCACATACGCGCACTACCACCGGTAGGTAGCGGTTTACCAACCCATTCCCAGAGTTCCTTCTATATAAGTAGTGAATTTCATTACCATTTCTTCCTGCACGGGCAAAAACAAAACCAAAATTATAGTTGTGGAAGTAGATATTTTGGTTAGCAAACCGCATGAGGTTTTCACGGCCAAACGTACCATTTTCGTTGATATAGCCGAATTGTCTCCGATTATCTGACAACATTTCATCGACCACCGAATGCGGCAGATAGCGTTTCAATTGATCCGGAGTCCCATTGAGCCCGCGGAAACGCATACGGGTACGGTAGGCGGCCATATCCTCACGCCCCCAACCAACATCGCTTCTCCAGCCTTCGTTGAATCTGGCGCGGCGCAGGAAGGTATCGCCATTGATCCCTATGCTTGAATTAAATTTCGCCCCATCGCCTTCGGCATAATCGCCATGATTGGGGTCGGTATTGGTACCCGTACCGTAGACGCGATTACCGCCGGTGAGGGTTTTACGGAACATATCCAAGGCGGACATGGTCCCCCAGTTCAGCACGTTGCCGCTGAACTCATTTGCCTTGGGGCAAGCATAATCAGGAGCTTGCGCGCGGGAAGTGGCATAGAAATAGCCGTTATTACCACCGTCGGCTTTAAACTCGTAGCATTTGTCCGAATCAAAATAGCCCAGATAACGGCGGTTGAAATCACCATTCCTGTATTTCAGTGTCAGATAACCCTTTAGCCATGGAGTTAGATCGTCGCTCAGAAAATCATCACTTGAATAAGCGCCGCCGGCGGTCGGATATTCCACCGAAGGCACGAGCACAATATTGGGCTGGTAGGTAGACTGCACCCCCGCCAACGGAGACTGGGCGATATTGATATTGGCGGCCATTAGCGACGGCGAAAACAACGACAACACGGAAACCGCCGCCAATTTCATCGGCATGCGGGGAGCCGTTTGCCCCCTTCTTTTTCTTTTTCCGATACGGGATACCATAAAATACTCCTTAAAATAAACTATTAACCCACAAGAAGCGTCAAGCCGGCGCAGCCCTCCGCCTGATAAGCCATTATATACTTATTTGTATCTTTTTCAAAAATTTTAATCCGAAATCCAGGCGGATAGCCGAACCGGGAAGCAGCTTGAAATAGCAATGCAAGCAAATTCCATACCACCCGGCCAACTCCGCAAGATGCGAACCTGCCCGAATACCCCCTGCCGGCATACCGTTTTATGCACCTCTGCCGCCAAAGCAGGCCGTATGGCAGGAGCCGCTATCGGCCGGTTTGCCCGCAAATTGAATTTGCCCCTGCCGCCATGCTGCCGTTTTTGAAACAGACGGCAAGATGACTCTTCCGAACCTGACAATATTCGTCAGCATCGCGCCAGCCCCATGCTATCCGGCACCCGGCTTCCGGAATTTGGGACGCCTTCTCAGTACGGCTTTCGTCGGCATAGCCAAACCAGCCTGCAGACCAAGCCTTTCGACAAATGCCGCATCGTTCTTGCTTTCAAGCATTCGATCCCACGAGAGGCTACCTGAAAAATTGGAACTTGCAGCGCATAGGAATTGGCTTTAAGCTGCACCAATACCCTTTTCAAGTAGCCTTTCCCCCGTATTCAGGCTACCTGAAAATAATCAGGCAGATTTCAGGTAGCCCCTTCTCTTTGGGAGCGTGATAATATGCGCCGTTTAATTTTGTTTACCCCGCTGCCATGACCCCCCAACAACGCATCCGCACCCTCGTGCAAACGCTCAACCGCTACGCCCACGAATACTATACTTTGGACGCGCCCAGCGTGCCCGATGCCGAATACGACCGGCTCTACCGCGAGCTGGAGGCCCTGGAAGCCGAGCATCCGCAGTTCAGGCTGCCCGAAAGTCCCACGCAGCGGGTGGGCGGCGCGGTGCTGGACGGCTTTGAACCCGTGGTGCACGCCGTGCCGATGTTGTCGCTGAACAACGCGTTTTCGCCGCGAAATGACGACACGGGCGCGTTCGACCACGCCGAATTTTTGGCGTTTGACGAGCGCGTGTGCAAGGAATTGGGCGTGGCGCAGGTGGAATACGCCGCCGAGCCAAAGTTTGACGGGCTGGCGGTCAGCCTGTTGTATCAAAACGGGATTTTGGTGCAGGCAGCCACGCGCGGCGACGGCACCACGGGTGAAAACGTAACCGAAAACATCAAAACCGTGCGCAATATCCCGCTGAAACTGCATGGCGAAAAGCAGCCTGCACTTTTGGAAGTGCGCGGCGAAGTGCTGATGCTCAAAGCCGATTTTGCCGCGCTGAACCAACGCCAGCTCGACGCCGGCCAAAAACCCTTCGCCAACCCGCGCAACGCCGCCGCAGGCAGCCTGCGCCAGCTCGATTCCAAAATCACCGCGCAGCGCAAACTGCATTTTTTTGCTTACAGTATCGCCCAGCTTTCCGGCGCAGAAAGGCTGCCTGAAAGCCATATCGAAGAACTCGCGCTGCTGCACGAACTCGGCTTTTCGCTGCCCGAAGGCTATGTCGGCGCGTACACCGGAGCGGCGGCCGTGTTGCGCGAATACGAACGGCTGGCCGAACACCGCCCCCGCCTGCCGTATGAAATCGACGGCATGGTGGTCAAAGTGAACTCGTTGGCCGAACAAAAAAAACTCGGCTTTGTGTCGCGCGCGCCGCGTTGGGCGATTGCGCAAAAATTCCCCGCCGAAGAAGCACTCACCACCGTGGAAGCGATTGACGTGCAAGTCGGCCGCACCGGCGCAATCACCCCCGTGGCGCGGCTGGCGCCCGTGTTCGTGGGCGGCGTTACCGTGACCAACGCCACGCTGCACAACCAAGACGAAGTGGCCCGCAAAGACGTGCGCGTGGGCGACACCGTGGTCGTGCGCCGCGCAGGCGACGTGATTCCCGAAGTGGTGCGCGTGCTGTTGGAACGCCGCCCGATGCAGCCTGTTGATTTATTGGGCGAACAAATGGAAGCGAAGTACGAACCGTTCAAGCTACCTGAAACCTGCCCCGTGTGCGGCAGCGCCGTCGAACGCGAAGAAGGCGAAGCCGTTGCCCGCTGCACCGGCGGCATGCTCTGCCAAGCCCAGCGCGCACAAGGGCTTATCCACTTCGCCAGCCGCAAAGCCATGGACATCGCCGGGCTGGGCGACAAGCAAATCGAAGCTCTCGTCGCCGCCGACGTATTGCACAGCTTTGCCGATATTTACCAACTGGACATCGCCCAACTGCAAACCATCAAAGACAGCAAATCCGCCGCCACCAAATGGGCGCAGAACATCTTGGACAGCATCGCCCAAAGCCGCACCCCGCCGCTCGCCCGCTTCCTGTTCGCCCTCGGCATCCGCCACGTCGGCGAAAGCACCGCCAAACAGCTGGCATCCACGTTCGGCAACCTCGACACCGTGCGCCGCGCCCCCGAACCCATACTCGCCTGCCTGCCCGACATCGGCAGCGTCGTTGCCCACGCCATCACCCACTATTTCAGGCAGCCTGCACAACAAAAAATGTTGGACGACCTATTGCAACACGTCGCCCCGCAAGCCGCCGCCCCGTCACCCCAAACCCGCACCCACGCCGCGCCCGAACAATGGCTGCAACGCCTGCCCGACATCAAGTTCAGCGAAAAACGCGCCGCCGAACTCTGGCAGCTCGCCGGCAGCCTGCACGCCCTGCAAACCGACCAAGCCCTGCCGCAAGAATGGCAAGACTGGCGCAGGCAGCCTGCACACGCCGCCTTGCTGCAAAACATCATCGCCTTCACCGAAGGGCTGCCTGAAAGCAGCGCAGACAACGTTTCAGGCAGCCTGCACCCCGAAAACAGCCCCATCGCTGGCAAAACCTTTGTCCTGACCGGCACCCTGCCCACCCTGAAACGCGACCAAGCCGCCGCCCTCATCGAAGCCGCCGGCGGCAAAGTGAGCGGCAGCGTATCCAAAAAAACCGATTTCGTGGTGGCGGGCGAGGCCGCAGGCAGCAAACTGGAAAAGGCGCAGGCACTGGGCGTGGCCGTGCTGAGCGAGGAAGAGTTGCTGGGGATGCTGGGGGGAACGGATTAGAAGGCTACCTGAAAACCTGTTTTCTACCATTTAGCCATCTCATTTTTCAGGTAGCCTTTCCCACCTGCTTTCAGGTAGCCCTTCCCACCTGCACACCCCCTATCTGCGCCATCCCTGCCCCGTTCATCGGCAATCTCGGGTAAGATGGCGTTTTTTTTCGGAGACAGCTATGCCGCAGAAAGTAATCGCAATCGACGGGCCGAGCGCATCGGGCAAAGGCACGGTGGCGCAGCGGGTGGCGGATGCCTTGGGCTGGCGTTATCTGGATTCGGGCGCGCTCTACCGCATCACCGCGCTCTATGCGCGCAACCGCCAAACCGCTTGGGATAACGAAGCTGCGGTGGCCGCGCTGGCGCAGGCTTTGCTGGTGGAGTTTGCCGAGGGCGCGGTGCTGTTGGACGGGGAAGATGTTTCCGCCGCCATCCGCAGCGAAGAAATCGGCATGGGGGCATCACGGGTGGCGGCGCTGCCGGCGGTGCGTGCGGCTTTGTTGCAGCGGCAGCGCGCGTTTCTAACCGAACAGGGGCTGGTGGCCGACGGGCGCGATATGGGCTCGGTGGTCTTCCCCGATGCCGTGCTCAAGGTTTTCCTCACCGCTTCGCCGCAGGTGCGTGCCGAACGCCGTGCCAAACAAATCGGCGTACCGCTTGCGGGCGCGGGTTTCGAGCGCATTTTGGCCGATATCGAAGCGCGCGACGAAGCCGACCGCAACCGCGCCGTTGCGCCGCTGCAAAAGTTGCCTGAAGCCCATCTGCTCGACACTTCGGCGCTGACGATTGAAGAATCGGTAAAAAAAGTGCTTGATTGGTATCGGGAAAAATAAAGTTACTGTATAATGCCGCGTTTTCGGCGCATCCGCTCCGCTTGGGCGCGGCTGTGTTGTATAAGCAATTGATTTAACTCACGCCTGCCATGCCAAGGGTGGCAGGCTTCTATCAACTCCAACCCTCCGCACTCCTTGGCCGTGCGTGGAAAAGACAAAACCTTATGGAAAATTTTGCCCAGTTACTGGAAGAATACTCAGCCGTACAAGAAATGAACCAGGGCGAGGTGATTACCGCCGAAGTGGTGGCGATTACCGACAAACACGTTATCGTGAACGCCGGCCTGAAATCCGAATCCCTGATTGATTTGAACGAATTCAAAAACGCCCAGGGCGAACTGGAAGTTAAAGTCGGCGATTTCGTTACCGTAACCATCGAATCCGTAGAAAACGGCTTCGGCGAAACCAAACTCTCCCGCGAAAAAGCCAAACGCGCTGCCGATTGGCTGGCTTTGGAAGAAGCCATGGAAAGCGGCGAGATTCTCTCCGGCGTGATCAACGGCAAGGTCAAAGGCGGCCTCACCGTGATGATCAACAGCATCCGCGCTTTCCTGCCAGGCTCTCTGGTAGACGTGCGCCCGGTGAAAGACACTTCTCACTTTGAAGGCAAAGAAGTTGAATTCAAAGTGATCAAACTGGATCGCAAACGCAACAACGTAGTGGTATCCCGCCGCGCCGTGCTGGAAGAAACCCTGGGCGAAGAGCGTCAGGCTCTGCTGGAAACCCTGCAGGAAGGCACTGTGGTGAAAGGTATCGTGAAGAACATCACCGACTACGGCGCATTCGTAGACTTGGGCGGTATCGACGGCCTGCTGCACATCACCGATTTGGCATGGCGCCGCGTGAAACACCCCAGCGAAGTGCTGGAAGTGGGCCAGGAAGTAGAAGCCAAAGTATTGAAATTCGACCAAGACCGCAGCCGCGTATCTTTGGGTATGAAACAGCTGGGCGAAGACCCCTGGAGCGGCCTCGCTCGCCGTTACCCTGCCCGCACCCGCCTGTTCGGCAAGGTAACCAACCTTACCGACTACGGCGCATTCGTTGAAATCGAACAAGGCATCGAAGGCTTGGTGCACGTTTCCGAAATGGACTGGACCAACAAAAACGTTCACCCGAGCAAAGTGGTTCAGCTGGGCGACGAAGTAGAAGTGATGATTCTGGACATCGACGAAGATCGCCGCCGCATCAGCCTGGGCATGAAACAATGCCAGGCCAATCCGTGGGAAGAATTTGCCGCCAACTTCAACAAAGGCGACAAACTCACCGGCGCGGTTAAATCCATCACCGATTTCGGTATTTTCGTGGGCCTGCCCGGCAACATCGATGGCCTGGTACACCTCTCCGACCTCTCTTGGAGCGAAAGCGGCGAAGAAGCCGTACGCAAATACAAAAAAGGCGAAGATGTGGAAGCCGTTGTATTGTCTATCGATGTAGAGAAAGAACGCATCAGCTTGGGCATCAAACAGCTCGAAGGCGACCCCTTCGGCAGCTACATCAGCATCAACGACAAAGGCGCCTTGGTGAAAGGCACCGTGAAATCTGTTGAAGCCAAAGGCGCCGAAGTGCAGCTGGCCGACGAAGTAGTGGCCTACCTGCCTGCTTCCGAGTTCGACAGCGAGCGCGTGGAAGACTTGACCACCAAGCTAAAAGAAGGCGACGAAGTGGAAGCCGTCATCGTTACCGTAGACCGCAAAAACCGCAATATCAAGCTGTCGGTAAAAGCCCGCACGGCCAAAGAAAGCCGCGAAGCGCTCAACACCGTGAACGCAGCGGCCAGCCATGCCGGCACCACCAGCCTGGGCGATTTGCTCAAGGCCAAGCTGGGCGGCGAAAACGAATAAGGATAGCGCAAAATGACCAAATCAGAGTTGATGGCCCATCTGGCCGAGAAGTATCTGGCTCAAGGGCATTCCCGCCTGGCTGTTAAGGATGTGGAGCAAAGCGTGAAGGTTTTGGTGGATGCCATGACCCGTGCGCTGGCTCGTGGTCAGCGTATCGAGATTCGCGGGTTCGGCAGTTTCGACCTGAACCACCGTCCGGCACGCATCGGCCGCAACCCGAAAACCGGCGAAAAAGTGAACGTGCCCGAAAAATACGTGCCGCACTTCAAAGCCGGCAAGGAATTGCGCGAACGCGTAGACCAAGCCGCCAAGTAAGATTGGCATTCGGCCGAATAAAAGGCTACCTGAAAATTTCAGGTAGCCTTTTATTTTATCCAACAGTTCCCGCAATGGCGTTATGTATGCACCTCGGTTGTTTAGATATAGCAGCCGAATCAACTCTCAAAACCATTCGGCAAGCCTCAGACAATACACACGTTACGGCAAAATGCGCATACCGTAATGCTTATTTTAATCCGCCATATCTGTCCCTTGCCTATCAGCCCCGGGGCTTTGAAAAGCCGCCCGTGCCTTTAAGGCAGCCTTCGGGAAAGGAAGACGGGTTGAATAATCCGGCCTATGACTGCTCCGCTACCTTGCATACCGCGCGGGCAACTACTTTCGATACACCGTGCAGGCGGTTAAACGGAATGCGTGCGCCTTGCGCGTTGGTGCGGCGTTCCACTTCGCGCACGGTTTTTTCTGCGCACTGCACCGAATAAACCTTGCTGCCGGCAGATCTGGTGTTGCGCACATATTCCGCCAGCGTCCTGCCTGGAACGACTACAAAGGCCTGAGAATTTTGGAGCACGCTCAACAAATGGATAGATGCAATTTCGCCCTCGCGCGCACCGCCATCCACAAAAATAAAGGTTTCCGTTATATCTTGAGCGGGCGTGCCGTAGATTTGATAGCCGTCAACCACATCCGGCGGTTTGAGATCGGCAAAGCTCGGGTCTTTGGCCAAAGCTGCCGAAGCGGATACGGCCAATACAGTAAACAACAGTTTTTTTTCATCATTTTCCCTTCAAGATAACGCCGCTCCGGCGGCAAAAGTGGCGCGGCACATGCCGCATGGTTTCAGGTAGCCTGCGGCGGGCAGGCCACGGATAGTAAACACCGCCATTCTACACATCCGCCCGAAGCCCGATAATCTTCCGCATACCGGCAGGCCGGGCATGGCTGCCGCAGCGGGCAAAATAGGCGCAGGCGGTATTTATCTGCAATCCCGCTACCTTTGTCTTACCCTTCTTTAATCTGCCATATATAGTGAATTAACAAAAACCAGTACAGCGTAGTCTCGCCTTGCCGTAACGTGTGTACTGTCTGCGGCTCGCCGCCTTGTCCTGATTTTTGTTAATCCACTATAAGGGTTAGAGACCGTCTGAAAACAAAGGGGGATATTTTCAGACGGCCTCTAAGATTCTCACTCCATATTTACCCGTTTCAACCTCAACGCATTGCTCAACACCGAAACCGAACTTGCCGCCATTGCCGCGCCTGCGATGATGGGATTTAAGAAGCCAAGCGCGGCGAGCGGGATGCCTAAAATATTGTAGAAAAAGGCGAAAAACAGGTTTTGCTTGATGTTTTTTAAAGTGGCCTGCGATACCAGCAGGGCATCGGCGAGCTGGTTGACCGAATGCTGCATCAGCGTGGCGGATGCGGTGTGTTCGGCAACGTCCGCACCTCCTTTCATGGCGAAGCTGACGTTGGCGGCGGCGAGTGCGGGTGCGTCGTTGATACCGTCGCCAACCATCGCCACGGTTTTGCCGGCAGCTTTGAGTTTCTGCACTTCGGCTGATTTGTCGCGCGGACTCATATTGCCGAAGGCGTGTGCGATACCCAGTTGTTTGGCGACATATTCGACCGTACCTTGGTTGTCGCCGCTCATAATATAGACATCGATATTGTGTTTTTTCAGACGGCCTATGGCTTCGGCGGTATCGGCTTTCAACGCGTCGGCGAGTGCGAATGCGCCGATAGGTTTGTTGTCAACTGAAACTGCGACAATGCTGGCAATGTCCCAAACGCCGTCTGAAAACTTCGGCAAGGTCAGTTCGGCAAATTCGGCTTTGCCCGCTTTCACCAAACCCACGCCTTCGACCTCGGCGGTAATACCTGCGCCGACAACGGTTTGCGCGTTTTGTGCGGCGGGAATCTCCAAACCGCGCTCTTGGGCGGCGGACACAATGGCGCGGGCGAGCGGGTGGGCGGCGTTTTGTTCGACGGCGGCGGCGATGCGGTACAAAGCGTCTTCGTCAAAACCGCTGTCAGGCACGCAATAAACGGCGGCAACCTGCGGCCTGCCTTCGGTCAGCGTGCCGGTTTTGTCCAACACGACGGCATCGACGTGGGCGGCTTCTTCCATCGCCGCCGCATCTTTAAACCAAATACCGTGTTTCACCGCCTTGCCCATGCCGACCATAATCGCGGCGGGCGTCGCTAGACCGAGTGCGCACGGGCAGGCAATTACCAAAACGGCAACGGCGTGCATCAACGCCACCGTCCAATCGCCCTTAACCAGCCAAGTGGCGATAAAGGTCAAAAGCGCGATGCCCACGACGGCAGGCACGAACACCGCCGCCGCCTTGTCCGCCACGCGCGCAATCGGCGCCTTGCTGCCCTGCGCTTCGGACAGCGCGTTCATCATGTCGCCGAGCAGGGTTTGGCTGCCGAGCTGCGTGGCGCGGTACACCACGCTGCCTTCGGTCATCAGCGCGCCCGCCAACACTTTGCCGCCCGCCTTTTTCTCTTCGGGATTGGATTCGCCGGTGAGATGGCTCTCGTCCGCCCAGCCGCTGCCGCTTTCGATAATGCCGTCGGCGGCAATGCGTTCGCCGTGGTTGGCGCGGATAAGGTCGCCGATTTGCACTTGGTCGATGGGCAGTTGTTTCCATTCGCCATCGCGTTGCACGTTGACTTGGGTCGGCGTAAGTTTCAAAAGCAAGCCCAAGCTGTTCAGGCTGGATTTTTTGGTGCGGTGTTCTAAAAATTTGCCCAGCGACACAAAACCAATCACCATCACGCCCGCTTCAAAATACACATGCGCCATGCCGTGCGCCGCGTGCGGGCTGAAAAATAACATATAGACGGAATACAGGTAAATCGACACCGTGCCAATGGTAACGAGCACGTCCATATTCGCCAGCCCGCCTTTAATACTCGCCCACGCGCTTTTGTAAAACGGGATTGCCAGCCAAAGCTGCACCACACTCGCCAATGCGAACTGCCACAACGGCGGAATCATCCAATCGTTTCTGCCGATCATCATCCCCGCCATGCCGATAAGGAACGGGACGTTGATGGCGAACAGCAGCCACAGCCGCCAGCTTACATGCGCGGTTTCTTCGGGTTGCGGCAGCGCGTCTTCCGTTTTTTCTTTTGCACCGTAACCGGTTTTCTCGATGATTTTGGCGATGTCGGCGGCGGAGGTTTGGCTATCGTCAAACACCACCTGCGCCTCCTCGCTGGCGAAGTTCACCCCCGCCGATTCAACAAAGTCTTTTTTGTTCAACACTTTTTCAATGCGCGAAGCGCAGGCCTGACAGGTCATGCCTTCGATTTGGAAACGGACTTTTTGTTGCATGGTTTCTTCCTTCTGAATGTGGTTGGGCTACCTGAAAAAAGCGGAGCAGGGTTTTCAGGTAGCCTTTGGGGTGTTGCAGTCGATTTGTTGCGATTCGATTTACAAAGCCGCATCAAAGCCGCCGTCTTCCACCGCTTCTATCAGCGCGGCGGGGTTGGTTTGGGCGGGGTCGAATTCCACGACGGCGTTCTTGTTTTCCAGGCTCACTTCGGCCTTGTCCACGCCGTTTACGCCTTCGAGGATGCTGGTAACGCTTTTCACGCAGCCGCCGCAGGTCATGCCTTCGATGTTTAATGTGATGGTTTGCATAGGGTTTCCTTTCTGTTGGAATGAGGCTGAGGTTTTAAAGCCCGTTGCAGCCAAAGCTTTCAGGTAGCCTGAAATGATGGGTCTGCTCTTGCTTTTCCGCTAAATGCCGCCACTATAAAGCTTCACCCGAAGTAAAGGTCAAGCATCATGATGAACATCAGCCAGGCCGCGGCCGAGAGCGGCCTTTCCGCCAAACAAATCCGCGACTACGAAAAGCACGGCCTAATCGCCCCGGCCGCGCGCAGCGAAGCGGGCTACCACCGCTACGGACAGGCCGACCTTACCCGGCTGCGCTTTATCCGCCATGCGCGGGAAGTGGGCTTTTCGCTGCCGCAGATCGGGCAGCTTTTGAGCCTGCAACACAACCCGCAGCGCACCAGCCGCGAAGTGAAAACGCTCACCGCGCGGCACATCGCCGAGCTGGAAGCCAAAATCGAACGCCTGCAGGGCATGGTGGCCGAGCTGCAACGCTGGCACGATGCCTGCGCGGGAGACGACTGCCCGGATTGTGCGATTTTGGCCGGGCTGGAGGAGCGTTAGACAGAGACAGCTTTGGCGGAATAGAAACGGGCTACCTGAAAAAGTTTCAGGTAGCCTTAATTTTGGGGTTAATTGGCTATCACGGAAATTCAAGCATATTATTCCATCAATTCTATAATTTCTTTAAAGCCTTCTCGTTCGGAACGATAATACTTGGTAAAGGGCCGACGTGGTCGCGGTGCGGCGGGAAAAGTGGTTGTCTTTGGCATCCTGAAACGCAATGGACGGGTCTATACCGTTGTCGCAGATAATGCCAAGTCCGATACTTTGATGCCTGTATCAAACAGAAAATCATACCGGACAGTATTGTTGATACCGATAGTCTGAGCAGTTACGACAAGTTGGACGTGAGCGGTTTTATCCATTACCGCATCAACCATTCCAAAGCGTTTGCCGACCGTCAGAACCACATCAACGGCATTGAGAATTTTTGGAATCAGGCAAAACGCGTCTTGCGCAAATACAACGGAATCGATCGCAAATCTTCCCCGCTGTTCTTGAAAGAATGCGAATTTCGGTTTAACTTCGGCACACCGTCCCGGCAGCTTCAAACCCTGCGGGATTGGTGTGGAATTTAGGGCTAATCTACGTCAGCCCCTAAATTTAAAACGGGACCAGGCAGCGAGACGCAAACAGTACAAGCAGTACGGTAAGGCGAGCCAACGCTGTAGCGTTTAATTTAATTCAACTATATCCAACATACGGCGACGCATCGCGCTTATTCCTGCCAATCCGCGAAAACTTCGCGCTCTTGTCTGCCTTGGGCACATTCTATGCCGCCTCCCGCCAATTCGCGGGCAGCGGCATCACATCTCTGCCAATCGGCTCGCTTGGCAGAAACACCACATCGCCGTTTTCATCCCAGCGGATATACACCGTATCGCCTTCAAAATGGCAGTAGGCAGGCACACGGCTTGGCGGCGGCCGTTGGTAAACAGTTTGGCCGTGCATCGCTATTCTCTTCTCTGAGCCATGCATATTAATCGTTACACGCAGCCTCAGACCCTAACAATTCCAAATAATTCCAAAATCCAATTACCACACTCTGCCAAACAGCTTGCACAACCTGAGGCTTACCATCTATCGAAAGCACGGGAATCCGCTGCCATGCAACAACTAGGGCGAGGTATCAGGGATATGGCAAGGCATGTGGAGGTTAACGAGGCGGGGAACGGTGTGTTTTTCAGGTAGCCTCCTGGCGGCGAAGGTTGGTTACAGGCTTTTCTTTCCCATTGTTTCTACTGAAATAATATATTTGCCGCACCGAAATAGCAGGCATACAATTACTCTAAACCCCCACACCATCCATGCGAATGCCGGTTGGCTTGGAATGCCGGAGCAAAGCAAGACAGGTGTTGTCTGCCCGCCCCCACGCCCTAAAGCTACCTGAAAAATTTCCCAAGCCGGTGTCTGGGCTTTGCTGGACTTGTTCCTTACGGATGGCCTTCCACATAAGGCCAGTAAAGTACAGCAACCGTAGCATAGGTTAGGATGTGTGCGTTCCGCACACACGTGGTTTTCAGTTTTTAGACAGATCATCCTCTTTACAGGCCATCTGCAAACGTAGCTTCAACGAAGCTACAAACCGTGTGGGCATAAATGTTCACGTTATGCTTACTTACATGCTAATATTCATATTTTTGTATTACTAAGATTTTATGAAGAATAATCTCTTTATTTATTTTTTTAGCGTCTTACTTTTTTCAATACTCTCAATACTTACAGGCTGCTTAAAGGAAAGTGAAAATATTCAAAATAACCATAGAAATGAAATCATCATAAAGGAGACCAATAAAATGATAGAAAAAAAAGATGCTCAACACGGCCAAAATGAGAATATAATATTCACAGAAAATCAAGAGGATGTAGATCTAGATATGATCGTTAACGAATTGATAAATGATAAATCTACTACATTAGAGGCTTGGTTATTCCCCCCGGAAATATTAACTGAACTACCAGTTACTATAGATAACATGAAAAATAAAGACTATTCAGAAGTATCTTATATAAAGATTAATGATAGTAATAAAATTGGCTCATTACTTAATTTTCTTCGTGATCAATATAAAATTTCATCACCCTCCTCAGTGGAAAGCTCAGAACAAGATTTTTTATATAGTAGAGCATGGTTAGAATTCTACAGTAAATCAAAAAATATTCGTCTTATTGTTAATTTAAATAATCTTGAATGGACATCACCTAATATATTAATTCAATTAAAAGTTTATTCCGAAAATATTAATTATCTATACCAAATAAGAGAAATAGATAGTTACGCTTTAAGGCCTAGGATTAGCGAGCTAGAAAGTAAAGCAAAGTAATTATTTAACTTATAAAAATTAAGGAAGTATTATGACATATTCAGGAAGAAGCTCAGTAAAAGTCGGGATTTTTACTGTTCAGAAATGAAAATGGAAGTCCTGTGACTATACATCAAGAACAGTCTGTTAGAAATGCTTTAAATTATCTTCGTCAGAGTTCTACTGCTCGTGAAGTGTTAGATAAAGTATCACATCAAGAGAAAGCTCCGGATATTGTTTTAACCAATGGAGGTAACGCCTATTACCCCTCTCCTGTTAAAGTTAATGGGCACGTAGTTCCTAAATCTGAGTGGCATTCCGTTCGTTGGAATCCCGATCGCTCTATGGGGATAAGATCGGGTAATGGGGATGGTCATCGCTCTCCTGCACTTGGTCTTTTCCAAGAACTAGCCCACTCGGCTGACACCAATAGAAACAAAGTAATCGATACGAATGAATACAGATCATCAAGTGATTCTTATTTAAGAGGTATGCTTAATTCAAAAGAACGGTATTCAACTGAATTAGAACAAAAAGTTGCTCGTGAACTTGGAGAACCTATAAGAAATTTATATATTGATGCATATTCAATAAATAAACGAGCTGAAAATGTAGCAAGCGTAGCCTACTTGTGTAGTGTGTGTGCGGAACGCACGCACGCGGTTTCAGGTAGCCCTTCCCCTTCAGGCTATCTGAAAACGCAGTTTCAACGAAGTTAAAAATCACACAGGCATAAATGCTATCCTTACGTTTGATAATACTATCTGGAAACCCTTATTATGAATAAATCTCCTACCTCCGCAAGAAAGAATAGAATACAAATCCTCTTGACTACATTTATTTTACTTTTCACCATTGCCGCCTGTACCCAGCAAACAAGCCAATCCCCTACGGAAACAGTGACAAGCCAAGCTTCTATACCGATTACGCAACGACCCCATTTAACCCATGCAGAATTTAGTGATTTCTATGCACTATATCTGCAAGATTACGAACAATCTAACCAAATCATAAACAGAAAACGGCTAAGTATACAAAACCAGACCATACGTGGCTTTTTCTCTTCTGATTTGAATAGTAAATTCTCTCAAGGCAGCTCAGAGTTAGTATATTTATTGATTGTGGATGGTGTATATCATCTTTTGATTCTAGCTGAATATGATAACACTTTTGGAGACCTTTGCAAAATCCCCCAAAATCCCCTAAATTCCCACCAAGACATTTAGGGGATTTCTCATGAGCACCTTCTTCCAGCAAACCGCCCAAGCCATGATTGCCAAACACATCGACCGCTTCCCACTATTGAAGTTGGATCAGGTGATTGATTGGCAACCGATCGAGCAATACCTGAATCGTCAAAGAACCCGTTACGTCCGAGACCACCGCGGCCGTCCCGCCTATCCCCTGCTATCCATGTTCAAAGCCGTCCTGCTCGGACAATGGCACAGCCTCTCCGATCCCGAACTCGAACACAGCCTCATCACCCGCATCGACTTCAACCTGTTTTGCCGTTTTGACGAACTGAGCATCCCCGATTACAGCACCTTATGCCGCTACCGCAACTGGCTGGCGCAAGACGACACCCTGTCCGAATTGCTGGAACTGATCAACCGCCAACTGGCCGAGAAAAACCTAAAAGTAGAGAAGGCATCCGCCGCCGTCATTGACGCCACCATTATTCAGACCGCCGGCAGCAAACAGCGTCAGGCCATAGAAGTGGATGAGGAGGGACACGTCAGCGGCCAAACCACACCGAGTAAAGATAAAGATGCCCGTTGGACAAAGAAAAACGGCCTCTACAAACTCGGTTACAAACAACATACCCGTACCGATGAGGAAGGCTATATCGAGAAACTGCACATCACCCCGCCAATACCCATGAGTGCAACCACCTGTTGCCTTTGCTGGAAGGAATAGCCAAAGACACAACCGTCTATGCCGACAAAGGCTACGACAGTGCGGAAAACCGGCAACACCTGAAAGAGCATCGGTTGCCGGACGGCATTATGCGCAAAGCCCACCGCAACCGTCCTCTGACGGAAGCGCAAACCAAACGTAACCGATATTTGTCGAAGACCCGTTATGTGGTCGAACAAAGCTTCGGTACGCTGCACCGTAAATTCCGCTACGCCCGGGCAGCCTATTTCGGACTGATTAAAGTGAGTGCGCAAAGCCATCTGAAGGCAATGTGTTTAAACCTGTTGAAAGCGGCTAACAGGCTAAGTATGCCTGTTGCCGCCTAAAAGGAGGCTCGGATGCCCGATTATCAGGTATCCGGGGAGAAAAAAAGGAGATTGGGAACAAAAAACAGCCGGAAGCCTGGGTTTGGGCTTCGGCTGTTGGGTGGAGGGGGATTTTTGCAAAGGTCTCTTTTGAATATACACGTCTGTATGAAAACGGCGTACCAGAGAACCTAATTAAGACCGAACAAGCCACCATATTAGACCTCTTGCGAAAATATTCATCCCATCGCATTAACCAGTCCTGCAATCAGATTTGCCCTTAACCCGAACCGTTTCCGCCTGTTGCGGTAAGGCAGCGACAATATTTTGAATATCTTCAGTTTCCTGTTGATGTGCTCGATGACGGTTCTGAGTTTGCCTAACCGCCTGTTCGCCTCTTTATCCTGTTTGTCCGGCGGATGACGTTTGGATTTCTTTTTCGGGGTCTGTAATCCGGTTTTGGCCAATCCTTGATAACCCTTATCCGCAATGACTATTTTGTAGGGATAAAGCTCTGCAAGGTGCCTCTTGGCTAAACGCATGTCATGCCGGGCACCCATCCCCGTCCGGATGCTGATGATTTTTTCCGTTTCCCTGCCGTATATGACCCGGATTTTAACCGTGTGCCGCCTTTTCTTGCCGCTGTAATACTGCCGCTGTTTTTTTGGGACGTTCAATCGGGCTTTCGGTAACGTCAATGATGACCGTTTGGTCGCCCGGATTCTTGTGCTTTGGCAGGGAGAAGCGTTTGCAACGGATGAGGGCGTCCTCGGTTTTACGGATGGTGCGGCAGACATTGCTTTCGGAAAGGCCGTAGATGGCGGCCAATTCGAGTTGGGTATGGTAATGACGCAGATAGCTTAGGGTAAGCAGCAGTTGGTCTGCCAAACCGAGCGTATGCGGCCTGCCTGACTTGACCTTCCGGCTTTCTGCTTCTGTGGTGACTTGCAGCATTTCGTGAAAAAGGACGGGCGTTACACCTGTGAGCCGTTTGAATTCGCTATCGCTTCTTTGGATGAGGTTTTCGTATTTCATTTGGGAATTGTAAATCTTCAGGATACTTTCGCAAAAGGTCTATTAGTTAATTTAGAAACTGGCTCTGTGATTCAGAATGAGGAAATAGACAAAATGAGGGTATATAACTATTTAGAATCAGCGAAATCTATCGTTGAAGTCCCAGCTATTACAGGCGAGCAAAAAGCCATATTTATGGAACAAGAAGAGCCTGCATATTATTGTGCAAATAAAATCTATCACGGCTGCCATCATCCGATATACTATGACACTGGCTATCATCTTGGAGAATATAGATATGCCTTCTATACCAGCGACAGCTCATATCAGCCTATAAATAACAAGCCTTTATATATAGGCTTTTATCGTTATGCCAACAATGACTCCAAAGCACTAGAAAATACTCCGTTTTCAGCACCTAAAACCCTAATTATCAATAGACCTGTTAGAGTTAAACTAGATCAACCCAATACCTATATCGATTCGAAACATATTCCTGCCGACTTTGTCGGTAATATACGAACATTATGGCAAATTGACAAAAACCGCCGCTATTTAGTTTATTTTGGTAAACAGTATCCATTTCTATTTCTAATTATGGATGGTGAAAAGGGATTGAATATTCCAGAGAACCAATTTGACGGAATCAGTTTTGTACCTTATGTTGAAGTATATGCAAAATTTGGGCAATACACCGATTACCGAAAGCGTGCTAAAGATTTATCGCGCTGGATTGACAATAGAAGCTAACCAATAGGAGCAAGCGTAGCCTACTTGTGTAGTGTGTGTGCGGAACGCACGCACGCGGTTTCAGCTTTCAGGTAGCCTTTAAGAAGACAAAGGCTACCTGAAAAAACACCATTTCAACGCAGTTAAAAAAGTGCAGGCTGCTTTTTAACGGCTTCAAAGCCCTAAAAAGCAGCCTGCACATCCGAGAACTGCCCGACGGCGGGGTACAGCAATGGCAATACGCCTACGCCCCCTTCGGCCGCCGAATCAGCAAGGAGCGCATCGACAAAGGCAGCCTGCACAGCACCGACCCCAAACGCACCATCTTCATATGGGACGGCAGTAAGCTGGTTCAGGAGTACAACTACAAAGGCACATACACCTATATCTACACCGACCAGGACAGTTACGAACCCTTAGCCCACGTCTTTTACAACAACAAAGACGAGAAACTCTACCTGTCCTACTACCACACCGGCTAAATCGGCATTCCCCGCGAACAGACGGATCAGTTCGGGAATATCCTGTGGCTGGGGGAATACGATGCGTGGGGCAGCCTGCAAACAGAGAACAAGATTTACCGCCACATGAAGGCGGCAGAGGCATTGGATGCGAAAACTTACTTCTGCCGCCCCTACCACTCCTGGGAGCGGGGATTGAATGAAAACACCAACGGGCTGATCCGGCAGTATTTCCCGAAAGGGACGGATTTCAACGAAATCAGCGATACCCAAATCCGCCGCGTACGGCAGGCATTAAACAGTCGGCCGAGAAAGACATTGGGTTATAAAACGCCTAATGAGGTGTTCTTGGGCAGGTTGGTGAGGTTGATTTAGGTGTTGCACTTGAAATACGAATGTGCGGTCGTCTGAAAAAACACGGCATCGACGTTTACATCATGAGCGGCGACAACCAAGGCACGGTCGAATACGTCGCCAAACAACTGGGCATCGCACACGCCTTCGGCAACATGAGTCCGCGCGACAAAGCCGCCGAAGTGCAGAAACTCAAAGCCGCCGCCGTGGTGATGGTCGGCGACGGCATCAACGACGCGCCCGCGCTCGCCGCCGCCAACGTCAGCTTCGCCATGAAAGGAGGTGCGGACGTTGCCGAACACACTGCGTCCGCCACTCTGATGCAGCATTCGGTCAACCAGCTCGCCGATGCCCTGCCGGTGTCGCAGGCGACTTTGAAAAACATCAAGCAAAACCTGTTTTTCGCCTTCTTCTACAACATCTTGGGCATCCCGCTCGCCGCACTCGGCTTCTTAAACCCCGTCATCGCAGGCGCGGCCATGGCGGCAAGTTCGGTTTCGGTGTTGGGCAATGCGTTGAGGTTGAAGCGGGTGAAGATTGAGTGAAACGTGGCAAAGGCTACCTGAAACGCCATACGCCCAGTTTTATTTTTCAGGTAGCCTCAAACTAGGAATCAACCGATGAAAAGCTATACGCTCGATATTCCCCACTTTAAATATCCAAAATCATTTGAAAAAATCGTCGAACTAAATTTAGTCGATTTCGATATTTGGCATCTACTCGATAGCGATTGAGCCGCCGAACTATACCAAGGCCTGCAAACCCGTTATCCCGACAGGAAACTGATCCCCTTCGCCAAACGCAGCGATTGCGATGACACTACCTGCTTCGAAATTGGCAATGGCGGCAAAGTCCAGCTTATCCACGACTTCGCCAGCCCCGGCTGGGAACAGCGTCAAGAATTCCCCGATTGCTGGGCATGGCTCGCCCAAACGGTGAACGACATGATCGAATACAATCGGGAAGACGGATCCTGTAAACCTCAAACCGGCTGATGAGCATCCTCCCATTTTCAGGTAGCCTGCCTTGAAAACCGCCGCATAAGCCAGCAAAATAACATCTCTCCTTGATGCCGCATACGCTACCGCTTCAACGGCGAGCAGTTTGTCCGTTTGAACTGAAACCGCCAACCACGCCACCCAACACTTTTCAGGTAGCCCCGAAGGCTACCTGAAACCCATCACCATGCTCCGCCACGCCCTCATCGCTCTGCAAACCCTCTTTGCCACCCCGCTACATGCCCGCCATGCCGCCAAAACCGATGCCGCCCTCGCCACCGCCCTGCAACACAACGGCAGCCAACCAGCCGACCTCTTCGCCGAGCAGCTTGAAGGCTGCCTGAAAACTACCGAATCCTGGGCCTGCCGTTTCAGCCAAACCCGCGCTGCCGGCCTGATGATCCACAGCAGCGCCGACGGCCGCGTGCGCAGCTTCACCCCGCCGCACAACCCCAGCAGTCTGCTCCAAGCCCGCAGCCCCGGCGGCCACACCAGCGTGCAAACCCTGCCCGGCCACATCGAACGCCTGCACACCCTCCGCCTCAGCGGCTACGGCTACGCCTACCTCCTGTTCACCGGACACACCGATGGCGACCACACCGAAAAATCCCTCCTCCTCCACTTCGCCGTAGAGCAGCTCCAAGCCATGCCCATCATCCAAACCGCCCCCGCCGCCGAGCCCACCCACCGACTCAACATCGCCTACAGCGGCCAACACGCCAACAACTATTTCTTCTACGAATCAGGCAGCCACACCATCAGCCAGCCGCAAATCAGCAGCCATACCCACACCCCCACCAACCGCCGCCTCAAATACCGCTTTAACGGCCAATTGTTCGTGCCGCACAGTTAAACCAACAATGAGGCTACCTGAAAACCATTCCGCATTTTCAGGTAGCCT
The DNA here is from genome assembly GCF_003990355.1 of Eikenella corrodens. Taxonomy (NCBI): domain Bacteria; kingdom Pseudomonadati; phylum Pseudomonadota; class Betaproteobacteria; order Neisseriales; family Neisseriaceae; genus Eikenella; species Eikenella sp. KCOM 3110. The sequence continues at coordinate 704,416 of NZ_CP034670.1, read as the reverse complement.
CATGGCAGACAGCAGCACAATTTCCACATTTAAGGGCTTAAACTTTATAGTGAATTAAATTTAAACCAGTACAGCGTTGTCTCGCCTTGCCGTAACGTGTGTACTGTCTGCGGCTCGCCGCTTTGTCCTGATTTTTGTTAACCCACTATATTCGCCCGCACAACGCCCCGACTGTCTAAAACTGCGTGCATTCCGTATTCCTCCCGCACACCAATCTGTATTTTCAGGTAGCCTGCAACGGCACAGGCTACCTGAAACATATCAAGCAAAAGGCTACCTGAAAACCGAAAGCCGGTTTTTCAGGTAGCCTTCATGCTGATTAAGGCAACGCCGCTTTATTGCAGCTGCTGCCCGGTCATGGCTTCGATTTCCATGCCGAACAGGGCTTGCACGTCGGTGTCGTCAAACACGTATTTTTCGCCGCAGAAGTCGCAATCGACAGCAATACTGCCTTGTTCGGCCACGATGTTGCCCACTTCCTGCCTGCCCAAAAGCAGCAGCATATCGCTCACTTTGCCGCGCGAGCAGGTGCAGGCGAATTCGATTTGTTCGGGCTCGAACACGCGCGGCGGGGTTTCGTGGAACAGGCGGTAGAGCAGGTGTTGGGCGTCGAGCCCGATCAATTCCTGCGGGGTAACGGTGTCGGCCAGGGTGGTGTAGTGCATCCAAGCGTCGGCGTCGATTTGCTGTTCGGGCAGCCTTTGCAGCAGCAGGCCGCCGGCGGCGTGTTCGGAAGCGGCGAGACTGATGTGGGTGTCGAGCTGCTCGGAGCGGCGCATATAGGCGCTGAGCATTTCAGCAATGCTGCTGCCTTCGAGCGGTACGATTCCTTGCCAGGGTTCGCCTTCGTTGGGCTGGAGGGTGATGCCGAATACGGCGTTTTCGCCGAGCAGATCAATCAGGCTGCGGCCGTCGTCTAAGTTGGCTTGTTCGTTCCAGCGGGCGGTGGCGCGACAGCTGTGGTTGGAATCGGTTTCGGCCACGAGCATTTTGAGGTCGCCCTGCCCTTGGATTTGCAAGATGAGCTTGCCGGGCAGCTTGAGATTGCTGGAAAGCAGGACGCCGGCGGCCAGCAGCTCGCCCAGTGCGCTGCGGATGGCGGCGGGGTAGGGTTTGCGCTGTACGATGTGCTGCCACACGCTTTGCAGCTGCACATGCAGGCCGCGCACGGGCTGGTCGTCGAAAATAAAGCGGGTGCGCAGGTTGGCGGATTGGGTGGTCATGATGCTGTCCTTGTTGTTATCTTGTATTGGGCTGCTATATGGTTTCCAAGGGCGGATATTCAAGTTTCAGGTAGCCCGAAATCGGTTAAAATACCTATCAACCCGTTATCAGGAAAAGCTCATGACCATCATCGTTACCGGCGCCGCCGGCTTTATCGGCAGCAATATCGTGCACGCGCTCAACCGGCGCGGCATCACCGACATCATCGCGGTGGACAACCTCAGCCGCGCCGACAAATTCCGCAATCTGGTGCAGGCCGATATCGCGCACTATCTGGACAAACATGAATTCATCCGCCAAGTGCGCACCCACCAAATCGACGGCGGCGACATCGAAGCCATCTTCCACCAAGGCGCCTGCTCCGACACCATGAACCACGACGGCGTGTACATGATGGACAACAACTACCAATACACGCTCGACCTGCTCGATTGGTGCCAAGACGACCGCATCCGCCTGATCCACGCCTCCTCCGCCGCCGTATACGGCAAAGGCCAAACCTTCCGCGAACAGCGCGAATGGGAAGCCCCGCTCAATGTATACGGCTATTCCAAATTCCTGTTCGATCAAGTATTGCGCCGCCGCATGGCAGAAGGGTTGCACAATCAAGTGGTTGCCCTGCGCTATTTCAACGTATACGGCCGCCGCGAGCAGCACAAAGGCCGCATGGCCTCCGTGGCCTACCACCACTTCCACGAATACCGCGAGCACGGCCGCGTTACCCTGTTCGGTAGCTACGACGGCTACCCCGCCGGCGCGCAAAGCCGCGACTTCATCTGCGTGGAAGACGTAGTCAAAGTAAACCTCTTCTTTTACGACCATCCCGAAGTATCCGGCATTTTCAACTGCGGCACCGGCCGCAGCCAGCCCTTCAACGACCTGGCCGCCGCCACCGTAAACGCCTGCCGCGCCCGCGAAGGCAAGCCCGAACTGCCGCTGGAAGAACTGGTGGTACAAGGTTTGATTGTGTATAGCGAATTCCCCGACGCGCTCAAAGGCAAATACCAAAGCTTCACCCAGGCCGACATCAGTACCCTACGCGCCGCCGGCTATGCCGAAGCATTCGACGACGTGGCCACCGGCGTGCGCCGCTATGTGGATTGGTTGGCCGAGCAGGATTAAGCGCCACACCGTAGCATTCTGATTTCAATCTACTATACTTAGTTGCACTTATGTTTTCAGGTAGCCCTTCCGATATGGAGGCTACCTGAAAACATAGCAGCGCAAAGTTGCTGCCAAGCCCAAACCTTCCCGCCCTAATTTCCCCCTAATTCACGCCTGCTATACTGCCACCATACCCCCACCCACCCCAAGCCAAACCGCCATGCGCATCCTCCTCATCGAAGACGACACCATGATTGCCGACGCCGTAGCCGGCAACCTCAAAGACAGCGGCTACGCCGTAGATTGGATCAATAACGGCCGCACCGCCGTTACCGCCTTCGGCAGCCAAAGCTACGACCTCATCCTGCTCGACCTCGGCCTGCCCGGCCAAGACGGCCTCGACGTATTGCAGCAGCTGCGCGGCAGCGGCAACCCCACCCCCGTGCTCATTCTCACCGCCCGCGACGACCTACACAGCCGCCTCTCCGGCCTCGACGGTGGCGCCGACGACTACCTAATCAAACCCTTCGACATGGCCGAATTGCAAGCCCGCATCCGCGCCGTCCTGCGCCGCCAACACCAACGCACCAGCCCCCTGCTGAGCAACGGCGCCCTCACCCTCAACCCCGCCGCCCACCAAGTGGCAATCACCGGCCAGAGCAAACCCGTTGCATTGAGCAACAAAGAATTCGCCATCCTCGAAGCCCTGCTCCAACGCCCCGGCACCATCCTTTCCCGCAGCAGCCTCGAAGACAAAATCTACGGCTGGGGCGAAGAAGTGGAAAGCAACGCCATCGACTACCTCATCCACACCCTGCGCAAAAAAATCGGCAAAGAACACATTAAAAACATCCGCGGCGTCGGCTGGATGGTGCCCAAAGAACCCCAGCCGGATTGAACTCATGCCGCTCATCACCGCCACCCCATAAGGCTACCTGAAATCCGGCAAGCGGCTTAAAATCAGAACATTAATAAACCTTAAACCTCCATGCGCCTCCCCATCCCCTTCCGCCACTCCATCCAGCTGCGCCTGGCCGCCGCGCTCAGCGCCGCCCTGCTGCTCGCCGCACTCCTAGCCGGCGGCTTTGCCTTTTACGACAGCTACCGCAGCACCAACAAACTGCAAGACGACCTCCTGCGCCAAATCGCCGCCCACATCGACCCCAACAGGCTACCTGAAAACACCGAAAGCCAGCGCGACGCCCACATCCGCATCCAAACCCCCGCCGGCGAACGCGCCCGAAGCCGCGATAGCGACGACGATGATGACGACCACATCACCCTCCCCGCCAACTTGCCCGAAGGCCTACACACCTTCCAAGAGCCCGATGGCGACGACACCTACCGCGCCTACATTCGACACACCCCCCAAGGGCCCGTCGCCGTGCTCCAAGAAAACGACTTCCGCGAAGACATGGCCGAACGCGCCGCCTGGAGCAGCGCCCTGCCGCTCATCCTGCTCGCCCCCCTCAGCATCCTGCTCACCATCTTCATCGTCCGCCGCACCATGCAGCCCGTGCACCGCCTTTCCCAAAGCCTCGAAGCGCGCCGCAGCAGCGACCTCGCCCCCCTGAGCACCGAAAACATCCCCAACGAAATCCGCGGCTTCATCCAAGCCATTAACCGCCTGCTCGAGCGCACCCACCAAGCCATTCAGCAGCAACAGCGCTTCATCGCCGATGCCGCCCACGAACTGCGCAGCCCCATGACCGCCCTTTCCCTGCAAGCCGAACGCCTGGCCGCCAACAGCCTGCCCGAACCCGCCGCCGGCCAGCTCGCCAGCCTCCTGCAAGGCATCCACCGCAACCGCCGCCTGCTCGAGCAACTCCTCTCCCTCTCCCGCGCCCAAGCCCCCGAAGCCCAGCGCCCCCAAGAGCACCTGTCCAGCCAAGACCTCTTCCGCAGCGTGATCGAAGACCTCCTTCCCCTGGCCGAAGCCAAAGAGCAAGACCTCGGCGTATCCAGCCCCGACAACCCCGTCTTCCACGCCAACGAAGCCGACCTTTACACCCTCGTCAAAACCCTGGCCGACAACGCCATCCGCTACACCCCGCCCGGCAGTCAAATCGACTTAAGCGCCGAAGAAACCCCCGGCCACATCATCTTCCGCATCGAAGACAACGGCCCCGGCATCCCCCCCGCCGAACGCAGCCGCGTGTTCGACCCCTTCTACCGCATCCTCGGCAGCGGCCAGGAAGGCACCGGCCTCGGCCTCTCCATCGCCCGCACCATCGCCGAACGCCACGGCGGCCGCATCGAACTGGCCCAAAGCCCCCACCACCCCAGCGGCCTGCTCGTGAGCGTGTATCTGAGCAAACAATATTTGTAGCGTTTTTCAGGTAGCCTCTTCATTAAATGCTACCTGAAAAACGATAATTGCCAGATTTTTGCAGAGTGGGTATTTATGCCCGCTCTGCGCCTGTTGGTCTTCAAACAATATAAATATAGGTTTTATATGGAGCACATATTTGAATTAGATAACATACTATCCAAATATAGGGGAGAGTTTGATAATTATTGGTATGATTATTTAATACTTGATGCTATTGATATTTTAAATAAATTTAACGATGCTGAATGGAAGCATTTATTCGATATCTTGCAGAGTCAAAAAAACGAACTATGGTATTTAGCACTTATTAGCATACTGTCTGATACTAAAAATTTTTCTAATGCATTAGAGCTTTGTATTTCAATTTTTAGGGGGAATTCATATGCCGTTCAAATTGCCACTATAGATACTATTAATGCCATTATGAGTGGTAAAGATATAAGCATAAGAATTATTAACGAGATTAAATACATGGTTGTAAATTTCACCCCGAAATCCACAATAGACGATATTGTATATAACGCACTTTTATCTAATTTAGCGGGTAGGCTGGGTTAGCAAACCCAACGTTTTCAAGTAGCCTGAAAGAGGGCTACCTGAAAGAGAGTATATGGGCATAACTGCCCACACGATGCTTGCTGTAATCCGGTTTGACCAAGAACAAAAGGCCGTCTGAACTTTTCAGACGGCCTTTCATTCTTGGCATCAATGATGCGGGGACTAAACCGGCTAAGACAACCGTCCTGCCGTGCCATAAGCCAAAACTTCAACCGTACCTACCACGCCACCTTGTTGCGGTTGATAGATATTGTCCAAAGAGGCCGTTTCCAATTTGAAGTTCAACACGGCATTTGCCCCTTTCGCTGCAGCCTGTTCTTTTAGGCGCAGTACGGCTTCGCGCCGTGCGCGGTCGAGCAAGGTTTCGTAGCTGCGGATATTGCCGCCGAAGAAATTACGGAACGCTGCCAGCATACGGCGGAAATAATCGCTGGAAACCACAACTCCCGCATAAACCAATTCCCCGCCGCTGAAATCCTGCGGCGGTTTTTTAACGGCAATCACCATAATATGCCGCAGTGCAGCTTCCCGCGCCTCTATATCGGCATAATGTTTCCGCTCAATATGGCGGCCGGTGAAATAGGTGATCAGCAGCAGCCAAATCGGCCACAGGTACACCAGCAGCAGGATAATGGAGAAACCATCGTTGTCGTTCGACATCGCAGCCTCCTATTCCAAAACCACAGCTGTACCGTAGGCAAAGATTTCGGCAGCCCCTGCCGCTACGGATGCGGTGGAAAAACGCACATTTACCACCGCATTGACCCCGGCCTGATGCGCCTGTTCGACCATGCGTGCAATCGCCTCATCACGGGCTTCGTTTAAAAGCTCGGTGTAGCCCTTCAGTTCGCCGCCAACCAGGTTTTTCAAGCCCGCCATAAAATCCCGGCCGACGTGTTTGGCGCGCACGGTCGAACCCTGAACCAATCCCAAATGGCGGACGACGTTGCGGCCGGGAACAGTTTCAATATTGCTCAATAACATCGTATTCTTCCCTTTTATTACATTGATATTTTATGCAGGCTGACTTGATAAAAGTCTGCGGCAGTGCCGTTATGGATAACGGTTGCCCATCATATCATTTCCGCCAACGCCCAACCAATTCGGCCACCATCTTGCGGCTGCTTCCGAGCAAGCTTCTCCGTTGAGCCGGGCCACTGCCTGCCCACGCGGATAATCAGCGCTGTTCTGCACCTCCACGTATAGTGAATTAAATTTAAACCAGTACAGCGTTGTCTCGCCTTGCCGTACTATTTGTACTGTCTGCGGCTCGCCGCCTTGTCCTGATTTAAATTTAATCCACTATATTTTTCAGGTAGCCTCCGCCTCCTCCGCAAAGCTCTCCTGCAAAATCCGCAACACGGCGGCGGTACGGGCGGTTTGCACGCGGTGGGGCGTTACGGCATAGAGGGCAACGGCGGGCAGCTGCCAATCGGGCAGCAAGCGTAGCCCGCATGGGTAGGGAGGGTGCGGTACACACGGTTTTCAGTTTTCAGGCACCCACCCTTCAAGCTATCTGAATAAAGTGCAGGCTGCTTTTTAACAGCCTCAAAACTCCCGTCAGCCTGCTCGTGACCGTGTATTTAAGCAAACAATATTTGTAGTTCGGTTTCAGGTAACACCATTCATCAAGGATGTAGGAAACAGTAGCGTTGTTTCCAGTATTTATAATACTGGCATGAACATGCACAAAAACACCAGCCTCACCCATACCGCCGTAAAGCCATTTGGTTGGTTTCTACATAGGAGTTAACAGGATATCGTTAATGTTGCGTGATTAGCGTCGGTTGGTAGGGCGGCGGCGTTGCGCGGCCGGGCGGGATGGTTGCTTATCCGTCTGCAGAGAAGATATATCTTCACCGGCAGCCGATTCGTTTGCCAGCGGCGGTGGGGCATCGGTAGATGTGGAGAAAACACCAGTTGTTCCGTCTGCTTGGCGGGGAAGATGCTGTGTGGCGGGGATGGCAGGATTGGCCGGAGTGCTTGCACGGCGGGCTTTCGGATTACCGGCAAACAATTCGCGGCGCAGCTGCTGCTGCCGGGCAGCCTCCCCCAGCACGCCGGATTCTTTCAGCAGCCGCATATAGGCCAAGACATAGCCGTAGCGTGCCTGTGCCAGTTGCTGTTCGGCATCGGCGGCAGCTTGTTGTGCCTGCAGTTCTTCCAGCAGGCTGCGCACGCCCACTTGCCGCCCCAAACGGGTGGATTCCAGTTTGGCGCGGTTGCTTTCTAATAGGCGCTGCTGGGCGAGGATGCGGTATTGGTGGCCGTAGGCATCGAGGTAGGCTTGGCGCACCGCCTGCCGCACTTGGCGCTCGGTGGCGGTAAGCAATTCGTGCTGCTGCAATTCGCGGGCAGTGGTTTCTCGGATACGGCTGTTGGTTTGGCCGCCGTCGTATAGCGGCAGATTCAGTTGCAGGGTAACGCTGCCGCCTTTGCTTCGGTAGTGCTGGTCTGCACGGCCGTAGCTTTGAGTGTTGTGGTGGTCTTGATAGCCGCCGTTGAGGGTGAGGCGCGGCCAACGGCTGCCTTGGGCGGCTTCGCGGCTGCTGCGCGCCTGCTGCCAGGCCCAGCGTTGCTCGATCCATTGCGGATTATGCCGTTCGGCCAAATCTTGCCAGTAGTTTTCCTTTTGTTGCAACCAATCGGGCAATTCGCCGGGGCGTAACGGCTCGATTTGGCGCGAGTCCAGGCCGGTGAGGTTGTCTAATGTGCTGCGTGCCAGTTCCAGCCGGCTGACGGTGGTGATTTCTTTGGCCAGCGCAGCATCGTAGCCGGCGCGGGCTTCTTCGATGTCCACCCGCGTGGCCGCACCTTTTTCAAAGGCGGCGCGTGCCTGCTGCATTTGGCGGAAGTAGGCGGCTTTCTCTTGCCGGATGGCTGCCCAAGTGTCCTGCTGCTGCAAAACCTCGCAATAGGCTTGGGCTACCTGAAACAGCAAATCATCGCCGCTGCGCTGCAATTTGGCCGCGGCCTGTTGCGCCGCTTGCCGCCCTTGGCGGTATTGCGCCCACAGCGAGCGGTCAAACAATACTTGGCTGGCCTGTATGCCCCAACCGTGGCTCACGGTGTTGCTGGAAAGCGAGGCCGGTTGGCGTTGATACAGCGCATTGGCGCTGATTTGGGGCAGCAGCGGCGCCCTTGCCTGCGCTTTTTGTTCGATTTCCGCTTGATAGCCGTATTGTGCGGCGGCATATTCCGCCGAATGCTGCTGTGCCGCCTCGAAGGCCTGAATCAGGTCGAAGGCATATGCCGGCGCGGCACAGCCGATCAGCAGGCACAGGGTGAAACAGAGACGGGATAGGGGAGGGCGGAACATGGTGGATAAGATTGGGATGAATGGTTGGGAAAACTCAGCATTTAGAGGATAAGCGGGAGAGGTTGTCTGTGCCGAACAACTTTCAGGTAGCCTTTTCGGGAAGCGGGTAATTAATCATCGCCGAACAGACAGGCTACCTGAAAAGCATCAGCCTCAACGCGGCCAGAATCCGGTCATTGGGCTACCTGAAAACCCAGGCAGCTATCGGGCGCATATTTCGGCTGCCGGCCGTTTTAACGCCGTTGAAGCTTAGGCTTTCAGGTAGCCTCAACAGCCTTACCTGCTCGTCCGGCCGGGCATCAACGCTCTTTCAGGCTCTCCTGAACCTTGGTCTGCAGGGGGCTGATCAAATAATCGATTACGCGGCGGCGGCCGGTTTTGATTTCCGCGCTCACATTCATGCCGCCGGTGAGCTTCACTTTTTGGCCGTCGATCACCAAATAATCCTGATCCAGCGTGATCAATACGGCAAACACCAAGCCCAGCTGCTGATGCTCAACGGCATCAAAACTCACGCTCTTCACCTTGCCGGTGAGGTAGCCGTAGTGGGTGTAGGGGAAAGCTTCCACTTTCACCACCACCGGCTGGCCGGCGCGCACAAAGCCGATATCGCGGTTGGGCAGCAGCGCCTCGATTTCCATTTGCTCTTCGTCCGGCACCACCACCATAATCGGCTGTGCCGCCGTTACCACCCCGCCCACAGTGTGCGTGGCCAGCTGCTGCACCGTGCCGTCCACCGGCGAAGTGAGCGTCATCCACTGCTGCCGCTGGCGTGCCTTGCCGGTTTGCGCCGACAGCTGGGCAATTTGTTCTTCCGCCTGGCGCAGCGCATCCAATGTGTCGCGGCGCAGGGTTTGGCTGTTCAAACGGCGCTGCTGTTCCGTTTCGCGCAGGCTCTCGCGGATTTGCTGCAAACGGTTGCGCTGCGCCGCCAAATCGCTACGGTATTGAATCAATTTGCTTTGCTGCTCGTAATAAGCATGCTGCGAAATAAACTGTTTGGCCAGCAAGTCTTTGAAATCCGCCGTGCGCTGCTGCTCGATGGCTGTAAGCTGCGAAAGCTTTTGCTCCTGCGCCGCCGCCTCGCGCAACTGCGCCTGATGGCCGCGCCACACCGCCTGCAACTGTTCGTCCTGCTCCAGCCAGGCCTGATACTGGTTGCGCACCAAAGTTTGTGCCTCCGCCAAAGCCTGCGGCGGCAAACCCTCTTCCCCTTCCGCCGGCAACTGCGGCGGCTCATGCTTATCCAGCGCCGAGAGCAGCGCCTGCTGGCGCAAACGGCTCAATTTTGCCGCCTGCAAAGCCTGCTCCGCCTGAGTGTAGTCGCTGTCCGAGCCCACAGCCGCCAGCTTCACCAACACCTGCCCCGCCTTCACATGCTGGCCGTTGCCCACCGCAATTTCCTCCACCACCGCCGTTTCCAGCGGCTGGATGGTTTTGCTGCGCCCGCCCGGTGCCGTTTTGCCCTGAGCCACCGCCACAATATCCATCTGCCCGATGCACGCCCACAGCAGCGCCAACAGCGCAAACAGCATAATCAGCCGCGCACTCCATTTCGGCGCGGCGGAAAGCGGCGTTTCGGTCAGCTCCAAATGGGCGGGGAGAAAAGCCAGCTCGTCCGCATCGCGCTTGGGCGGGTCGAGCTGGTCGCGGACAGCCCACACATTGCGCCAAACGGTGCGGTAGCGGCCGAGGAAATCGCGGAGGGCACCAAGGCGGACAAAGCGGGACATAATCTTAGAGAAGGGAGATAAATTAAGAATGGCGCGATACTAGCCCAGAAGCGCTGTTTGGTAAAGAGCGGGCAGCGGATAAAACGCCAAACCGCCTGCTGATTGGGCCGAAAAGGCACAACCCGCAACAAGAGGCTACCTGAAAAACCAAACCGCTGCCAAGCCAACCCGGCAGCAGCCCAATCAGGCCGTGTTTTTCAGGTAGCCCTAGGTATCAGGCAATCTCCTGCCCGATACGGAGGAGCAGGTGGAATAAAGGCAGGTTAGCCCGGCTGTCCATACCTTTCCATACACCGGAGGCAGGATTGGAAAAACAAGCCAACTATCTGGCTGGATTGAATAAATAGCATATTCCTGCCGGATATATGCAAAGTATTATTAATTGCTTGCCAGCCGCCGCCCCCGCAAGCTACCATGCCGTACATAAACGATACCGATACGACCCAATCCGGAGCCCAAATGGATTCCCCCGCGAACACGCCGTACCGCCGAACCATACAGCAACACCGCTGCCGCCAGCATGGCCTTCATGCTGCGCACAGCGGTGTTTTTGTTTGACAGGTACGGATGGGCAAGAGGCTACCTGAAAACAGGCGATGAAGATTGGTAAAGAGCAAAAGAAAGGATTTTCAGGTAGCCTTTTGCCCAATTCTATATACAATTAATTGATGGGATTGTAAGCTATAATTTATAGTGGGTTAAAATCGCAATTCTAACACGTTGGGTCGCCTCAACGTACTCTCTGTATACCTCGCGGATTACCGCCTTGTATCATTTTTATTTTAACCCGCTAATAGGAGTAAAACATGTATGGACTGGCTATTATATTTTTGTTTTTCTTTTCGCTGATTTTGTGGATTGTGCTGACAAGATTGGCCGTTAAATTCGGCAGAAAGATATTCACCCGGATGTTGCCACAATATGGTTGGGCAGGGAAGGCCGGAGCATTTGCCGGATTTATGCTGCTGATGGGCGGCTGGATTGTGAAGTGGGAAATTGAGAACTGGCAGGCAGTCCGTCATGCCGAGGAAGCATGCAAAAAAACGGGGGTATGGGTATATGTGGATCCTGAGGAGTGGAAACGGACGGTGGGCGGCGAGGAAGCTTGGCGGGAGTTGGGCTATTATCCTTATGCCGGCACTTCAAAAGAAGTGGGCACGCGTTATCCGGAAACAGTGAATTTTGAAGGGATAGAGTATCAATTTAGCAGTAGAGAAAATGCACGTGTGGCATGGTATACTAATTTTAAGTTGTCTAATAAACCATATGTCTCACTATGGAGCGAAATATATTATGATGCCGTCAGTAAAAGGGTATTGTATAAGGCAACAACCTCCTATCTTCAACAACCATCAATAGAAGAGGGATTTAAGGGTTTTTTTTGGAGCGGGGAGAAAGACTGCCGAAGCATATACAAATTGAAGCAAAGAGAAGTTTTCCACCAATTTATATATTTACCAACCAACCATAAGGGATCTTAAGTCATGAATGCTAATCAATCTGTAGCCAACTATATTGTCCTAGCCGAAGCCTCATATGCCGAATTATCAGGGGTGGAGTTTGAGGGAAGAGATGAAGTTATCAAGGCTCTTATGCAAAAGTACGATAATAATGACGGATCTCCAAATATGCCAAAAAAACTGGCTGAATATATTGTTAATAATTATCAAATTATTGCTCATTATAAAGACCGTGCCGGACGGCATTTTCCTATTCCTAGAGTAGAAGATTTTAAGGGATTATTTAGCTCGGAAAGCGGTTTTTCCGCTACCTTGTTCAAAGATAATGGGACGGATGGGAAAAATTCTGGGGAATATATTCTAGCCATGCGCGGTACGCTAGGATTAAACGATGTCGTTGCCATTGATGCTGGAGACATTGCATTAAATGGCCTAGCTTATCTGCAAATTATTGATATGTACAACTTCTATCAGCAACTAACCGCTAAAGAAAATAGTAATTATCGCATTGCAGTTATTGCAGTAGATGAAGAATTAACAAAACGATATCAGGCAGCAATGTCTGATTATATCCAGTCTCGAAGAGATGGTGATAATTTGTTGATTAATCCAGAAGAAGTGTCAAAAAATCTGGCGAAGGTACGTGCTATCGAAGATGAGCTTCGCGGCAAGGGCTATATTCTGGATTCTAATATTGTGAAGAAGATTAGTTTTACCGATTCTGTTTCTCATTATGGCAACACAGATGATCGGGCTTTTGGCTTGGGTAAACTGGATCCTGGGCAACACCTGACTGTTGTTGGGCATAGTCTGGGTGGGCATCTAGCCGCTGCGTTTTCCCGTCTGTTCCCTGAGATATCTGATCGAGTATATATGGCAAATGCTGCAGGATTCGGTACGGAAAATAGTGTAAATTTAGTAGAAACTTCCCGAACCAATATTCCATTTAATATGACTGAATTATTTAAAACACTGGGTGGAGTAGGTTATTTCGATAAGAATAAGATCCTTAACCTTATAGGTGATAAAAACATAGATATTACTGCACAGGATTGGAAAATCGGCTTAACGCAAGCAGGAGCTAAACCGGAAGTTTTTATCGAGGGAAAGTGGGAAGGGCTTGGACATACTATAACCCAAGTTAGCGACACATTGATGGTTTCTTCATTATTTTTTGCATTAGATAGAAAATTAGATCAAACGTCAATCGATAAGGTGCTCCCTTTGCTTAACTCAATATACCAAGAAATGGGTAATGATGACTTTATGGCATTGGAGCAAACAGTATTTGCTTTAGGAAAAATACTTAGGGTTGAGGTGCATAAGAATAAAGAAAAAGATCGCGATTTGCTTTATAAGGATATTATAGCTATTCGTGAAAAGATTAAACTAAACGAAATAGAAGGAAAGTACGTCGTACATAAAGTGCTAACTGAGAACTCCCAACAAGGTATTGATCGATTGCAAACGATTGCTAGCCAAGATAATGAGGAAGGTAGGGCTTTCCGTTATGCTCTGCGTGAGCTCAACCCTTTTGCTGTGGTTGGGGCGGATTACAGTGGTCAAGATGATTTGGATCTATATAGCCCGACAAATCCAAATGGAATGAGTAAGACCTATTTGCAGCACCGCATTCAAATGCTGGCATTGAAAAGTTCTTTTGATACTATCAATACCCAATATGGAAAACTATTTGGATCTGGATTGAATCCTGAAGATATGCTCCGAATACACGCTAATTGGGGAGATAATTTGGTATATGAAGATACTGAGGCGGAAGTATTGATTGATATGGATGCAAGGAGGTTGCCTAACGGATTGAAGCGGCATATTATTTTTGGTGGGTCTGGTTCAAATACCCTTACGGGTGGGGAGTTAGATGATCATCTCTATGGTGGAGGAGGAGTTGATACCCTTAAAGGTGGTGATGGGGAAGATCATCTGGAAGGTGGTGCAGATGTTGACCATTTGTATGGTGGCAAGGGTAAAGACTACCTAAATGGTGGTACAGGACATGATTACTACTATTTCGATTCTGAAGACATTGAAGGGGATGAAATTATCGACCCAGATGGCGGCGAAATTATTATTGACGGCAAACCGCTGAAGGGCGTTCATGTTCCGCCCAGCGATTACGGCCGCTGGCGCGATGAGGATGGCTACACTTACGTTCCATTGAAAGAGAGATCAGACGGCAAAGGCGGGATGATCGCCGATTTAATGATTGTAACCCCGAAGAATCGACATTTGGTGCTGAGAGAGTGGCATTTCCAAAAGAGTAAAAAGGGTTTGATCGGCAGTAAATTCAAACTGGAGCTAAAAGCCGACAAGCAAGAGAAGCTTGATGTGCATTATATGAACGGCGATGTGGTGGCTCCGTTTAAATCAGGCACCAAAACCTATGATTGGGAGGCTACATCCTGGAACTATGCCACCGGCAAGCTAAATGGTGGCGTGGAAGCCAAAGGTTTCCACGACGTGCTGCGTGGCAGTGCGGCTAAAGATATCGTGCACGGTTTGGACGGCAACGATGCGATTGACGGCTCCGACGGCAACGATATCCTCTATGGTGACGACGGGCATGATTTGATTACCGGCGGTAAAGGTTCAGACCGTGTGTTCGGTGGCAAAGGGGATGATGTGATTTTGGGCACTTCTCATTTGTTTGGTTATGTGGTATGGGAAAGTACCGGTAGTACCGGAGCTTTGGGCGGAGGAGTGTATACTTACCGAAATGGAGGAGTTTGGGGCTATAATTATCCGAAAAAGAGTGATGAACTGCATCTCGCCGGCCCGGCTATTGATTATGTAAAAGATGAAACCAACGCCGGAGGCGATTATCTGGTAGGTGGAGATGGTGCAGATACCATTTATGGCAGCCATGAAAACGATTGGATCTACGGTGATGAAGTTGGCCAGCCGGATTATGTGCCGGAGAAGGAAATCAGCCAAGGTAATGAGTTGTATGGGTTAGGCGGGGATGACTATATTTTCGGCGGGGCTGGTGATGACAAGTTGTATGGCGACGGGCATACCGATAGTGCCAGATTCGGCTATCTGCCAGCGGGATTCCACGGCGATGACCACTTGTACGGCGGGCAAGGCGATGATACCTTGGTGGGACAGCTAGGTTCAGACCACCTGTATGGTGGGGACGGCGATGACATGCTGATAGGAGGCCTCATGAATTCTTTGGAAGAGGGGGACGGGGATGACTATTTGTACGGCGGGGCCGGTCACGATATTTTGAACGGCGGAGCCGGCAATGACTGGTTGGAGGGCGGATACGACGGTGCCGATACCTATGTATTTGCCAAAGGCCACGGAAAGGATACGGTGGATGATCGTACAAGCAACTCCAGCGGCGATTCCGATACCCTTTGTTTCACAGGGGCGGCATCCTCCGATGCTGTGTTTATCCGATCCGGTAACGATTTGGTGGTAAAAGCCTATGGTGGAGCGGATCAAGTGAAAGTGAAAGACTACTTTATCGATCGTAATCGGAGAGAGTTCCGTTTTGCCTTTGATGATCAAACATTGGGGGTAAACAGTTTGGCTATTACTTATAACGGAACCGACCAGGACGATATCATTCGTGGTAGCGAATTAAATGGAGTGTTTACCGGCGGTGCCGGCAACGATACGCTGATCGGCGGCGGTGGAAGGGATACTTATGTATTCGCCAAGGGACACGGCCAAGATACGGTAGATGATTCTACGGAGGATCTCTACTATTCAAGTATTCTTCGCTTTGAGGGGGCGGTTTCTTCTAACGCCGTATTTACCCGCTCCGGCAATGATTTGTTGATCCGGGCATATGGCGGGGATGATCAGGTGTTGGTGAAACACTTTTATCTTGAGGCAGCCGATCACAGCTACTGGGGTTACAAATTTGTCTTTGATGACCGCGTTTGGGGAAATGTTGATTGGGAAGGTTTTAATATTGCCAATAACGGAACCGACCAAGACGACACGATACAGGGTATCGAGCTGAAGGAGATCATTAACGGCGGTGCCGGTAACGACACCTTAACTGGCGGCGGCGGTAAGGATACCTATGTATTCGCCAAGGGACACGGCCAAGATACGGTAGATGATTCTACGGAGGATCGCTATTATTCCAGTATCCTTCGCTTTGAAGGGGCGGCTTCCTCTGATGCCGTATTTACCCGCTCCGGCAATGATTTGTTGATCCGGGCATATGGCGGGGATGATCAGGTGTTGGTGAAACACTTTTATCTTGAGGCAGCCGATCACAGCTACTGGGGTTACGAATTTGCCTTTGATGACCGCGTTTGGGGAGATGGTGGTTGGGAAGGTCTTAATATCGTCAACAACGGAACCGATCAGGACGACACGATACAGGGTATCGGGCTGAAGGAGATCATTAACGGCGGTGCCGGTAACGACACCCTAATCGGCGGCGGCGGTGAGGATACCTATGTGTTTGCCAAAGGCCACGGCCAGGATACGGTGGTGGATTGGAGTGTAACTTCGCGTGTTTGGCAATATATTCAACCGGATCTGAAAACCTTGCGCTTTGAAGGTGCCGTTATAGCGAATGCCGTATTCGATCGTTCCGGTAATGATTTGATCATCCGCGCCTACGGAGGGAAAGATCAGGTTACCCTATCTGGTTATTTTAAATCCGGAGCAAGTTTATCAATGAGAAGGGCTGGTGATGAGGGATTATCAGACCTAGGGGAAAGTCACTTCCAATTTATTTTTGATGATCGCACCTTGTCGCCGGAAGATATACACGGATTAACCATTACCGGAAGAGGAACCGATCGGGATGATAAGCTATATGGTTTCGGCGGGAATGATATTCTGTACGGTGCTGCTGGTAACGATCATTTGGCAGGTTACGACGGAGAGGATGTCTTGTCCGGCGGCGACGGCGATGACGAGCTGCTTGGCGATGACGGTAACGATGTTTTGGACGGCGGCAGCGGTAATGATACCCTGGTCGGAGGTATTGGCAACGATACCCTGATCGGCGGCGACGGCAACGATATGTTGGTAGGCGACAGGGGCATCGACACCTATCTGTTTGCAGCCGGACACGGGCAAGACACGGTGGAAGACTACGCTGAAAACGACGACGAGGCCGATACCCTGCGCTTCGAAGGCGCTCTTGCCGCCGATGCGGCGTTCATCCGCCGCGGCAACGATTTGGCGGTACGGGCCTACGGCACGAAAGACGAAGTCCTGCTGCCCGAATATTTCACCAGCTACGTTGTCAGCCGCCACCGCTTTGCTTTCGACGACCGTACCCTGCTGCCGCAGGATATTGACGGCATTCTGGTGGTGGAATCCATGCCGGCGGATAAGGTTTGGACCGGCAGCCTCGGCAACGATACGGTTTTGGGCGGCAACGGCAACGATCGGCTTACCGGCGGAGGCGGCAACGATGTATTCGATGGCGGTGCCGGCAACGACAAACTGTTTGGCAATTCCGACAGTGCCGACACCTACCTGTTCGCACGTGGACACGGACAGGACGAAGTGCGCGATTCCGCCGAAACCGACGAACAGGCCGATACCCTGCGCTTCGAAGGTGCTCATGCCGCCGACGCAGTGTTCAGCCGCTCGGGCAATGATTTGCTGATCCAAGCCTACGGCAGCGGAGACCAGGTCGGCATCGCCAATTATTTCCATACCTATGCCGACAACAGGCACAATTGGTTCAAACTGGCCTTCGACGACGAAGTCATCGAATACTTTGACTACGAACAGTATGCCGCCCAAGCCAACAGTTTGATGCAAGCCATGTCCACCTTCGGTGGCAACGGAGGCAGCGGGCCGGATAGCAGTACCGGCATGCCTGAAGCAGCTAATTCCCTGCTGGCTGCCTCGCCCCTGTAAAGCATCCATGGTTGGAGAGGATTTAAACACAAAGTACTGATTCATCAGCCATGCGTACAGGCTACCTGAAAATACCCGAGAGGAGGTTTTCAGGTAGCTTTTTTATGTAGGAGGGGAAATGATTACATCAAGTTGCTAAGCATGAAGGCTAGGAGTGGTATTCACTCTAAATAACTGCTTAGCAACAGGTGTTGCTGAGATGAGAAAGGTGCAGATGTTTCCCCGCAGCAGAGAGGCAGTATGCCCATGGCAGCACCCTGTCCGGGTTGGACCGCACTTTAACGGCAGCCGACTTTGCACCCTATGCCAACCAGGCCAGCGGGCTGATCCAAGCCATGGCCAGCTTTGGCAACAACAACGGCAGCGGTGTGAGCAGTCCTATTAGTGCCGTTAATCCGGTAAATCCCTTGTTGGCTGCTGCATCCGTGTAACGGCGATACCTGATTGCCGTTGATGCAGTACGGATAACAGGCTACCTGAAAGTGTTGGGCTGTGTAGCGGCTTCGCTTTCAGGTAGCCTGTTTTAATGTGTGCTATGGGGCGAATGATTTTGCTGAGAACAGCGTTTGCTTCGAGTTGCCCAGCTGCAGATGGTCATACTGTGATTTCTTCATCAGGCTACCTGAAAAACTTCCTCCGGATTTTCAGGTAGCCTATTTCGTTCTCTTTGCCACACTGCATCACCGATGCCGGATTGTTTTTACTGTCGGCTTGACTTTCCTTCCCCGCCCAGTATGATGGCTCGACTTGATTCGATTGCTCCGAATCGCTGTTTGTTCACTCTTCATTCTTCGATTGATTCCCATCCCATGTCTGCCACTTCCACCCCTTCTTCAGCTTCTCACGCATCTTCTCCCGCCCCGGCTTTAGCCGCCCTGATCCTGATGGCCCATTTCCACGGTGTGGCCGCCAATCCGGCCGATATTCTGCACCGCTTTGCTGCCAACGGGCAGGATTTGACCGAAACCGAATGGCTGTTGGCCGCTAAGGAGTTGGGGCTGAAGGCCAAGCCGGTGAAGCATGATTTGGCGCGGCTGCACATGTTGGCGCTGCCGGCGGTGGTGTGGCGTGAAGACGGGCAGCATTGTGTGCTGGCTAAGATTGATGGTGAACGCTACCTGATTCAGGATGTGGTGGCCGGGCGTTCGGCGGTGTTGGATCAGGCCGAGTTCGCCGGGCGCTACAGCGGCAGGCTGATTTTGGTTACTTCCCGTGCTTCGGTGCTGGGGCAGCTGGCCAAGTTTGATTTCACGTGGTTTATCCCTGCCGTTATCAAATACCGCCGGATTTTCTTGGAAGTGCTGGCGGTATCGGTGGTGTTGCAGCTGTTTGCGCTGGTGACGCCGCTGTTTTTTCAGGTGGTGATGGATAAAGTATTGGTGCACCGCGGCTTCTCTACGCTGGATGTGATTGCGGTTGCCTTGTTGGTGGTAACGCTGTTTGAAGTGGTGCTGGGCGGATTGCGCACCTATATCTTTGCCCACACCACTTCGCGTATTGATGTGGAGCTGGGGGCACGGCTGTTCCGCCACCTGCTGAGCCTGCCGCTGGCCTATTTCGAACACCGCCGTGTGGGCGATACCGTGGCGCGGGTGCGCGAGCTGGAGCAGATTCGCAATTTCCTCACCGGCCAGGCGCTGACTTCGGTGCTGGATTTGTGTTTTTCGTTTATTTTCCTGGCCGTGATGTGGTACTACAGCGGCTGGCTCACGCTGGTGGTCATCGTGTCGCTGCCGCTATATGCCGTGTGGTCGGCCACCATCAGCCCGATCCTGCGCGCCCGTTTGGACGACAAATTCGCCCGCAATGCCGATAACCAGGCCTTCCTGGTGGAATCCGTTACCGCCGTGGGCACGGTAAAAGCCATGGCTGTGGAGCCGCAGATGACGCGCCGCTGGGATCAGCAGCTGGCCGCCTATGTCAACTCCGGCTTCCGCGTTACCCGCCTGGCCACCATCGGCCAGCAGGGCGTGCAATTGATTCAGAAGCTGGTTACCGTGGCCACCCTGTGGCTGGGCGCGCGGCTGGTGATCGACGGCAAGCTGACCGTCGGCCAGCTGATCGCCTTCAATATGCTGGCCGGGCAGGTGGCCGCGCCGGTAATCCGGCTGGCGCAGCTGTGGCAGGATTTCCAGCAGGTGGGCATTTCCGTGGCACGTTTGGGCGATATTCTCAACACCCCCACCGAACACCCCGCCTCCCGCATCGCACTGCCCGATATCAAAGGCGACATCACTTTCGAACGCGTTTCCTTCCGCTACCGCCCCGACGGCGCGGAAATCCTGCGTGATTTGAGCCTGCACATCCGCGCCGGGGAAGTGCTCGGCATCGTCGGCCGCTCCGGTTCGGGCAAATCCACCCTCACCAAGCTGGTGCAGCGCCTGTATGTACCCGAGCGCGGCCGCGTGCTGGTGGACGGCAACGACTTGGCGCTGGCCGACCCGGCCTGGCTGCGGCGGCAGGTGGGCGTGGTGCTGCAGGAAAACGTGCTGCTCAACCGCAGCGTGCGCGACAACATCGCCCTGGCCGACCCCGGCATGCCGTTGGAACGCGTGATGCACGCCGCCAAGCTGGCCGGCGCCCATGATTTCATCATGGAATTGCCGGAAGGCTACGACACCATGGTGGGCGAACAGGGCGCAGGCCTTTCCGGCGGCCAGCGCCAGCGCATCGCCATCGCCCGCGCCCTAGTCGGCAACCCGCGCATTCTGATTTTAGACGAAGCCACCAGCGCGCTGGACTACGAATCCGAACGCGCCATCATGCAGCAGATGCAGGCCATCTGCCGCAACCGCACCGTGCTCATCATCGCCCACCGCCTCTCCACCGTGCGCATGGCACACCGCATCATCGCTATGGACAAAGGGCAGATTGTCGAGCAGGGCAGCCATCAGGAACTTTTGGCCAAAGAAGACGGCTACTACCGCTACCTGCACCGGCTGCAGAACGGATAGGCGGTACAGAAATATAGCAAGCCAAGTTAACCTCCAATACAAGGCGAACCAATGCTGTAGCGAAGTTAAGCTGGTTTGCTATCAAGCTACAGCCAATAATGAATGCCGCCTGTAGTGCAATAAGAGGCTACCTGAAAGTAAAACTTCAACGAAGTTAAAACTTTCAGGTAGCCTCATTGCTATGCACTCTGCCTACCATCGTAGACAAATCAAGCGCGGTACACGTTGGCTAACTTAATACTATCCGAATACTCCACCAACAACGGAACAGGCTACCTGAAAATGCAGCGCAGCGAAGTTTCTGCGAAGCTAAAATTTTCAGGTAGCCTGTTATTCCTATACCAAGCTAATCAGGCATGGCCATTACAGAGTCGGGGCTGCCAGCATTGGATTAATAACCGGATTGGATATCGTGCTGGTACTACTCACACCGCTGCCGTTGTTGCTGCCAAAGCTAGCCATCGCCTGAATCAGATTATTGGCATTGGCAACGTATTGGTTGTAGTCGAAATGCTCGACAGTGCGGTCGTCGAAGGCAAATCGATAATACTGGAACTTGTAACCAAGGAAATAGTTGGGGATGCTGACTTGGTCGGTATTGCCGTAAGCTTGGATGAACAAGTCGTTGCCTTTGCGCGTGAATACGGCATTGGCGGCTACAGCTCCTTCGAAGCGTAAGGTATCGGTTTGGCTTTCGGCTTCGGCAAAATCATTTACCGTATCTTGTCCATGGCCTTTGGCAAACAGATAAGTATCAGCGCCGAATGTGCCTCCTTCTAACCGATCATTACCTGTGCCACCGTCCAGCGTATCGTTACCGTAGTCGCCTTCCAACCGGTCACTACCTGCACCGCCAATCAGGGTATCGTTGCCGTTATCTCCAGCCAAGTGGTCGTTACCGGCATCGCCATACAAAATATCATTGCCATTACTACCATTCAAGTTATCGTCACCATCTTCTCCGTGCAGGATATCGTTACCGTCCCAAGCATAAACGGTATCATTGCCGCTACCAGCATGAATGATGTCGATGGTATCTCGTCCAATGAAGTGTTCGTTTTGATCGCTACCTTGTCCGGTTACGGTAATTTGGTGCATATCGGCATTGCCGATAATTCGGTCGTCGAAGGCAAATCGATAATACTGGAACTTGTAATCAAGGAAATAGTTGGGGATGCTAACTTGGTCGGTATTGCCGTAAGCTTGGATGATCAAGTCGTTGCCTTTGCGCGTGAATACGGCATTGGCGGCTACAGCCCCTTCGAAGCGTAAGGTATCGGTTTGGCTTTCGGCTTCGGCAAAATCATTTACCGTATCTTGTCCATGGCCTTTGGCAAACAGATAAGTATCAGCGCCGAATGTGCCTCCTTCTAACCGGTCATTACCTGTGCCACCGTCCAGCGTATCGTTACCGTAGCCGCCTTCCAACCGGTCACTACCTGCACCACCAATCAAGGTATCGTGGCCGTTACCGCCGCCGAGGGAATCATCACCGGCACCGCCTTCCAAATAATCATCACCTTCTCCTCCGTCTAATGTATCGTTACCCTGTAAACCGAGGATATAGTCATTATTTTTCGTGCCGTTGAGTATATCGTTGTTTGCAGAGCCGGTTAGGGTGCCCAGTTTCTCCAATACGGTGCGGCTGAACCTATCTTCATTCAGGTAGCCCAGTTTGCCTAGTGCTTCTTTACCCAACACCTCCGCATACTTATCCAACATCCCGGCGGCAACGGCCTCTTGGGTAAACCGTTCCAACAAGCCGGTTAGTGTGCCCAATTCTGGCGAGGCAGGGTTTTGCTGGTTGGCCAGGAATTCGCCTAAGTCCACAAATGCTTTTTGCGCGTTTTGGGCGTGTGTTTTTTCAAACAGGGCGCTTACGCCGCTGAAATCCAGTTTTAACTGGCCGTTATCCAGTGTGAAGGCTACGGCGTCCAGATAGGGTTTCAGGCGGGTTTGGAACAGCAGGCCTTGGTAGAGGCTGTGTTCCAACTGGGCATAAGTGGTGTTGGCGACACGGATGATTTCCTTCACTTGTTCCAGCGTACCGTAGCCCAGCGTGCGGGAGTCTTCGCCGGTGAACGCATCCAACAGGCGGATTTTGTCTTGCAGCGCGTCAAATTCGGCCTGCAGCTCGGGAGAAATGTTTACTTTGCCGTTGCGCAATGCCTGCAGTTCCCCGGGCGTAAGCGGCACGCCTTGGCCGGCGGTGCCGGATGCCTCGGTGGCGGCAGTGAGCGTGGGCGTGTAGCTGCCGTAGCGGGCATCGGTTTTGCCCCACTCGGCGGCCAGCTGCGCCAGCAATGCCGTTTGCTGTTCTTTGGTTTCGGCAGCGGCATATTGGCGCAACACCGCATCCAAAGCAGGCGACAAAGCCGCCGCCTCGCGCAAATCGCGCAGGCGGCCGATGCCGGAGAGGTTCGGATTTTGCAGCTGCTCGGCGGTTAGCTCCACATGATCGTTGAAGCGGCTGAACAGCGGATCGTTGGCCAGCAGCAAATCGCCCATCTGGCGGGTTTGGCCGTCGGTGGTGGTGTAGCTGCCTTCCTGTGCCAGCGTGTTGCCGTCGCCCAGGCTGCGGTTGGTGTTGCTAAATTGAGTGTTGAGCGACTGCACCTTGGCCTGCTCCAGCGTGAGCAGCTCGCCTTCCTGGCTGATGCCGTCTTGATTGAGATCGCGCCAAACGCGCAATGAAGAGAACGCCTTGTCGGCCGCATCGATTTTGCCGTCGCCGTTGTCGTCCAAATCGGCCAGCGCGGCAAACCCGTGCTCCGCCGTGCCGCCGTTTTGCAGGCGGGTGGCGTCGCCGAACAGCTCGCTGCCGTTGTTGATGATGCCGTCGCCGTTGCGGTCGTACACCAACAGCCCGTCTTCTTTGCCCACCCAGCCCGAAGCCGTGCGGATACCGTCGCCGTCGTGGTCGAAGAGGCTACCTGAAAATTGGTTGGCCGCCACAGTGCGGATGCCGTTGCCGTCGAGGTCTAGGGCGAGGGGGTCAACGATGCGGTATTTTTTGGAACGGTGTGCTTGTTTTCTCCATTGTTTGGCCATTCCTAACCAACCTCCGCTCGACCATTGGTCTTTGTGGCAAAGGTCATTCGGTATAACTATATTAAAAGTTTTTTCTTCGTAGGTTTGAACACCGTCGAACCGAAGACTGTTATCGAGAATTTTCCTACCTTCTACAGGGATATTCTCTGCATGAATTTTTGTTCCTGGAGGAGCATTTTTGATTATCTCAAAAAGTGTTGCACGCTTATTTGAAGAAGATGCCGGAATTATACCGTCTCCTTTAAAAACAGGCGATACCGGCCCCCATGTGCTAACTCCATATTGGAGTATGTTACACAGCTATTATCCGAATAATGATATTCATTGCTATGTTCAGGGTGTTTTCCTTCAGCTACTTCTTGTCCATATTTCACCATACTATCCTGTTGTTCTTTGGTGATTGATACGGTAATCGAGGAAAATTTTAATTCCCCTCCCCTGTTTGTATATTTTTCATGATCTGTTTTACTCAGATTATTTATTCCTCCAATACTTAATGAATCTCCAAAAGACCAGCCGTGGCTATAAGTAACAATACCAGCGGGGTCTCTATAAATTAGGAATTGGTGGCCTGGTATAGATGGCCATCCATTTGATTTTCTAGTTACCGCTGGGAAGAATACAATAGTAACAGTATAATTTCTGCTAGGATCAGCATCAGCCATGATTGCTCCTTATTTATAAATAATTAAGGGTTGGTAAAATACTTAAATCTGATAATTAAATGTTTACGTTTTGTTTTGTAGATGTTATTTCAAGTCGATGTATGGACTAACCCCAACTGAGATAATTATCTCATTAAACTCAGGTATAAAAGGACTTTTATCAATAAACTCAAATCTGTATTTTCCATAGGGCAAATCGAAGCAGTCCACCCCATCTTGATAGGCAATGTTTCTAGGGTTATCCGTGTTGCTGCCATAGGAATAAAAGACTTTCCCCATTATGTTGAGATTGGTGTAGTTTTTACGGAAAAAGACCTTTTCACCAAACCAACCTTGGCGGTAGGCGATAACTTGGAAAGTGTAATATTGGCGGTAGAAGGTTTCGGGGGCTAACCCGCCTATAGCCATGCCTTCTAGGCTATGCCCTCGGAAAACTTCTTGTTTGCCGTATTCCCATGGGTCTCTATCGCTTGGCCCTCTTTCCAGATTAGGGCCGTACAATTTGGTTTTACCATCAATAAACTCTGTCCGCATGCCGATGCAATACGGATGCTTAACATAGCTGCGCACTTCCAAATTCAGTCGTTTATTCTGCCCCAGCGGAAAATCGGTATAAGTAGGCGAGTACCCCGTGATATATTCCACGCCTATTATGGCCAACGTTCGCGTTACCATACAGCTGGCCAAACCATAAGCCACCAGCACAAACAAAACCACCCAGCGCAAACCGCGCCGGTGGCGTTTCAGGTAGCCTTTGATGCGACAAAAATATTGAGAAATAGGGTTGATTGATTGTTCAGGGGGGGGTGGGGAAGATTGTTGTTTATCCATATTAAATTCCTCTCAGTAAGCATTGCAAGTCGTAGCTCGCATGAAATTCCTAATCTTGGTGTAGGGTATGTGCGGAATGCATGCACACGGTCTCTGTTCAAACGAACCCAATACCTTCCTTTGAGATTGTCTGAGACTTAGCAGCAAGCGTAAGGGTAGGTATTTATACCCACGCGATTTTTAACTTCGTTGAAGCTGCGGTTTCAGGTAGCCTGAAATGGGATGGGCTACCTGAAACCGCGTACATGCGTTCCGCACAGACCCTACCCACGCGGGCTACGCTTTCTGAAAGCACATAGGCACAAATGCCCTGTGCTCACCTGCCTTTTGTAATCGTTGAAATAATATTGAACTTCCGCATGCGGCAGGCTGCCGGCAGGCACAAACCTCGGCAAAGTCTGAACACCGGCTTGGGAAATTTTTCAGGTAGCTTTAGGGCGTGGGGGCGGGCAGACAACACCTGTCTTGCTTTGCTCCGGCATTCCAAGCCAACCGGCATTCGCATGGATGGTGTGGGGGTTTAGAGTAATTGTATGCCTGCTATTTCGGTGCGGCAAATATATTATTTCAGTAGAAACAATGGGAAAGAAAAGCCTGTAACCAACCTTCGCCGCCAGGAGGCTACCTGAAAAACACACCGTTCCCCGCCTCGTTAACCTCCACATGCCTTGCCATATCCCTGATACCTCGCCCTAGTTGTTGCATGGCAGCGGATTCCCGTGCTTTCGATAGATGGTAAGCCTCAGGTTGTGCAAGCTGTTTGGCAGAGTGTGGTAATTGGATTTTGGAATTATTTGGAATTGT
This sequence comes from Eikenella corrodens, assembly GCF_003990355.1. Taxonomy (NCBI): domain Bacteria; kingdom Pseudomonadati; phylum Pseudomonadota; class Betaproteobacteria; order Neisseriales; family Neisseriaceae; genus Eikenella; species Eikenella sp. KCOM 3110. Next base: position 678,513 of record NZ_CP034670.1, on the reverse strand, counting down.
TAGGGTCTGAGGCTGCGTGTAACGATTAATATGCATGGCTCAGAGAAGAGAATAGCGATGCACGGCCAAACTGTTTACCAACGGCCGCCGCCAAGCCGTGTGCCTGCCTACTGCCATTTTGAAGGCGATACGGTGTATATCCGCTGGGATGAAAACGGCGATGTGGTGTTTCTGCCAAGCGAGCCGATTGGCAGAGATGTGATGCCGCTGCCCGCGAATTGGCGGGAGGCGGCATAGAATGTGCCCAAGGCAGACAAGAGCGCGAAGTTTTCGCGGATTGGCAGGAATAAGCGCGATGCGTCGCCGTATGTTGGATATAGTTGAATTAAATTAAACGCTACAGCGTTGGCTCGCCTTACCGTACTGCTTGTACTGTTTGCGTCTCGCTGCCTGGTCCCGTTTTAAATTTAGGGGCTGACGTAGATTAGCCCTAAATTCCACACCAATCCCGCAGGGTTTGAAGCTGCCGGGACGGTGTGCCGAAGTTAAACCGAAATTCGCATTCTTTCAAGAACAGCGGGGAAGATTTGCGATCGATTCCGTTGTATTTGCGCAAGACGCGTTTTGCCTGATTCCAAAAATTCTCAATGCCGTTGATGTGGTTCTGACGGTCGGCAAACGCTTTGGAATGGTTGATGCGGTAATGGATAAAACCGCTCACGTCCAACTTGTCGTAACTGCTCAGACTATCGGTATCAACAATACTGTCCGGTATGATTTTCTGTTTGATACAGGCATCAAAGTATCGGACTTGGCATTATCTGCGACAACGGTATAGACCCGTCCATTGCGTTTCAGGATGCCAAAGACAACCACTTTTCCCGCCGCACCGCGACCACGTCGGCCTTTACGCCGTCCGCCGAAACAGCTTTCGTCCAACTCGACAGAGCCCTCGAAAACCTCATCGGCAGCCAAGGCCAAATGATGGCTGATGACCATACGGATTTTGCGGTAGAACAGTGCCGCCGAATTGGGATGGATACCCAAAAGATCGGCGGCGGAACGGGCGGTAACTTCCAGCACAAAAAACGGAGCAGTTCTTTCTGTACTTTTTTCTTTAATTTGCAGTGTGTTATCTTCATATTTTGAGGGTAACACATCTGCTAATCTAGTACAGCCCCTTATAAGTAGTAAAGATAATAAACATAAGAATTATTAGAGATTAACTGCATGGTTGTAAATTTCACTCCAAAATCCACAATAGCCGATATTGTATATAACGCACTTTTATCTAATTTAGTGAGTCGGTTGGGTCAACAGACCCAACGTTTTCAGATAACCCTTTTTCAGGTAGCCTCCGCCTCCTCCGCAAAGCTCTCCTGCAATATCCGCAACACGGCAGCGGTGCGGGCGGCTTGCACGCGGTGGGGCGTTACGGCATAAATGGCAACGGCGGGCAGCTGCCAATCGGGCAGGAGGGTTTGCAGCCGGCCTTGGGCAACGGCATCGCGGGTTTCGCCGGCAATAATCAGGGCAAGGCCAAGGCCGGCTTCACACAGGTGGCGCATGGCGGCGAGCTGGTTGCAAACGGTGCCGTGACCGATGTTGAGCAGATAGCGTTCATTGCCGCGCGAGAGCTCAATGTGCGGCGGCAGGTGGTACACCCAAGGGTGGGCGGCTAAATCGGCAGGATGGGTGATGGAGGGAGCAGTTTTCAGGTAGCCCGGAGCAGCGCAAATTTGCCAAGGCCATTCGGCCAGCCTGCGGGCGACCAAGTCGGGCTCGTCCAAGGCATGGCCACCGCCGCGCAGGGCGATGTCGATACTGCCTTCGCGCAGTTCGGCGATGGCTTCGCCAAAGTGCAATTCGAGGCTGAGGGCGGGATGTTCGCGACGGATGCGCCGCAGGGCGTGCTGAAAGGCGGCAGCATTCACTAAACCGGTGGGCGCGGCCAAGCGCACGCTGCCGGCAATGTCGGTTTTGAGGCCGTCGAGCGCGGTGCGGGTGTCTTGCACGGTGGCAAGCAGGCGGCGGCAATGCGCGGCTAGGGCTTGGCCGGCATCGGTGGGGGCCAGGCGGCGGGTGCTGCGGTGTAGTAGCTTCACGCCGTGTAGCTTTTCCAGCCGGCTGATGTGCTGGCTCACGGCAGACGGGGTCATGCCCAAGGCTTGCGCGGCGGCGTTCATACTGCCGTGTTCGAGCACGGCGGCGAAGGCGAGTAGGGGTTTGAGGTCGTCCATAAAGGTTTATTTAAACAAGTTTTTTGTCTTCACTGTATAAGCGCTGCCTTCAAATACGCGTATTTCAAACTCAAGCCGTGTGCAGATGCTTTCCAAGGGGCGGCGTTTTTTGGCGCTGATCGTGAGGCTGTCTTGCTCTGCGGCGAGCTCGACATTTTTGATGTTTTCCTCCCGCATGATGCGGCGGATGATTTTGGCCAGCTCATGGCCGCTTGGGGCGTGTTGCGAGAAAAAGCAGTGTTCATGGCCGCCTAAACCAGCAAACGACAGGCTGAAGCGGTTGCCGGCCTGAACAATTTGATTGTGCATGGTTTATGCGCCCAACAGTTGGTCGAGCAGCTCATCGCTCAGCAGGCGGTTGGGCTCGCGCAACCAATCTCCATCAGCCTCGGGGAAGGCGTTGCGGCAATAGCCGGCGTGGGCGGCAAAGTCGAACACGGCGTGGATATAGCCGTTGATATCAAGCGCGGCCAGGCCGAGGTCTTCGCTCCACAGAATGCTGATTCCGGATGGGATATGGCGGTCGGCTACATCATCCACGTTATAAATATGCAGCGCATCGAGGATACCTTCCTCTTGGTGCACGGCATAGAAATAGCCGGTGCCGCAATCGTCTTCAAACACCACGCCGTAGGGGCTTTGTTCGAAAAAAGATTCCAACACCAGCTCTTGGCCGGGGGTGAATCGCTCCGGTTCACGGCCTAAATACAGGGTTTTTTGTATCATGACGGCCTCCATTGTTTAGCTGGGCTTCACAGCGTAAACAGTTTACAGCGGATTATCAAGCGGGATGAATGCCCTTAGAATGCGCTCCATCGTAATTAATCAACAAAACTTAAGGAGCTAAATATGAAATTCGCTGTAATTGGTGCCACCGGATATGTGGGCAACGCCGTGGTGCGCGAGCTGGCCGAGCGCGGGCATGAAGTAACCGCCTTTGTGCGCAATACAGGCAAGGCGTTGGCCGCGCCGAATGTAACAGCCGTGCAGGCCGATGTGCATGCAGCCGATTTTGCCGCGCAGCTCTCCGGCTTTGATGCGGTAGTGAGCGCGTTCAACCCGGGCTGGGCAAATCCGAACATCGGCCGCGATTTCACTGCCGGCTACGCAGCCATCCTGGCGGCAGCCAAAGCGGCAAAAGTGCCCTATCTTTTGGCGGTGGGCGGCGCAGGCAGCCTGTTCGTGGCGCCCGGCGTGCAGCTGATTGATACGCCCGGATTCCCGAAAGAAATTTTCGACGGCGCCAACGCCGCACGCAACCTGCTGCGCGACTTGCAAACCCAACACGCCGATGTGAATTGGTCGATGATTTCCCCACCCGCCCGCCTCGGCGCCGACGGCGGCTTCAACGAAGAGCGCACCGGCCAATACCGCCTGGGCGGCGATGAACTCCTGATGGCGGGCGAGGTGCCGGCCGGCATCAGCGTGGCAGATTTAGCCATTGCGATTGCCGATGATGTGGAGCAGAAAGCACATCTGCACCAACGCTTCACCGCCGCAGCCGTATAAATAAGGCATACCAAAAGGCTACCTGAATCCCTCTGGGTTTTTTCAGGTAGCCTTTATTTCATTCGATAAGTCTGGCACTCGCTGCCCGCACAAATACTTTTCAGGTAGCCTTTATCATGGCAGCGAGCCTCAACGCAGCCACTGCCAGCTGCTGCCCGGCGGCACGTGTGCCTGATGCAGCATGGTTTTGAAGTCCAGCCCGTATTGCTCGCCCAGCTTGGCGGCTTTTTTCTGCAAGGCCGCCAGCGGCTGGGGCGCTTGGTTTTGGAAGGCGAGCACGGCTACGTTGCCGTGGGTTTCGGCGGGCACGCACAACACGCGCTGTTCAAACACTTGCGCGAGCCGTTGCAGGAAAAGCGGGTAGCGTTTGTCGCCACTCCACCAGTTGGTGACGAAAATGCCGTGTTCGCTCAGGGCGGTGCGGCAGTCGGCAAAAAAGGGCTCGGCCACCAGGGCATCGATAATCTGCACGCCGTCGAAGCCGTCCACCAGCAAAATATCTGTGCCGCCGCGCAGGGTTTTGATGTATTCCGCGCCGTCGGCCTCGATGATTTCAAATTTTTCGCCCTCAAACGGCAATTCAAACAGGCCGCGCGCCACGCTGATTACCTGCGGGTTGATTTCCACCGCCGTTTGCGCCACCTCGGGCAGGTGGGCATCGATCCAGCGCACAAACGAGCCGCCGCCCAGCCCGATTTGCGTGATGTGGCGCACGTTTTCGGCAAACAGGAGCCAGGCCATCATGGCGCGGCTGTAGGAGAGCACCAACTCGGCGGGGTAATCCACATTCATCGAGCTTTGCACCGTTTCGCTGCCCAGATGCAGCGAGCGGATGTTGCCGTGTTCGGAAATACCCACTTCGGGCAGGGCAAAACGTGCCGAACGCAGGCGGCGGTAGGGATGACGTGCCATATCAACAAGCCTTTGGCCAAAATGCGGAAGGCGGGCATTCTAGCACGGTTTTCAGGTAGCCTTATACCGCTGCCCGCCGCTATTGGGCAGAATACGGCGTTCCGCCCGAGGCTACCTGAAATATATAGTGGATTCAAAATAAGGATGGGGCAAACCAACGCGGTAATGAAAGTTAAGTTGGCTTGCTAGAACATTACCGCCATTTTAAAGCTGCCGGCAAGCTGCCGGTGTTATACTATTGCCTTTAACCAAAGCCGTTCTTCCTTCCTGCAAAACGAGCCAATGCCGTAGGAGGAGAAGCACCCAGGCTATATCGAACAATCCAGCACAACGGAGGCAATCATGAGCATTTTGGTTACCGGCGCATCGGCAGGTTTCGGGCGAGCCATCTGCCGCACCCTCGCCGCAGCTGGCTACCACGTAATCGGCGCAGCGCGGCGTGCCGACAAACTGGACGAACTGCACGCAGAATTGGGCGCCAACTTCCTGCCGCTGCAAATGGACGTGGGCGATCCCACTTCCGTGGATGCCGCACTCAAAGGGCTACCTGAAAACTTTGCCCGGATCGACTGCCTGGTGAACAACGCCGGCCTGGCCTTGGGTTTAGACCCGGCTCATCAAGCCGATTTTGCCGACTGGCAAACCATGATTCAAACCAACATCATCGGCCTCACCTACCTCACCCGCCAAGTGCTGCCCGGCATGGTGGCGCGCGGCAGCGGTTATATCATCAACCTCGGCTCGGTAGCCGGCACCTACCCCTACCCCGGCGGCAATGTGTATGGCGCCACCAAGGCCTATGTGCGCCAATTCAGCCTGAATCTGCGCGCCGATTTGGCCGGCACGGGCGTGCGCGTGAGCAATATCGAGCCCGGCCTGTGCGGCGACACCGAGTTTTCCAACGTGCGCTTCAAAGGCGACGACCAACGCGCCGCCGATGTATATAAAAACGTAGACTACATCCGCCCCGAAGACATCGCCGACACCGTGCTGTGGCTCTACCAGCGCCCCACGCACATGAACGTGAACAGCATCGAAATCATGCCGGTGGCGCAGAGCTTCAACCCGCTCGCCGTTGTGCGCCACCCCAGCCAATAATAATAGGAAGCAGCCATGACCAAGCACTCCGCACCCGACTACAAAACCGCCATCATCGCCCGCGCCCGCGAGCAAGGCCTGCAGATTACCGCCCTGCGCGAGCAGGTGTTGGATATCGTTTTGCGGCAGGAAGGCGTGATTAAGGCCTACACCGTGCTGGCGCAAATGCAGCAGCAGAGCAACGGTGTGGTGGCGCCGCCCACCGCCTACCGCGCGCTCGATTTCTGGGCCGAACACGGTGTGCTGCACAAAGTGGCTGCGGTAAACGGCTACGTTTTATGCAGCCATGCCCGCCACCATTGCGATGCCCACTGCCACAGCAGCGACGAGCGGCAACACCACCACAGCGCCTTCATTTTGGTGTGTACCGAGTGCGGCAACACCGATGAGCAAACCCTCTCCCGCGAATGGCAGGCGCTGTGCGCCGGCGTGGCCGCAGGCGGGTTTAAACTAAAAGAAGAACATGTTGTTTTAACAGGAATATGCAAACAATGTCAGAAATAAAGAAAGCAAAAGTACATCTGTTTTCCGGCTTTTTGGGAACAGGCAAAACCACCGCCCTGCGCCACCTGATGGAGCAGAAAAGCCCCGATGAAAAATGGGTGATCGTGGTGAACGAATTCGGCGAAATCGGCATCGACGGCGCCGTGTTGAGCGACAACGGCATCCCCGTGGCCGAAATCGCCGGCGGCTGCCTGTGCTGCGTGGCCGGGGCGCAGATGGGCACCACCATCAACCGCATGGTGAGCGGCAACAAGCCCGACCGCATCATCATCGAAGCCAGCGGCCTGGCACACGCCGCCAGCGTGATCGACGAGTTACGCGCCAAACCCTTCGACCAAATGCTGGATATCGGCGCCGTGTTTACCCTGGTCGACCCGCGCCAATTCACCAACCCCGACTACGCCAACCAGCCGCTCTACCGCGACCAAGTGAGCGTGGCCGACGTGCTGATTGCCAACAAAACCGACGTGTGCAGCCCCGAAGAAATGGCTGTCTTCCGCAGCAAAGCCGCCCAGCTCTTCCCGCCCAAAGCCGCCGTGCTGGAAACCACCGACGCCTATTTGGACATCGCCCTGCTGGAAACCCCGGTGGTGGAAAAAAGCCGCTACCGCATCAAAGAGCTGCCCGACAACAGCATGGGCCTGCAATCGCAAGGCTATACATTCCCCGCCGGCAGCAGCTTCGACGGCGAAAAGCTCACCAAATTCTTCAACGACCTGCCCAAACTGTGCGAAGGCCTCATCCGCGCCAAAGGCGTGTTCCAAGTGCTCGGCAGCTGGGTGTGGCTCAACTGGAGCGAAGGCCAATGGGGCGCCAACCAAGTGGCCTGGCGGCGCGACAGCCGCTTTGAAGTGATTGCCAAATCCTTCGACAGCGACGTGCTGGAACAAAGATTACAAGCCGCGTTGGAAAAATAAAGCGAAAGGCTACCTGAAAAGGTTTCAGGTAGCCTCAATTTAATTGCTGGCCACCTGAAAACACTGTGATGCATCCAAATTGCCCAATCTATGTTTCAGGTAGCCTAGTCGAGATAGGCAAAAGGCTGGGTATTGTTCGTTATCCGTTTGCCGGTTCTACAGGCTTTACATAGGCAAAGTTCTGTTTGCCACATTGCTCCCCCCCCCCTTGAAATTTACAATGACACCGCATACAACTTGTATGTTCTTAAATCTTTCAATCCACGGGAGTAGACTTATGAAACAAAACATCATCGTTGCCTTATTCAACATCTCCAGCGAAGCTTATCAAGCCTTTTCTGAATTGAAAGCTTACTCGCAGACAACAGATGCTTTGGTGGCACAAGCCGTTTTGATTAAAAAGGAAAATGGTCTGATTATCCCAGCAGAAAGCACCGACTTTACCGCCAATACGGCCGAAAGCGCATGGACGGGCGGCCTCATTGGTTCGCTGGTCGGCATCCTCGGCGGTCCTATCGGTGTTCTGTTGGGTGGAGCTACTGGCGCACTCATCGGCAGTGATGTAGGCACTGCCAAAACATTGGGAGAGGGGTTGTTGCTGGAAAATACAGCCAAAAAACTGGATAACGGCAGTACTGCGATCATTATTTTGGCGCAAGAATCCGACGAAGCTGTATTGGACGCTTTCTTCCACCGTTTCAAAACCGTTATTCTCCGGCAAGATGCAGCCGTTGCCCAACAGGACGTATTGGCAGCAATAGAAGCGCAGGAAGAAGTGGCACGTCAGGCACACGAAGCTTGGAAAAAACAGCGCAAAGCCGAACGCCAAGAGAAAGTGGAAGCCTTCAAGGCCGACATCAAACAAAAATTCGACGAATTGGCAGCCAAGTTGAAATAACACTGCCACCAACCCAAGGTATGTAACCGCTCAAAATTTCCGTTTCGGATGCATACCAAACCGGTTTGAGGCTACCTGAAAATCTATTTTTCAGGTAGCCTTGATTCGGCAGCAGCCGACCAGAAAATGCGGGAATCTATGCTGCAGTGAAGAAACGGGTATTCACAAGGAGGATGCAATGAAATTCGGGATGCTGATTTCTCAGAGGATACATCAGAGGATACAGGAAATAAGATTGGCTTTGAGGGAGTTTCCCCTGCCGCACGTTTTCCTGTGCCTGTTTTTGCCACTCGGCATTGGCTCGTTTTTGGCCTGCTTGATCATTGGTCTGGAGTCGACTGGTTTAGCTGCTGCTCGAATCCTGTTTGCTGCGCGGATTGATTTTGCCGGTGCTGCCGCTATCGCAGCGGTTGGCACTTTGTTGGAATATGTTCAGCGGATTAAATCGTAATTTCTGAATTTCTCTGCTCCGGGTGCATGCCAAACCGGTTTGAGGCTACCTGAAAATCTATTTTTCAGGTAGCCTCTCCCTTTTTCATGCCCCGCCAAACCATCATGCTCACCCCGCAAAGCTGCGACCTGTTCCAACGCCCGTTTTTCCAGTTCGCCCAAATCCGCCAATACCAGCCCGAAACCGAAGCGCAAACCAAGGCCGACTACAAAGCCGCGTGGCAGGTGTGGCGCGCGTTGGTTTTACAGGTAGTCTCCGAGCTGGGCGCAGGCTTTGCCCCGCCGCATATCGAACGCTGGTGCAACGGCTGGCAGGTGCGTGCCCATTTTTTCGCCTATTTCAAATATCAAATCCATGCCGATACGGCGGTGATTCTCTCGCTGCTGCTCAACCGCCGCCGGCTCACCGCCAGCCTCGAATGGCACGAATACCGCGCCGCCCGCTCCACCCTGCCGCTGGCCTGCTACCAACAGGCTTTGGCCGATTTTCCGCATGCCGAATTTGCCGACTTCCAAATCTGGCACGGCAGCGACAGCGAATACGCCGACTACCCCGCCATTGCCACCGCCCCACCCGAAGCCTTCGCCCTGCGCAGCCCGCAGGACTTCCTCTGCCTCGGCCGCCACTTGGAACGCGACCAACTGGGGCAGGCCGACAGCGCGGCCTGGCTAGTCGAAACCCTGCACCGCCTGCTGCCGGTGTACGAAGCCTGCCACAACGTGCGGCTGTGAGCGAAAGCAAGCTTTCCCCAGGCTGCCGTTAAGGCTACCTGAAATCTAAAAGAAACAAACAAAACCAAACGGCGGCGAGGCAATGCCTCCCTACCCCATCATCAACGGAGAAACCTATGGAGCTTTCCTTTATCCTGCTGCTCATCACCGGCTTTTTAGCCGGGCTGATGGATGCGGCCGTTGGCGGCGGCGGGCTGTTGCAGCTGCCCGCGCTGTTCGGCGTGTTGCCACCCGCCACGCCCGTGCCCACCGTGCTGGGCACCAACAAGGCGGCTTCGTTCGCCGGCACCTTCACCGCCGCCGGCCAATTTGCCCGCCGCCTGAAGCTGCCGTGGAAAATGCTGCTGCCCGCCGGCGTGCTGGCTTTTGCCGCCTCGTTCGCCGGCGCAAAGCTGGTGGCCTATGTGCCGGTGCAATATATGAAACCGGCCATGCTGGTGATTATGGTGGCGATGTTTGTGTACACCTTCTTCCGCAAAGATTTGGGGCAAACCGAGCGCACCCGCTCGCTTACGCGGGGTGAAATGCTGCTGGGCACGGTGTTTGGCGCGGCCATCGGTTTTTACGACGGCCTGTTCGGCCCGGGCACGGGCAGCCTGCTGGCCTTCGTGTTCGTGCGCTTTTTTGCCTACGATTTCCTTACCGCCACCGCCTGCGCCAAAGTAATCAACCTGATGACCAATCTGGCCGCGCTGAGCTTTTTCATCCCCAGCCAACATGTGCTGTGGCACTGGGCGCTGCCGCTGGCAGCGGCCAACCTAATCGGCGGCTTCTGCGGCGCGAAACTGGCGGTGCTCGGCGGCAGCCGCTGGCTGCGTTACGGCTTTATGGCTTTACTGTGCCTGCTGATTGGCAATTTTGCCCGCCAGCTTTGGTTATCTTAGGCAGCGGGTTTTCGGCGGCAGGCAAAAAGAGTATGCTTAAGGCCGTTTGTCGCATTGTTTATTTGCTATCGTGCCCCCAACCGCACGAAAATTGCTTTTCAGGTAGCCTAATCAGGCAAAATTGAGGCTACCTGAAAACCCCATCCTCCCCATTCATTCACTTGGAAAAGACACCATGACCCAACCGCTTCATCCGCAAACCCTCGCCATCCGCGGCGCCAAAGAGCAAACCGACTACAACGAACACAACCAAGCCCTGTTCCTCACCAGCAGCTTCATGTTTGATTCCGCCGCCGACGGCGCCGATTTGTTTGCCCACAGAAAACCCGGCTTCACCTACTCGCGCACCGCCAACCCCACCGTTTCCGCCTTTGCCCGACGCATCGCCCTGCTCGAAGGTGGCGAGGCCGGCATCGCCACCGGCACCGGCATGGCCGCCATCCAAGCAGCCTTGCTCACTTTCCTCTCCGCCGGCGACCACCTCGTGAGCAGCCGCAGCCTGTTCGGCACCACCCTGGGCTTTATCCAAAACCACCTCGCCCGTTTCGGCATCGAAGTCACCCTCGTGCCGCAAACCGACCCCGCCGCCTGGCGCGAGGCCGTGCGCCCGAACACCAAAATGCTGTTTGTGGAAACCCCGTCCAACCCGCTCAACGAAATCGCCGACATCGCCGCGCTGGCCGACATCGCCCACAGCAACGGCGCCCTGCTCGCCGTAGACAACTGCTTCTGCTCCCCCGCCCTGCAGCAGCCGCTCAAACTCGGCGCCGATTTATCCGTGCAATCCGCCACCAAAGCCATCGACGGCCACGGCCGCGTGATGGGCGGCGTGGTGTGCGGCCGTGCCGAGCTGATGGAAAAAGTGGCGGTATATACCAACTCCGCCGGCCTGTTGCTCTCCCCGTTCAACGCCTGGGTGCTGCTCTCCGGCTGCGAAACCCTGCCCCTGCGCATGGAAAAGCAAAACGCCCAGGCGCAGGCCGTGGCCGAATGGCTGGAAAAACGCAGCGAAGTGGCCAAAGTGTATTACAGCGGCCTGCCCAGCCATCCTCAAGCCGCGCTTTCCGCCAAGCAGCAATCCGGCGGCGGCATCGTGGTGGCCTTTGAGCTCAAAGGCGGGCAAAGCGCCGCCTGGCAGGTAATCGACCGCGTTAAAGTATTCTCCAAAACCGCCAACCTCGGCGACGTGCGCTCCACCATCACCCACCCCTGGACCACCACCCACTGCCGCCTCGAGCCCCAAGCCAAACTCGAAGCCGGCATCCGCGAAGGCCTCATCCGCCTCTCCATCGGCCTGGAAGACACCGCCGACTTGATTGCCGACCTACAACAGGCGCTGGAAAGCATCCGCTAAGCCCAGCTTAGTGCAGCGCACAAAAGGCTACCTGAAAACGAATAAAGATTTTCAGGTAGCCTTCAATCTGTCAGCGGGCGGGCATCTTAATGGCCGGAATAATGTTTCCTTCAACACCCAGCATCGCGCCGCAGCCAGCATGGCCGACACGGTATGAAAACAAGGCATTCCGGCCATAGCCCGCCCGTTTCATCGCCTGTCCACACCTGTTCATCCCCCGCCATATCAGGCAAAATAGCAGCGTTTTTCATTCATCCAGCCTTCCAAAGGCTACCTGAAACCCACCCACCACACATCATGACTACATTCACCCCGCCCCCCTTCGCCGGCCACAGCCCCCTGAGCTGGTATCAGGCCGCATCCAAGCAGCCCGGCTTCATCCGCGATGCCGCCCAAGAAACCGCCATCCGCCGCCTCGACCAGCTCTGGCACGAGATCAACGCCTACCGCCAACAGTGCGGCCGCCTGCTGGGCAAACTCTTCGGCAAAAAAGCCCAGCCGCCCAAAGGCCTCTATTTCTACGGCGGCGTCGGGCGCGGCAAAAGCTTCCTGATGGACGCCTTCCACGGCTGCCTGCCGCCCGGCACCGCCCGCCGCGTACACTTCCACGCCTTCATGGCCGAAGCCCACCGCCGCATGCGCGAACACAAAAACCAAGCCAACCCGCTGCAAGCCGTGGCCCGCGACATCGCCCGCGACGCCCAAATCCTCTGCTTCGACGAATTCCACGTAAGCGACATCGCCGACGCCATGATCCTCGGCCGCCTGCTCGAAGGCCTGCTGGCCGAAGGCGTGGTGCTCGTGGCCACCTCCAACTACGAGCCGGCCGGGCTCTACCCGCAAGGCCAAAACCGCAGCAGCTTCCTGCCCACCATCGCCCTGCTCGAAAAAAGCCTCGACATCCTCAACGTAGACGGCGGCCAAGACTACCGCCAACGTAGCCTCAGCCCCGCCGACATCTTCTTCATTCCCGACGATGCCGAGAGCGAGATTCATCTCGCCGCCCTATTCGAGCGCCACACCGGCCAAGCCCCCCAGCCCGGCAGCCTGCCCCTGCTCGGCCGCGAAATCCCCACCCAAGGCCAGGCCGACGGCGTATTGTGGTTCCACTTCGACGCCCTGTGCCGCGGCCCCCGCTCCCAGGCCGACTACCTCGCCCTGGCCGAAACCAGTCGCATGATTTTCGTCTCGCACATCCCGCAGCTCAACGAAACCGAACGCGCCGAAGCCCGCCGCCTCACCTGGCTCATCGACGTACTCTACGACTACCGCGTCAAACTCAGCGCCAGCCTCGCCGTGCCGCCCGAACAAATCTACACCCACGGCGACTTCGCCAACGAATTCGTGCGCAGCGCCAGCCGCCTCACCGAAATGCAGTCCGAAGCCTACCTCGCCCTGCCGCACCTCACGCTGGATAAAGAGGCTACCTGAAAAACCAGCCTCAACCCAACCCAAACAGCCAACCCCTTTTCAGGTAGCCCGAACCCATAAGGAAAACCCATGCCCATCAAACTCATCGTCGGCCTCGGCAACCCCGGCCCCGAATACGAAGACACCCGCCACAACGCCGGCTTTTGGCTGCTCGACCAGCTCGCCCAGCAATGGCACAGCCATTGGCAAGACGACAGGAAATTCTTCGGCCACCTCATCCGCAGCACCCGCCCCAGCGGCGAAATCCGCCTGCTCAAGCCGCAAACCTATATGAACCTCTCCGGCCAATCCGTGCAGGCCGTTGCCTCGTTTTATAAAATCCAGCCGCAGGAAATCCTCGTCATCCACGACGAGCTCGACCTCGAGCCCGGCCGCATCAAATTCAAACTCGGCGGCGGCAACGGCGGCCACAACGGCCTCAAAGACATCCAAGCCCGCCTCGGCAGCCCCGACTTCTACCGCCTGCGCCTGGGCATCGGCCACCCCGGCGACCGCAACGAAGTGGTGAACTACGTGCTGAAAAAACCCCGCCGCGAAGAAAAAGAACTGATCGAAGACGCCATCGACAAATCCATCGCCACCCTGCCCGACATCCTCGCCGGCAAAATCGAAGCCGCCCAGCGGGTGTTGCACGGGAAATAGCGGCGCAGCCTGCTCACGAAAGCCCAATCATGCTCGAACGTCTCGTTTTCCACGATGCCACCCATGCCCGCCTGTTTCACGCCACGATGGAATGGCTGGCTTTGAGCGGCGGCTTTTGGCTGTATAGCCGGTTACGCAAACGCGGCGGCCATGCTTCGCCGCTGGCGGCCAAAGGCGGACTGTGGGTGGTTTTGTGTTGCCTGTTGGGGGCGGGCATCGGCAATAAATTGGTGTCGCTGCTGCAGTTTCCCGAACTGTGGGGGCTGCTGCACACGCAACCGCAGCGTTTTTGGCTGGCGGCAGTATCTGGGCAGAGCGTGGTGGGCGGGCTGCTGGGCGGCTGGCTGGGCGTGGAAATCGGCAAGAAAATCTCGGGGATTCGCTCACGCACGGGCGATGATTTTGTGGCACCGATCCTGCTCGGGCTGGTCATCGGGCGCACGGGCTGTTTTGCGGCCGGGCTATATGACGGCACCTACGGCATACACACCGGCCTGCCTTGGGCGGTGGATTTCGGCGACGGGCCGCGCCATCCCACACAACTGTATGAATGGCTGGCTGCTTTGGCGGCACTGGTGTGGCTGCCGAAGTGGCGGCGCTTTTTCGCACACGAGCAGGGCCTGGCGTTTCGGGTTCTGATGGCGGGTTATTTGCTGTGGCGGCTGCTGATAGACGGGCTCAAGCCGGTGCCGCCCGGTTGGCCGCTGGGTTTGAGCGGGATTCAGTGGGTGTGCGCGGCAGGTTTGGCGGTGATGATGCTTGGGCGTTATGGCCGTTGGCCGAGGCACGGTTTGAGGCTACCTGAAAATAAGGAATGAGGATGAGCAAAAATTTTCGTGTTTTAGAGGCATCGGTGATCGCAATAATTACCGCGCTGGCAGCGGGAGCGGGCTTGGGGGCGGCCATGCTGCTGGTGGTGGGCTTTGGGGTATGCCTGGGTACGTTTGACGGAGATGCCGATGGGACGTGGTGGGCAGTAATCGCGTTGGCAATGGCGGGGGCATTGGTAATGGGGGCCGTGGTGTTTATCAATGTTTATTCTGCCGAAGATAAAAAGCAGGAAGGCAAACGGCGTGTGCGTATCCGCCGGCGGTAAGGATGTGTGCAGGATTTTCAGGTAGCCTGCGCGGGCACCGGGCTACCTGAAAAATAGAAAGGATGGGATATGGCAGGTTGTTTGGGCGTGCTGGCTTTGCTGCTGCTGATGTTGTTTGTAGTCGGGCTGGGCGTGTGCTCAGGCGGCGGTGATGCCGTACTGATGCTTGTGATGATGTTGGTGATTCCGGCCATCATCTTTGTGGCGCTTTCTTCTTCGCTGCAAGATCAAGCAGATTCGGATAAGCCGCCTGCACGCCGTGTGCGTATCCGCCGAACTCAGCCGGGGGATGATGAGGATAATGAAAACGAAGATGACGAATAAAGAGCCTGCGGGCTACCTGAAAATATAGGAAGCTGATTATGCGAGGTTGTTTAGGTATTTTTGTGGCACTGATATTGGCGCTGCTGGCGGCATTCGTGGTGGGCATGGGGATGTGTATCACCGGGGCTAGCGCTGATGCAGGATTGCTGTCGGGCGCACTGATTATATTGAGCATTCCGGCGGCGCTGTTCACTTTTATAATAGTACTGTTTAAATTGACGATCGGCCCGCCCGAAACACCGCCGCAGGAGCAAGCCAAACCCGATGAAAACCAAGAAAACGAAACAGAATAAGTTTTTGCCGTTTTCAGATAGCCCGCAAGAGGCTACCTGAAAACGATACGATAAAAAATCAAACCATAAGGAACGCAAACCATGTCCCGCAAAAACCGCCCCTACCACTTCTACGACACCACCACCGGCCTGTGCACCGAGTGCCACAAAGTGGTAGAAGCCAAAATCATCTTCAAAAACAACCATGTTTATATGGACAAATGGTGTCCCAACCACGGCATGCAGCGCGTGCTGATTAGCGACGATGCCGAATATTACCGCCTGGGGCGCGAAGTATTCGTGAAAAAACCCGAAATGCCGCAGCGGTTTAACACCCAAATGCGCTACGGCTGCCCCTACGACTGCGGCCTCTGCCCCGACCACATGCAGCACTCCTGCCTTTCCATCATCGAAATCAACCGCGCCTGCAACCTCAACTGCCCCGTGTGCTTTGCCGACAGCGGCACACACCGCAGCGAGCACTACCCCCTTGAAACCGTGGAAAAAATGCTTGATGCCGTGGTGGCAAACGAAGGCGAGCCGGACGTGGTGCAGCTCTCCGGCGGCGAACCCACCATCCACCCGCAGTTTTTTGAAATTCTGGCCGCCGCCCGCCGCCGCCCCATCAAGCACCTGATGATTAACACCAACGGCGTACGCATCGCCCAAGAGCCGGAATTCGTCGAACGCCTCGCCGCCACCGGGCTGAAAGGGCTGGAAATCTATTTGCAGTTCGACTCGCTGGACAACGGCGTTACCCAAACCCTGCGCGGCGCGGATTTGAGCCGCATCCGCAAACAGGCGCTGGAAAACCTCAACCGCACGGGGATTTCCACCACGCTGGTGGTTACCGTGGCCAAAGGCGTGAACGACCACGAAATCGGCGACATTATCCGCTTTGCCGCACAACAGCCCTGTGTGCGCGGCATCACGCTGCAACCCGTGCAATTTGCAGGGCGCACCGAAAACGTCGGCGCACAAAACCGCCTGACCGTGAGCGAAATCCGCCGCAAAATCATTGAGCAAAGCGGTATTTTCAGTGCGGACGACATCATGCCCGTGCCGTGCAACCCCGACACCCTCGCCATGGGCTACGCATTCAAAGACGGCGCAGACATTACCCCGCTCACCCGCTACCTCGACCCCAAAACGCTGGTGGAAAGCGCGGGCAACACCATCGTATTCGAGCACGACGCGGGGCTGAAAGACCATGTTTTCAAACTGTTTTCCACCAACCACAGCCCCGAATCGCAAGCCAACTGCCTGAGCGAGCTGATGTGCTGCCTGCCGGAAATCTCCGCCCCCGCAGAATTGAGCTACCAAAACGTATTCCGCATTCTGGTGGTGCAGTTTATGGATGCCGAAAATCTGGACATCCGCAGCCTGAAAAAATCCTGCATCCACTTCGCCACGCCGGAAGGCAAGCTGATTCCGTTTGAAAGCTATAATTTGTTTTATCGCCCCGAAGCGGCAGCAAAATTAGCCGAACTGCGCGATAAAATCGATGCGGCAAACGCACTGTGGGCCAACAATAGCGGCAAAGTGTTTGCGATTGAGGCAGAGCAGGATTAATTTTTCAGGTAGCCTTTAAATGAAATACAAAGACCTACGCGACTTCATCGCCATGCTCGAACAGCAAGGCAAACTCAAGCGCGTCGCGCATCCCGTTTCCCCGCATTTGGAAATGACCGAAATCGCCGACCGCGTGCTGCGTGCCGAAGGGCCGGCGTTGCTGTTTGAAAACCCGATTAAGCCCGACGGTATGCGCTACGATTATCCCGTGTTGGCGAACCTGTTCGGCACGCCCGAACGTGTGGCGATGGGCATGGGCGCGGACAGCGTGTCCAAACTGCGCGAAATCGGGCAGACGCTGGCGTATTTGAAAGAACCCGAACCGCCCAAAGGCATCAAAGACGCGTTTTCCAAACTGCCGCTGCTGAAAGACATTTGGAGTATGGCGCCGAATGTGGTGAGAAATGCGCCGTGTCAGGAAGTTGTGTGGGAAGGCGAAGACGTTGATTTATATAAACTTCCGATTCAGCATTGCTGGCCGGAAGACGTTGCGCCGCTGGTAACGTGGGGCTTGACCGTCACGCGCGGTCCGCACAAAAAACGCCAAAACTTAGGCATTTACCGCCAACAACTAATCGGCAAAAACAAGCTGATTATGCGCTGGCTGTCGCATCGCGGCGGTGCGCTGGATTATCAGGAATTCCGCAAACTCAATCCCGATACGCCGTATCCCGTCGCCGTCGTGCTCGGCTGCGACCCCGCCACCATTTTGGGCGCGGTAACGCCCGTTCCCGATACCTTGAGCGAATACCAGTTTGCCGGACTGCTGCGCGGTTCGCGGACGGAACTGGTGAAATGTATCGGCAGCGATTTGCAAGTGCCCGCCCGTGCCGAAATCGTGCTGGAAGGTGTGATTCATCCGAACGAAACCGCGTTGGAAGGCCCATACGGCGACCACACGGGCTATTACAACGAGCAGGACCATTTCCCCGTGTTTACGGTCGAACGCATCACCATGCGCGAAAACCCGATTTACCACTCCACCTACACGGGCAAACCACCCGATGAACCCGCCGTTTTGGGCGTGGCGTTGAACGAAGTGTTCGTACCGCTCTTGCAAAAGCAGTTCCCCGAAATCACCGATTTCTACCTGCCGCCCGAAGGCTGCTCCTACCGCATGGCGGTGGTCAGCATGAAAAAACAATACGCCGGACACGCCAAGCGCGTGATGATGGGCTGCTGGTCGTTCCTGCGTCAGTTTATGTACACCAAATTCATCATCGTGGTTGATGATGATGTGAACGTGCGCGACTGGAAAGAAGTCATCTGGGCAGTAACCACGCGCATGGACCCCGTGCGCGACACTGTGTTGGTGGAAAACACGCCCATCGACTATCTCGACTTCGCCAGCCCCGTCAGCGGACTCGGCGGCAAAATGGGCTTGGACGCAACCAACAAATGGCCGGGCGAAACCGACCGCGAATGGGGACGGGTAATCAAAAAAGACCCTGCGGTTACGGCTAAGATTGATGAGATTTGGAGGGAGTTGGGGTTGTAGGCAGCTGCATCTCGCCAAGCATTTTGGAATTTTTCAGGTAGCCTTTTGCTATGCCGGTGGCTCGGTTTGAGAACATCAAGATGAGCAATAACGAATTAATTGAACAAATCAAAAATCCGCAAACCCCGCTGTGGAACAAAATTCTGCTGATTTTAGACCTTGCCGAACAACGCAATCGGGAAATCTACCGTTGATTTTAGCCGCACTAGACAGCGCGGAATACGCCAAAGTTCGCGGTACGCTGATTTATGCTTTGGTAAACTATCCGGCAGAGCCTTTGTTTGAGAAAGCCATCAGCTGGCTGATTGACGGCAATTTCGAAATGGCGCATGAAGCAACGGGCATTCTCGACAAAATTGCAAAAATAGAAGGCACGCGCGCAGATAAAGCATATGCCGCCCTCACTACCGCGTTGGACAATCCCGCCAACGAAACATGGCGCGTTGAGCTGTTGGGAGAGGTGCTGGAGATGTTTGAATAGCAAAGAGAAACGCGTAGATAAAGCCTATATCGCCTAATAAAGGCTACCTGAAAACCCAAAAAGCAGCCTGCACTTGATAAACCCAAAGTGCAGGCTGCTTTTCCCACCTCTGCCTTCATGCCGCCATCCCTTGCCACACGCCAAAAAACCCTATACTATTCGACCCACTAACCATCAACACGGCCAACCCTCATGCCCACATCCCTCCCCTTCTCCCCCGCCGAACTCTGGCAAATGCTGCTTACGCATTTATGGCTTTCCGGGCTGGCTTTGCTCGCGGCCGTGGCCATTGCCGTGCCTGCCGCCGTGTTGTTTGCGCGCAGGCGGCGGGCGGCGGAAGCGGTATTGCAGTTCACCAATGTGCTGCAAACCATCCCGTCTTTGGCGCTGCTGGGCTTGCTGATTCCGTTTGTCGGCATCGGTTCGCCGCCCGTATTGATTGCGCTCACGCTATACGCGCTGTTGCCGATTTTTCAAAACACCTATCTGGGGCTGACTCAAATCGACCAATCCATTCAAGACGCATACACCGCATTCGGCCTGTCACGTTGGCAGTCGCTGTGGCGGATTGAGCTGCCGATGGCTTTGCCTGCCATGATTTCGGGCATCCGCACGGCGGCGGTGCTGATTGTCGGCACGGCAACACTGGCGGCGTTAATCGGCGCAGGCGGCTTGGGCAACCTGATTCTGCTCGGCATCGACCGCAACAACATGACGATGACGTTTACCGGCGCATTGCTCTCCGCGCTGCTGGCCGTCGGCGTCAGCGGCATTATCGGGCTGTTGCAAAAATCGCGGCGCAAACTGCCGATGATTCTGGCATTGGCTGTGAGCTTCGGCGCACTCGGTCTGTCGCAGGTTTCATTTACGCCTGCCACGCAAAACGTGGTGATTGCCGGCAAAATGGGCAGCGAGCCGGATATTCTAATTAATATGTATAAATTATTGATTGAACGTGAAAATCCGAATGTAAAAGTCACAGTCAAACCCAATTTCGGTAAAACCACCTTCCTGTTTAACGCGCTGAACAGCGGCGAAATCGACATTTACCCTGAATTCACCGGCACCGTGCTGGAAGCCTTAGTACAAGTACCAAGTGAACAGAAAAACCGCCATCTGTCGCCAGATGAAACTTATCGACTGGGCAAACAATTATTGGAGGAACAATATCGGCTGGAGTTTCTACCGCCGATGTCTTATCAGAACACTTACGCGTTGGCGGTCAGAGAAAGTTACGGCGCGGCGCACCAATTGAATGCCATCAGCGACTTAAAGCAGGCTGCACCCGATATCCGCGCCGGTTTTTCACTGGAATTTGCCGACCGGGCGGACGGCTACAAAGGCATGCAGGTGGCCGGTATCACGCTAAAACATATTGTTAGCCTAGAGCCCGCCCTGCGCTATACGGCGCTGCTGAATGACAAAATCGACCTAGTGGAAGCCTTTTCTACCGATGCAGAGTTGAAACAATATCAATTGCGCCTGCTGAAAGATGATATTTCCCTGTTCCCCGCCTATCAGGGCGCACCGCTGATGAAAGCCGAATTTGCCGCGAAAAATCCGCAAATTGTGGCCGCGCTGAACCGATTGGCCGGCAAAATCAGCGAAGCGGAAATGAGCGAGATGAACTACCGCGTAAAAGTGCAAGGCGAAAGCGCAGAAAACGTGGCACGGGATTATTTGGAGAAGAATGGGTGGTTAGGAAAGTGAAATTGGCGGGATGTGCCTTCAGGCTACCTGAAAGCGTAAAAAGCAGCCTGCACACCCTCTCTCCCGAGTTTTCAGACGGCCTTCGGGCTACCTGAAAACGGCACGGGGCAAGTTTCTGCGAAGTTAACATATCTATCCGCAATTACCCTGTAAAAACAATCTACTAAGAAACTTCATGAAAGCCATAAAAATCTACCAAGCCGGCGGCCCGGA
The DNA here is from genome assembly GCF_003990355.1 of Eikenella corrodens. NCBI lineage: Bacteria > Pseudomonadati > Pseudomonadota > Betaproteobacteria > Neisseriales > Neisseriaceae > Eikenella > Eikenella sp. KCOM 3110. The sequence goes on along the minus strand of NZ_CP034670.1, from coordinate 657,836 downwards.
ACAACTCATTTATCAAGACGTGCCGACGCCCAATATCAAAGACGGCTGGTCACTGGTAAAAATCAAAGGCTTCGGCATCAACCATTCCGAGATTTTCACACGCGAAGGCAAATCGCCGTCTGTCCAATTTCCGCGCATTTTGGGCATCGAATGTGTAGGCGAAGTGGCGCAAAGTTCCACACCCGCGCTGGCAGTCGGACAAAAGGTCGTCTCTATTATGGGCGAAATGGGGCGCGCCTTTGACGGCAGTTACGCCGAATATGTGCTGCTGCCCAACGAGCAAATTTACCCCGTTTATACCGACTTGGATTGGACAACCCTTGCCGCAATTCCCGAAACCTACTACACCGCGTTCGGCTCATTGCAGCAGCTTCGTATCGCGCCGCAAGATCGTGTGCTGGTGCGTGGTGCAGGCAGTGGCGTGGGCGTAGCCTTTGCACAGCTGCTCAAAGCGCAGTTTCCGCATGTCGTACTGCACGGTTCAACGCGTAATCCTGCCAAAGCTACCCGTTTGCAGGCGGTTGGATTTGACGAAGTGATTACTGAAGCCGATGGCAAACTGCAAACTGACCAACGCTATGACAAAATTCTGGAATTGGTCGGGCCGGCAACTTTGCGTGATTCTTTCTCCCACATCAACGAACACGGCATCGTCTGCAATACAGGACAGCTTGGTAACATATGGTACGTGAACGATTTTGATCCGATTATCGAACTCAAAAACAACAGCTATCTCACCGCCTTTTATTCGGGCAATGTCTCGCAAGCCAAGCTGGATGCGATGTTTGACTATATCCGGCAATTTAATGTGAAAATCTTAATTGAACGCGTGTTTACATTGGAGCAAGTTCCCGAAGCCCACCGTTTTTTGCAAAGTGCAGACGGATTTGGGAAAGTGGTGGTCATGAACGAATAAGGCTACCTGAAATCCAAAAAGCAGCCTGCACATGATTTGGTATCAACTTGGAAACCATCGTTAAGGCACAATATGCAAAACAACCCCATCCCCTTTATCGAATTTCGCGGCACAGGCAAGCAATATGACGGCAAATATGCCGTGCGCGATTTGGATTTGACCATTTATCAGGGTGAATTTTTCGTGTTGGTTGGCGGCTCAGGTAGCGGAAAATCCACCACTTTACGCATGATTAACGCGCTAATTGAACCGACCGACGGCAACGTTTATCTGCACGGCAAGCGCATTAAGGATTACGACATCCGCCAGCTTCGCCATCAAATCGGCTATGTGTTGCAGCAAATCGCCCTGTTCCCCACCATGACCGTCGCGGAAAATATCGCGCTCATGCCCGACATTTTGGGCTGGCCGAAAGCAGAACGCAAAACGCGCGTGAACGAATTATTGGAGTTGGTGGAACTTGACCCTACACACTACCGCGACCGCTATCCGCATGAACTTTCCGGCGGTGAACAGCAGCGCATCGGTATTTTACGAGCCATTGCAGCCAAGCCCCAAGTGCTGCTGATGGATGAACCCTTTTCCGCGCTCGACCCGCTGGTGCGCACCGTGCTGCAAGACCAAATCTCCATGATTCACCAGAAATTCGGCACCACCATCGTGTTCGTGACCCACGATATGCAGGAAGCCCTGAAACTCGCCTGCCGCATCGGCGTGATGCACAACGGCAAACTCGTGCAAATCGGCACGCCCGAAGCCATCAAAAAGCAGCCTGCAAACGATTACGTGCAATCGCTGTTTTCCGCCGCCGACGCACCCGATGCCGAACGCATCATCAACCAGTTCCTGCGGCTGGACCCAAAAGGACAAGAAGCGGTGAGATGGGCGTTGCTTTGATGCGCGTTTGAGGCGGCCTGAAAAGATGAAAAAGCAGCCTGCACTTTGAATTTTCCAAGTGCAGGCTGCTTTTACTATTTTTCAAACAGCCCTCAGCTTCTAAAGGCCATCTGAAACGCTCAAATATCCACAATCTGCCGTTCCATCCCTTTCACCGGCGGCAGCCACGGCGAGTTGGTCAGGCAGCGTTGCCACAGCGCGTCGGGCAGGCGGTAGTGGTCGGCGCGGGTGGGGTCGAGGTCGGTTTGAATGTCGGCATCACGGTTGTCGCGCAGCAAATCGGCCAAATCGGGGTTAATCATCACGGTTTTGCCCAGCGCGATAAACTCCGCCCAGCCGGTGTCAAACGCTTTGGCGATGTCGCTGCCGGTGTAGAGGTTGCCCACACCGATTAAGGGCAGCTTGCCGCCGATGCGTTCATGCAAAAGTTCCATGCGGGTGCGGTTGGTGTCTGCGCCGCGTCGGGCGTGTTTGTAGAAGTCCCACAGCGAAACGTGCAGATATTGCAGCGGTTTTTGCGCCAGCGCGTCCACAAGCGCAAAGGTTTCCGCCATGGTGATGCCCTGCTCGCCCGGCTCTTCGGGCGAGAAACGGTAGCCCAAAATGAAGTCGGGTTTGGCGTGTGCTTTGACGGCGGCGGCAACGGCATCGACTACGGCCAGCGGGAAGCGCAGGCGGTTGTGCAGGCTGCCGCCCCATTCGTCGGTGCGGCGGTTGGTTTGGGCGGACACGAATTGTTGCAGCAGGTAAGCGTTCGCGCCGTGGATTTCCACGCCGTCAAATCCGGCCTGCACCGCGAGAGTGGCGGCATGGGCATAGGCGGCGATGAGTTGTTCGATTTCGGCGGCGGTCAGTTCGCGCGCGCCCGTGGCCTCATCGGCGGACGGGGCGACGATGTCGGCGGAAAGTTCGGCTTTCAGGCCGCCGTGGTGGATTTGCAGGATGGCTTTCGCGCCTTGCGCTTGGGCGATTTGTGCCACTTCGCGCAGGCTGGGCAGGTCGTCCTCGTTTATGGCGTACGGCTGGCCGTGAAAGGTTTTGCCGTTGGCCTGCACCAGCGTGGCGGCGGTGATAAACAGGCCGAAGCCGCGGAAGCGGTTTTGCAAAAACGTGCGCTCTTGGTCGGTAATGCGGCCGTTTTCATCCGAAGCAAAATGGGTCATGGGGGCGACGGCGAGGCGGTTGGGAACGGTGGCGCCGTTGTTGAAGGTGTAGGGCTGGAAGACGGGGTTCATGTTGGATTCCTTGTGTGGTGGACGTTTCAGGCAGCCTGAAGCGGCAGACGCATTCGGTATATGTGCAACTGCCACATCAGCAACACCTTGCCAGTTGGGCGGTTTGGCCTGATTTTCAAGCAGAAGGCTACCTGAAAACGCTGCGGGGCAGCCGGTAGCCTGCTAAAATATAGTCAACATACTGATTCTTAAAGTTATCAAGTATGCTGCTTTGGAGCCTTCGGGCAGCCTTTCACATCGTCTCAAGCTGCTTATTCAGGTGTACAATCTCTTTTGTAAGATTCTCATTTCTATTTAGTCCAACAGGCTACCTGAAAGCAGAGCTGCAACCCGGTTTCTGTACAGCTCAAATCTCCATTTAAGGAAACGCCTGCAGGCAGCCCGGTTCAGGAGAGATGCCATGCTGAAAATTCAAAACGCCGTCAGCGAAACCCTGCTGATTCCGCTCTACATGAAATACCTTGACGCACAGCAGAGCCGGCCGATACTGAACGACCTCGCCGCCCTGCGCCTTGTGCCGCAAATCGACTACGACTTCGACCGATTCCGCGCCGCCCGCAACAGCCGCGTGGGCACAGCACTGCGCGCCCGCTATTTCGACCAAGTTGCCGCCGATTTCATCCGCCGCCACCCCGAAGGCATCGTTGTCATCCTCGGCTGCGGGCTCGACGGCCGCCGCGAGCGGCTCGGCAGCATCGCCGACCATACTACTTTCTATCAACTCGACCTGCCCGACGTGATTACTCTGCGCGAAACACTGCTGCCGCCGCAAGCTAACGAAACCCTCATCCACGCCTCCGCATTCGATACCGGCTGGATGGAACAGCTGCAGCAAAGCCACCCCGCCGCCACCATGCTCTTTATTCTCGAAGGCGTGCTGATGTATTTTGCCGAAGCCCAAGTGCGCGAACTGTTCCAACAGCTTGCCCAACGCTTCCGCGGCGAAATCGCCTTCGATGTGGCCGGTACGTTTATGGTGAAACATTCCGACCAACACGACGCCCTCAAACACGCCCGTGCCAGCTTCGATTTCGCCTGCGACGACGACCGCCAAATGGAAAGCTGGGCCGCCAACCTCCGGCTTGTGTCTGCCAAACGCATGACCGATTTCCCCGAAGCCAAAGACATCGGCCTCAACTACTGGCTCATGTGCCTATTCCCCAAAATTCGCCATGCCTATCGATTACTGCACTACCGGATTGATTAGGGCAGACGGAGCAAAGGCTACCTGAAAAATGAATGCAGCCATTTTTCAGGTAGCCTTTCTTATGGCAGATACCGCCCTACTCTGTTTCCCGACCTATAGCATCTGTCCGTTCGGCCACACCCAACCCCAAAACTCTGCTTATGCAGAAACTACTTTCCTGCTTTTCAGGTAGCCTCCACTATTCTGCTGAATCAGTGGGGAAATTTATTCACAGCCAATCAATTTGCCTGTTGCCCACCGCTTTTTCCGTTGTTATACTCATTTCCCGATTAATGAAATAAATCTGCGGCCGATGTCCATCCCGGCCACACAGCTAAAGCGCTTATTTCTCCACATCGGGCAATAAACGGAGAAATCGGGCTTTGGCTTTTGTTTTTGGCGGATGCGGATTCGGCGCAAGAAAGGAGAATGCAAAATGAATGCTGTAGTGTTGGCTGTGCTGGTGATGCTGATTTTATCGGCGGCACGCGTACACGTTGTGTTAAGCCTGGTTATTGGCGCATTTGTGGGCGGCCTGGCCGCCGGGTTGCCGCTGGCGGATATTACCGACCCGGCCACCCATGAAGTCATCACCAAAGGCGTGATTACCCATTTCCAAAGCGGCTTGGCCGGCGGCGCGAAGATTGCGCTCTCCTATGCCATGCTCGGCGCGTTTGCCATGGCGATTGCCCACTCCGGCCTGCCCTATCAGCTGGCCGGCATGGTGGTGCGCAAAATGGGCGGCAATGCCAGCCGCGACCAAATCCCTTCCAGCGTAAACGGCCTGAAATGGGGGCTGATTGGCGCGCTCTTGCTGATGAGCATCATGAGCCAAAACATCATCCCAATCCACATCGCCTTCATCCCGATGGTGGTGCCGCCGCTGTTGCTCGTGTTCAACCGCATGCAAATCGACCGCCGCCTGCTGGCCTGCGTGATTACCTTCGGCTTGGTGACCACCTATATGTTCCTGCCCTATGGCTTTGGCGCAATTTTCTTAAACCAAATCCTGTTGGCCAACATCCAAAAAGCCGGTATGAACGTGCAGGGCATCAACGTGATGGAAGCCATGGCGATTCCCGCCGCCGGCATGCTTGTGGGGCTGCTGCTCGCCTTCATCCACTACCGCAAACCGCGCCACTACACCAATAATCAGGTGGATTTGAGCTCCGAGCAGGCTGCGGCCAACGCGCCGAAAATTTCCACCTACCGCAGCGTGGTGGCCGTGGTGGCGATTGTGGCTTCCTTTGTGGTGCAGCTGGTGTACGACGACGCGCTGCTCTTGGGCGCGATGATCGGCTTCGGCGTATTCATGGCCACCGGCGTGGTGCGCCGCTGCGAAGTGGATGCGGTATTCGACAGCGGCCTGCGCATGATGGCGATGATCGGCTTCATCATGATTGCCGCCCAGGGCTTCGCCGAAGTGATGCAGGCCACCGGCCAGATCAAACCCTTGGTCGACACCAGCGCCAACCTGTTTGCCGGCAACAAAAGCATGGCCGCACTGGTTATGCTTGCCGTCGGCTTGTTGGTAACCATGGGCATCGGCAGCTCCTTCTCCACCCTGCCCATCATTGCCTCCATCTACGTTCCCCTGTGCGCCGGCATGGGCTTCTCGCCGCTGGCCACCGTAGCCATCATCGGCACTGCCGGCGCGCTGGGTGATGCCGGGTCGCCTGCTTCCGACTCCACCCTCGGCCCCACTTCCGGCCTGAACGTAGACGGCCAGCACGACCACATCTACGATTCGGTTATCCCCACCTTCATCCACTACAACCTGCCGCTGATGGCCGCAGGCTGGGTGGCCGCCATGGTGCTGTGATGACGCAGAACGATACCGAAGCGCGGCTGGCCGAACTGGAAATTCAGGTCGCCCTGCAAAACGACCTGCTCGACAGCCTGAACGACACCGTCGCCCGCTTGCAGCAAGCCTCAGACTTGCAACAAGCCCAGCTGCGCCTACTCTACGGCCGTTTGCAAGAGAAAGACGGCGGTGGGGCGAATCAGCTCTTTAATCCCGCCGCCGAAATTCCGCCGCATTATTAAAGGCCAAGCGTACCAACCAAGAGGCTACCTGAAAACGTTTCATGTTTTCAGGTAGCCTCTTGCCAACTTGCCTATTCCTTTTCTATATTGGATTAACAAAAATCAGGACAAGGCGGCGAGCCGCAGACAGTACACACGTTACAGCAAGGCAAGACAACGCTGTACTGGTTTTTGTTAATTCACTATATCATTCTGCCCCTCATTTCCACCATAAGACAGTACATCATGCCCTCCCCAATCTCCATCGGCCGCACCGCCATCCTGGCCGGCCTCGTTTGCCTCACTGCCGGCTGCGCCAGCCTAGACACACGTATGAAACGCTTTGTTGGCAAACCCATCGATGCCGTTATCAAATCCTATGGCGGCGGACCCACAGAAAGTAGAGTCAAATCAGGAAACAACCGCTATGCCTACCTCTGGCGCTACACTTATATTTCCTACGGCGGCCGTGAATACGAAGGCAGCAGCCAAAACGGCCCCATCATTACCAACTACTATAGCGATGTCTGCTACGGCCAAAACCACGACCGCATCTTCTATACTGATAACCAAGGCATCATCGTAGATTATGACTGGCAAAACAGTAACAAATGGCGCGTGAATTGCCGCACCCATCGAATCGGGCGGTATTTCCATAAATCTCTGTAATCAGCCACATCCTTCAAACTGCATCACGCGTTTGGCATAAAGAAAACGGTTTTGCCGCAGCAAACCCTTATCCAACCGAATAGAGGGAAAATGGGGATGGAACAAAGCGGCCAACCGCAGACAATACGACTAGTCGAGCCAACGCAGCAGCATTCTTAGTTTAATTCACTAAAAAAAGGCTACCTGAAACCTTCAGGTAGCCTTTTTAAAACCGCCAAACACTTCTAGTACATAAAAACAGCAGCCCGAAGGCTGCCCAAACAAGTTTTATGAAAGGAAATCTGGTGGCGGAATACGGAACCGAACCCGCGTCCGCAATCCGAACCAGATAGTAACGCCTTGGCCTTGAGGGCGTGGGTTTGACGATTTGTCCACTTCGATTGTTTGCTCAGCTACAAGCAGTGACGCATAATGGCATCATTTTGATGATGTAAACCGCCTAGCAATGGACAAACATAAAACCAATATCAGTCTTTCGGTCATCCGTCTTGGATGAGGAGCCTTCGGTGACTCAACCCCAGCGCGTCGAGAGCTTGAGCCACGCCCAGCGCGAGCGGCTGGCCTACATCGACTTCCGGCTCTACTTCTTCGGTGAGATCGGTCGCCCGGATCTGATTGAGCGCTTCGGCGTGGCTCCGGCAGGCGCGACACGCGACTTGGCGCTGTACCGGGAAATCACGCCGCAGAACATCACCTTTGACGGTAGCAACAAGATCTACCGTATCGGGCAGGCGTTCTCCCCGCTGTTCGACCACGCATCGCAGCGCGTGCTGTCGACCCTGGTTCTGGGCTTCGGCGATGGTGTAAGCGGCGCAACGCAACCGCTGCTGCCGTGCGAGTCGCCCACCGCCCTGAGCAACCCCAGGGTGGGTGTGCTGGCTCCGGTCTGCCAAGCGATCCACGCCAAGCGGCCAGTTACTATCCGCTACCACTCGATGAGCAGCGGTGAGTCAGAGCGGGTCATCGTGCCCTTTGCGCTGGTGGACACCGGGCTGCGCTGGCACATCCGGGCATTTGATAGGAAGAGCAGCGAGTTCCGGGACTTCGTCGTCACCCGTATCGAAGCACCGACGCTGCTCGATGAGGAGCCGCAGGCCCATGAGCGTCCAGACAACGACATCCAGTGGACGCGCATCGTCGAGCGGGACTTTGTGCCGCACCCACGCCTTGAGCACCCCGAGACCATCAAGATGGACTACGGGATGACCGACGGCTCGATCCGGATGCGCGTTCGCGCCGTCGTCGCGGGCTACATGCTGCTGCGCTGGAGCGTGGACTGCTCGCCCGACCATCGTCTCAAGGAAGAACAGTACCGCCTGTGGCTCAGCGATCCGCTTGTGCTGTACGGCGTCAAGAACGCCAAGCTAGCTCCGGGCTACCAAGCCCCAAGCAGCCCAAAGAAACAATAGAAAAGGAGAGAACCAATGGCCAAGACACTTGAAGCCCACGACAAACTGATCAGGGAGATCTTTGAAGGCAGCTACCAGTTCGAGATTCCGGACTACCAGCGCCCCTACGCCTGGACAACCCAGCAGGTCACAGAGCTGTTCGATGATCTGTATTCGGCGATGCAGGACGCGCGGGTCTCGGGGGGCGGCAGCCAATATTTCCTTGGCAGCATCGTTCTGATTAAAAACGACCGGGACCCGAAGTCATCGGTGGTCGATGGCCAGCAACGCCTGACTACGCTCACAATGCTGTTCGCCGTGTTGCGCACCGTGATGCCGGACGCGGCAGACGACATCACCGACTTCCTCTACAAAAAGGGCAAATTCAGTCTTGGCGAGAAAAATGAGTATCGCCTGACCGCCCGCGAGGAAGACGCCGACTTCTTCCGCACCCATATTCAGGAGCCGGGTGGCATCGCCCAGCTGGTTGCCAGTACCGATAAGCTGAAAGACAGCCGTCTGCGTTACCGCGAAAACGCCACGCTGCTGCTTGAAAAGGCCAAGGCGCTGTCGCCAGATGACCGTAACGCCCTTTGGAAATTCATCGCCAACGACAGCTCGCTGGTCGTTATCTCCACCCCCGACCTCGAAGCCGCCTACCGCATCTTCTCCGTGCTCAACAACCGTGGGCTCGACCTTGCGCCTATCGACATCCTCAAGGCCGAAGTGCTTGGCTCGATTCGCCGCATGGGCGGCGAAGACAAGGCGTACACCTACTCGAAAAAGTGGAGCGAGATCGAAAGCCAGCTGGGCCGCGACGCCTTCGGTGACCTGTTTGGCCACATCCGCAGCATCTACGCCAAGCAGAAGCAACGGGCCACACTGGTCAAGGAGTTCAAGGAGCACGTCACCGAGTACAAGACCCCCATCGACCTCGTTGACAAGGTCATCAAACCCTATGCCGAAGTGTGGAACTTCGTGCGCGATGCCGACTTCGAGGCCACCGAGTACGCTGAGAAGATCAACGAACACCTGTCTTGGCTCAACCGCGTGGACTTCAAGGACTGGGTACCCCCGGCACTGGTCTATTTCAAGCGCTTCCGGCAGCAGCCTAAATTGCTCGCAGAGTTTTTCAAGGCACTGGAACGCCTGACCTATTTTCTGCTGGTCACCAAAGTGGGCATCAACGAGCGCATCGAAATCTACGCCGCGCTCACCAAGGAAATTGAACCGGAGGCCTTCAAGGGGGATCTGGCTGCGCTCACCACGCTGACACTGACAGACGCACAAAAGCGCAAGTTCGTCGCGGCACTCGATGGAAACGTGTACGACGATCTGCCCAAGGCACGGATGGCGCTGGTCTTGCGCCTTGAGTCCTTGGTACGCGCCCCCGGCGTGCAGCTTCAAGATGCCGTGTCTCTGGAGCACGTTCTGCCGCAAACCCCGCCCGACGGTTCGGACTGGATCAAGTGGTTCCCGGATGAAGACGAGCGCGACGGCTGGACGCACCGTCTGGCCAATCTGGTTCCGCTGGATAGGAACAAGAACTCGTCCGCCAGCAACTACGACTTTGCCAAGAAGAAGGACGCCTACTTTAAGGGCAAAGGCAAGGCCTCTCCCTTCGTGTTGACGCAGGAAGTCAGAGCAGAAAACGAGTGGACGCCCACGCTTTTGGCCGAACGCCAGAAACGTCTTGTGGGTGTCCTCGCAGAACATTGGGATCTTGCCGTCTCCACAGGCACGGCGGCAAGTTGAGGAACGTATCGATGCAGAAGAAGCGACAACAAGACCAAAGCCAGATCAAGTGGATATCCGACTTCATCTGGAACATCGCTGACGACCGTCTGCGCGACGTTTACGTGCGTGGCAAATACCGTGACGTCATCCTGCCCTTCACCGTGCTGCGGCGGCTCGATGCCGTGCTCGAAGCGACAAAAGACGCGGTGCTCGAGCGCAAGAGGTTCCTGGACATCCACAAAGTGGCCGAGCAGGACGGCGCGCTGCGCATGGCAGCAGGCCAAGCCTTCTACAACGTTTCGGAATTCACGCTGGCCAAGCTCAAGGGAAGCAGCCAGGGCCAGCGCTTGCGCGATGACTTCATTGCGTATTTGGACGGCTTTTCGCCCAACGTGCAGGAAATCCTCACCAAGTTCAACTTCCGCAACCAGATCCAGAAGCTGGTGGATTCCCACGTCCTTGGTTACTTGATCGACGACTTCCTCGACCCCGAGGTCAATCTCGCGCCGCTGCCAGTAAAGGATACCGACGGCCGCATCAAGCTGCCCGCGCTGGACAACCACGGCATGGGCACCGTGTTTGAAGAGCTGATCCGCCGCTTCAACGAAGACAACAACGAAGAGGCAGGCGAACACTTCACCCCGCGCGACGTGGTGCAGCTCATGGCCAAGTTGTTATTTCTGCCGGTGGCCGACCGGATCGAGTCCAGCACCTATTCGCTCTACGACGGCACCTGCGGCACCGGCGGCATGCTCACCGTGGCCGAGGAAGTGCTACATGAACTGGCTGAGCAGCACGGCAAGGAAGTGTCGATTCACCTGTTCGGGCAGGAGATCAGCGACGAAACCTACGCTATTTGTAAGGCCGACCTGCTCTTGAAGGGCGAAGGCGCGGAGGCCGAGAACATCGTCGGTGGCGCAGACAAATCCACCCTGTCCAACGACCAGTTCAGGAGCCGCGAATTCGACTTCATGATCTCCAACCCGCCCTACGGCAAGAGTTGGAAGACCGATCTGGAGCGCATGGGCGGCAAGAAGGAATTCAACGACCCGCGTTTCATTGTCAGCCACGCGGGCAACAACGAATTCAAGCTCATCACCCGCTCAAGCGACGGGCAGCTCATGTTCCAGGTGAACAAGCTGCAAAAGATGAAGCACAACACGCCGCTGGGCAGCCGCGTTGCGCTGGTGCACAACGGCTCCGCGCTGTTTACCGGCGACGCAGGCCAGGGCGAGAGCAACATCCGCCGCTGGGTGCTGGAGAACGACTGGTGTGAGGCCATCATCGCCCTGCCGCTCAACATCTTCTACAACACCGGCATCGCTACCTATATCTGGGTTCTGGCCAACAAGAAGGCCGAAGCGCGGCGTGGCAAGGTGCAGTTGATCGACGCATCGCAGTGGTTCCAGCCGCTGCGTCGCAACCTCGGCAAGAAGAACTGCGAACTCTCGGCTGGTGACATCCAGCGAATCCTCGACCTCTACCTCGGCGAGGCGCAGGAAACCGCCGAGTCGAAATGGTTCGACACCCAGGACTTCGGCTACTGGAAGATCACCGTCGAGCGCCCGCTGCGCCTGAAAAGCCAGCTCTCGGACGAGCGCATTGACCCCCTGCGTTTTGCCTCTGGCGATGAGGTGCTGCGTGGCGAAATCTACGCGCAATATGGAGAAGCACTTTACACCGACTTCGCCAAAATCAAGCCCGCCATTGAGGCATGGCTAAAAGGTGAGGACGAGAACGAAGACGACGACGGCGAAGACAGTGGCGATGACAACGAAGTCTCCGTCGCCCGCAAGGCCGTGCCCGCCAAGCGCCGCAAGAAGTTGCTCGATGCCTCGACATGGCAGCGCGACAAGCGGCTGATTGAGGTGGCGCAACGGGCGCAGCGGCTACTTGGCAGTGCCGTTTTCGACGACCACAACGAATTCCGCGTCCGCTTCGATGCTGCGCTCAAGTCGCAGGGCGACAAGCTTGGTGGGCCAGAGAAGAAAGCCATCTACAAAGCAGTGAGCTGGCGCGACGAAACCGCGCCGCCGGTTTACGCCCGCCGCAGCAAGCTCAAGGCAGGGGAACATTTCGAACCCGGCTTCGACGGCGCGTACCTGGAAACCGTGGGTAAAGATCGCTTCATGGTCGAGTACGAACCCGACAGCGAGCTGCGCGACACCGAGCAGGTGCCGTTGAAGGAGCCGGGGGGAGTCGACGCCTTCTTCGTCCACGAAGTGCTGCCGCACGCACCGGACGCCTGGATCGCCACGGACAAGACCCAGATCGGCTACGAGATTTCCTTCGCCCGCTATTTCTACAAGCCCGCGCCGCTGCGCACGCTGGCCGAAATCCGCGCCGATATTCTCGCACTGGAGCAGCAGAGCGAAGGGTTGCTGCACAAGATCGTGGGGGGCGTGTAATGACGGTGGCGAGCACATACCCGAACTACCGGCAGCCGAAGATGCGCTGGTTGCCCGCGATGCCGGAACACTGGAACGAGCAGCGAGCCAAGCACTTTTTACTGCGAATTGATGAAAGGTCGTTCACAGGGCAGGAAGACCTTTTGTCGGTCTCCAATGTTTATGGTGTTTTTCCTCGTAAACACATAAAAAAAAGAATGATGACAGCATCAACCTATGCCGGATACCGGATTTGCCAAGTTGGGGACATAGTAGTTAAGACCCTTGGCGCTTGGATGGGGGGAGTTGCTGCTACACAGTTTTCTGGATTGGTTAGCCCTGCGTATGACATATATCGAGTGCGAAAGTCAGAGGACTTCAATTCAAAATACCTTGATTACCTTTTGCGTACACATGCTTACGTCGCCGAATATCATCGTCGTTCTACTGGTGTAGGAGTTGGGTTTCTACGCTTGTACCCGAACCAGTTCCTCGACATTGCGCTGATCCAGCCGCCGCGCCCCGAGCAAGACCAGATCGTCGCCTACCTGCAGGTGCAGGACGCGCACATCGCCCGCTTCATCAAGACCAAGCGCGAGTTGATCGCGCTGATGGCCGAGCAACGTGGCGTTCTTGCAGAGCGGGCCATTGCATCTTCAGAAACGCAACACCTTCGGCTTGATCGGGTCGTCTCGCTTTTGGTGACGCCCATCATCAGAGAGCCGGAAGTGACCTACACGCCGATTGGCATGTTCAATCGTGGTCGCGGTATTTTCCACAAGCCGCCTACCGAGGGGAAACACCTTGGGGATTCGACTTTCTTCCGCATTGAGAAAGGCGACTTGATATTCAGCGGCCAGTTCGCTTGGGAAGGCGCGGTGGCCGTTGCCAGCGCCGAAGATGATGGGTGCATTGCGTCCCATCGTTACCCGATTGCCAAATGCAAACGTAATGCCGTCACGCCGGAGTATCTCTACACGTTCTTCTTGAGCAAGGCTGGCGATCTGATTCTCAACCATCATTCACGCGGCGCTGCGGGACGCAATCGCCCACTGAATCCGCGCTCGCTGTTGAAAGAGAAGGTTCCGGTTCCGCCGCTGCATCTGCAACGCGAAGTTTCCGACTTCTACTACGAAGAACTAGCGGTGCGCCGAGAGATCGAGAAGGAAATAGCCCTGATCCGCGAATACCGCGACCGCCTGATTGCCGATGTGATCACCGGTCAAGTGGACGTGCGCGGCTGGCAACCCGGCCCGGACGACATGGTGGACGACGCTCTGCTTTCCGCGCTGGGCGATGAAAACGAAGAGGTGACCGAAGAGGAGGATGGCGATGGCGAAGACTGACACCAGCGAGCGCTGGTTCGAGGCGCGCGTGGTACGCGGCTTGACCGGCGTGCCGCAGCCGGAGTACAGCCATGAACTGGCTCCCACGGACTTCGCCGCCACCCACAACGGCTACGTTCAAGGCAAGCCCACCGACTACAACCGCGACGTGGCGCTGGATGTGGCGCAGTTGCTGGCCTTCTTGCAGGCTACAAGCCCCGAGGCGGTAGAAACGCTGGAACTGGCGGCAGAGGGCATCAAGCGCACCCAGTTCCTGCACCGGCTGCAGGGCGAGATCACCAAACGCGGCGTGGTGGACGTGCTGCGCAAGGGCGTGAGCCACGGCCCGGTACACGTCGATCTCTACAAGCTGCTGCCCACGCCGGGCAATGCCGCCGCAGCGGATGCCTTCGGCAAGAACATCTTCAGCGTCACCCGGCAGGTGCGCTACAGCAACGATTCCGGCAACGAACTGGATTTGGTGATCTTCATCAACGGTCTGCCGGTACTGACGTTCGAGTTGAAGAATTCGTTGACCAGGCAAACCCTGGCCGACGCCATCGTCCAGTACCAAACCACGCGCAACCCACAGGAGCTGTTGTTCCAGTTGGGGCGTTGTGTGGCGCACATCGCAGTCGATGACGCGGAGGCCGCGTTTTGCACTGAGCTGAAGGGCAAGGCCTCGTGGTTTTTGCCGTTCAACCAGGGCTGGAACAGCGGCGCAGGCAACCCGCCCAATCCGGATGGTCTGAAGACCGATTACCTGTGGAAGCAGGTGCTGACCCGCGAGTCGCTGGCCAACATCATCGAGAGCTACGCGCAGGTGGTGATGGAGGAAGAAGCAGATGCCAGCGGCAAAAAGAAGAAAAAGCGCAAGCAGATCTTTCCGCGCTTCCATCAGCTGCGTACGGTGCGCGCCCTGCTGCGCCGTGCCCATACCGATGGGGTGGGCAAGCGCTACTTGATCCAGCATTCGGCAGGCAGCGGCAAGAGCAACACGATTGCCTGGCTGGCGCACCAATTGGTGGAGCTGCGCCGCAAGGACGACCCGATGACGGCGCAGTTCGACTCCATCATCGTCATCACCGACCGGCGCGCGTTGGACACACAGATCGCCCGCACCATCAAGGGGTACGACCACGTGGCGGCGATCTTCGGCCACTCCGACAACGCGCAGGAGCTGCGTGAGTACCTGCGCCGTGGCAAGAAGATCATCGTCACGACGGTGCAGAAATTCCCGTTCATCCTTGATGAGCTGGGCGACCTCTCTGGCAAGAGCTTCGCGCTGTTGATCGACGAAGCGCATTCCAGCCAAGGCGGCAAGACCACGGCACGGATGCACGAAGCCCTCGGCGGCAAGGTTGTCGAAGAGGCGTTCGAAGAGGACAGCACGCAGGATGCGGTCAATGCCGAAATCGAGAAGCGCATCGCCTCGCGCAAGCTTCTAGCCAACGCCAGCTACTTTGCGTTCACTGCCACGCCCAAGAATAAGACGCTGGAGTTGTTCGGCGAGAAGACCCTTGTCGGCGATAAGGTGCAGTTCCGCTCGCCCGAAGAACTGACCTACACCACCAAGCAGGCCATCCAGGAGAAGTTCATCCTCGATGTAGTGGAGAACTACACCACCTACGACAGCTTCTACCAAGTGGCCAAGACGGTGGCGGACGACCCGGAGTTCGACAAGGTGAAGGCGCTGAAGAAGATTCGCCACTACGTCGAATCGCACGACAAGGCCATCCGCCGCAAGGCCGAGATCATGGTCGATCACTTCATAGCGCAGGTGGCGGGTAAACAGAAGATAGGTGGCAAGGCGCGGGCGATGATCGTGTGTAACGGCATCGCGCGGGCCATTGACTACTGGCGCGAGGTGTCGGACTACCTCACCCAGATCAAGAGCCCGTACAAGGCGATCGTGGCGTACTCGGGCGACTTCGAGATTGGCGGGCAGAAGAAGACCGAGGCTGATCTCAACGGGTTTCCGAGCAAGGACATTCCGGCCAATCTCAAGCAAGACCCGTATCGATTCCTGATCGTTGCCAACAAGTTCGTCACCGGCTTTGACGAACCCTTGCTGCACACGATGTACGTGGACAAGCCGCTGGCGGGCGTGCTGGCGGTGCAGACCCTGTCACGCCTGAACCGGGCGCATCCACAGAAGCACGACACCTTCGTACTCGACTTCGCCGAAAACGCCGAGGCAGTGAAGGCGGCGTTCCAGGATTACTACCGCGCCACCATACAGACCGGCGAAACCGACGCCAACAAGCTGCACGACCTGAAGGCTGAACTCGACGGGCAGCAGGTGTATAGCTGGCAGCAGGTGGAAGACTTGGTGACACTTTACTTGAGCGGCGCAGACCGGGACAAACTCGATCCGATCCTCGATGCGTGCGTGGTCGAGTACACCGGCCAGCTCGGCGAGGACGATCAGGTCAAGTTCAAGGGGAAGGCGAAGGCCTTTGTGCGCAGCTATGGTTTCCTCGCCGCGATCCTGAGTTACGGTCACCCGATGTGGGAGAAGCTGTCGATCTTCCTGAACTTCCTTATCCCCAAGCTGCCCGCGCCCAAGGAGGAAGACCTCTCCAAGGGGGTGCTGGAGACCATCGATATGGACAGCTACCGGGTTGAGGCCAAAGCGGCATTGAAGATGGCGATGGACGATGCCGACGCAACCGTCGAGCCAGTGCCGCCGGATGGCGGTGGCGGCATGGGCGAAGCCGATATAGACAGGCTCTCCGCGATCATCAAGACCTTCAACGACCTCTTCGGCAACATCGAGTGGAAGGACGAGGACAAGATCCG
Source organism: Eikenella corrodens (assembly GCF_003990355.1). Taxonomy (NCBI): domain Bacteria; kingdom Pseudomonadati; phylum Pseudomonadota; class Betaproteobacteria; order Neisseriales; family Neisseriaceae; genus Eikenella; species Eikenella sp. KCOM 3110. Next base: position 641,269 of record NZ_CP034670.1, on the reverse strand, counting down.
CAAGGTCATCGCCGAGGAAATCCCGGCGCGGGTGGCGCAGGACAAGGCCTACCAGAACGCGCAGGCGAACTCCGACAAGCAGAACGCCAAATTGGAGCACGACAAGGCGCTCAACCGCGTGGTGTTGGAGCTGCTGTCCGACCACACCGAACTGTTCAAGCAGTTCAGCGACAACCCCAACTTCAAGCGCTGGCTGACGGACACCGTTTTCGATGCGACCTATCAGCAGGGCGCGATTCCGCCGAAGGCTCCGCCACAGACTGGAGCGTCAGCATGAGAACGAATTGGTGCGGGAGGACGTGATGACCGGGACATCGCCAGAGGATCAAGCCAAGATTTCTGCGCTTTGCAGAGAGGCTGAGCGACTGGAAGAAGACGCCCTGTATTCGAGCAAGGGGCATTTCAACGCCGAAGATACATGGGTTCGGCGCAACTACTGGCTGGGTGTGCCTGCAACCGCTCTTGGTGCGATTGCAGGTGCCACTCTGGTTAAAAGCCAACCCGAGTGGGCCAGTGCCTTCACCTTGCTGGCGTCGCTGCTGACGGGGTTGATGACCTTTCTCAAGCCGAACGAGCGCGCTGCAATGCAGCGGGCAGCTGCCGGACAGTTCTTGGCTCTTCGAAATGAAGCCCGCTTTTTTCGTGAGATCGAACTGCTTGAGACAGATCGGCTGGACGAGCTTCCTGAGAGATTGAAGGCGCTTTCCTCTGCACGCAATGAGCTGAACCAGAAGAGCCCGAGTATTCCAAGGCGCGCATTTGTCGCAGCTCGCAAAGGGATCGAAGAAGGCGAAGCCACCCACAAAGTAGATAAGGAGAAATGACAGAATGTCGGTATTGAGTTTTCTGACGGACACGGCCAGTGGTGCCGTGCTCTCCACAGCTGAGCAGTCGTTGATCACGACATCGATCTCCACGTTGCAAACCCGGCTTGGCCAGCATTTCAGCAGTGGCGTAATCAAGCAGCACTTCCGCTTCGGTTCGTCGACTCGAGGCACGATTCTTCCGCGCTCTATGGATGAGCGTTCGGATATTGATTACATGATCGTGTTTAGCGAGAACAACGCCACGCCTCAGACTTATCTGAATCGGCTGAAGGCTTTTGTCGAGAAGTACTACAAATCTTCGGATATCCGCCAGTCCAGTCCGACCATTGTCCTGGAGCTGAACCACATCAAGTTCGACCTCGTTCCCGCAACTACGACCTGGCTCGGCGAGCTGCAGATTCCGGATGGCTCTGGCAGTTGGATGACGACCAACCCGAATGATTTCAACGCAACGCTTGAGGCAAAGAACAAAGAGAACAAGTCGCTGATCAAGCCGTCCATTCGGTTGTTCAAGTATTGGAATGCGACCGCAGGGTTTCCGTTTCGATCTTCCTTCGAGATGGAGAAATGGGTCTGCAGCCTGAGCTTTTGGTTTCAGACAAACCAGAAGGACTATTTCTTCACGGTTATCGATAATCTGAATACAAGTTCTTCATACGCTCAATGGGTGAACGACGAGATCACCCGAGCAAAAACCATCGTGGCCAATGTTCGTCAGTATGAGAAAGATGAGATGCCGGTAACGGCAGAGAACGAAATCAAGAAACTTTTCCGGCTCTGAGAGGGGGAGACATGACACTCAATCTTGCAAAGGCCGTCATTGGCTACCTGAAGGATCGGCCCGAGCAGAAATTCACTGCACGGCAGATCGCCGAGTGGGTGTTCGCTTCATACCCGGATGAGTGCCAGGAAAAGCGTGCTAACAGCCGTGGCGACTACATAAAATCCGATGCGGATTTGGTGCAGCAGCTAGTTGCAGAAATCAGCTCGCAGCGCCCGCGTATGCAAACGAAGCATCCGGGACTCAAAACGACAGAAGGACGGCCGCGCCGTTACTACTTTTCGGAGCGTTCGGACAGCGCCGAAGTGGCGGCTGCCGAAAGCGAGGGGACATCGACGACTGCAGATGCGAGTATTTTGAAAATTGACGAGCACGCGCTGTACCCGCTGCTGTCGCAATACCTGTGGGAGGAGTTTGGCGTATTCTCCAAGCACATCGATGAGAAGCGTTCATCGAATAAGCGCGGCCCGAACGGGAACCGCTGGCTTTACCCGGACGTGGTTGGCATGGAAGACTTGGGTGCGGACTGGCATCAGGAGGTGCGGGACTGCGTCAACCAGTATTCCGACAAGCGTACCAAGTTGTGGTCGTTCGAGGCCAAGCTGTTGATCAACCGTTCGAACGTGCGCGAGTGTTTTTTTTCAGGCAGTGTCGAATTCTTCGTGGGCCAACTTTGGCTATCTGGTGACGGCGGAAATCGGCGGCACCGATACTCTAAAGGAACTGCGGATGTTGTTCGCCGCCCACGGCATCGGTTTCATCAAGCTGGACGTGGACAACCCTGCCGACAGTCAGGTTCTGATACCGGCCCGCGAGCGTGACGAAATCGATTGGGACATGGCCAATCGACTGGCCACAGAGAACCGGGATTTTCTGGAATACGTGAAGCTGGTGAAGCAGTTCTACCAGACCGGCGAAGCGCGCCCGGCGGACTGGGACGTTCCGAAACTGGACGATTGATCATCTATAGTCAAATTGCTAATAAAGAGTAACGAGAGTAAAGAACCAAAACAGCAGGGCATTCACATCGGCCAACCGCCATTGTTTCCTCAACCGTTTGATCCATGCCCATGTCTTCTCTATCGGGTTGAAATCCGGGCTATAGGGCGGAAACCACAGCACCGTATGTCTCCCAGCCTGTAACGCATCCAGCGTGTCCTGCCGCTTGCGGAGGGAGGCGTTGTCCATCACGATCACACTGCAGGCGGGCAGCTCTGGCAGCAGTCTTTCTGTCGCCCATGTGTGGAAAACATCGCTAGGCTGGGTGCGCCGCCTTCGATGACGTCATCACGCACGAATACCTTCTGGCCGATGGCAGCGCTGCCGCGTGCGCGGATCAGGACACCGCGTTGATGCGGGCGCTCGGACTGGCACAACACTGGCAACGCCTGCTGGATGAGCAGCGGGCCGCGTCGGTGGGGAGATCGCCGAGGCCGAAGGCATGGACGTAACACAGATGCGCCGGGTCATGCGGCTGACGCTCCTGACCCCGGAAGTCGTGGAACGGCTGGTTGGTTCACCCGATGCCGTGCTGGAGAAGAGCACCGCCCCTAGCCCAACGCCTGGGGCGTGTGCTCGCGCTACCCGGGTGAGCGCGTTGCACCCAGCGCCAGCAACCGCCTGCGGGCGGTTTTTTTGTGACCGCTTGGCACTCGGTCGCCACCGCTACAGGAGCTGCCAACCACAACCGATCGCCTCTAAACCCGCGCCAGCAAAGGAAATGGTCTCGAGAACGCTCGCGTGGCCACCAGAGAAAACGGAGAACAGAGAGGCGCCGGTGGGGGGCAAAAACACCGACTTTGCAGGGGTGGCGCTCGCAAGGCCAGGCCCGAAAACCGCACCAACACTAGGGGAACAGGCAAAAAAATCCCAACCGATGAGGGTTAGGATTTTGGGTATTGGTGGAGGCGGGGGGAATCGAACCCCCGTCCGGAAGCCCTCTACAAAGCGTTCTACATACTTAGTCTTGCCAACTTAAAATCTCACCCCCATTCCGCCGACAGACAGGCTGTTTGGGAGCCAGTTACCTTAAATCTCATTTCCCGCCAAGTAACCCGACGGGAAACCAGTCAATGTAGAATGACGTTGCAGTAGCTTACGCTACACAGCCCATTGACCAACTGCTGCAACGGCAGGCCTTAGGCGGCCAATGCGAAAGTTTCGTCGTTTGCGACTATTTAAATTCAGTGTTTTACGGGAAATCTGAGACCCCGGTATGCCCGCATCTGCTTCGCAACCCCCGTCGAAACCAAGGTCGCCCCCAGATAAAGGGGGGTCAATTATACGCTGTCGGTCGGCTTTGGACAATTCGTTTTGCCGGCCGCCACCCAAAGGCTACCTGAAAACGGTTTCTTCAGCGAGGCGGAGTCGCGGTTTGGTATAAGCCAAGGCCAAGTGTCTGCGAAACTAAAAGCCTAAGAGCCCTCCTACACTTCCAGCACAATAAAAAATCGGCCGGAAGACTCCGACCGATTTTCTAATCAGGCATTAGGCCAAAGCGGCTTTGGCTTTTTCAACCAGCTGCGCGAAAGCAGCTTTGTCGAATACGGCCAAGTCGGCCAATACTTTGCGGTCCAGCTCGATAGCGGCGCGTTTCAGGCCGTTCATGAATTTGCTGTAAGACAGGCCGTGCTGGCGGGCACCGGCGTTGATACGGGCAATCCACAGTTGACGGAACTGGCGTTTGCGCTGACGGCGGTCGCGGTAGGCATATTGGCCTGCCTTCATCACCGCCTGTTTGGCAACACGGTAGACATTTTTACGACGGCCGCGATAACCTTTGGCCAGAACTAATACTTTTTTATGACGGGCACGTGCGGTTACACCGCGTTTTACGCGTGGCATATTTCAGACTCCTTTAAGCGTAGGGCAACATTTTGTGAACAGAAGCCACGTCGCGCTCGTTCACCATAGCGGTACCGCGCAGCTGGCGTTTGTTCTTAGTGGTTTTTTTGGTGAGGATGTGGCGTTTGAACGCGTGGGCGCGTTTGATGCCACCGTTGCCCAGCACTTTGAAGCGTTTCTTCGCACTGGATTTGGTTTTCATTTTAGGCATGGGAAAACTCCATTGGTTTATCGGATTAGGCATCGGGAGGCTGCCTGCAACAGGCCGCGCTTAATACCCGAAACCACGGTTTTATGCCGCACACACAACATTGAAGCCGTTTCCCGCGTGCGGCGGAGCGGAAAACGGCGAATTATACGGTTACTTCTTCTTGGGCGCAACCATCATCACCATCTGACGGCCTTCCATTTTCGGGAACTGTTCCACAGCGGCCACTTCGGCCAAATCGGCCTTCACACGTTCCAGCAGCTGCGCACCCAAGTGCTGGTGCGCCATTTCGCGGCCGCGGAAACGCAGGGTAATTTTCACTTTGTCGCCATCGGCCAAGAAGCGGGTAACGTTGCGCATTTTAATTTGATAATCGCCTTCGTCGGTGCCGGGGCGGAATTTGATTTCCTTAATCTGCACCTGCTTCTGCTTTTTCTTGGCTTCGTCGCGTTTTTTCGACTGCTCGTATTTATATTTGCCGTAGTCCATCAGCTTGCAGACAGGCGGTTTGGCGGTGGGGGAAATCTCCACCAAATCCACGTCTTGCTCTTCGGCCATGGCCAGGGCTTCTTTCACGGTTACGACGCCGAGCTGCTCGCCCGTGCCGCTGATTAAACGCACTTCTTTGGCGTGAATTTCGCCGTTGATCCGTGCTTCGCGTTCTTGTGCGATGATGCATCTCCTATTAAGGTTAGTTTGGTAGCATGCCAATTTTGGCTGATGAACCGACGGCATGCCGCTGTGGCCGGTGTATCGAAAGGAGCACCGGCTGCTCCGGAAATTTTCAGGTAACACAAGGCAGGCTATTTGACATCAAATGTATCAAATGCGGCGCCCGGCCATTTAATTTTTTTGCTGCCGGTATTCGTCTAACACGGCAACGGCATCACGTAAAGAGAGGCCAAAACGGGAGCGGATAGCTTTGATATCGGTAATACGCACGCCACTCAAGTTTTCAGCCAGCCATTGACGGGCAGCAGGGTTATTATGGAATGCTTGCAGGGCGGCACGGTGGGCACGGCTTATCATCCAATCGTAGAGGCCATATACCAAGAGTAGGGCAAGGATATAAACCAAGAAGTCTTGGCTACTGCCAGCTTGCCTGGTGAAATGCCACAGCAGGATAGCAAAAATAATCAGATAAACAACTTGCAGCCAGCTCCAAAGTTTGCTGCGCATCATTGATACCTCTTAGCGGGTAATTCTTAATCTGCCTGCGGCGCTTTTGAGACAGTCCTTTTCTTTCAAGTAAAGGCTACTTGCCCTCTATTCTTTCCAAACCACAAGCTCCAATTACAGGTTTGCCTACCTGCCGCCGCAACGCGCCCGCGATTATAGCAAGTTTCACCGTAAATACACCAAAAACCTGCATTTAGCCGCCCAAAACGATACTTCCCGCCAACAATCCAAGCAATCTGCACAAGCGATGTGCATAATTCTGCCTACTTACTGCCAAACACATGCTATGCATCCGCCCGAATTTTTCAGGTAGCCTCCAGCAATCGCCGGTACAGTGCCGCATCTTGCTGCGAAAAACAGCAAAACACTACGCGCTCTATCTGCGGGCATTGCGGCAGCGTTTCGCGCACAGCCTGCACCGCAATTTTCGCTGCTTCGTACATGGGGTAGCCATACACGCCGGTGCTGATACAGGGGAAAGCAATGCTTTGCGCACCCTGTTCCGCAGCGAGGCGTAGAGAATTGGCATAAGCTGCGGCCAATAGTTTCGCTTCGTCATGCTGCCCGCCGCGCCATACCGGGCCGACAGTGTGCACCACCCAGCGCGCCGGCAGCCGGTAGCCCTGAGTGATTTTGGCCTCACCGGTGCGGCAGCCGCCCAGCCGGCGGCACTCGGCCAACAGCTCCGGCCCGGCGGCACGGTGTATCGCACCGTCCACTCCGCCGCCGCCCAATAGCGAAGAATTAGCGGCATTGACTATAACGTCCACCGCCAGCGTGGTGATATCGGCTTGGCATACTTCCAAAGTGGCAGTCATATCGGTTTCCTTAGTTTTAAATGAGAGGCTACCTGAAATTGCTTCAGCCTTGCCGTAGTCTATTTTGCTGCGTTGCGGCAAAAGTTTTCAGGTAGCCTGATTCTCCGTTGGTACAATACGCCTAGTTTACTGCCCGCCCTGATTAGAGGCTACCTGAAATCTGTGCTGCCGTTTTAACTGAAGCAAGGCCAACGCCTTGGCTACGCCAAAACGTCGCCCCCGTTGAAGCTGCACTTTCAGGTAGCCTTTGCCATTTCAGGTACAATACCCGCGTTTTTTATTCATAGCCAACAGCCGTGCCCTACTGCCAAGTTGCCCTCAACGTTCCGATCGACACGCTGCTTACCTACCGTGCCGACTATATTCCCGCGCCCGGCACCCGCGTGGCCGTGCCGTTTCGCGGTAAAACCGTGGCCGGCATCGTATGGGGCGCGTGCGAAGAGCCGGAAATCAGCCCGGCCAAAATCCGCCCGCTTGAGCAAGTGTTTGAACACGAACCGCCACTGCCCGCCGCCTGGCGCGAACTGATTGAATTTACTTCCCGTTATTATCACCACCCCATCGGCCAAACAGCCTTCACCGCCCTGCCAGCCGGCCTGCGCGAAGCCAAGCCCTGCCCATTGTCGCAGCCGGAAACCTATTTTTCACTCACTGATTTGGGGCGGCAACAGCCCGCGCCACCACCGCACCACCGTCGCAAAGCCGCGCTGTGGCAGGCGCTGCTGGAGAGCCCGGTGAGCCAAAGCGCCGCCCGCACCATCGCGCCGCAGGCCGCCGCCCAGCTGGCAAGCTGGCAGGTACAAGGCTGGCTGGCAGCCGAAACCGGCGCATTGCCCGCCCGCCTGCCGATTCCGCCCTCGCCCGTACCGCTCAACCCCGAGCAGCAGGCCGCGGCCGATGCGGTGGCGCAGGCGCAGGGTTTTGCCCCCTTCCTGCTGCACGGCATCACCGGCAGCGGCAAAACCGAAACCTATTTTGAGGCCATGGCCGCCGCGCTTGCAGCGGGCAAACAGGTGTTGTTCCTGCTGCCCGAAATCAGCCTCACACCGCAGCTCATCGCCCGTTTGCAGCAGCGTTTTGCCGATGTGCCGACTGCTGTGCTGCACAGCCAAACCGCCGCCGGCGAGCGCACCCAAGGCTACCTGAAAGCCATGTGCGGCCAGGTGCGGCTGGTGGTGGGCACCCGGCTTGCAGTGTTTACGCCGCTGCCGGATTTGGGGCTGATTGTGGTGGATGAAGAACACGATTCCTCGTTCAAGCAAGACAGCGAGCTACGCTACCACGCCCGCGATTTGGCCGTGTGGCGCGCACGCCAAGCTGACTGCCCGATTGTGCTCGGCAGCGCCACGCCCGCGCTGGAAAGCTGGCACAAGGCGCAAAGCGGCGGCTACCGCCTGCTCAGCCTGCCGCAACGCGCCCGCGCGGCCGCCCGCCTACCCGAAATCAACCTAATCGACATCCGCCGCGAGCCATTGAACCAAGGCTTCAGTCCGGCCGCTTTCAAGCTGTTGCAGCAAAATCACGCTGCCGGCGGCATGAGCATGGTGTACCTCAACCGGCGCGGCTTCGCCCCTGCCCTCTTCTGCGGCGACTGCGGCCACACCTTCGGCTGCCCGCACTGTTCCGCCAAGCTGGTGCTGCACCAGCGCGCGCGCCAGCTGCGCTGCCACCATTGCGGGCTGGCGGTGCCGATTCCGAAAAAATGCCCCGACTGCGGCAACCAAGATCTTACCGCCGTAGGCATCGGCACGCAGCGGGTGGAAGAAGCCTTGCGCGCGCAACTGCCCGGGGCCAAAATCGAGCGCGTGGACCGCGACAGCGTCGCCCGCAAAGGCGACTGGCAGCGGCTCTACCAGCGCATCGCCGAAAACGGTGTGGATGTTTTGGTGGGCACGCAGATGCTGGCCAAAGGCCACGATTTCGCCCGCCTGAATTTGGTGTTGGTGCTCAATGCCGACGGCAGCCTCTACAGCGCCGACTTCCGCGCCCCCGAGCGGCTGTTTGCCGAACTGATGCAGGTGGCCGGCCGCGCCGGGCGTGCCGAGCTGCCCGGCCGCGTGTTCATCCAAACCCGACTGCCGGAACATCGCGTGTATCAAACGCTGCTGCGGCAAAACTATGCCGACTTCGCCGCCGGCGAACTGGCTGAGCGCGAAAGTTTCGATATGCCGCCCTTCGCCCACACCGCCGCCGTCCGCGCCGATGCCGCCAATATGGCCGATGCGCTGGAAATGTTGCGCCTGGCTGCCGAATGGGTGGCGCAACAAAGGCTACCTGAAAGCGCGGCAGCCGAAGCCGCGGAAGTGCTCTGCCTCGGCCCGGTGCCCATGCTGCTGGCCAAACTCGCCGGCCGAGAACGCGCCCAGGTGTTTCTGGAAAGCCCCAGCCGCAAAGCGCTGCACCGCCAAGTCTCCCTCTGGCAGCAAGCCCTCGCTGTGCTGGCACGGCAGTTTGCTGCGGCCAGATGGTCGGTGGATATCGATCCCTTGGAAATGTGAGCTGTCTGTATTCAGTGTCAGCACCACGCATTCATATAGTGAATTAACAAAAACCAGTACAGCGTTGGCTCGCCTTGCCGTAACGTGTGTACTGTCTGCGGCTCGCCGCCTTGTCCTGATTTTTGTTAATCCACTATAAAAGGCTACCTGAAAATACTCCCGCCCTTTGAATGGAGCATTTTTCAGGTAGACTTGCTGCGATAAGCTGCCTTTAAGCTAAAGCCGCCCAAGGCCGATACGCTTTCCCTCCCCTTCAACGCCGCTATTCAAACCCGATCCCACCAAACAGCCCTCTAGCCATTGCGCAAAAAACAAAGGCTACCTGAAAACAGCAAATCTGTTTCAGGTAGCCTTTTCTACATTTTATAGGGTTACGCCAGCACGCGGGCAAACAGAATATTGTCTTCCAAATCGATGTGGTCGCGCAGGTCGTCCACCAGCTCTTGAGCCAGGCTGTAGAGCCGTTGCCAGCTGCGGCAGGCATCGGCGGGGGCTTGCAGGTTGCCGGTAACTTCCAGCAGGCGCTCGAGGGCGGCTTCGTGTTCGGTGTGCTCGTGCATCATCATGCGCACGGGCATGGCGGCGGCGCGGCCGGCGCCTTGTTTGAGCATGGGGAAGAGGATGCGCTCTTCCTTCATCATGTGGCTGAGCAACTCGTTTTGGATGGTGTGCAGCAGGGAAACCACCTCGGCCGGGAATTTGCCTGCGTGCACGCCGGCCACTTTTTCGGCCAGTGGAATGAGCTCTTCGAGCTGGCGGCGGTGGGTGTCGTGGTAGCGCGGCAGGATGTGGTCGATGATGTCGCTGTCGGAGGCGTTTTGCCAAAGTTCGTGATCAATCATGGGTGCGGTGTCCTTTATGGTTCTATAGTGAATGAAAATAAGAATGCCACTGTGTTGGCTCGCCTTGCCGTATTACGCATACTGCACTATGGCTCGCCGCCTTGTCCCGTTCTCATTTTACTCCACGATATAAAAATTTCAGGTAGCCTTCCAGAAGGCTACCTGAAAATATTACCTTAGCGGCGGCGTACCAGCTGCCAGGGGCGGAATACGTAGAATACGCTGGCAAAACCGCTCCATACGTGCACCATACGGGTGAACGGGAAGATGAGGAAGAAGGTCATGCCCATAAACATGTGCAGTTTGAAGAGGATGTGCGCATCAGTAATGAAACCGGCGGCTTCCACACCACGGAAGGTAACGATGTGCTGCGCCCACTGCATGAGCAGGGTCATTTCGTGGCCGTCCATGTGGCCTGCGCTCACGCAAATGGTGGAGAGGCCGAGCAGTAGGGTAATCAAAATCCACACCAGCAGCAGCTTATCGCGCCAGGTGCTGTTGATATTGATGCGGTCGATGGTGAAGCGGCGTTTGATCAGAATCAGCAGGCCGACCAGCGCCATGGTGCCGAAGATGCCGCCGGCGGTCATGGCCAAGAGCTGTTTGGCCGCATGGCTCACGCCTAAGGCATGCCATACCCACAGCGGGGTGAGCAGGCCGACGAAGTGGCCGCCGAACACGGCCAATACGCCCACGTGAAAGAGGATATTGCCCAAGCGCAGCTGGCCGTCATACAGCAGCTGGCTGGAATCGCTCTTCCAAGTGTACTGCTCGCGGTCGAAACGCACGAGGCTGCCGAAGAAGAAAATTGCCAAACAAATATAGGGATAGATGGCAAAGAAGAAGAAGTGCAGGTTACTCATATCAAAACTCCCAAGCAGGTATGCTTACTTGCTTTTTGGATAAAATTGTACGGTTTGGATGCTCGGCTTGAGCAGGGGCTCGATACCGGATACGTCGGGGCCGAAGGTTTCCATGGCTTCGTCCATATCGCGCACAGGCGGCTCAGTTAGGGGCTGCGGCTCGACGGGGCTGAGCGCCACGATGTTCTCCAGCACGACGGCATAAGGCGAACCGGCGGTGCGCAAGTTTTTGCCGATATGGTTGATCACGTGCACGGCATCACCAAGCAGTTTTTGCGCATCGGCAGGCGGGATATGGGCGAAAAATTCCAGCAGCGCAGGCAGGAAGTCGGGCAGTTCGTCGTCGCCCAATTCAAAGCCGTATTTGCGGTATTCTTCCAATAAATCCACCATGGCGCTGCCGCGATCGCGGTCTTCGCCGAAAACGTGCTCGAAAATATACAGCGCATGCAGGCGGTTGCGGTCGAAGGTGGAAACGTATTCCTCCTGGATATGGCGCAGGCTGTTGCCGCCCAGATAATCCAGCAACGCTTGCAAACCCTCGCGGTGTGCGGCCAATTCGGGCATTTGGTCGAGTGCTGCCTGGAATTCAGGCAGCGCCTCCACCAATTCGGCTTCCGGATAGCACAGCAGCGCCGAGAAGAATTTGTATACCGGATTGCCCTGCATCAGCGCACCCCTTTTTCGCGGTTTTCTTCCAAGTCCTTACGGCGGTCGAAGAAGATGATGGGCGAGGCTTTGGGCTTGCCGAACAGGCTTTCTTTGGTCATGCCGTCCGAGCCGCCGGAGCAGCCGTTGCCGAAGGAGAAACCGCAGCTTGCTTTGTCTTCAAAGGTGTTTTCCACCTGCTCTTTGTGGCTGGTGGGAATCACGAAGCGGTCTTCGTAGTTGGCGATGGCCATAATCTGGTACATGTCTTCCACCATGGCGGGGGTCAGGCCGGTGCCGTCCAAGGTTTGCTCCAGCGTTTCGCCGTGTACCACTTGGCCGCGTTTGTAGCGGCGCATGGCGATCATGCGTTCCAGCGCGTCTTTAATCGGCTCGATTTTGCCGGCGGTCAGCAGGTTGGCCAGATAACGCAGCGGGATGCGCATTTCGTCCACGCTGGGGATAATGCCGTTTTCGCCCACCAGACCGTTTTCGATGGCGGATTGAATCGGGGAAAGCGGCGGGATGTACCACACCATCGGCAGCGTGCGGTATTCGGGGTGCAGCGGGAAGGCGATTTTCCATTCCATCGCCATTTTGTAAACGGGCGATTTTTTCGCCGCATCGAGCCAACTCTGGCTGATGCCCTGTTTCAGGGCTTCGCGCTGGATTTCGGGGTCGTGCGGATCGAGGAACACGCCCAGCTGCGCTTCATACAGGTCTTGCGGGTTTTCTACTGAAGCGGCTTCTTCGATTTTATCGGCGTCATACAGCAACACGCCCAAATAGCGGATGCGGCCTACACAGGTTTCGGAGCAAACGGTCGGTTCGCCCGCTTCGATGCGCGGGTAGCAGAAAATACATTTTTCGGCTTTGCCGCTCACCCAGTTGTAGTAGATTTTTTTGTAGGGGCAGCCGGACACGCACATACGCCAGCCGCGGCATTTGTCTTGGTCGATGAGCACGATGCCGTCGTCTTCGCGTTTGTAGATGCTACCGGAGGGGCAGGAGGCGACGCAGGTCGGGTTCAGGCAGTGTTCGCACAGGCGCGGCAGATACATCATGAAGGTTTGCTCGAACGCGCCCATCATGTCTTTCTGGATGCCTTCGAACAGGGTGTCTTTGGCGCGTTTTTCAAATTCGCCGGCCAAGTCGTCTTCCCAGTTGGGGCCCCATTCGACCTTGTCCATTTTCTTGCCGGTGAGCACGGAAATCGGCCGCGCGGTGGGCGGGGTTTTCATGCGCGGGGCATTTTGCAGGTGCTCGTAGTCGTAGGTGAACGGCTCGTAGTAGTCGTCGATTTGCGGTAGATTGGGGTTGGCGAAAATGTTGGACAGGATTTTCAAACGGCCGCCTTGCTTGGGCACGAGCTTGCCGTTGGGTTTGCGCATCCAGCCGCCGTTCCATTTTTCCTGGTCTTCCCAGTTTTTCGGGAAGCCGATACCGGGCTTGGTTTCAACGTTGTTGAACCAGGCGTATTCCACGCCGTCGCGGCTGGTCCATACGTTTTTGCAGGTAACGGAGCAGGTGTGGCAGCCGATACATTTGTCCAAGTTCAGCACCATGCCGACTTGTGCTCTGATTTTCATGATGTGTTCCTTAAAATGATTGGTCTTTTTCAGGTAGCCTTCCGTTGGCTCTTTAAGGCTACCTGAAAAACGGTTATGCTTTTTCGAATCCGGCTTTCGGGCTGACAATCGAAACCAAGATGCAGTCTTCCTGGCCGCTGTTGCGGGCGCCGTGGATTTGGTGGTCGCCCACCACTACGCTCTCGCCTGCGCGGATGGTGCGGCCGCTTTGCGCGTCGTCCACCAGCTTGGCTTCGCCCTGCAGCACAATCCAAATATCTACGCCGCACGGGTGGCGGTGGGCGGGCAACATGGTTTGCGGCGGAATCTGCCACAGCACCATGTTGTCGTGTTGGTCTTGATACAGCACGGTGCGCACGGCTTCGGAGGGGGTTTCCTTCAAATAATCGGAAAAACGGATAATCTGCGGGAGCTTCATGGTTTTGTTCCTTATCTGGTTTTCAGGTAGCCTTTTGTGCAGCAGGAGGCTACCTGAAAAACGGTTATGCTTTTTCGAATCCGGCTTTCGGGCTGACAATCGAAACCAAGATGCAGTCTTCCTGGCCGCTGTTGCGGGCGCCGTGGATTTGGTGGTCGCCCACCACTACGCTCTCGCCTGCGCGGATGGTGCGGCCGCTTTGCGCGTCGTCCACCAGCTTGGCTTCGCCCTGCAGCACAATCCAAATATCTACGCCGCACGGGTGGCGGTGGGCGGGCAACATGGTTTGCGGCGGAATCTGCCACAGCACCATGTTGTCGTGTTGGTCTTGATACAGCACGGTGCGCACGGCTTCGGAGGGGGTTTCCTTCAAATAATCGGAAAAACGGATAATCTGCGGGAGCTTCATGGTTTTGTTCCTTATCTGGTTTTCAGGTAGCCTTTTGTGCAGCAGGAGGCTACCTGAAAAACGGTTATGCTTTTTCGAATCCGGCTTTCGGGCTGACAATCGAAACCAAGATGCAGTCTTCCTGGCCGCTGTTGCGGGCGCCGTGGATTTGGTGGTCGCCCACCACTACGCTCTCGCCTGCGCGGATGGTGCGGCCGCTTTGCGCGTCGTCCACCAGCTTGGCTTCGCCCTGCAGCACAATCCAAATATCTACGCCGCACGGGTGGCGGTGGGCGGGCAACATGGTTTGCGGCGGAATCTGCCACAGCACCATGTTGTCGTGTTGGTCTTGATACAGCACGGTGCGCACGGCTTCGGAGGGGGTTTCCTTCAAATAATCGGAAAAACGGATAATCTGCGGGAGCTTCATGGTTTTGTTCCTTATCTGGTTTTCAGGTAGCCTTTTGTGCAGCAGGAGGCTACCTGAAAAACCTTATGCCTGATCGGCGGGTTCGTCCATCCAGTCGATGTCCTTCATCTTGCGGACAATCACCCACTCGTCGCGGTTGGAGCCGACCGTGCCGTAATAGTTGAAGCTGTACGCCAGCTGCGCATAGCCGCCTATCATGTGGGTCGGGTTCAATACCGCCTTGGTTACCGAGTTGTGGATGCCGCCGCGTTTCTTGGTGGTTTCCGCCGCAGGCGTGTGCACCAATTTTTCCTGAGCGTGATACATCAGAATCATGGTTTCAGGAATACGCTGGCTCACAATCACGCGGCAGGCGATCGAACCGTTGGTGTTGAACACTTCCACCCAGTCGTTATCCACCAACCCGGCTTTCTTGGCATCGATTTCGGAAATCCACACGTGCGGGCCGCCACGAGAGAGCGTGAGCATGCGCAGGTTTTCCGAATAGGTGCTGTGGATACCCCATTTCTGGTGCGGCGTGAGGAAGTTGAGCGTGATTTCCGGATTGCCGTTGGGCATTTTGCCCAAGAGTTTCTTGGTGGTTTTGGTGTCCACGGCGGGGCGGTACACGCAGAAAGCGGCACCGAAATCGCGCATCCATTTGTGGTCTTGGTAGAACTGCTGGCGGCCGGTGAGCGTGCGCCACGGAATCAGCTCGTGCACGTTGGTGTAGCCAGCGGTGTAGCACACTTCTTCGCTCTCCACGCCCGACCAAATCGGCGAGGTAACAATCTTGCGCGGCTGGGCGACGATGTCGCGGAAGCGGATTTGCGTGTGCTCGCTGGCGTTAATCAGGTGCGTGTGGTCGCGGCCGGTGGCTTTGCCCAGCGACTGCCAAGCTTTTTTCGAAACGTGGCCGTTGGTTTCCGGCGCCAGCGTCAGAACCATTTCGGCCGCATCGATGGCGGTTTCGATTTTCGGCTGGCCTTTGCCCGCACCTTCAGGCTGCACGCCGTTGAGTTTGCGCAGGAAGTCCACTTCGTGCTTGGTATCCCAAGCCATGCCTTTGCCGTTGTTGTTCACTTTCTCCAGCAAGGGGCCGATAGAAGTGAATTTCTCGTAAATCGCGCCGTAATCGCGTTCCACCACGGTCATCGCGGGCATGGTTTTGCCCGGAATCGGCTCGCACTCGCCCAGTTTCCAATCTTTCGGGTCGAAGGGCTGGCCGAGTTCCTGCGGGCTGTCGTGCATCAGCGGGGTGAGCACGATGTCTTTGCGCACGCCCAGATAGTCTTTGGCCAGCTCGCTGAATTTTTTGGCCAGGCCTTTATAGATTTCCCAGTCGGATTTGCTCTGCCACAAAGGCTGCACCGCCTCGGTAAACGGATGGATGAACGGGTGCATGTCGGACGTGTTCAGATCGTGTTTTTCGTACCAAGTGGCGGTCGGGAAAATCACGTCGGCGTACAGGCAGGTGGTGTTCATGCGGAAATCCAAGAGCGTGAACAAATCCAGCTTGCCTTCCACGCCTTCCCGCTGCTTCACTTCTGCCGGTTTCAGGCAGTCGTCTTCGTCGCTCATCAGGCCGTTTTGCGTGCCGAGCAGGTATTTCAGGAAATATTCGTGGCCTTTGCCGGACGAACCCAAAATGTTGGAACGCCAAATAAACATATTGCGCGGCCAATTTTTCGGGTTTTCCGGATCGTCGCAAGACATCTCCAGCGTACCTTCCTTCAAACCTTTCACAGTGTAATCCACAGGATTCATGCCGGCTTTTTCGGCCGCATCGGTTATATCCAGCGGATTGGTTTCCAACTGCGGCGCGCTCGGCGTCCAACCCATGCGGGCGGCTTTGGCGTTGTAGTCGATCATGGTCAGGCGGCGCATATCGTCGCCAGCGTCGGACGTGAGCAGCTCGTCAGCAGACACGGTTTCGTGGCGGTACTGGCCGGTGTGGCCGTAGAAGAATGAAGTACCGGCCATCTGGCGCGCGGGGCGGTGCCAGTCGAGCGCGAAAGTCAGCGGCGCCCAGCCGGACTGCGGACGCAGTTTTTCCTGGCCTACATAATGGCACCAACCGCCGCCGGATTTACCGATGGTGCCGCACATCATCAGCATGTTAATCAGGCCGCGATAGTTCATGTCCAGGTAATACCAGTGGTTCAGGCCGGCGCCGACGATAATCATCGAGCGGCCCTTGGTGTCGTGCGCGTTCTGAGCGAACTCGCGGGCTACCTGAATCACGCGTTCGGGCGCGACGCCGGTGTGTTTTTCCTGCCATTTCGGCGTGTAGGGCTTGTCGTCAAAATAATCTTTGGCCACGTTCTCGTCGCCCAAGCCGTTGTCCACGCCGTATTGCGCCACCAGAAGGTCGAACACGGTGGACACCAACCGGCTGCTGCCGTCGGCCAGGGTGATGCGTTTCACCGGCACTTTGCGGAAGGTTTTTTCTTCGTCGAATTCGCCGCCGAAGTAGTCGAAGCCGACGCGCACCACGTCATCGGCATAGTTTTTCAGCGACAAGGCCGCCTGAACGTCTTGATCATCCTGCGCCTTGGTTTCCAGATTCCATTTTTGGCTGCCGTCCCAACGGAAGCCGATGGAGCCGTTGGGCAGCATCAGGCTGTCGGTTTTCTCGTTCCACGCCAGCACTTTCCAATCGGGATTTTTCTCTTCGCCGAAATTACCGCTCAAATGGGAGGCGCGCAGGGTGTATTCCGGGCGGTAGCCTCCGCCGTCTTCTTTCAGGCACACCAGCACCGGCATATCGGTCAGGCGGCGGCAGTAGTCTTGGAAATAGTCGGAAGGATTGTCGATATGGAATTCTTTGAGGATAACGTGCCCCATCGCCATCGCCAGCGCGGCATCCGTGCCTTGGCGCGGCGCGAGCCAGATGTCGCTGAACTTGGCCATTTCGCCGAAGTCGGAAGATACGGCGACGGTTTTGGTGCCTTTGTAGCGCACTTCAGTATAGAAGTGGGCGTCGGGGGTACGGGTCATCGGAATATTGGAACCCCACACCAAAAGATAATTGGAGTTGTACCAGTCGGCGGATTCGGCCACGTCGGTCTGTTCGCCCCAAGTCTGCGGCGAAGCGGGCGGCAAGTCGCAATACCAGTCGTAGAACGACAGCGGCACGCCGCCGATCAAGCCCAGATAGCGCGCGCCTGCGGCGTAGCTGATCATTGACATGGCAGGAATGGGCGAGAAGCCGATAACACGGTCGGGGCCGTATTTCTTGATGGTGTAGCAGTTGGCTGCCGCCACCATTTCATAGGCTTCGTCCCAGTTGGAACGCACGAAGCCACCCAAGCCGCGCTGGGATTTGTAGGATTTGGAGCGCTCGGGGTCTTCCACAATCCATTGCCATGCTTCGATGGGGTCTTTGGTTTTGCGCGCTTCGCGCCACAGTTCGGCCAGCGCGCCGCGCATCATCGGATATTTGATACGCTGGGCAGAGTAAACATACCAGCTGTAAGACGCACCGCGCGGGCAGCCGCGGGGCTCGTGGTTAGGCAGGTCGGGGCGGGTACGCGGATAGTCGGTCTGCTGGGTTTCCCAGGTGATGATGCCGTTTTTAACGTAGATTTTCCACGAGCACGAACCGGTACAGTTCACGCCGTGGGTGGAACGGGCAACTTTATCGTGCGACCAGCGGCTGCGGTAGGCATTTTCCCACTTGCGGTCTTCGTTGATCAAAACGCCGTGGCCGTTGGAAAACGGCTCGCGTTTTTGCCTGAAGAAGGTCAGGCGGTCTAAGAAATGGCTCATGTGCGATCCCTATATGTATGCTTTGCCAGCAAAAACCACGCAAAGGTCTTCCTGTGCGAAAGCTATTCTCAAAACCGAAATACTTTTATACTCAGTGGATTGAACTATAAAGCAATCAAGCGGCAAAGAATATGCTTCCATCAGGTTTAACAGCCATTCATTAGACTAAGCCTTGTCTAGTTCGAAAGGATTAGATAGCTCTGCCTTTCGGATGGCTTTGCAGCAGCCCAGTTTAAACTCAGTACAAATCGGTTAGAATGCGCCTTTTATCTACCCGCTACAAAAGGAAAATCCACCATGAAAACCAGTGCGCGCAACCAATTCAGCGGCAAAATCAAATCCATCAAACACGGCCCGGTAACCAGCGAAATCACGCTTGTGCTTGAAAATGGCGCCGAGCTGGTGGCCACCGTAACCGAAGAAAGTTGCCGCGAGCTCGGCCTGGCCGAAGGCGGTATCGCCACCGCCCTCATCAAAGCCGGCAACATCATCGTGGCTACCGACTTGCACCCGATGAAACTCTCCGCCCGCAACCAGCTCAGCGGCCAGATTACCCATGTTGAACGCGGCGCGGTGAACTCCATTGTGTCGGTCGACATCGGCGGCGGCCTCATTCTCACTGCCGGCATCACCATGCAAAGCACCGAAACCCTCGACTTGCACCCCGGCCAAAGCGTTACCGCCATTTTCAAAGCCGGCAGCGTGATTTTGGGCGTAGTCGCTTAATACTCACCGAAGCAAAACCGGCAAAGGCTACCTGAAAACATGGTTCTGTTGAGAACATGCTTTCAGGTAGCCTTTTTCGTGTAGCCAAAGTAGCAGCTGTATCGCAGATTACGTTTGAACCAAGGCAAAATGGTAAGCTGCATACGGCACGGACAACAGGCGAGCCAACACAGCAACCTCCTTACTTTTAATTCACTCTATCTAATCCCTTCGGCTGATGGCACATGATTAGCGGGCAAGTTAGATTCACACAATCTTAACTAAACTATACACAAGCCACTATAGTATGTCTCCCCATTTCCCCCGCAATGCCATCCTGCTCGGCCTGCTTGCCTTGGCTACCGCCCCCCAAGCCTTTGCCGACGGCACCAGCCCCGAAGAACAATCCTTTGAATTGGGCCAAATTAGCATCACCGGCCAGCGTACCCGCAGCACCGATGCCGGCGAGCGCACCCTTACCGCCGAAGACATCCGCCGCAACAACAGCCAAAACATCGCTGAAGCACTCGAGCCACCGCCCGGAGTGAATATCGACTTTTCCGGCAGCCGCAACGAAACCGGCCTGCGCGTGCGCGGCTATGATGCCCGCCAAGTGCCGCTATTCCTCGACGGCATCCCGCAATACGTCCCCTACGACGGCTATGTGGACTTCGCCCGCTTTCTCACCCCCGGCCTCTCGTCAATCCGCGTGGCCAAGAGCGGCGCCTCACTGATGTACGGCCCCTATACTCTGGGTGGCGCCATCAACCTGGTTACGCGCAAACCGGGCAAACCGTTCGAAGGCGACATCAATGTCGGCTTCGACGACACTGTCGGCCACAACCTGTCCGCCAACTTCGGTTCCAACACCGGCCGCTTCTATGTTCAGGGCGGTTTTGCCTATTTGGATTCCGACCGCTTCCACCTGCCGCACCATTTCCACGACCCCAAACGCCGGCCCACCGACACCGGCTCCTACCGCGAAAACGCCGCCCGCACCGACCGCCACTACTCGCTCAAACTTGGCCTCACTCCTAACCTTACCGACGAATACGCTATCGGCTACAGCGGTATCCGTAGCGAAAAGCAGCAGCCCGTTTATGTCGGCACCGCCAACGTAGACGCCCGCTACTGGCGCTGGCCGTATTGGGATAAAGATAGCTACTACTTCATCGGCAACATCGGCCTCGGCGAAGCCAACCGCCTGAAAATCCGCGCCTACCGCGACACCTACAAAAACGGCATGCAGGCATACCGAGACAGCGACTACCGCGTGCCCGATGGCGACGTCAGCGCCTACAAAGACCGCACCACCGGCCTGAGTGTCAATTTCTCCACCACCGCATGGCAAAACCAGCTGTGGCAAATCGGCTACCAATATAGTGAATTAAATTTAAACCAGTACAGCGTTGTCTCGCCTTGCCGTACTATTTGTACTGTCTGCGGCTCGCCGCCTTGTCCTGATTTAAATTTAATTCACTATACAAAGCCGACCGCCACCACGACTTAAACCGCAACCAAGTTTTCCGCGACACCGCCCACCAAATTGCTGTCGAACACCAAATCGACTTCACCCCGGCCTGGCGGCTGCGCAGCGGCGTAGACTACGAACGCCTCGCCACCAAAGAATTGCCCGCCACGTTTCACCGCGGCAAAACCTCTTCGGTAAACGGCCTCATCGAACTGAGCTACCACCCGAACGACAACCACAGTTTCTACGGCACGGTATCGAGCAAATCACGCTTCCCCAGCCTGAAAGACCGCTATTCCTACCGCCTCGGACGCGCCATCCCCAATCCCGATTTGGAATCCGAGCGTGCCAACCACATCGAACTTGGCTGGCGCGGCAAACCGTGGGACGGGGCAGAAGCCGAAGCCGCCGTGTTCTACAGCCGCCTGCACAACGAAATTCAAAGCGCCTACGTGCCCGACCCCACCGGCCGCACCTGCCGCCGCTCCCCCGTGCGCGGCCACTGCCAGCAAACCCAAAACATCGGCCGCACCCGCCATACCGGCATCGAACTCAGTCTGCGGCAGAGCATTGGCAGCCACTAGACGCTCGGCGCCGCCTACGGCTACTTGAACCGCAAAGACCTGGGCAGCGCCGACACCCCGCTGCTGAACACGCCCAGCCACAAATTCTCCGCCTATGCCGAATACCGCCCCATCAAGCACGTCAGCCTGCACGCCTCCATGCTGACCGAAACCGGCCGCAAATCCTCCTACGGCGACAGCACGCGCACCCTCGGCAGCTACACAGTTTACAACGCCAAAGGGGTTTGGCGCATCCGCGAAGGCCTGAGCTGGGAAGCCGGCATAGAAAACTTCGGCAACCGCCATTACGAGCTGAGCGACGGCTACCCCATGCCCGGCCGCACCTGGTTCACCAACCTGCGCTATGTGTTTTAAACCGTAAACGGCCTGCATTTTCAGGTAGCCTGACGGTTCGGGCTACCTGAAAGCACAACTGCACAACCCATAGCGGATTAAATCGGCCTCCAACACAAAGCAGCACATTGCAGACAGCGCACGTAGGGCAAAGCAACGCCGTGGCAGCAATTCATCCGCGATCAACATTTACCTGCCCACACACGGCAAATAAGCAGCACCGCCGCCCGGCGGCACAATACGGCAGCCTTTGCCCACCCATATTCCCCGCCGCAAAACTGCCGCGCCTTGCGGCGAGCGCAACCGCCCGTTCCTTGCCAAAGCCGGGTATGGGGTAGGCCGAATTGGCTTCCGATACAAGGCAAACCGGCGCCATAGCAAAAGTTAAGCCGGTTTGCTATAGATATAGATAAAGCAGGCCGACCCTATTTTCAGGTAGCCTCTCCCAAGGGCTACCTGAAAACCCAACGTGCTGGAATTTCAGCAAAGTTAAACCCTCCCAACCCAAGCCGGTTCCCACCATGAACGATTTCTCCACCGCCGCCGTCCTCTACAGCGACAAAGGCGACGCCGCCACCGCCGCACTGTGGCACACCGCCGCCGAACTGCGCCGTCTCGGCTTCCGCCTGGGCGGCCTGCTCAACCCGCTGGACAGCCAAGGCCGCCACATCAATTCCCGCCTCGTTTCCATTGCCGACGGCGTGGAATTTTCCATCTTCCAAAAGCTCGGCAGCGGCTCGTCCGGCTGCAAACTTGATGGCGGCAGGCTGGCCGCAGCGGGTGCTGCGGTGCGCGATGCCGTCCAGGCACACGCCGATTTGGTCTTCATCAATAAATTCGGCCACGCCGAAATAGAAAACCGCGGGCTTTTGGCCGAATATCTTGCCGCGGCCGCCGCAGGCATCCCCGTGCTCACCACCCTGCCCCGCGCCTATTTAAATGACTGGCGCAGCTTCTGCGGCGGCGAAGGTGTTGAACTGGCCGCCGATGCCGATGCCATTACTGCCTGGGCGCTGGCCTCCATCGCCGAAAGGCGCGGAGCCGGCATATGATTAGCCGCCGCGATTTCCTCTGCGGACTGGTTGCCGGCAGCCTGCTGCTGGCCGGCTGCCGCCCCAATGAAGACGATACGCCCGAAGCCCCTGCTTCCGCCTCCCAATCCGCATCCGGCCTGCTGCACATCTTCAGGCTACCTGAAAGTAATATCAGTTCCTTCCGCCGCCTGTATGCCGCCGGGCCGCCCGCCGAAGTGCTGCTCTATGCGCTGGCACCGGAGCGCCTCGTCGGCTGGACGGCGCAAAAACGGCCGCAGGCACTGGCTATGCTCAACGAAAACGCCCGCCGCCTGCCCCTGCTCGGCGGCATCAACGGGCGCGGCTCGCCCGTATCGCTCGAACGCCTGCTGGCAGAAAAAATCGATGCCGTGGTAGACGTCGGCGTAGTGAGCGAAGCCACCGTTTCCACCGCACAGCAAACCGCCAAACAGCTCGGCGTGCCCTACCTGCTGCTGGAAGGCAGGCTGGCGCAGTCGGCAGAACAAATCCGCCAGTTGGGCAGCCTCATCGCCTCGCCGCACACCGAACGCCTCGCCGCACTGGCCGAGCAGGCGCTTGCCTTCGCCCGGCGCGAAGCCGCCGCCCGCAGCCGCCCCGTCAGCGTTTATCTGGCACGCGGCCGCGACGGGCTGGAAACCGGCCGCCGCAACTCCATCCACACCGAAGTGGCCGAACTGTTGGGCGCACGCAATGTGGGCGACGCACTCGCAGGCGGCGGCCTGGCACAGGTTTCCATCGAACAGATCATCCTGTGGCAGCCCGACTGGATTCTCACTCAGGAAGCCGATTTTGCCGTTCAGGTAGCCCGCAACCCGCTGTGGAAAAACGTGAAAGCCGTGCGCGCAGGCCGCATCGGCCTATTGCCGCGCCTGCCCTACGGCTGGATCGACGGCCCGCCCGGCATCAACCGACTGCCCGGCATTTACACACTGGCTGCCATCCTCTCCGGCCGGCCGCCGGCACACTACCGCGAACAGATCCTGCCCCTGCTCGAAGCGCTGTATCACCACCACCCCAACCCCGCGCAACAACGCCTGCTCGGGCTGGCTTAAACAGCCATGCCGACCCCGTGTTCCAGCAGTCCGGCACAGCATGATATAGTGGATTAAATTTAAATCAGGACAAGGCGGCGAGCCGCAGACAGTACACACGTTACGGCAAGGCGACCCAACGCTGTACTGGTTTAAATTTAATCCACTATAGAAGGCGCTTTTGCTGAAACTCCGCTTTCAGGTAGCCTTTTTCCGCCCGAACATTCTCTCTAAAGCCCTTCGGCTATAGACAACTTCCCCGCCAAACGGCACAATGCGGCTTCGTTCCTCATTCATCATATTTCAAAAGGAAACCACAATGAAAAAATATCTGTTTGCCGCCGCCGTATTGGCCGCCGTTGCCGCTCCTGCCGCCCAGGCCCAAACCCTGCGGCAAATGCGCAACGAATTCGTGAGCGCCTGCGCCCAGGGTGCCTCTTCCGGAAACAACGCCCTGAGCCCGCAAATGGCCCGCACCCTTTGCTCCTGCACCTTCGACGAAACCGGCAAACAATACGGCACCCGCTGGAAAGCCACGCTGGATGCCTACGACCGCACCGGCAACGACCCGCAGTTTGAAAGCCGTATGCGCCGCAACACCGAAGTGTGCTTCAACCGCCACCTCAACCGCCGCTAAACGAACACACAGGCAGCCCGCTGTTTTGCAGGCTGCCTGATTTTTATCCTCCACTCATCCACATCAAAATATTATGTTTAAAAAACCCCTCCCCGCCCTATTCCTGCTCGCCCTCATCCCTAGCGCCGCCGCCAACGGCCCCACATACAGCCCGCGCGATTTGTTTGTCAGCCGCTGCACCGGCGAAACCGCAACCACCGGCATTCCCCGCCAATCCGCAGCCAATATCTGCGCCTGCACTTTCGACCAAATCAGCAGCCGCTACGGCCGCAACTGGCCGCAAGCCCTCGACAGCCAAGACATCGGCAGCAACCCCGAACTCATCCGCTTCATCGACACCGCCACCCGGCAATGCGTCTCCCGCCATGTGCCCCGCTAAATGCGGCATGATTCAAACCCACTTTTCAGGTAGCCTTTGCCCGTTGTAAGAAAGGCTACCTGAAAACACAAACCCCACTGCTTAAGGAAACTCATCATGTTGATTCGCCACCTGTTCCCCGCAGTACTTGTCCTCGCCGCCTGCCAAACCACCGGCAGTAATCCCGCCAACCAAGTCCCCACCACCCCGCGCAGCAGCTTCGTTAACGCCTGCGCCGACAATGCCGCCTCGTGGCAAATGACCCCCAACCAAGCCGCCGGCGTCTGCGCCTGCGCCTACGACCGGGTCAGCAGCCGCTACGGCCACAACTGGATTCGCCAGCCCGCCAACCCCAACACCCCGCTGGGCCGCTACTTCATCAGCAGCGTGCGCCAATGCGCCGCCCGCCCCAACGCCAACCCCAACCGCCGCAGCATCAGCAGCCACCGCAGCGCCTTCCTCGATCTCTGCACTTCCCGCAATACCGGCATCACCCCCGCCCAAACCCGCCGCATCTGCGCCTGCACTTACGACACCCTGCGCAGCCGCTACACCACCGCCCAATGGCAGCAACACATCAACAACGACACCTCCCTCGACCGCGATCCCGTGCTCAAACGCCGCATAAATGAAGCCGCCAATACCTGCGTGCGCCGCCACTTCGCCCGCTGAGTTTCAGCCCCAACTTTTTCAGGCAGTCTCAAGCGGCAGAGGCTACCTGAAAATCCCCTCCTCCAAGGAATCCTGCCATGAAACCCATCCTCTTTCTATCCGTTCTACTCGTCCTTACCGCCTGCGCCTCCAATTCCGCAGTCGGCACTTCCCGCAGCGGCTTCATCGCCCAATGCACCTCGCGGTTCAACAGCCGCGCCAACACCGCCCAGCTGCGCCGTCTATGCGCCTGTACTTACGACACCCTGCGCAGCCGCTACAGCGCCCGCGAATGGCAACGCGTTACCGCCGCCTACGACCGAGGCCAAAGTAATCCTGTCCTCGAACGCCAGATGAGCGCTGCCGCAAACAGCTGCGTGCGCCGTTATCCCGTGCACTGAGTTGGTAGTCCCGCAACAATCCGCCCCCTCCAGCCCGACATCACTTTCAGGTAGCCCCATGCCCCAGCCCCGCCCCCTGCCCACCGACTTCGCCGCCGCCTACCGCGAGCGCATGGCCGAACTCGGCTTCAGCGAAAAGCCCGCCGCCGAATGGGACGACAAAGCCCCCAGCTTCAGCGCCAAAGCCCTCCAGCCCAGCCCCTACGCCGACGCCTTTATCGCCCGAATGCAGCTCCACCCCGGCGACACCCTGCTCGACGTCGGCTGCGGCCCCGGCACCCTCGCCCTGCGCTTTGCTCCAAAAGTGCGGCACCTCTACGGCCTCGACTACAGCAGCGGCATGCTCCGTTGTTTGGAAAGCAACGCCCAAGCCGCCAGCCTTGCCAACATCACCCCCATCCACCTGAGCAAAGAAGACAGCTGGCACAACGTGCCCGTGTGCGACATCGTCGTTTCCTCCCGCAGCGGGCTCGACCGCGACCTTGCCGCCCTCTTTGCCAAACTCAGCGCCCACGCCCGCCGCAGCGTGTATTTCACCATCCTCGCCGACGGCCATTTCAACCCGCCCCAAATCAGCCGCCTGCTCGGCCAAGATCGCAGCCCCTACCCCGGCTACATCTACGCCCTCAACATCCTCTACCAAATGGGCTACGACCCCACCCTCAGCTACATCACCACCCCTGGCCGCCTCGCCGACTGCACCCAACTGCCCGACTTCCTGCAACGCATGGCCGCCGCCTACGGCACCCTCACCCCCGAACACACCCGACTCCTCACCCAATTCTTCCACCGCCACCACAGCCAATTCGCCCAAGCCCCCTTCGCCATGAAATGGGCACTCCTGAGCTGGGATACTGAAGCCGCCGCATATAGTGGATTAAATTTAAATCAGGACAAGGCGGCGAGCCGCAGACAGTACACACGTTACGGCAAGGCGAGACAACGCCGTACTGGTTTTTGTTAATCCACTATAACAAGCGGAAATAGAAAGGCTACCTGAAAATTTCAGGTAGCCTTTGTCCTGCCGCTTGGTGTTACACGCGGCGGATGCTGTCTTTGTAGTGCCCGGCGCGTTCGCCGCCGATCAGGCGCGGGCGGCTGGCCAGGGCGCAGACGTGGGCGGCGCCCAGTTCGCGCTGTTGCGGGCGCAGGGGGATTTGCACGTGTTTGATGTGCATGCCGATGGAAGTGTCGCCAATGTCGAGCCCGGCGTGGGCGGTGATGAATTCCACTTCCACCGGGTCGCGCATATATTTGAAGGCGGCCAGCTGCGCACTGCCGCCTGCGTGCAGGCCGGGCAATACGTTCACGATTTCCAGCCCGTATTTTTCGGCCAGCTCGCGCTCCACGGCCAAGGCGCGGTTGATGTGCTCGCAGCCTTGCACGGCGAGGTAGATTTTGCGTTCGTTCAGGATGTCGAGCAGGGTTTTCACGATCACTTCGCCCACTTCCTGATTGGAATTTTTGCCGATACGGCCGCCGATCACTTCGCTGGTGGACAGGCCGAGCACAAAAATCTGCCCTTCGCCGATGGCGGATTGGTGCAGGATATCGAGCGCAAGGGCGCGGGTTTGCTCGGCTAATTGGGTTAGATCCATGGGATGCCTCCTTTATGCTTATTTTTGCTTATCGCCGTAAAACGGCGGCTGGAAAGATTTTAGCAGCTTCGTGCGGCGGCGATTTTGATGGAGGATAAGATACGGCTCGGCGGTTGGCAAAAGGCTACCTGAAAATGAAGCTTCAACGCAATAAAATGCAGCGTAGCGGAATTTCTGCGCAGCTAAACTTTCAGGTAGCCTTATATTACGCCCCGACAACAGGGGCAAGCAGTAAAAGCCAATCTGAACAGTATCTTAGGCGGTTGCTTGACAGCCAGCTTGCATTCGAGTGTTTGAACTTTCAGGTAGCCTTCACACATTATAGTGGATTAAATTTAAATCAGGACAAGGCGGCGAGCCGCAGACAGTACAAATAGTACGGCAAGGCGAGCCAACGTTGTACTGGTTTAAATTTAATTCACTATAGTATCCTGCTCACCTTTGCGCCTCATGCCGGCGCGGGGCACTTTCTTTTCTTTGCTTCGCCAAAGAAAAGAAAGCAAAAGAAAGGCGACTGCGGGCACAGGTTTGGCTTCGCCAAACTTCCCTCACTTCACGCAGTTTTTCGGGCGGGCTCGCAACTTGCGGCTGCGCCGCTTCGAACATGCAAGCCCTTGTTCCCCGAAAAACCGCGTTCCGTTCGGCTGCGCCAGCAGACGGGCGGCAAGCTCGCTTAAGAAGCAGTAGTTATTCTGTTGGCATTGTGAATTAACACACAGCGATACCGCATTGACTCATCTTGTATCGATGTATTGATTTATAGTGAATTAAATTTAAACCAGTACAGCGTTGGCTCGCCTTGCCGTAACGTGTGTACTGTCTGCGGCTCGCCGCCTTGTCCTGATTTAAATTTAATCCACTATAGCTATAGATGGACGAACTCAGACAAAATGTCGGCAGCAATGCCAACCTACAACATATATGATATGCAAAGGCTACCTGAAATTTCAGGTAGCCTCTTTTCCTTTCCTGCCCACTGGCTATTCTCCCTCCCCTCCCCGCTCTTTCACCAGCCGCCGTTCATACACGGATTGCGCCAGCGTGCCGGCGTCGATGTATTCCAGCTCGCTGCCCAGCGGCATGCCCTGCGCCAGGCGGCTCACTCGGTAGGGCAGGTTTTTGAACAGCTCGGCCAGCACATAGGCGGTGGCGTTGCCTTCGGGGGTGAAGGCGGTGGCGATGATCACTTCTTCCACTTCGCTCTCTTGCAGGCGGGCAACCAGTTTGTTGAGCGCGATGTGCTGCAAATCCATGTCCTGCGCGGGGCTGATTTGCCCCATGAGCACGAAATAGAGGCCGTCGTGGCAGTGGGCGGCTTCCATACCGGCCACGTCGGCGGGCAGGTGCACAATCATCAGGCGGCGGCCGTCGCGCGCGGGGTCGGCGCAGATGGCGCAGAGCTCGCCTTCGCAGAAGGTGTTGCACAGGCGGCAATGTTGCACGGCTGTGAGGGCGTGCTGCAAGGCGGCGGCCAGCTCGGCGGCGCCTTCGCGCTTGTGGCGCAGCAGCTCATACGCCATGCGGCGGGCGGATTTGGGGCCGATGTTGGGCAAAACTTCGAGGGCTTGGGTGAGGCGAGTGAAGGCGTCGGTTTTTTTGCGGGTCATGGCTTGGGTTTCAGGTAGCCTTTGGCGGGCAACGGATTGGGCGGCAGTATTCATATCACTGCTTTTTGTTTTTCAGGTAGCCTTTCTTTGGGCAGGCTACCTGAAATCCTGCGGCTATTCGCTGGCTTCGCTGTTGTCTTCTGTTGCAGCCGGGCTGTCGAATGAGGGCGGGGGCGGCAGCAGGTTGTTGAGCGTGAGGGCGGCGGGGTTGAGCACAGGGTGGCCGCTGAAGGAGGCACTGTAGCCGCCGGTGCTGTTGCCGCGGATGGCGGTTTGCACGCCCAGCGGGAAGGTGGCGATGTCGCTGATGTGGCCGAAGGGGAAGCCGGTGAGCACGGGAACGCCGCTGATGCGGCGCAGGGTACGGATGACGGTGGAGAGATCGTAGCCGCCGTCATACACGTCGCGCGCGCTGCCCATGCGGAAGTTGCCGAGCACGATGGCCTGCTGGCGTTTGAGGATGCCGGCCAGATGCAGGGTTTGCAGCATGCGCTCGAGGCGGTAGGGCTGTTCGCCCACGTCTTCAAGGAAGAGGATACCACCTTCGGGCTGCGGCAGGTAGGCCGAGCCGGCCAGCGAGGCAATCACGCTGAGGTTGCCGCCCCACATGGTGCCGTACAGGGTGGGCACGTTGGCGGCCTGCACTTCCGATACTTGAATGCTCAAATCGGCGCGGGTGCTGCCATCGATAAAGGCTTGCATGGTGTATACCGAGGGCTGGGCTTTGCCGAAGCCGCTATAAAGCATGGGGCCGGCGAAGCTGCACATATTGCCTTGGGCCAGCAGGGCAAGCTGGATGGCGCACACGTCGCTGAAGCCAAAAAGCTGGGTGCCGTGTTCGCGCATCCGCGCGCCGAGCGAGGGCCAGTCGATATGGGGCAGCAGGCGCACGGCGCCGTAGCCGCCGCGCATGCCCATCAGCACTTGCGGGGTGGGCACTTTGCCGGAAGCCACGTCTTGGAAATCGGCGATGCGTTCGGCGTCGGTGCCGGCAAACCGCTGGCTGCGGCGCTCCACCGCCTGCTGGTTGGTGATGGTGAAACCGGCGTTATACAGGCGCAACAGCCCGGCCTGCGCCTGTTCGGGCTTGGGCGCGAAGCCGGAAGGCGCCACCACGCGCAAGGTAGTGCCGCTACCGCTGCGGACGGGGCGGGCCGGCGCATTGCCGCTGTCTGTGCTGCTCTGGTTGGTCGGCAGCACGGGCATGGCGGGAGCACTGCACGCCTGCAACACGCCTGCCCCGGCCAGGGTGGCGGAGGCGCTGAGAAAACGGCGGCGGGAAAGATGGGGGAACAGCATGATGGGTTTCCTTAATCATTGGGTGGAGGCTACCTGAAAGCGCAAGCTTCAACGCAGTTCAAACGAAAAATCAAACTGAGGCTCAGACAACCTGTTAGCGGTGTGGAGGCTACCTGAAAATGTTGTGTCAACCATGTTTCAGGCAGCCTTTAACTTGGGCAGACGGCGGGCATTATACCAGCCCGTCCGCCGCCTCTTCCTCGGCCAACAGCTCGGCCACCTGCCGCTGCCAGCCTTCCGGCAGCTCGGGCACGGCTTCGCGGCGCGGCGCGGCCCAAATCGAATCGGGGAAAAACGCATCGTTTTCAAAGCGGGCAATCACATGCCAATGCAGGTGCGGCACTTGGTTGCCGAAACTGGCCAGATTGATTTTAGCCGGGCGCAACACCCGGCGCATCGCCGCTTCGGTGCGCCACACCGCCACCATCATTTCCTGCCGCGCTTCGTCGGGCAAATCCGTCATCTCGGCCACATGCCCGCGCCAAATCACGCGGCAAAATGCAGGCGCGGCGGGCGTGTCGTTTACAGCAATCACACGCAGACGGCTGTTTTGCCACAGCACGGTTTCATTTTCAGCACGGCACAGCGGGCAGGAGGCAGGCATTTCGGTTCCTTCCAAATGGTTTAACGAATCGGGGCAAGGGTATAGCACGGCGGCGGGTTTGCCAAGTGGGGCGGGAGAAAGGCTACCTGAAAGCGCAGCTTCAACGAAGTTAAAACTAATGCCAATCCTCTTTCAGGTAGCCTTTACCTTGCCCGCCGGATTGGCTATATTCAAGCTGTAGCTAAAATACTGATTCCTTCCTACTGCGTCGGCTCCCCTTGCCGTACTGCCTGTACTGCCTGCGGCTCGCCGCCTGGCATGAAGAAATCATTATTTCAGCCACATTCCTCCCACTTTCCCCAGGATTTCCCCATGCGCTTCTTCCACCGCCAGCAGCAATCGCGCCGCCGCACCGTGCGGCTGGTGGTGTTCTATGTGCTGGCCCTAATCGGCACAGTCGCCATCACTTCCGCCGGGCTCGGCAGCCTGCCGTTTTTGTTCGGCGCCAAAGTACAACACAGCCTGTGGTGGTACTACCTGCCGCCCGCCCTGTTTGTATGCGCGCTCACCATCGGCCTGAGCCTGCACCGCCTGCGCGAACTGCGGCGCGGCGGCGAAGCGATAGCCAAGCGGCTTGGCGGTGAGGCCTTGCAGCTGGCCGATGCCACCTTTGCCGAACGGCGGCTGCTCAACGTGGTGGCGGAAACTGCGCTTTCCGCCGGCCTGCCCGCCCCGCCGGTGTACCTGCTGCGCCGCGACGGCAGCATCAACGCCTTTGCCGCCGGCATGAGCCCGCGCAGCGCCGTGATCGGCGTTACCCAAGGCGCCGTCAACCTGCTCACGCGCGACGAGCTGCAAGCCATCGTCGCCCACGAATTCAGCCACATCCGCAACGGCGACATGCGCCTCAACTGCTACCTGGCCGCCTGGCTGCACGGCCTGCAGGGCATCGCCAGCAGCGGGCGCTACTTCCTCTACGGCCGCGACGACGAACACTATCTGGAATACCGCCGCCGCAAAAATGTAGACAACCATCCTTTCGACAACGGCGTGGAAATCGTGATGCAGTCCCTGCCGCTGCAAGCCCTCGGCGTGCTCCTGATTGCGCTGGGCTCGGCGGGCAGCGTGTTTGCCCTCTGGCTGCAGGCCGCCGTGTGCCGCGAGCGCGAATTTATGGCCGACGCCTCCGCCGTGCAGCTCACCCGCCAAACTGCCCCGCTTATCGAAGCCTTGCGCAAAAGTGCCCGCACCGCCTCCTGCCGCCTCGCTTCCCCCGAAGCCCCCGAATATGCCCACCTGATGTTCGGCCGCATCCGCCCCGGCAGCCTCGCCGCCACCCACCCGCCGCTCATCGAACGCATCCGCAGGCTAGATGCCGCCGCTGCCCGCCGCCTGGCCGAAGAACTGGCCGACGCCGACAGCCTCGCCCTGCCTTCCCCCGTCCACCTCAGCTTCGCCGCCCCGCAGCCGATGAGTGCCGAAGCAGAAGAAGCCGAAAACCTCTACCGCCAGCGTCAGGCTCTGATGCAGGCGCGTATCCGCCGCTGCCGCCCGCCCACCCAGCCGCTGCAGCTGCCCGCCGACTGGCAGGCCGCCGCCTACGACGGCGAATACGCATCCGCCGCCCTGCTCTGCCTGTTCCAAGTGCCCGCCCCGCCCGCCGAATACCAGTGCTGCGGCGGCATCAGCCCCTTCGTTTGGCAGCAGCTCGCCCGCCTGCGGCAGCATCCCCTGCTGCCCAGCGCCGAGCTGCTCGAACACCTCCTGCCCGCCCTCGTGATGCAGGAAGACCCTGTCCTGCAAGCCCTGCTCGACCAAATCCGCCGCTGCCGCCCCCAGCCCGCCACCCGCGAGCAAGACCACCTTTGGCTGCTGCTCGAAGCCTACCTCGCCCCCGCCCCGCAGCCCGGCCGCCTCGCGCAACACCCCGCTGCCGAAGCCCTAACCCGCGCTGCCGAACTCACGCCCGAGCAGCTGCAAACCGCCGTAAACGCCGCCCTGCTGCTCACCGAGCCCGCCAAAATCGCTCTGCTGCGCCCCTTAGCCGCCACCCTCCCCGTTCGCCGCCCCCTGCTCTGGCGCTACCTCTGCGTGCGCCTCGATGTCGGCGCCTGGCACTTCGGCCTGGCAGGCAGCAAAAGCTAAAGGCTACCTGAAACCTCCCCGCTGCCGTTTTTCAGGTAGCCTTCAGCCAAACAAAAACACATTCCAAAAGGAAAGCCATGAAACGCCTGCCCACCCTCCTCTCCTGTCTTTTCTTCCTTACCGCCTGCCAGAAAGACCCCGCCATGCCCACCGCCGCCTCCAGCCCGCAAACTAACGAACCACAAACCAGAGAACCGCAAACCAGCGAACCGCAAATTACCGAGCCGCGAACCAACGAAGAAATCCGCGACACCGCCGAAAAATTCCTCGCCCAATACCGCTATCTCGATGCCGCCTCCTGGGCATACGAACTCCAACAGCGCGGCGTAACCCTGCCGCCGCACCTGCAGGCCGTGCTGGACGAAATGCACTACGACCCCGAAGCCCCCCTCTCCACCGGCAGCATCTTCGCCCTCAGCCCGCAGCAAATCGCCCGCCTGCAACCCAAAGCCGAAAACGGCGACACCGCCGCCGCCATCCGCCTCGCCCAATACTACCGCATGGCCTCCGGATTCACCCCCGAAGACCAACGCCTGGCCGCCTACTGGGAAGCCAAAGCCGCCGGCGCCCGCCAAGCGCAATAAAACCACAGGCAAAAAAAGGCTACCTGAAACGCAACGCAGCAAGGTTTCTGCGAAGCTATAGCGGATGAACAAAAATCAGGGTAAGGCGGCGAGCCGCAGACAGTACACACGTTACGGCAAGGCGAGACAACGCCGTACCGGTTTTTGTTAATCCACTATAAATTTTCAGGCAGCCTTCTTCCGCCCGCACCGCACGGATGCTTTAATCCCCCCTTCCCGCTACAATAGCCCCTTTTTTCCCACCCCGCCCGCCATGAACATCCGCTTCGGCAACACCGTATTCCGCCCGCACCCGCACGGCAGCGCCGTCACCATCGGCAATTTCGACGGCGTCCATCTCGGCCACCGCCATATCCTCGAACGCCTGCGCCATGAAGCCGACGAGCGAGGCCTCGCCGCCGTAGCCATCGTATTCGAGCCCCAGCCGCAAGAATTTTTCAGCCGGCAGCGCGGTGCGGAAAAACCCTTCCGCCTCAGCCCCCTGCGCGAAAAACTGCGCCTGCTGCGCGACACCGGCTGCCTCGATGCCGTGTGGGTGCTGCGTTTCAATGCCCGCCTTGCCGCCGTATCCGCCGCCGACTTCATCCGACACCTGCTCATCGAGCAGCTGCACACCCGCCACCTGCTCATCGGCGACGACTTCCGCTTCGGCGCAGGCCGCCAAGGCGATTTCAGCCTCCTCAGCCGCTGCCCCCATTTCACCACCGAGCGCACCCCTTCCGTGATGGTGCAAGACGTGCGCGCCAGCAGCACCCTCGTGCGCCAAGCCCTCAGCGAAGGCCGCCTCGGCTACGCCGAAAGCCTGCTCGGCCACCCCTACTCCCTCAGCGGCCGCGTGAAACACGGCGCCAAGCTCGGCCGTACCATCGGCTGCCCCACCGCCAACCTCCACCTCCCCCCGCACCGCTACCCCCTCTGCGGCGTATTCGTCATCGCCGCCCACGGCGCATTCGGCACCCGCTACGGCGTGGCCAGCTTCGGCCAAAATCCCACCGTGTCCAGCCTACCCACGCAAAAACTGGAAGCCCACCTTTTCGACTTCGCCGACAATCTCTACGGCCAACGCCTGCGCATCGACTTCCTACACAAACTGCGCGACGAAACCAAATTCCCCGGCCTGCCCGAGCTGCAGGCACAAATCGCCGCCGACATCGCCCAAGCCCGCGATTGGCTGGCGCAACACCAGCGATAGCCCCGCCATCACGCATCGGCCATATTGCCGAACCTGACTGATATACAAAAGGCTACCTGAAAAAGCAGCAAGTAGGTTGGGTTAGCCGCAGGCGTAACCCAACAAATCAAATGATGGCATGTTGGGTTACGCCTGCGGCTAACCCAACCTACACGCTACACACTAAGAATGCAGCCTCAACAAAGTTAAAACTATATATAAAATGTTTAATAAGCGAGCGTAAATAAAATGGGTTTTTTAAGTGATGTCATTATCCCTAATGAGGGGGTTGCAAATATATGCTTGGGAGAAAATGTTAATATTGTTTTTAACAGATTAGACAAATTAGGATATGAAATAAGCGATATATGCGATACTTGCCTGAAAGTGAAGCAATCTTTCATCGATATTTATTTTAATCCCATCAGTTACGAAATATCCCTTATTTCATGCGGTATTAATTTTCATGGGTCTTATAAAACATCAAAAGGGTACATTAAAGCAGGTATGACAGTAGCTGATATTTTACAGAATACAACCGAACAGGTTGCGTGGGGTGGGTTTGTTATGGTTGATAGGATTCATGGTATTGGCTTCCCCTTGCCTGAAGAATTTGACGACTTTTCCAAATTAACAGATTTTTTAGATTATGACTTTGTTTTTAATGAATTGTCAGTATATAAGGCCATTAATTCAAATAATTTGGAAGGAAATAAGCGAAGCAAGCGCAGGTAGGCCATATGCGTTCTAAACACACCCTCATCCTGTAGACTGCACAGCAAGATTGGATTAGCCCCGGGCGTAACCCAACAAATTAAATTGCGGAATGTTGGGCTTACCAACCCAACCTATACGCTACCATTTAAATTCCAAGGAAGGAGGTATCATGCAAAACCATTCAATTCATTCCATGATGATAATATTGATATCCGGTCTGCTGCTTAATGCTTGCAGTATGTCTGATTGGTGGAATGGGCATTATGCAACAAGAGCTGCAATTATTGCTGATCAACAAGAGGCGGAAGCTTATTATGCTGCCGAATCTCCTGCTATAAAGGCCCTACGTGAGAAGAACCACCCTATTTGCTGGTCTGAAGCAGTACATGAAAAAGATAGGTCTCTATTTACTCCTGTGTATGATAGGTGTATGCGCCGCAGGGGCACACCTATGTGGCACGACGGCTTGGATCAATAATCTTAGTTGTTAGCTTTCAGGTAGCCCCTTTCAGGCTACCTGAAGAACCAAAGGCCAAAACACCCTGTTCAAGGCTACCTGAAAGTTTCAGGTAGCCTTTCTTGCTACGTATCAAGCCAGCCCGTCGCCGCCATACCCAAGCCCCTGCGGATTTGCTATGCTAGCCTGTATCTTCCCTTCTACTACAAAGGAGCCTCCCATGGCCTACCACGCCCCCGTAAACGAACTCTTATTCGCCCTGCAAACCCACGGCAACCTGGCCGAAATCGCCCGATGGTATGCCGAAAGCGGCCTGGACGAAGACACCGCCGCCGCCATCATCGAAGAAGCGGCCAAGTTCAGCGAAGAAGTCTTCCTGCCCACCGGCCGCACCGGCGATTTGCACGGCGCGCGCCTGGAAAATGGCAAAGTCGTCACCCATCCCGACCTTGCCGCCGCCTACCAAGCCTTCTGCGAAGCCGGCTGGCCCGGCCTGCGCGCTCCAGCAGAATACGGCGGCCAAGGCCTGCCTGCCGTGATTTCCGCCGCGTGCGAAGAAATGTACTACTGCGGCAACCTCGCCCTCTCGCTGCTGCCCATGCTCACCGTGGGTGCGGTGGAAACCATTGCCAAACACGGCTCCGAAGAGCAAAAGCAAACCTTCCTGCCTAAAATGAGCCAAGGCATTTGGAGCGGCACCATGAACCTCTCCGAGCCGCAGGCCGGCACCGACCTGTCCCAAGTGGCCACCAAAGCCGTGCCGCAGGAAGACGGCAGCTACCGCATCAGCGGCCAGAAAACCTTCATCACCTGGGGCGAACACGAACTGGCCGAAAACATCATCCACCTCGTGCTCGCCCGCCTGCCCGGCACCACCTCCGGCATCAAAAGCCTTTCGCTGTTTATCGTGCCCAAATACAAAATCCAGCCCGACGGCAGCATCGGCGGGAGAAACGGCGTATCCGCTACCGCCATCGAACACAAAATGGGCATCCACGCCAGCCCCACCTGCGTGATGCAGTTCGACGAAGCCGAAGGCTACCTCATCGGCAAAGCCGGTCGCGGCCTGCTTTATATGTTCACCATGATGAGCCATGCCCGCCTAGGCGTGGGCATCGAAGGCCACGCCGTGGCCGAAGCCGCCTACCAGCAGGCATTGGCCTACGCCCACGAGCGCATCCAAGGCAGCGCGCCCGACGGCACCCCGCTCACCATCATCCACCACCCAGACGTCGCCCGCATGCTACTGGTGCAAAAAGCCACCATCGCCGCCCAGCGCGCCCTGTATCTCCAGGCCGCCGCCGCGCTCGACGCCTCACACAAACACCCCGACCCCGCCGCCAAAAAAGCCGCCAAAGGCCGGCTCGACTACCTCATCCCCATCGTTAAAGCCTGGTGCAGCGACAACGGCACCGTGCTCGCCAACCTGGCCATGCAAGTATTCGGCGGCGCAGGCTATATAGAAGAAACCGGCATCGTCCAGCTCGTACGCGACGTGCGCATCACCGCCATCTACGAAGGCACCAACGGCGTGCAGGCCGCCGACCTCGCCCGCAAAACCGTGTCCGACAAAGGCAGCCTCGTGCGCACCCTGCTCGCCGAAGCCCAGCAGACTGCCAACGAACTCGCCGCCATCGAGCCCGCCACCGCCGAGCCGCTCCGGCGCGCCCTCGAATTGGCCGAACGCAGCACCTCTCTCCTCGTACAGCAGCACGAAACCAACCCCGCCGCCACCGCCCTCAACGCCGCCGCCTATCTGGAGCAAACCGCCCTCACCCTCGGCGCGGCCGCCCTGGCGCAAAACTTCCTCGCCGCCCGCAACGCAGAAGCACGCTTCGGCAGCGCATTCTGCCAAGCCCAGCAGCACACCGCCCGCGCCTACCTCGCCTACGTGCTGCCCCAAGCCCACGCCTGCGCCGAACGCATCCGCCAAGGCGCCGAGCCCCTGCTCGCCGTGCCGTTTGAAGCCTTCGCCTCGTCTTAAAGCGCGGCATGACAAAGGCTACCTGAAAATGCAGAACCGCTTTTCAGGTAGCCTCTCAATATCTCTTCCCGCCACAAGGAGAGCTGATGGAACAACATATCAACTACATTACGCTCGGCGTGGCCGACCTGGCCGAATCGCGCCGTTTTTATCGGGAGGTATTCGGCTGGCAGGAAACGGCCGACAGCAACGAAAATATTGCATTTTTCCAAGCCGGAAACGCGCTGCTGCTCGCCCTGTTCGGCAAAGCCGCCCTAGCGCACGACGCACAAATACCGGAGCAAAGCAGCGGCTTCCCTCGCTTTACCTTGGCGCACAACGTGGGCAGCGAAGCCGAAGTGGACGCACTGTTTGCCGGGTTTGCCGCGAAAAACGCCAACATCATCAAAGCCCCGCAGAAAGCATTCTGGGGCGGCTACAGCGGCTACCTCGCCGACCCCGACGGCTTTTTGTGGGAAATCGCGTTTAATCCGTTTTTGCAGAAATTGCGCTGAAACAGTGCTTTCAGGTAGCCTCCCCCCACCGCCATTTTCCGGCCCGACCATGAGCCAGCCTAAAAACAACCTCAGCAAGCCCCGCGCACAGCACCTGCCGCCACCGTTCGCCCAAAGCGCAGTTGCCCGAACGCCATAACGCCGCCGTACTGGTTTACATTTAACCCGCTATAAAACATAAAGGCTACCTGAAAATTTCCGGTAGCCTTTTTATAGCGGATTAGAATTGCAATGATACGGCGTTGCCAACGCCCTTATGTACTGCGTTGCCGCCTTGTCTCATTTTTATTTTAATCCACTATACTTAGCGACATTACAGCGGCAAAGCTCGGTTTGAATCATCCAAATGACCTTTGCGCAGGGTTTCCAATTCATCCAGCAATTGCAGGATCAGCGCGGTGGCGGGCACGCTGGCTTCGAAATCGCGGCTGATGCGGCGGGCGCGGCGGATGCGGGCGAGCTGCCAGCCGCTGAAACCGGCCTCGCGCGGGCTGCCCTGCACGGAAATGATTTCTTCCTCGATTACGTTGACCACCCAATCGGCATCGCCGTCGCAGGCGCGCACGATTTCGTTGAAGGTGAGCTGAATATCTTGTTCGCGGTTCATGGTTTATCCTTTCACGCCGTAATGCTCGGCCAGCTGCTGCCAGGCTGCACGGTCGGCTTCGCTCATGGTTTCCGGCAGGGTGATGTTGATGATGAGGTAGAGGTCGCCGGCTTCTTTGGCGGGAATGCCTTTGCCTTTGAGGCGCAGGTTTTGGCCGCTGCGGCTGTTGGCGGGAATGTTGATGTTGAGTTTGCCGGCGGGCGTGTCGATGGCGGTTTTGCCGCCGAGCGCGGCTATCCAGGGCATCACATCGATGCGCTGGTACACGTCTTTGCGGTTTTTCACATACAGCGTGTCGCTTTCGCGGAAGCGGATTTTTAAATAGAGGTCGCCGTTTGCGCCGCCGTTGAAGCCGGGCAGGCCTTGGCCGCGCAGGCGGATTTGCTGGCCTTCGCTGATGCCTTTGGGGATTTTCACCTGCAGGGTTTTGCGCTCGTAGGCCATTTGGCCGCCCGCACCGAGGGTGGGCATATCGAGGCTGAGCGAGCGTTCGCCGCCGGTGTAGGCCGCGGCGAGGTCGATTGTCAGCTCGGCGTGCTGGTCTTCGCCGGGAATGGGGCCGGTTTGGCGCTGGCGGCCTGCGCCGGCGTGGCCGAAGGCGGAAAAGATGTCGTCGAAGCGGAAGTCGCCGCTGCCGAAGGGCTGGCCTTCGCCGAAGCGGCTGCTGTCGAAGTGGTAGTATTGCCCGAAGTCTTGGCCGGGGTCGAAACCGCCCGCGCCGCCGTGGGCGCTGCCTGCGCGGCCGAAGGGGTTGGCCAGCATTTCATCGTATTCGGCGCGTTTGGCCTCGTCTTTCAGGGTGTTGTAGGCGAGGTTGATTTCACTGGTTTTTTGGTCGGCATCGGGGTCTTTGCTGATGTCGGGATGGTATTGGCGCACCAGCTTGCGGTAGGCCTTTTTGATGTCGGCCAGGCTGGCATCTTTGGCTACGCCGAGGATGTCGTAGTAGGTTTTCTGGTTGGCACTCATATATTGGATATTCTGTGGAATGGATAAAAATCAGGAGGCACCTCTTGCGATGAATGCGAGGCTAGGGCTTTCCAAAAGCCGTAGGCAGAGGTGTTGCCGCTGCAAATATAGTGGATTAACAAAAATCAGGACAAGGCGGCGAGCCGCAGACAGTACACACGTTACGGCAAGGCGAGACAACGCTGTACTGGTTTTTGTTAATTCACTATACAGAGAACAAGTGGGGCTGGACATAGGGAAATCAATACGCGGTTTGCGGCGGGCAAACCCTGTGTTCGCTCGATAAAGGCTACCTGAAAAACCGGAAACCTGTTTTTCAGGTAGCCTCTAATCCATTAGCCGCCGTTCCAAACCGTGTGCTTGCGTTCCGCACACCCTACACCTAGCAACAGAAAGGCTACCTGAAACTTTCAGGTAGCCTTTTCTCAGCGCATCACATTGCGCCAATCTTGTTCAAAATAATGCACCAGAATCTGCGTGTTCAAATAGTTCGGCTGCACATCGCGGCGCGCCATGTCGGGCGGGAAGCGGAACATTTCGGCGGCGGTGTCGGCGTTTAGAAAGCGGGTGGGCACGCTGAATTGTGCGGGCACGGGGAAATCGGGCTCGCGTGCGGCCAGCACGAAGCCCCATTCGCCGAAGGAGGGCACATACACATGATAGGGCGCGGTGGCGAGCCCGGCGGCTTCCAGCGTGGCCACCACCGACCAATAGGCGTTCGGGGCGAAATAGGGCGAGGTGGATTGCACCACGATTTTGCCGCCGGGCGCGAGATGCCGCGCCACCAGCCGATACATGGGCACGGAATAGAGCTTGCCCAGCGAGAAGTTGGAGGGGTCGGGCAGGTCGATGATGATGACGTTGAACTTTTCCTGCGCCTGTTCCAGCCATTTGGCCGCGTCGTCGTTCACCACGCGCACTTTGGGGCTGGCGAGCGAGCCGGCGTTGAGGCGGCTTAATTCGGCGGAGGTGCGGAAGGTGTTGGTCATTTGCGGGTCGAGATCGACCAGGGTGATGCCCTTCACTTGCGGGTATTTCAGCACTTCGCGCGCGGCCAGGCCGTCGCCGCCGCCCAGAATCAGCACGTTTTGCGCCTGCCCGCCCACCATCTGCATGGCGGGCAGCACGAGGGCTTCGTGGTAGCGGGCTTCGTCGCGCGAGGAAAATTGCAGGTTGCCGTTGATGTAGAGGCGCAGGTCGTCGTGCCATTTGGTGATCACCAGGCGCTGGTAGGGCGAATGGCTTTCGTATACCACCGGGTCGCCGAAATAGCTTTGTTCGGCCAGAAAGGTGATGCGGTTGGCGGCGGCGAAGGCGGCCAACAGGCAGGCCAGCACGATGCCGCCGCGCAGCCGGATGGCGCGGTAGCGCGGCAGCTCTGCTTTGAAGGCACGGGCGGTGAGCACGGCCACGGCGGCGTTGAGCAGGCCGAACAGCAGGGCGGAACGCGCCATGCCCAGCCGGGGTGCGAGCACCAGCGGAAACAGCAGCGACACGGCCAGCGCGCCCAAATAATCAAACGTCAGCACCTTGGCCACCAAGTCTTTAAAATCGGCCTGCCGCCGGTTCAATACGCGCATCACCAGCGGGATTTCCATGCCCACCACAATGCCCACCACCAGCACCAGCGCATACAGCAGCGTGCGGAACGGCGCGGCAGCCAGCCCGAACACCACAAACAGCACCAAGGCCGATACGCCGCCGATGATGCCAACCAGCAATTCGATTTCGATAAAGCGCGAAAGCGCGTCTTCATCGCGGATGTATTTGGTGAGGTGCGCGCCGATACCCATGGCGAAGAGATAGAGGCCGATGATGGAGGAAAACTGCAAAATGCTGTCGCCCAGCAAATAGCTGGCCAGCGCGGCAATGATGAGTTCATACGCCAGCCCGCAGCTGGCAACGATGAAGACGGAGATAATGAGGGTGCGGTCGGGTTTCATGTTTCAGGTAGCCTTGATGATGGGCTGAATTATATAGCTAAAGCCGTGCCTTTTTTCATCGGGCTTCTTACAGGAGCCAGCAAAAGGATGCTCGGGAGCGAATGATAAAGGCTACCTGAAAATTAACCAGCCGCTGCAAACCTCACAAGCCTCATAAATAAACGGCAAAGCAGGATGAACAACCGGCATTTGTATGGCATAATCAGCCGCATATCGCCGCCGCTGCGGTTTCTCTTTCCACCCTGATTGCAAAGGCAACCCATGAGCATTTCCCTGCAACAATATCTGTCGTATCTGCAATACCTGGCCGTGGGCCTGGGCATGACTGCGCTGTTTTCCGCCGTGTATCTGCGCATCACCCCGGCCGACGAATTGAAGCTGATTAAAAACGGCAACCTGGCCTGCGCGCTTTCCTTCGGCGGCGCACTCATCGGCTTTTGCCTGCCCTTGGCTTCCAGCATTACCCACAGTGTCGGGCTTTTGGATTTCGTGCTCTGGAGCTGGGCGGCCGCGGCAATTCAGATTGTGGTGTATTTCGCCGCCACCCGCCTCGTGCCCGATGCCGCCGGCGAGCTGGCCGGCAACAATGTGGCGGTGGGCGCGCTTTGCGCCGTGATTTCCGTGGCGGTGGGGCTGCTCAACGCCGCCTGTTTGGTGTAGTAGCAACGCGTACACAAAACAGGCTACCTGAAATTTGGTTTTGCCGGAATTTGCCCCATTTTAGCTGCGCAGCAATGCAGCTTTGGGCGCACCAAGATATTTGGCTGCCCCATTGCGGCTATGCTTTCAGGTAGCCTCCCCCTTCTCCCTATCCATCAAGAAAGGAATCCCCATGCTGGGCAATTTCATCAAGAAACAGTTTATCGACGTTATCGAATGGCCGAATCCCGAAGAAGGGCTGCTGATGTGGCGCTTCCCCGTGGCCGACCAGGAAATCCAAAACGGCGCCAGCCTCACCGTGCGCGAAGCACAGGCCGCCCTGTTTGTGGACGAAGGCAAAGCCGCCGACGCGTTCCAGCCCGGCCGCTACAC
Organism: Eikenella corrodens; assembly: GCF_003990355.1. Lineage (NCBI taxonomy): Bacteria > Pseudomonadati > Pseudomonadota > Betaproteobacteria > Neisseriales > Neisseriaceae > Eikenella > Eikenella sp. KCOM 3110. The sequence goes on along the minus strand of NZ_CP034670.1, from coordinate 598,809 downwards.
ACTCACCACCCAAACCCTGCCCATCCTCACCAACCTGAAAAACTGGGATAAATTATTCCAGTCGCCCTTCAAATCCGACGTTTACTTCTTCAACACCCGCCAGCAGCTCGCCCGCCGCTGGGGCACTTCCCAGCCGGTGACCGTGCGCGATGCCGATTTCGGCGTGATCCAGCTGCGCTCCTTCGGCATGTATGCCTACCGCATCAGCGATCCCGCCGCCTTCTTCCGCGAAGTCACCGGCGTGGGCGCCTCCTACAGCGGCGAGCAGCTCGAACAGCAGCTGCGCAACCTCGCCATGACCCAGCTGGCCGCCGCCTTCGGCACTTCCGGCATCCCCTTCCTCGATATGGCCGCCAACCAAGTGCTGCTGTCGCAGAAAATGAACGAGCTGCTGCTGCCTGAGTTTGCCAAACTCGGCCTCACGCTGGAAAACTTCACCGTGGAAAGCGTGAGCCTGCCCGAAAACGTGCAAAAAGCGCTGGACAGCAAAATGTCGATGGGCATCATCGGCGATATGGGCAAGTTCACCCAATACCAAACCGCCACCGCCATTCCGATGGCCGCGCAAAACGAAGGCGGCATCGCCGGTATCGGTGCCGGCCTCGGCGTGGGTGCCGGCATCGGCCAGGCCATGGCTGGCGCCATGAGCGGCATGATGCAGCCCCAGCAGCCTGCCCAAGCCGCCCCCACTCAAGCTGCCCAGCCTGCCGCCCCGGCTGCGCCCGCCGCGCTCGCCGCTGAAGACCCGCAAGCCAAGCTGGCCAAACTCAAAACCCTGCTCGACGGCAACCTGATTTCTGCCGAAGACTACGAGAAGGCCAAAGCCGAAGTGCTCAAGCAGCTGATTGGATAAGGCGCAGGGGCTACCTGAAAACAGGCACAACGGAATTGCCGTAAAGCCGAAGTGCCGCTTCAAATTTTCAGGTAGCCTCAAACACGGCTTAAAGGCTACCTGAAACCATAGCTTCAACAAAATTAAAACCATGCCCGCCCAATTAAACGCGCCGCCTGCCCTCCGCCCTTTGTGGCGCGACCTGCTGCCTACTTTGCTGGCCGGTGGCTTTGTGGCCTGGTTTGCCGGGCAGCCCGGATATGGTTTTTCGCTGGAATTGTTTCTGCCGCTGATTGCCCTATCGCGGCTATGGCGTACAGCCAAGGCTTTGCGTCCGCCACGCCGCGAACTGCGGCGGCAACTGGCTATCTGCGGCCTGTGGCTGCTGCTCCTCGGCGGCCTGGCCATCCTGCACAGGCACTACGCCCGCCTCGCACGGGAGGAAGCCGAACAGCTGCTTGGGCAAATCCTAAGCAGGCAGCAGCCCAACGGCAGCTTTGCCCCGATGCCGCTAACCACCAACCCGCGCTGGCGCATCCGTTACGGCGTAAATGAGGGGAAACCCTTTCTGCACTACAGCGACACCTACAACGTGTTTGACGTGCAAATATATGATTTTGAGCAACGCCGTTGGCAGCATCGAGCCGACTAGTTACCCACAGGCTACCTGAAAGGTTCATCCGCAATCATGCCAACCACAAATCCCGTACAAGTCATCGCCGAACATCTGCAAAGCCGACCCACCATTCTCGATTTTGCAGAGGAATTGCAAACCATTGCCGACTTGCAGGCCGTTGCGCCGGAGCAGGCTGCTGCCGATTGGGATGCGTTCAGCGCCGTGGTGAGCCGCCTCCGCGAGTCGCACCAAATCAACGGCATTTTCTGCCTGACGCCTCAAAACCAGTCTGTCTTTCTCGAGTTTGCAGGCTACCTGAAAACCGTTGCCGACATTGCAGGCCAAGATGCCGCCCCCTTGTGCGACGGCTTCGGTTTGAGCGCCGCCGAAATCGACGCCGCCTTTGCCGCCAAGCGCGAACGCCGTTAAACCTTAAGGAAACCCATGCCCATCCGCCCTGCCCAGGCCGCAGATGCCGAACGCATCGGCGAGCTGCTCTACCAAGTGCACGCCGTACACGCCGCTGCCCGCCCCGACCTCTACCGCGCAGGCGCGCGCAAATATTCCGTTGAAGAAGTGCGCGCCATCATTGCCGATGAAAACCAGCCCGTGTTCGTGTATCAAGACGAAGGCGGCAGGGTGCAGGGCTATGCCGTGTGCCAATTTCAGGTAGCCGCGAGCCATCCCGCGCTGGTGGAACGCAAAGTGCTGTATGTGGACGATTTGTGTGTGGAAGAATCTCAACGCGGCAGGAAAATCGGCGAAAAGCTGTATCGCCACCTGCTCGAATTCGCCCGCGAACATGGCTGCCACAGCCTCACCCTGCACGTGATGCACGGCAACGATGGCGCGGAACGCTTCTACCACAGGCTTGGCATGAATCCGCTGAAAACCCTTCTGGAACAACCGCTTTAAAGGCTACCTGAAAATTTCCCGCCCCAACTGCCCGCCCTTTAGGAACCCATCATGAGCGAACCCTTCTTTAAAACCGACTGCCCCAGCTGCGGCGCGCCCGTGCACGCGCATTCGGCCACGGCGGTTACGCTGGTGTGCGGCTTCTGCCACAGCCTCTTGGTGCGCCAGGGCGAAGGCATCATCGACAGCGGTCGCGATTCCGCCCTGCTGGAAGACTTCAGCCCGCTGCAAATCGGCACCTCCGGCACGTTTGCCAACCGCCCGTTTGCCATCATCGGCCGCCTGCAGGCCAAATACGATGCCGGCATGTGGAACGAGTGGTATGTGCAGTTTGAAGACGGCGGCAACGGCTGGCTCTCCGAATCGGGCGACCAATACGTCTTCACCCTGCCCGCTACCGAGCCCTTGCAGGAAATACCCGAATTTTCCGGCTTAGTGGCCGGCCGCAGCAGCCTGATATACCGCAACAAACGCTTCTGGGCGGCCGACGTGCGCGATATCGTGCTGGAGCAGGCCGCCACACAAGGCGAGCTGCCCTTTGCCGTGCCGCCGCAGATGAAAAACCAGGTGGCCGACTGGCGCTGCGAACAGATTTTTCTCACGCTGGATTATGCTTCCTCCCCGCCCGAAGTGTTTGTGGGGCGGGGCGTGCAACTGGCCGACTTGCAACTTGGCAATACGCGCAGCAGCGAGCAGGTGGCCGACAGCGCCGGCCGGCTCAAAGGCACGCGCCAGGCCGAAAGCTGCCCGAACTGCGGCTCGCCGGTGCAATGGATTACCGGCCTCACGCCTTCCATCCTCTGCCCCAGCTGCGGCAGCAACCTGGATGCGACAGAAGGTAAGCTGGAATTGCTGAAAGCCAATAATAGGCGCGAGGCGCAGGCTGATGCGTTCACCCTGAAAATCGGTTCGGAAGCCCGCATCAACAACCGCACCTACACCCTCATCGGCGCGGTACGCAAAGACGAATTGGAGCCGGAAGACGCGTTCAACCTGATGTTCGGCCAAAAGCCGCTCGGCATCGTGCCCGTCGGGCGCTGGACGGAATACCTGCTCTTCGAGCCGCAGGCCGGCTTTATGTGGCTGGTGGAAAGCGGCGACGGCGAATGGAGCGTATCGGAAACGCTTAACGTGTGGCCGCGCCTGTACGGCGATTTGTTCCAGCCGCAAGGCCTGCCCAAACTCTACGACTACGGCGGCCGCGTGGTCTTGGCTGCCGGTGCATTTTACTGGCATATCCGCCAAGGCGACGTGGATTTCTACAGCGACTACCGCCACAACAGCAACGGCAAACTCTGCGCCGAATCCAACCGGCACGAAGCAGCTTGGAGCCAAAGCACCACCATCCCCTACCGTACCGTGCGCCGCTGGTTCGGAGACACGGACGACACCCCGCAATACAGCGCCGATATGCGCCCGGACGAGCCATCACGTTGGTTGATGTTGCTGCTCACCACCGTATTCGTGGTAATCAACCTGCCCGCCTGGATCAGCATGTTCGTTACCGAAGAAGATATCAGCCTTGCCGCATTCGTATCGGCCATGGTGCTGTATTTCCTGGTTAAGCGCGGCAATATATTCACCGAAAGTGATGACGAAGAGTAAGCCATGTCGAAAAACACCTACCTTATCCTCAGCATAGTCGCCATCCTCGGCAGCACCGTATTCAACTACGCCTCTCTTGGTGACATGAGCAAATACCAAAGGAGCAGCAGCTCCCCCAGCTCTCGCTCCTTCGGCGGCTCGCACAGCGGTGGCGGCTACTCATCTGGCGGGTGGCACAAATGAGCCACAGCCCCGGTAGCCACGGCCTGCTTGATTTATACGGCTGCCCACCCGAATTACTGCGCAACGAAGGCTACCTGAAAACCGCATTAGAGCAAACCGCCCGCCATATCGGCGCCACCGTGCTCGAAAGCCGTTTCCACACCTTCGGCGGCGAAGGCGGTGTAACCGGCGTGCTGCTCTTGGCCGAATCCCACCTCAGCATCCACACCTGGCCCGAACACGGCTTTGCCGCCATCGATATCTTTCTTTGCGGCCGACTGCGGCCCGAAGCGGCGAAAGAAACGCTGCAACACGCCCTAAAGGCCGAACGCAGCGCTTGGCAAACCCATCCGCGTGGAGGGAATCTGTAACTCTTACGCGGATGTAACGAATAATAGCGCAATCTGTCAGAAACTTGCCCAGCAATTAAAAAACTGCCCACAAACATGGAACAGTGGAAATTCTGCAAAACTAACAACTTCAGACAGCTTTCCTCTTTTCTAATTATTTTGATTCTACGGCTCTTTCTTTTTTCTCCACACTCCTCTCTTTGCATTCTCCAGTCCCATTAACTGTAGAAAATAACCGCGTTGTTTACACCACAGGTTGAGAAAAATAAGCCTGCAACACCTCAAATGGCGTATCGCCGTTCAAACTGCGGTGCGACTTCACCGTGTTGTAAAAATTAACAAAGCGGCACGACTCCTTTTGCCGGTGTTCCGGGCTGTCGAAACTCTGCTTTTCATGCCACATCTCCATCAGGGTGCGGATAACCCGCTCAGCTTTACCGTTGGTCTGCGGACGGGCAACCCGGGTAAACTTTTGACCAATCCCGTTCTCGTAACAGGCTACTCCGAAAGCATGGTTGGCCGAGCCTTTGTATTCCGTACCGTTGTCGGAGTAAACGCACTCAATCAGGTAGGGACAGGGATCAATCAGGTGTTCGGTCAGAAACTTGGCGGCGCTGTCTGCGGTTTTGTCCGGCAGGATGGCGGCGTACAGCTCCCTTGAGAAATCGTCGATGGCAACAAACAGGTAATCCCGCTTATCGGTGGCTTTCTGCCCTTTAAGCAGCGGCAGCCGTTTGGTATCGAGATGCACTAACTCTCCGGGATAGGATTTATTGTAGCGTTTGGCCTGCTTTTTGAGTTTTTCCTGAATGCTGCGTTCTACCTTGGCCAGGCGTTTCATTCCGTACTTTGCCTGTTTGAAACGGTTGTTGGTACTGGTTTGGGGTTTGAGCAGCCTGCCCCTTGCGGCTTTCAGTGCGCGGTAGATGGTGACGCGGCTGACTTGGTAACGGCGTGCCAGGGAGGTGACGCTTTCCTTCTCCTGCGTGTAGGCCGGCCAAATGGCTTGGCGGTAGTGCGGGGTGAGGCGGGTATTTTTGTGCATGTTCATGTTTCAGTATTCTCCTGGAAATACTGTAAACAACGCTACTGTTTTCTACACATAACGGACAGTGTTTGTTTCTGATTAAACGCTTCTTAAGCAGCTATCCGTCATTATCCAAAATATAGTGGATTAACAAAAATCAGGACAAGGCGGCAAGCCGCAGGCAGCACACACGTTACGGCAAGGCGAGACAACGCTGTACTGGTTTTTGTTAATTCACTATAAATCAGGTTTCACGTGTCTATCGACATTCTTGGCAATACTAAGTAGCCGCTCAATCAGATCTTCAAGCAAAAGCCGAAAGTGTAAACAACCCTGTTGATTTCCACAGGAAGGGGCCAGTTGAATATTAATACCCAACCGGCCTCCCCTCATTTTATATAACCCCCCTTTTTTCTCCTGCCTGGTTCAACCCAAATCGTTTCCAAGGCAGGAGAGAGGCTACCTGAAACCTTCGGGCAGCCTCTTAAAGGTAGTCTCCTAATCAGCACCTTACCTATTCCTATACCCTTATTCCTATCCCGGTTTGTTTCCATTTTGTCTTTGCTTTTGTCTTCGCCGTATTTTCTTTTCGTTGTTTTCCATAAAACACAACACCCGCCATCAGACGGGTGTCATCAATAGGTGTTTGGCAGTGTCCTACTTTCACACGGGTAATCCGTACTATCATCGGCGCTGGTTCGTTTCACGGTCCTGTTCGGGATGGGAAGGCGTGGGACCAAACCGCTATGGCCGCCAAACTTAAACTGTACAAATCGTCAAGCCACCGCAGTATCCACTGCGGCCAATCAAATCAAACTGTTCTGTCCGGCTACAAACCAAACATCGGGTAATGTGTATCGATTCCAGTAAGCTTTATTCTATTGAGTACTCTTCCCGGTGTCTCCACACCGCAAAGCACTTCAAATGATAGAGTCAAGCCTCACGAGCAATTAGTATGGGTTAGCTGCACGCGTTGCCGCGCTTCCACACCCCACCTATCAACGTCCTGGTCTAGAACGACTCTTCAGGAGGGCTTAACCCTCAGGGAAGTCTCATCTCCAGGCAGGTTTCGCGCTTAGATGCTTTCAGCGCTTATCCTTCCCGAACTTAGCTACCCGGCGATGCCACTGGCGTGACAACCGGTACACCAGAGGTTCGTCCACTCCGGTCCTCTCGTACTAGGAGCAGCCCCTGTCAAACTTCCAACGCCCACTGCAGATAGGGACCAAACTGTCTCACGACGTTTTAAACCCAGCTCACGTACCACTTTAAATGGCGAACAGCCATACCCTTGGGACCGACTACAGCCCCAGGATGTGATGAGCCGACATCGAGGTGCCAAACTCCGCCGTCGATATGAACTCTTGGGCGGAATCAGCCTGTTATCCCCGGAGTACCTTTTATCCGTTGAGCGATGGCCCTTCCATTCAGAACCACCGGATCACTATGTCCTGCTTTCGCACCTGCTCGACTTGTCGGTCTCGCAGTTAAGCTACCTTTTGCCATTGCACTATCAGTCCGATTTCCGACCGGACCTAGGTAACCTTCGAACTCCTCCGTTACTCTTTGGGAGGAGACCGCCCCAGTCAAACTGCCTACCATGCACGGTCCCCGATCCGGTTCACGGACCTGGGTTAGAACCTCAAAGTCACCAGGGTGGTATTTCAAGGACGGCTCCACAGAAACTGGCGTCTCTGCTTCTAAGCCTCCCACCTATCCTACACAAGTGACTTCAAAGTCCAATGCAAAGCTACAGTAAAGGTTCACGGGGTCTTTCCGTCTAGCAGCGGGTAGATTGCATCTTCACAACCACTTCAACTTCGCTGAGTCTCGGGAGGAGACAGTGTGGCCATCGTTACGCCATTCGTGCGGGTCGGAACTTACCCGACAAGGAATTTCGCTACCTTAGGACCGTTATAGTTACGGCCGCCGTTTACTGGGGCTTCGATCCGATGCTCTCACATCTTCAATTAACCTTCCAGCACCGGGCAGGCGTCACACCCTATACGTCCACTTTCGTGTTTGCAGAGTGCTGTGTTTTTAATAAACAGTCGCAGCCACCGATTCTCTGCGACCCTCCAAAGCTTACGGAGTAAATCCTTTACCTCAGAGGGCATACCTTCTCCCGAAGTTACGGTATCAATTTGCCGAGTTCCTTCTCCCGAGTTCTCTCAAGCGCCTTAGAATTCTCATCCTGCCCACCTGTGTCGGTTTGCGGTACGGTTCGATTTAAGCTGGAGCTTAGTGGCTTTTCCTGGAAGCGTGGTATCAGTCACTTCGTATCCGTAGATACTCGTTATCGCTTCTCGGTGTTATGAAGAACCGGATTTGCCTAATCCTTCCACCTACCGGCTTGAACAAACTATTCCAACAGTTTGCTGACCTAACCTTCTCCGTCCCCACATCGCACTTAAATCAAGTACGGGAATATTAACCCGTTTCCCATCGACTACGCATCTCTGCCTCGCCTTAGGGGCCGACTCACCCTGCGCCGATGAACGTTGCGCAGGAAACCTTGGGCTTTCGGCGAGCGGGCTTTTCACCCGCTTTATCGCTACTCATGTCAACATTCGCACTTCTGATACCTCCAGCATTCCTTACGAAACACCTTCTCAGGCCTACAGAACGCTCCCCTACCATGCACGCTTCATTAAAACAGCTATCCCCACCTATTCATGCTCGACTTTGATGGGCGCTTTCCGTCGCTTCGCTCCGGCAAGCTGTTTTAAGGAAGCGTGCATCCGCAGCTTCGGTTATAGATTTGAGCCCCGTTACATCTTCCGCGCAGGATGACTCGACCAGTGAGCTATTACGCTTTCTTTAAATGATGGCTGCTTCTAAGCCAACATCCTGGCTGTCTAAGCCTTCCCACTTCGTTTACCACTTAATCTATCATTTGGGACCTTAGCTGGCGGTCTGGGTTGTTTCCCTTTCGACAACGGACGTTAGCACCCGCTGTCTGTCTCCCATGATTGCACTTTCCGGTATTCTGAGTTTGCCATGGGTTGGTAAGTCGCAATGACCCCCTAGCCATAACAGTGCTTTACCCCCGGAAGTGATACATGAGGCACTACCTAAATAGTTTTCGGGGAGAACCAGCTATCTCCGAGTTTGTTTAGCCTTTCACCCCTATCCACAGCTCATCCCCGCATTTTGCAACATGCGTGGGTTCGGTCCTCCAGTACCTGTTACGGCACCTTCAACCTGGCCATGGATAGATCACTCGGTTTCGGGTCTACACCCAGCAACTATGTCGCCCTATTAAGACTCGGTTTCCCTACGCCTCCCCTATCCGGTTAAGCTTGCTACTGAATGTAAGTCGTTGACCCATTATACAAAAGGTACGCAGTCACACCGCAAGGGTGCTCCCACTGTTTGTATGCATCAGGTTTCAGGTTCTATTTCACTCCCCTCCCGGGGTTCTTTTCGCCTTTCCCTCACGGTACTGGTTCACTATCGGTCGATGATGAGTATTTAGCCTTGGAGGATGGTCCCCCCATCTTCAGACAGGATTTCTCGTGCCCCGCCCTACTTGTCGTATGCTTAGTACCACTGCCGGAATTTCGGATACGGGGCTATCACCCACTATGGCGGAAGTTTCCAATTCCTTCTCCTATCCCGACGGCTATCACATACAGGCTGCTCCGCGTTCGCTCGCCACTACTTGCGGAATCTCGGTTGATTTCTTTTCCTCCGGGTACTTAGATGGTTCAGTTCTCCGGGTTCGCTTCTCTAAGCTTATGTATTGGGCTTAGGATACACATTGCTGTGTGGGTTTCCCCATTCGGACATCACCGGATCAAAGCTCTATTGCCAGCTCCCCGATGCTTTTCGCAGGCTTACACGTCCTTCGTCGCCTATCATCGCCAAGGCATCCACCTGATGCACTTATTCACTTGACTCTATCATTTGAAGTGCCTTTTTGACTTCGCCTGCGCTGCGTTGACGACAACTGGGGCTTAAGGCCTCTACTCTGATAAAGCTTACTGCTTGTTGTGTCCGAATCCTGCCTTTTGTGTTTCAGGATTCGGTCGATACAATCATCACCCAAATTCTGTATGACTTATCTCTGGGATAAGCCCTACTTCGTTTGTTTGTTGATTTCGGCTTGCCAATTTGTTAAAGATCGATGCGTTTTAACTTCGCAAATAAAAATAAACTACAAACTACCGCGTAAACTGCAAGCTGCAGCAGCTTACTCGCATATTTAGCATACTTTTATTTGGAAAGTATTGTGTGGTGGAGGCAAACGGGATCGAACCGATGACCCCTGCTTGCAAAGCAGGTGCTCTACCAACTGAGCTATGCCCCCAGTACCTGGGCGGATCTGCTCCGCTCTACGACTACTGGTGGGTCTGGGAGGACTTGAACCTCCGACCCCACGCTTATCAAGCGTGTGCTCTAACCAGCTGAGCTACAAACCCAACATTCTCTTCGCATCTGTATCCGATTACCGATAGGTGTGGATGCTCTACCCCTGCTTCTTTCTCTAGAAAGGAGGTGATCCAGCCGCAGGTTCCCCTACGGCTACCTTGTTACGACTTCACCCCAGTCATGAAGCATACCGTGGTAAGCGGGCTCCTTGCGGTTACCCTACCTACTTCTGGTATCCCCCACTCCCATGGTGTGACGGGCGGTGTGTACAAGACCCGGGAACGTATTCACCGCAGTATGCTGACCTGCGATTACTAGCGATTCCGACTTCATGCACTCGAGTTGCAGAGTGCAATCCGGACTACGATCGGTTTTCTGGGATTGGCTCCGCCTCGCGGCTTGGCTACCCTCTGTACCGACCATTGTATGACGTGTGAAGCCCTGGTCATAAGGGCCATGAGGACTTGACGTCATCCCCACCTTCCTCCGGTTTGTCACCGGCAGTCTCATTAGAGTGCCCAACTAAATGATGGCAACTAATGACAAGGGTTGCGCTCGTTGCGGGACTTAACCCAACATCTCACGACACGAGCTGACGACAGCCATGCAGCACCTGTGTTACGGCTCCCGAAGGCACCCTTCCGTCTCTGGAAGGTTCCGTACATGTCAAGACCAGGTAAGGTTCTTCGCGTTGCATCGAATTAATCCACATCATCCACCGCTTGTGCGGGTCCCCGTCAATTCCTTTGAGTTTTAATCTTGCGACCGTACTCCCCAGGCGGTCGATTTCACGCGTTAGCTACGCTACTAAGCAATCAAGTTGCCCAACAGCTAATCGACATCGTTTAGGGCGTGGACTACCAGGGTATCTAATCCTGTTTGCTACCCACGCTTTCGAGCATGAACGTCAGTATTATCCCAGGGGGCTGCCTTCGCCATCGGTATTCCTCCACATCTCTACGCATTTCACTGCTACACGTGGAATTCTACCCCCTCTGACATACTCTAGCTACCCAGTTCAGAACGCAGTTCCCAGGTTAAGCCCGGGGATTTCACATCCTGCTTAAGTAACCGTCTGCGCTCGCTTTACGCCCAGTAATTCCGATTAACGCTCGCACCCTACGTATTACCGCGGCTGCTGGCACGTAGTTAGCCGGTGCTTATTCTTTAGGTACCGTCAGCAAAAAGTGGTATTAGCACTTCCCTTTTCTTCCCTAACAAAAGTACTTTACAACCCGAAGGCCTTCTTCATACACGCGGCATGGCTGGATCAGGGTTGCCCCCATTGTCCAAAATTCCCCACTGCTGCCTCCCGTAGGAGTCTGGGCCGTGTCTCAGTCCCAGTGTGGCGGATCGTCCTCTCAGACCCGCTACTGATCGTCGCCTTGGTAGGCCTTTACCCCACCAACTAGCTAATCAGTTATCGGCCGCTCGAATAACGCGAGGTCTTGCGATCCCCCGCTTTCTCCCTCAGGACGTATGCGGTATTAGCCAATCTTTCGATTGGTTATCCCCCATTACTCGGTACGTTCCGATATCTTACTCACCCGTTCGCCACTCGCCGGACAGTAGTGCAAGCACTACCCCGCTGCCGTTCGACTTGCATGTGTAAAGCATGCCGCCAGCGTTCAATCTGAGCCAGGATCAAACTCTTATGTTCAATCTCTAACTTAATAACTTCTGGTCTGCTTCAAAGAAACCGACAGGACAATGTCAAACATCGTCTTGTCTTCTTCTCAACAGTGCAGGTGTAAAACACCCACACTTATCGGTAATCTGATTGTTAAAGAGCTGCCGAACCAAACTGACGCATAATCACAACTGCAAACAGTAAATAATCAAACCGCAAACAGCAAATTGTGCCGTAAGGAACAGCGAAGATGCGAACTATACGCCATCAAAATTACTTTGTCAAACATCTTTTGGTTCATTCCTTACCAACAGCAACCCAGTTGCCAGTCCGCAAAAGAAAAATAACCTTTTGACAAGATAACCACAGATGCAATAGAATGCCCAGTTCTCGTGCTTCAGGCATTATTAAGCACTAGATATAAAGTTAAATTCTTAAACATAACCCCAAATGGAGTTGAGTATGTACGCGGTCATAAAAACCGGCGGCAAACAATACAAAGTTGCTGTTGGCGAAAAATTGAAAGTAGAACAGATACCTGCCAAACTCGACAGCCAAATCGAACTGACTGAAGTTTTGATGATTGCTGACGGCGAGTCTGTAAAAGTAGGCGCACCTTTTATTGAAGGCGCAAAAGTAACAGCCAAGGTAGTGGTTCATGGTCGTGGCGAAAAAATCCGCATTTTCAAAATGCGTCGCCGCAAACACTATCAGAAACGCCAAGGCCATCGCCAGAATTTCACCCAAATTGAAATCGTGGCCATCGCCTAAAGTTTTTAACCTAATTCAGGAGTATCAAACATGGCAAGTAAAAAAGCAGGCGGCAGCACCCGCAACGGCCGCGATTCAGAAGCCAAACGCCTGGGCGTGAAAGCCTACGGCAACGAGCTGATTCCTGCCGGTTCCATCATCGTTCGCCAGCGTGGCACCAAGTTTCATGCAGGCAACAACGTAGGCATGGGTAAAGACCATACCCTGTTCGCCAAAGTGGACGGCTACGTAGAATTTACCGTAAAAGGCGTGCACAATCGTAAAACCGTTAACGTGCGCCCCTACACTGGCGTCGACGAATAATCAACGGCTAGCGCCAAATCTCAGGATGCTACTTCAGGTAGCATCCTTTTATTTTGCCCATATCAAACTACCCTAGCCAACCCCCTATATTCGGCACACAAGCATTATCCCATCAAAAATCTGCTTAACTGCCAACTGCTATAATTCTGCCATCTTTATTTTCAGGTAGCCTCACTATGTCCGCCACCCCCATCCTAGCCATCACCTCCGGCGAACCTGCCGGTATCGGTCCCGATATCTGCCTTACTTTAGCCCGGCAAACTTTGCCCTGCCGCTGCGTTGTCTTAGCCGACAAACAACTTCTCGCCGAACGTGCCCGGCAACTCGGCTACAATACCCCCCTTGCCGATTATCATCCCAACCATCCGCCCGCCCAGGGCACACTGGAAGTTTTGCACATTCCCCTCTCCACCCCCTGCCACACCGGCCAACTCAACCCCGCCAATGCCCGCTACGTACTCTCCCTGCTCGACCGCGCCTATAACGGCATCTGCCTAGGCGAATTTGCCGGCATGGTAACCGCCCCGTTGCACAAAGGCATCATCAACGATGCCGGCATCCCTTTCAGCGGCCACACCGAATACCTCGCTGCCATTAGCCACACCGAACAAGTCGTCATGATGCTGGCCGGCAACGGCCTGCGCGTTGCCCTCGCCACCACTCACCTCCCCCTCAAAGACATCCCCGCCGCCATCACCCGCCCACTGTTGCACTCCGTGTTGCACATTTTGCACACCGACCTGCAAACCAAATTTGGCATCGCCAAACCCACCATCCTCGTGGCCGGACTCAATCCCCATGCCGGCGAACAAGGTCATCTCGGCTGGGAAGAGATTCAAATCATTAAACCCGAATTACAATCCCTGCGCGAGCAAGGCCTCGACGTACGCGGCCCCTATCCCGCCGACACCCTATTCCAGCCTTTCCTGCTCAAAGATGCCGACGCCGTGCTCGCCATGTATCACGACCAAGGCCTGCCCGTACTCAAATACGCCTCCTTTGGCCAAGGCGTGAACATTACCCTCGGCCTGCCCTTCATCCGTACCTCAGTCGATCACGGCACCGCCCTCGACCTAGCCGGCACCGGCCGCGCCGACCACGGCAGCCTGCTCACCGCTATCCAAACCGCCCTCGATATGGCCGAACACTGGCAACACCACCGCGCGCCATCATAGCCGCACACTATCAGATACAAAGGCTACCTGAAATCCGACCCTCGTGCAGCAGCCTTAAAATTTTCAGGTAGCCTTCACTCCAGTCTATCTCAATGATGCAAAATTACTTTTTTAAACCTAAAGGCTACCTGAAAAAATCTACAACACTTCCAATCGGCACCCAGCCACACCCCCAGCAAAATCATTGAGCCCAGTGTGCTTTTTCCCTATAATCGACACCCTTGTATGTAAACCCAACCACTGCCGGCCATGGCCACACCCTTCATCGAAATGCAAAACGTCGCCTTTGCCTATGGCGAACGCCCCATCCTGAACAACGTTAGTTTTCAGGTAGCCCAAGGCACGTTTGCCGCCGTGATGGGTGGTTCCGGCAGTGGTAAAACTACCCTGCTGCGCCTGATTACCAGCCAAATTGCGCCCACTTCCGGCCGAGTGTTGATTAACGGCCGCGATCTTGCCGCATTCAACGCCAAAGAACTGCACCAGCATCGGCGCAATATGGGTGTGCTGTTCCAATTCGGTGCACTGTTTACCGATTTGTCCGTATATGAAAATGTAGCTTTCCCGCTGCGCGAACAAACCGATTTGCCCGAAGAAATCATCCGCGATTTGGTGCGCCTGAAGCTCAGTGCCGTCGGCCTGCACGGCACAGAAAACCTGATGCCGGACGAGCTATCCGGCGGCATGTCCCGCCGTGTCGCCCTAGCGCGCACCATTGCTCTCGACCCCGCGCTGATGCTGTATGACGAGCCATTTACCGGCCTCGACCCGATTTCACTGGGCGTGATTGCTGACTTAATCAGCAAAATCAACCGCGCCCTGCGCTCCACCAGCATGATGGTTACGCACGACGTGCCGCACTCGCTGCAGATTGCCGATCAAGTGATTTTCCTTGCCCACGGCGAAATCCTGTTTTCAGGTAGCCCGGAAGAAATGCGCAGTCTCGATTCGCCGTGGATTACCCAATTCATCAACGGCCTGCCCAACGGCCCGGTCGCCTTCCGCTATCCGGCCGAACGCGATATACGGCAAACCCTACTGCAACACAATCATTAAGGAGCGAACATGATCTGGAATAAATGGAATGCGGAAGAAAAAACCAAAATCCAACGGCAGCTACTGCAATTTACCTGCGAAAAAACTGCCGCCTTCCTAGCCGAACACCCCAGCGAAACTTTTTATGCTTTCGCCTACGACTGCAATACCGAATACGGACAAGTCAGCCTGTGCCTGAACAGCGAAGAATTCTTCCAAGAAGGCCTAAGCCGCAGCCAGGCCAAATTTCCCGAATACTACAGTTCGGAAGAAGACATACGCGAATACCGCTACAATACCGGCAACTGGCAGTATCAATGTTTCGACACCTTTACCTTTATAGAAGAAGATGAAATCGATCATATCCACGGACAAATAGACGGCGGCAACATTGACAAATGGTTTGCCCTGATTGGTGAATTCCGCGCCATGTGCCGCGAAACGGTGCGCGAATTTGCTGGCAGCGACGTATTCGCGCAAATTCCGAAAACCGCCGGTTTCCTGACTTATGCCGTTGATCACGAAGAAAGCATAGAAGAAGCCTTGCAACACGCCGTTTCCGTATAATCAGGCTACCTGAAACCGCACCACGGCAAAACCAATATGAATTTTTTCCGAACTCTAGGCGCGAAAACGCTGGCTTTCCTGCAGGAACTGGGCAAAACCACCCTATTCCTGTTTGCCGTGCTGGCACGCTCCGGCACGCTGCTGCCGCGCCTGCGGCTGGGCATCCGCCAAATGTATTTCACCGGCGTGCTCTCCATCATCATCATTGCCGTATCCGGGCTGTTTGTGGGCATGGTATTGGGTTTGCAGGGCTACACGCAGCTGGCCAAATTCAAATCGGCCGATATTTTGGGCTATATGGTGGCCGCATCGCTGTTGCGCGAACTGGGGCCGGTGCTGGCCGGCATTCTGTTTGCCAGCAGCGCCGGCGGTGCGATGACCAGCGAAATCGGCCTAATGAAGACCACCGAGCAGCTGGAGGCGATGAAGGTGATGGCGGTCGATCCCGTTGCCCGCGTGGTGGTGCCGCGTTTTTGGGCAGGCGTGATTTCCATGCCGCTTCTGGCTTCTATCTGCAATGTGGCCGGTATTTACGGCGCCTATCTTATCGGCGTGCGCTATTTGGGCTTAGATGGCGGCATTTTCTGGTCGCAGATGCAGGCGAATATCGATGTAGGCTACGATGTGGTGAACGGGTTGATTAAGTCGGTGGTGTTCGGCGTGGCCATTTCGCTGATTGCCGTGTATCAGGGCTTCCACTGCCGCAGTACGCCGGAAGGCATCCTACGGGCCAGTACCCGCACCGTGGTGAGCAGCGCGCTCACCGTTTTGGCCTTGGATTTTGTTTTAACCGCCATCATGTTTATCGGATAACCGGATTATGAAAAGAAGCACTTTAGAACTTTGGGTCGGCATTTTTGTGGCCTTGGGCATTGCCGCCGTGGTATTTTTATCGCTGCGCGTGGCTGGTGGACAAACGGTTTCCCGCCATTCGTCCTACACCGTTTCCGCCAGCTTTACCGACATCGGCGGCTTGAAGGTAAAAGCCCCGGTGAAGGCTTCTGGCGTGGTGGTGGGCAGGGTATCCTCCATCCAGCTCGACCCAAAAACCTACCGTGCCAAAGTCAGCCTGGATATCGACAGCCAATACCGCTTCAGCACCGACGTTTCCGCCGAAATCCTCACTTCCGGCCTGTTGGGCGAGCAATACATCGGCCTGCAGCAGGGCGCAGAGGAAACCGAACTGAAAAACGGCGACACCATCGAAATCACCAGCTCCGCCCTCGTGCTGGAGCAGCTGATCGGCAAATTCATGACCAACACCGTAGAAAAAAACGGCACCACGCAATAAACACACCGCAACATTTTTATTTTTCAACCGGAAAGGAAACACCAATGAAAAAATCCGCATTCACCGCCGCCCTGAGCATCGGCATCATGAGCATCGGCCTGGCCTTCGCCACGCCGCAGCAGGCAGTGGCACAGCTCAAGCAGAACAGCGCCCAAGTGCTGAACATCTTGAAAAACGCCAAAAACAACAACGATGTGCAAGTTCGCCGTCAGGCCGAAAACTACGCCATCCCCTATTTCGACTTCACCCGCATGACCGAGCTGGCCGTGGGCGCCAACTGGCGCAATGCCACCCCGGCGCAGAAAGCCGCGCTCACCGAGCAGTTTAAAACCCTGCTCATCCGCACCTATGCCGGCACCATGCTGCAATACCGCAACGCCAACGTGGTTATCCGCGAGAATGCCGTGCAGCGCGGCAACAGCGTTATCGTTACCGCCGACATCACCCCCGCCGGCGGCAAACCGGTAACCATGGATTACACCATGTACCAAAGCGGCGGCAAATACCGCGTGTATAACGTAGCCGTAGAAGGCGCCAGCCTGGTAACCGTATACCGCAGCCAATTCAACAACACCATCGCGCAAAAAGGCATCGACGGCCTGATTCAAGAGCTGCGCAGCAAAAACGGCAACTGAACCCATGCACAGCGAATGCCGCGATGAAACCGTGTACCTCAGTGGGGAAGTAACCGTTTCCACGGTAACCGCCCCGCTGTTTCGCGCCTATTGCCAACAATTGGGCTACCTGAAAAACAGCCCCGCCCCCGCAATCGATTTCTCCGGCGTAAGCCAAGCCGATTCCGTCTGCATTTCCCTCATGGCCGCCGCCAAACGCAGCCGCCCCGAAGCCGCCTGGGCGTTTCGCAGCCTGCCCGCCGGCGTGGCCGCTTTGGCCGAACTGTATGAAGTAGGCGGCTGGATAACATCATGAAAAAACTGCTCACCCTCACCCTGCTCACCATCGGCCTTTCCGGCAATGCCCTGGCCGAAGGCGTCGCCTACGACCCCTATGAAGGCTACAACCGCTTCATGTTCGGCGTGAACGACCGCATCGACCGCTATTTCCTCGCCCCCGCCGCACGCGGCTACCGCACCGTTACCCCCAAACCCGTGCGCAGCGGCATCGGCAACTTCTTCAACAACCTGCGCAACATCGTGAGCGTGGGCAGCAACCTGTTGCGGCTCAACATTTCCAAAGCCAGCACCGACCTTGTGCGCGTGGGCATCAACACCACCTTCGGCTTCGGCGGCCTTATCGGCATCGCCGGCGCCGCCCAAATGCCCAACAACAAAAACACCCTCGGCGACACCTTCGCCAGCTGGGGCTGGAAAAACAGCAACTACTTCGTCTACCCCCTGCTCGGCCCCAGCACCGTGCGCGATGCCTTAGGCAACACCATCGTCAGCGTTTACTCCCCCGAAAAACTCGCCCTCGGCAACGGCGCCGGCTATTGGGCCGTCACCGGCGTGAAAGCCCTCGACACCCGCGCCAACCTGCTCGAACTCACCGACGGCGTCAACCAAGTCGCGCTCGACCGCTACGCCTTCATCCGCGATGCCTACATGTCCGCCCGCGCCAAACAAACCGGCACCACCCTGCCCGGCAGCGAAGACGACTACGTGCCCAGCTTTGAAGAAGGCGGCGGCAACACCGGCAGCGAATCCGCAACCTCAGCCGCCACCGGGCAACCTGCCGCCGAACCGGCCACCGCCGAACCGCCGTCTGCCGAACCTGAGGCAAACAGCACCGCCCCCGCTGAAGCTCCTGCCCCGGCCAACACCGAACCAGCCGCCCCGGCAGACCAAGAAAACAACAGCCGCCCCGCCCCCAATACCATCCACGAAGAAATCCTCAGCCGCTAAAATTGCCGCCCTTCCGATTTTCAGGTAGCCTTTCCGCAAGCAGCAAAGGCTACCTGAAAAACAAAGGCTACCTGAAACCCTTCCCCACCGCCTCATCAAAGGAGCGCATCATGTACGAAATCAACCGCAGCGTATTCCGGCTGGTGCCGCTACAGCCGTTTTGGAACTGGCTCACCGCCCTGCCCGGTGCCGAACTCGGCGACCTCACCCTCGAAGACCTGCAAAACAACGCCAACGCCTACCTCACCAACCCTTGCGATGACGGCGAAGAAGTGTGGGCGGAAATCAAACCCCAAATCGACACCATTTTCGCCGCCGAACTGGCCGACTGGTGCGAAGACGAAAGCCAATGGCCCGATTTGCACCCCGACATCTTTGCCGAATGGTTCGACATCCAATTCTCCCCCATCCTCTGCGATTTGTCCGCCCGCGAAGTAGAACGCGAACCCTTCCAACCCCTGTAAAACCAACGGCCGGCAGCCCGCACGCCGGCCATTTCCATCCCCGCCATGCCACACCACACCCACCTCACCGTACGCGGCTACCACCTCGACGTATACCGCCACGTCAACAACGCCCGCTATCTCGAATTCCTCGAAGAAGCCCGCTGGGACTATTTCGACCACAACGGGCTGGCCGAATTCTTCCGCAACAGCCGCTACGGCATGGCCATCGTCCACATCGACATCCACTACCGCCGCGCCGCCCTCCTCGGCGACCGGCTCGACATCGAAACCGCCTTTGCCCAAACCGATGCGCGCCAAGCCGTAATCAGCCAAACCATCCGCAAAACCGGCAGCCCGCGCATCCTCGCCGAAGCCCGCGTCAGCTTCATGCTCATCGACCAAACCACCGGCCGCGCCATCCGCTTCCCTGCCGAGCTGCAGCAAGCCATTGCCGCCCATATCCCTTCCAACCCCGCAGAACCCGCCCCATGAAAAAATACCTCGGCGCCCTCCTCCTGCTGGCCGTGCTCGCCGCCGCCGGCTACATCCTGTTCGCCCCCAAACGCCAAAGCGCCCCCGCCTTCGCCCTGCCGAACCTGCAAGGCCAAACCGTGAACCACATCACCCTGCAAGGCAAAGTTACCCTCATCAACTTCTGGTTTCCCTCCTGCCCCGCCTGCGCAACCGAAATGCCCAAACTCATCCGGATGCACCAAGACTACCAAGGCAAAAACTTCCAAATCATCGCCGTTTCCATCCCCGTGCCGAGCGACCCCCTGCCCGTGGTGCAAACCTACGCCCAAACCCACCGCCTGCCCTTCACCGTGCTCCACGACGCACAAGGCTATACCCAGCAGGCCTACCAAGTCATCGCCGCCCCCACCTCCTTTCTGGTGGACAAAAACGGCCGCATCGTCAAAACCTATGTGGGCGAGCCCGACTTCGCCGAAGTGTACCGCCTGGCCGACCAACTGCTCGCTGAATAGACAGCACAATATTTTCAGGTAGCCTTCCTCCGAGGAAAGGCTACCTGAAAACGTCTTCATTATTTCAATACCGCCTTAGCCATACATTTTTTATGCTATAGTTACATTGCTTTACATTTCAGCGTAAAATCCAATACGCAACAAACTTCCCATTTATATAACAAATGGTTGTCTGCAACCACGCAATTAGGACTTGTATTATGAAATTTTCATCTTTATCCGCATTATTGCTTACGGCCTTTGCCCTGTCTGCCTGCGGTAGCGGGGGTGGAGGCGGAGGTGGTGGAGGCCCAACCATCCGCCTAATCGAGCCACCGCTAGGCCCAGGTGTTGTCCCCCGCTCCATCAGCTACATCCAACTTAATGGCTCCAACTATGCTAGACTAACCACCGGAGCCGTAAGATTTGCCAGAAATGGCAATATCAACTCTTTTGATATCATGGATCCGGTAACACACGCATGGCGGTCTATTGACATCATCCCCGCTGGAATGTCTTCTGGAGGATTTATTACGTTGAGAGATAACAACGGCATCTTCCGTTATGTTGATGGCGGCCAATTCCTCACCCATACCCGATTTGGCTATGTCCGAGATACAGACGGTAGTGGCTACTTGATGGCGCAAGGTGAAAAAGCTGTAAATATGCCGCATACCGGTTCAATCACCTACAATGGCAGAGTCGTCCACACCGAAAACTCCAGCCGCATGGAAGAAGGAACAGTCAGACTATTCGCACACTTCGATAGAAACGTCATTGGCGGACACGTAACCGTTCCCTCCCGAGGAGAATTCTACTTGGGAACTGCCTCCATCCAAGGTAATGAGTTCCACTCAGGGCTATATGACGGTGTCGGTTTTGCAGGGGCATTTTACGGCCCTAATGCCGAAGAGGTCGGCGGCACTTATTACAAGCGCAATCTCCATAACACCGCAGACGAATTTAACGGTGCATTTGGCGCCAAACGCTAACTTCCAGTACTACCACACAAAAGCTACCTGAAACCCAATCCGGCAGCATTTTTGCAACGCCGATATCTTCAGGTAGCCTTTATTTTCAGATAGCCTCCATCCACCCAAGGCTACCTAGGGAAACAACCCCAACAACACAACTAATCATCCATCCACACAATGAAACCTCAAAAACGCCCCCTCGACGGCGTCCTCCTGCTCGACAAAGCCACCGGCCTCTCTAGCAACAGCGCCCTCCAACAAGCCCGCCGCCTCTACCGTGCCGAAAAAGCCGGCCACACCGGCGTGCTCGATCCGCTGGCCACCGGCCTGCTTCCCGTCTGCTTCGGCCAAGCCACCAAATTCGCCCAATATCTGCTCGATGCCGACAAAGCCTACATCGCCACCCTCCGCCTCGGCCAAACCACCGATACCGGCGATGCCGAAGGCAGCATCACCGCCACCAGCCACGACGAAATCAGCCAAACCGATTTTCAGGTAGCCTGCCAGCAGCACCTCGGCGCACAGCAGCAGCTGCCCCCCATGTATTCCGCCCTCAAGCACCAAGGCAAACCCCTCTACCAATACGCCCGCCAAGGCATCGATATCCAACGCCAGCCCCGCAGCATCCATATCCACGACATCCAAATCCTCCGCTTCCAATACCCCGAAGCCCAAATCAGCGTGCAATGCAGCAAAGGCACCTACATCCGCACCCTCGCCGAAGATATTGCCAAAAGCGCCCACACCCTGGCCCACCTCACCGCCCTGCGCCGTACCGCCACCGCCGGCTTCCAAATCGAACACAGCCACAGCATCGAAAGCCTTGCCACGCTTACCGAAGAGCAGCGCGACGCCTTGCTGCTGCCCTGCGATGCCCTGGTGCAACACCTGCCGCAACACACGGCCAGCGAACAAACCATCCGCGCCCTGCGCTTCGGCCAAACCCCTGCCGCCCCGCCGGAACTGCCGGAAAACACCCCCCTGCGCATCTACACCGCCAACGGCGAATTCATCGGCCTCGTCACCAGCCAGCAAGGCTACCTGAAAGCCCTGCGCCTGATGAGCACGCAAGCCGACTGAATTAGGCCGACCCCATATTTATGCTAGAATTGCGCCCTTTTTTATCCAACGCTCTCTAAGCCACGCCGACCAACCATCGCTGCACGCAATACCCGGTCGGCAGGTCGAGAACCTTCTTAACGCAAGGAATAAGAATGAAAGCACAAACCCTACTGGCCATCGCCATCACCACCCTTGGCTTGGCCGCCTGCGGCAGCAGTGGCGGCGGCAGCCCGATCGACAACGACCGCAACAGCCCCAACCCCAACAGTCCGATCAATCCCGACGACCCCAATCCGGGCGGCGGCAATCCTCCCCCGCCTCCCGCCAATCAACGTACCGGCAAGGCCATCACCCTGTCGTCTAACGGCTATCAGCGCATCAGCGAGCAGGCTCTGTCCTTTACCCAGCAAAGCTTTGGCGTTCTGAAGGTAGATGGCCAAGAACTGTTCATTATCCCTCCTGGCGTGTCTGCCCTCGGCCTGCTCGATCTACAAGCAGGAAACACCGCGCATGTAGGCCAAATTATGACGCAATCCAGCTATGGCTATGTCCGCGAAGGAACCAATGCCCAAGGCTATATGTTTTCACAAGGCATCGTGACCTCAGCCAACGACATGCCCACCAGCGGCACATTTACCTATTCCGGTTATGCCGTTCACGCCCCAGTGTCCAACCAAACCAATGCCCAGATTGCAACCGGCGCGGCCAACTTCAATGTTGATTTCGGCAACCGCACCATCAGCGGCACGCTTACTCCCAACAACACAGAAGTTGTATTGGATAACGGCATCATTTCCGGTAACAGCTTTAGCGGCACGGCCAACTCTGGCGCGAAATTCAGCGGCCATTTCTATGGCGGCCATGCCGATGAAATGGGCGGTACCTACCAAAAATCAGGTGAGTACACCGGCGCTTTCGGCACACAGAAAATCGTGCCTTAATCAATCTGGCTGAACTGCTTTTGCTGTGGAATTCAGCCAAGCAGCAATACAACAGGCTACCTGAAATTTTTCAGGTAGCCTGTTTTTATTACGCTTGCATCCGGCAGGCGGCTATAGTGAATTAAATTTAAACCAGTACAGCGTTGCCTCACCTTGCCGTAACGTGTGTACTGTCTGCGGCTCGCCGCCTTGTCCTGATTTTTGTTAATCCACTATATCTCATTCATCCGCTTCCGTTTCAAACAACAGCTTCAGCGTTTGCAAATCCTGCCCGCCGGCCTGCAAGGCCTTGCCTGCCGCGACGTGTTTGATCACCGCCAGCAACACGAAAGCCTCATCATTCGCCGCGCTGTTGATCACAATGCCCACTTCCTCGCCATCGGCTTCCACCTTGCTGCCCACGGCTACCGGCTGGGCGCTTCGGCACACCGCCATACCGCGCCGCACTTGGCCGCGATATTGGGCGCGGGCGATGATTTCCTGCCCCGGATAGCAGCCTTTTTTGAAATGCACGCCGCCGAGCAGGTGCTGATTCAGCATTTGCGCCACACAACTTTCCACAGTGGGCTGCGAAATCCACGGCCGCCCCTGCAAAATTTCGGCGGCCTGCCAAGCTTCGGCAGCGGCAGGATGGTCGTCATCGGGCAGCGGCGCCGGGCTGAGCACCATGCGGTTGCCGCCGGCCAAAGCCAGCGTAATCAGCCCGTTATCGCCTTCTTCGGCAGCAAATTTGAGCGCGGCGGCATCCGCGCCCGTATCCGCGCCGCTTTGGCCGTACACCTGCCAGGCGCTGTCGGTGTGGAACACCGTTTTGCTGCGCAGCACAAACATCCGCAGACGCTTTATCGTGGCTTCCAGCAAATCCGCCGCCATCACCAGCAGGAAACGGTCGGCACAGCGCAACACCAGCATATTGGCCAGCACCCGCCCGCGCGGCGAGTTGTAGGTGGCGAAACAAGCCTCGCCCGGCTGCAAATCCAAAATGTGGTTGGAAAGCTGGCTGTGCAGAAATTCGGCGGCATCCGCGCCACTCACTTCCGCCACGCCGAAAAAGGGTAGTTTGCAAAGTGTGTGCATGGTTTTCTCCTGTGTTTTAGCAAACGAAATTTAAACCGATTCTGCATTGGCCCGACTGTACTATCTGGCCAGCCTTATCTCGATTTAAATCTAATAATTCACGGCACCTGATTGAGTCAGTAATTCTTCTCGCCAAAAAAGGTATAAGTTGCATCGTGGAACAGCTCGCTTTGTGCGCTGTCGGAATATTCCAGCCGCGCCAATTCATCATCAAAGCCCGCACGCACTGCCTCCAACACATCTTGCGCCATATCCGGCGGCAGGCTGCGCAGCAGGCTTTTCAACGCGCTGCCTAACACCAGGTTTTGCACGCGCAAAGCCTCGCAACTCTCTTCCAAATAGCTGATTCTCTGATTGATTTCTTCCATAACTTTCTTCCTTTCCGCCCTAAGTCACGCTGCCGGGCAACGGGGCGGATTATAAGCCCAAGCCCGGCGCTTGGACAGCCGCCACCCACAGAGGCATGTTTTATGAAATATAGTGAATTAAATTTAAACCAGTACAGCGTTGGCTCGCCTTGCCGTACTATTTGTACTGTCTGCGGCTCGCCGCCTTGTCCTGATTTAAATTTAATCCACTATAATATCGTCTGTTACGTTTTCAGGTAGCCTCACGGCGAGCAATCAAAGGCTACCTGAAACCGTCGATACCAAGCTAACCTCTCCTCGGAAAAACCACCATGACCCAAGCGCAAGATAATCTGGTTTTCACCCTCAACGACGATTCCTCTGCCCCGCAATCCACCACATCAGATACCGAAGATTGGGAAAAAGGCCTGGAGCGCCTACAACAAAAACGCCGCCATCTGGCCAAACAGGCACAACAACCGCCCGCCACCCAATCCAACCGCCATCCTTCTGCCACTCTTCTTTACGATACCTTGGTGGCCGAAGCCAGCCCAACGCCTGCACCGGCTGCCGCACCTACCGCAGAAATCCGCACCGCACCACTTCACACTCCCTCGCCCGTGGCCGTGGCCGAACCTGCCGCACAGCCCGCCAGCACCAACACGCGCCCCGGCGCGCTCAGCGGCAGCCGCCACCGCCGCCTGAATCTGGACGAACAAAAACAGGCCTATCAAGCCTATCTCCAGCATTGGCAGCAACAGCACAATCTGCAAACCGCCGGCTCCGAAGCCGAGCTGAACAACCCGCAAATCCTGTTTCAAGAAGACTGGCTGGCTGCACAACACTCCCTGCGCATCGGCCGTGACGAACCCGTGGCCGAGCAGGCCACCGTTTGGTTGGGCGGCGCACAGCCCACAGTAACGCCCAACCAAGACATAGCCGAACAAATCGAAGCCGCTGCCGAAGCCGCCACACAGCCCGAATACGATGCCCAAGTCGAACCCGGCACCGCAGAACTGGCCGCTGCTGCCGAGAAAGTAGTGCTGCTCAACGCCTACACCCTGCCCAGCAATCTGCAACACAAAATCCTCTGCCTGAGCGAGCAAGTCCTGCTCGAACGCCTGGCCGAAAAACTGCGCCCGCATCTGGCCGATGCCGTATCCGGCATGGTGAAAACCGCGTTGCAACGGCAAACCGCGCTGATGGTGCAGAATATGCAGCAGGCCTTCTTAGACGAAGTGCCCCGCCTGGTGGACGACGTATTGGCCTACAACCTCGCCCGCGCCTTGGCTGCCGTGAAAAAAGAGCAGCTATAACCATCAACCCCAAATCAAGGCTACCTGAAAATCACCGCCAATTTTCAGGTAGCCTTTGCCATTTTGCGCCGCCTCGATGCCTCCGCATTCGTTTCATTTCAACAATTCATTGTATTTACGAAAAATCCTAGAAAAGTAAATTCCTTCTGTTCGCGTAAAAAACTGCTAAAATGCACTAGACAATTCATTGGTTGCAGTACTTTCATCAACTTGAATTAAGGAGTAGGAAATGGACAACAAACTCGGGTTTAAACCCATACCGATGGCGGTGGCCGTGGCGCTCACGCTGTTGATTTGGTTTGTCATCCCCGTGCCGCAGGGCGTTACCCCCAATGCCTGGCATCTGTTGGCGCTGTTTGTGGGCGTGATTGCCGCCATCATCGGCAAAGCCATGCCCATCGGCGCACTGTCGATTCTCGCCATTATGCTGGTGGCCATTACCAAGGTAACCGTGCCCGAGCTTGATCCCGAAGGCAACCCGATCAAAAACCCGGCCACCGTGGCCATCAAAGACGCGTTAAGCTCCTTCGGCGACCCGCTGATTTGGCTCATCGGTATTTCCATCATGATTTCGCGCGGCATCCTGAAAACCGGGCTGGGCGCGCGTATCGGCTACTACTTTATCTCCTTGTTCGGCAAGAAAACACTGGGCATCGGCTACAGCCTGGCCATTTCCGAGCTGATTCTCGCCCCGGTAACGCCCAGCAACACCGCGCGCGGCGGCGGCATCATCCACCCGATTATGAAATCCATTGCGGGCAGCTTCGATTCCGACCCGGAAAAAGGCACGCAAAGCCGCATCGGCAAATACCTGGCCTTGGTAAACTACCACAGCAATCCGATTACCTCCGCCATGTTCATTACCGCCACCGCGCCCAACCCGCTGATCGTGAGTCTGATTGCCAAAGCCACCAACACCAAAATCCATCTGAGCTGGGGCACTTGGGCCATTGCCATGCTTGTGCCCGGTTTGGTAGCCATGTTCCTGATGCCGCTGGTGCTGTATTTCTTCTTCCCGCCCGAAATCAAGGAAACCCCGAATGCTTCTCAGTTTGCCAAAGACAAGCTGAAAGAATTGGGGGCGATGAACCGCGGCGAAAAAATCATGCTGGCCATTTTTGCCGTGCTGCTTATCTTATGGGCAGATTTGCCTCATTTGATTTACAACGACCTATTAGTTAAATGGTTTGCCCTTGAAGAGATAAGGCTCGCCGTCAACCCCACCACCACCGCCTTCCTCGGCCTCTCCCTGCTGCTGCTCAGCGGCGTGCTCACCTGGCAGGATGTCCTGACTGAAAAAGGCGCGTGGGACACCGTTACCTGGTTCTCCGCCCTGGTGATGATGGCCACCTTCCTCAACAAGCTCGGCCTGATTGCCTGGCTCTCCAAACTCTTGGAAACCGGCATCGGCGGCATGGGCATGGGCTGGGTTGGCGCGGTAACCCTGCTGCTTCTGGCCTATATGTATGCCCACTACATCTTCGCCAGCACCACCGCCCACATCACCGCCATGCTCAGCGCCTTCTATGCCGCCGGCCTGGCTCTGGGCGCGCCCCCCATGCTCTACGCCCTGCTGCTGGCCTCCTCTTCCAGCATCATGATGACCCTTACCCACTACGCTACCGGCACTTCGCCCGTGATTTTCGGTTCCGGCTACACCACCTTGGGCGAATGGTGGAAAGCAGGCTTTATCATGAGCGTGGTCAACCTCGCCGTCTTCGTGGTTATCGGCGGCGTTTGGTGGAAAGTGATGAATTACTGGTAACCCGAAGCTTTACATCGGTAACGTTGAAGCATAACGGAAGGCTACCTGAAAATGAGCAAGGCAAAGTTTCAGGTAGCCTTTATAGTGCAGTGGATTAACAATGCACAATTTAGGCCTATACGACAGAGCTTGAGCAATCAACATTCCAACTAGCCCGTACTGTTTCAGGCTACCTGAAAGCGAAAAAAGGGCGCACCTATAGTGGATTAACAAAAATCAGGACAAGGCGGCGAGCCGCAGACAGTACACACGTTACGGCAAGGCGAGACAACGCTGTACTGGTTTTTGTTAATTCACTATATTTTCAGGTAGCCCAAAATTGCAGAAGCCGGGTCGTACTCTCGAATCCGATATTTCCAGCATAACGTTTTGTCGGATACCAGTATCCGACCCACGGTTTAGTGCCAAATTAAAGGCTACCTGAAAATCCTTGTAGCAGGTTTTCAGGTAGCCTTTCTCTTTTTCGACCAGCAAATCTCTCAGTTCCGCCGTGCGGTAACGAAGGCGGCCAGTTGGCGCAGGCGGTCGGCGCGGGCGTCGAAGCCGGACAAGGCTTGCTGCGCTTCGGCCACGAGCCGTTCGGCATAGTCGCGGGCGGCGTTCAGCCCCATGAGTTTGACATAGGTGGGCTTGTCGGCTTCTTGGTCCTTACCGGCGGTTTTGCCCAAGGTGGCGGTGTCGGCTTCGCAATCGAGCACGTCGTCGATCACTTGGAAGGCAAGGCCGAGTTTGGCGGCGTAGTCATCGAGCCGCGCCAGGGCGGCATCGTCCAAATCGGGGCAGCTGAGCGCACCCAAGGCCACGGCAGCGCGGATGAGGGCGCCGGTTTTCAGGCGGTGCATGGTTTCCAATTCGGTCTGGCCGATATGCAGCCCCACGGATTGCAAATCGATGGCCTGCCCGCCGGCCATGCCGAGGCTGCCGGAAGCGCGGGCGAGGGTGTGCACCATTTGCAGCTGCCGTTGCGCGGGCAGGCCGTTGGGGCGGCTGAGCACATCAAAAGCGAGGGTTTGCAGCGCGTCGCCCACCAAGAGGGCGGTGGCTTCGTCGTATTGGACGTGGCAGGTGGGTTTGCCGCGGCGCAGGCTGTCGTTGTCCATGGCGGGCATGTCGTCGTGCACCAAGGAATAAACGTGCACCAGCTCCACGGCGGCCAGGGCGGCCTCGGCAGCGGCGGCTTCGGACTGCCCCAATTCGGAGGCAGCCAGCACCAGCAGCGGGCGCAGCCGTTTGCCGCTGCCGAGCACGACATAGCGCATGGCTTGGTGCAGCCGCTGCGGCAGGCTGTTTTCTGCGGGCAGCACGCGCTCCAGCACGAGTTCGGCTTGGGCGCGGGCGCGTTGTTGCCAATTATCGGGTTTATTCATCTTGTTCCAACACCAGCTCGCGTTCCACGCCGGAATCCAGCACTTGCAGCTTCTGCTCCACTTCGGCCAACCGCGCTTGGCAAAAACGCACCAGTTCGCTGCCTTCCTGATAGGCGGCCAGCGCGTCTTCCAGCGGCATATCGCTGGCCTGCATGGCTTGGTTGATGGCTTCCAGCCGGCTCACGGCTTCTTCAAAGGTTTTCGGTTTTTTCTTGGTCATGGCGGGTTTGCGGCAGTTCGATTCAAGGGCGGGATTGTAGCACAGCGGGCGGACAGGTTTCAGGTAGCCCCGTTGTGCGGCAGGCTACCTGAAAATCCATTTGCTCCGCCCAAGCGATATTTTTCAGGTAGCCCCCGCTTTCTGCAAACCCGAAAAGCGGCCAACAGAGTATTCACCACAAATGCGCCGCACTGTACCGCCCCTGTCGGCGCAGCCGAACTCCCCGCCGTTTTCAGGTAGCCTGCCGCGTCATCGGATAACACATACTGACACACCGCCTGCTTTCATTTACAATCGGCACAGTAAAGCAGCCGGAATAACCCGTCCGGCTGAAATATTTTGTTTGTGACCACCTGCCAATAAGGAAACCCGATGCGTATCCGAACCGCCCTCCTCCTGCCGCTGCTCGCCCTGCCGCTTCCCGCGCTGGCCGGCGAGCTCAACGGCGCCGAGCTGAGCCTGCCCTGGGGCATTCCCTTCGTGCTGATTCTGCTCTCCATCGCCACCGGCCCGCTGTTTTTCGCCCACATCTGGCATCACCATTTTGGCAAAATCACTGCGGTGTGGACCTTGGCTTTCCTCATCCCCTTCACGCTTGTTTACGGCTTCTCCACCAGCCTGCATGTGCTGGTGCACGCCTTAGTGGCCGAATACATCCCCTTTATTTTGCTGCTGTGGGCGCTCTACACCATCTCCGGCGGCATCCTCGTGTGGGGCAATCTGCACGGCAGCCCGCGCATGAACACCGCGCTGCTCGCCATCGGCACGCTCCTGGCCTCCGTGATGGGCACCACCGGCGCCGCCATGCTGATGATCCGCCCCATCCTCAAAGCCAACGACAACCGCAAGCACCGCGTGCACGTGGTGATTTTCTTCATCTTCCTCGTGGCCAATATCGGCGGCGGCCTCACCCCGCTGGGCGACCCGCCCCTCTTCCTCGGCTTCCTCAAAGGCGTGGATTTCCTGTGGACGGTGCAACACATGCTGCCGCCCGTGCTGATTAGCGCCGCCGTGCTGCTCACCGTGTTCTACATCCTCGACAGCAAATACTTCGCCCAAGCCGACGAAATCCTGCCGCGCGACCCGAGCCCCGACAGCCCGCCCGAAAAAATCAAACTCATGGGCAAATGGAACTTCCTGCTTCTGGGCGGCGTGGTGGCAGCCGTGATGATGTCCGGCATTTGGAAGCCCGCGCACCCCGGCCTGGAAATTTTCGGCATCCACTACGCCCTACAAAACCTCGCCCGCGATCTGATTTTGGTAGCACTGGCCGTTACTTCCCTCGCCATCACCCCCAAACAGGTGCGTGCCGGAAACGAATTCAACTGGGGCCCGATTGCCGAAGTGGGCAAACTCTTCCTCGGCATCTTCATCACCATCGCCCCCGTATTGGCCATGCTGCAAGCCGGCGAACACGGCGCGTTTGCCCCGCTGATTTCCATGGTGCACGACGCTTCCGGCAACCCAATCAACACCATGTATTTCTGGATGGCCGGCATGCTCTCCGCCTTTTTGGACAACGCCCCCACCTACCTCGTGTTCTTCAACATGGCCGGCGGCGACGCGCACACCCTGATGAACGGCCACCTGTTCCACACCCTGCTGGCCGTATCCATGGGCTCCGTGTTCATGGGCGCGCTCAGCTACATCGGCAACGCCCCCAACTTCATGGTGAAAGCCATCGCCGAACAACGCAAAGTGCCCATGCCCGGCTTCTTCGGCTATATGGCTTGGTCGTTCGGCATCCTCGTGCCGCTGTTTATCCTGCACACCTTGATTTTCTTCGTGTGGCAGATTCTGTGATTTCCTGAGGATAAAAGGCTACCTGAAAACATTGTTCTGTTTTTCAGGTAGCCTTTTGATTACCCTCCTTGCGAAACCAAATGCAGCACCGCAGGCCAATACTATAGTGGATTAAAATAAAAATGAGACAAGGCGGCAACGCCCGCCGTGTACGGGTAGTACATAAGGGCGTTGGCAACGCCGTATCATGGCAATTTTAATCCGCTATATTTTCAGGTAGCCCCTCCCATGCAGGCTACCTGAAAACCAATCCCCGCAAAATCACCCCCATCTTTTCCCGGCAAGAAACACCATCTTGCCGCAAAGCGCTACCACCCCGCGCCGCAAAACCCTTATACTGCCGCACATTACATTATCCATCACACCCGAAAGGAAAAATCATGACCCATCAAATCCTGCAAGAAGCCGCCCGCACCCGCCGTTCCGTATATGCGCTCAACAAAAACCTGCCCCTGCCCGCCGAAGAAGTGGCCGCCATCGTAGAACACGCCGTGCTGCACACCCCCTCTTCCTTCAACTCCCAATCCACCCGCGTCGTGGTGCTGTTCGGCGCCGAACACGAAAAGCTCTGGCAGCTTACCGAAGCCGCCCTGCGCCAAATCGTGCCCGCCGACAAATTCGAGCCCACCGCCCAAAAACTGGCCGGCTTCGCCGCCGCAGCCGGCACCGTGCTCTTCTTTGAAGACCAATCCGTCGTGCGCGGCCTGCAAGAGCAATTCCCCGCCTACGCCGCCAACTTCCCCGTGTGGGCCGAACACGCCGACGCCATGCACCAATACGCCGTGTGGACCACCTTCGCCGCCGCCGGCATCGGCGCCAACCTGCAACACTACAACCCCGTTATCGACCAAGCCGTGGCCGAACAATGGCAAATCCCCGCCAGCTGGACCCTGCGCGCCCAGCTCGTATTCGGCGGCATCGCCGCGCCCGCTGCCGACAAGCAGTTCGCCCCGGTTGAAGGCCGCTTTAAAGTACACGGCCTGTAAGCAGCCCCGCCTTTAAACGCAAAAAGCTGCCTGAAAACGAACCCGCAGAAACTTGCGGCATCCGTTTTCAGGCAGCTTTTTTGCCCGGCTTATGGCAAACCGACCGAACTTTCAACCAGGCGGCAAGCCGATCTACAGTTTTTCAGGTAGCCTGAAGGGGGAATGGGCTACCTGAAAACTGAAACCGCGTTCGTGCGGGGCGCACAGGTTACACTTACTACGCTTCTAGCTTTTCCGGAAAAGCCGGAATCACGGTGGCCGTATTGTCCCGTTGCCATCGGTAGCCGACTTTTTTCCATTTGGCCACCTTGTACCGTGCGATGAGTTTCTCGGTATTTTTCGGTAGCAGGTGGGAAAAAGGCACTAGCAGCCATAGGGTTACGTCTTCATCCTCTGTCTGATTATCCGTATCTTTTTCAAATTGGTAATCTACCAGCATCAGTCCATCCATATTGCTTGGCCAAAGAATAGAGTCAAAATCGGAACGGTCAAAAATCATGCCTTCTTTGGGCGTATCGTTTTTCAGGCAGCCTGCAATCTTTTCCAAAATCAGCATGAAAAAAGCATAGGGATTGTTTTCCGGAATCAGGCGTTGGTTTACCGGCCATTGGTAGTCGATGCAGACCATTAGTTCATAACGCGGCTGTCTTTTATACAGCCCGTTGGTAAACAGAAGTTTGAAGTCCCTGTCTCTTCTAATGGTTGCCAGCCGCAGCGAATATTCCGGATTTACGGCAAATTCGATATTCAAAATATTGCCGACATGGGTATGGATATGATCCAGTACGCCGCTGTTTTCATATTCTGAGAAATCAAACGGAATCCTAGCCTGTACTGCGCCGTATTCTTTCAGTAAATCCGCCAATTCGGTATGTCCGAAGGCAAGGCAGACATCCAGCGGCGTACAGTTTCTGGCGGAATAGAGAAAATTCGGTTCTGCCCCTGCTTCCAAAAGCGCCTTTACCGCCGCGCTATTGTTATCGACAACAGCCGGGTCGATAGCGGGCGCAAGGGCGGCAACATTGCCGTTGGGATTTGCCCCGATACTCAAAAGCCATCGGTATACAGCGGGATGATTGTAGCTAACCGCCTCCTGCAAGGCGGTATTTTGCAGCTGTCCTGCCACATCCTCCGGAGAAATACCTTTTGAGTGCAGCAGCTTGCAGATATTTAACGCATTCTCCCCTGCGGCAAATTGCAGCAAACCTTTGGAAAGAAAATTGCGGAAAGCGAAATATGAATGCTTTTCCAGGATTTTATCCAGTTCGGCTGCGTTGTCTTTGTAAACCAGTTCTCTGATTTTGTCTGATAATTCTTCCATGATTAAACCTTAATCAAACACTACGAATATTGCGAAAATATGCTCCAAGTTCTTTTAATATTCTCTCAGCATCTTGTCCATTCTTAGCTTTTGATAATTCATCGTATCCTTTTTTGTATCTGCAATAGCCAACGCAGCCTACAGGAGTAGGATATGCGTGGAATGGTTTTAACTTCGTTGCAGCTGGCGTTTTAGCTTCGCAGAAACTTCGCTTCGCTCCGTTTTCAGGTAGCCTCTTCCAAAGCCGCGCACACGGCTTCGGCAATCCGTTCGCTCGCGCCTTGGTGGGCTTGGATAAAGCCGGCGGCTTGGGCGGAGAAGCGTTCGCGTTCGGCGGGGTTCGCCAGCCAGTGTTGTACGGCGGCATACCATTCGGCGGGGGTGGCGACCTGAAGCGCGGCACCGGCGGCCAATGCGCCCGCGCAGGCGGCGGCGAAGTTGTAGGTGGAATAGCCGAACAGGGCAGGCTTGCCGCAGGCGATAGGTTCGATGATGTTTTGGCAGCCGGTGTCCACCAGGCTGCCGCCCACAAAGGCTATATCGGCGGCCAGATAGTAGGCGAACAGCTCGCCCATGCTGTCGCCCAGCCACACTTGCGTGTCGGGGCACACGGCGGCTTCCTCGCTGCGCCGCTGCACACGCAGGCCGAGCGCCGCCGCGCCTTCGGCCACGGCATCGAAGCGCTCGGGATGGCGCGGCACGATGACCAAAAGCGCATCGCCGCGATACTGCCGCCACTCTTGCAGCAGCAGCAGCGCTTCGTCTTGGCTTTGATGAAACCGCGTGCTGGCGCACACCACCACGGGTCGGCCGCCGATGCGTTGCTTAAACGCTGCGGCCAGCTCGCGCATGGCTGCGGGCGGGGCGATGTCGTATTTGGTGTTGCCGCACACCAGCACGTTTTCCGCACCGATGCCGCGCAGGCGTTCGGCATCGGCTTCGGTTTGGGCGAGCACGCGGCGGAAGGATTGCAGGGCGGGGGCGAACAGGGACGGCCAGCGTCGATAGCCCTGCGCGGATTGCTCGGAGAGGCGGGCGTTGGCCAGGAATACGGGCAGATCGGCCGCGCGGCAGGCGGCCAGCAGGTTCGGCCAGATTTCGGTTTCCATGATGATGCCGAAACGCGGCTTATGCTGGGCGAGGAAGGCGGCTGTCCAAGCCGGGTGGTCGTAGGGCAGGTAGCGGCATTGGGCATCGGGAAACAGGCTCTCGGCGGTGGCGCGGCCGGTGGGCGTCATTTGCGTGAGCAGCAGCGGGGCATCGGGAAAACGGCGGCGCAAAGCCCGCACCAGCGGCACGGCGGCGCGGGTTTCGCCCACAGACACGGCGTGCACCCAAATGGCGTGCTGCACGGGATTATCCAGCGGCTCGCCGAAACGCTCGCATTGATGCAGCAGATAGGCGGGGGAACGACGGCTGCGTTTGGCGAGCAGATGGCGGGCCAGCGGACGGCCGAGGAGACGGGTGAGCAGGCGGTAGAGGGCGGGGAGCATGATTGGATAAAGGGTTTCAGGTAGCCTTTGAGTAGGGAGAGGCTACCTGAAAAATGATGCTGTCGGGCATAAATGCCTGACTACGGCGGGTTTCGGGTTGCCGGGTTTTTAGTTTCGTTTTTGAGTAGCCATAGCTTGGGTTAGGGTGCAAACCGTAACCCAAGGTTGTCTAAGATTTATTGGTTGGCTATGCCTGCGGCTAAGCCAACCTACGCAGTCTGTGCGTCGGAGTAGTCAATTTCGTAAGCTTGTCCAATAGCGATGAGGGCTATTTCGATGATAAAAATGGATTTTTAGCCGGTATGTTTGGGTATGGATGAATCTCTTAATTGAATAGTATTGATGAAATTTTAGTGATTTATCTACGTTTTCCTAAGGTGGGTAAACCTCCCTGGGTATGCCAGCCTTCTAATCGATCAAAGTCTGGGCGTACAAATGCTCGATTTACCTTTTCTATAAAGTTTATATACTCTTTCATTTTATTAAGAAATTGATAGCTTTCTGAATTTGATAATTTATTATAAGTTCTATTATTTATTTTATTATTACCATATTTTTCTTTGGCATACTCTTGTTTTTCATTTGAATGTCCTCCATTTGCAATTTTTGTATTTGCCATTTTGGCTTGATTGGAAATCATGTTTACTTCATCAAGTTCAATGAAAAAATTATTTTCCAGCTTGATTAAGTTTACAGCTTTACATTTTCTTAATTTTTCCTGTTGTATAAAGTTTAGGCTTTCCATTAGGATCGGATTTAGTCCATCAATATAAAAAAAGAATTTTTCTTTTTCAATAAGAATTTTTCTATTTAGTAAAAAATTAGTTGGAGCTTTTCTATATATAAGCCAATATGGGATGAAATGATTTATCTGATGTATAAAGTTCTCTTTATTTTCTCTATCAAGTATTGATACTATATCTTTAAACTTACTCAATAGGTAAAGTTTAGCTCCTTCATATGAAATAATTTCAGACTCGGATGATTTAAGAAGAGAGGAAATATTTTCTAAAGTAGAGAACATTAGTTCCATTTTTTTATATTGTTTTTTATCTGGTAATAGTTTGATCTTTAATTTATTACCAGCCCTATTCTTGGCGGAATGCCAACTTTTTAATGCTCTCAGTAATCTCTCCAATATAAAATCATCTAACTTTTTTCATTTAAGAGAAGAAGGACAGCATTCCTAGGGAGATCGCAAATTTGATGTATTTCGTTATCAGATAAACTTGATAACAAAAAAGAAATTTCTTTTTCCATACGTCATCCCCATTTTTCTCAATAAGTAAACATAACAAGTTGTAGCCTGTATGCAGGGTGTGTGCAGTACGCACGTATTCTCAATTTCCCCGCAATCCACCTCCTTCCCCGTGTGGGAGGGCAAAGTCTCAATCCAATAGCAGCGTTTGCCGAAACTTGAACGGTTTCCCTCCCCCTAACCCTCTCCCATGGGGAGAGGGGACTTTGGGGCTGTTGGGAATAAGGATTGCGGCAAAACTTTATCTGCCATCGGGCAGCTGCTTTTCAGGCTACCTGAAACGACTGCCTGAAACTTTATCCAAGCCGAAACCCTGCGGCGGCTTGGCCGGACGGCGGCTAATCGAAGCGGACGGTGTAGCGCACTTCGCCGCTCACGGAATCGGTGCCGACGCGGCTGATGACCTGAAGGGCGCTGTTGATCTGCCAGATCAGCTTCACGGCCTGGTTGGCGCTGGTTACGCTGTATTCGTAGCCCAGATAGAGCTCGTTGGTGATGCGTTTGCCGAAGGTGATGACTTGTTCGGCCGGGTTGAGCTCGCCGGTTTGGGTGTTGCGGGTGCGGCGGGTGGTCATGCCGAAGTCGTCGAGGAGGCCGATTTTGTCGTTGATGTTGCCGGCCAGGAAGGCGCCGGCGGCGGCGGCCACGGTGGCTTCGTCGCTTTCGTTGCCGCTGCTGGCGCGGCCGAGGATGAGCCAGGAGAGTTTGTCTTTGTCGCTCATCGGCTCGCTGGATACGAGGCTCACGCGCGGGTTGTCGAGGCTGCCGAGTACTTCCACGCCGGCGCCCACGGGGGAATATTTGCGGGTGGCGCGCAGGTTGAGGTTGGGCGAGGCGATGGGGCCGACGAAGGAGATGTGGCCTTTGTTGATGACGAGGTCTTGGCCGTAGGCTTTATACTGGCCGCGCACGATGTTTACCGTGCCCACGGCGCGCAGGTTCTCTTTGGGTTTGGCGCTGATGGTGAGCTGGCCGCCGAGCAACACATCCAGCCCTTGGCCGCTGAAGCGGAAGTTGTCGTTCAAATCGAGGGTGAGGTTCATCTCGATGGGGGTGGCGGCGGTGGTTTCGGCGGGTTTTTCTTCGCCGAGCACCACTACGTCGTCATCCAGCCCGGGCATGCTGGATTTTTGGAAGCCGAAGTGCCCGCTGTCTACTTTGAGCCCGCCGTTGAGCGCCATGCCGCGCCCGGGGTTGTAGAGCAAGCGGCTGTTGCCGCTGAGGGTGAGCTTGCGGTTGGGGTTGTCGAGGATGGGGTAGCGGGTGAACTGGGCGTTGACGTCTACATCGGGGGTGGTGCCGGTGAGGTTGACGCGGCCTTTGAGCTCGACGCTGCCGTCTTTGCGGGTGAATTTGAGCGAGTCGATTACCCAGTCGCGGCCTTGGAAGCGGGAACTGAGGCTGCCGTTATCCAAAATCACGCCGGTGTTGCGGTCGCGGTAGTAGAGGTTTTTGCCGGTGGCGGTACCGTTGAGGCGGGGCTCGCCCACGTTGCCGGACACGGTGGTGTCGATGGCGAGCGCGCCTTTGGCGCTCATGCCGCCGGGCAGGAGATTGCGGATGGCGTCGAGCTCGGGGATGTCGAGTTTCAGGTAGCCGTTGATCGGGGCTTGGCTGATGGCGTTGCCGAACTGCTGACTCACGGCCACGGCGGCGTCGAGCGTGCCGTAGCGGGTTTTGCCGGTGAGGCGGTTGTCGATGCGGCCGCTGTGGAAGCGGGTGTCGAGCACGAGGTTGCCCAAGCCCAGCGCTTGCTGGCGATAGGGGATAACCACGTCGCCGGATTGCTGGGTGAGTTTCAGGTAGCCTGTGGCGTCGCGGCTGTAGCGCAAGTCCCAGTCGCCGGCCACCACGAGCTGCAGCTTGACGGATTTGTCGTCTTTGCCTAGACCGATCAGGTTGTCCAGCTCTTGCAGGTGCAGATTGGCGGCGTTGCCTTTGCTGCTGATGCCGGTTTGTTTTTCCCACATGAACGTGTGCAGGTTGAGGCTGCCGCCCATGGCTGCCCAGCGGGCGTTGTCGAGACGCACGCGTTTGGCGCCGGCTTCGATTTGGATGGGGTTGAGCAGCTTGAGGTTGAAGGCGCCGCCGATGTCGAGCTGGCCGATGCGGCCGTTCCATTGCTGCTCGTTGTTCAGCCCGCCATTGGCGGCCAGATTGAGGCGGAAGGGCTTACCGCTGAGGCTGAGGCTGCTGTTGCCGGTGATGCTGTGGCTTTTGCCGCTGCCGTTGGCGTTGAGGTTGATGTTGTCGATTTGGGTGCTGCCGATGTGGATTTGCCGGCCGTCGAGCTTGATGTTGAGCGGTTGGTTGAGGTCGGGCGAGCCTTTGAGGTCGAAATCGAGGCGGTCGATGCGCACGGCGTTTTGTACGGCGAGGCTGTCGGCGTGGCCGTGCAGGTCGGCAGTAAGCTTGGCGGGGTCGCCGGAGAGGAAGCCTTGGGCTTTCAGGTAGCCTGTGAGGCCGAAGCCGAAGAGGTTGAGGTTGGGCGCGTCGATGTCGAGATTAAGGCGGTCGCCCGCTTTGCCGAAGCTGCCGTCGGCGTGGATGCGGTTGCGGCCGAGCAAAAGGTTGAGGTCGGCTTTGGGCAGGTGGTCGTTTTGATAGCGCAAATCGGCCTTGCCGGCGAGGGGGGCGCCTGAGAGCTGGCTGTTTTGCCAATCGAGCAGGAGGTGAAGATTGGGCTGGTCGGCCAGGCTGCCGTCGAGCTTCACGCTGCCGTTCACGCTGCCTTGCGGCAAATCGGCCAGCACGGCGGCGGGGTTGAAGCGGGTGCTGTCGATACGGGCGGTGATTTTGCGGCCTTGGAAGAGCTCGAGCAGGGCTTCGCCGTGCATTTCGCCGCCGTTTTCGGGAGTAATTTTCACTTGTTGCAGGCGGATGCTGCGCTGGCGGTTGGTCTTGTCGGTGAGCAGTTGGAAGGTGCCGCTGGTGGCGGTTTGCCCGGCTTTAAGCTGCCAATCGGCCTGCGGGCTGGAAAGGCTACCTGAAAGTTTGATGCCGCCGTTTAGGCTGAGGTCGAGCTTTTGTTTGAGGATATCTTGCAGTTTGAACTGCTGCACGGCGGCATCCACGGCCATGTTCTGGCTGGCGCTGTCGATGTTGCCGTTGAAGGTGATGCGGCCGCCGGCGGCCAGCTCGGTATCGACATTGTCCAGATGCAGTTTGCCGCCGGTGTCCACTTTGAGCTTGCCGTTGATGCCGGCCACGGGGATGCCGTTGCCGTTGATGGGCGCGGGGGCTTGGTTGCGCACTTCGAGCAGGCCGGCGAGGGTATCGGCTTCTTCGGCGGGGTTGAGTGCGAGGTTGAACACCAAATCGGCGGCGGGCAGGGAGGGATCAAACCATGCGGGGTTGATTTGGCGGCCGTCGATGTTGAGGTTGACGATTTTGCGGTTGAGCAGCGGCTCGAAGGGGCGCAGTTTGCCGTTTACGGCAAAGTGGGAATCGCCGTTGTCCAGCTGGACGAGCAGCTCGGGGCTTTGCAGGCTGCCGTTTACGGCCACGGCGCTGTCGGCCTGTTTGCCGTCCAATTCGCCGCTGCCCACGATTTGGCCGTCGAGCTTGAAGGGCGTGGCGGTGTTGAGCGTGGCGCTGCCGCTGAAATTGTGCCAGGGCAGGCGCAGGGAAACGATGTTGAGCTGGTGGTTTTGGTGGTCGAACCGGTAGCTCACCGCGCCGGATTCCACCACCGGGTTGTTGCTTTTGCCCAGCAGGATGCGGCCGACTTCGATTTTCTCAATCTGCACGCTCAAGGGCAAATCCACGCTTTCAGGTAGCCTTATCGGCGGGCGGTCTTCTTTGGGCGGGGTAGGTTTGCTGATGATGCGGATGTCGCCGGCGGCCAGGCGGTTGACGTGCAGCTGCCGGTGCCACAATTCCTGCGGCTGCCATTGCAGCGCCACGCTGCTGATGTCTAAATCGGCGCCCTCGGTGGCTACCTGAATGCCGCTGCCTTGAAAGCCGCGCCACAGGCTGCCGTTTAATTCCTTCACGCTGATGTTCACACCAAACCAGGAAGGGATTTTGGTGATGCCGAAGCGCAGGCCGGATTCGGTGCCCACCAGCCACACCACGGCGGCCACCAAAAGCGTGAGCAGCAGCAAAAAGGCGGAAAGCAGGCGGCGCAGCCAGCGACGGCGCGGCTTTTTCGGCGGAGTGCTGCCTGCGGCGGCTTCGTTTTCGGCCTCGGGCGGCAGGGTGTCGGAATCAACGGGTAGGGCGGTGTCGGTCATTTAGAATCGGGTTCCCAGGCTGATGTGCCAGCGCAGTTTGCGGTCTTGGTGGCCGTAGGCCAAATCGAAGGAGAAGGGGGCAATCGGGCTAAACCAGCGCAGGCCGACGCCGCTGCCGTGATGCCAATTGATATTGGTGAAGTTGTGGCTCACCGAGCCCATATCGTGAAACAGCGCCAGCGCGAAGTTTTTGCCGATCGGTTTTTGGTATTCGAAGCTGGCTACGGCCAAGGCGCGGTCGGGCAGCACGGAATTGTTCGGGCCTTTCAGGCCGATACTGTCTTGCTCGTAGCCGCGCACGCTGTTGGCGCCGCCGCTGCGGAACAGCAATACGGAGGGCACTTCCGAATCTTGGTCGGAATGGGTGTAGCCCAACTCGCCGCGCACGATGAAAGTGCCGATATTTTTGTGTTCTTCGGGGGTGAAATAGTAGCCTGCGCGGCCATGTACGCGCTGCACGGCGGCGGAAGAGCCGAGCGAGCCGAGGGTGGCGCCTACTTTGCCTTCCAAATAATAGCCGTTGGCCGGGCGCAGCAGGGTTTCGATGTTCTGGCGGCGCCAGGCGGCGGTGAGCATCAGCACATTACTGCGGCCGAAGTCGGGGCCGCCCACAACACGACGCGATTCAGTGATGTATTCCAACCCGAAGCGCGCCTCGATGTCGTCTCGGTCGCGCACGCGCCAGATGCCGGATTGGAGGGTGCTTTTATCCAGTTTCTGCGTGATGGAGTTGTCATAGGCGATGTTGCCCGTCCAATACCAGCCGTTGCTGTTGCGCGGCTGGCTCAGGCCGATACTGGCGCTTTTTTCGTAGCGGTTCACGTCGGTGGCGCCGGCAAACACATAGCCCCGGTTGAATACGTTGTAGTGTTCGTAGCCCAGGCGGATGCCGGGGCCGTCTTTGGAATCGTAGCGCAGGCCGATATCGAATTTCTGGCGCGGCACTTCGCTCACCGACACCAGCAGCGGCACGCGGTCGTCCGCCATTTTGGAGAAATCGGCCTCCACCTGCGCGCGGCTGTAGTGGCTGTCTTGTTCCAGCGCCTGCTGGTAATCCAGAATTTTGTCGAAATCGTAGGGTTCGCCGGGCTTAAACTGCGCCATTCCGGTAATCACCGAGGCAGGGTAACGCTCGTTGCCGCTCACTTGGATATCACCGAAATACACCGGCTGTTTGCTGTCTACGCTCACGGAGAGCACGGCTTGGCTGGTTTGCGGGTTGATGGTGGCGCGGCT
The DNA here is from genome assembly GCF_003990355.1 of Eikenella corrodens. Lineage (NCBI taxonomy): Bacteria > Pseudomonadati > Pseudomonadota > Betaproteobacteria > Neisseriales > Neisseriaceae > Eikenella > Eikenella sp. KCOM 3110. The sequence continues at coordinate 557,482 of NZ_CP034670.1, read as the reverse complement.
GTCGGCGAGCGCGGCCAGCGGGTATTTGTAGCGGCGCACGGCGGAAAGCACCGAGTCTTTGCTGCTGCTCCACTCGCTGTTCACAAACGGCTGGCCCACCGGCAAGGCCCAGTTGGCCATGGCGCGTTTGTAGTAGGCGGCCAAATCGGTATCTTCCAGAACTTTGCCCACAATCGACACTTCCACATCGCTCACCTGCGTGCGCGGCCCAGGCTTCACCGTGATGCGCCAGCCGCGGCCGTGCGGGGCTACCTGAATATCGGCACGGAAATAGCCTTGCGAACGCACAATCTGTTTGATTTCGTCCGGCGCTTCCTCGGCCAAAAACTGCATTTGTTCTTGGTCGACGTCGGCATCCGGCTCGGTTTGGCGGTTGATGATGGAAAGATGCTCGCGCAAAAGTGCGGCCAAATCGGCAGGCGCATCAATGAAAATGGGGAAAGGTAGTTTGTCCGGATTGGCCGTGGCGGGCTGCTCGATCGATTCTTTTTCTTTACGTTTCTGCACCGGATCGGCAGCCGCCTCCCCAACCTTGCCGTCGGCACGGGCGGGCAGGCTCAGCAGCAGGGCGGCAATCACGGCAAGGGGGAACAGAGGGGTTTTCATGGGCAATCTGCAATCGATAAACATCAAGCCGGTGTGTGGCGGCAAACGGCGGCATATTAGCATTTTTGCCTTATCTTTTATAGTAGACCTCTTGCGAAAATATTCATCCCATCGCATTAACCAGTCCTGCAATCAGATTTGCCCTTAACCCGAACCGTTTCCGCCTGTTGCGGTAAGGCAGCGACAATATTTTGAATATCTTCAGTTTCCTGTTGATGTGCTCGATGACGGTTCTGAGTTTGCCTAACCGCCTGTTCGCCTCTTTATCCTGTTTGTCCGGCGGATGACGTTTGGATTTCTTTTTCGGGGTCTGTAATCCGGTTTTGGCCAATCCTTGATAACCCTTATCCGCAATGACTATTTTGTAGGGATAAAGCTCTGCAAGGTGCCTCTTGGCTAAACGCATGTCATGCCGGGCACCCATCCCCGTCCGGATGCTGATGATTTTTTCCGTTTCCCTGCCGTATATGACCCGGATTTTAACCGTGTGCCGCCTTTTCTTGCCGCTGTAATACTGCCGCTGTTTTTTTGGGACGTTCAATCGGGCTTTCGGTAACGTCAATGATGACCGTTTGGTCGCCCGGATTCTTGTGCTTTGGCAGGGAGAAGCGTTTGCAACGGATGAGGGCGTCCTCGGTTTTACGGATGGTGCGGCAGACATTGCTTTCGGAAAGGCCGTAGATGGCGGCCAATTCGAGTTGGGTATGGTAATGGCGCAGATAGCTTAGGGTAAGCAGCAGTTGGTCTGCCAAACCGAGCGTATGCGGCCTGCCTGACTTGACCTTCCGGCTTTCTGCTTCTGTGGTGACTTGCAGCATTTCGTGAAAAAGGACGGGCGTTACACCTGTGAGCCGTTTGAATTCGCTATCGCTTCTTTGGATGAGGTTTTCGTATTTCATTTGGGAATTGTAAATCTTCAGGATACTTTCGCAAGAGGTCTAGTAAAGGCAGGCAAAAGAAACCCGGCCTGCCAATGCCGCCTGCAAGGGATGGTTGGAGGCTGATTACCCAACGGCTTGTTGTTGTGTGTTTCAGGTAGCCCTATCCGCACCAAGGCTACCTGAAAAACCTGCCCGCCCGCCGCAGGCAGTTTGTGTGCGGATATGCCGTCAGTAAATATTTGTGCCGATACGTTCGTTTCTGTTAGACTGAAGTCTTTTCCGCCCCGAACCACGGCCGAAGCAGGCTGGCGCACCGCGTGCAAAGCACTTCGGCCAAAACACAACCACACAACCTAGGATTTCCTATGCAAAACAATACTCAAAGAAAAAGCCCGTTCGGCTTTTTCACCAGCTTAGGGCTGGTAACGCAGATTGCCATCGGCCTCGCGCTCGGCATTTTGGTGGGCGTACTGGTGCGCAACACCGCCGCTGCCGACGCGGTGGTGGAAATCGGTGCGATTTTGGGCAGCCTGTTTGTGGGCGCGCTCAAAGCGGTGGCGCCGATTTTGGTGTTTGCCTTGGTTACCGCCGCCATCTCTCAGCACCGCAGCGGCAACCCCACCAATATCCGCCCGATTTTGGTGCTGTATTTGGTGGGCACGTTTGCCGCCGCCGTGGTGGCTGTGGGCGCAAGCTTCCTGTTCCCCTCGCAGCTCTTGCTCAGCGGCGTGGAAGCGGCCAGCAACGAAGCGCCCACCGGCATCGGCGAAGTGATGCGCCACCTGTTGATGAACCTGGTGTCCAACCCGATTCAGGCGCTGGCCGATGCCAACTACATCGGCATCCTCGCCTGGGCCTTGGTGCTCGGCACGGCGTTCCGCCAAGCCAGCGAGCACACCCGCACGCTGATCAACGACGTGGCCGAAGCCATTTCCAAAGTGGTGCGCGGCGTGATCCGCTTCGCCCCCTTGGGCATTTTCGGGCTGGTGCTGGTTACCATCGTGAAAGAAGGCTTCGACAAACTGGGCTTCTATCTGCACCTGTTGGCCGTATTGCTGGGCGCGATGCTGTTTGTGGCACTGGTGGTAAACCCCATCATCGTGTTTACCCAAACCCGCCGCAACCCTTTCCCGCTGGTGTTCACCTGCCTGCGCGAAAGCGGCGTAACCGCCTTCTTCACCCGCTCTTCCGCCGCCAACATCCCCGTAAACATGGCTTTGGCGAAAAAACTCGGCCTGCATGAAGACACTTATTCCGTATCCATCCCGCTGGGCGCCACCATCAACATGGCCGGCGCGGCCATCACCATCACCGTCCTCACCATGGCCGCGGTGCACACCTTGGGCATCGCCGTGGATTTCTGGACGGCGCTGCTGCTGAGCGTGATCGCCGCCATCGGCGCCTGCGGCGCATCCGGCGTGGCCGGCGGCTCGCTGCTGCTGATTCCCATGGCTTGCAGCCTGTTCAACATCCCCAACGACATCGCCATGCAGGTGGTGGGTGTGGGCTTCATCATCGGCGTCATCCAAGACTCCGCCGAAACCGCCCTCAACTCCTCCACCGACGTGCTCTTCACCGCCGCCGTGGATCAAGCGCACAAACGCTGACCCCCATCTTGCGGGCTAAAAAAGGCTACCTGAAAATGCAACGCGGCAAAGCTTTCAGGTAGCCTTTTGCTATGGGGGAACGGCAAGACGACGTTGCGCCATTATAGTGGATGAACAAAAACCAGTACGGCGGGCCCGTCTTGCCGTAACGTGTGTGCTGCCTGCGGCTCGCCGCCTGATCCTGATTTTTGTTAATCCACTATAAAGCAAAGGCTACCCGAAACGCCCTAACGGGTTTCAGGTAGCCTTTTGTGCGGCGGGCTGCCGCCTTAGTCGAACAGATCGTTTTTCAAATCGCGCAGTTTGTCCATAAACGATTTCTGGCGCGGGGTTTGGGCGCGGTCGAGGCCGGTGGAGATTTTTTCAAACTCTTCCAGCAGTTCGCGCTGGCGATCGGTGAGGTTGACCGGGGTCTCAACCACGATGTGGCAATACAAATCGCCCATCGAGGAAGAACGCAGCGATTTCATGCCCTTGCCTTTCACGCGCATGCGGCGGCCGGTTTGGGTTTCTTTCGGGATATTCAGCTTCACGCGGCCGTTGAGCGTGGGCACTTCCACTTCGCCGCCCAGCGCGGCAACGGTGAAGCTCACCGGCAATTCGCAGTGCAGATCCAAGCCGTTGCGCTCGAAGATTTCGTGGCGGCGGATGTGCACCACCACATACAAATCGCCCGCGGGCGCGCCGTGCGAGCCGGGCTCGCCCTCGCCGGAGAGGCGGATGGGCTGCTCGTTTTCAATACCGGCGGGGATGTTCACATCCAGCGTTTTGCGGCTCTTCACGCGGCCTGCGCCGTGGCATTTGACGCACGGCTCTTTGATTTCGCGGCCGGAGCCGCCGCAGGTGGGGCAGGTTTGCTGCAGCTGGAAAATGGCCTGGCGCACGTGTACCACGCCCGAGCCGTGGCAGGTGGAACAGGTGGTGGCCGAGGTGCCGGGTTTGGCGCCAGAGCCGTGGCAGATGTCGCACTCTTCGTGCGAGGGGATGGTGATGCGTTTTTTGCTGCCCGCTGCGGCTTCTTCCAGCGTGATTTCAATATCGTAGCGCAAATCTTCGCCTTGGAAGTTCTGCTGGCGCGCCCCGCCGCCGCCGAACATCTGGCTGAAAATATCGCCGAAATCGAAGCCGCCCGCGCCGCCGAAACCACCGAAACCGCCGGCATTGCCGTCTACACCGGCTTGGCCGAATTGGTCGTAGCGGCTGCGTTTTTCGCGGTCGGAAAGGATTTCGTAGGCTTTTTGGATGGTTTTGAATTTCTCTTCCGCTTCCTTGTTGTCGGGGTTGCGGTCGGGATGGTATTTCATCGCCAGCTTGCGGTAGGCCTTTTTGATTTCTTCATCGGAGGCATCGCGGGAGACGCCGAGGGTTTGATAGTAGTCTTGATCGCTCATTTTTGCTAAATTGGGTAAATAAACAGCTCGCCGCGCAAGATTAGGGCGGGAGCGGGAAAAACAAGCTCTCAAGCAGATTAACTTTGCTTCCGGCTGCGGGCGGCGCAAGGCGGGAATCCGCCACAACGCCCCGCCCGCGCAAATTCACCCGTTTTAGCTATCGCGGAAAACGGGATTTTCAGGTAGCCTTGGCGGCTTCCGCAGCTATGTAAAGAAACGCCATGCCCCACACCATCTATCTGGCCTCGGCCAGCCCGCGCCGCCGCGAAATTTTGGTTTCATTAGGTTTCCAGCCCGTGCTGCTGGCGGCGGAAATCGACGAAACGGCGCTGCCGGGCGAGGCGGTGGCGGATTATGTGGCGCGGATGGCGCGGCAGAAAAACGCGGCAGCACGGCAACTGGCGGCGCAACGCGGCCTTGCCTTGGCACAGCCGCTGTTGAGCGCCGACACAGTGGTGGCGCTGGATAATGCCATTTTGGGCAAACCACGCGATGCGGCACACGCCCGCGAGCTGCTGGAAAGCCTTTCCGGGCGCGAACACCAAGTGTGGACGGCGGTGTGCGTGTCACTCGGCGGCCAAACGCTGGAGGCGGCACAGCGCAGCGATGTGCGGTTTAAAGAACTGGGCGAGCAGGAAATCGCAGCCTATATTGCCAGCGGCGAACCGCTGGATAAAGCGGGCGCATACGGCATCCAAGGCATCGGCGGCGTGTTTGTGGCGCACCTTTCCGGCAGCTTCAGCGGCGTGATGGGGCTGCCCGTATTTGAAACCGTGCAGCTGCTGCGCCAATTGGGTTCGCCCGTGCCGCCGTTTGCCGGAGCTGCCTGAAACCGTATTGCCGCATGATTTAAGGGCTACCTGAAAGCCTGCCGTTTTTCAGGTAGCCTCTCCGTTTAACCTTCATCCCAACCAATAATCGACACATCATGAACCTGCTTTCCAAAAACCATCCCGTTTGGGGCATGGCCTTCCGCCCCTTCTACCCGCTGGCCGCCCTCTACGGCGCGTTTTCCATCCTGCTGTGGAGCTTCGGCTATCAGGGCACGGCCGCGCTGCCCAATTATTTCTGGCACGCCCACGAAATGATTTGGGGTTATGCCGGCGCGGTGGTGGTGGCTTTCCTGCTCACGGCAGTGGCCACTTGGACGAAACAGCCGCGCACCTGGGGCGCGCCGCTGATGATGCTGGCGCTGCTGTGGCTGTTGGCGCGCGCGTTTGCCTTTGCCGCGCCGCTTACCCTGGCCGGCGGCATCGCAGGCGTGGCGTTCTATTGGCTTGCGGCTTGGTATATGGGCGTGGCCGTGGTGCGCAGCCGCAACAAGCGCAATTATCTGGCGGTGGCCGCGCTGTTTATGTTCGGCCTGCTGCAGGCGCTGTTTCATTGGCAGCTGGCACGGCATAATTTCTCCGCGCTCGCCGGCGGGCTGTTTGCCGGGCTTTCCGTGGTGGCCGGCTTTATCGGGCTGGTGGGGATGCGCGTGATTCCGTTCTTCACCGCCAAACGGCTCGGCTGCGAGCAGGTGGGCAGCCATCCTTTGGTGATGACGGCTTCCTTGGTGGTGCCGCTGGCTATGGCTCTGCTCTACGGCTTGCAGGCGGTGCTGCCACCCTCGGCAGCCGATGCGGCGCTGGCTGCCGCAGCCGTGCTCAGCATGGCGGCGGGGCTGCTGGATATCGTGCAAACCGTGCGCTGGTGGCGGCCGGAAGTGGCTAAAGAGCCGATGCTGTGGATTCTGTTTGCGGGCTTCCTGCTCACCGGCGCGGGGCTGACCGTGATGGGCGCGGGATATTGGCTGCCGCGCTGGCAGAGCCTGGGCGTGCATTTGGTGGCCGTGGGCGGCATCGGGCTGATGACGGTGGGCATGATGGTGCGCACCGCGCTGGGGCACACCGGCCGGCCACTCTATCCCGCACCTGCCGTCATGCCGCTGGCGTTTTGGCTGATGGTGGCCGCCGCATTGGCGCGTGCCGCCACCGCAGTATTGATGTATCTGCTCCCCGCCGCCTACCAGCCCGGCCTGTGGCTCTCCGGCCTGCTGTTTGCCGCTTCGCTGCTGCTCTACACCTGGCGCTACCTGCCCTGGCTGACCGCGCCGCGGGTGGACGGCAAGGAAGGCTGAGTGGCAGACTACCTGAAACCGCATCGGCATTTTTCAGGTAGCCTTTGGCTGGCTTATGAAGGCTACCTGAAACAGCGCAAACGCAGCTTGCCATCAAGCATCGCCAAAGCATGTCGTACAAAAGCAAAGGGCTGCCCGAAAAAATCGCAGGCAGCCCTTTGCCATACTCCCCCTTACCGCGCCGGTGCTATAATTCTCCTTTTCCAACCTATCTTAGGCCGGTAACCATGTTACGCGCACTTATTATTGTTTTCGCCTGCCTGGCCGCAGGCGAAGTGTTTTTGCACCTTACCTACCTCAAACTGCCCGCCAGCATTGTGGGGCTGCTGATTTTGTTCGGCCTGCTCAAAGCCGGTTGGGTGAAGGAGGCCTGGTTTAAGCCGATGACCGAATTCCTCATGCAACACATGATGCTGCTGATGATTCCGGCCTGCGTGGCGCTGATGGATTATTTTTCCATCGTGGCGCACGATTTTTGGTCGATTGCCGCCGCCACCGTGGCCAGCAGCGTGCTGGTGCTGCTCTCCAGCGCGAAAACGCACGAAATTTTAAGGAGGCACAAATGAGGGAAATCGCCACCAATCCCGTTGTGCTGATTCTGATGATGCTCGCCGTTTACCGCTTCAGCCTGTTTTTGCGCCTGCGCAGCGGCAGCCCGCTGGCCAACCCGCTGATGGTGAGCACGGTTTTGGTCATCGGCTACCTGAAACTCTTCGGCATCCGCTACGACGATTTCATGCAAACCGGCCGCATGGTCGGCTTTTGGCTGCAACCGGCCATTGTGTGCCTGGCCATCCCCATGTATCAGCAGTGGCCGCGTATCCGCAGCCAATGGCTGCCGATTGCCGCCTCGCAGCTGGTGGGCAGCGTGGTGGGCATTGTGAGCGGCGTGCTGTTTGCACACTGGCTGGGCGCCAGCCACGACGTGAGCCAGTCGCTCGCCGCCAAATCGGTTACCATGCCGATTGCGCTGGAAATCACCCACGTGCTGGGCGGCATCCCCGCCGTTTCGGTGGCCGCCGTGCTGATTGCCGGGCTCACCGGCCAATTTATCGGCTTTTGGATTCTGCACCACAGCCACATCCGCAATCCCATCTCGCACTCCATCGCGCAGGGCACGGCCTCGCACGCCATCGGCATTGCCGCCAGCCTGGAAATCAGCGGCCACTTCGCCGCCTACGCCACCCTTGGCCTGATTTTCAACGGCATTCTCACCTCCTTCCTCGCCCCGATTATCGTGCCGCTGTTGGGCGTTTGAGCGTGCCGCATGAATGGGAAAGATACCGTAATCGAAAGTCAAGAACTTTTTAAAAACGCAAGCAACAGTTATGCAGCGATAGCCATCGGCTGCCGCTTTTTTGCAACAGTTTAAACTGCTGTTTTACGCCTGTTTGTGCCGCATCTCGTCAAACGGCTGACCTGTTTTAATCACGGCATAGGCGTATTTGACGATTTTGCACATCATCAGGACATAGATTTGCTTTGGGTGCTTGCCCTGTTTTATCTTTTGTTCAAACCAAGGCCGCCACAGTTTGGATCTTAGACAAACTGCCCGCGCCGGATAGTAAAGCGCTTTCCTTACTTTCTTATCGCCCATCTTGGATATTTTGGCTTGTCTAACACTTGTGCCTGAATCTTTGATTACGGGCGATAGTCCTAAATAGCTGATTAACTTCTTTGAGTTCTCGAATTTATCTATATCAACCAGTACGGACAAAAGCCATGCGGCTGTAGTTTTTCCTACCCCGCTGATTGTTTGCAATAGATTTTGGTTATGGCTTAATTCTTCGTCAGAATCTATCAGGTTTTGAATGGCTGTTTTACAGCTTTCTATTTCTTCTTTTATTGCGTTAATTATTCTTCCTATACCTGACTTTATTACCGAATCTGATACGTCTTTTCTATTGCTTTCCATGTTCAGTAATACGTTTAGTTGTTCGATACGTCTATTTAAAACTTTTAAAGTATTACGTTTTTCTGATAGCGGTTTCCATAATGGCGGATTTTCTTTTTCGCAATAATCGGCAATTAGTTTCGCATCCTGTTTATCGGTTTTTGTTCGTCTTAATCTGTATTCCCCGTATAGCTTGATAGAAAGCGGGTTGATTACGCTGATTTTGATTCCTGAATCATGCAATGAGCTGGCCAGCGGTAAGTAATAAACGCCGGTGTATTCGCAGCAAGCATGAATCTCCTTGCTTTGTTGCTGATAGTTTTTTATGCGCTCAATCAATTTTTCTATACCGGATTTATTGTTCATAACGCGGATAAAATCTTTTTGACCATTAAAATATGCGTCTATAGTCAATTTGGATATATCTAATCCAAGTGCGATTTTTTGCATGTTGCAATCCTTATATTGTGTCTGTGGACAAAGATACCGTATTGATTTTCGACATAAGTAAAGCCACATCCGCCAATCTTTCCCATTGTCTAAATGACAAGGCTAAATGCAGGCGTGATGCGGCTTTATGCTTTAAGCAAGTTTTGAACCAGTTAGATTGTCTATTCTATCCTGTGTTACTTCTGTCGAAAGATGCTGCCGAGCTTGGCTACCGAATTGAAGGAAACGAGAAAGGCTACTGCACCCAGTATCCAGTTTAGGGCCACCCCTAGACCGCCTATATACATAATCTGGACGGCGGAGAGCGGGGCAGCAGAGAGCTGGCCGGTTAGGGCGTTAATCATTTGGGTTTGCAGCAGGTTTAGGCCGGTGTAAGAAATAGCGGAAATGCCTAATGCCATGATGATTTTGCCTGCTAGGGTAGTCAAAACTGCGGTAAACATACCGGCTAGGGTTTTGCCCATATTCCTTCCTTTCAAGTTTTTCAGGCTGCCTAACGGCGATTAAGGGCACTGAATACCATCAAAAATGCGGCGGTCATCGCCATCATAATAATAAAAGGGCGTGCTTTGCGGGCAGTATCACACATTGGTTCATAACTCATTCTTTGCTGTGTACCCGCTATGCTAAACGTAGTAGGAGCGGGACAGGCTGCATCTGTATTAAAGATATGCAGCGGGGATAGGGCGATATTGATGTTTTGCTGTGGCAATACTAGGTCCTGATAATCGATATTGCCCATGGGCGCACACATCAAGCTATTCGGGTTTTGCGCGCAAATATCGGGCTTTTCTGCAGTACTGTTTTCTTTCGCTTGTCGCGTGTCCTGCGCCTGCTGCTGACTTTGCCCGACTTCTGCCCTGGTCGGTGCTTGGCTCGTGTTGGCGGCCAAATCAGGCCGCTGGACGATGGTTTGCGTTACGGTGCCGTCTTTATTAACTACAAACTGGGTTTGTTGGGCTTGATTGGAGCCGGCCGGGGTATAGGGTTCGGTTAAAAATGTGTTGTCGCCGGGTGTGCCGGTTACCATGCTTTGAGTATTGCCGGGGCCAATCACACCGGCGCCCCAAAGGGCATTAATTAATTCTGTGTGATTACGGTTGTTGTCGTTCAGGATCTGTTCGAGCAGGCGGGCTACTTCCGCTTCTTTGGGCACTATTTCGGACAACTGGGGAGCATTGGATAGGTTGTAATTTCGGATGTCTTGGGCGGTGGCCGGACGAACGACGAACATCACGAATCTATTGCCCGGCGGGAAGGTGTAGGTAAAAGTGTCATTTGTACTATTTATATTGTGCGTAAATGTTTGCCCATGGTCGTACATGTCATACCAACCATCTTCATAAGTTGCCTTACGGGTTGTTTTAACGACTATTTCATAACTGCTTCTATCCACATTAACAGGGTTGTCTTGAAAAAACTTAACGACGTTATACTGTGCATATTGATTAGGGTCTATACGCTGTGGTTGCTGTACTGCCTGATAGTTTTGAAACTGCTGTTGTGCCTGTGCCAAAGCCTGCTGTTGCAATTGTTGATTTAACTGCTGAATATCTGCATTGCCGTAAAGGCTGTCTGCTACGTTACTGCCGAAGCCTGTCCAGTCAAACAGCTTGGCGGTGGCGTTGGCAACCTGCCCCCAGTCTCCTTCTTCGAAGCCGCGGCTGTACATTTCAGACACGCCTTGGGCTTTGAGGTTGGTTAGATGTTGGTTGGCAATTTGCAGGACATAAATAGAGCCGAGACCTTGAGCTATTCTAGAGTTAGCAGGCATGGCGGTTTGTGTTTAGATCTGGCCGCGGGCGACGTTGCCGTAGTTGTCGGTCAGGTTGACGGGGTTGGTTTTGGTGCCGACTAGGCCACCTGCACCGCGATTGACATTCCGAAACCTATCAACCTTAGCTACACCAGAATTCATATCATAAGACCAATTACCATTAACAGAGCTATAGCCTGTCATTAATTGCCCATTCGGCGCAGCAGCCAAACGCTGGATTGAAGGTACATTCTGCGGCGGATAAGCTGGTACATCTGCCCATACCTGCACCGCTACACTCAGCAGAGAAAATAAACTAACCCACCTCCACTTGAAGCCTGTCATAGCTCTTTTGTAACCGTTCCAAAGCATCATTAAAACTCTCATCAAATAAATGCCGGTTAGCGCGCAATACAGCCAACTGCGCCGGACTCATCATTACGCCCAAATATACCGGTTTAAAAAAATCTGGCTGTCCATCCGGTACCAAACTGTTATACCCATTCACAACAAAAGTCAGATAATTATTAAAATTCGTTGCATAACTACCGCCATCAGGCTGCATCAAAAAACATTGATTCCAATCCATTTAAAGCCCCCTTATTCCGCATAATTAGCCATATAAAAACCATAGGCTAAAGCCGCCAAGAACAGAACCAACAAGACCCAAGCAAGCTTATCACCAAAACCGCTTGTCATTTTCTTACCGCTGGCAATATAAGAAAGAGCTAATAAAATCAATAAAGCCCAAATCATGTTTGCAACAACCTTTCATTCATAAAATAAACGAAAGGCCAGCTTAACCAATCCGGGCAGGTTTGGCTACCTTTTCAGGTAGCCTCATGCCGTTTGTAGCACCCCTGCCGCGCTATCGCTTGGCGGATACCTGCCGAAATCGACTGCAAGCAGTCAATTCCGTCAGGCATCTAATCTAGCCCCGCCTGCGGCAAGTTACCCTGTCTGCATCGACATAGCGTATGTAGCTCCTGTTTATCGAGTCCTTCCGAATAAAGTAACGATAGCCGAACACTTCGATTTTCAACCTGCCGTCAGACATTTTTTTCAATACGTTGCAAAACATCTGATACTCAATTTCAGAGTTATGGTTCAGTTGATGCAGACAATTAAGATAATGCACGCCATGCCATTTGTCGGGTTTGGGTAGGTCATCAGATATGATGTAGATAGCCATAATTCATCCTTAAATTTCAGGCAGCCTTACTGCCCCATAGTCCCCCTAGTTTCCGCATGTGCCATGGTGGATTTAGCCGGACTGTCCAAAGTCAGCACACTTGCCCCGCTGCCGCCGCCGTAACTGCCCTGCGGTACGTTGTCGGCGGTTTCCTGCCGCGCCTTATAGGGGTTGTATATGCCGTTCTTCACGTAGTTTTGACATTGCTTGGCAGGCAGTTCCAAAGGCGTGGCCTGTTCGGTGTAACAGGTGCAGCTTGTATCAGTTTGCACGCAGGCAACAGGGTAGGGCATGGTTTGGATATTGCGGTTATGGCCGTTGTAAATAGGAGCCGTCCACGGCTGGCCGTCTATGGCAGGTTGCCAATCTTCAGGCTTCAGGTTGTTATCGGGCGGCTGTTGTACGGTGGCCGTTTGTTCGGCATAGCTGCCTGCTGCTGGATACTGGCCGCCTGCCTGCTGCTGGTAGTTTTGCGGCTGCTGTTGATAAGGTTGTACCTGCTGCGGCTGGGCTTGTTCAGGATGGATTTTGCGTTGATAGCTTGCCCAAACGTAAGACATAAGATAGCCGACTATGACGATCACAACGGGGATGGTGTAAATCCACGCGCTGACCGAGCCTTTAAGCTTGGTGTGTTCGCTGGCGGATTTGTACATACCGAACACGCTTTTTTTCGGCATGAATATGCTATTTTTGGCTTCGGCCACGTCTGCCCTGGCTTCGGGATTGGCGCAACGCTGCCAGTAAGAGACACGGCGCAGGCCGAGCATGGTGCGGCTGATGTTGCGGTGCTCACCAATCAAACTTCTAAGGTGGACGTCAATCAACCGCGGATGTTGCGTGAGCACAAAGATATCAATGCCCTTATGGCGATGCGTTTCAAGAGCCTGAACATAGTCGGGTACTTTCGCCCCCGCGGGGCGTGGACGAAAGACCCTTTGGGCTTCGTCAATAACGAGGATTGAGCCATCCGGCGCCCATTTATGCCATGTTTCCATGCTTTCGCCTTCGGGTACTTCTTCATGTTTGACTTGTAGCTCCGGAATGCCGTCAACATAAACCGGCCTATTCTGCAAATCTTTGCGATTGAGCAGCATATAGACCATTAGGGAGGTTTTGCCCATGCCGGGCAGACCCGTAATCAGTGAAATCATTGTTGTTTACCTTTGAGTTTAAACATTGGCCGCAGTTTTATAAAAACATGATGACTGCTGGAATAACTACGGCAAAACCGGCCAGAAAGTAGATTTCAGGTGGCATTATTGATTTTCCTGTTGCAATTCCTGTTTTATTCGTTCCACACGCTCATCCAACGCACCGGAGTTAGCCTCTTTTTCCCAGTCATCTGATTCCGCAACCGCTATTTCCAAAGCTTCATCATCTAACGACATATCGGATTCCGGCGGCTCATCGTCAGATTCAGAAGGTTCATACTCTTCAACCAACCTATCCATTTCCTCTAATTCCGCAATACGGCTATAAAACTCATCCGAACCATATTCATGACCTTCTTGCAAAGCGGCACTGGCATTAATTTCCCACCGCTCATTTTCTAAATCGTATTGCAAACCCGGATCTTCTTCGGGACTGTCCGGCATATTGTCCGGCGGTTCTTCTCCGTCCAAACCTTCAAATTCAGTTAATGGGTCACTACTTGGAATATATGTTTCTTGTTCTTCTTCACTCATTGGATCTTGATCCAAGTTTTCCAATCCGTTTTCATTCAACGCTTCCGCTTCTTTGGCTTCCTTCCGGCTTTTTCTAAAGCCCAAGGCATCCATGATGGCGCTTCTAAACAAACGGAAAGCAGCATAAAAAGCCAGCCCAATCAATGCCCATTTAACCGCTTCGGCTCCGATCAAATACATATCGGTTTGAATGGGCGCGGTATGCTGCTGAACGCTGGTAGAAACGGCTTTAGCGGGATAGCCCCCGCCTTTAACCATTTCAATACCCTTCTTAGGCGGCTGAATTTTGTTCGGATCGCTCATTTTTCGGGATTTTCATTGGCTTGTTGGAATACGCGGATTGTCCAACGTATAACGAAGGCGAAAGCGGCAACTGATATGGCGACTGAAGCGATTAGGACGCCATCTGTAACGTAGGCGGCTGGATCGCACGGCGGAAAAGTCAGCTTGACTTCCTGCGAACCGTAATACCACTTGCCGTTTTGATAGACGGGAGTTTTTAGGCTCCCATCTGCGGTAATGGCAGGCACCACTTGAGACATTTTGTAATCGGACGCTTCCTGCACAGAGCCGAAGCATTGACCTCCTGCCAAATAGCCTTCCATGATGCCCGCCCTTACTCTTTAGACCGCGCGTTTAATCAAACGGATACCGGCGATGAAGGCGATACCGATCAGGCCGAGACCTACGGCAATACCGCCAACTGAAGCCAAGTCGGTTTTGAAATCGCCGGTAGCGGCGGTTACTGCGTCAGCTACCGCGCCTGCGGAAGCGTTAGTAGCGATGAAGGCGGAGGCCATAACGGCCAAGGCCGTAGCTTTATGTTTCAGTTTCAACATGATGTTTTCCTTTAAAACAAGTTTTCAAATCGGGCATTTACTTGATTAACGCCGCCCGGATAGCGTTAATTTCTTAAAAACAATCAGAACGGGATAAATTCGGCATCTTCGTCAAATACGCCATCCGGATACTCTTCCTGAAGCTCTTCCCAAGTATGGAAATCATCTACCATTTCATCATCGTCGATTTCTCCAACGGCTTCTTCAAATTCTTCATAACTATAAAATGGCATTTTTACTCCTCTCGAAAAATTAATGGATCGTGAAAGATTTTTCAGTTACTTACCGGATAACGTTAATGCTTCAAAACAAAAAAAAAGAAAAATTACTCCCAATATGACTCCCATATATTGAATCAGCATATCAATGAACCCCTGCTCTCTAATCAGCGGAACGATGATGTGTGCAATACCGGTTAACATTCCTGCTTCCAAAAAATTAGTGGGCGGCTTCTCAAAGGTTTAATGTCGCTGGCCGCCCGGCAACGACAGAAAGCCCCTTTATTGTTTGGTTTCTTTGTTCGATTCTTGCGGTACGAAGAAGGCGAAAACGGCAAACTCTGAACCCAGTTCGTCTATTCCGGCTTCCATTGCATCGGCACGGGTTGAGAAATGCCCGGCCAACTTGAGATAGGGCGTTAAACCTATTCCGCCCGTTCTTTCCGGGTACAGGAATTCGAAGGTGTCCAAATCCTGCACGATGTAGCGTTCTTCCATGGCTTACGCCTTTCTATTTTTTGGCTTCGGCAACCGGTCGGAAGTCTTTCATAACGACGGTTTCTTTGCCGCTGCCGTTGGTTACGCGGGCAAGCTGAATTTCCAGCTCACAAGGGAAGGTCAGACCGGCAAAACGGTCAAAGTTGCTGCTGCTGCCGAAACGAACTTTAGCCAGGCCAAGACCCATTGCATTGCCGCTGGCATCATTGAAGGGAGCAGCACGGAAAACGGTGCATGAATCAATTTCACTGCCGTCAATTTCGCCTTTAAAACGGGTTACGCCCATGATGATGGCGCGTTCGAAAAGTGGCTGTTGTAATTTGCTGAAATCCATTTGTTAATTCCTTTCTTGAATGAAAAAGTATTCGTAGTCTTGCTGATTTACTAATGCTTCTGCGACTCTATGAGCATTACTCAATCTATCTTCATAAGCATCATCTAAAAGATAGTTATCCAAGGTCATTTTGAATTGGTCTATATCCAATGGTTTGAAGCCTTCGTCATGCAGGTAATAAGTTTTGATGGCTTCGCAATCGTATTCGGAAGGATCTAAACCTTTCGGATATTTGTTTTGTTCGCCGCACAATCTTTTGACGATTTCTTTATCAGGTAGCCCTATATCGACTAGGAAACGGACGAAGCGGCCTACCTGGTTTTTTGCGTGAAATTCTTTTTGGTCAAAGGAAAGGTTCACAGTTTGGGTTTTGGTTTCTATACGGCTGGCGGGAGTGGTAAAGAGTTGCTCGCCAATCGGAAATGCGCCGGTCAGGTATTGCCCGGGATACAGCAAAATATCTATGGGTATCAGGCAATCGTGTTTTCTGAATTCGACTTCGAAACGAACCCACGGGCTGTTTTCATCGCCAAACTTTTTGCCTTTTTCATAAATTCGCAGCAGCTTGGAAGAGCCTTTGCGTCCTATGTAGAGGGTTTTGCCGGTGTTGTCCTCGTTCATCCATGCCGTGCCGCGGCGTTCGATTTTTGGGCGAATGTTATGGTTGTCATACAAACCTTTTGCATGATCGGAAATGCCTTGTTCCGGGGTGTATTCGCCGTTGAAAAAATCATGGGCAACGTCGCAACGGGTAATACGGGCGTTAATGGCTACCTGCAAAAATTGATAAAGGCGGACTTCCCAGCCGGGCTTTGCGGCTTGGCAACCGGTGCCGGTCAAGTCGACTAAGACGGTATCGCGCTGGCCGCCGTAATGCAGGGTGCCGTATGGGGCGTTATCGGGGCCGACTTGGTAATAGCCTTGATAGAAAAACTTGCCTTTGCCTGGCATTTTTTTGGTCAGGCCGTAGCCGAAGATTTTTTGTAACATTTCGCTGGCAACCACGATGTATTCGTTATCGCCGATGATGCGATTCTTGAAATATTCAATCAGGCTTTCCCTTCTGAAAGTGAAAGTCAGATAGTCGATTAGGGCGCCATCTTCACGGCCTTTGCGTAATGGGATTTCTATAAGCTTGCCGCGCTGGTTGGTCACGAAGGTTTTAAAGTATTCGCTTTCCTGATAGGCCGCCCAGTCAATTTTTTGCTCCCCCGCTAATGGTCTTTGGGTTTTTTGCTCCCCCCCTGTTAGCCTAGGGGGGCGATTGTCGCCGGCCGCTCCGGCGGCGGCCGCAGGGCGGCCATCCGCCGCCGCAGCCGGCTTCATCTTCGCCGCTTCTTCGGCATGACGAATTTCGGAGTAATCCGGTACGCGTTTTTATGCTTCTTAGCCATTTACGCCACCATTTCGAATCCGGGAACAACTTGCTCGAACTCGGTTTCTGATACGTTGCGGAAAAAGGGAATTTGTAATTCGATGGCGTCAATAACGAATCTGACGTAGGTATCGAGTAACCGGCGCACGCTGTCGGCTGAAAGGTGATCTGATTCGATTATGTGTTCAAAGAGGATGAAGCTGCGATCCGATTCGATGTTCAGTTTGATGGCGAGCTCGCAAAAGAGATCGCCTGGCTGCTGGCCTAGATAGGCGGTAATGTTTGGATAGGTAGGTAATTGATAAGACATAAAAAAGCTCCTTTGAGTTAGCTTGATCAAAGAGAGCTAGTCCAGCCTTATGATGTGGATAATGCCTGTCTGGCAAAGATACCGTCAGGACTAGCCCCCGACGGCGCGAAATATATAAGGGCTACCTGAAAAACCGTAGGTTGGATTCTCCAATCCGATACCCGCTAAAGGCTACCTGAAAAAAGGCTACCTGAAATTTCAGGTAGCCTTTGTTGCGGGAATCAACAGCGTGGTTGGCTCACAGCCAACTCCAACTTATCAGCCGCGTGTCCAGCTGGTGCCGTCCGCGCCGTCGCGCAGGGTGATGCCTTGCTCGGCGAGCAGGTCGCGGATGCGGTCGGATTCGGCCCAGTTTTTGTCGGCGCGGGCTTGTTTGCGCCGGGCGATGAGGGCTTCGATTTCTTCGCTGCTCAAACCGTTTGCGGGTGCGCCGCCTTGCAGGAATTCGGTGGGGTTGCGTTGCAGCAGCCCGATGGTGCCGGCAAGGGCTTTGAGGCAGCCGGCAAGCTCGGCAGACCGGGTTTTGTTGGCTTCGCCGGCCAGCTCGAACAATACGGCCACGGCCTGCACGGTGTCGAAATCGTCGTTCATGGCGGCGAAGAAGCGGCGAGTGTAGTCGTTGGTTTCGGAGGCTGCCTGAAGAGTTTCGGCTGAACCAAACTCGGCTGCGGGCGGCACGTTGGCCAGGGTGTTGTAGAGGCGGGTGAGGGCGTTTTTGGCATCGTCGAGGTGCGCATCCGAATAATTCAGCGGGCTGCGGTAGTGGGCGCGCAGGATGAAGAAGCGCACGACTTCGGGATCGTATTGCTTCAGCACGTCGCGGATGGTGAAGAAGTTGCCCAGGGATTTGGACATTTTTTCGCCGTCCACGCGGATAAAGCCGTTGTGCAGCCAGTATTTAACGTGGCTGGCGATGCTTTGGCCGTGGTGGGTGTGCGCGTGTTCGTGTCCGCAAACATGGCCGCTGGCGCCAACGCTTTGGGCGATTTCGTTTTCATGGTGCGGGAACTGCAAATCCGCGCCGCCGCCGTGGATGTCGAAGGTGTCGCCGAACAGGTTGTCGCTCATGGCGGAGCATTCGATGTGCCAGCCCGGGCGGCCGTTGCCCCACGGGCTTTCCCAGGCCGGCTCGCCTGCTTTGGCGGCTTTCCACAGCACGAAATCGAGCGGGTCGCGTTTGAAACCGTCCACTTCCACGCGCTCGCCGGCGCGCAGGTCGTCCAGCGATTTGCCGGATAATTGGCCGTAAGCAGCAAACTCGCGCACGGCGTAATAAACGTCGCCGTTGGCGGCGGGATAGGCTTTGCCGTTGCGAATCAGGGCTTCAATCATGGCAATCATCTGCGGAATGTTTTCCGTGGCCTTCGGCTCAACGTCGGGGCGCAACACGCCCAAGGCATCGGCATCTTCGTGCATGGCTTGGATAAAGCGGGCGGTGAGCTCGCCGATGGTTTCGCCGTTTTCGGCCGCGCGGGCGATGATTTTGTCGTCGATGTCGGTGATGTTGCGCACATAAGTGAGCGGATAGCCGCATTCGCGCAGCCAGCGGGCAATCATGTCGAACACCACCATCACGCGGGCGTGGCCTAAGTGGCAGTAGTCGTATACGGTCATGCCGCAAACGTACATGCGCACGTTTTCGGGATCGATGGGGGCGAAGGGCTCTTTTTGGCGGGTGAGGGTGTTGTAGATAGTTGGCATAGTGCAATGGAAGTGGTTGGTTAAAGATTGGAGGCTACCTGAAAATGCGGCCGCAGCGAAGTTTCTGCGCCGCTGAAAATTATTTGCTGTCAAGGCGAGCGCGGGCAGAAAGAAGTAGGATAGGCGCGGCCTGTTTTCAGGTAGCCCATCAGGTTGTTGGGAAGGGCATTGTAGCCGAAAGCCTTGTTTGCAGCCACCTGGCGGGCAAATGTAAACAAACATTTGGAAAGTTTTGAAAACGGTAAATGTTGCAGCGGCGGCTTTTGTTTGTGCGGCAGCTCGCCTATAGTGCCTGCTGTAGGCAGCGTGTTTTATATTAACTTGTTGTTTTCACCAAACTCTCCCAAAAAAGGATATCAATGATGATGAAACGTCTGACTGTATTAACCCTAGCCGCCACCTTTGCCCTGAACGGCTGCGTTACCGACCCGGTTACCGGTCAGCAAACCATTTCCAAAACCGCGCTCTACGGCCTCGGCGGCGCGGCGGCCTGCGGCGCCATCGGTGCCATCACGCACGGCAGTAAAGGCGCGCGCAATGCGGCATTGGGCTGCGGCGTGGTGGGCGCAGGCGTAGGCGGCTATATGGACCTTCAAGAGCGCCGTCTGCGCCAAGAGCTGGCCAACACGCCGGTGGAAGTGGAACGCAAAGGCGACCAAATCAAGCTGACCATGCCCAGCGGCGTTACCTTCGCCACCAACAGCGCCAGCCTGAGCCCGGACGCAGTCAATTCGCTCAACACCGTGGCCAATGTGCTGACGCAGTATCCGGAAACCACCATCACCGTGGCCGGACACACCGACAACACCGGCAACGACCGCATCAACAACCCCTTGTCTGAAAACCGCGCCCGCTCCGTTGCCGGTTATCTCACCGGCCGCGGTGTGGCTGCCAGCCGCATCAGCACCGTGGGCTACGGCTCACGCTCGCCGGTGGCCGACAACTCCACCGAAAGCGGCCGCGCACAAAACCGCCGTGTGGAAATCCTGATCAACCCCACCACCCAGGCAGGCCAGCAGCAGTAAGCACATAGATCAGACGGACAAAAGCACGCCGGAAGCCAATCGGCGTGCTTTTCTTTAAACGGCGGATAAACTTCAAACAAGCATGGTCACATTATTCATTATATTATCCGTCCGCATCAAGGCTACCTGAAACACGGTTGACCGTTTTCAGGTAGCCTTTTGCATATATAGTGGATTAACAAAAATCAGGACAAGGCGGCGAGCCGCAGACAGTACACACTTTACGGCAAGGCGAGACAACGCTGTACCGGTTTTTGTTAATTCACTATAACATCAGCCGCACGGGCAGGCCGTGCGCGAAGCAAGCCATACACGCGGTTTTCAGGTAGCCCCGGGCTGCCTGCTATAATCCCCACCCCCATCCCATTATCCGCCCGCCATGCAACTGACCAAATACCTGCAAGCCCAAGGCATCGGCAGCCGCAAGCAATGCCGCCGACTCATCGAACAAGGCCGCATTGAAATCAACGGCGAAACCGCCGAACGGCCCGATGCCGAAATCGAGCCCGCCCAAGTGCAGCGCCTTGCCATCGACGGCGAAGAGATTGCCGTCATTCCCCTGCCGCACTACTACATCCTGCTGCACAAGCCCGCCGGCTACGAAACTTCGCACAACCCGCGCGACTACCCCAGCGTGTTTTCCCTGCTGCCCGACCACATCCGCGCCACCGAGCCGCAAGCCGTCGGGCGGCTCGATGCCGACACCACCGGCGTGCTGCTCATCACCAACGACGGCGCGTTCAACCACCGCCAAACCTCGCCCAAACACCATGTGGCCAAACTCTACCGCGCCACGCTCAAGCACCCGGCCGACGAAAGCCTGTGTGCCGCCTTGCGCCAAGGCGTGCTGCTGCACGACGACAACGAAACCGTATCCGCCGCCGCGGCCGAATTGGAAAACCCGCACAGCCTGCTGCTCACCCTCACCCAGGGCAAATACCACCAGGTAAAACGCATGGTGGCCGCCGCCGGCAATCGAGTGGAAGCCCTGCACCGCCTACGCTTCGGCGATTGGGAATGTGGGGATTTGCTGCCGGGGCAATGGCGCTTTATCCAGCCAGGGGATTGAACGGCTTGCACATTTGAGGCCAAAGTATAGTGAATTAAATTTGGGGCTTAGGAAGCAAAATTCATTTTAAAGGGTTTTCCCGCAACATTTTCAATAGCACTTTATACAGATCATCATGCCGGTGGTTGAAGCGGAACTCGGTTTCTTTTAAATGCAGGTAAAAGGTATGCTTCGGCACCCCGTTAAATTGCACCAAGCGATGCTTGGCGTAGCTCCAAAAAGATTCAATATCGTTAATATGCCGCGTACCGCGGACAAACTCATTGTCACCATGATGTACCCTGAAATGTTTGGCAAAACCCATGTCAACCAATCCCTGATAACCGCGCCAACCGTCGGTATTGATGACGCTCTCGATACCGACACGACCTCTAATGACCTTTTGCAGCGTCGCTTTGGAAGCATCGGGAACAATCTCGGTATAAACCTTGTCCCCACGTTTCAAAATGCCGAAAACGATAGTTTTCCCACCCGCACCGCGCCCGCGTTTGCCCCTGATACGTTTGGCACCAAAATAGGATTCGTCCAATTCTACAATGCCGTATAAAGGTGCCTGCCTCCCGCATTCGTCAGCCAAACGCCGGCGCAATTTCAGGTACAGGCTGTTGACGCTTCTGACACTGATTCCGGTCAGTTTGGCGGTATCGGAAGCGGTCAAATCTAAGGCGAAAAGCCGCAGGATCTGACGGAATTTGGCCTCGGTAATTTTACTGCACTTTTGGTACTTGTTTTTTAAATCCATTTCAGAAGCTTATCACTATATTTTGTGATTTTGCTTCCTAAGCCCCTAAATTTAAATCAGTACAGCAAGGCGAACCGGCGCCACCGCACATTCCTTTTAAACCCCTTCGCAAAGAAAGCCCGCCCATGAACCGCCCCGCCTACAAACGCCCCGAATCCGTGCTCGTGGTGCTGCACGACGGGCAAGGCCGCGCCCTGATGCTCGAGCGCGTGTCCCCGCCCGGCTTTTGGCAATCCGTAACCGGCAGCCTGGAAGAAGGCGAAACCCCGTTTGCCACCGCCCTGCGCGAAGTGGCCGAAGAAACCGGCATCCTGCTCGCGCCGGAAGATCTCAAAGACTGGCACACGCAAAACGAATACGAAATCTACGAACACTGGCGCCACCGCTACGCCCCCGGCGTTACCCGCAACACCGAACACGTCTTCTCCGCCCGCATCCCTGCCGCCAGCCCCGTGCGCCTTTCCGCGCGCGAACACCGCGCCCACCGCTGGCTGCCGCTGGCCGAAGCCGCCCGTCTCGCCTTTTCCCCCTCCAACCGCGAAGCATTGTTGCGTCTGGCCGCCGAAACCGAAGGCAGGCTACCTGAAAAATTGACTGCCCCACCGCTTTGATAGATGATGGCGGCCATTCCCACAAACGAGCCTGTCATGGATACCCTGCTGCAAGAAGTTACCCAACAACTCGCCCAACGCGACGAAACCATCACCTGCGCCGAATCCTGCACCGGCGGCCTGCTCGCCGCCGCGCTCACCCGCCTGCCCGGCAGTTCCGCCTGGTTTGAAACCGGCTTCGTCACCTACAGCAACCACGCCAAACAGCAGCTTCTCAACGTAAACGCCACCACCCTCAGCCACTACGGCGCGGTGAGCGAGGAAACCGTGCGCGAAATGGCGCTGGGCGCACTCATCGCCACCAAGGCCGACTACGCCATCAGCATTTCCGGCATCGCCGGCCCCGACGGCGGCAGCGAAGACAAACCCGTGGGCACGGTTTGGTTCAGCCTCGCCACCAAACAGCGCATCTGGGCCAAAGAGCAGCACTTCGAAGGCGACCGCGAAGCCATCCGCACCCAAGCCGTGCGCTTTGCCCTGATGCTGATGAAAAAGTATTTGGAGCGATAGGGTTAGATTAAATTCCGAAAGGCTGCCGAAGCTGGCTCGCAGGTTTCCGCAAAGCTCAATTTCAGCTAACCCTTCTGCCATCCAAAGGCTACCTGAAACCCTTTCAGGTAGCCTTTGCGTCTGCTAAGCGCAGGCCCTTTGTGGCATAATATAGCGGATTAACTTTAAACCAGTACGGCGTTGCCTCGCCTTGCCGTACCATTTGTACTGTCTGCGGCTCGCCGCCTTGTCCTGATTTTTGTTAATCCGCTATACCGCCCATTTCCATCTTTCCAACAAACCGCGAATCATGACCAAATCACCGCAACGCAAAATCCTCGTTACCTCCGCCCTGCCCTATGCCAACGGCAGCATCCACCTCGGCCACATGGTCGAACACATCCAAACCGACGTTTGGGTGCGCTTTCAAAAACTGCGCGGCCACGAGTGCCACTACTGCTGCGCCGACGATACCCACGGCACGCCCGTGATGCTTGCCGCGCAAAAACAAGGCATCGCGCCCGAAGACATGATTGCCAAAGTGCGCGAAGAGCATCTCGCCGACTTCACCGGCTTCCACATCGGCTACAGCAATTATTACAGCACCCATTCCCCTGAAAACAAACAGTTTTCCCAAGACATTTACCGCGCGCTGAAAGCCAACGGCAAAATCGAAAGCCGCGTCATCGAGCAGCTTTTCGACCCCGAAAAACAAATGTTCCTGCCCGACCGCTTCGTCAAAGGCGAATGCCCCAAATGCCACGCCCAAGACCAATACGGCGACAACTGCGAAGTCTGCGGCACGACCTATTCCCCGACCGAACTGATCAACCCGTATTCCGCCGTTTCCGGTGCCAAACCCGAATTGCGCGAATCCGAACACTTCTTCTTCAAACTGGGCGAATGCGCGGGCTACCTGAAAGAATGGACTTCCGGCCACAACCCGCACGACGGCAAGCCCCATCTGCAAGCCGAAGCCCTCAACAAAATGAAAGAATGGTTGGGCGAAGGCGAAGAAACCACCCTGTCCGACTGGGACATCTCCCGCGACGCGCCGTATTTCGGTTTCGAAATCCCCGACGCGCCGGGCAAATACTTCTACGTCTGGCTGGACGCGCCCGTCGGCTACATGGCGTCGTTTAAAAACCTGTGCGACCGCATCGGCATCGATTTCGACGAATACTTCAAAGCCGACAGCCAAACCGAGATGTACCACTTCATCGGCAAAGACATCCTCTATTTCCACGCCCTGTTCTGGCCCGCCATGCTGCATTTCTCCGGCCACCGCGCCCCGACCGGCGTGTACGCACACGGCTTCCTGACCGTGGACGGACAAAAAATGTCCAAATCGCGCGGCACCTTCATCACCGCCAAATCCTATCTGGAACAAGGCCTGAACCCCGAGTGGATGCGTTACTACATCGCTGCCAAACTCAACAGCAAAATCGAAGACATCGATTTGAACCTGCAAGACTTTATCAGCCGCGTCAACAGCGACCTCGTCGGCAAATATGTCAATATCGCCGCCCGCGCATCAGGCTTTCTGGCCAAACGCTTTGAAGGCCGTCTGAAAGACGTTTCAGGTAGCCTGTTATTGCAAAAACTCGCCGCCGAAAGCGACAACATTGCCGAACAATACGAAAACCGCGAATACGCCCGCGCCCTGCGCGACATCATGGCATTGGCGGATGCCGTGAACGAATACGTCGATGCCAACAAACCGTGGGAGCTCGCCAAACAGGAAGGCCAAGACGAACGCCTGCACGAAGTATGCAGCGAACTC
The DNA here is from genome assembly GCF_003990355.1 of Eikenella corrodens. Lineage (NCBI taxonomy): Bacteria > Pseudomonadati > Pseudomonadota > Betaproteobacteria > Neisseriales > Neisseriaceae > Eikenella > Eikenella sp. KCOM 3110. The sequence continues at coordinate 532,901 of NZ_CP034670.1, read as the reverse complement.
ATCAACGCCTTCACCATGCTGACCGCCTACCTCGCCCCCGTGTTGCCGCAAACCGCCGCCAACGCCGCGCGTTTCCTCAATCTGGACGCGATTACCTGGGCGAACACGCGCGAAACCTTGGGCGAACACGCCATCAACAAATACGAACATTTAATGCAACGAGTGGAGCAAAAACAAGTGGACGATTTAATCGAAGCCAACAAACAAAGCATTCAGACGACCCCTGCGCCTGTTGAAGACAGCAAATACGAAAAAGTCGCCGAACAGGCGAGCTTCGACGACTTCATGAAAATCGACATGCGCGTCGCCAAAGTATTGAACTGCGAAGCCGTCGAAGGCAGCACCAAACTCCTGAAATTCGACCTCAATTTCGGTTTTGAAAAACGCATCATCTTCTCCGGCATCGCCGCGTCTTATCCCACCCCCGCCGAGCTGAACGGGCGCATGGTCATCGCCGTCGCCAACTTCGCACCGCGCAAAATGGCCAAATTCGGCGTATCCGAAGGCATGATCCTCTCTGCCGCCACCGCCGAGGGCAAACTGAGGCTGCTCGATGTCGATGCCGGCGCACAGCCTGGGGATAAAGTGGGCTAAATGCTAAAAAGGCTACCTGAAATTTCAGGTAGCCTTTTTCTATACTCCAGCTGCCGTTTATTTTTGCTGCTGCGGTGCAACCATCTGCTGCTGCCAGCGCTGCATATTCTGCTCCAGCTGCGTTTGATTGATAATGCCGGCCGCAGCAAACAGCACCATAATCGCCATGGCCGCACCCCGCAGAGGCGGGCATAGCCCATCACGCCCACAGCAAACGTCCAAGCCATCCAAACTTGCAGCAACAGTGCCAGACTGGGTACGTACAGAATCAACAAAGCAGGCAAAGAGAGCACTTCGGTAAGCAGCGTGTAGCCCCACAAAGATTGCCACCGGCCGCCGAGTGCGCCCATCAGCCGGGTCATCACGCCGGCAAACACCGGCCATTTCACCAGATTTAAACACAATACAAACGCTATCATGCCATATTGCCCGTTCAACACGGGTGAAAACATCGCAGTGTTCACCGCAGCCACCATCACCAGCGCGCCCAAGCAATCCGGCAATGGGTAGGTATATTCTTCGGCAGGGCGCAATCGCAGCCGCATCAGGTTGGCGGCATCACTCATCAATCGGTACATGGCAAGCAATCGTTGGTTGTGAAAAGGCTGCATTATAGCGCCAAAGCCAAAGGCTACCTGAAAGCGGCAACGAAGTTACCCGTTTTTCAGGTAGCCTTTAATATCGCCCTGCCCTAGCGCGCCCGATAATCCGCCACTGGCGAGGGGTAGCCGTTGGTGTTCACTTCGGCTGCGGCCAGCCACGGGGCGTGGATACGGCGGCTGTCGAGGTGTGCCAACTGCGGCAGATGGCGGCGGATGAATTGGCCGTCGGGATCGAGCTTTTGCGACCACACCACGGGGTTGAAGGGCTGCCGCTCAACCTGCTTGCCGCCCAAGCCGGCAGCCTGCTGCCAGTTGCCGCTGTTGGCGGCAGGCTCGAAATCCAGCAGTTGTCGGGCAAACCAGTCGGCACCATCCTGCCAGCGGCCGCCCAGCACGCGGCAGAAAAAGGCGGCGCAGAAACGGCGCAGGCTGTGCGGCAGCCAGCCGGTGTCGCGCAGCAGGCGCATGGCGGCATCGGCCAGCGGGTAGCCGGTTATGCCTTGCTGCCAAGCGGCCAGCAGCGCTTCGTTGGGCTGCCCGGCTGCGGCGCGGTGTTCGGGCAGGCCTTGCTGCAACACATCGGGATATTGGCGGAAATAATGCCGCCAAAATTCGCGCCGAGCCAAAGCCTCGTGCCAGGCAGCGGCATCGGGCGTATTGCTAGCGGCTGCCCACGCCCGGCGCACCGACAGCGTGCCGAACACCAGATGCGGCGAGAGCTGCGAACTGCCGTGTTGGGCGGGCAGGCTGCGCAACACGGGGTAATACGGCAGGCGCAGCAAAAACTCGGCCAACTGCCGCCGGGCGGCGGTTTCGCCGCCGGGAATGGTCAGCACGGCGCGGGGCACAACTGGCAGCCCGGCGGTTTTCAGATTTTCAGGTAGCCTTTGCTGCTGCGCGGCCAAATCCGGCGGCGGCCAGGCCGGTGCTTGCCAAGCGGCATATTGTTCAACGCACGCGGCCTGCCAAGCTACCTGAAACGCGGCAAAGGCCGGCTCGTTAAAATACGGCGCACGGATAAATTGGAAGGGCGGCTGCAATAAGCCGTCGGCCACGCTGTGCAGGCGGCAGCCCTGCTTTTCCAGCGCGGCGCGTAATGCGCCCTGCCCCACCCCGTCGCTTGTGCACACCACTTCCGCCGCGCGGCAATGTGCCGCCGTTTCGGCCACCGCCTGCACGGAGTTACCTTCGCGCACATGCAGCGGAATACCGCACTCGGCCAGCCGCGCCTGCAAATCGCGCAGGCTCTGCCAAATAAAATAGCGCCGCTGCGCCGTGAGCGCGCCTTCGTTCGGCCACACATACAGGCCGAGCAGCGGGCGGCCGCTGCGGGCAGCCGCTTGCAGGGCGGGTTGATCGTCGGTGCGCAGGTCGTGGCGGAACCAGACTAAGGTGGTGGGCACGCTCATTTTGCAGGGGTTTCCGGCATTTGTTCGGGGAAGCGGGAGCAGATGGCACGGCAGCCTGCTTGGTGCACCAATTCCGGGTCAAGTTTGTTGAGGCAGTCGGTGTGGCCGAGCGGGCATTCGCGTTTGAAGCAGGGGCTGCACTCGAGGTGCAGGCTCACCACCTGCGCGTACGGGCTCAGGGGCGGGGTGTGCTCGGGGCTGGACGAGCCGTACACGGCGGCCAGCGGGCGGTCTAGCGCGGCAGCCAGGTGCATCAGGCCGCTGTCGTTGCACACCACGATTTGCGCTAGGGCAAGCAAATCGATGGCTTCAGAAAGGCTGGTGCGCCCGCACAAATTGGTGCAGAGGCTACCTGAAAGCCGCTGCACTTCTTCGGCGGTTTCGTGGTCTTTGGCCGAGCCGAACAGCCAAATCTGATGGCCTTTGGCGGCATAGCGTTTGGCCAATGCGGCAAAATGGCGCGGCGGCCAGCGTTTGGCCGGGCCGTATTCTGCGCCGGGGCAGAAGGCGGCGATTGGCCGGGCGTTGTCTAGACCATGTGTCTGCATGGCGGCTGCGCTGGCGGCAGCGGAAACGGCGAGGCGGGGGAAATCGCCGGGACGCGGTTCGAACGGCACGCCTTTCGGGTAGGCCAAGGCGGTGTAACGATCAACCATCAGCGGCAACGCGGCCTTATCCAGCTTGCGGATGTCGTTGAGCAGCAGATAGCGGCTCTCGCCCACATAGCCGGTGCGCTGCACGATGCCGCCGGCGCGGGCAATCAGCGCAGATTTAAACGAGCCGGGCAACACGATCACTTGGTCATAGCCGCGACGCGCCAGCTCTTTGCCCAGCCGCCAACGCTCGCGCAGCTGCAATTCGCCGTGGGCGAAGGGGTTTTCCAAAATCCGGTTGATTTCGGGCATGCGCTCGAACACGGCCATCGACCACTTGGGCGCGAATACGTCGATCTGGCAGCCGGGGTGCAGTTCGTGCAGGCGGCGGTAGAGCGGCTGCGTCATCACGCAATCGCCAATCCAAGAAGGAGAGATGATAAGGATGTGTTTGGACATGGCAAGGAGTCGGCAGGATATAGCGAATGAATCGATCTGTCGCTATCTAGCAAGCCAAATTGACTTTCGATGTAAGGCAGTGAGCCGTAAACAATACAGGAGTACGACCCGGCGAACCAACGCCGTAGCGAAAGTTAAGCTGGTTTGCTAGAGAACAATAGGCAGGCATTTTTCAGGTAGCCTCTGGCGGCTTTGATTTGCCACAATAGAGAATTCCTGTGGAGATGCTTAAGCGGGCACAAGCGGTAGCCATAGAAGCCCCGCTATACTAAAACTGTGCGTTAGTGATGCCGATCTACTTCACCGTTGAGCTTATAGATGCTGCCGCAATACGGGCATTCGATACTGCCGTTGGAAGTAATCGGCAAAAATACACGCGGATGGCCATTCCAAGCCTCGTGCGTGGGGCCGCTGCAATGCAGGGGCAGGTCGGCAGGGGTGATGACGATGGGGGGTTGGGCTTGGTAGGGCATGGAAGTTGTCCTTATTGGGAGTTGGCATGGTGGCCGGCACATTTGGCAGCGATTGAGCCGCTTCGGTTGCATACCATCTACTTGGTATATTGCCGGGCCGCCTTATGCCTTATGATGGAAATGTATTTGACTGGCTTGCTGATTCAGCCGACATAACGGAATTATACCGATGCTTGAATGGGAGGTGTAGCGTGCAGCCATGGTGGCACACGTCCGTGTTGGTAGAAAGGCTACCTGAAAATAGGGGGCAATCAGACGGGGCTTAGCAGAAACTTTCAGGTAGCCTCATCCTGCCATCAGCCAGCCCAGCAAACCGCTGCTGGCTACGGCAATCAGTACGGTGGGCAGCATCGGCAGGCGGCTGGCTGCCAATAGCGTGATGGCCAGAGCCACTAATTCATGCGGTTTGTTAGACACGAAATGGGGTGCGATAACCGAAATCAGCACGCAACCGGGGGCAGCAGTCATCACACGCTTGGCCCTTGCCGACAACACGCGGTTGCGAAAGGCGAAAAAACCGAGCAGCCGAGTGGAGTAGGTTACGGCCAGCATGCCCAAAATGGCCAGCAGAGAGGTCCAACTAATCATGCTGTGCCCCTTGGTCGAAAAACGCCCACGCCAAGCCAACAAACGTGCCGGCCAGCACATACCAGCCGTTGTGCGGCGATAAGAGGTAAACACCGGCAGCACTTATCAAGCTGGCCAGCCACGGCAAGGCCGCCCGCCAAGTGCGCCACATTCCCCGTATCAGCACTAGAAACACGGCCGGGAAAGCCATACCGAAACCCAAGTTTTCCACATTCCCAAGCAAATAGCCAAATCGAGCACCGATGAAGCCGCAAGTTATCCACAGCAAATACAATGCAGTAGCCGTGCCGAAATAGTAAAGTAGACTAAACGCAGGCAGCCCTGCCTGCTGCCGCTTCCCGGCATCGGCTAGGCTCATCGCCCAACTTTCATCGGTCATAAAGAACAATACCGGCAACAGCTTCTTCAATGGCAAATGCCGGACAAACGGGATAAATGCCACGCCCATCAAAATATGCCGGCTGTTAATGAGAAAAGTAGTGCCGACAATCAGCAGAACGGGCAGTGGACTCCGCCACAAACTGACTGCGGCAAATTCAGAACCGCCCGCAAAGTTCAGCCCCATCATCAGCACCACCTCCAGCCAGCTCATCCCCTGCTGCGCCGCCCGAGTGCCCAAAATCAGCCCGAACGGCATCACGCCTATCAGGATAGGGACGGCTTCGATAATACCGCGTCGGAATTCGGCAAAAGTGGTGGAATGATACATGATGATAAAACTTGATTAGATTAGGTGGCATTAGATCAGCGCCATGAGAACTGGTACCCTGTTAACACTAGTACGCCTCTCTGCAATACAGCGGTACAAAATAACACAAAAAGAAGAATACCGGCTTTACTACGTGATCAACCTAACTAACATATAGAAATCAAAAGCTTTGTTTGCACTTTCGTACTTTACTAACAACTTGTTTAAAAGCTTTTAAACAAAAGAAAAACCACCAGCCATAGACAAAGTGTAAGCAATATAATAGACCTCTTGCGAAAATATTCATCCCATCGCATTAACCAGTCCTGCAATCAGATTTGCCCTTAACCCGAACCGTTTCCGCCTGTTGCGGTAAGGCAGCGACAATATTTTGAATATCTTCAGTTTCCTGTTGATGTGCTCGATGACGGTTCTGAGTTTGCCTAACCGCCTGTTCGCCTCTTTATCCTGTTTGTCCGGCGGATGACGTTTGGATTTCTTTTTCGGGGTCTGTAATCCGGTTTTGGCCAATCCTTGATAACCCTTATCCGCAATGACTATTTTGTAGGGATAAAGCTCTGCAAGGTGCCTCTTGGCTAAACGCATGTCATGCCGGGCACCCATCCCCGTCCGGATGCTGATGATTTTTTCCGTTTCCCTGCCGTATATGACCCGGATTTTAACCGTGTGCCGCCTTTTCTTGCCGCTGTAATACTGCCGCTGTTTTTTTGGGACGTTCAATCGGGCTTTCGGTAACGTCAATGATGACCGTTTGGTCGCCCGGATTCTTGTGCTTTGGCAGGGAGAAGCGTTTGCAACGGATGAGGGCGTCCTCGGTTTTACGGATGGTGCGGCAGACATTGCTTTCGGAAAGGCCGTAGATGGCGGCCAATTCGAGTTGGGTATGGTAATGGCGCAGATAGCTTAGGGTAAGCAGCAGTTGGTCTGCCAAACCGAGCGTATGCGGCCTGCCTGACTTGACCTTCCGGCTTTCTGCTTCTGTGGTGACTTGCAGCATTTCGTGAAAAAGGACGGGCGTTACACCTGTGAGCCGTTTGAATTCGCTATCGCTTCTTTGGATGAGGTTTTCGTATTTCATTTGGGAATTGTAAATCTTCAGGATACTTTCGCAATAGATCTAATGACTTCCTACAAATGAAAATAATCACTCCAGTCACACCCAGCTAACTTAGATCTCAATACAAAGTGGTAACAAAGCACAAACAGCACCGTAGCAAAATTTCGATTGATTAACTATAGTGGATTAACAAAAATCAGGACAAGGCGGCGAGCCGCAGACAGTACACACGTTGCGGCAAGGCGAGCCAACGCTGTACTGGTTTAAATTTAATTCACTATATAAGTCAACCTCAGTGCTTAACTTCCTATAAATTAAAAGCTGAATCCTATGTAATAACACATAGAATCCAGCTTTTAATTTAATTATGCAGTTATGCTGCTTCAATATTTGAGTCTTCTGCGGCCAAGTCGGTCAATTGAACCAGTGCCAACGGCGCATTATCACCCTTACGGAAGCCATATTTCAAAATACGTACATAACCACCATTGCGGTTGGCAAAACGAGTACCTAATTCGTCGAACAGTTTCACCACAACATCTCTGTCGCGAGTGCGATTAAAAGCAGTACGGCGATTAGCCAAAGAAGGCTTCTTACCCAAAGTAATCAAAGGCTCTACTACTCGTCTCAACTCTTTAGCCTTAGGCAAAGTAGTCACGATAGTTTCATGAGTTAAAAGCGAGTTAACCATATTACGTAACATTGCTGCACGATGGCTGCTTGTACGGTTTAATTTGCGGTTGGCATTACCATGACGCATAATCTTATTATCCTTTTCAATTAAATATTAAGGCTTATCCAAACCAACAGGTGGCCACACATCCAGTTTTGAGCCCAAGGTCAAGCCTTTTGAAGCCAGTACTTCTTTAATCTCGTTCAAAGATTTTCTACCCAGATTCGGAGTCTTCAGCAACTCAGTTTCAGTTCGCTGAATCAAATCACCAATATAGTAGATATCTTCAGCTTTCAAGCAATTCGCTGAGCGAACAGTCAATTCCAAATCATCTACTGGCCGTAGCAGAATCGGGTCGATAGGCGGAGCTTCTTCCTTCGACTCCTCAACCGGCGTACCTTCCAAGTCAGCAAATACTGACATCTGATCAATCAGTATCCGAGCGGCCCGGCGAACTGCTTCTTCTGGATCAATTGCACCATTGGTCTCTATATCTAAAACCAAACAATCTAAGTCCGTCCGTTGCTCCACACGTGCAGCCTGAACCTCAAAGCTAACACGATGAACCGGAGAAAAATTGGCATCCAAGTGAATAGCGCCAATTTGTTTGTGGTCATCATTCCTGCTACTAACGGTTTGATATCCACGGCCTTTTTTCACAGTAATTGTTAGTTCAATCTTGCCATTATCAGACAAGCGGCAAATAACATGTTCTGGATTAATTACTTCCACGTCATGTGGTAATTCCAAATCAGCAGCCGTCACCACACCGCTACCTGACTTATTTAAGCTAACCTGAACCGAATCACGACCCTGGAGCTTGAATACCACACCTTTAATATTCAGCAAGATGTCTACAACATCTTCCTGAACACCATCTAAAGTAGAATATTCATGCAATGCGCCATTAATTACCACCTCTGTAGGTGCGAAGCCATTCATTGATGACAACAATATACGACGCAATGCGTTACCTAATGTATAACCAAAACCCCGCTCAAATGGCTCCATAAAAACTTTTGCACGCGTTGCAGACAAAGCATCCACATCAATCTGTCGCGGCTTCAGAAATTCATAGGTGCTGTTTTGCATTTAACTGCCCCTTTTTTGAGCCAATGAAATTATTTTGAGTAGAACTCAACCACTAACTGTTCGTTAATATCACTATACAAGTCAACACGATCAGGCATATTCCTAAATACACCCTCTTGTTTCTCAGCATCCACAGAAACCCAACTTGGCAAGCCAATTTGAGTAGCTAACTGCAATGATTCCTGAATGCGAACCTGCTTCTTAGCTTTTTCCCTAACAGAAACAGTATCTCCAGCCTTTACTTGGAAAGATGGGATATTAACTACCTCACCATTTACCAAAATTGCCTTATGGGACACCAACTGACGAGCTTCGGCACGAGTAGAACCAAAACCCATACGATATACTACGTTATCCAACCGTGATTCAAGCAGTTGTAACAATAGCTCACCAGTAGCACCTTTACGGCGCGAAGCTTCTGCAAAATAACGGCGGAACTGTCTCTCTAACACACCATACAACCTGCGGATTTTTTGTTTTTCGCGCAGTTGGATACCATAATCAGACAAACGGCCCCTTCTCGCACCGTGCTGACCAGGAGCATTTTCGAGTTTACATTTTGATTCAATAGAACGGCGCGCGCTTTTCAAAAAAAGATCGCTACCTTCTCGACGAGCTAATTTGCATTTAGGGCCAATATAACGTGCCATAAGTTAATTACTCCAGATTAAATACGACGTTTTTTAGGTGGACGACATCCATTATGAGGCAATGGAGTAACATCAGTAATACTTACAATCTTAAAGCCAATAGCATTTAGAGAGCGAACAGAAGACTCTCGACCTGGCCCTGGCCCTTTAATGCGAACTTCCAAATTCTTCACACCGTACTCCTGCGCAGCCTTACCAGCAGCTTCTGCAGCTACCTGAGCGGCAAAGGGGGTACTTTTACGAGATCCTTTAAATCCCGCACCACCAGACGTAGCCCAAGACAGAACATTACCCTGTCGATCAGTGATTGTAATGATAGTATTATTAAAAGAGGCATGAATATGCACAATACCATCATTCACTACTTTCCGTACTTTTTTACGCGTACGCGCAGCTGTAGTTGCTTTAGCCATTTAACTTAATCTCCTAACCTTTTTTGCCTGCAATTGCCTTACGAGGGCCTTTTCTGGTACGTGCATTAGTCCTAGTACGCTGCCCGCGACATGGCAAGCCACGGCGGTGACGAAAACCACGATAGCAACCCATATCGATTAATCGCTTGATACTCATAGTAATTTCTCGGCGCAAATCGCCTTCCACTTCATATTGCGCAACCTGCTCACGTAAAGCATCCAACTGTCCTTCTGTTAAATCCTTTACCTTAGTATCAGGGGCAATAGCTGCATTACTACAAATCAATTTTGCACGACTTGCACCAATACCGTAAATCGCCTGCAAACCAATTACAACATGGGCATTATTAGGAATATTCACTCCTGCAACACGAGCCATTCTTCGTTTCCTTTAAGACGAAAAGCTACAAAAATATAGCATATTTTATTTTAAAACCAATTAGCCTTGTCGCTGTTTATGACGTGGATCTGTGCAGATCACCCTCACAACGCGATTGCGACGAATAACCTTACAATTGCGACAAATTTTCTTTACCGATGGTTGAACACGCATTTATTTTCCTTTTTCATAATTTAACGAGCTCGAAAAACGATACGAGCACGGGATAAGTCATAAGGCGTCATTTCTACAGTAACCTTATCACCAGGTGAAATCCGGATATAGTGCATCCGCATCTTTCCAGAAATATGCCCTAATACTTCATGGCCATTTTCCAGTTTAATCTTAAAAGTTGCATTAGGCAAAGTTTCCAACACCTCGCCCTGCATCTGTATAGTATCTTCTTTAGCCATAATCTCTTTTACTTACAGAGTACAATTACTTCTTAGCTGACCTCTTCCTCATCAAATGCTCATACTGTTGATTCATACGGTAGGAGGCAACTTGACTACCAAAGTCCATAGTAACAACAACTAAAATAAGAAGGGATGTCCCACCCAAATGAAATGGGATACCTAGCACTCCTGTAACAAACTCTGGAATCAAGCAAATAATAGTTATATACAACGCACCAAAGAAGGTAAGGCGCATAACTACTTTTTCCAAATAATTTGAAGTTTGCTCACCTGGTCGGATGCCTGGGACAAAAGCCCCGCTCTTCTTTAAATTCTCAGCCATCTCTCTTGGACTAAATACTAGTGCAGTATAAAAATAGCAGAAGAAAATTATGGCTGCTGCAAATACTACCAAATATAAAGATTTACCTGGGGAAAGGTTAGCAGAGATAAAATCAACAAACGCATTACCATCCACTCTTTTATCCAACCACCCAATAATCTGTGACGGGAACAAAATCACGCTAGATGCAAAAATCGGAGGAATCACGCCCGCCATATTTATTTTAAATGGCAAATGGGTTTTTTGCCCTTGTACAATTCGGTTCCCGATTTGTCGACGCGCATAATGAATAGGAATCTTACGCTGAGCACTCTCAATATAAACAACGATATAAATCAGGCACAACCCACCAAACAATACAAAAAGAATCGTCCCGTAGCCACCAGTACCGGTAATTGCTAGATTTAACAAGTTACTAACCGCACTAGGGAGAGCCGCCACAATGCCTGCTGTAATCAATAGTGAAACCCCATTGCCAATACCACGTTCAGTCATCTGCTCCCCAAGCCACATCAAGAACATGGTACCGGTCACCAGACATGTAATTGTAGAAATATAAAACTCTGTCCGCCCAATTACCACTAGATCCGGCTGTTGATAAACAAATGCTGCTGCCGTAGATGCTTGCACTACCGCAACCAACAAAGTTCCCCAACGAGTATATTTGGTCAAAGTTCGACGTCCCGCTTCACCTTCCTTTTTCAAGGCTTTTAATGATGGAAGCACCTCAGCAACTAGCTGGATAATAATAGATGCTGAAATATATGGCATAATTCCTATGGCAAAAATACTAAACCTCTCTAAAGAACCTCCCGAAAAGAGATTAAGCATTCCCAAAATACCAGCGTTACCTTCCTTAAAACTATTAGCGAGTGCTGCGGCATTGACTCCAGGCACAGGAATATGAGCCCCTACCCTAAAGACGATAAGAGCCCCAAGCAAAAACAATAGGCGTCTTCTTAAATCATTCATTCTTGCTAAATTCCTAATTACAGCTACCGCTTGATATTTTTAAAAAATATCAAGACAATTCTACAACTCCACCAACAGCTGCAATAGCTGCCTGAGCACCTTTTGTAACCTTAATGTCGCTATGGACAGTAAGTGCTTTAGCAATAGACCCAGTAGCAATCACCTTAACTGAGTTTACCCCAGAGTTTAATAGACCATTTTGTTTTAATGTCAGGATATCAACCTCTTTACCACTTACTTTATTCAAGTCAGAAAGGGTAATAACAGCAGTCTTCAAAGAAGAGATTGGCTTAAAACCTCTCTTAGGAAGGCGACGCTGGAGAGGCATCTGACCACCTTCGAAACCAACCTTATGAAATCCACCAGCACGGCTTTTTTGCCCCTTATGTCCACGACCACATGTCTTACCAAGACCACTACCAATGCCACGCCCAACACGACGCTTAACATAGAAAGAGCCTACAGATGGTTGAATTGTATTCAAAAACATAATCAGCTCCCAACCTTCAAGAGATAACTTACTTTATTAATCATTCCACGATTTTCAGGAGTATCCAGCACTTCAACTGAATGATGCCGATGGCGCAAACCCAAACCCCGAACACACTGTCGATGAGACTCAACCGTACCAATCAGGCTCTTAATAAGCGTTACAGTAATTGTCTTTTGCGTACCCATCATTAAACCCCTAACTCTTCCACAGATATACCGCGCTTAGCTGCTACCTCACTTGGAGTATATAATTTTGCCAAGCCATCTAAAGTAGCTCGAACGATATTATATGGATTAGTAGAACCATGTACTTTTGCAGAAATATTATGAACACCCATTGCTTCAAAAATTAATCGCATTGGGCCACCAGCCTTTACACCACTACCTTCTTTTGCAGGTTGCATAAACACCTTTGTAGCACCATGTTTACCAACCACCTCATGGTGAATAGTCCCATTATTCAACGACACCTTGATCATTGAACGTCTAGCCTGATCCATAGCTTTCTGAACTGCAACGGGCACTTCTTTAGATTTACCCTTACCCATTCCAATACGGCCATCGCCATCACCAACCACTGTCAGCGCTGAAAACGCCATAATTCGGCCACCCTTAACCACCTTGGTGACACGATTAACGGCAACCATTTTTTCAATCAAGCCGTCATTACGTTCTTCAACATCTTGCTTTGCCATTAGCCGATCCTCAACTCTGTAACTATTTTCCTAAAAATTCAAGCCATTTTCACGAGCGGCCTCTGCCAATGCTTTAACACGCCCATGATACTGAAAACCAGATCTATCAAAAGCAACTCTTTCGATACCCAATGCTTTAGCTTTTTCCGCGATTCTTTTACCTACTAAAGACGCCGCTTGAACATTACTGCATGAGCAGCCTAAGCTTTTCCTTACCTCTGACTCTAGCGTGGAAGCCTGAGACAAAACAGCACTCCCACTCGCATCAATTATCTGCGCGTAAATATGGTTATTGCTTCGAAATACACACAGCCTAATCTCTCCAAGCTGTTTTATGCGTGCACGTGCCTTATGTGCACGACGAGCTCTTCTAGTATACTTATCCATGAATGCAATTCCTTAGCTATTTTTTCTTTGCTTCTTTCAAAACCACTACTTCATCCAAATAGCGTACACCCTTGCCTTTATAAGGCTCAGGTGGTCGAAAACCACGAATTTCAGCTGCCACCTGCCCTACAATTTGCTTATTAGCACCTTTCAGCACTATTTCCGTAGGAGACGGTGTTTGAACGGAAACACCTTCCGGCATATCATAAACAACAGGATGAGAGAAACCTAAAGAGAGATTTAAGGCAGAGCCCTGAGCCTGCGCACGATACCCAACACCAACCAACTGCAACCTTCTCTCAAAGCCTTCAGCCAGCCCTTTAACCATGTTGGCCGCAATCGCCCGAATAGTGCCTGACATTGCATCTGCTTCTTTAGTATTAGCAACAGCAGAAAATGCCAACTGTCCATCAGCAAACTGAACTGAAATGCTACTTGGTACAGCAACACTCAACTTGTCACTTTTATTCTTTATTACCAGCTCGCCAGCCCCAAGCTCAACTTCAAGACCAGCAGGGATATGTACTGGATTTTTTGCTATACGAGACATTTTAAATAAAGCTCCTTAATTGTCCACTTAAAGTTAAGCCACAATGCATAACAACTCACCACCTACACCTGCAGCAAGAGCCTTATGCCCAGTCATTACACCCTTGGATGTACTAACGATAGCAATACCCAATCCATTCATAACTCGCGGAATGGAATCTGCACCCTTATATACTCTTAAGCCAGGACGAGAAACTCGCTTTATTTGCTCAATTACCGGGTTTCCTAGGTAATATTTCAACCGAATTTCCAAAATAGGCTTCACACCAGAAGACACCGAAAAGCCATCAATATACCCTTCCTCCTGCAGAACTTTAGCAATTGCACATTTCACCTTAGAAGAAGGCATAGCAACGGAAGCTTTATTTGCACGCTGCGCATTACGAATGCGAGTCAGCATATCAGAAATAGGATCATGCATACTCATTACTATTATCCTTAAATTTACCAGCTTGCCTTAATAACACCAGGAATCTCACCACGCATCGCAATTTCACGAATCTTAGTACGCCCCAAGCCAAACTTACGGAAGGTGCCACGTGGTCGCCCCGTCAAAGCACAGCGCCTTCTTTGACGAACAGGTGATGCATTCCGAGGAATAGCTTGCAGTTTTAAACGAGCTTCAAAGCGCTCTTGATCGCCTACTCCAGCATCATTAATTACTGCAAAAATTGCAGCCCTCTTCGCAGCATACTTTTTCGCAAGCGCAACGCGTTTGGCTTCTCGATTAATAAGAGCTTTTTTTGCCATGATTATCCCTTAAATGGAAATTTAAAAAGCGAAAGCAATGCTCTTGCCTCTTCATCCGTTTTTGCAGTAGTTGTAATAGTAATATTTAACCCACGAAGTGTATCAATCTTATCGTACTCAATCTCAGGAAAAATAATCTGCTCACGAATACCCATATTATAATTGCCTTGACCATCAAAAGATTTACCATTAACCCCTCGAAAGTCCCTAACACGCGGTAAAGCCACAGAAATCAATCTATCCAAAAACTCAAACATCCTCTCCTTGCGAAGAGTAACTTTACAACCAACTGGATAGTCATCACGAATCTTAAACCCAGCAATTGATTTTCTAGCTAGAGTAACAACAGGCTTCTGCCCAGCAATTTTCTCCAAATCGCTAACAGCGTGCTCCATCACCTTCTTATCGGCAACTGCTTCACCAACCCCCATATTTAATGTTATTTTTTCAATACGAGGAACTTCCATGATGGACTTATACCCGAACTGCGACATTAACGCAGGAACAACCGTCTCAATATAAAACTCTCTCAACCGTGCCATACCTAAATTTCCTTAGCTCAACTTAAGCCAACTCAGCACCGTTAGACTTAAACACTCTCACACGTCTAACCTTGCCATTATCATCGATCAACTTAATGCCAACTCGATCCGCTTTCTGCGTCTCTTTGTTATAAATAGCGACGTTTGAAATGTGAATGGGCATATTCTTAACAACCACACCCCCTTCAACATTACGCATAGGGTTAGGCTTCTGATGCCTCTTAACAAGATTCACACCCTCAACAACCACCTTATCACCTAACAAACGGGTAACTTGCCCCTGCTTGCCCTTATCTCTACCCGAGATAACAACAACATGATCGCCCTTAACAATTTTACTCATAATCTTATCTCTCAGATCACTTCAGGAGCCAACGAAACAATTTTCATAAATCGCTCAGTACGCAACTCACGCGTTACCGGCCCAAAAATACGCGTACCCATGGGCTCAAGCTTAGCATTCAGCAGCACAGCAGCATTGTTATCAAATTTAATTAACGCACCATCCGAACGGCGAATACCTTTAGCTGTACGAACAACAACAGCATTATATACATCACCTTTTTTTACCCGGCCACGTGGAGCCGCATCTTTAACCGATACCTTAATAACATCACCAACGCTTGCATAACGGCGTTTAGAACCACCAAGCACCTTAATGCACATAACGCGACGAGCACCAGAGTTATCAGCCACATCCAAAATAGTCTGCATCTGAATCATGTTATTACCTTTTTTAAAACCAACTTAACCTATCATCAATCGCAAATAGATGATCAACATCTACCAACAAATAGATCAGTTTTGGCCCCGACAGGGAGAAACTCCTAGGAAACTAGGAGCCAGAAAGGCGAGGAGTTTACAGCCTTTTCTTTTCCACTGCAAGACCTCGCCTACAAAAATACCAAAATTACAACTAAATTTCTTGAGACCTCTCAAGCAGGCTTTGAACAACCCATGACTTTGTCTTGGATAAAGGGCGACCCTCAGCAATTACCACCACATCACCCACTCTACACTCATTTCGCTCATCATGAGCATGAATTTTAGTGGATCGCTGGATAATCTTACCATACAAGGGATGTTTTACTCTGCGCTCAATCAAGACGGTTACCGTTTTATCCATCTTATCGCTGATTACCCTACCTTGCAAAGTTCGAACAATTTTGGCATCACTCATTGCCAACCCCTTTCTCAGCTAACTTGGTTTTTACGCGAGCAATATCACGGCGAACGCGCTTCAGCTCACTATTCTTGCTTAGCTGGCCAGTAGCATGTTGCATACGCAAACTAAATTGCGTCTTTAACAAACCAACCAGATCAGCTTCCAGCTGCTCCAATGATTTGTCTTTTAAATCACTCATTTTCATCATTTACCTACCTGCCGGGACACAAATGTTGTACGTATAGGCAATTTTGCAGCTGCCAAAGCAAACGCCTCTCTAGCCAAGGATTCTGATACCCCATCCATTTCATAGAGCACTTTGCCAGGCTTGATCTCAGCTACATAATACTCTACAGAGCCTTTACCGCCACCCATACGCACTTGGATTGGTTTTTCAGTAATAGGTTTATCTGGGAACACGCGAATCCAAATACGCCCACCACGCTTAATATGACGAGTCATTGCACGTCGAGCTGCCTCAATCTGCCGAGCAGTTAATCTGCCACGGCCAATTGCCTTCAAACCAAAATTACCAAAGCTGACATCGTATCCATTAGTAGCGACACCAGTATTGCGACCTTTATGCTGCTTGCGATATTTCATTCTAACCGGCTGTAGCATGACGGCCACCTCCTTTTCTACGCTTATTCTCAGTGTTGGTATTTTCCAACAGCTGTCCAGTCTCGCCCTTGTAAACCCATACTTTCAGGCCTATAACACCATAGGTGGTATGCGCCTCACTAGTAGCATATTCAACAGCTGCTCGCAAAGTATGCAACGGCACACGACCCTCACGATACCACTCGCTACGAGCGATATCTGCACCATTCAGACGGCCTGAGGTCATAATTTTGATACCCTTAGCTCCAGCACGCATAGCATTTTGCATAGCACGCTTCATTGCGCGACGGAACTGTACACGTTTCTCCAACTGCTGAGCGATACCATCAGCAATAACCTGCGCATCTAATTCAGGCTTACGAATTTCTTCGATATTCACATGAACAGGAACGCCAAGCAATTGTTGCAAATCTTGCTTCAATACCTCAATATCTTCGCCCTTTTTGCCAATCACGACACCGGGGCGCGCAGTATGAATGGTGATACGAGCAGACTTAGCCGGGCGCTCAATCACTACGCGACCCACTGACGCATTGGCCAAGCGCTTACGCAAATAATCGCGCACATCGATATCCTGCTTCAATACAGCAGCAAATTCTGTGCTCTTAGCAAACCACTTAGATGACCAGTCTTTATTTACAGCTAGGCGAAAGCCAGTTGGATGAATTTTTTGTCCCATAGCTTTTCCTTAGTTTCCTACTGTCACATTAATATGACACGTTTGTTTTTCAATACGGTTGCCACGACCTTTTGCCCGGGCACGGAATCGTTTTAAGCTCGGCCCCTTATCCACAAAAATCGTTACAACTTTAAGCTCATCAATGTCAGCGCCTTCGTTATGCTCAGCATTAGCGATAGCAGACTCTAATACCTTTTTAATCAGCTCAGCACCTTTCTTTGTGCTAAATGCCAAAATATTAAGAGCTTGCTCTACCTCTTTGCCTCGAATTAAATCAGCAACTAACCGGGCTTTTTGAGCAGAAATACGGGCATTTTTATGTTGTGCAGATACTCTCATGATTCACCTTATTTCTGAGCCTTTTTATCAGCCAAGTGTCCTTTAAAAGTACGAGTAAGCGCAAACTCACCCAACTTATGGCCAACCATATTATCGCTAATAAACACAGGCACGTGAGTGCGACCATTATGTACCGCAATAGTCAACCCAATAAAATCGGGGAGAATTGTTGAGCGGCGAGACCATGTTTTAATAGGACGCTTATCATTGCCGGCGCGAGCAGCATCAACTTTTTTCAACAGGTGCAGATCAACATATGGACCTTTTTTCAATGAACGAGCCATATCAATTAACCTTTATTTGAATAGCGGCGACGAACGATCATATTATCCGTACGCTTATTATTACGAGTTCGGTAACCCTTAGCCGGAGTACCCCATGGGCTGACAGGCTCACGAGCCTCACCGGTACGACCCTCACCACCACCATGCGGGTGATCTACAGGGTTCATTACCACACCGCGGACGGTTGGACGAATACCACGCCAGCGATTAGCACCAGCTTTACCAATTTTCTTCAGGCTTTGCTCTTCATTACCAACTTCGCCAACAGTGGCACGGCAATCGATATGGATCTTACGCACCTCACCTGAACGCAGACGAACTTGAGCGTAGACACCTTCTTTAGCCAGCAAAACCGCGGAAGCACCAGCTGAACGAGCAATCTGAGCACCTTTACCAGGTTTCATCTCGATACAGTGGATGGTGGTACCAACCGGAATATTACGAATCGGCAAAGCATTACCAACTTTGATTGCAGCTTCTGCGCCAGAAACCAACACGGCGCCCGCTTGGATACCGCGAGGAGCAATAATATAACGACGCTCACCATCAGCGTAGCAAAGCAACGCAATGAAAGCAGTACGGTTCGGATCGTACTCAATACGCTCAACTTTCGCAGGAATATTATCCTTATCGCGTTTAAAATCTACTACGCGGTAGTGATGTTTATGCCCACCACCTTTATGACGAGTCGTGATATGACCGTTATGATTGCGGCCAGCGATAGAGTTTTTCTTCTCTACCAGCGGTGCATAAGGAGCACCCTTATGCAGACCCTCTGCAACCACGCGAACCATGCCGCGGCGACCTGCAGAAGTCGGCTTCATTTTTACAATAGCCATAATATTTATTCCTTATCTGCAGCTGCTGCAACAGATTCCAAATCCAGCTCCTGTCCGGCAGCCAAGCTGACATAAGCTTTCTTCACATTACTGCGGCGACCCAGAGTGCGACCAAAACGCTTTACTTTCCCTTTGATTGCAACTGTAGTCACAGAGGCTACCTGAACACCAAACAACAATTCAACAGCAGCTTTAACTTCTGCCTTGGTTGCATCAGGCAACACTTTAAAAGTCATCTGGTTACGTTTCTCAGCCAACAAATTGCTCTTTTCAGAAACAACAGGAGCCAAAATTACTTTCATCAAACGTTGTTGATTCATACCCATTGCTCCTCAAGTTGTGCAACCGCTTCCTTAGTTACCACTACTTTTTTATAGCGAAGCAAGCTGTACGGATCAATCTGTTGAGCTTCTAAGACCAGTACATTCGGCAAATTGCGTGAAGACAAGTATACATTTTCGTCCAACTGTTTGGTAACAAACAGAACCTGCCCCATACCCAAATTTTTCACTTGCTCAGCAAAAGCTTTGGTTTTAGGAGTGGCAACAGACAGATCTTCAATCACAAACAAGCGCTCATCACGCACCAACTGGGACAAAATAGTCGCCATACCGGCACGGTACATCTTACGATTAACCTTCTGAGTAAAGTTTTCATCAGGCTTATTCGGGAATATGCGACCACCCCCTCTCCACAACGGAGAAGAAGACATACCAGCACGAGCACGACCAGTACCTTTCTGGCGCCATGGCTTTTTAGTGGAGTGCTTCACTTCAGCACGAGTCAGCTGTGCACGGTTGCCAGAACGGGCATTTGCCAAAAAGGCAGTAACCAACTGGTGAACCAACGCCTCATTGTATTCACGAGCAAACAGCGCATCGGAAGCAGCAAGGCTACCTGAAACTTGGCCTTTAGCATCAATTACTTTTAATTCCATTATGCACCTACTTTCACGCTGGGGCGCACAACCACATCACCATTGGCAGCACCAGGAACAGCACCCTTAACCAACAGCAGATTGCGTTCCGCATCCACACGAACCACTTCCAAACGCTGCACGGTCGCAGTGGTATTACCATACTGACCAGCCATACGTTTACCCGGGAACACACGACCCGGATCTTGGTTCATACCGATAGAACCGGGAACATGGTGAGAACGGGAGTTACCGTGAGAAGCACGCTGCGAACCAAAGTTATGACGCTTGATGGTACCGGCAAAGCCCTTACCTTTGGAGGTGCCGGTTACATCTACAAACTGGCCGGCTTCAAAAATAGCAACAGTTACTTCGTCGCCCACTTTCAATTCGGCCAATTTTTCTTCAGTTAAAGCGAACTCATGCAAACCACGACCCGCCTCAACACCTGCTTTCGCAAAGTGACCGGCTTCCGCCTTGTTTACACGATTGGCTTTCTTCTGACCAAAGGTAACCTGAACGGCCGAATAGCCGTCGGTATCTTTGGATTTTACCTGAGTGACGCGATTAGGAGACATTTCCAACACAGTTACCGGCACAGAAACACCTTGCTCAGTAAACACGCGGGTCATACCCACCTTGCGCCCAACCAGACCTAAAGTCATGATTTTTCCTTATATAACAAGGGGTCAGCTACGATTGGCCGACCTTTTGGACAAAACAAAAACTTGGCGAAAAATGCCAAGACGCACACTATACTATATTTTCACTAAAACTTTCAAGCAGAAACTTCGCCTTAGTTCTGCAGAATCAGGCTACCTGAAAATGCATGCTATTCAAACGCAAGCATATAGCCACGCGTTATATTGGTATGCCAACAGACAGGTTTTCAGGTAGCCTCAAGGTCGTTAAAATAATTATAGCGGTACAACACCTACCAGTTTCACTAAAACCAATCTTAAGGAACTCATCATGTGCCAGCTTTTGGGCATGAACTGCAACACACCCACCGACATTGTTTTCTCCTTCGAAGGTTTCCGACTGCGCGGCGGACTAACCGACCGGCATGCCGACGGCTTCGGCATCGGCTTCTTCGAAAACAAAGGCGTACGCATGTTTCACGACGACAAGCCCAGCGCCAGCTCGCCGGTGGCCGATTTGGTAAAAACCTACCAAATCAAATCCACCAACGTCATCGCCCACATCCGCAAAGCCACGCAGGGCAGCGTCGGCCTGGCCAATACCCATCCCTTCATCCGCGAAATGTGGGGCGAATACTGGCTGTTCGCCCACAACGGCCATCTTGGCGGCTTCCAGCCTGAAGAGGGCAAATACTACCGTCCCGTAGGCAGCACCGATTCCGAACGCGCCTTCTGCTTCATGCTGGAACAACTGCGCAGCCGATTCGAGCATAAGCCGCCTGTAGGCAAACTGTTTGCCGAAGTGGCCACACTCACGACACAAATCCGCCACCACGGATTATTCAACTTCATGCTGTCCAACGGAGACATCCTGTTTGCCCACGCCAGCACCCTGCTGCACTACATCATCCGCCAAGCCCCATTCGGCGAGGCACACCTCATCGACAACGACGTGGCCGTAGATTTTGCCGCCGTTACCACACCGAACGACCGCGTGGCCGTTATTGCCACACAACCCCTTACTGCCAACGAAACCTGGACGCAATTAGCCGTGAACGAACTGGTGGCCTTCCGCGACGGCGACATCATCCTGCGCGACTGTCCGGACAACCCGCGCTACCTCAGCCAGCAGGAAGGCTTGGCCATCGCCCGCGCCGTCGGTGTAGCCGCATAAACCCTCTCAGCATGGCAACAATCCGGCCGCCCACAGCCGGATTGTTTTCATTATCGCCACACCCCGAGCATTAACACTTGAAAAATTTTTAATTTAACCGCTTGACATACACCTCGCCTTTCCTATACTTTACAGCCATGCCTCTGCATAAAGCCGCAAAACCCGCGTAAACAAATGTACAAACATTGATTTGCGTCAAACCTGCGGCAAGGGCGATTGATGCAGCGGCATCTTCATAAATGAAGTTTTTCAACACCGAGGCAGGCTGCCTGCCCGAGACCGCCGCCTCTTATTAATATATGGATGAATATCATGAGTGACTCTCAACATACCGACACCCCCCAATTAGACGAAAATCAGGTCATGGCAGTTCGTCGTGAAAAATTGGCTGAAATCCGCAAGCACGGTGTAGCGTTCCCGAACGACTTCCGCCGCAATGCTTTTGCCGGCGACCTGCACAGCCAATACGGCGAACTGTCTAAGGAAGAGTTGGAAGAAAAGAACGTAACTGTTAAGGTAGCCGGCCGCATGATGCTGCAACGCGACATGGGTAAGGCCAGCTTTGCCACCCTGCAAGACGTTTCCGGCCAAATCCAGCTCTACGTAAACGACCAGGGTGTTGGTGAGAAGGTTCACGAAGAGTTCAAGCACTGGGACTTGGGCGATATCCTCGGCGCAGAAGGTGTGCTGTTTAAAACCAACCACGGCGAGCTGACCGTACGTGTAAGCCAAATCCGTCTGTTGGCCAAAGCCCTGCGCCCGCTGCCTGATAAAGTGCACGGCCTGAAAGACCAGGAAACCCGCTACCGCCAGCGTTATGCCGATTTGATCGTAAACGCCGAATCGCGCGAAATCTTCAAAAAACGTGGCCGCATCATCCAAACCATCCGCAACTTCATGACTGGCGAGCAGTATCTTGAAGTGGAAACCCCGATGATGCACCCGATTGCCGGTGGCGCAGCAGCCCGTCCGTTCGTTACCCACCACAACGCTCTAGACATCCCGCTGTATATGCGTATCGCTCCCGAGCTTTATCTGAAACGTTTGGTGGTAGGCGGCTTCGAGCGCGTGTTTGAAATCAACCGCAACTTCCGTAACGAAGGCGTGTCTGCCCGCCACAACCCCGAGTTCACCATGATGGAGTTCTACGAGGCATTCTCCGACTACCACCGCATGATGGACATGACCGAAGGCGTAATCCGCGCTTGCGCCAACGCCGTTTGCGGCAGCCTGCACGTTCCCTACAACGGTAAAGAAGTGGATCTGGAAAAACGCTTTGACCGCCTCACCATCGTGGACGCGATCAAAAAATACAATCCGCAATACACCGACGAGCAACTGAACGACGAAGAATGGCTGAAAAAAGAAGTGGTGAAACACGGCGAAGACCTGCCTGCCGCCCCCGGCATCGGCAGCCTGCAGCTGGCCTTGTTTGAAGGCTGCGCCGAAGGCAAGCTGTGGAACCCCACTTTCATCATCGACTATCCGGTTGAAGTGTCTCCCCTGGCTCGCGCTTCCGATACCAATCCGAAGCTCACCGAACGTTTCGAACTGTTTGCAGTAGGCCGCGAGTTGGCCAACGGCTACTCAGAGTTGAACGACCCGGAAGACCAGGCCGCACGCTTCAGATCACAAGTGGCTCAAAAAGAAGCCGGCGACGACGAGGCCATGAACTACGACGCCGACTACATCCGCGCCATGGAATACGGCCTGCCGCCCACCGGCGGTTGCGGTATCGGTATCGACCGCTTGGTAATGTTGCTGACCAACGCCCCGAGCATCCGCGACGTTATCCTGTTCCCGCATATGCGTCCGGAAGAAGGCCAGAACTAATCCTTCAGGCTTGATCAAAGGCTACCTGAAATTTCAGGTAGCCTTTTTATTGGCTGCTGCGCTTGTGAAGGCTACCTGAAAAATATAGTGGATTAACAAAAATCAGGACAAGGCAGCGAGCCGCAGACGGTACACACGTTACGACAAGGCGAGACAACGCTGTACTGGTTTTTGTTAATTCACTATATAAACCCTGCCACTCCAAACAAAAGGCTACCTGAAACCCTGTATCCGGTTTTCAGGTAGCCTTTTATACCCAGTTTAAACGGGGCTGTTTAGCTCAATTTGCCGTGGCATTGTTTGTAGCGCAGGCCGCTGCCGCAGGGGCAGGGGTCGTTGCGGTGCACCATTTGGCCGCGGGCGGTAAGGGCTTCGGGGCTGAAATCGTCTTCGGCAAAGTCGGCGGCATCGGCGGCGTTGCCATTGGCCGCCAGGTAGGTAATGTCCGGCGCAGCGGCATGATTTTCTTGATATGCCATCTGCATGGGCGCACTTTCCTCGGCCACCGGCTCATTCAGCTCGAAGCGCACTTGCGACAGGAGCTTGGCGGTTTCATTGCGGATGTTCTGCCACAGGTTTTGGAACATCTCGAAAGATTCCATTTTGTATTCCTGCTTCGGATTTTTCTGGGCGTAGCCGCGCAGGTGGATGCCTTGGCGCAGGTAGTCCATGGCGGAAAGATGTTCACGCCACTGGCTATCCATCACCTGCAGGAAGATATTGCGCTCGAACTGGCGCATCAATTCGGCACCGACCATTTCGGTTTTGGCAGCATAGTCGTCTTGCGCCAGTTTCCAAGCACGCTCTTTCACATCTTGGTTGTCGAGGGTGGGGTCTTGCTTGAACCACTCGGTAACCGGAGCATGAATATGGAAGTCGGCAAACAGCTGTTTCTCCAGCGCCACCAAATCCCACTGCTCTTCGATGCTGTCGGCGGGCATATACAGATCAACCAAATTCTCGATTGCCTCTTGCCGCATCTCGGTCATCATGGCGGAGTTGTCTTCGGTTTCCAGCACTTCATTGCGGCGGCTGTAGATAACCTTGCGCTGGTCGTTGGCCACGTCGTCGTATTCCAGCACTTGTTTGCGCATATCGAAGTTGCGGCCTTCCACTTTGCGCTGGGCGCTTTCAATCTGACGGGTGAGCAGGCCGTGTTCAATCGGCACACCGCGTTCCGGTGCCAGTTTTTCGAGCAAGGCAGCGTGGCGGTCGAGCGCGAAGAGTCGCAGCAGCGGGTCTTCGAACGAGAGGTAGAAGCGGCTGGAGCCCACGTCGCCCTGACGGCCAGAACGGCCGCGCAGCTGGTTGTCGATACGGCGGCTTTCGTGGCGCTCGGTGCCGACGATGTGCAGGCCGCCGGCAGCGATTACGCGGTCGTGCTCTTCCTGCCAGCCGTCTTCCAGCTCTTTGATGCGGGCGGCTTTTTCTTCTTCGCTCAAATCGGGATCGTTGCGGATGATGTGGCTGAGGTGTTTCACGTTGCCGCCGAGCACGATGTCGGTGCCGCGGCCGGCCATATTGGTGGCCACGGTAATCATGCCGGTTTTACCGGCCTGCGCCACGATATCGGCTTCGCGGGCGTGCTCTTTGGCGTTCAAAACGTTGTGTGCCAGGCCGGCGCGGGAGAGCATATTAGACACCAACTCGGAGTTTTCGATGCTGGTGGTGCCCACCAGAATAGGCTGTCCTTTGGCATGGCGCTCTTTAATGTCGGCCACCACGGCTTCGAATTTTTCTTCGGCGGTGCGGAACACTTGGTCGTTGAAGTCTTTGCGGATCATCGGTCGGTTGGTGGGGATGATCACGGTTTCCAGGCCGTAGATGCTTTGGAACTCATAGGCTTCGGTGTCGGCGGTACCGGTCATGCCGGAGAGTTTGCTGTAGAGGCGGAAGTAGTTTTGGAAGGTAATGGAGGCCAAGGTTTGGTTTTCTTGGCGGATTTCCACGCCTTCTTTGGCTTCCACGGCCTGATGCAGGCCTTCTGACCAGCGGCGGCCGGTCATCAGGCGGCCGGTGAACTCGTCCACAATCACAATTTCGCCGTTTTGCACCACATAGTGCTCATCCAAATTAAACAGGCTGTGGGCGCGCAAAGCGGCCATCAGGTGGTGCATCAGGGCGATGTTGGCGGTGGAATAGAGCGAATCGCCTTCCTGCAACAGGCCCATTTTGGTGAGGATTTGCTCGGCATGTTCATGGCCGGCCTCGCTGAGCAATACGGTGCGGTTTTTCTCGTCCACCCAATAATCGCCCTCGCCCTCTTCTTCTTTTTGGCGCACCAGCTGGGCGGGCACTTTATTCATCACCAAATACAAATCGGTGTTGTCGTCGGCCTGGCCGGAGATGATGAGCGGGGTACGGGCTTCGTCGATGAGGATGGAGTCCACTTCGTCCACCACGGCGAAGTTCAGCTCTCGCTGCACTTTGTCGCTCAGCTGGAGCACCATATTGTCGCGCAGGTAGTCGAAGCCGAATTCGTTATTCGTACCGTAGGTGATGTCGGCGTTGTAGGCTTCGTGCTTGGCGGCCTGATCCATATTGGCCACAATCACGCCCACTTTCATGCCGAGGAAGTTGTAGAGCGGGCGCATGATTTCGGCATCGCGGGCGGCAAGGTAATCGTTTACCGTCACCACGTGCACACCTTTACCGGCGAGCGCGTTCAGATACACGGCCAGCGTGGCCACCAGGGTTTTACCCTCGCCGGTGCGCATTTCGGCAATTTTACCCTGGTGCAACACCATACCGCCGATGAGCTGCACATCAAAATGGCGCATGCCCAGCGTGCGGCGGGAAGCTTCTCGACACACGGCAAAAGCTTCTTCCAAAATATCGTCCAAGGTTTCGCCCTTGGCGAGCCGTTGTTTGAATTCTGCGGTTTTGGCTTGCAGCGCCGCATCGTCGAGCTGCTGGATATCTTTTTCCATGCCGTTGATGCGTACCACGGATTTGCGGTATTGTTTCAGAAGCCTGTCGTTGCGGCTGCCGAACACTTTCTTGGCCAGTGAAGTAATCATAAAATATTTAATCCCTTATGCGGTATTGCCGTTGCCCTGTGTGCTCGATTCAAACTGCGGCGGCACTGCCCGCCGGTTGATTTCAGTTCAAATCTTATCCACTGCGATAGTAAAATAACGGGTAATTTTAGCATAATCAGACCCGTTCGCGCTTGGGAATATGGCCCGACCGGGCAGGATTTCAAGCGCATCGGGCAGGCTTTTTTACTGCCAGCAGCAGTTTGACTGTTTTCAGGTAGCCTCTTGACGAGGTTTTCAGGTGTATCCCGCCTGCTTTGCCATTGCCAACCCACTTTTCAGGTAGCCTTTCATGTCCGACCTCAACCGCCTCAACCCCAGCCGCCACAGCCTGCACAGCTGCGACAACCTCAGCCGCGGCGAATCGCGGCTGCACGACTTGATCGTGCAGGCCGAGGGCTGGCGGCATACCGCCCAAACATTGGAAGCACGGCTGCCGGCCAAGCTGCAGCAGCATTGCCGCGCGGTGCGGGTGCGCGAAGGGGTATTGGTTTGGTATGCAAGCAACAATATGGCGGCGGCGCGGCTGCGGATGCTCGCGGCAGGGCTGCTCCCGGCCTGGCGGGCGGTGTGCCCGGAGGTACGCGAAGTGCAGGTAAAAATCAGCCCGCCGGAGCAGGAGCGGCCGAAAGAGAAACAGGCCAAACTGAGCCGCACTGCCGCTGAACAATGCTTGGCCGCTGCGGATGATTTGGCGCACCACCCGGAGCTGGCAGCGGCGCTGCGGCATTTGGCAAGACATGCGGAGGAAAGCGAATAAGGCTGCTATCGGTTGGCAGACAACGGCAGCCAATATAGTGAATTAACAAAAACCAGTACAGCGTTGTCTCGCCTTGCCGTAACGTGTGTACTGTCTGCGGTTCGCCGCCTTGTCCTGATTTTTGTTAATCCACTATATTTTTCAGGTAGCCTCTCTACATATAAAAACAGCATGACGCAACATCATGCTGTTTTTTTGTTTTCCGCTTCAGGCTACCTGAAAAGGCTACCTGAAAGCTGAAACTCAATGCGCACAGCCGCAATGCCCGCCGCCGCAACCGCCGGCTGCGTGATGGTTTTCAGGTAGCCTTTCCGCCGCCTCGCCGGGTTCGGCATGATAATCCAGCGGCACCAAATCCAGCTTGGCCATCAGCAGGCGGTCGCCGTCTTCGTCGGGGTTTTCCGTGGTTAAAAGCTTGTCGCCGTAGAAAATCGAGTTCGCGCCCGCCATGAAACACATCGCCTGCATGGATTCGGGCATATTGCTGCGCCCGGCGGAAAGGCGCACGAAGCTGTGCGGCATGGTAATCCGCGCTACGGCGATGGTGCGGACGAACTCCGTCCAATCCAAATCTTCGGCATCGGCCAGCGGCGTGCCTTCCACTTTGACCAGCTGGTTAATCGGCACGCTTTCCGGCTGCGGGTCGAGGTTGGCGAGGCTGGCAATCAGCCCGGCGCGCTCGGCGCGGGTTTCGTTCATGCCCACAATGCCGCCGCAGCAGATTTTCAGGCCGGCGTTGCGCACCTTGCCCAAGGTATCCATGCGGTCTTCGTGTTTGCGGGTGTGGATGATGTCGTTGTAGCGCTCGGGGTCGGTGTCGAGGTTGTGGTTGTAGTAGTCCAGGCCGGCTTTTTTGAAGTCTTCCGCCATGCCGTCTTCCAGCATGCCGAACGTGCCGCAGGTTTCCATACCCAAACCCTTCACAGCTTTGATGATTTCGGACACCACCGCCACATCTTTCGGCTTCGGCCCGCGCCATGCCGCGCCCATGCAGAAACGGCTGGCACCGCGCGATTTGGCGATTTTGGCTTTTTCCACGATTTCGCCCACATCCATCATCTGCTCTTTACCCAGATTGGTGTTGTGGTGCGCCGATTGCGGGCAGTAGGCGCAGTCTTCCGGGCAGCCGCCGGTTTTGATGGAAAGCAGGGTGGAAAGCTGGATTTCGCGCGGATTGAAATTTTGGCGGTGGATTTCGGCGGCACGGAATACGAGGTCGAGAAAGGGCAGCCCGAACAAGGCTTCCACATCGCATTTTTTCCAATACTGCGCAGTGGGATGCGGCTTCGGCTCGGTTTGACGGCGCAAAGCCACCGGGGAGAGGGTGGTCATAGGCGTGTTCCTTCAATAAGAGTTTGCGGCGGCGCAATGTCGCCGACGGGCAAAACCGGGTCGCAATGTCCACGGCCTGCCCTGACTGGTCGGAAGCTTTGTTCCGAAGGCGGCAAGTGTAGCCAAAAACCAAACGGCAGGCTACCTGAAACATTCAAATCCCGTTTCAGGTAGCCTTTGATGAAAATGCCTGCACAATCTATAGTGGATTAAATTTAAATCAGGACAAGGCGGCGAGCCGAAGACAGTACACACGTTACGGCAAGGCGAGACAACGCTGTACTGGTTTAAATTTAATTCACTATAAATTGGCAAGCAGCGTCTGCTGCCTTTCAAATCTTCAGGTAGCCTCCAGCCGTCTTTAAAAAGGCTACCTGAAAATTTTCAGGTAGCCTTTTTAGCTCTCCACCCCATCAATCCGCGCTGATTTCCTCCAGCGTGCGCCCCTTCGTTTCCTCACCCAGCAGCACAATCACCAGTACCACCGCCGCCAGCACCGCCGCAAACATCACGAAAATCCGCGCAAAACCGCCGCTGCCGCTCATACCGGCTACCACCATCGGCGCCACAATCCCGCCGATGCGCCCCACCGCGCCCGCCCAGCCCGAGCCAAACGCGCGGAAGCGCACTGGATAAAGCTCCGGCGTGTAAGTGTAGAGCACGCCCCATGCGCCCAGGTTGAAGAACGACATCAAACTGCCCCACAGCATGATTTCCAGCGTAGAGCCGCTTTGGCCGAAGCAATAGGCGCACACCGCACACGCGCCCAAAAAGCCCGCCAGCGTGGCCTTGCGCCCGATTTTCTCCACCAGCACCGCCGCCGCAAAATAGCCCGGCAGCTGCGCCAGAATCATCACCAGCACATATTCAAACGTTTTCACCACCGAATAGCCCTGCCCCGCCAGCAGCTTGGGCAGCCAAGTGAAAATCCCGTAATAAGAAAACACGATGCCGAACCAAATCAGCCACAGCATCAGCGTGCGGCGGGCAAACGGCGGCCGCCACAGCTGCGCGAGACGGATTTTCTCCTTCTTCTGCGCAGTCGGCACAATCATTTCCGCCGCCTGCGCCACGCCCGATTCCTCCTCCAAACGGCACACCAATGCGTGCGCCTCCTCCGCCCTGCCCGCCGCAATCAGATAAGGCACCGATTCCGGCAGCCGCTTCCACACCGCAAACGCGTACAAAAGCGGCACCGAGCCCGCCGCAAACGCGCTGTGCCAACCGAATTTCGGAATCAGGAAATACGAAGCCAGCGCCGCCGCCAGCCAGCCCAAGCCCCAAAAACTCTCCAGCAGCACGATAAACCGCCCGCGCACCTTCGGCGGCGCATACTCGCTCACCAGCGACACCGCCACCGGCAGCTGCCCGCCCAAGCCGAAGCCCACCCAGAAGCGGAAAAACAGCAGCGCGGCCAAGTTCGGCGACAACGCGCACAAACCCGTGGCCGCGCCGTAGAGCACCATGGTGCCCGCAAACACATTGCGCCGCCCGAAACGGTCGGCCGCCCAGCCGCTCAACACTGCGCCCAGCGCCATGCCCACAAAACCGATACTCACCACCCAGCCCGACTGCTGCGCACTCAGCCCCCACTCTTTAGCCAAAGTAACCAACACAAACGACACCATACCCGTGTCCATCGCATCAAACAGCCAGCCCAGCCCGATTAAGGCCAGCAGGCGGTAGTGGAAACGGCTTAAAGGCAAAGCATGAAGGCGCGACAAAATATCCATCGGGTTTCTCCTAGTGAAATGTGGAAAGGCTACCTGAAACACAGCGGCGCAGTTTGAAAACATCGAAATGATATAGCTGAATTTATTTCAATTTCCAATAAGCCGTATCGCTATATGCCTGGTGTAAAACAGAATATGAATTGAGAAATTTAACTGCATAAAAATAATAATAGCTCGCATTATAACGAGCCGTAACAGCACATGCCAACTATTTGCCTCAAACCGGCGGCCACCGAGCCATATTTCCCGTGCCCGAAATCCCCTCACCACTATGCCACATAAATTCAACATAATATCAATGCATTAAATAATGAAACATCTAATCCCAAACGGCTCTGCCACGCAGCAAGGCTACCTGAAAATTCAGGTAGCCTTTCTCTTACCGCAAGCGGGAAACCAACCCGCAATGTGCGGCGTATCCGCCTTCCAACCGCTCTATTTGCCGATACAGAAGCGGCTGAAAATCACACCCAGGAGGTCGTCGGCGTTAAATTCGCCGGTGATGGTATTGCAGGCGTTTTGCGCCAGGCGCAGGTGTTCGGCAAAGAGTTCGAGCTGGTGGCGGCCGCACAGGGCGGCGAGTTCGAGCTCGGTTTGGGCGGCTTCCAGCGCGCGCAGGTGGCGGCTGCGGGCGAGAAACAGGCTTTCGCTTTCGCCCTGCCAGCCGATTTGCCGCAGCAGCGCCTGCTTAAGCAGATCGAGCCCGGCGCCGTTTTTGGCGGAAAGTTTGATCAGGGTGTCGGCGCCGCTGGGCTGGCCGCTTTGCCCGCAGCTTTCCGCCGCTTCGCCGCTGAGATCGATTTTATTGCGGATTTCAATGCGTTTGAGCCCGGGCGGCAGCTGGGCGAGGATTTTACAGGTAGCCTCGTTCAGCCCTTCGTTCGGATCGATCAGAATCAAGGCCACATCGGCCTGCTGCACGGCTTGGCGGCTGCGCTCGATGCCGATTTGCTCCACCGGGTCGGTGGTATCGCGCAGGCCGGCGGTGTCGATAATGTGTACGGGGATACCTTCGAGCGTAATCTGCTCGCGCACGGTGTCGCGGGTGGTGCCGGCGATGTCGGTAACGATAGCCACATCCTCTCCCGCCAAGGCGTTGAGCAGGCTGGATTTGCCCACATTGGGCGCACCCACCAGCACCACGTTCATGCCTTCGCGCAAAATCGCACCCTGCTCGGCTTGGGCAAGCACTCGGGCAAGACGCTCTTGCAAGGCGGTGAGGCGCTCGTCCACCTTGGCTTCGGCCAGAAAATCGATGTCTTCTTCGGGAAAATCCAGGGTAGCCTCCACCAGCATGCGCAGGGTGATGAGTTCGTCCACCAGCTCGTGAATCTGTTGGGAAAACGCGCCTTTGAGCGAGCGCACGGCCAGGCGTGCGGCGGATTGGCTGGCGGCATCGATAAGGTCGGCCACGCTTTCGGCCTGCGCCAAATCGAGCTTGCCATTTAAGAAGGCGCGTTTGGTAAACTCGCCCGGCTCGGCCGGCTGCGCGCCCAGCTCGAAGCAGCGTTGCAACAGCATCTGCAGCACCACGCGCCCGCCGTGGCCGTGCAGCTCGATCACGTCTTCGCCGGTGAAGCTGGCGGGGGCGGGGAAATAGAGCAAAAGGCCGTTGTCGATGGTTTCACCGGCGGCATCGACAAAATCGGTAAGGAGCGCACGGCGCGGCTGCGGGGTTTTGCCGCCGCTGATTTGCTGCGCCAGCGGCAGCAGCTGCTTGCCAGAAAGCCGGATAACGCCCACTCCGCCCTGCCCGGCGGCAGTGGCGATGGCGGCGATGGTGGGAGTAGATGGTGATGACATAAGGCTACCTGAAACCGTTAAAATAAAAAGCAATATATAGTGGATTAACAAAAACCAGTACAGCGTTGGCTCGCCTTGCCGTAACGTGTGTACTGTCTGCGGCTCGCCGCCTTGTCCTGATTTTTGTTAATCCACTATAACACAACCACAAAAGGCTACCTGAAAACTTGAAACTCGGTTTTCAGGTAGCCTTTTGCATGCAGAGGCTTATTCGTCTTCGTCCTCTTCCTCGTCGCCCAAATCCACTTCCTCAAGCGGGATCACCCGGGTGCGGTAGCGCAGTTTGTGGTAGAGGTAGAAACCGAAGAACACGGGCAGGCCCATATAGGTCACCATAATCCGCTGTCAATCCACGTCGCCATGCATCACCAGCTGAGTATCCTGTCCCAAAATCACCAGCACGCACAACACCAGCGCAATCAGCGGGCCGAAGGGGAACCATTTGGCGCGGTAATCCAAGTCTTTCAACTCAAAGCCCTGGGCGATATAGGCGCGGCGGAAGCGGTAGTGGCTGATGGCGATGCCCAGCCAGGCGATGAAGCCGGTGAGGCCGGAGGCCGCCACAATATACTGATACGCGCCGTCGTTGAAAATCTCGATTAAAAACAGCGCCATCACCACTACGGCTGTGGCCAGCACCGCCCGCATCGGCACGCCTTGCCGGTTTACCTTGCGCAAACCTTTAAACGCCATGCCGCTTTTGCCCATGGCATACAGCATGCGTGCCGAAGCATACATGCCGGAATTGCCAGCAGAGAGGATGGAAGTGAGGATGACCGCGTTCATCACCGCCGCCGCCATAGCCAAACCGGCGCGTTCAAACACCAGCGTAAACGGCGATTTGGCGATTTCTTCCACGCTTTCCGCGCCCAACAGCTCCGGGCTGGTATAAGGCACAAGCAGGCCGATTACCAAAATGGCCAAAATGTAGAAAATCAGAATGCGCCAAAACACCTGTTTCACCGCTTTCGGGATGCTCTCTTTTGGGTTTTCCGATTCGCCGGCGGTGATGCCGATGAGCTCCGTACCCTGAAACGAAAAGCCCGCAATCAGGAACACGCCCAACATGGTTAAGAAGCTACCTGAAAAACCGCCGCCCAAAAACGGCGCTTCGCCCACGGTGAAGTTGGCCAGGCCGACATATTTGCCGCCCAGCAGGCCGAAAATAGTGAGCACGCCCACGCCGAGGAAGACGACAACCGTAATCACCTTAATCAGCGCAAACCAATATTCCGACTCGCCAAATGCCTTAACCGACAACAGATTCAGCAGCACAATCAGCCCGAAAAACAGCAGGCTCCAGCCCCAGGGCGGCATAAAGCGCATCGGTTCCCAATACGTGATGACCAGCGCGGCAATGGAAATATCCGCCGCCACCGTAATCACCCAGTTAAACCAATAGTTCCAGCCCAAGGCATAGCCCAGCGAGGGATCGACAAACTTGGCGGCATAAGTGGAAAACGAGCCGGACACCGGCAGATAAGTAGCCATTTCGCCCAAGGAAGTCATCAGGAAATACACCATCAGGCCGATGGCGGCATAAGCCACCAACGCGCCGCCCGGGCCCGCCATATGGATGGCGCTGCCGCTGGCCATAAACAGGCCGGTGCCGATGCTGCCGCCGATGGCGATCATGGAAAGATGGCGCGACTTTAAATGACGGCGCACTTTGGTGCCGCCGGAAGAAGCCGGTACGGGCGCCACGGCCGCCGCCGCAGCAGAACCACCATCGAAAGAACTCATTTCGGTTCCTTTCAAAAAAGCATATAGCCAAAACCTTTTCTGCCATAAATTATTGAACAGCAACGAAAAATGATTTTAGCTATACGTTGTTACGCACAGCGGCGCATCAGCACCGCAACTCAATTTTGGGCGGATTATAAACTCTGATCGCCCGCTGCAAAACCCATAATCCCCCTGGCGGCTAAATCAGCCAAATTAGCCGCCTTTTTTAATTGGCACACTACCCAGCCGGCACCCAACCCTCTGCCCCGAAAGCCGCTTGACACCTGGCCTCACGCGCCAAGCAAACCCCGATTTGCCGCTGAGAAAAAACGTAACATAAAAACCACATTCGCCCGAGGGGCTCTCCCCAAAATATAGTGGATTAAATTTAAATCAGGACAAGGCGGCGAGCCGCAGACAGTACAGATAGTACGGCAAGGCGAGCCAACGCCGTACTGGTTTTTGTTAATTCGCTATACTTGCAGGCTACCTGAAAATGCCCGGTTGGGTTTCAGGTAGCCTGCTTGATGTGGGCGGTACGCGGTACTGAATAGTGCGCCCCTGCTGATTGGAAACGGGAAAAGCAACAGTAAAGCCGATTGGTGTGGGCATAACAAAAGGCTACCTGAAAACACCGGCCCAAAACGAAAATGCCGCCCCGGCTGCATTCTGAGTTTCAGGTAGCCTCCACTTCCCGTCACAGCCTGCCGCGCATCACTGCTCTCCACGCCTGAATACCCATTCGTTTTTCGAAGAAGCCGCCGCGCAGAAGGCGTAGCCCTCGCTGTTGAAATCCAGCAGCTGCTCCGGCTCGGTGATGGCGCGTTCCGCAGCGTAGCGCAGCATCAGGCCGCGGGCGCGTTTGGCGTAGAAACTGATGATTTTGTAGCGGCCGTTTTTTTCGTCTTGAAACACCGGGGTAATCAGGCGGCCGCCGAGTTTGGCCGGCTGCACGGCTTTGAAATATTCCTGCGATGCCAGGTTCACCAACACATCGGTTTTCGCCTCGGCCATGCGTTCGGCCAGCAATTCGGTAATCAGGCTACCCCAGAAGGCGTATAAATCCTTACCGCGCGGATTGGCCAGCTTGGTGCCCATTTCCAAGCGGTAGGGCTGGATTAAATCCAGCGGGCGCAACAGGCCGTAGAGCCCGGAGAGCAGGCCGGCATGGCTTTGCAGCCAATCGATTTGCGGCGGGGCGAGGCTCTCGGCATCGAGGCCTTCATACACATCGCCGTTAAACAAATACACCGCCTGCTTGGCGTTTTGCAGGCTGAAAGGTGGCTGCCAGGCCGCATTGCGCTCGGCGTTGAGGCGGGCGATTTTGTCCGACACGCCCATCAGCGCCGACAAATCCTGCGGCGCCAGCTCGCGCAGTTGCGCCATCAGAATGGCAGACTGCTCAAGCAGCGCGGGCTGGCTGTGTTCCTTAGTGGGCGCGGCGGCGGTTTCGTTCAGGTTTTTAGCGGGCGAGAGGATGAAAAACATGGCGTTCCCTTTAATTAAGGTGTGCAAATTGACGGGCAGTTTAGCTGCCTGCGGGGCAACAGGCAAACGGCGGAATAAATCGGCGCGATAGTTTGCAGATGGTTTTCAGGTAGCCTTTACCCCGCCTGCCTCATTAAAATAGCCGCCTCCATAAAAGGCTACCTGAAAACTATGTTCGGCATCATCAATCCCCTCTCTTACCTGATCGGCACCATCATCCTCATCATCATGCCCGGCCCGAACAGCATGTTTTGCCTCTCCGTAGCCGCACAACATGGCGCGCGCAAGGCCTACCGCGCCGTATGCGGCGTGCTGCTGGGCGATTCAGTGCTGATCCTGCTTACCGTGCTCGGCGCCGGCACCGTGCTCAAGCTCTATCCCGCCCTATTTCACGCCATGAAACTCGCCGGCGGCCTCTATCTGGCCTACATCGGCTTCGGCCTCTTGCGCGGCGCAGTGCGCAAATGGTTTGCCCCGCCGCCCGTTTTGGCCGCTAGCTTGCCGCCCACCCCGCCCGCCGGGCATATCTTCCAACGCGCCCTGCTACTCAGCCTCACCAACCCCAAAGCCATCCTGTTTTTGCTGTCGTTTTTCGTTCAGTTCGTCGACCCCGCCTATCCGCACCCCGCCCTCTCCTTCCTGCTGCTGGCACTGGTGATGCAAACCGTCAGCTTCAGCTACCTCACCCTGCTCGTTTTCGCCGGACACCGCCTCGCCAAGCTGTTCCGCCGCCACCGCCGCGTTACCACCGCCTGCACCGCCGCCACCGGCCTACTCTTTATCGGCTTCGCCGTGAGCCTGTGGCTGGCCGGAATCGAATTTTAATTTACAGCTTCAGGTAGCCCCGTCTCAGATAGAAATAACTGCGCAGGCTACCTGAAAAGCAAAACAGATTGCCGTATAATTGGCGGCATTTGACCTCGCGCCCCATCTTTGCCGAATTTAAGGAATCCCATGCGCAAACTTCTCCCCCTCCTCGCCGCCCTCGCCCTTTCCGCCTGCTCCAGCCTCGGCAACCAAGCCTTCAGCGGCGAAAGCGCCACTTTCGGCGGCGACAACATCCTGCGCGACGACGTGCTCAAAGTCGTGCGCACCGCCGAAGCCGCCTCGTTCAACTGCCGCAACATCGAATCCGTACACAGCAAAATCAACAGCGCCCACAAAGTGCACGGCCGTATGCAGGTACACGAAGTGTGGACCGTCCGCGCCTGCGGCCAAGCCCACCGCTACAACATCGGCCTCTTCGAAGACGCACGCGGCGGAACCAACTTCACCGTTAGCCTGATTTCCCGCTAAACACCAAAGAAAAGCTACCTGAAAACTCCTCCTGCTTTCAGGCAGCCTCCACCACACAAGCAGAACAGCCATGAAACAACACCAATTCCGCCTTACCCTCGAACACCTCGCCGACAAAGACGGCAACCCCGTTGCCGCTGAGCCGTTGGTGTTCCTCGCACCCAACCACGACAATATTTTCGACATCGTGAAGCTGATGGAACAACGCGAAGGCTTCACCCCCGAAATGGCGCAACGCTTCGCCGTGGGGCTGAAGCTGATGGGCGAAGTGATGATGGAAAATAAAGAACATCCGCTGTTTGTCGAATTGAAACCGCATTTTACGGAAATGATGAAGGTGATTAAGGGGAAGAAGTAGCGCAAGGCAACTGAAAAGCAACCTGCACAAGCTGATTAGTTTGCAGAAATCTTAGCCCTAACAGCCACCCCATCCCCTCTCCCCGTGGGAGAGAGCTAGAGAGAGGGCAACAAGCCGTAAGGCTTGTATTGGGGCGGTTAGGGTGTTGGGAAAGATTGCTGCAATTTGGAGAATGCCCTCTCCCCAACCCTCCCCCACGGGGGAGGGAGCGGATTGCAGCAGATTCAGGCGTTGCAGGTCGTCTGAAAAAGAATGCCCGAAATATCAACAGCGGGAATTTTTCAGATAGCCTTTATCGCCAGGCAGATGGAACAAACGCCGCGAGCGTTTTTTCAGACGGCCTTTGAACCCATCGGTAAGGTGTGTGCCGCAAGGCACGCACGCGGTGGGTTGGGGTTGCAGGGAAAATGGAGGACGCGTGCGTGCGTACCGCACACGCCCAAACATGCGGGCTACGGCTTGCTTGCTACGTTTGCTGATATATTAGATTAATTGGAAGGAGCTTAAATTATGATTTGGTGGGAAAAAACTGTTGAATATGCATTCATTGCATGGTCAAAATTACAATTCAACGCTGCTCCATTAGATGGCAGCCAAGAGCAAGCGGGAGATGCACTATTTTTGGATGAAAATAACCGACTTTTTCTAATTGAATTTAAAAGAAAAAAAGATACTCGATGTATTCAGCAGGAACTAGATAAGTTTATCAATTCTAATGAAGCAAAACAGCGAATTAGAAACAACCAAAATAATACATGTCATTTTGTTGTATATGGTGATACATGTCATTTTGATACATGTAAAAATAATAATATGTTCGGTTTAGTTTTTAATTTCTATGCTGATTTTATTGAGAATAAACAACAATGTGCATCAGCAAATTCTTTTCAACATGATTTCAGCTTACTTAAGGGATATGCGCTAAAACCAAATGATTTTTTGGAATATATTAAATTTTTCTGTTCTTTAAAAGAAGGAAAAGATTTATATGGGGGTTCTAGCTCTCCTTTCGCTAATACATTAGTAGCAACAACAGATGGCACAGTTCTTCCGTTGGACGAATTAATTAGCACATCCCCAATATTGCGGCTGGCTTTGGGTGTTCCTGAGCCAAACGCACAACCAAGTGAACCAACTTGCACTTATAACTCAAGTGGCCCAAGCGGCCCTTAGTAGTCTTAGCCGTTAAAATATAAATATTTTGTTGAAAGTAAACACCATGCCCAAACGTACCGACCTAAAATCCATCCTTATCATCGGCGCCGGCCCTATCGTTATCGGTCAGGCCTGCGAATTTGACTATTCGGGCGCACAGGCCTGCAAGGCTTTGCGTGAAGAAGGCTATAAAGTCATTCTGGTGAATTCCAACCCCGCCACGATTATGACCGACCCTGAAATGGCGGATGTTACCTACATCGAGCCGATTATGTGGCAGACGGTGGAGAAGATTATCGCCAAGGAGCGGCCCGATGCGATTCTGCCCACGATGGGCGGCCAGACCGCGCTGAACTGTGCGCTGGATTTGGCGCGCAATGGCGTGCTGGCGAAATACAACGTCGAATTAATCGGTGCGACCGAAGACGCGATTGACAAGGCGGAAGACCGCGGCCGCTTTAAGGAAGCGATGGAAAAAATCGGCCTCTCCTGCCCGAAATCTTTTGTCTGCCACACGATGAACGAAGCCTTGGCAGCGCAAGAACAGGTCGGCTTTCCGACGCTGATTCGTCCGTCTTTCACGATGGGCGGTTCGGGCGGCGGTATTGCCTACAATAAAGACGAGTTTTTGGCGATTTGCGAACGCGGTTTTGATGCGTCGCCTACGCATGAGTTGTTGATTGAGCAGTCCGTGCTTGGCTGGAAAGAGTACGAGATGGAGGTGGTGCGCGATAAGGCCGACAACTGCATCATCATTTGCTCGATTGAAAACTTCGACCCGATGGGCGTGCATACGGGCGACTCGATTACGGTTGCGCCGGCGCAAACGCTGACGGACAAAGAATACCAAATCATGCGCAACGCTTCGTTGGCAGTGTTGCGCGAAATCGGCGTGGACACGGGCGGCTCGAACGTGCAGTTTGCGGTAAACCCTGAAAACGGCGAGATGATTGTGATTGAGATGAACCCGCGCGTGAGCCGTTCGTCCGCGCTGGCTTCCAAAGCGACGGGCTTCCCGATTGCGAAGGTGGCGGCAAAACTGGCGGTCGGCTTTACGCTGGACGAGTTGCGCAACGACATCACCGGCGGCCGCACGCCCGCGTCGTTCGAGCCGTCCATCGACTATGTGGTTACCAAAATCCCGCGTTTCGCGTTTGAAAAATTCCCTGCCGCAGACGACCGCCTGACCACGCAGATGAAGTCGGTGGGCGAAGTGATGGCGATGGGCCGCACCATTCAGGAAAGTTTCCAAAAAGCCTTGCGCGGCTTGGAAACAGGCTTGTGCGGCTTCAATCCGAGAAGCTCCGACAAAGCGGAAATCCGCCGCGAACTGGCGAACCCCGGCCCCGAGCGTATGCTGTTTGTGGCAGACGCGTTCCGCGCGGGCTTCACGCTGGAAGAAATCCACGAAATCTGCGCCATCGACCCTTGGTTCTTGGCGCAAATCGAAGACTTGGTGAAAGAAGAGCAGCAGGTAAGTGCAGGCTGCCTGCAAGATTTGGATTTCGCCGCCTTACGTCGTCTGAAACGCAAAGGCTTCTCCGACAAACGCATCGCGCAGCTTTTAGGCGTAAAAGAAAAAGAAGTCCGCGAACACCGCTACGCGCTGAACCTGCATCCCGTGTATAAACGCGTCGATACCTGCGCCGCCGAGTTTGCCACCGAAACCGCCTACCTCTATTCCACTTACGAAGAAGAATGCGAAGCGCGTCCTTCCGACCGTAAAAAAGTGATGATTCTCGGCGGCGGCCCGAACCGCATCGGTCAAGGCATCGAGTTTGACTACTGCTGCGTTCACGCCGCGCTCGCCCTGCGCGAATCGGGCTTTGAAACGATTATGGTGAACTGCAATCCCGAAACCGTGTCCACCGACTTCGACACCAGCGACCGCCTGTATTTCGAGCCGCTGACGCTGGAAGACGTGTTGGAAATCGTCCGCATCGAAAACCCGTGGGGCGTGATTGTGCATTACGGTGGCCAAACCCCGCTCAAACTCGCCAACGCGCTGGTTGAAAACGG
Organism: Eikenella corrodens; assembly: GCF_003990355.1. Classification (NCBI taxonomy): domain Bacteria; kingdom Pseudomonadati; phylum Pseudomonadota; class Betaproteobacteria; order Neisseriales; family Neisseriaceae; genus Eikenella; species Eikenella sp. KCOM 3110. The sequence goes on along the minus strand of NZ_CP034670.1, from coordinate 492,887 downwards.
CGTGAACATCATCGGCACGTCTGCCGACAGCATCGACGCCGCCGAAGACCGCGAACGCTTCCAAAAAGTGTTGGACGATTTAGGCTTGCGCCAACCGCCCAACCGCATCGCCCACAACGAAGAAGAAGCGCTCGTCAAAGCCGAAGAAATCGGCTATCCGCTCGTCGTGCGCCCGTCTTACGTCCTCGGCGGCCGCGCCATGCAGGTCGTCCACTCCGCCGAAGAATTGCAAAAATACATGCGCGAAGCCGTGCAGGTATCCGAAGACAGCCCCGTGTTGCTCGACTTCTTCCTGAACAACGCGATTGAAGTGGATGTGGACTGCGTTTCAGACGGCAAAGACGTCGTTATCGGCGGCATCATGCAGCACGTCGAGCAGGCAGGCATCCACTCCGGCGACTCCGGCTGCTCGCTGCCGCCCTACTCGCTCAGCGAAGAAATCCAAGACGAAATCCGCCGCCAAACCAAAGCCATGGCCTACGCGCTGGGCGTGGTCGGCCTGATGAACGTACAGTTTGCCGTGCAGGACGGCGTGGTGTTCGTGCTGGAAGTGAACCCGCGCGCCAGCCGTACCGTCCCCTTCGTCTCCAAAGCCACCGGCGTACCGCTCGCCAAAGTCGGCGCGCGCTGCATGGCAGGCATTTCCCTGCAAGAACAGGGCGTGGAAAAAGAAGTCGTCCCCGATTTCTATGCCGTTAAAGAAGCCGTGTTCCCCTTCATCAAATTCCCCGGCGTAGACACCATCCTCGGCCCGGAAATGCGCTCCACCGGCGAAGTGATGGGCGTGGGCGAGACCTTTGGCGAAGCCTACCTCAAAGCCCAGCTCGGTGCAGGCGAGCGTATGCCCGCCACCGGCAAAGTGTTCCTTTCCGTACGCGAAGAAGACAAGCCGCTTATCGTGAAAACCGCGCAAAACTTCCAAGCCCTCGGTTACGGCGTTTGCGCCACACGCGGCACGGCAGGCTACCTGAAAGAGCACGGCGTGGTGGTGCAGGCAGTCAACAAAGTGCCCGAAGGCCGCCCGCACATCGTGGACGCGATTAAAAACGGCGAAATCGCGCTGGTGGTGAACACCGTCAGCAGCTCGGCGCAATCCATCGCCGACAGCCACAGCATCCGCCGCACCTCCCTCACCCAACGCGTGCCGCAATACACCACCATCGCCGGCGGCGAAGCCATGAGTGAAGGGATGAAAAGCTTCAACCTCCTCGGCGTGTATAGCGTGCAGGATTTACACGCCCGTTTGAAAGGCTAAGAGGCTACCTGAAAATGGTAAAAAGGCTATCCGGAGCATTGCCGGGTAGCCTTTTTGTTTCAATTTTGTATAGTGGATTAACAAAAATCAGGACAAGGCGGCGAGCCGCAGACAGTACACACGTTACGGCAAGGCGAGACAACGCTGTACTGGTTTTTGTTAATTCACTATAGGACAGTACGCACCACGCCCAGATTTCCCACCGCGAATATCCGTGTCAAAGAAGCGTTTTTGGTGTGGAAGAACAGAGATTGAGGGGTGGTTAAACCGCCAAAAAGAAAAGCGCCCGATGATGTGATTTGCACCACATTTGCACCAAGCGCTACATGGCGACGGAGAGACAAAAACTAGTGAATTAGGCATTTGATTCACAAATATATTATTTTCATTAATTAGCGATATACCCCCAAATATACCCCCTTTTTGCACAAGTCAAAATTTTAGGCAGAGGTTTTGTTGCCCCCCATGATACGCGGGCGGATGCCAGCTTTTCACTAGGGGAATACAAGGGGTCTCGGTTCTGGTGTAAAAATCCCTGTTCCGTGTTAGCCATGCGGGGATGAAGAGGGGGTTAGAATGAAGTAAAGCTGTTGCCCTCTCCCCGCAATAGTTCCATTAGGCGCGGATGAATGAATAGTTTGTCCCTGCCGATGGTGATTTCTTGCAGTACGCCTATGTCTGAAAGCTCTTTCAGGTACTTAGAGGCCGTCTGCCGTTTGGCTATCCCTGCCGATTCTAGGTTGGCAATGCGTGTATATGGCTGTTCAAACAGAAGATTTACCAGTTCGTGCGTGTAGATCCCTTGTGCGTGTGTCCGTATGTGTTGCCGTGTCTGCTCGAACAGTCGGCGTATCGCATCTATTTTCGATACCGTCCAGTCGGCGGTATCGGCTACGCCGTCTAAGATGTAGATTATCCAGCTTTCCCAGTCCTGCCGTTCGGTTACGCCTAAAAGCAGGCGGTAATAGTCCGCCCTGTTTTCGATAATGTAACGGCTCAAATACAAAATAGGCAAATCCAAAAGCCCTTTATCAATCAATAGCAGGCTGTTCAATATGCGCCCCGTCCGCCCGTTGCCGTCCGTAAACGGGTGGATGGCTTCAAATTGGTAATGTGCCGCCGCCATGATGATAAGCGGGTCTAAATCGCCGCTTTCGTGAATAAACCGCTCCCAATTTGCCAACTTGCCGCGTATGGTTTCTTCTCCTTCGGGCGGGGTATAGACAATATTTCCGCTGTTGCCTCCTTTTAGGGCTGTGCCGCCTGTTTTGCGGATGGCCATTTCGTAGGGGTGCTTGATGGCGTTGCAAACCATGATGGCGGTTTGTGTGCATAAAGGGCGGTTCGTCAGTGATTCATATCCTGCAAATAGGGCGGCGCGGTATTGCAGGGCTTCTTTCGTGGCAGGGTCTTGCCGTTCCGTATCCATTTGCAGGGATTGAAACAGCTTGTCCGTTGTGGTTACGATGTTTTCAATTTCCGAACTTGCGCGGGCTTCCATAACGGGAAGGGTGTTAATCAGCATGGCTTGATTCGGTATCAGTTCTGCCGCCTGCTTCAAACGGGCAAGGGATGTACGGGCGGCTATACAACGTTTCAGAATGGTTTTGCTTTCAATATCCTGTTTTGGTGGCAGGGGTGGTAAATCGTTATAGGGAATATCGGGCTTCCAGTTGCTCATGTTTAAAATCTCGGAAAATTTAAAGATGTTTCCAGTATATGTTTACGGCGTGTACATATCAAGGATATATGTTTAAAGATTTGGTTTTTGTAAATATATGGATGGGAAAGCCGCCGTAAAAGTCAATTTGCATGGGGTTAATTCAAAATCCGCCACCCGTCCGTGCCATGCGTCGAAGCATAGCCTGATGGCGGTCATGGCCGCGCCTGCATTGCATGGGATTGATGTTTCAAACCGGGCTTTCATGGGGTTGTTTTGCAAGTGCGGTTCGGCAAGGCGGTTTTAATCGGTTGCATGGCGCGGGGCTGGTGTCGGGGAGCGGGCGGCAAACGGCAGGGGGGGACTACCTGCCGATGTCTTGCCTGAAAAAACCAAACTTGGGACGGCAGGAGGGCAGGGGAACAGGCATTGCCCCGTTCCGATTTTCAGGAATCCTGCCGTCTTACCCTGTCAAACATCCCAAAACGTGCGCTAGGTGGTCTGGAATGCGCCAGGATTACGTTTATATGGTTGGGTAATGGTATGTAGCCTTCAAGGTATAAATCGCGTTAAAACGCAAAACAGGGCATTTATGCGCTTGTTGGTTTTTAGCGGGTGCTGCCGCTGCTTTTCTGCTTCCGGTCGGCATGGGTGGGGATTGGTTTGTTTGGCAGGCGGCAACGGCAAGATTACAGCAAGGTTTGAAACGGCGCGCCCTTTTTATATCGTTCGGATAATTCAGGCGTGGTAGTTTCACACGGTCATGCGATTTTCACACGGTCATGCGGGAAAAGCACGCCGAAGGGTTGCGCTGTGCCGTTGGCGGCCTGCAAGGGCTTGATGCGTAGGGAAGCCCCAAACTTGGGGGCTGGTGTCGGACGGCAGGGAAGGAAGCGGGCAGGGTTTGGGGCAGGTGTGCGGCCTGCCCTGCTTCAGGTAGTCCGGCGCGGCTGCTCCCGTTCAGTCGGCCTGCAGGTGTCGGCAGGGGTAGGACCCATGCAGGGCGGATAGTCTGCAAGGGATGGGGCGGCAGAGGATGGCCGCCGGGTGTTTTCCCGCCCCACAAGTTTTCAGGTAGTCTGCTTCTGTGTGCAAGGTTGGTTTTCCCATTGCCTGCCTACCCGAAAATTTGTCAGGTGAAAAGTTTTCAGGTAGCCCGAAATTTTCCGCCGCGTGCCGCCCATGTGTTTCTGCCTATATTTTGTGCAAGAGGGTGAAAGAAAAAATGGGGGTATATATGGCTTATATATAAAGGGGGTTAAAAATTAACTCTATTGAAATGGCAAAAATGGCCTGACAGCGTTAAAAATTAACTCTATTGCACATTTTTTAAGCAGGGGGTGGGTTAAAAAATAACGCTGTCATAAATCAATAGCGTTATTTTTTAACTCTCACGAATTAATTTTTTTTGAATAAATCTGTTACTGTATAACACAGAAACAGTCCCTGTTTTTCGAGGGTGGCAACCGGGGATTCTGCCGCCGCTCCGGTTGCTGAAAACTTGTCATGTTTTCCGGCTTGCCTGGTGCAACAGGTTCACTACCTAGTGCAGCAGGTTCACTAGGTGGTGCATTTGGTTCACCAGCTCCGCCTGAATCAGCGGCGGGAAAACCTGACAAAACCCTACATTGCAGCACGGGAAAACCTCACAAAACCTAACATCAAAGCTCGGAAATAAATCCGAACAACGGAAATAAATCCGGCTCTCGGATTTCAATCCGAACTACCGAAGAATGCAAAACACCAGCGCGGCGGCTGGTGTCGGGTTTCAGGTAGCCTTATATATAAAGGGGGTTAAAAATTAACTCTATTGAAATGGCAAAAATGGCCTGACAGCGTTAAAAATTAACTCTATTGCACATTTTTTAAGCAGGGGGTGGGTTAAAAAATAACGCTGTCATAAATCAATAGCGTTATTTTTTAACTCTCACGAATTAATTTTTTTTGAATAAATCTGTTACTGTATAACACAGAAACAGTCCCTGTTTTTCGAGGGTGGCAACCGGGGATTCTGCCGCCGCTCCGGTTGCTGAAAACTTGTCATGTTTTCCGGCTTGCCTGGTGCAACAGGTTCACTACCTAGTGCAGCAGGTTCACTAGGTGGTGCATTTGGTTCACCAGCTCCGCCTGAATCAGCGGCGGGAAAACCTGACAAAACCCTACATTGCAGCACGGGAAAACCTCACAAAACCTAACATCAAAGCTCGGAAATAAATCCGAACAACGGAAATAAATCCGGCTCTCGGATTTCAATCCGAACTACCGAAGAATGCAAAACACCAGCGCGGCGGCTGGTGTCGGGTTTCAGGTAGCCTGCGGCAGGGGGTTACCGCCTGATATTCAGCTCTGCGGTCTGGCCTGTGGCGGCCAGCATGGATAGCAGGGCATCAATCGTGAATTTGCCGATTTTGCCGTTTACCAAATCGGAAACACGGGGGCGGCTGGTGTTGAAGATGGCGGCGGCCTGCTCCTGCTTCAAATCCTGCTCGGTTATCCAATCGCTCACGCTCTTTGCCAGCTTCAGCTTGGTTTGGATAACCATATCGCTATGTGCTTTGAGTTTGGCGGCCTCCTCCGGGCTGAAACCCAAATCGGCAAAAACATTGCCGCCTGCGGGGGTGGTGTGGGTGGTTTTTGATTTCATTGCTGTAGCTCCTTTACCAAGGCGGCGTAACGCGCCTTAATGGTTGCCGTGTCTTTCGGGGCGGTCTTTTGGGTCTTTTTCTGAAAGCTGTGTAGCACAAAAACGGCTCTTTCAAATTTGGCAATATACACAACGCGGTATGCGCCGTCTGCCGTGCGCTTCCTCAATTCCATCACGCCGCTGCCAAGATTGGGCATGGGTTTGAAGTCGCTTGGCTCAAGCCCGTTTTGAATCAGCCCCAACTCGTAGCCAAAGTGCTTGATGGCTTCAATAGGGAAGGTTTTTAAATCTTCCAGCGAAGTATCCCGCCACTCGATGGGCTTTTCTCTTATGCTCATGTATCAAATTTTATACAGTTATGCCATATTGGTCAATTCTCGGTTTCAGGTAACCTTATCTGTAAATAGCTAATTTAGCCATCATGCGTCTAATAGTGGCTAATACAGGATTCCGGCAGCTGGGAAAATCGAACTAGTTCCAAAACGGAAATAGTTCAAACCGGATGCAAAACCGCCCATGCGGGCGGCTTGTTCTCTCTCAATGCGGCTTTAGCGCCGGGGCTGGGCTTAGCTCGTAGTGCCTGCGCTTCCAGTCGTCAGGGGCGCGGCTGGTAGGCGGCAGGTCGTGGCCGCAGTCGTCGATGCGGAAGCAGGTTAGGGCATACAGGCTGCATTGATTCTTGCCGCCCTGTCTGCTCACTATCAGAAACTCTGCGTCTTCCAATTCCTTCAATGCGCGGCGCATGGTTAGCTGCGTCATGTTCAACAATACCGCCGCCGATTTGGGGCAGGATAAGTTGCCGTTGTTGCTGCCCCGGTATTGCCCGGCTAGGTAGTTGAATACCTTTTGCGCATTGCCGGATAAGCTGTAGAAGTGCGGGCTGGCCAGCAGGTCTTGCCGCATCATGATGTACGGTTGGTTGTTGATGGCGGCGTGGTTATGCTGCCATCTCTCTGCCTTTCTCTTTCGGTTGCCCATTTCTCTGCTCCTTTTCGGGATGCTGCCTAGGCTTTCAGGGCGGCGGCGAATTTCTGATAAACGGCGGCCTGCTTGCTCGGGTTGGTTTCCAGTATCAGAAACAGCAAATCGGGGGCTTCCTGCTTCAATTCCTCTATCCGCTGCTTGGCGGCGGTTTTGGTGGGGAAGTGGCCGATTGGCCGGTATTCATACACCAGCGGGTTATCTGGTCGGCAATAGCCCACGGCCAGTAGGCAGGATTTCGGGGGCTTGGTCGGATAACGGGGTTTCATGGGTTTTGCGCTGTGCGGATGTTGGGTTTTCATGCTGCCTGCTCCTGTAAAAACACAGCCAGCTTTGCCAAGCCCCGGGCGGTTACCAAGGCTTGGGTGTATTGCCGCCCGTTGCGCTCGGAGATACCGGCCACCTGCACCATTACGCCGCTGTCGATGGCGGCCTGCGTGGCTTGGATGGGACTGCCCGCCCATATCCATTTGCTGTTGCGCAAAATACCGATTAACCGCTTGCGGGGGATTTTGAGGTGTTTGGCGGTCAGGCTAAGGTTGCTCGCGCCCCGGCTGTCGGCCAGCAAATCCAGCGCGGCAGCTTTCGGCTCGGCTTTCAATAACCGCTCGCCCTGCTCAATCAGGGTTTTGCGCTGCTCGGCGTTTTTCTCCACTTCCGCCGCCCATGCGCGGGCTGCTTCGGCAGGGTTGGTAAAGTCTGGCAGGGCAACGGCGGCCTGTTTGGCCTGCCGCTCGCATTCGATGAAGTAGCGGCGTGCCTCCCTGCCTTTGGCGTTGCGCTCTACCATAGCCAGTTCTTTTGCGGTGTCGAGTGTGAGGAAGTATTCCTTGGTCGGACGGCCCCTGCGGGTTTTTTCTAAAGGTTTAGCAAAAGTGCCTTGGGGATTTTTACTCAAATTTGAGTAAAACAAATTGCCATCCTGCCTTGTGGGGTTGGTTACTTGAATTTGAGTAACCAAAAAATCCGCGTTTTCGATGAAGCCGTATTCTTCGATGCGGCGGGCTATCCAGTCGTTGAAGCGGGCTTCCACTTCAAGGAAGGCGTGCAGTTCGCGGGCATTGACTGCCTGCCGCTCTTCGCCTGCGATGGCTTGGTTGGCAATAGGGATTAGTTGGGCTGTATTGGTGTTTTGCATGGTGTTTGTCCTTTCAGGTAGCCCTACCCCTTGCCCTGCGGCCTGAATGCAATCTGGGCGCATTCTGCGGCCTTTGGCGGGCAGGGGCAGGCTGCCCCGTTCCGATAGCGGGCGGGGCTGGTGTTTGGGTTTAGCGGGAAGTTTGGGGCAGTCGGGCAAGCAGCCTGTCGAATAATGGGCTGCCGGGCTGCATGATGCTGTAGCCTGCCTCTGCGGCCTGTTCGGGTGGCAGGGCGGCGATGAAGGTCAGGCAGGCTTGATGTGCCGCTTCGCGGTCGGTATAAAAGCCCAAGGGCTGCCAGCGGCAGGAAACCGCGTCTAGGTCTTGATGGTGGTTTTCGGGGATGGCTACGGCGGCGATAAGCTGCGCGGGGATGTTGTTTTGCATTTTCATGCTCCTAATCAATTTGAGATTTGAGAAGCCCGAATAGGGGGCGGTGCTCTCTCCTGTGATTAGTCAGGCGCGGGCGTTACCGTTACCGCACACCGCCATAACTTGAGATAGGCCGTCTGAAAAAACGGACTATGGGAAATGGCGTGAAAAAATCCGCAAGCCGTGCGGATGTTTCGGCTAATCAATTTGAGAGAGAAGCCCTATTCTGCTTCTCAAGGCTCAATCTGTCAATGGTTTTTACTGTGCCACACCAGCAGGAACAGCAGGGCGGCAATGGCGTACAGCATGGTTAATCCTTTGTTTTGCCAGCAGCCCTCAAATTTGAGGAGTGCTGATTGCGCTTTGCGGTTTCAAATAGTCTCTTGTCGGCGTTCAAATTTGAATCTTCGTGGTTCACGGATGAATCTTCGGCAGCCTCGGCGGCGGGGCTGAGGATTCCCCCATGCTTGGGCAGCTCAAAACCTAATAAAACTTAATATGCCGATACTTCAGGAAACTTCAGTCTGCCCCGAAAATATCGGCCAGGCTGCGGGTCTCAATCTTCACGGCGGCGGTGGCATTCAAGTCTAGGCGGTCGCCGTATTTCTTGGGCGCAAGGCGGGCAGCTTTCCATTTGCGGGTGTCTATCCGTACTTTGGCTTTGGCAATTTCTTCATGGATGGGCGGGCAGTTGTCGGCTATCTCTATGATTTCGTCGGCGTAGAAGTCTGCCTGTTGTTCGCGCGCGTGCGCGTATCGCTCCGAAAATTCGGGGCTTTCGGCCAGCCATTTGTAGATTGTGCTGGGGGCGGGCAGGTTCTTCCTGCGGCAGATGGCGGCTAGGCTGTGGCCTTGTGCCAGCAATTCGCAAATACGGGTTTCGATGGTTTCGCGGTTATTGTGCATAGCAGTTCTCCGGTTTCAGGTAGCCTTGTTCAGCAGCCTGCCAAGTTTGCCTAGGTAGTGGTCTGCTTCGGCCAGATGGTGGGCTAGGATGGCGGCGATGCCGTGGCGTTGCGGCTCGGCAAAGTCTTGTGCCAAGTCGCCAAGCTCTCCGGCCAGATGCTCGATTAAATCGCGCTCGTACCGGAACAGCGCCATCATGGCGATGATGCGCTGGTGTTTGCGGTGGATGCAGAAGGGCAGGCGTGTTTTCGTGATGTGGCAGATGGGGCAGCCGTGGCGGTAAGGGTGTTGGGGTTGGCTCATTGCAATGCTCCTTGGGATTGGTTGGCGATGGCGGTCAGTTCACAATCCCTTTCATGTGCCGGTTTGCCCATCATGTACAACGCGGCATTCTTCACTTCCAGCCTCCGAAGCGTGCGCAGTTGTTCGGTGGTCAGGCTGTTGCGGTCTAGCCCGCCCCATTTGCCGGTTAATGCCCGGTTGATGCGCCGTGCTTCGTTCATGTAGCTGAAACGGCTGGCCGTGCCGCCGCCTGCAAGACTGATTTCATAGATAACTTCGCTCATCAGGCGGTAACCGTCTGTGGCCTCCTTGCGGGCGGGTTGCCAGTCTTTGCCGTCTATCAGCAGGGCTTTGATGGTTTGGTCTACCCATATTTCAAAGTCCAAGCTGATAAAGCGGGCAAAACATATCATCAGGTCGGGATGCAACCATGTTCCGCTGTTGTACCGCCCCCTTCGGGTTTGGATTAGGGCGGGATAGTCGGCGGGGTTGAAGGGTTTTTTTAATTCCCTTGAATCGCAGGGAATTAAACCTTTCCGCTTGGCCAATGCCTGAATGTATTGCTGCGTGCGTTTCAGGCTGAAGAAGTTATCCAGCCGTTTACCGTGTTGCTCGGCTATCCCGGTGGCGTTAAACCATGCTTCGCGGTTGGCATGGACGGGCAGGCCTTGATAGTCCAGTTTGAGGATATTCATGCCCTGCCCTCCGGCATTAACCAGTAGCGCCCGCGTTTCACGGTTTGGCCGAACTGGTTTCTTGTCCGCTCCATAATGCAGACGATGTTGTGGCCTGCCTGCCGCAGTTCGCAGATGCGGGCGTTGCAGCCCATGATGCCCATCTGGTGCATATCGTAGGCGGTAAGGCTCTGCCCGCTCTGCAGGGCGGAGAGGATGCGCTGGTTTTGCGTGGGGATGGTAGAATGGCGGGCAGATGTAGATTCCTTTGTTTGGCCGTTCGGATGCTTGGCGTTCGGGCGGTTTTTGTTTTGCATGCTCTACCCTCCCTAGCGGTTCTCGGCCAGCTTGCAGATATAGCCGTCAATCTCTGATTGCAGCCAGCCGGTGGTATTGGCGGAAACTTTGAAGGGTTTGGGAAAATCCGGGCGGTATAGCCGGTGCTTGGGGTTGTTCCAGTTCCAAAGGGTGGAGAGGGAAACACCGAACAGGGCGGCGGCTTGTTTGGGGCGGATGATGCTTTGTTGCATGGTTTGATACCTCGTTAGCTGTTGTTGGATAACGGGGCAAAGAATAAGCCGCCTCGTGGGCGGCTAGTTCTAATTAGGATTGCTTTAGAAATGCTTAATTCTAATTAGATTCAGTTTGAAAGGCGTTCTATGCCTTGCAGAATGTATTTCCCGATAGTGTCCTTGCTGGGTGGATTGCCTAGTTTGTCAGACTGTCTTTGCCATTCTTGGCGTATGGTCTCGGCAGCCTCGTATGGCTTGCTGCAATCTGTTTTGGTGTACATACAGGCAAGGGCGGCTATGATGCAGGCTTGCATGTTTTCGGCTCTTTTCTGTTGCGGCGCACTTGCAGATGGTGGGGCTGCCTGTTCGATATCTTCGTCAGCGGTAATTTTCACTTTATTGATTTTACTCTCATTTTTAAACTCTTGCCAACCATGAAAATCTTTTATCCCGCATTCATTTTTTAAGAAAAAGGCAACGGATCTTTTTTTCAGATAGATATTTAAATACTCATTATGGCTTACCCAATTTAGGTTATCTTCCGAACAGCCATTATCAAAGCAGTTATAGGAAGCTACAAATTCTAAAAAATGAAGAAATGGGCGTTTATGATTAGCTCGTTTATATAGGCCGGATATAGTCCGAATAAAACATTCATCGTCTACATAGCCAAAAGGGATATCTTCAATGTAATTCTTCTCATATTTCTGCAAGAGGAATTTTGCGGTTGCCATAAGGCTTGGCTTGTCGCTATCCAAACTCTGAACTAGCAACACAATATCTTCCATCAGGATATATTTATCATCGTCTTTGCTGTTTTCAGATTCAATAAATCCCATATCACAATATCCTTAAATCATTTTCAGATAGCCTGAAACAGGTTCAAGCGGTCAATCTTCTGCAAAATCCACGGGCGGACGTTGCGCTTTGCTGCGAGGGGGAATGTCCAGCTCTATATCGGCGGCGGTATCGGGATAGTTCAGGCTTTGCAACGCCTCTAGTGTGTTGCCTGTGATGATGGCTGGCATGGTGTTCTCCTTTTGTTCGTTTGTTTCCGTTGTCTTGCCGCTATCTACACAATACGGCGTTATACGGCATTAGGCTGGATTAAGGATAATGCGAAGCAAAATAAAACACCAGCCCGCCCGTTGGTGTCTGATTTTTCAGGTAGCCTTTCGGCTAATATCCGGGCAGTTTCAGGCAATCGCCTCAATGCCTTTGTTTTTGACAATCGTCAGTAGTTTTAACGCTGTGCCGCTAGGCTTCTTGGTGCCGCGCTCCCATGCGGAAACTTGGTTTTTGCTGATATTCAGATACACGGCAAAGGTAGCCTGTGACAGGGCTTCCCGTTCGCGGATGGCACGGATGGCCGCCCCGTCCAGCGGCTCTATTTCGGTCAGGCATGATTTATCGAAGTGGCGCATGGTGGTTTTGTCTATTACGTCTATTTCATGCAGGGCTGTTGCCATTTCATGAATCACGCCGCTTATTTCGCTTTTGTATTGTCTCTGCTTCATTTCCCAAGCTCCAATAAACCCATTTTAACAATCAGCATTTCCAGCTCTTCATTGCTGCATTTGGTTGCATATCGCGCCAAGGTTTTCAAATCCGTCAATTCTTGGGCGGTAATGTTTTCCCGGTCGGATTTGGCAAAGGCATACATGAAAAACGCCCGCTCCCCATGCTTGAACAGTATCAGGCTGCGGTAACCGCCGCTTTTGCCCTGCCCCTTGCGGGCGATACGCTGCTTGATTACGCCGCCGCCCAAATCCGCATCTATCAGGCCGTTGTCTGCCCGCCGCACGGCTTCGATTAAGTCGCTGTCGCTAATGCTGTGTTTGGCGGCAAACTTGGTAATCCATCTGTTTTTGAATATCCGCATGTGTATTCCTTAGCATTATATTAGTGATGCCGTTATGCGGCAATATACGGGGTTAGGCGGTAAGTTTTCAGGTAGCCCCGGCTGTTGCAATCAAGGCTTGGGCTTGGCGGTATCGCTCCCGCAGATAGTCTGAATACCATTGCATCATCTCCCGCCGCTCGGCCAGATATTCCGCCCGATTGTAGGCGGCCTTAATCCGATTTTCTTCAACGTGGGCTAGCTGGCGTTCGATGGCGTCGGGGTTGTAGCCCTGCTCGTTCAGTATGCTGCTTGCCAAGCTGCGGAAGCCGTGCGGGGTGGCAATGCCCTTATAGCCCATGCCGTTCATGATTTTGCCTAGGGTATTTTCGCTGATATGGCCGTTTTGTTTGGTACGGCTGGGGAACAGATAGGGAGTATTGCCGGTTAGGCCATGCAGCTCCTGCAACAGCTCCAGCGCCCAATCGGAAAGCGGCACGGTGTGCGGCGGCTTGGGGGCAGTCTTCTCGTGCTTCATTCGTTCGGCGGGAATAACCCATTGCGCCGCTGAAAAGTCCACTTCCACCCATTGCCCGCCGCGTAGTTCGGTATTGCGGACAAACACCAGCATCAGCAGTAATAGGGCGATTTTGTTCGCCGGTTCAATCTCGGCCAGTATCAGGCGGCGGTAAAACTCAGTCAGTTCTTCACGCGGCAGGGCTGCACGGTTCTTTGCCGGTTGCTTGGCAATGTATTTGCGCAATGCACGGGCGGGGTTGCGGTCGGTTACTTCCAGCATGGCGGCATAATCGAAAACCGCGCCTGTCCATTCCCTCACTTTTTCGGCGGTGTTGCTCACGCCCCGCGCTGTGATACGGTCTAAAACTTGTTTGATTTGCCCTACCGTGATGCTGTCTATCGGTACTTCCCCAATCAGCGGAAAAACGTCGGTTTCAAAATAGCGCATGATGCGCTCCGCATGGTTCGGCTTCCAGCGGTGTAGGTTGTCGGTATGCCAGCGGCGGGTAAGGGCGGCAAAGGTATTCAGTAAGGCCGCCCGTCTTTCCTGTTTGGCCTGTTGCTTGGCAGCGGCGGGGTCTTGCCCCTGTGCCAGCATGTGGCGGGCGTTCTCTGCCTCCTGCCGCGCTTCGGAAAGGGAAACGGCAGGATACTTGCCGATAGTCAGCGTTTTTTCCTTGCCGTCGATACGGTATTTCAAGCGGAAGATTTTACCGCCTGCCGGAGTAACTTCCAGATACAGGCCGCCGCCGTCAAACAGCTTGGCCTTCTTTCCTGTGCCGGTAGGTTTCGCGTTCTTGATTTGGCGGTCGTTCAGGGGCATTCTGGGGGTATATTTTTGAGGGCGTTTTCTGGATGCCCCCAATCATACCCCCACAAAGGGGGCAATTCAATTAGACGGCATTAGACGGGATTAGCTTAGCAAGGAAAGAGAAAGGATAACTTGAATCAGCCTGAAACCCTTGCCTGTATTGAATTTGGCTGATTGCATTGGATGGCGTTAGACGTAAAAAAACAGCCCGAAAATTTGGGCTGTTTTGTGAAGGTGGTGCGGACGGAGAGACTCGAACTCTCACACCTCTCGGCGCCAGAACCTAAATCTGGTGCGTCTACCAATTTCGCCACGTCCGCAGGAAAGGCGGCATTATACTGCAATATGCTGGTTTGGCAAGATGCTATTTGAAATCGGATTATATTGCGGAATAACAAATCAACCAACGCTGATACAGCTTTGGCTGCCCTGCATAAAAAAATGTGCAGCGCCCTACTCTTTTTCTTCAGGCTTCGGCCGCCACAACACCAGCTGTTTGCCAATGTGCTGCACCAGTTCGGCGCCTGTGGCGGCGCAAAGGACTTCGGCGATGGCGATGCGCTCCTGCCTATCATCGCCGGCCACTTGCACTTTAATCAGCTCGCGGGCGGTGAGGCGGGTGTCGGTTTCTTTGATCACGGCCTCGGTGAGCCCTTGTTTGCCGATGAGCACGGTGGGGCGCAGTTGTTGGGCTTGTTGTTTGAAGCGGCGGATATCTTCGTTGCTGAGTGTTGCCATTTTATTGATTGGTATTTGCTAAGTAATTGGAAAAGGCTACCTGAAAATGCCGAACGGGCTTTCAGGTAGCCTGTTTCATCAGGCATGGCTTAGACGGCCACGCTTTCAAAACGGCGGGCGGCTTCGTCCCAGTTGACTACTTGCCAGAAGGCTTTGATGTAATCGGGGCGGCGGTTTTGGAATTTCAGGTAGTAGGCGTGTTCCCACACGTCCAAGCCGATAATCGGGTAGCCGGATGCGCCGGATACGGCCTGACCCATCAGCGGGGAGTCTTGGTTGGCGGTAGAAACGACTTTGAGCTTGCCGTTTTCATACACCAGCCAGGCCCAGCCTGAACCGAAACGGGTGGCTGCGGCTTTTTCAAACTCGGCCTGGAAGGCTTCCACGCTGCCGAAATCGCGCTCGATGGCGGCTTTGAGCTTGCCTTGCAGGGTGGTGCCAGTTTTCAGGATTTGCCAAAACAGGCTGTGGTTGGCGTGGCCGCCGGCGTTGTTGCGCAGCGGGGTGCGCACATTTTCGGGCAGCTCAGCCAAACGGGCGATCAGCTCTTCGGCCGACAATTTTTCCCACTCGGGCAGGTTGGCGAGCACGGCGTTGGCGTTGTTTACATAGGCCTGATGGTGCTTGCTGTGGTGGATTTCCATGGTTTGCGTATCGAAATGCGGCTCCAGCGCGTCGTAGGCGTAGGGCAGTGCGGGCAGTTGGTATGCCATAATCAGTTTCCTTTTTCAGATGTGTTTTGCATGGCTGGAGCATTGATTCCTTCCTATTGTGTTGGCTTGCCTGCCGTACAATTCGTACTGCCTGCGGCTCGCCGCCTGATGAGGAGAAATAATTGCTTCAGCTATAAAAGCGGCAATGATAAGTGCTATCCATTGGCAATTCAAGGTTTTTTTATCGCCACCTAATCGAGATAATGCGACAGCGGCTTGCCTCATCCCACCCGGAGCAATCATACAAGATAAACGGCTACCTGAAAATTTCAGGTAGCCTTTTGCTTATTCGCTAAAATTGTTTATCTACGACAAGGGGCGCGGCGTAAGTGCGAGTAGCGGCTGATAACGCTGCTGATACCGGCTGCGGCACTATCGTCCACGTTCATAAACGTTACCTGCATTTTGGATTCGCCCAATTCGGCGGATTGGTCGCCGCCGCTTGAGCCAGTGCGGATGATTTGCGGATTGAGGCCGGCTTGGCGGGCTCTGGCAGCAGTTTGCTCGGCCTGCTGTTCGCTGCCAAACGAGCCGAGGCTCATGCGACCGCCGGCTACGCTAGCGTTGCGGAAGCCCTGCGAGCGCACTTTGGCGGTGAATTCCTGCACGTCGCCTTCGATGGTTACGCTCACTTGGTAGCGTTCGCTGCCGCGCTGCGGACGGCCGGAATCGCGGCGGCGCTCCACCACGCGGGTGGCGGCGTGCGGCCAGCGGGCGAGCAGGCCTTTGATGCGGTGATAGTCGTCTTCCGGCAACACGGCCACGGCGGTGCAGGCGGTGTTGGGCGCGCGGATGCCGCTTTCGGGGGTGGGCTTGGGCTGGGTTTCGCCGGCAGATTTGGCGGGGGCGGCGGGGCGGCTCAGGGAAGCGGGCGGGCGCGGGCGGCCTGTGTCCAACGGCGGCACGGGCGTGGCCGGTTGCTGCGGGGCGGCGGGCTGGGCGGGGGCGGTTTGCACCACCACGGTGGTGGGCTGTGGCTGTTGCTGCTGCACAACGGGCACGGGCTGCTGTTGTTGCGCCATGCGCGTTACCAGCATCCCGCCGAAAACGATGATGTTTAATGCCACCAAAACGGCAAACAGCCACTTCATATTTGTGCAGCCCAGTTGAGTAATCCGTGAAGCACGAGATTATCCACAATTTGAATGGGGTTGTCCAAAGCAAATTGTTCAGGTAGCCCTTGTTTTACCTTGGCGGCACCGCCGCCGGTGATGATCACGGCCACGGTTTGGCCGGGGTGTTTCTGCTGCAGGCGGGTGTGCATCAGTAAAACCGCGCCGCAGATGGCATCGAGCATGCCGCCGGCCATGGCGTTGGCGGTGGTGGTGCCGAAGGGGTAGGCGCGGCCGGTGGGGCGGTTGAGGTTGGCGGTATGTTGTGCCATCGCCTCTTTCATCAGGTTGAAGCCGGGCATGATGCTGCCGCCCAAGTAATGATTGTCGGCGGTAAGCGCGTCGATGGTTACGGCGGTGCCGCAGCTCACCACCACGCAGGCGTGCTCGGTGAACAGGCGGCTGCCGAGGATGTTGAACCAGCGGTCGGCACCGTGTTCGCTCACGCGGCGGTAGTGGTTGCGGATGCCCAAGGCCTGCGGCATGGAGCCGAGCCATTCCGGCTCGCGGCCGAGTTGTTCGGCCACGGCCTGCTGTTTGGCTTCGTCGCACACTGCCGAGCCGATGATGCGCACGTGTTCGCCGCCGTGCTGCCGCCAGCTGTGGGCAAGCGGCTCGAGATTCCAATAGGCCGCCTTGTCTGCAGCCGTGATGCGGCCATTTTCCACCCATGCCCATTTGAGTTTGCTGTTGCCGGCATCGAGCAGCAGCATTTTGTCTTGTTTGCCATCGGGCGCTGCGGCATTTTGATTGTGTAGCGGGCGCAGGCTGATTTCGCCGCTCACCACATGATGCTCCGTGCCTTCGGCATCGCGAATCCGCAACGCACCGCCCTCATCTACGCCCAAGGCCGTGCCCTGCAGCAGGATTTGTCCGTCGCGCAGCAGGCGCACGGGCTGTTTTTGGTCGCGGTGGCAGGCGTGGTAACCAGCGAGGAAGGGAGAGAGGCCTTCACGGTCAAACTGCTCGAAAGTATCCGCCAGCTCGGGCAGCAGGCGTTCGGTGAGGCGGCTTACGGCGATATTGGGCGCGCTGCCCTGCACGGCTTCGGCATCGGCCACCGCTTTAGGCTGCACAAAATTGATGCCGATGCCGATCACAACCGCGGTTTGGCCGTTGCAACGCACGGTTTCCGTCAGGATGCCGCCCAGCTTTTCGCCGCCGATGACCAAATCGTTTGGCCATTTAATCTGCGCGGGCACGCCCAACTCACGCAGCACGCGGCAGCAAGCCAGCGCAGCAGCGAGCGTGAGGCCGCCCAACTCGGCCGGCGGACGGGAAAAACACCAACCGGCGCTGAACATCAGGCATTCGCCGATGCGACTCTGCCAGCTACGCCCTTGGCGGCCTCGGCCTTGGGTTTGATCGTGCACAAACACGATGCGGCGGTGGATCGGGCTGCCTGCTTTGGCTTGGGCGATGAGGTAGCTGTTGCTGGAGGGGTGCTCGTGCAACAATTCGGCCTGCCAGCCGGCGGCTGCAGCCTGCTGTTGCAAAATGGCGTTGTCCAAAATCGCCAGGGGGCGCACCAGCCGCCAGCGGCCGTCTTGCTGGCGCAGCAGGCCGCGGATGTGCGGCGGCACTTGCTGCCAGAGCGCGTTGAGCTGCGGCGGCTTGCGGCCGATGCGGCGCGCCAGCTCGGTAACGTGGTGTGGTCGGCCGTCTGCCAAGGCGGCCAGCAGCTGCCAGTGCACGGCCTGCATCATGAGCTTTGCTCCGCGGCACGGATTTTGGCCAGGGTTTGGGTGGTGGAAGTTTGGTGCAGGAAGGGGATGGAATACACTTGGCCGCCGCGCGCCAAGGTTTCGGCGGCGCCGACGATGTTTTCAGGTAGCCAGTCGCCTCCTTTCACCAAGATATCGGGGCGCACCAATTCGATGAGTTCGGCCGGGGTGTCGCTGTCGAACCAGGTAACCAAATCCACGCTCGCCAGCGAAGCGGCCACGGCGGCGCGGTTGGCCAGCGGGTTGATGGGGCGGTCGCTGCCTTTGCCCAACCGGCGCACGGAAGCGTCGGTATTGAGCGCGATCACCATCGCCGCGCCGAGCGCGCGGGCTTGGGCGAGGTAGGTAACGTGGCCGCGGTGCAGGATATCGAAGCAGCCGTTGGTGAACACCAATGGTCGCGGCAGCCCGGCCAATTTCCCGGCCAGCGCTTCGGGCGGGCAGATTTTGCGTTCGAAATCGGGGGTGGGCCAGGCAGTCATGGCAGCTCTTCCAAGATAATAAAGCGCGGATGATACCATTTCCGCGCCGCCGCTTGGTGTTGGGCGGGCGGGAATTGCCGTATAATCTGCAGGCTGTTTTCAGGTAGCCTCCCGTTTCAGCTAGCCTCAAACGGCGTTTCCTAAAGGCTACCTGAAACCCATTCACTCCCAAGCTCACATCATGATCCGTTTCGAACAAGTTTCCAAAACCTATCCCGGCGGCTTCCACGCCCTGCAAAACGTCAGCTTCAAAATCAGCAAGGGTGAGATGATTTTCGTGGCCGGGCATTCCGGCGCCGGCAAATCCACCGTGCTCAAGCTGATTGCCGGCATCACCAAGCCCACTTCCGGCAAAGTGTGGATGAACAACCAAGACCTCGGCACGCTCAACGACAGCCGCCTGGGCTATCTGCGCCAGCACATCGGCCTGGTGTTTCAAGACCACAAAATCCTGTTCGACCGCAACGTGCTGCAAAACGTATTGCTGCCGCTGCGCATCATCGGCTACGACCGCGCAACCGCCGAAAAACGCGCCCGCATCGCCATTGAAAAAGTGGGCTTGGGCGGGCGCGAAACGGCCGATCCGATCACCCTGTCCGGCGGCGAACAGCAGCGCCTGTGCATTGCCCGCGCCGTGGTGCACCAACCCGGGCTGCTGATTGCCGACGAGCCCTCCGCCAACCTCGACCGCGCCTACGCGCTCGATATTATGGAGCTTTTCAAAACCTTCCACGAAGCCGGCACCACCGTCATCGTGGCCGCCCACGACGAAACCCTGATGGCCGACTACGGCCACCGCATTTTGCGTTTGCAGGAAGGCAGGTTTGCCGCATGAAACACTATCTCTCTCTGCATCTGGAAGCCGCCTGCCAGGCCTTTGGCCGCCTCGTGCGCCAGCCCTTGGGCACATTGATGGTGCTGCTGATGCTGGCCGCCGCCATGACCTTGCCGCTGATGCTCTATTTAGGCGTGCAAAGCAGCACCGAAGTGCTCGGCCGGCTCAACCAAGCCCCGCAGATGACAATCTACCTCACGCCCGAAGCCGCCGAGGCCGACATCGCCGCCATCCGCGCCAAGCTGGCGGAAGACAGCCGCATCGAAAAAGCCGAATACGTAAGCAAACAGCAGGGCATGGCCGAGCTGCAGCAAGCGTTTCAGGGGCAGGATTTGGTGTCGATGCTCGATGCCAACCCACTGCCCGACGCCTTCGTGATCACGCCCAAAGACGGCGCCACCCCCGAAGAGCAAACCGCCCTGCGGGCCGATTTGGCCGCGCTGCCCAAGGCCGAGAGCGTGCAGATGGATGCCGAATGGATGCAAACCCTGTTCCAAATCAACGAATTCGTGCATCAAGTATTCCGCTTTTTGGTGATCACGCTGGGCGCGGCGCTGGTGTTGGTGGCGTATAACACCAGCCGCCTGCAAATCCTCAGCCGGCGCGAAGAAATCGAGATCACCAAGTTGTTGGGCGCACCCGCTTCCTTCATCCGACGGCCTTTCCTCTATCAGGCCTTGTGGCAGGGCGTACTGTCTTCCGCCTTGAGCCTGGTGCTGTGCGGCTGGCTGATGCGCAGCACCCGCCCGCTGGTGGACCGCATTTTCAGCCCCTACGGCCTGAACTTAGACTGGCGTTTCTTCCACGGCTGGGAAATGGCCGTGATTATCGCCGTGGTGTGCGGCCTGGGCATGGCCGGTGCCTGGCTGGCCGGCAGCCGGCATTTGCAGGAATTCAAAGCCAAGAGCCATTAACCGCAAAGGCTACCTGAAAGCCCTATCAAATCATTTTCAGGTAGCCTGATGCCATACCGATAAAGGCTACATGAAAACCCAAAAGCTCCGATAAGCCGCAGCCCCTTTGGCATAAAGTTTCAGGTAGCCTTTAATCACGCCATAAAGCTGCCTGAAAAGCGGAAACCTCTTATCAATCAATCTTTAGCCAACTCTATCCTTCTCTTTTCCCAGCCCGCCCTTTTTTCCCTCAAACCGCAATCTGTTACAATCGCTCCCCCTTTTTTTTTCGTGAGGCTACCTGAAAAGGTGGCCGCTGTTTTTCGCACATCCGCTGCCGGCTTTGGCCGGAGCAACAAAAAGGAAGCCCATGTTCACACGCAAACCACAACACACGCTACCTGAAACCATCAGCCGTGCCGCCGCCGAAGGCAACGCGCTGGGTGTGTTGCAGGCAGTGGTGACTTGGCTGCGGCAGGGCGGCGCGGCGGGCGCGCCGGTGCGGTTCGGCATCCTGTGCAGCCATTTGCGGCAGGAAGGCGAAGGCAAAACCATCGCCACCCTGCTTTGCCGCTGGCTCTCCAGCGTGCGCGTGTATCCCACCCTGATCACCATCGGCATCTTCTCCCGCTCCGGCTTCGGCCACGAATTCCGCCACCGCCTCTACGAGCGCATCAATCCCGCCTATAAAGACTGCAACAACCTGCGCGACGTACTCACGCTGCTGTTTTGCGGCGGCAACGACGGCGAATGGCTCGCCGCCATCCCGCTTTCCGCCTGGCTGCGCCTCCTGAGCACCATCCAGCGGCAAACCGAGCCCGCCGTGCGCGAAATGTGCGGCCGCCACCTGCGCGACGAAAGCCTGTATGCCGTGGAAATGCTCTCCATTTGGGTGGCCGCCGAAGACCTCGACCACGACCTCATCCGCCTCGAGCCCAGGCTGCTCGATGTGGATTCGCCCTTCGTCAGCCTGATGCGCGAAGTATCCGACTGGCTCGACTTCCAACGCAGCCGCCAGCCCGGCTCCCGCACCACCTATGATGCCAGCCATTTAAACGTGATGCTGGCGCAATGCCGCACCCTCATCGAACGCCTGCAGCGCAAAGGCACCGGTGCCGGCGCCGGCTCTTCCATGGCCGTGGCGCATCTGCTGCAACGCCTCCAGCAAACCCTCACCCGCATGGAGCGGCTCATGGCGCTGTTTGCCGCGCGCAACCGCACCCAAAGCCTGCTGCGCACCCTACTCCTGGCCAACGAAATCGCCGTGGCCGTGGTGGCACAGCGGCGCATCATGCCCCTGTGGCGCAGCAACGTGAAAATGCTCGCCCGCAGCATCAGCCAAAATTCCAGCCGCCACGGCGAACACTACATTACCCGCAACCGAAGCGAATACTGGGGCATGCTGCGCTCCGCAGCCGGCGGCGGCGTGCTCATCGCCCTGATGGCGCTGCTCAAAATCCACATCGGCAGCCTGCCCGGCGGCCACCTCTACCACGCCGTGCTCGCCAGCCTCAACTACGGCATCGGCTTCGTGCTCATCCACATGCTGCACTTCACCGTGGCCACCAAACAGCCCGCCATGACCGCCGCCCGCTTCGCCCAAGCCGTGGAACGCAGCAGCAGCGGCCGCGCCGTAAACCAGAAGCTCGCCCAGCTATTGATTGACGTAATCCGCTCACAGGGCGTGGCCGTGTTCGGCAACGTAGTCGTCACCGTGCTGCTTGCCGTTTTTATCAGCCACGCCTTCGCCCGCCATTTCGGCAGCCCCCTGCTGGATACGGCCACCACCGCCTACCAGCTCAAATCCCTCGCCGTATTCAGCACCCCCGCGCTTTTGTTTGCCGCCATCGCCGGCGTGTGGCTGTTTTGCTCCGGCATCATCGCCGGCTTCTTCGACAACCGCGCCGACTACCTCAACCTCAAACTGCGCCTGCGCGAACACCCCCTGCTCAAACGCATCCTGCCCGCCGCCTGGCGGCAGCGTTTGGCCGACTACATCCACCACCACTACGGCGCCATCATGGGCAACTTCTGCTTCGGCTGGCTCCTCGGCATGACCGGCTACCTCGGCCACCTCACCGGCCTGCCGCTCGACATCCGCCACGTTGCCTTCTCCTCCGCCAACCTGGGCTACGCCGCCGTGAGCGGCGACATCGGCTTCTTCTCCTTCTCCGCCTATTTATTGATGGTGCTGCTCATCGGCGCGGTAAACCTGCTGGTGAGCTTCTCCATCACCCTGTGGGTAGCCCTGCGCTCGCGCGACGCCGTGCTGGACAACCCGCTGCAAATCATCGGCAACACCGTCTCGCTGGTGAAACAAAAACCCAAAAGCCTGTTCTTCCCGCCCGGCGACACGCCCGAAGCCGAGAAAAAGCCCGCCGCGCCGGGCAAATAGCGGCATAGGCGGGCAGGGAAAGGCTACCTGAAACCACTTGAGCATAACGGCCGTCACGCCCACGCTGCGCTGGCCATAACCTATTTTTTATAGGGATGAACGCATGGATACCCAAAATTATCTTGTAAAAATCTCGTCGAAATTACGTGATATTAATGGTTCAGAATTAAAATATTCTCCCGGATACGAAGTTAAAAAAATCCCGACCTTAAAAAAAGGGGTCTACAGAAAGGCCTCCCCAATGCTATCCGTTAGATATTGCCAATATTCATCAATTTTAGACGCCACACATGGCGATTGGCTTTCCATTAGCGAAATGGAGGACTTATGGCTTCCTTACAAACAGATAAATAATGAAAGAATAAGCGGCATAAAACGTTCTTTGAGATCAAACATCAAAGAATGGGATAACAATGCGGGAAGCATTTTCCAACACGACAGATTATCCTTATTTGCAGGGAGTGCTTATACTTATGAACAAGTCTATCTTCTGTGGTTAGATGATTATATTGAGCCGCAGATTTGGGTTTACGATGCCAATGGAAATTCACGATTTGACAACCTTGATGATTATTTAATCGCCTTTTTAAAAGGTAATTCATACGAGCATAGTAAACCAATGATTTGGTAACCGTGAAATATGGCAATCTCCGGCCATACTTGTTTGTTTAAACACAACTTGCTTGTTTAAACTCATGATAAGGAACTGTTATGAACATAGATTTCGCGAAAATAGAAGAATTCTGCACGACCAAGCAACAGCTGAAAGAGGTAGCAAAATTAAAAAAGAAGTTTTCGATTACCAATACAGCTAATAAAACAGCATTGATAAATTTAATATACAGCTTTTTTATTCACGGGAATCTGCCGCCACTTTCGTTACTTGCACCCGATTTATTGACGGTAAAATTTGAGGGAAACTTTAACAAATGGAGCGGCATTGAGATCTTACTCGGCATCCTGTACGCATCGGGGGTCTTGGATGCACAGCAAAAAGAGAGGATGTTCTCCATCTTGGAATCTATCGGCAATTATCCATATGAAGATGAATCACTACGGGAATTTAATAGCATATACCTGAATAAGAAATTATCTCTATATGGGGTCAATAAGTATATCGACGAAATACAGAAAGCCGTTAATGAAAACGAAGATAGATATGAATATTCAATGCGTCTTGGGCTGATTTCCGCCGCTGCCATCGTTCAGGCGATCAATAAGGCTGCCGACACGGAATTAGAAGAAAAAATGAATGAGATTATTCGAGAACAGAAAACGTTGCTTACCGAAGCTAGGCTGTTTAAATACAGTTAGCCGCAGCCCGGATTCTTGAACCCGGCATTTCAGGCATGACGACAACAGCTTGCAATCATGGCAGCGTTGCAGGGTTTGTCGGATACCGCTATCCGGGCTACGCTTACTGCCGAGGGGAAAAAAGGCTACCTGAAAATTTCAGGTAGCCTCTCTCTCCGCCGAATCTATTCGTTCCAAGCCATTGCTTCGATTTTGTGCCCGTCCAAATCGCGCACGAAGCAGCCATAGTAGGCGTCGCCGTAGTGCGGGCGTTTGCCGGGCGCGCCGTCTGGCTTCGCGCCGTGGGCGAGGGCGGCGGCGTAGAAGGCGTCCACTTGTGCGTTGTTTTCTGCCAAAAAGGCGATGTGCACGCCGTTGGCGGTTTGCGCGGGCGGCCCGTCGTGGGGCGCCTGAATCCAGAATTCAGGGAAGGCGCGACCATAGGCGATGGCACGATGTTCGCTCAAATCCAGCACGCGGCGGATGCCCAGCGGGGCGAGCACGGCATCATAAAAGGCGACGGCCTGCTCAAATTGATTCGTGCCGAGGGAAACATGCGATAGGGCGCTTTGCAGTTGGGTCATGGCAAACTCCTTTTGCGAGGGTGGAAAACTATTTAGTGATTTTAATTGATTGGGAATGGCGGATTCAAGAATCCGACCTGCGCCCAAGTAAGGGCCACCTGAAAATGCACAACGCTTATTGGCTGCGCCCAAACATCATTTCAGCAAGCGTAGCCCGCATAGATAGGGCATATGTGGAACTCACGCGGTTTTAACCGCATTAAAGCTGCACTCTCAGGCAGCCTGCCGAGGAAATCATGATGGAAGAACCCAAACAAGATCATCACAACGATGCCGTCTCCAAACCACCGTATTCGTGGCGGGTGCTGATTATTTACAGCCTGTTCGGCCCGCCCTTGGGCATAGTGTCGCTCATACTGTTCCTCATAGTGGAGTTCCATGTTGTCGCGTCTGAGCCACTACCTCCCTCAAATCAGTTTTTCAGAAATATGCCAGAATTCTTCCTGGCCAGTTACTGGTTTGGCGGCATTCCCGCCATCCTTCCCGGCCTCTTGGCTATGCTGCTGCGCCTGAAGCGCAACCTGCCCGGCATCGCTGCCGTAACGGCAGCAGGCGCCCTGCTGTCGGTCATCTGTCAGGCCGTCATGTTCGGCATGTCTGGTTCGGATGAGAACTGGATGCTTTTTGGTTGCGGTGCGGCAGCGGCTTTCGTGTTATCGGTATTCCTGCCCAAGCCGTCAAAATAAAACTTCAGGTAGCCTTCTGCCAGCCGCATAAGGCTACCTGAAACCCATCTGAAAAGGACTCCCATGAAATACTGGATAGGCACAGTTTCCAAAGAGCACGTTCTGCGCGGCGTGGCAGGCGGCTTCTGCCAAGTGTGCCACGGCAAAGCCGCGCCGCTCAACCGTATGCAACGCGGCGACTGGCTGCTCTACTACAGCCCGAAAATCCGTTTGGACGGCCACGACAAACTGCAATCCTTCACCGCACTCGGGCAGATTGCCGACGACCAGGCCTACCCGTTTCAGATGAGCGCAAGCTTTATCCCCTTCCGCCGCAACGTGGCCTATGCCGAAATCCGGCGCGAATGCCCGATTGCCGTTATCCGCACGCATCCGGAATGGAAAAAATATGCCGCCCGGCTGCGCTACGGCCATTTTGAAATCAGCGAAGACTTCTTCAACTTCGTGCGCAACTATATGCTGGCAGAATCCGAAACGCCCGCAACCGATGCCCGCCAGGAAAGTTTGTTTTAGCCGCCGCAGGCCGCCCCTGAATCCGACACCCCGCTCAAAGGCTACCTGAAAGTTTCAGGTAGCCTTTTGCACGATTGGCGGATTCAATTCAAGCCAGTACGGCCTTGCCTTGCCATTCTATCCGTACTGCCTGCGGTTTCGCCGCCTTATCCTGGTTTTTGTTCATCCGCCATAACAGCGCCGTTTAATCCTTCAGCCGCTGCGAAATCCTGTTCCACAGGCCGCGCAGCAGGTCGATGTCTTCACGGCTGGGGGAGGCGCGGTTGAAGAGGCTGTGCAGGCGGCGCATCATGCGTTCTTGGTTGCGGCGGTTGGCAAAGCCGGTTTGCTCGATGATTTGCTCCAAGTGGTCTACCATGCCGCGCGTTTGGCTTTGTGTGGCGGGCGTGTGCGCCTGTTGCAGCTGGCTCATGCCGATGCCGGTTTGGCTAAAAATTTCGTAGCACACCACTTGCACGGCCTGGGCGAGGTTGAGCGAGAAATAGGCGGGATTGCCGCTGATGGTGAGCAGGCGGTTGCAGCGCTGCACTTCGTCGATGTTCAGGCCGAAGGTTTCGTTGCCGAATACGAGTGCTACCTGAAAACCTTGCCGCGCGGCCTGCAACAGCTCGGGCACGAGTTCACGCGGGGTGTGCAGCGGGGCGGAGAGTTCGCGGCGGCGGCTGGTGAGGGCGCAGCTCAAGACGGTGTCGGCCAGCGCTTCATCCAAAGTGGCCACAATTTGCGCCTGCTCCAGCACGTCGCGCGCGCCGGAAGCGAGAATGAAGCTTTCTTCCGGCAGCCGGAACGCGGCGGCCCGGGCGGCATCGAAGGCGGGCGGCTCGGGGGTCATCGGCGTGGCCATCAGGTTGGGCGCGACCAGGGTGAGGCGGCTCAAGCCCATGGTTTTCATGGCGCGGGCGGCGGCGCCTATGTTGCCGGGATGGCTGGTGCGGGTGAGCACCACGCGGATGTGGCGCAGATAGTCGGGAACGGTGGGGGTGTCTGTCATATCAATTATCAATCGGTTTCAGCCGTCCGGGCTTCACGCAGCGGCAAAGACAAACGGTGTTTATGCTTCGGCTCGATGCCGCGAAACAGCGCGGTCAGTGCGGCGTGGTCGGCGGCCATGTCGGCGGTGGGGGTAAACAGCGGCAGGAAGCGCACTTCACGCCGCCCGTAGTCGATCGCCACCGGCAACACCGGCACACCGGCGTCGCGGGCAATCCGCCAGTAGCCGCTTTTCCATTTGGGCGCGGCGTGGCGCGTGCCTTCCGGTGAGATGCCGAGAAACAGCTGCCCGCTGCGGTGAAAGGCAGCCACGGCTTCGTCCACCACGCCGCCGGCGCGTGCCCTATCCAGCGGCATCACGCCCGCCCAGCGCAAAAACGCCGCCAAACCGGGCACGGCAAACAGGCTTTTCTTGCCGAAGATGCTCATTTTCAAATCCAAAGCCAGCATGGCGGGCAACACATACAGCCCGTCGAAATTCGACGTGTGCGGCACGGCCACCACCACGCATTTGGCCACATCCGGCACGCTGCCTGCGACGCGCCAGCCCAACAGCCGGAGCAAAGCGGCCGCCACTCGGCGGCTGATTCCGCCGCCCCGGCGCGGCACTTGCGGCGGCAGCGGCATCATGCGTTGTCCTTTTCCGCCAAAATCCTCGCCACGGTGTCCACAATCACCTGCGTTTGCGGATCGATTTCCACATTCACCCGCTCGCCCGCCCGGCGGCTGCCAAACAGCGTGCGGCTCAGGGTTTCGGGGATGAGGTGGACATTAAATTCGCTGTCGCTTACCGTGCCGATGGTGAGGCTACAGCCGTCCAGCCCGATGAATCCCTTAGGGAAAACATAGCCTTTCAGATTTTCAGGTAGCCTAAACCACACGGTGCGGTTCAGCCCGTTCGCTTCGATGCGGCTGATTTCGGCGGTGGCGGTGATGTGGCCGCTCATGCTGTGACCGCCGATTTCGTCGCCGAAGCGGGCGGCGCGCTCGATGTTTACCTTGTCGCCCGGCTGCAATGCGCCCAGATTGGTTTTGGCCAGCGTTTCGCCCATCAGGTCGAAATCCGCCGCGCCGTTTTCGTGTACGCGGGTGATGGTGAGGCAGCAGCCGTTGTGCGCAACCGATGCGCCCACGCGCAAATCGGCATCCGCACCCTCGGGCAGGCGCACGGTGTGGCTGCGGAAATCGGGCGCGCGCTGATCCACGGTCAGCACTTCGCCCAAGCCTTGTACGATTCCTGTAAACATGGGTTCTCCTTGATTATATTGGTCTTACAACGGAATAAAGGCTACCTGAAAATACCAAATCTGTTTTTCAGGTAGCCTTTCCTCAACGCACTTCCTGCCGCCTAATCAGCCAGGCGGCGGCGATGGCGAATACCGCGCCGGGCAGGATGGCGGCACCGAGGGGCGGCATGTTGGAGAGTTGGGCGATGTAGCCGGAGAGCAGGCCGGCGAAGTGGAAGGCGAGGCCGAGGCAGATGCCGAGAAACAGGCGCACGCCGATGTTGCCGTGGCGCGAGCTTTGCGGCGTGAAGGCCAGCGCCACCAAGGCCATTACCGTGCAAATCAGCGGGTAGAGCAGCTTGCGCCACCAAGCGGTGGCATAGGCGGCGGTTTGCTGGCCGTTGCTTTGCAGGTGGTCGATATACATTTTCAGGCTGTGGGCCGACATTTGGTCGGTGTCCACCAAAAGCACGCCGAGCAGCTCCACGCCCACGTCGCTGGGCCATTCTACGCTGGCAAGCCGTTCGGTTTGGGTGCGATCGGCGGCAATATGGGTGCGCGCCACCTGTTTGAGCGTCCAAGTGCCGTTGCCGTTTACGAGGCCTTCATCTGCCTGCCAGGCGGATTCCAGTGCGGCGTGTTGGTTGTAGCGGTAGATGCGGATGCCGAGCAGGCGGCCGTCGGGCAGCATTTCGCGCACGTTGATGTTGTCGCTTCCCTGCCGAAACCACAGGCCGCTGCCGCCTAGGCTCACGGTTTGCTGCACGGCGTGCAGGCGCAGCCGCTCGGCGCGTTGTTCCATATACGGGGCAACCCATTCGCCCAAAGCCACGCCGAGCAGCCCGGCCAGCAAGCCTACCGAGGCTACGGTGGTAATGATGCGCTTGAGCGAAGCGCCGCTGGTGCGGATAACTGTCCATTCGCTGGCGGAGGCGAGCTGGCTTAAGGCGGCCAGGCAGCCGATGAGCACGGCCAGCGGCAGCAGGGTATACATATGCCCGAACAGGCGCATACCCACATACAGAATCAGGGTGAGCACGGTGTAGTTGCCGTCGCCCACGTCGTCCACGGCATTAATCACTTCAAAAAACGAGAACAGCGCCACTAAGGCCAAGAGCGCATACAGCGTAGCCATGCCTAAACGGCGGATCAGATAACGGGTGAGCAGTTTCATGCCGGCTTGCCTCCCAAGGCCAGGCGCAAGGCCTGCCAAAACGGCCGCGAAGGCTGGCTGCGCACGCGCAACAACAGCACGGCCAGCATCAGCATCAATAGATGCGGCACAATCAAACCCGGCCACAGCGGAATCTTGCCGCTGCTGATGCCGTCGCGCACCAGCGTGAGGCCGTTTTGATAGAGCAAAAATATGCCGATAGCGCTTAAAAGGCTGTAGCTGCGGCCGCTGCGGTTGTCCATATAGGAAAGCGGCAATGCCAACAGCGCCAAAATCAGCACGCTTACCGGCATAGTGATGCGCCACATCAATTCGCCGCGCAAGTCGGGGTTGGTATTGCCCCACAGCTTGGCGGTGGGCACGGTGCGGCGGTGGATATCGCGCTGCACCAGCTTGGGCGCGGTGCCCACTACCAAATGCAGGCGCTCAAACGATACTTCGTCGTAATCGGCCATACCTGGCGTGCCGCTGTAGCGGCGGCCGTTAAACAATTCCAGCGTGCGCTTGTTGTCGGCTTCGGCAAAGCGGCCGCGTTCGGCAGTAATCAGCGTATCGCGTCCCTGCGCGTTTTGCTCACGGATAAACAGATTGGCCGCCTCGCCGCTGCCGGCATCGAATTTTTCCACAAAATACACGCGCGGCGTGTTGCCGCCAAACTCCTGAAACACACCCGGGCGAACCATAGAAGTATCCTGCCGCCGCTTCAGCACTTCGGCAAATTCGCGGCTGCGCGCATCCGCCCACGGCATCACCAGCATCGATACCAATGCCGTGAGCAGGGCGAAAGGCACGGCAAACGCCATCAATGGCCTAATCCAGCCGTAAAGCGATAGGCCGGAAGAAAGCCATACCGCCATTTCGCTGTCGCGCCAATAGCGGGAAAGCACGGTAAGCGCACTGATATAGGCGGTAAGGATGAGCACGATGGGCATCAGTGCCACCGTCCAAAACGCCACCAGCGTGGCCACCGCGTCTGCCGCCACCTTGCCGCCGGCCGCGCCGCCCAACAGCTTCACTGCCTGCACCGCCACCAATGTGGCCAAGAGCAGCACGAATACGCCCATCGCCGTTTGCGATACTTCTTTAATGAATTTTCTCTGATAAACCATATTGTTCCGTAGTTATTCCGGTTTCAGGTAGCCTGAAGCAGCCGGTAGCTGAAGCCGATGCCTTCATACAAGGCACGCCGCCTTTGGGGCAAAGGGCGCGGAAACCGGTCGTTGTCGGCAGACCCTAGCTATATAAAAAGAAGCCGCGCGGATTGTACGGCAGAAGGCCGCTGCTGTCATGTTGTGCGCTGCAGCGCCGTAATCTTGATTTCCACTTTCCAGCCCGCATCCGCCAGCGCGGCCTGCACACAGGCGCGGGCAGGAGCTTTGCCGGGCGCCACCCAGGCATCCCACACCCGGTTCATGCCCGCGTAGTCGGCCATATCGGGCAGGTAGATGACCGCTTCGCAAATATGCGCCTTGTCGGAGCCGCAATCGGCCAGAATCCGATCGATTTGCGAGAGCACATCGGCGGTTTGCGCTTCGATATCGGCTTCAGGGTTGGCGGGCACTTGGCCGGAGAGGAAAACGAAACCGTTGGCCACCACGGCTTCGGAATAGCGCGCGGCGGGAAGATGGTGGCGGAGGGGCATGGAAAGTCCTTTCTTTGGGAATGGGAAACGGCGGGAAGGCTACCTGAAAACTTGGCTTCATTGAAATCATGCTTCAGGCACGGCTGAAACCAGTATAGCTTCACGTCGGGCGGCAGGCCGCTGTCGGTATGGAAACGAGGCGAATCTAGATTGGTTTGCTCCGGCAGTTGGGTGAACAGATTATATAGCGGGTTAACAAAAATCAGGACAAGGCGGCGAGCCGCAGACAGTACACACGTTACGGCAAGGCGAGACAACGCCGTACTGGCTTTTGTTCATTCACTATAGGCTACCTGAAATTTTCAGGTAGCCTTTCTTTTGTCCCTTACCGGCCTGCAACGTTAAAACGAACGCCCGAACTGGATAAACACGTTGCCTTTGCGGTAGGGGTAGAAGAAGTGGTTGCTGTTTACGCGCTGCCAGGTGGCCACCAGCTGCGGGGTGATGCCGGCAAATTGCAGTTTGCGGTGGGAGAGCACCAGGCTGGCGGCCAGCTCGCGGTCGCGGCGGGTGATGCGGAATAGGTCGGGGGCGTCGTAGCTGCGGTGGCCGGCGCTGATTTGGGCGGAGGTGGTGAGCCCCCAGCCCCATTGCTGCGTCCAACCCAGGCGCAGGCCTTTGCGGGTGTAGGATTCGCTGTTGTCTTCGGCGGTTTTGCGCAGCCAGTCGAGGCCGAAGCTGAAATATTGGGTGGGGCTGCGCACGAAGAGCCAGGTGCCGGAAGCGGTGTAGCTGTCGCCGTCGAGCCAGCGGCGGCGGTCGTGGCGCTGCTCGCCGATTTCAAGCGCGCTCAATATTTTATGGCGTGGGGTGAGCCAATATTGCCATTCGGCGCGCACGCCGACTTCGCGCGAGTATTTGTGTGTGCCATACCAGCGGCGCTCGTAATAAGGGGTAACGGCGGCTTCGGCACGGGCGGTTTTGTAGGCGGGGCCGCTGCTGAGGCGGGCGATTTGGTCGTCGAATTTGTGGTTGTTCCAATAGAATTTGCCGTAGTCGTCGAGGCTGAGCCGCCAGTAGAGGTTACCGTGTACGTTCCAGTCGCGATCGGCATTGAGGCGGTAGGCGAAGCCTTGGGCGGATTCGGGCTCAGGCAGCTTCCACACGCCGCGCGGGGTGCGGATTTCGCGCTCGCTGCCGGCGTTGTTCACATTGCTGTCGCTGATGAAGTTTACGCTGCCGCCGAAGCTCCAGCGGTCGCGTTTGCGCAGGGCTTCGAGGTATTGCCCGGCAAGCTGTTGCAGCTCGGGCACGAGATTGGGGGTTTGGCGGAAGTGTTCGAACTCTTGCCGCGCATCTTTGTCGGCACGGTTTTCAAACAGGCTCTGCGCCAGCGAAAGGCGCACGGGCGGAATGTCAGGGTCGGCTGCCAATACAGCGCGGTAGAGGCCGATGGCGCGTTGGTAGTCGCCCTCGGCGCGGGCAATCAGTGCCTGCGCCAAAGCCACCAGCAGCGCATCGTGTGGCCCGGGCAATTCGAGATAAATCGGCAGCAGCAGCGATGCGCCTTCGGCATTGTGGGTAAGCACGGCATAGCTGAGCGCCTGTTGCAGCAGCTCGGGGCGCTTAAGCAGCTCCTCGCGGCTCATTTGCAGGCGTTTGTCGGGCGGCGCGGCAGCAGGCGCGGGCGCGGCTTCCGCCTGCGGCGCGGCGGCTGGCGTGATGTCGAAGCCCGTATCCGGCTCGGTTTCCAGCCTGCCTTCCGGTGCGGCCAAGGCTACCTGAAAAGGCAACAGCAGCAGGTAGGCGGCCAAGCAAGGCTTGTTCAGTATGCTCATCCAACGCTTTCTTCACGGCAAAATCTATAAACGGGCGGATTATAGCGGATTCGACATGCCCGCCAAACCTGAACTAACGTTTGTAAAACGCAGTAAATGATAATGACTCCACTCCAATACAGTGGTTTCTTGTGGACAAAATGGCGAATTTCCCGCCCGTTTCAAACAGATTCGCCGCCCCGGCCTAACCATTCATATCTTTTTCTATAAATTTTACATTCAAATGGGAACGTAAACTTTCTTGCCTAAATTAACCAACAAACCGACAGCAAACTACCAATAAATACCAAACTATTTGATATTCGTCATATTTCCTGCCAATCGCCGTGTTATACTGTATCCAGCCCAAGCAGTATCCCTCGCAACGAAACGAAAGGATTTGACATGAAAAAACATCACATTCTTTACATGGTTCTCACCGCCCTCACCCTAGGCGGCTGCAGCAGCGCAGGCAGCTCGCTGGCCAATGCGATTACTGATCCGTTTACGCCGAGACCAAATGGCAAGCCCTCCTTAACAATTAATAGCGATACCAACGACGGTCTACTGCACAGCAATGGCAATACTGCCAGCTCAATTGAAATTGATGGCCAAACCTATACCAACGGCAGCTCGCTCAACATAGGCTACCTGTGGCAAAACAGATTGTCTGATTTCACGTATGTGTTGAAAAATGGCACACAGAAATTGGAAGAAGGGCAGCTTGGTGTGTACAAGCGTTCTTACACTGCCGTGGTTGGTGCTCAAGTTAATAAAGAATATGACCCTAATACAGGCAATGAGATCTCGTCAGATAAGTTTCAAATTCGAAGCATTCAGGGTGAACCTACCCTTGCTTCTCGGTTGCCTTCTGGTGTCGTCCGTTATGAAGGACATGCTTTTTCTGGTTTGGATGACCGCCGTCCCGACGGGCAGCCACACGGCAGGTTGAATTACACCATTGATTTCGCCAATCGCAAGGGGTCTGGCAGTATTACCGGCTTACGCGGCTTTGGCAATATCAACCTGAATGAAAGTCAATTATCTCCTGGCCAAGGTATTGTAGGTACAGCCTCTTCAGCCGGCAAAGGCCAAGGACATTACCGACTCAACATTTTCGGACCTAATGGTAATGAAATTGCCGGCAAGGCATACGACTTTAATGGCGACTCCAATCATGAAGTCGGCTTCGCCGGCGGCCGCGTAAATTAACCCTGCTTGCCGCGGCGGCCACCCGCTATCTACCCTCTGCTTAGCACGGTTTCCCTGCTGAAAAGCGCACTTCCCAAGGGTAGGGCACGGCTGCCGCCAATAAAGGCTACCTGAAATTTTCAGGTAGCCTTTTTCCATGTTTGCCTACCAGCCGGTTCAAACGGCGGCAGCAGTTGGGCGGATGCCCGGCCTGATTGGCAAGCTAGGCCTTGCGGCTGTGCACGGCGATATAGCCCATGGTTTTGGCCGGATCGTTGAAGGTGCGGTACATACGTTTGAAGGTTTCGCGGTTTTCGGCTTTGAGCGCGTTTTTCACGATTTGGAAGGCGCGCCGCCAGCCTTCGTCGTAAATCAAGCCTCTGGGCGAGAGCAGGGTCATGCTGCCGCTGATGGTGGTGATGTTGCTAAAGCCGCTGCGCTGGAAAAGATCGGTCCAGGCGCTTTCGGTGAGCGGGGTAACTTTCACTTGGATGGTGTCGCGCAGGCGTTCCACGGCCTCTTCGGTGTTGTGCTCGCTCACCACCACATCGTGCGTGAGCAGCACACCGCCGGGCTTGAGCACGCGGAAGTATTCGGCCACGGCCATTTCTTTGTTGGCCAGCGGCAGCATGGTGAGCATGGCTTCGTTGATGACGACATCGAAGCTGTTGTCGGGGAAGGGCAGCTCGGTGGCGTTGGCATGCTGCACCTGCACCAGGCTTTCCAGCCCGGCGGCGCGGATGTTTTGCCGGGCTTTGTTCAGCGCGTTTTCGTCCAAATCCACGCCGGTGATGTGGCAGCCGAAACGCTGCGCCAGCCCTACGGCGGTGGTGCCCATATTGCAGGCCACTTCGAGCACCTGCGTATCGGGGGCGAAGCGGGTTTGGTTGATCAGCCATTCGGTGGCGAAACGGCCGCCGGGGCGCAGGCGGGTTTTGCCCAGGCGGGCGAGGAAATGATGGCCGGTTTGGTCTTTCTTCATAAGATTCTC
The DNA here is from genome assembly GCF_003990355.1 of Eikenella corrodens. Taxonomy (NCBI): domain Bacteria; kingdom Pseudomonadati; phylum Pseudomonadota; class Betaproteobacteria; order Neisseriales; family Neisseriaceae; genus Eikenella; species Eikenella sp. KCOM 3110. The sequence goes on along the minus strand of NZ_CP034670.1, from coordinate 458,353 downwards.
CTGTGCGGATGCGGTAAGCGGGGCTGCCGCGCCCCAAGGTTTGCGTGTAGAAGGTTCAAAATAAGAATGTTGTTGCGTTGTTTCGCCTAACCCCATTCTTATAGTGAATTAAATTTAAACCAGCACAGCGTTGCCTCGCCTTGCCGTAACGTGTGTACTGTCTGCGGCTCGCCGCCTTGTCCTGATTTAAATTTAACCCACTATATTTTGGTTCACTGCATATCCTGCCACGCAAACGGTTGGGCAAAAGGCTACCTGAAAAACAGACGGCATTTCAGCCACACACGCGGATGCGCGGCGGCCGACGGCAGTTGGGGGAAACGGTGAAGTGGTTTGACGCGCCGATGAATAATGATGTTGTTGTATGCGGCGCGGAGGTGGTTATACTGCAAAAGCGCGCCTGCGGCAAGCGGCAGGCTACCTGAAAAGGCTGCCCGGCAACCGGCCGAAACGCCGCAAAAACCGCCCTGCCCTGCCGTCGCTCTTCCCGAGCGGCACGGCTTGCGTGTAAGATGCGCAACGGCAACCGCCCCACACCCCTATTCATCATGATGCAAGGCAAACCAAACTGGAAACGATACCGGCAGCGGCTACAGGCCAAACTGCACGCCCTGCGGCCAAAGCGGCAAGCTAAGCCGCAGGCTCCTCAACCCAAACCGCAGGCAAAGCTGCACGCCCTGTGGCAGAAACTGCGGGACAAACTGCGCACCCTGCCGCAGCAGTTGCGGGCAAACCCGCAGCTGCCGGCCGCAGCCGCCATAGTGGCCGGCTGCCTGCTGCTCGCCTTCGGGCTTTTATCCGGCGGCAGCCGCAAACATCCGGCCACCGCCGCCGAAACCGCAGCTTCACAGGCCTCGGCACCGGCCGCAGGCAGCGCATCCGGCGTCGAAACGGCCACCGTATCGGTGGAGCTGGTTACCCCCGAAGTGTCGGACGGCAATGCCGAAGACGACCCGCTCACCGCCGCCGAAGCCAACCCCGAGCCAGAACATGCCCTGCCGCCCACTACCGCCGACCACATGAACCCCGTGTGCGAAACCTATTTCCAACGCGCCCGCGCCTGCTTCCGCCAAGCCCCCGACGGCCAGACCGATGCGCTGTTGCAATCGCTGGAGGCCACACGCGGCGACCTCTCGCAATTGGATGCCGAAGGCTGCGAAGTGGTGAGCCGCCAGTTTGAAGAAATGGTGCAGCAGATGGGCTGCGAACAAAAAGCCACCGAGGGCAAACCTGCCGACCCCCCGGCTCAGCAGGCCAAACCCGCCGAAGCTAAACTGCAGGCCGCCTCGGCAGCGCATAAGCGTTGAGGAGCAATACGAAAAGGCTACCTGAAATTTCAGGTAGCCTTTTGCATGGCTGTGTATAGTGAATTAACAAAAACCAGTATGGCGTTGGCTCGCCTTGCCGTAACGTGTGTACTGTCCGCGGCTCGCCGCCTTGTCCTGATTTTTGTTAATCCACTATACACCTGCGCCCGACTCAAGCTCTGCAACATCAAATATCGGATTCGAGAACCCGGCCTGCCGATTTCAGGTAGCCTTCAGCCAGGATAACCGCATGGGCGATCGCCCTTCAGGGCAGCTTGGGTTCTTGAATCCGACATTTCGCGTAAAGGCTACCTGAAAACGGAGCTTCATCGGCTTCCCACCCATTTCACCTGAAAAAAGGCTGAAACCGCGCCTTACGGTTTCAGCCTTTTGCTTTTCAGGTAGCCTTATTCGACATCGTCCACCTGGTCGTTCACTTGCGCCTCGTGATGCGCCTGCCACTGCGCACGGCGGCTGCGGTGGTAAGTGAGGCCGGTACCGGCCGGAATCAGGCGGCCGACAATCACGTTTTCCTTCAGGCCGCGCAGGTCGTCTTTCTTGCCCATGATGGCGGCTTCGGTGAGCACGCGGGTAGTTTCCTGGAAGGAAGCGGCAGAAATGAAGCTGTCGGTAGAGAGCGAAGCCTTGGTGATGCCCAGCAGGATGTTGTCGAAGCGTGCCGGTTCTTTGCCTTCGGCAATGGCGCGTTCGTTGGCCTGCATCACGTCGCCGCGCTCCACCTGCTCGCCGGTGATGAAGCCGGTTTCGCCGGGGTCGGCAATGTTTACGCGGCGCAGCATCTGGCGGATGATGACCTCAATGTGCTTATCGGAAATGCGCACACCTTGCAGGCGGTACACTTCCTGCACTTCCTGCACGATGTAGCGTGCCAGCGCTTCGATGCCTTGCAGGCGCAGGATGTCGTGCGGATCAACCGAGCCGTCTACGATAATCTCGCCACGGTTCACTACTTGGCCGTCGTGCACCAGAATCTGTTTCTCTTTGGAAATCAGGGTTTCGTGCGCCACGCCTTCCAAATCGGTAATCACCAGGCGTTGTTTGCCTTTGGTTTCCTTACCGAAAGACACCGTACCGGTTACTTCGGCCAGCATGCCGGCATCTTTGGGCACGCGGGCTTCAAACAGTTCGGCCACGCGCGGCAGACCGCCGGTAATATCGCGGGTTTTGGAGGAAGCCTGCGGGATACGCGCCAACACGTCGCCCTTGCCCACTTCCTGATCTTCGCGCACGGTAATCACCGCGCCCACGGGGAATGCCATGGAAACGGGGGTTTCGGTGCCGGGCACGGTAACCTCTTCGCCGTTTTCGTCCAACAGCTTCACCGTTGGGCGCAGCAGCTTGCTGGTGCTGGTGCGGCGTTTGCCGTCGATCACCACCAAAGTGGAGAGGCCGGTGATTTCGTCGGTTTGACGGGTAACGGTTACACCTTCTTCCACGTTTTCGAAGCGCACGCGGCCAGCGTATTCGGTAATCATCGGGCGGGTATGCGGATCCCAAGTGGCCAGGGTTTGGCCGGCTTTCACCGCAGAGCCGTCTTGCACCAGCAAGGTGGCACCATAGGGCACTTTGTGGCGTTCGCGCTCGCGACCCACTTCATCGTGAATCACCAGTTCGCACGAACGGCCGATCACTACCAATTCGCCTTTGTTGTTGGCCACATAGCGCATCTGACTGCTGAAACGGGCGGTACCGTTGGATTTGGCTTCCACTTGGCTGGCAGCGGCAGCACGGGAGGCGGCACCACCGATATGGAAGGTACGCATGGTCAGCTGTGTACCAGGCTCACCGATGGATTGGGCGGCAATCACACCCACGGCTTCGCCGGTGTTCACCAGCTTGCCACGTGCCAAGTCGCGACCGTAGCACTTGGCGCACAAGCCGTAGCGGGTTTTACAGGTAATCGGGGTGCGGACTTTCACTTCGTCCACGCCGGAGCGGTCGATCAGATCCACCAGCTGCTCGTTGAGCAGGGTGCCGGCTTCCACCAAAGTAGCGCCGCTGGAAGGGTCCACCACGTCTTGCGCGGTAACGCGGCCGAGGATGCGGTCGCGCAGGGCTTCAATCACATCACCACCCTGTACCACGGCTTTCATTACGAAGCCGTCGTTGGTGCCGCAATCGTCTTCCACCACAACCAAATCTTGGGTTACGTCCACCAAGCGGCGGGTCAGGTAACCGGAGTTGGCGGTTTTCAACGCGGTATCGGCCAGACCTTTGCGCGCACCGTGGGTGGCGATAAAGTATTGCAATACGGTGAGGCCTTCACGGAAGTTGGAAGTAATCGGGGTTTCGATAATCGAGCCGTCCGGCTTGGCCATCAAACCACGCATACCGGAAAGCTGTTTAATCTGGGCGGCAGAGCCACGTGCACCGGAGTCGGCCATCATGTAGATGGAGTTGAACGACTCCTGATCCACTTCTTTGCCTTCGCGGTCGATTACTTTCTGTTTGGAAAGATTGTCCATCATCGCCTTGGCGATTTTATCGCCGGCGCGGCCCCAAATATCCACCACTTTGTTGTAGCGCTCGCCGTTGGTCACCAAACCTTGGCGGTATTGGTCTTCGATTTCTTTCACTTCGGCGTTGGCTTCGGCCAAGAGTTTGGCTTTCTCTTTCGGCACTTCCATATCGTCCACGCAGATGGAGATGCCGCCTTTGGCTGCGAAGCTGAAGCCGGTGTACATCAGGTGGTCGGCAAAAATGACCGTATCGCGCAAGCCGCACAGGCGGAACGAAGCATTAATCAGGCGGGAGATTTCTTTTTTCTTCAGCGCCTTGTTGATGTATTCAAACGGCAGGCCTTTAGGCAAGATTTCGGACAATAAGGCACGGCCGGCCGTGGTTTCGTAGCGCTTGGTAACCGGCTCGAACTCGTCTTGGTTGTTTTTCACCCATTCCTGCAAGCGCACGGTGATTTTGGTGCCCAATTCCACCTGCTTGGTGTAGTAAGCACGGTGCACTTCTTTTACATCGGAGAACAGGCTGCCTTCGCCTTTGCCGTTGATTTTGTCGCGGGTCATGTAGTAGAGACCCAATACGATATCTTGAGACGGCACGATAATCGGCTCGCCGTTGGCGGGCGAGAGTACGTTGTTGGAGGCCAGCATCAGGGTGCGGGCTTCCATTTGCGCTTCCAGGCTCAACGGCACGTGTACGGCCATTTGGTCACCGTCGAAGTCGGCGTTGAACGCGGCGCACACCAAGGGGTGCAGCTGAATGGCCTTGCCTTCAATCAGAATCGGCTCAAAAGCCTGAATACCCAAGCGGTGCAGGGTCGGGGCGCGGTTGAGCATAATCGGATGTTCGCGGATCACTTCATCCAAAATATCCCACACCACCGGCACCTCCTGCTCCACCAGCTTTTTCGCCGCTTTCACGGTAGCCGCTTCACCGCGCACTTCCAGTTTGTGGAAAATGAACGGTTTGAACAATTCCAAGGCCATGCGCTTGGGCAGACCGCACTGATGCAGGCGTAGGTAGGGGCCTACGGTAATCACGGAACGGCCGGAGTAGTCGACGCGTTTACCCAACAGGTTTTGACGGAAGCGGCCGCCTTTACCTTTAATCATATCGGCCAGCGATTTGAGCGGGCGTTTGTTGGCGCCGGTCATGGCTTTGCCGCGACGGCCGTTGTCCAGCAGGCTGTCCACCGCTTCCTGTAGCATGCGTTTTTCATTACGCACGATGATGTCGGGCGCGTGCAGCTCCAACAGGCGTTTGAGACGGTTGTTGCGGTTGATCACGCGACGATAAAGGTCGTTCAAATCGGAAGTGGCGAAACGGCCTCCGTCCAACGGCACCAGCGGACGCAAATCGGGCGGCAGCACGGGCAGCACGTCCATAATCATCCATTCCAGCTTCATGCCGCTGCGCTGGAAGGCTTCCAATACTTTCAGGCGTTTGGCCAGCTTTTTGATTTTAGTTTCGGAGCCGGTGCTTTCCAATTCCTGGCGCAGGATTTCGATTTCAGCCGGCACGTCCAGCGAACGCAAGAGTTCACGAATGCCTTCGGCACCCATTTTGGCATCGAAGTCTTCGCCGTATTCATCCAGCTTGGCGTAGTAGTCTTCTTCAGTCAGCAGCTGGCGGCGTTGCAGCGAGGTCATGCCGGGGTCGGTTACCACAAAGGCTTCGAAATACAGCACACGTTCAATATCGCGCAGGGTCATGTCCAATACCATGCCGAGGCGGGAAGGCAGTGATTTCAAGAACCAAATATGAGCAACAGGCGCAGCCAGCTCAATATGCCCCATGCGCTCGCGGCGCACTTTGGAAAGGGTAACTTCCACACCGCATTTTTCGCAGGTTACGCCTTTAAATTTCAAACGCTTATATTTGCCACACAAGCATTCGTAGTCTTTTACCGGGCCGAAGATTTTGGCGCAGAACAAGCCGTCGCGCTCCGGCTTGAAGGTACGGTAGTTGATGGTTTCCGGCTTCTTCACTTCGCCGTAAGACCAAGAGCGGATGGTTTCGGGCGAAGCAATGCCGATTTTGATGGCATCGAATTCTTCTTCCATGCCGGCAGCTTGCAGGGGGTTAAACAGGTTCGACAGATTCATTTTTGCTCCCAATCAGGATTTTGTATTTTGCTCACTCTGTTTCAGACAGCCTTTTAGGCTACCTGAAAAATATGGGCGGGCGGCTTGGCCGGGTTTTGCCCGGCGGCAAACGGCGGCTCGGCGGAGAATATCGCGCCGGCACAATGGCCGTTTCTATTTTCAGGTAGCCTCTGAGGCTACCTGAAAAGCCCCGTTTAATACCGCTCCATATCGATATCCAAGCCCAGCGAACGGATTTCTTTTATCAACACGTTAAACGATTCTGGCATGCCGGCTTCGATTTTGTGTTCGCCTTTAACGATGTTTTCATACATCTTCGTGCGGCCGGTTACGTCGTCCGATTTCACGGTCAGCATCTCCTGCAGCGTGTAGGCTGCGCCATAGGCTTCCAGCGCCCACACCTCCATCTCACCGAAACGCTGGCCACCGAACTGTGCTTTACCGCCGAGCGGCTGCTGGGTAACGAGCGAGTACGGGCCGGTTGAACGGGCGTGCATTTTCTCGTCCACCAAGTGGTGCAGCTTCAGATAGTGCATCACGCCCACGGTTACCTTGCGGTCGAACGGTTCGCCGGAGCGGCCGTCGTACAGGGTGATTTGGGTTTTGGTGTCGTTGAAGCCCAGTTTCTGTACTTCGGGGTCGTCGCTCGGGTAGGCCAATTCGAGCATGTCGTAGATTTCCTGCTCTTTGGCACCGTCGAACACCGGCGAAGCGAAGGTGGCACCGCCCTTAAGATTCTCGGCCAAAGTGAGGATTTCTTCATCACTGAGCGATTTCAGGTCTTCTTTTTTACCGCTGCCGTTATAGAGTTTTTCCAAGAAGGAGCGGATTTCTTTCACTTTGCGCTGCTCGGCCAGCATTTTCTCAATGCGCTGGCCGATGCCTTTGGCAGCCCAGCCCAAATGTACTTCTAGAATCTGACCGATGTTCATACGCGAAGGTACACCCAGCGGGTTGAGCACGATGTCTACGGTGCGTCCATCGGCCATGTAGGGCATGTCTTCCACCGGCAGAATGCGCGATACCACGCCTTTGTTACCGTGACGGCCGGCCATTTTGTCACCGGCCTGCAGGCGGCGTTTGATAGCGATGAACACTTTGACCATTTTCTGCACACCGGGCGGCAGCTCGTCGCCCTGGGTCATTTTTTTCTTCTTGATTTCGTATTGTTCGTCGGCCTCTTCGCGTTTCTGCTGCAGGCTGAGCTTAATCAATTCAAGCTGTTTGGCCAGCTCTTCGTCTGACAGGCGGATGTCGAACCAGTCGTGCTTGGTCGGCAGAGAAGCCAGATATTCGGCAGTAATTTCTTTGCCTTTGCCCAGTTTCATCGGGCCGCCATTGGCTTTTTGGCCGACAATCATGCGCTCGATACGGTCGAAGGCATCGTTGTCGAAAATACGCAGTTGGTCGTTCAAATCCAAGCGGTAGCGTTTCAGTTCGGCATCAATAATGGATTGTGCACGCTTGTCGCGCTGGATGCCCTCGCGGGTGAACACCTGTACGTCGATTACCGTGCCGCTCATGCCGGTGGGCATACGCAGCGAGGTATCTTTCACATCGGAGGCTTTTTCACCGAAGATGGCACGCAGCAGTTTTTCTTCCGGCGTGAGCTGGGTTTCGCCTTTGGGCGTTACTTTGCCCACCAATACGTCGCCGGCTTCCACTTCGGCGCCGATGTACACGATGCCGCTCTCGTCCAAACGGTTTTGCATACGCTCAGACAGATTGGGAATATCGCGGGTGATTTCTTCCGCACCCAGCTTGGTGTCACGCGCCACCACATTGAGCTCTTCGATGTGGATGGAGGTGTAGCGGTCGGCGGCAGCCACTTTCTCGGAAATCAGAATCGAGTCTTCGTAGTTGTAGCCGTTCCAAGGCATAAAGGCAATGGTCATATTCTGACCAAGCGCGAGTTCACCCAAGTCAGTAGAAGCGCCGTCGGCAATCAAATCGCCGCGCTGCAACACATCGCCGGCTTTCACCGCCGGGCGTTGGTTGATATTGGTAGATTGGTTGGAGCGGGTGAATTTCACCAGGTTATAGATGTCCACACCCACTTCACCGGCTACAGTTTCTTCGTCGTGCACGCGAACCACGATACGGTTGGCATCCACGTATTCCACCACACCACCGCGACGGGCCACGATAGCAGTGGCGGAGTCCACAGCCACGGAGCGCTCAATGCCAGTGCCGACCAATGGTTTTTCAGCACGCAAGCAGGGCACGGCCTGACGTTGCATGTTGGCACCCATCAAGGCGCGGTTGGCGTCATCGTGTTCCAAGAAGGGAATCAGCGAAGCGGCAACGGATACCACTTGGCCGGTGGCCACGTCCATATACTGCACGCGGTCGGCACTGGCCATGATGGTTTCGCCTTTTTCGCGGCAGGTAATCAAATCGCCTTTCAGGTAGCCTTTCTTATCCACTTCGGCGTTGGCCTGCGCAATCACATAACGGCCTTCTTCAATGGCAGACAGATAGTCGATTTCATCGGTAACCTTGCCGTCTACCACGCGGCGGTACGGAGTTTCCAAGAAGCCGTAATCGTTGGTGCGGGCATAAACCGATAATGAGTTAATCAGACCAATGTTCGGGCCTTCAGGCGTTTCAATCGGGCACACACGACCATAGTGGGTCGGGTGTACGTCGCGCACTTCGAAGCCGGCACGTTCACGGGTCAGACCACCCGGGCCAAGTGCCGATACACGGCGTTTATGGGTCACTTCCGACAACGGATTAGTTTGATCCATAAACTGTGACAATTGGCTGGAACCGAAAAATTCTTTGATCGCCGCTGATACCGGTTTGGCATTGATCAAATCGGTCGGCATCAGGTTGTCAGCCTCTGCCTGATTCAGGCGCTCTTTTACTGCACGTTCCACACGGGCCAAACCGGAGCGGAACTGGTTTTCGGTCAGCTCTCCTACCGAGCGCACACGGCGGTTACCCAGGTGGTCGATATCGTCCACTTCGCCATGGCCGTTGCGCAATTCAACCAACGTAGCAATGGAAGCAACAATGTCTTCAGTGCTAAGAATAAATCCACCTTTTTCCGCGGCTCCAGCCAAAGTTTCGTTCAACAGACGGCCATACCACGATTGCTGCTGGTCTTCAGACAGTTTTTGCTCGTAGGTGCGGGTATTGAATTTCATGCGGCCGACACGCGATAGGTCATAGCTGGCTTCATTGAAGAACAGACGATCAAACAGCATTTCTACCGCCTCTTCGGTGGGTGGTTCGCCGGGGCGCATCATGCGGTAAATAGCGATACGTGCGGCCATTTGGTCGGTAGTTTCATCCACTTGCAACGTAGAAGAAATATAGCCGCCGTACCCCAATTCGTTGATATATAGGGTTTGGATTTCATTCACGCCATGAATTTCCAGCTGCGCCAGCAATTCTTCGGTAATTTCACTATTGGCCGATGCGAGAATTTCACCGGTATCGGGCACGATAACGTCTTTCGCCAGCATTTTACCGATCAAGGCCTCGGCATCCACCCGCAGACGCTTCAAGCCAGCTTTCTCAATATCGCGCAACCCTTTGGCAGTAACCCGTTTGCCTGCGGCAACCAGCACTTTGCCATCCGCATCACAAATATCGGTTTTTACGGTTTCGCCCTTCAGCCGCGACAGAACCAGATCGGTCTCCACACCATCTTTGTTTAGATAGAATGTTTCCTTGTCATAGAAGGTGTCCAAGATCTGCTCGGCACTGTATCCCAATGCTTTCAGCAAAATGGTTACCGGCATTTTACGGCGGCGGTCGATACGGAAGTAGAGTAAGTCTTTGGGATCAAACTCCAAATCCAGCCATGAGCCGCGATAGGGAATAATACGTGCAGAAAACAGCAGTTTACCTGAAGAGTGGGTTTTGCCCCGGTCATGTTCGAAGAATACACCCGGAGAGCGGTGCAGCTGAGACACAATTACGCGTTCAGTACCGTTGATAATGAATGAGCCATAAGGGGTCATCAGTGGGATTTCACCCATATAAACTTCATTCTCGCGCACTTCTTTCACCACATTGGGCTTAGAAGATTCTTTATCTAAAATCACCAAGCGGATACGGGCACGCAGAGGAGCAGCATAAGTAATGCCACGCAGTTGACATTCGGCAATATCAAATAATGGCTCACCCAAGATATAATGAGTAAACTCTAACCGAGCATATCCGTTGTGGCTCACAATCGGGAAAATAGAATTGAATGCAGCCTGCAAGCCTTCATCCAAGCGCTTATCAAAAGCAGTTTCCTGCTGGAGAAATTTTCGGTAAGACTCCAGCTGGGTAGCCAGCAAATATGGCACTTCCAGCACACTATCACGCTTAGCAAAGCTCTTTCGGATACGTTTTTTTTCAGTAACTGAATAACTCATTGTTGAACACTCCGGATAATGAGAGAGATTAATTCCCACTTGAACAGCAGCAACATCCACTACCACTCTAAAATTTACATATATTTGTCATAAAAGCCGGCTTAGATAGCAAATATATGTAAATTATTATTTAATCCTAATCTCCAAGCGAAACAAGGCTGGCAGATACCTGCCAGCCTGTTAGCGAGAAAATACTTATTTGATTTCCACTTTGGCGCCAGCTTCTTCCAGCTGTTTCTTGATTTCTTCAGCTTCAGCAGGAGTAACGCCTTCTTTGATGGTCTTCGGAGCGCCATCAACCATGTCTTTGGCTTCTTTCAAGCCCAAGCCAGTAATGGCACGAACCACTTTAATCACGCCTACTTTTTGATCGCCAGCGGCGGCCAAAATAACGTCTACCTCAGACTTGGCTTCAGCTTCACCACCAGCAGCACCAGGGCCAGCAGCAATAGCAACGGCAGCGGCAGAAACGCCGAACTTGGTTTCAAACTCTTTTACCAAGTCGTTCAACTCCATTACAGTCAAACCACCGATTGCTTCCAAAATGTCTTCTTTAGTAATAGCCATGCTATCAAACTCCTAATTGAATGAATAAGTAAAATATAAAAAATAGTTAAGCAGATGCTTCTTCAGTAGCTTTTTTCTCAGCCAGAGCAGCCAAGCCGCGAGCCATACCAGACAACGGAGCCTGCATGAGGAACAGCAATTTGGACAACAATTCTTCACGGCTCGGAATTGCAGCCAGCTGACCCACCTGAGCGGCATCCATTACAGCACCGTCATAAGAGCCTGCCTTAATAATCAGCTTCTCATCTTTTTTAGAGAATTGGTGCAACACTTTTGCAGCAGCTACAGCATCTTCAGACGCTGCATATACCAACGGGCCAACCATATGCTCAGCCAACCCAGCAAAAGGAGTGCCTTCCACCGCACGACGAGCCAACGTGTTTTTCAAAACACGCAAGTACACACCTTCCTTACGAGCATTGGCACGCAATTCGGTCATACTAGCAACGCTGATGCCGCGGTATTCGGCAAGCACCATGGTCTGAGCATTGCCGATACCGGCAACAATCTCTTCCACAACTGCTTTTTTAGTTTCAATACTAAGACTCAAGGTCTACCTCCTACTGTTTATCAAAGAATGCCTAACGACATCCACCAGCTCGGCAACCTGAAAAGACATTTTGCAAGCAATCGCTTGCTCATAATCTCAGGACCACCGTCTACGTAGGGTTAAATATTAAATCTTACGATCCCTACGGTCTTGGACTCCACTTACAATCAAGTATAAGCAGCCCATATTTCAGGTAGCCTCAGCAACTAGCAAAGGCTACCTGAAAATTTCTTCTAACTAGACAGACACACTACCAACATCCACACGGACACCAGGACCCATGGTGCTAGATAATGCGATTTTCTTCAAATACTGGCCCTTGGTAGCCGCTGGCTTCGCTTTCACCACCGCATCCAACAGGGTATTAAAGTTTTCGCGCAAATCAGCCGCTGCAAAAGAAGCGCGGCCAATGGTAGCATGCACCACGCCAGCCTTATCAGTACGATACTGAACCTGACCAGCTTTGGCATTACGCACAGCTTCTGCCACATTTGGCGTAACCGTACCCACCTTCGGATTTGGCATCAAACCGCGCGGCCCCAAGATAGTACCCAACTGACCAACGATACGCATCGCATCAGGAGAGGCAATAACAACATCAAAATCTAGATTTCCTGCTTTTACTTCTGCGGCCAGATCCTCAAATCCAACCACATCAGCGCCTGCTTCTTTTGCAGCCTCAACATTGGCACCTTGAGTAAATACTGCCACACGAACAGTTTTACCAGTACCCTTCGGTAGCACAACAGACCCACGGATGACCTGATCAGATTTACGCGAGTCCACACCTAAATTGATAGCAACATCAACAGACTCATCAAATTTGGCGGTAGCAGTTTTCTTCACCAACTCAATTGCTTCATCAATTGAGTAATGTACATTTGAATCAATAGAAGAGCGCAAACCTTGGAAACGTTTAGATAACTTAGCCATCACACACCCTCCACATCCAAACCCATGGAACGGGCAGAACCGGCAATAGTACGAACTGCCGCATCCAAATCAGCTGCAGTCAAATCAGGCTCCTTAGCCTTGGCAATCTCTTCCAACTGAGCACGAGTAACCTTACCTACTTTGTTAGTCAGCGGATTTGAACTGCCTTTCTGCAAACCAGCAGCCTTTTTCAGCAAAATACTGGCCGGAGGGGTCTTCATTACAAATGTAAAAGACTTATCCGCAAATGCAGTAATTACCACAGGAATAGGCAACCCAGGCTCCACATTTTGTGTAGCCGCATTAAATGCCTTACAGAACTCCATGATATTCAAACCGCGCTGACCCAATGCCGGACCAACTGGAGGAGAAGGATTAGCCTTCCCTGCAGGAATCTGCAACTTAATATAACCTACAATTTTCTTTGCCACATTTAGCTCCTAAATAACGGGTAACACGCAGAAATTCTGCTCCCCAAAAATCAAGCCGTGTATTATAACCAAACTCTTACTCATTGCCAAGCAATCAGACTAAATCTTCTCTACCTGACTAAAATCCAACTCAACAGGCGTTTCTCGACCAAAAATTTGCACAAGAACTCGCAGCTTATTGCGCTCATAGTCAACAACATCAACCAACCCATTAAAATCAGAAAATGGACCTTCACTTACCCTGATCTGCTGCCCAACCACAAACTCAACTCGCGGTTTCGGCTTCTTCTCCAAACCAGTAACATCCGACACCTGAGATATTATCGCATCCACTTCTCGCTGAGAAATTGGCAGCGGACGATTAGCCGTACCCCCAATAAACCCATTAACCCGAGGCGTGCTCTTGACCAAATGCCACGACTCATCCGTCATTTCCATTTCTATTAGCACATAGCCTGGAAAAAACTTGCGCTCACTAACTGTCTTCCGACCATTCTTAATACCAACAACCTCTTCAACAGGCACTAGAATCTGACCAAAAAACTCCTCCATTCCCTCTCTAGCGATCCGCTCCTTCAGAGTCTTCTGAACATTCTTCTCGAACCCAGAATAAGCTTGAATGACGTACCAATTTTTAGCCATTTTCTCGCCCCTAAAAATTACTCAGCAATTTTTGTAAATAACCATACCAAAAAAGAATCCACCAACCACAAAAATAAGGTTAGCACTGCCGTGAATATCAAAACAAAGAATGTATTACGCCAAGCCTCATTTTTAGGTGGCCAAACAACCTTCTTGATTTCAACAACAGAATCCTTGATATATCGAATCAAACCAGGACCAGTATCGCACCAAAAGAAAACAATTACCCCGGAGAGCAACAACGAAACCCCTAAAACGGCACCTCGTACATATAGCGGCTGCTGAGACAGGAATGAAAAGCCAATCGCCCCACCAACAATCAGAGCAGCTGCTAAAAATAATTTAGCACCATTTCTTCTTCCAGTCTTACATTGAGCACCCTGCCCTCGATCACGCAACTCCTGCCGAGCCTGCTTCGAAGCAACAGACATTTCTTTCACTTTCTGTTTACAATCACTCATTTGCAACCACCCTAAACTTCACAGTTCTTTATAAAACAGCATAAAACAAAAGACTAACCGGCAGGCCGGTTAGTCTTTCTTTTGGCAGGCCAGGAGGGTCTCGAACCCCCAACCCTCGGTTTTGGAGACCGATACTCTACCAATTGAGCTACTGGCCTCTAACCTTTAAGCGATCACGGAAGCCACCACACCAGCACCTACCGTACGGCCACCTTCGCGAATCGCAAAGCGCAGACCTTCTTCCATAGCAATCGGAGCAATCAGTTCTACGGTGATGGTTACGTTCTCACCAGGCATAACCATTTCTACACCAGGTTCCAGCTCTACAGCACCGGTTACGTCAGTAGTACGGAAGTAGAACTGTGGGCGGTAGTTGGCGAAGAACGGGGTGTGACGACCACCTTCTTCTTTGCTCAATACGTATACTTCGGCTTTGAATTTGGTGTGCGGAGTGATGGTGCCAGGTTTGGCCAATACCTGACCACGCTCAACTTCTTCACGTTTGGTACCGCGCAGCAGTACGCCTACGTTGTCACCGGCCTGACCTTCGTCCAGCAGTTTGCGGAACATTTCCACGCCGGTACAGGTAGTCTTCTGGGTAGGCTTCAGACCAACGATTTCGATCTCTTCGCCTACTTTGATGATGCCGCGCTCTACACGACCGGTTACCACGGTACCGCGACCAGAGATGGAGAATACGTCTTCGATCGGCAGCAGGAAGGGTTTGTCTACGGCACGCTGCGGAGTGGGAATGTAGCTATCCAAAGCGGCAGCCAGTTCGAAGATTTTTTCTTTGTAGCCGGCATCCCCTTCGAGGGCTTTGAGGGCGGAACCTTGTACGATCGGGCAGTCGTCGCCGGGGAAGTCGTAGCTGGAGAGCAGGTCGCGGATTTCCATCTCAACCAACTCAAGCAGTTCAGCATCGTCTACCATGTCGCATTTGTTCATGAATACGAGGATGTAGGGTACGCCCACCTGACGAGCCAACAGGATGTGTTCGCGAGTCTGGGGCATAGGACCGTCAGCAGCGGATACTACCAAAATAGCGCCGTCCATCTGGGCAGCACCGGTAATCATGTTTTTTACGTAGTCGGCGTGACCGGGGCAGTCTACGTGAGCGTAGTGACGACCTTCGGTTTCGTATTCTACGTGGGCGGTGTTAATGGTAATACCGCGGGCTTTCTCTTCCGGGGCATTGTCAATCTGGTCATAAGCTTTAGCCTGACCGCCGAATTTCTCAGCCAAAATGGTGGTCAATGCTGCTGTCAAAGTGGTCTTACCATGGTCAACGTGACCAATGGTGCCAACGTTTACGTGCGGTTTGCTACGTTCGAATTTTTCCTTAGCCATGGCAATTTCCTATTAGCTTAAATAAGTGAACAAAAGGGATAAATAGATGGTGCCCATGGGCAGATTTGAACTGCCGACCTCTCCCTTACCAAGGGAGTGCTCTACCCCTGAGCTACATGGGCCTTAAAAATTTATTGGAGCGGGTGAAGGGAATCGAACCCTCACCGTAAGCTTGGAAGGCTTCTGCTCTACCATTGAGCTACACCCGCCCTTAATGCCCCAACATAGTAATTGGTGGTGGGAGAAGGATTCGAACCTTCGAAGCTCTCGCAACAGATTTACAGTCTGCCCCCTTTGACCGCTCGGGAATCCCACCAAAAGAGAAGAGAAATATAGCGACTTTCCTAAGTAATCGTCAAGCAAAATTTTCTCTTTTATCTCAAATTATCTGCAACCCAATATTTTTAATTGGAATTCAACTCTATCCTTTTTTCAACAAAATAATCTTTTCATACTTCGCTCGCAGCTGTTCCTCAGTTTCCGGGTGCTCCTCATCAATCAAGATACAGTCTACCGGACAAACCTGCTGGCACTGTGGTTCATCGTAATGCCCAACGCACTGCGTACACAAATTAGGATCAATTTCGTAGATTTCCTCACCCTGTGAAATGGCATCATTTGGGCACTCTGGCTCACATACATCACAGTTGATGCACTCATCTGTAATAAAAAGAGACATGCGTTCCTCTTAATATCTTATAAGTTATCCAAAATTAAGGGGCGGGATTATAGCACAGGCTAGCCTTCAGGTAGCCTCATCCTTAGCAAATATAAAATTTTCTTCTTTGATAACAATTATTAAAATAGAACAGCGTCATTTCTTCTTAAGTAGCACATATTTACTCACCCCTGATCGTCCTGCATTCAACTCCAGCAGATAATCAGGCCAAACAGGCAAGTCTCCTGCCTCAACATATATGCATGCACCATTATGCAAACGCCGCTCCAGGCGTATAAAAAGCTCAGCCCAGCCCTGCCAAACAAATGGCGGGTCCAAAAACACTACATCAAACTGCTCATGTGTTTTTTCTAAGAATTCAAAAGCGTCAATTGATTGAGTTTCCATTTTTTCAGGTAGCCTCAATTCTTGTATTTGCTGTTGTAAACTTGTAGCAGTCCACCGATTATTTTCTACTAGCACAACCCGTTTCGCTCCTCGAGAGGCAGCCTCAAAACCCAAGGCTCCGCTACCAGCAAACAAATCCAACACCACTTGACCGGTTAAATCCTGCCCCAACCAGTTAAATAACCGCTCCCGCACACTATCTGCGGTTGGGCGCAAGCCTTCTGCATCAACAAACCGAACTTTCCGCCCGCGCAGCTCACCTCCAATAATACGGATTTGATTTTTGTGTTTATTGTGCTTATTTTGTTTTTGCATACCTGCTCCACAAAATGGGAAAACTCATAGCTGCCTATTTCCATAGAATAGCTGCTAAATGCCCCTTCCATACACCCTCAATTTATCCTGCTAAGAAAGAATCTTGGCCGCAAAAAGCCGAACGGAGATTCCGTTCGGCTTTGATATATCTGCAAGCAGATTACTGAACCTTGATTTCCACGTCCACACCGGCCGGCAAATCCAGCTTCATCAGTGCATCAGTAGTTTTGTCAGTCCAATCTACAATATCCATCAAGCGCAGATGAGTGCGGATTTCCAATTGCTCACGTGAAGTTTTATTCACGTGCGGAGAACGCAGGATATTGAAACGCTCAATTTTGGTCGGCAACGGAATCGGACCTTTTACCACGGCACCAGTGCGCTTAGCAGTTTCAACGATTTCCTGAGCAGAACGGTCGATCAGGCTGTAATCATAAGCTTTCAGACGGATACGGATTTTTTGGTTTGCCATTTATTCGATACCCTTCTTAAGCGATCACGGAAGCCACCACACCAGCACCTACCGTACGGCCACCTTCGCGAATCGCAAAGCGCAGACCTTCTTCCATAGCAATCGGAGCAATCAGTTCTACGGTGATGGTTACGTTCTCACCAGGCATAACCATTTCTACACCAGGTTCCAGCTCTACAGCACCGGTTACGTCAGTAGTACGGAAGTAGAACTGTGGGCGGTAGTTGGCGAAGAACGGGGTGTGACGACCACCTTCTTCTTTGCTCAATACGTATACTTCGGCTTTGAATTTGGTGTGCGGAGTGATGGTGCCAGGTTTGGCCAATACCTGACCACGCTCAACTTCTTCACGTTTGGTACCGCGCAGCAGTACGCCTACGTTGTCACCGGCCTGACCTTCGTCCAGCAGTTTGCGGAACATTTCCACGCCGGTACAGGTAGTCTTCTGGGTAGGCTTCAGACCAACGATTTCGATCTCTTCGCCTACTTTGATGATGCCGCGCTCTACACGACCGGTTACCACGGTACCGCGACCAGAGATGGAGAATACGTCTTCGATCGGCAGCAGGAAGGGTTTGTCTACGGCACGCTGCGGAGTGGGAATGTAGCTATCCAAAGCGGCAGCCAGTTCGAAGATTTTTTCTTTGTAGCCGGCATCCCCTTCGAGGGCTTTGAGGGCGGAACCTTGTACGATCGGGCAGTCGTCGCCGGGGAAGTCGTAGCTGGAGAGCAGGTCGCGGATTTCCATCTCAACCAACTCAAGCAGTTCAGCATCGTCTACCATGTCGCATTTGTTCATGAATACGAGGATGTAGGGTACGCCCACCTGACGAGCCAACAGGATGTGTTCGCGAGTCTGGGGCATAGGACCGTCAGCAGCGGATACTACCAAAATAGCGCCGTCCATCTGGGCAGCACCGGTAATCATGTTTTTTACGTAGTCGGCGTGACCGGGGCAGTCTACGTGAGCGTAGTGACGACCTTCGGTTTCGTATTCTACGTGGGCGGTGTTAATGGTAATACCGCGGGCTTTCTCTTCCGGGGCATTGTCAATCTGGTCATAAGCTTTAGCCTGACCGCCGAATTTCTCAGCCAAAATGGTGGTCAATGCTGCTGTCAAAGTGGTCTTACCATGGTCAACGTGACCAATGGTGCCAACGTTTACGTGCGGTTTGCTACGTTCGAATTTTTCCTTAGCCATGAGCTAATTCCTTTTCATATAAAGATCGATTAAAAGAACAAAGGCTACCTGAAAATTAGCTTCATCACCTGAAATGGTTTTCAGGTAGCCTGTAAACGGCTGCCCATCTCAAGGACAGCCTAAACTGCAAAGTTAACCTTTGCGGTCTGCTACAACTTTCTCTGCCACATGAGCCGGAGCTTCTGCGTATTTCTTGAACTCCATGGTGTAGGTGGCGCGACCTTGGGTAGCGGAGCGCAGGTCGGTTGAATAACCGAACATCTCAGCCAACGGCACTTCAGCACGTACTTTCTTACCGCCGATACCGTCGTCGTCCATACCCAATACGATGCCACGGCGACGGTTCAAATCGCCCATCACATCACCCATGTAGTCTTCCGGAGTTTCCACTTCTACAGCCATAATCGGCTCCAGCAGTACCGGAGAGGCTTTACGCATACCGTCTTTGAATGCCATAGAAGCGGCCAATTCAAACGCGATTTGCGAAGAGTCCACATCGTGGTAAGAACCGAAAGTTAGACGAACGCGGACGTCCACCACCGGATAGCCGGCTACAATACCGTTTTGCAGAGTGTCGCGGATACCTTTATCAACAGACGGGATGAATTCGCGCGGAATCACACCACCTTTAATTTCATCGATAAATTCATAGCCTGCACCACCCGGCTCCATCGGTTCCATTTTGATCACAACATGACCATACTGACCTTTACCACCAGACTGTTTAACGTGTTTAGCTTCGGATTCCACTTCCTTACGGATAGTCTCGCGGTAGGCTACTTGAGGCGCACCCACGTTTGCTTCCACACCAAATTCGCGTTTCATGCGATCCACAATAATTTCCAAGTGCAGTTCGCCCATACCGGAAATAATGGTTTGGCCGGACTCTTCATCAGTACGCACACGGAAAGACGGGTCTTCCTTAGCCAAGCGGTTCAGGGCAATACCCATTTTTTCTTGGTCGGCTTTGGTTTTCGGCTCAACGGCAACGTGGATTACCGGCTCAGGGAATTCCATACGTTCCAAAATAATCGGCGCATCTTCGGCAGCCAAAGTTTCACCGGTGGTTACGTCTTTCAAACCGATGGCGGCGGCAATGTCACCGGCACGCACTTCATCGATCTCGTCACGGTCGTTCGCAGTCATTTGCACCAAACGGCCGATACGTTCGCGAGTACCCTTCACAGAGTTCACCACGCTGTCGCCAGACTTCAGCACGCCTGAATATACGCGGATAAAAGTCAGCTGCCCAACGTATTTGTCGTTCATCAGCTTAAATGCCAAAGCAGAGAACTTAGCATCATCACTCGCTTCACGGCTGTCCGGCTCATCAGTTTCGGGGTTTACACCCTGTACCGGCGGAATATCGGTCGGAGCAGGCAGAAACTCCACAACAGCATCCAGCATACGCTGCACACCTTTGTTTTTAAATGCAGAACCACACAGTACCGGTTGAATCTCACCAGCCAGAGTACGCTGACGCAACGCACCAACGATTTCTTCCTCGGACAGTTCTTCACCGCCCAAATATTTGTCCATCAGCTCTTCACTGGCTTCAGCGGCGGCTTCGATCATATTCTGACGCCACTCTTCGGCAGTAGAAACCAAATCAGCGGGGATATCGCCATATTCGAAAGTTACGCCTTTATCAGCCTCATTCCAAATAATGGCTTTCATCTTCAGCAGGTCCACCACGCCTTCGAAGTTATCTTCAGCACCCACCGGAATCACCACCGGCACGGGATTGGCGCGCAGACGGGTTTTCATCTGCTCAACCACACGGAAGAAGTTGGCGCCCTGACGGTCCATTTTGTTTACAAACGCCAAACGCGGTACTTTGTATTTATTGGCCTGACGCCATACGGTTTCAGACTGGGGCTGCACACCACCCACCGCACAGTAAACCATTACACCGCCGTCAAGGACGCGCATAGAGCGTTCCACCTCAACAGTGAAGTCCACGTGTCCGGGAGTATCGATAATGTTAAAGCGGTGTTCTTTAAACTGGCCAGCCATACCTTTCCAATAGGCAGTTACGGCAGCGGAAGTAATGGTAATACCACGCTCTTGCTCCTGCTCCATCCAGTCGGTAGTGGCCGCACCGTCGTGCACCTCACCGATCTTGTGAGTCAGGCCGGTATAGAACAGAATACGTTCGGTAGTTGTGGTTTTGCCCGCATCAATGTGGGCGGAAATACCGATATTACGGTACAAATTAATCGGGGTTTTACGAGCCATTTCAATCGCCTTTCAAAATTAGAAGCGGAAGTGGGAGAAGGCTTTGTTGGCTTCAGCCATGCGGTGTACTTCTTCACGTTTTTTCATGGCGCCGCCACGGCCTTCTGCCGCATCAATCAGCTCGCCGGCCAGACGCAAATCCATGGATTTTTCACCACGTTTGCGGGCCGCATCGCGCACCCAGCGCATTGCCAAGGCCAAACGGCGGGAAGGACGAACCTCAACAGGAACCTGGTAGTTGGCACCACCAACACGGCGGCTTTTCACTTCCACGATGGGTTTGGCATTGTCGATGGCTTCGTTGAACACTTCGATTGCTTCTTTGCCCTGTACTTTCTTGGCAATTTGCTCCAGCGCGCCATACACGATACGCTCGGCAACCGATTTTTTACCGTCAACCATCAAGACATTCATAAACTTGGTCAGTTCAACGCTGCCGAACTTCGGATCCGGCAATACGTCGCGCTTGGGGACTTCTCTACGTCTTGGCATTTCAATTTCCTTTAATCTATTCAGCTGGGATAATTCCCGCGAATGCCCATTGGGGAACATTCACTTACTCGGCCGGCTTATATCAGCAACAACGGCCGACGTGCCCATATTAAAAAATTATTTCGGGCGTTTAGCACCGTATTTGGAGCGTGCCTGTTTGCGATCTTTCACGCCGGCAGTATCCAAAGAACCACGAACAGTGTGGTAGCGCACACCCGGCAAGTCTTTCACACGACCGCCGCGGATCAGCACCACGCTGTGCTCTTGCAAGTTGTGGCCTTCACCGCCGATATATGAAATCACTTCAAATCCGTTGGTTAGGCGCACTTTGCACACTTTACGCAAAGCGGAGTTCGGTTTTTTCGGAGTAGTGGTGTACACACGGGTGCATACGCCGCGTTTTTGCGGGCAGGCTTCCAGTGCGGGCACCTTGTTTACGTACTCGGGCTTTTTGCGGCCCTTGCGTACTAACTGGTTAATAGTTGGCATATTTTCTCGTCCTGTTGAGTTAAATATTTGCCGACACCATGCCGACAAGAGCGGAATTATAGTTCTTTTGCAAGCAGCGGGTCAATGGCAGTAGCGGAATATACCTTAGCTTTTCGTGGTTTACGGTCGGAGCTGTTGTTTTCTGCACAGAAGCAGAGAGGCTTCCCGCATCAACCGGCCAAACAGCAAAAGGCTACCTGAAACCGTCCTAGCCTGTTTTCAGGTAGCCTCTTAATGCCTATATATAAAGCATCTGCTTTTGGCTTGGCCGCGCCTCTGCCTTTGGCAGTACAACCCGGCTACAGCCTTCAGGTAGCCTTTACTTTATCGCATTGCGGATCACACCCATAATGCTGCGGGTAATGCTTCGGGTGATCTGCTTGTTCACCTGGCTGCCGAGCGAATCGGCTAAATCGTAGCCCAAGCCTTGGTTGGCGCGTTTGCGGCTGCCAAATAGGCCGCCGAGGAAACCGTCCAGCACGCCGCCTTTGTTGCTTTCGGCTTTTTGGGCAGACGCGGTGGCGGCATTTTGCGCTTTGGCTTCAGCTTCTGCCTGAGCGGCGGCAGCCTGTTCCTGCTCCAGCTGTTGCAAGGCTTCGTAGGCGGAGAAGTTGTCCACCGCATCTTTATAGTGCCGGTAAAGGATGTCGTTTTGGAAACGGCTGTCGCGTTCGGCGGTGGAAAGCGGGGCAAGCTGGGATTGCGGCGGCAGCACGAAGGCACGCTCCACGATGCCGGGCATACCTTTTTCATCAAGGAAAGACACCAGCGCCTCGCCCACGCCTAATTCGGTAATCGCCTGCGCCACATCCAAATTCGGGTTGCTACGGAAGGTTTCGGCGGCGGCACGTACGGCTTTTTGATCGCGCGGGGTAAAGGCGCGCAGGGCATGCTGCACACGGTTGCCGAGCTGGCCGAGCACAGTGTCGGGCAAATCGAGCGGGTTTTGGGTAACAAAATAAACGCCCACGCCTTTGGAACGGATCAGGCGCACCACTTGTTCCACCTGCTTGAGCAGGGTATCGGCGGCGTTATCGAACAACAAATGCGCCTCATCGAAGAACATAACGAATTTGGGTTTGTCCAAATCGCCGGCTTCGGGCAGGGTTTCAAACAGTTCGGCCAAAAACCACAGCAAGAACGCGCTATAGAGGCGCGGCGAGCGCATCAGTTTTTCGGCATTCAGGATATTGATTACGCCTTGTCCGCCTTCGGTTTGCAGCCAGTCTTGCAGATTGAGCTCCGGCTCGCCGAAAAACACATCGCCGCCCTCGCTTTCCAGCTGCAACAGCTGGCGCTGAATGGCGCCGACGCTGGCGGCGGAAACGTTCCCGTATTGGGTGCGGTATTCCTTGGCGTGCTCGCCCACGTATTGCAACATGCCGCGCAGGTCTTTTAAATCAATTAGATGCCAGCCTTTGTCGTCGGCGGCTTTAAATACCAGGTTGAGCAGGCCTTCCTGCGTGTCGTTCAGCCCCATCAGGCGGGAGAGCAGCAGGGGGCCCATTTCGGAAATGGTTACGCGCACGGGAATGCCGGTTTCGCCGTATACATCCCAAAAACGCACCGGACAGCCTTTCAGGTAGCCTTCCGCATCCAGCCCGAATTGAGCCATGCGCTCGCCCACCTTGCCCTGCCCGTCGCCCGGGTTGGCGATGCCGGAGAGGTCGCCCTTCACGTCGCTCATAAACACGGGGATGCCTTGCGCGCTGAAGCCTTCGGCCATTTTACGCAGGGTAACGGTTTTGCCCGTGCCGGTAGCACCGGCAATCAGGCCGTGGCGGTTGGCCATCTGGCCGAGCAAGAATAAATCGCGGCCTTCGGCCACGGTTTTGGCAATGTGGAATTCAGCCATTGCGCCTCTCCAACTGAAAAATTGATAACGGGCGATATTGTAACGGAATTGCGCCGTTTGACGGCAAATTTGTTTGGCTGCGGAGAGTAGCTTTCAGGTAGCCTGTTGTATGAACCAAGGCTACCTGAAAGTCAACTGCCACAAAGTGAAAACATCTTCATCCAAATTTTCAGGTAGCCTAATTGCCAATTTGAAAAAGGCTACCTGAAAATATAAGCCATCTCCCATGCAGCCGCTGCCATCAACACCGTTTTCAGGTAGCCTGTTCCCGGCAAACAGCGCATAATACGCCCGTTTGCCAACCCGCCCGGAGCCACCCATGCCCAACCCACTCTACGGCCAGCACCTCATCTCCATCCCCGACCTGAGCAACGAACAGCTCGAATGCCTGCTGGATACCGCCCTGCGCCTTAAGCGCGAACCGCACCGCAACCTACTTGAAGGCCGGCTCATCGGCTCCTGCTTCTTCGAGCCCTCCACCCGCACCCGCCTCTCCTTCGAGACCGCCGTGCAGCGGCTCGGCGGTAAAGTCATCGGCTTTTCCGACGGCGCCAACACCAGCGCCAAAAAAGGCGAAACCCTGGCCGACACCGCCCGCATCATCTCCAGCTACACCGACGCCATCATCATCCGCCACCCCAAAGACGGCGCCGCCCGAGTGCTTGCCGAATTCTCCGCCGTGCCCGTCATCAACGCCGGCGACGGCACCAACCAGCATCCCAGCCAAACCCTGCTCGACCTCGTTACCATCCAAGAAACCCAAGGCCGGCTGGATAATCTCGTTATCGCCATGGCCGGTGACCTCAAATACGGCCGCACCGTCCACTCCCTCGCCCAAGCCATGAAACGGCACCAAGCCGAATTCATCTTCGTCTCCCCGCCCAGCCTCGCCATGCCCGACTACATCACCGAAGAGCTCGACGAAGCCGGCTGCCGCTACCAAATCCTGCCCAGCCTCGAAGAAGCCGCCCGCCACGCCGACATCCTATACATGACCCGCGTGCAGCGCGAACGCTTCGACGAACAAGAATTCGCCAAAATCCAAGGCAAATTCAACCTTGAAGCCGCCACCCTCGCCCAGGCCAAACCCAACCTGCGCGTACTGCACCCCCTGCCCCGCGTCGACGAAATCCATCCCAATGTGGATGGCACGGTTTATGCTTACTATTTCGAACAAGCCAAAAACGGTGTATTCGCACGCATGGCCATGCTGTCATTAGTGTTAAATAAAACCATATAACGTCAATATTTGTAACAGGCTACCTGAAAACGGCAGTTTTAATGCAGCCCAGGTATTTATTACTTCGCCTGCCATGCATACACATTAAATCTGCCCATTTAGGAAACT
This sequence comes from Eikenella corrodens, assembly GCF_003990355.1. Classification (NCBI taxonomy): domain Bacteria; kingdom Pseudomonadati; phylum Pseudomonadota; class Betaproteobacteria; order Neisseriales; family Neisseriaceae; genus Eikenella; species Eikenella sp. KCOM 3110. The sequence goes on along the minus strand of NZ_CP034670.1, from coordinate 433,677 downwards.
CCCGCTTTCTCACTTAATTCGGATTCTATTTTTTATCTAACAAAGGGATTAATTATGCATGTCAAAAAGATTTTAGCTCTAGCATGTATAGTAGTGCTGGTAGGCGGTTGCAAAAATGATGACAAAGAGCGCCACAATAATTATTCGATAGGTTTTGCCAACGGCAGCTCCTCACGGAATTCGAATATATCCATTCCAAACGGGTCACAACCTCAGCCACAGCCCCAACCAGATTCTCCCCAACCACAGCCCGAACCCCCGCAACCTCAACCACAGCTCCCATCCAACGGTTGCGAAAGTGCGACCGATTCGTCGGGACAATGGCGCAGTCTCAAGTGTTATGAGTTTAAAGGCAACAACGTGCCAAATGATTGGGAGGCAAAAACCATACCCAACCATTTGGGCAGCCACCTCTCCTACCTCCCCGGCAATATTGGATTCGTAAACAACGACTTTGCCCAAATTACCACACGCCGCCATTGTGTACGGAGCGACAACGAGGCCCTAACCGACAGCAACACCAGGGAAACACCTTGCCAGGCCGGCGAGAAAACCAAATACTCAAGCGGCAGGTTGGAATCCAAACCCATCGTTGATGCCGGCAAACCCTTCCGTGCCGAAATCCGCGCCAAAATCAACTGGAACGGCTTGGTAGGGATGCGCACGGCACTGTGGATGCGTAACAGCGAAACCTTGCAGAATTGCAGCAACAACCCTGCCACCAACGATCCATACGGCGAACTCGATATTCTCGAGTGGTACTCCACCGCACAGGCATATGCCTGGTCCTCCTCCCATGCCAGCTGCTTTTTCAGCCGCAAAAGGAACACTTGGCGCACACGCGTTTTTGCACATCGCCTAGAACACCGCCCTGGCGGCATGGCAACATCATTGGCATACGATTGGCATGTATGGGCGATCGAGTTCGACGGCCAAAAAGTGCGTTACTATCTAGACGGCAAACTTATCCCCGTTTCCCACTACACGGCAGACGACAATACCACCGTAGATGTGATTGACCGCACCCGGTTCGATGAATCCGGAGGCTACCCCTCCACCATGCCGGATGAAGACTTTGCAAAACTCAATGTCAACCGCCAAATGCTGGATCAGGTATTCAGAGCAAAAGGCCCTTGGTATTTTATTCTGAACGAATATGTAGAATGGGAACCGAACTTGAGCCCACCCAGCCCCACCGATCCCTTCCCTGTCCAAACCACTTGGATCGACTACGTGCGGCTGTATCAGAAAAACTAACCCGGCTCTTGCAGGCTACCTGAAATTTCAGGTAGCCTGTATTCCATCCAACTCCATCGGAAATCCAAATGGACAACAAAAGCCTCAGCGTCGAAGCCATCGAAAACGGCACCGTTATCGACCACATCCCCGCCGGCCTCGGCCTCACCATCCTGCGCCAATTCAAGCTACTGCACGAAGGCTGTGCCGTAACCGTCGGCTTCAACCTGCCCAGCAAACGGCACGGCCGCAAAGACATCATCAAAATCAACGGTATCCGGCTCAACGAAGCCGCCGCCAACCGCCTCGCCCTGTTCGCCCCCGAAGCCACGGTAAACCTCATCGCCAACTTCAAAGTCGAACAAAAAATGCCGCTTCGGCTGCCCGAAACCATCGGCGAAGTCTTCCGCTGCCCCAACCCCAACTGCGCCAGCCACGGCGAACCCGTTGCCAGCCGCTTCTACGTACGCCGTCTGGGCAACCAAACCCGCCTCAAATGCCACTACTGCGAGAAAACCTACGACCGCAGCCTTGTAACCGAAGCTTGAACAGCAAACGCAGGGTCGGCTTGAAAACAACGCCCCCTGCTTCCGCCGCTATCATCCTGCCTGGTGAATTACTTAGCCCCAATTCGAATCATCATAAGTTTTCCAACCAGGCTGAAACAAAAAGTACTCCCCTTTCAGGTAGCCTGTGAGGCTACCTGAAATTTCGTACCCTCTACTGGAAAATCCTTTATGCCCCCATCCCTCACTTGGCACGCCTTCCCCACTCCCGCCGCCCAAGCTGCCGCACTGGCCGAAGCCGTAGCCACCGGCCTACGCACTTGCCTGCACACACAAGGCCATGCTGTGCTGGCCGTATCCGGCGGCCGCTCACCCATAGCGCTTTTTGAAGCCCTGGCGCAGCAAAAACTGGATTGGCCGAACGTCACCATCACCCTGGTGGACGAGCGGCTCGTGCCGCCACAGCACGCCGACAGCAACGCCGCGCTGGTGCGCCGCCACCTGCTGCAACACGCCGCTGCTGCTGCCCGCTTCCTGCCGCTGGTGGGTGAACAAACCGATGTGTCCGACCCTGCCGCCGCCTTGGCCGAAGCCGAGGCTGCCTTTCTCACGCCCGACATCGCCGTGCTCGGCATGGGCGCGGACGGCCACACCGCCTCGTTATTCCCGCAAGCCCCGCAGCTGGCCACGGCCGTGTCGCCTGAATGCCGCAACAGGCTGGTGCACACCAGCCCGGTTACCGCCGCACACGAACGCATCGGCATGAGCCTGAACGCACTCGCCGCCGTGCCGCAGCTGTTTTTATCGATTCAGGGCGCAGACAAACGCGCCGTACTGGAACAGGCCGCCGCCATGCCCTCGGGAGAACGCCCCATCAGCCTGCTGCTGCATCGGGCCAATGTGCGTTGCCAAGTGTATTACGCCGGTTGAGACGGCAAACCCGGCAACAAGCCTTCCTGCACGGCTGCCGCACTATAGTGGATTAACAAAAATCAGAACCAGGCGGCGAGCCGCAGACAGTACACACGTTACGGCAAGGCAAGCCAACGCTGTACCGGTTTTTGTTAACCCACTATAAAAGGCTACCTGAAAGTTTTCAGGTAGCCTTTTGATTGGCCATATCACGGCGACAAGCCACGCTAAAGCAAGCGGCAGATATCCACCCGACCCTTTGCCATACCCAAAATCCCCCTAATACAGCGACAAAAGGGTTAAAACCCCATAACTATCAAACATTACGGCCATCCTGCCGTTTTTCAGGTAGCCTCTGCCTATTGTAAAAAATAATCCATAGTCTTTGACAATTTTTAACCGCTATCCTAATATTTGCCCGAGGCCTGTTGGCGGACAACAGGCCTGCATTTAATTATTTCTCTATTTTCAATAGGAATAAAGCCATGATAGAAGTGAACAGCTACTACACCCTGATTGCAGCCACCTTGGTGCTGCTATTGGGTAAACTGATGGTTAACAAAATCAAGTTTTTGCGGGATTTCAACATTCCCGAGCCGGTGGCGGGCGGCCTGGTGGCGGCTATCTGCCTGTTTAGCCTGCATGCGGCCACGGGCATCGGCTTCCAGTTTCAAAAACCGCTGCAAGACGCATTTATGCTGATTTTCTTTACCTCCATCGGCCTGAGCGCGGATTTCTCCCGCCTGAAAGCCGGCGGTATTCCGCTGGTGGTGTTCACCGCCATCGTGGGCGCATTTATCTTTGTGCAAAACATTATCGGCGTGGGTTTGGCCAGTGTGTTCGGCCTGCACCCGATGACTGGCCTGATCACCGGCTCCATCACCCTCACCGGCGGCCACGGCACGGCAGCCGGCTGGGCGCCCGACTTAATCAAATACGGTGTGCCTGCCGCTGCCGAATTGGGCATGGCTTCAGCCACCTTCGGCCTAGTGGCCGGCGGCATCATCGGCGGCCCAGTGGCACGCCGCCTCATCAATAAAATGGGGCGTAAGCCTTTGGATTCTACTGTTTCGGCAGATGACCAGGCTCACGACAGCACCGACAATATGTTCGAGCGCGCCGGACAAACCCGCCTGATCACCGCCACTTCGGCCATCGAAACCCTGGCCATGTTTGCCGCCTGCCTATCATTTGCCGAAGTGATGGACGGCCTCGACAAACAATACCTGTTCGACCTGCCCAAATTCGTATGGGCGCTGTTTGGCGGCGTGGTGTTGCGCAACGTATTGGTGAGCGCGTTTAAATTCAATATGTTCGACCGCGCCATCGACGTGTTCGGCAACGCCTCGCTCTCGCTCTTCCTGGCCATGGCCCTGTTGAACCTGCAACTGTGGCAGTTGACTGACTTGGCAGGGAAGGTAACCATCATCCTGCTGATTCAAACCGTGGTGATGATTCTGTATGCCACCTATGTTACCTACGTATTCATGGGCCGCGACTACGATGCCACCGTGCTGGCCGCCGGCCACTGCGGCTTCGGCCTCGGCGCCACCCCCACCGCCGTGGCCAATATGCAGTCCATCACCGAGCGCTTCGGTTCTTCGCACAAAGCCTTCCTGATTGTGCCGCTGGTGGGCGCGTTCTTCGTGGACATCATCAACGCGCTGATTTTGGCCGGCTTCGTGAACTTCCTGAAATAGCCTGCCCCGGCATGAGCAAACGGCATCCGATTGGGGATGCCGTTTTTGTTCGCCGATTATCAGAGAACGCCAAAAAGGCTACCTGAAAATGTATAGTGGATTAACAAAAACCAGTACAGCGTTGCCTCGCCTTGCCGTACTATCTGTACTGTCTGCGGCTCGTTATCTTGTCCTGATTTTTGTTAATTCACTATAGAGCCCAAACCAATTTTCAGGTAGCCTTACAGCCAACCCATTCCCCTAACCTCAAGGACACCCGCCATGAGCACACTCCCCACCATTCCCGCCAGCCAAACCGTATTCGCCATATCGCCCGACAACGCCCCCGTGCTGCGCGCCGCATCCGGCAGCCGCGTGCGTTTTGAAACCTGCGACTGCTTCACCGACCAAATCCAAACCCCCGACGACACCTTTGACAATCTCGACTGGAACCGCATCAATCCTGCCACCGGCCCTCTGTTTGTGGAAGGCGCCGAGCCGGGCGACACCCTGCGCGTGCACATCCGCCGCATCGAATTGGGCAAACAGGCCGTGCTCGCCACCCTGCCCGGCGCAGGCGTGGCCGGTAAGCGGCTGGAACACGGTCGCATCGACATCGTGCCGGTGGAGGACAACCACGTTGTCTTGTTCGGCAAAGTGCGCCTGCCGCTCAACCCGATGATCGGCGTGATTGGCACCGCACCCGCCGAAGGTGCCATCAGCTGCGGCACGCCCGATGCACACGGCGGCAATATGGACACCAAAATCATCGCCGAAGGCACCACGCTGCTCCTGCCGGTAAACGTGCCCGGCGCGCTGCTGGCCATGGGCGATTTGCACGCCGGTATGGGCGACGGCGAGGTGGGCATTTCTGGCCTGGAAATCAAAGGCGCGGTGGAAGTGGACGTGAGCGTCATCAAAGGCCGCCCCTATCCCCTGCCGCTGGCCGTGACCGCCGACTGCTGCTACACCATCGCCTCCAGCCCCGATTTGGATCAAGCCGCCGAAACCGCCACCCTGATGGCCACCGACCTGCTCACCGCACACGGCGGGCTCGACGCCAACCAAGCCATCGCCTTGCAAAGCATCGCCGGCGATTTGCAGGTGTGCCAAGTGGTCGATCCCAACAAAACCTGCCGCTTCGCCCTGCCGCGCAGGGTAACGGAACAATTAGGGATTGAGTTGCCATAACGCGTTTGGCCCAGAATGGGAGCGGCAAAAGGCTACCTGAAAAGCGGCACGGCAAGATTGCTGCGCCGTTTTTCAGGTAGCCTTTTATGCGAAGGCGAGCCAACGCTGTACCGGTTTTTGTTAATCCACTATAAAACAAATGATAAAGGCTACCTGAAAACGGGAGAAACGATTTTCAGGTAGCCTTTGGTTTAATGGCCGCCGCTGCCTCCGCTACCGGCTTTCCCACCGGAAGGCGGGAGGCTTACGTTGAGGCGTTTCAGGGTTTCCTGTAAGACGGGTTTGTCGCCGCCTTTGCGTTGGGCGGTCTGCCAAACGGCCATGGCTTCGTTTTTGCGGCCGAGTGTCCACAATACTTCGCCGAGGTGGGCGGCTACATCATCGGCTTCCGACAGCTTGGCATGGGCGCGCTGCAAATACGGCAGGGCGGCTTGGGGTTGGCCTTGCTTGAACAACACCCAGCCCATGCTGTCTTGGATTTCGGGCGAATCGGGACGGCGGCCCAAAGCTCGCTCAATGTAGCGGCGTGCCTGGGCCAGGTCGGGATTGGGCAGGGAGAGCATGGTGTAGCCGAGGGAATTGAGGATGTCGGGGTTTTTGGGCACGAGTTCTTGCGCCTGCTTGAGGTCGGCTACGGCTTTCTCGGGCTGTTGCAGGCGGTCGGCATACAGGATGGCGCGCTGCTCGAGGATGAGGGCGAGCATGGCGGGCGGGGCGGAGTTGTCGCTGTAGCGGCGATAGAGGCTGCGGATGCTGTTGAGGGCTTCGGCAGGCGGCTGCTCGCGGGCGATGCGCAGGTGGGCAACGAGGAGGTCTTCGGCATCAAAGATGGCGTTGCTGCGGCCGGCCGATACGATGGATTCGGCACGCAGCAGGGCATCTTCGGCGGCTTTCCAGTCTTTCCCGGCCTCGGCGATGCGGGCTTCCAAAATATGTTTGTCGAACTGGGCCTCAGGATCGTTGGCACGGTCGAGCCAGTTGCGGGCCTCGGCTATTTTCTCGCTCTCAATCAAGCGCATGGCGGCGAGCAGGGCGGCGCGGCTTTTCTGCTGCTGGGTGCCGTACAGGTAGGCCTTGTCGAAGTAGTTGATGGTGGTGGCCACGGGCTCTTTGCGGCGCACGGAGAGGATGCCGGCTTGGATGTAGAGGTCGGCATCCGGGGTTTTGGCCAGCATATTTTGCAGCAGGCGGTAAGCTTCTTCTTCGCGTTTGGCGGCGATGAGGTATTCTACTTGCAGGTTTTGCCACATGGGGGAGAGGTGGCGGCTGTCGGTATGGCGGAAGAAGTATTCGAGTACTTCGGGCTGGCGGCGGGTAATCAGGCGCAGGGTGGCGCCGGTGATGGGGCGGATGTCGCTGTCGAGGCTGGAGAGGCGGCGCAGGGCGGCGTTGGCATCGGCGGTTCGGCGGGCGTGGGCGGAGTAGATGGCATCGGCAATGGCGGCTTCGGCCAGGCCGGGGAAGCGGGCGGCGGCCTGGTGCACAAGGCGGGTAGTTTGCGCGTCGGCGGCTTCGGGGTGCTCGAGGGCAAGCTGGGCCATACGCAGGAAGACGTTGCGCATGCGCTGGCGGTCGGTTTGGGCGAGGATTTCGGGCAGGCCGGCGCGCACCGTGGCAATATCGCCTTTGGCCGCAGCCACAATCCAGCGCATACGTTTTTGCCCGGCAGAAGGCTGGGGCTCGGCTTCCTGCCAGCGCTCAAGCATTTGCTCGGCCAACCGCACATTGGCGGAAAGAGCAATTTCCACAGCACGCTCGGCTACGGCAGGGTCTTTGGTGCGTTGAAAGAGGCGGTTATAAGAAGCAAGGGCTGCACTGCCTTGGCCTTGCTGGAGGATGATTTCGGAAGAGAAGGCAATCATCAGGTCGTTGGCACGGTCGATGACTTGGCGGCGGGTAAGCGGGGGCTGCGAGGCGGATTGGCGCGGTGCGGGCGCGGCTTGGGCGGCCAGCGGCAGCAGGAGGGCGGAGAGCGCGAGGGCGCGGATACGGAAATGCCGTGAAGACATGGTGGTTCCTTAGAATGGGTGTGCGGCGGCGAAAGGCTACCTGAAACGGTTAAAGGGCAAAGTTTATAGCGCGAGCTTGCTTGTTTGCCACATATTCTTCAGGCTACCTGAAAACTTTTACTTTGTCATTTTCAGGTAGCCTGTTGGCGTATGCTGATGCGGCCTTAGATGCGCATCGGCATCACGATGTATTTGAAATCGGCGTTGTCGGGGATGGTAAACAGGGTGGAGCGGTTGGCATCGCCGAAGGCCAGTTGGATGTCTTCAGCGTGTACGTTGCGCAATACGTCCATCAGATAATTGATGTTGAAGCCTACTTCCAGCTCGGCACCCTGATAGGCGATTTCCAGCTCTTCACGCGCTTCTTCCTGCTCGCTGTTGCTGCACAACACGCTCAGCAGGCCGGGGCGCAGCTGCAGGCGCACGCCGCGGAATTTTTCGTTGGCCAAAATGGCGGCGCGTTCCAGTGCGCCCAAGAGCGGCTGGCGGCCGAGCAGGAAAATTTTGTCGTTATCTTGCGGAATCACACGGTTGAAATCGGGGAATTTACCGTCCACCACTTTGCTCACCACTACGGTATCGTTGCAGCGGAAGCGCACTTGGTTGTTTAAGAGTTCCACGGTAACGGGCTCTTCGGGGCGGTTGAGCAATTTGAACAGCTCGAGCACGGTTTTGCGCGGCAGGATCACTTCGGCTTTGGGCAAGTCGGCATCAATCACGGCGGCGGAGTAGGCCAAGCGGTGACCGTCGGTGGCCACCAAGCGCAGATTGCTGCCTTCCACCTGCATCAGCAAGCCGTTGAGATAATAGCGGATGTCTTGCACGGCCATGGCATATTGCACTTGCGAGAGCATATTGCGGAAGGTTTCCTGCGGCAGGGTGAAGGCGGAAACCACTTCTTCGCCGATGCTCATCAGCGGGAAATCTTCGGCCGGCAGGGTTTGCAGGGCGAAGCGGGATTTGCCGGCCTTAAGGGTGAGGCGGTTTTGCGCCCAATCCAGCGCCACAATCGCGCCTTCGGGCAGGGCGCGCAGGATGTCTTGCAGTTTTTTGGCGTTGGTGGTGATGCGGAAGTCTTCGGCATCGGTGTGCGGGCCATGAGTATGGATTTGGATTTCCAAATCGGTGGCCAAAATATTGGTTTGCCCGCCGGTGCGTTCAATCAGCACGTTGGAGAGAATCGGCAAGGTGTGCTTGCGCTCCACAATGCCGGTAACGGCTTGCAGCGGTTTGAGCAGGGTGTCGCGCTCGGCTTCTAAAATCAACATACAGATTCCTTAGGTTTAATTTTTGATTATAATCAATAGTTTTTCGTAATCTTGGGCAATTTCGGCATTTTCCTGACGCAATTCATCAGCCTTTTTCACGGAGTTGAGCACCGTGCTGTGGTCGCGCCCGCCGAAGGCTTTGCCGATGTCTTCGTAGCTGTGGGTGGTCAGCTCGCGGGCAAGCTTGATGGCCAGATGACGCGGGCGGACGATGCTTTGCGCGCGCTTTTTGCCGATAAGGTCGGCAGTGCGGATGCCGTAATATTTGGCCACCGCATCCATAATCAACGGCAGGTTAATCGGCTTGAAGTTGCCGGCCACGATATCTTGCAGGGCTTCGGTGGCCAGTTCTACATCAATCGGCTTATGCTCGAAGCGGCTGCGCGCTTCCACCCGCTTAAACGCGCCTTCCAGCTCGCGCACGTTGGAACGGATATGGGTGGCGATGAAAAAGGCGGCTTCTTCCTTTAACTCCACGCCCACGGAATCGGCTTTTTTCTGCAAAATCTCCACCCGCATTTCCAATTCCGGCGGCTCCAGCTCCAGCGTCAAACCCCATGAAAAACGGGATTTCAGACGGTCGTCCATGTCGTCGATTTTGGTGGGCAACACGTCGCAGGTAAGGATAATCTGTTTTTTATGGTGGTGGCAATGGTTATACAGGTGGAAAAACTCTTCCATGCTGCGGTCTTTGCCTTTGATGAACTGGATGTCGTCGATAATGAGGAAATCGTAGGGCTTGTATTGCTGTCGGAAGGCATCGTGGGCGTGGTTGCGGAAGGCCTGAATCATACCGCGCACGAAGTCTTCGGCATGCATATAGTAAACCTTGGCTTCGGGTTTGAGGCGCAACAACTCATTGCCCACGGCCTGCGCCAGATGGGTTTTACCCAGGCCGGTGCTGCCGTATAAAAAGAAGGGGTTGTAGTTTTTGCCCGGGTTTTCGGCAATCGAACGGGCAGCGGCCACGGCCAGGCGGTTGCCTTTGCCTTCCACCAAAGTGTCGAAAGTATATTCCGGCGACAAATTGGTCTGCGCATAGCGCTGCTGCTGGCGCTCTTCGCGTTTGGCGGCAGATTTGGCTTGGGCAGGCTTGGCTGCCGGTTTGGTTGGTGCGGGTTGCCCGCTTGGCTCGGCCTGCAGATTGATGCCCAAGCTTTCCAATCGGGATTGCACGATTTCTAAGGCGCTGCGTTTGTCGGCATGTTGCGGGGCAGCCGGTTTGCTGGTTTGTTCAACTGGTGCAGCAGCTTTAGCAGTACGCACCGGTGCCGGCTTGTCGGCTGGGGCATAGTGTTTGCCTTCTCCTTGTTCGAACCGCAGTGTCGGAGTATTTTCAGGTAGCCTTTCTGCCAGCAGTTTGCTGATTTCGGCAGCATAGCGGGTGCGCAACATGTTCAACACAAAGCGGCTGGGCGCATACACTACCCATTCTCTGCCCGCACCTTCGCCCACGCTCAAAGGCTCAATCCAGCTTTGATACTGTTTGGCAGGCAGAGTGTGGCGCAAATGATGCAGGCAGTGTGGCCAGAATTGGTCGAGCGTCATGGTGGCGGTTCTGAAAAGAATATAAGGGAAGCGGTAAGGGTGTGTGATACACCGCCATATTCGTGCAGGCGTGAACGGTGGATTATACCCAAAATCCAGGGGGTGAACCAAGGCGGGAGGAAAAGCGGCATGCAGCACGAATAGTTTGACAATTTCAGCAAAATCAGGTGTAATACGCCGCTTTCTGATTTTAGATTATTTCCACGGGAAACATCATGAAACGCACTTATCAACCCTCCGTTATCCGCCGCAAACGCACCCATGGCTTCTTGGTTCGTTCCAAAACCCGCGGCGGCCGTGCCGTGTTGGCTGCTCGTCGCGCCAAAGGCCGTAAACGTTTGGCCGTATAACAGTGGAATACTGTTTCGGCAAACCATACCGCTTACTGAAAACGGATGATTTCTCATCCGTTTTTGCTTTACGCCGGCTGAAATCGCGGCCGGATATCCAACTGTGGCACAAGCCAAATGGACTGGGGCATCCCCGGCTGGGTTTGGTGGTGGCCAAGAAAACCGCCCGCCGTGCCAACCGCCGCAACTATATGAAACGCACGCTGCGCGAATGGTTCCGCCTTAATCGGCACCGTTTGGACAGCAGCGATTTGGTGGTTCGCGTGCGCCGTCCGTTCGGTAAGGCCGAACGGCAGCAGGTGTTGGCGCAGTTGGAACAAATTGTGCCGAAAAAACCATGCTAGCCAAAATCCTGCTGGGGCTGATCCGGTTTTACCAATACGCAATCAGCCCGATGCTGCCGCCGCGCTGCCGTTATCAGCCCACCTGCTCGCAATACGCTATCGAGGCGGTGCGCAAATACGGGGCGCTTAAAGGCGGCTGGCTGGCAGCCAAGCGCATCGGCCGTTGCCATCCGTGGGGCGGCAGCGGTTACGACCCTGTACCTTAAACCTGCCTGCTGCATTCATGCCGCATGGCAGCAGAATTTTCAGGTAGCCTGCATTGGAATGCAGACTGCCGTTTTCTCCTGTTTTCAAACGGAACCCGATTATGGAATCCAACAACGAATTGAAGCGGACGGCGGTTTTTGCCATTATCGCTATCCTGACCCTGATGGTTTGGAATTATTTTAATCCCCAGCCGCAACAACCCGAACAGGCAGCCGCGCAGGCGCAGCAGCAAGCCGCCGCTCCCGTGGCCGGGAACGATTTGCCGCCCACCAAGCCGATTACTGTAAGTACCGACACACTTAAAGCCGTAATCGATGAAAACAGCGGCGATTTGCGCGGGCTGGATTTGCTCAAACACAACTCCGCCGGCGATGCCAGCAAAACCTTCACCCTGCTCTCCGACAACAACGAGCACAAATACTTGGTGCAATCGTTGCTAATCGACCAAAAAGGCAACTATCTACTACAAGACAGCAGTTTCAAAGCCCCGCAAAACAACTACACCCTCAACGGAGATACGCTGGAAGTGCGCTTGAGCGCGCCGGAAACCAACGGCGTTCAGGTGGACAAAGTGTATACTTTCCGCAAAGGCAGCTACCTTATTGATGTACGGTTCGATATTACCAACCACACTGATGCCCCGCTGAAGCTGGACGGTGTGTACCGCGTATTGCGCGACAGCAGCACGCCCGAGGGTAGCGGCTATTTCAACCAAACCTATGTCGGCCCGGTAGCCTACACGCCCGATGGCAACTTCCAAAAAGTGCCGTTTAAAGATTTGGACGACGACTTCGAGAGCAAACGTGATCGCGCCGACTACCAGCGTACCGCCACCAGCGGCTGGGTTGGCTTCACCCAGCACTACTTCACCACTGTGTGGGTGTTACAGCCCAAAGATGGCAACAGCATCTGCCAAAACGGCAACTGCTTGCTCGATATCAAACGCCGCAGCGATAACCTTTACTCTGCCGGGGTGCGTGTGCCGCTGCCCGCGATTGCTGCTGGCCAGAAACTGAGCGTGCCTGCCGAATTGTATGCCGGCCCGCAGGAATATGCCGTGATCAGCAAAGTGGCTGACCGCTTGGAGCTGGTGAAAGACTATGGCCGCACCCATGTGGTGGCCGCACCGCTGTTCGGCCTGCTCAACTGGCTGCACAGCCTCATCGGCAACTGGGGCTGGTCCATCGTTTTGCTGACCATCATCGTCAAAACCCTGCTGCTGCCACTCACCAACGCCTCTTACCGCTCCATGGCCAAGATGCGCGCCGTTGCGCCTAAGCTGGAAATGCTAAAGAAACAACACGGCGATGATCGTATGGCGCTGCAACAGGCCATGATGAAGATGTATAAAGACGAGAAAATCAACCCGCTGGGCGGCTGCCTGCCCATGCTGTTGCAGTTCCCTGTGTTTATCGGCTTATATTGGGTACTGCTCGCCTCGGTTGAACTGCGCCAGGCTTCATGGGGCTGGATCGCCGACCTGGCCCGCCCCGACCCGCTCTACATTCTGCCGATTTTGATGGCGCTGACTATGTATATCCAAACCAAATTCAGCCCGCCGCCGAGCGACCCGATGCAGGCCAAAATGATGAAAATCATGCCGCTGGCCTTCTCCGTGATGTTCTTCTTCTTCCCTGCCGGCCTAGTGCTCTACTATGTGGTGAACAACCTCTTGAGCATGGCGCAGCAGTGGCTGATTAATCGGAAAATCAACGGTGCCGTCAAATCCTAAGATATAGCAAAATTAGCAACAGCCCGAATCCGCAAGGTTCGGGCTGTTTTGTTCTTGGCGGGAGGCAATAAACGCTTATTTTTCATACCGCATTGGCCCTCCTTGTATGGGAAAACAAATACTTCAATCATATATAGTGAATTAAATTTGAATCAGGACAAGGCGGCGAGCCGCAGACAGTACAGATAGTACGGCAAGGCGAGCCAACGCTGTACTGGTTTAAATTTAATTCACTATAGTTGTTCCAAGTAGGAACAATGCAGAGCTTACGCTCCCAACCATATCGTTCTCCTCCTGGCTTCATGCCTGCTTGAAATAAGCAGATTGGCATGAATGATAAAAGGTGAATCCGCTTTTCAGGTAGCCTGCCCTAATGTAAAATGGCCTTAATAGTTAAAAGGATAAATTTGATTTCCTAACACGCCATAAGGGGCACACCATGACCGACCACCAACTCAAACCATTTGAAGAAATCGATTTGGCCGAACACAAAGACCGCCTGCAAGTATTTGAAGAAAAAGTACTGCAATACAGCGGCAATCGCAGCGGCGAAGATTCATCCGTTGCACCGCTGCCCGAAAGCTATCCCTACCACACCCGTATCAGCCGCAATGTGTATGAGAAAGAAAAGAAAAAGCTACAAATCGAGCTGCTCAAAGTACAAAGCTGGGTGAAAGATAGCGGCAGCCGCATTGCCGCCATATTTGAAGGCCGCGATGCTGCCGGTAAGGGCGGTACCATCAAACGCTATATGGAGCACCTCAATCCGCGCGGCGCCCGCGTGGTGGCCTTGGAGAAGCCCAGCGACCGCGAGCGCGGCCAATGGTATTTCCAGCGCTATATCAACCACTTGCCCACTGCCGGCGAAATGGTGTTTTTCGACCGTTCCTGGTACAACCGCGCCGGTGTGGAGCGCGTGATGGGTTTTTGCGAGCCGCACGAATACCTGCAATTCATGCGCCAGGCACCCGAATTGGAGCGCATGTTGGTAAACAGCGGGATGCACTTGTTTAAATTCTGGTTTTCCGTTTCTCGCGAAGAACAGTTGCGCCGCTTCATCTCACGCCGCGACGACCCTCTGAAACACTGGAAGCTTTCCCCTGTAGACATTGAATCGCTCGACCGTTGGGACGACTACACCGAAGCTAAAAACACCATGTTCTTCCACACCCACACCGGCGACGCGCCTTGGACCATCATCAAGTCGGACGACAAAAAACGTGCCCGCCTCAACTGTATCCGCTTCTTCCTGCACGCCCTCGACTACCCCGGCCGCGATCTCAAAGCCATCGGCCCGGTTGATCCGCTGATCGTGCAAGTGCCCAACGCACAATTTAAAGACAACATCAATATGAACGCGGACTAAGGCAAATATGGCAAAAGGCTACCTGAAAGTTTTCAGGTAGCCTTTCTTTATGCTCGCGCGGCAACTATAGTGGATTAACAAAAATCAGGACAAGGCGGCACAAGCCGCAGACAGTACACACGTTACGGCAAGGCGAGACAACGCTGTACTGGTTTTTATTAATTCACTATAACTGGACTTACTCCTTCTCAAGTACCTGCCCGGCCTCCGGCTCTTTCACATTGAGAAAGCCGCCGCTCTGGTGCGCCCACAGGCTGGCGTAGAGGCCGCCTTTGGCCAAGAGTTCGGCGTGGTTTCCCTCTTCCACGATACGGCCTTTGTCGAGTACGATGAGGCGGTCCATGGCGGCGATGGTGGAGAGGCGGTGGGCGATGGCGATAACGGTTTTGCCTTCCATCATGGTGTCGAGGCTTTCTTGGATGGCGGCTTCCACTTCGGAATCGAGCGCACTGGTGGCTTCGTCCAAAAGCAGAATTGGTGCATCTTTGAGCATCACACGGGCGATGGCGATACGCTGGCGCTGGCCGCCGGAAAGCTTCACACCGCGCTCGCCCACGTGGGCATCGTAGCCTTTGCGGCCTTTGGCGTCAGAAAGCTGGGGGATGAATTCGGCAGCTTCGGCACGGCGGGCAGCTTGCAGCATGTCTTCTTCGGTGGCATCGGGGCGGCCGTAGACGATATTGTCGCGCACCGAGCGGTGCAGCAGGCTGGTGTCTTGCGTAACCAAACCGATTTGCGCGCGTAGGCTTTCTTGGGTAACGCTATCGATATTTTGCCCATCGATGCAGATTTGGCCGCTTTGCGGCTCATAGAAACGCAACAGCAGATTCACAATGGTGGATTTGCCGGCACCGCTGCGGCCGATGAGGCCGACTTTTTCGCCGGGGCGGATGTGCAGGCTGAAGCCGTTGAGCAGGGGCTTGCCGGACTCATAGGAGAAATCGATGTGGTTGAAGCAGATTTCGCCTTTGTTCACCAACAGCGGCTTGGCATCGGGCTTATCGAGGATGGTTTGCGGCTTGGAAAGCGTGCCCATGCCGTCGGCCACGGTGCCGATATTCTCAAACAGGCGGGCAGATTCCCACATGATGTATTGCGAGAGCCCGTTCACGCGCAGCGCCATCGCGGTGGCGGTGGCCACAGCGCCCACGCCTACTTGGCCATTGTGCCACAGCCAAATGCCGAGCACGGCGGTGGAAAGCGTGAGCGTGGTGTTTACTGCGGCGCTGGCGCTGTAGAGCAGCGTGGCCAGCCGCATTTGGGCGTGCACGGTGACCATAAATTCCTCCATCGAGCGGCGGGCATAATCGGCTTCGCGCGCCCCGTGGGAGAAGAGTTTCACCGTGGCGATGTTGGCATAGGCATCGGTAACGCGGCCGGTCATCAGCGAGCGGGCATCGGCCTGGCGGGCGGCGGTTTGGCCGAGCCTGGGAATCAGAAAGCGCATCACCAGGCTGAAGCCGATGAGCCAGCCCACGAAAGGCAGCAGCAGCCAGCCATCCAGCGCCACCAAAATCACACCGGAAGTGATGAAATACACCAGCACATACATCACCATATCGGCGATGGTCATCACCGTATCGCGCACAGCCAGCGCGGTTTGCATCACTTTGGCCGACACGCGGCCGGCAAATTCGTCTTGATAAAAGCTGAGCGATTGGCCGAGCATCAGGCGGTGGAAATTCCAACGCAGGCGCATGGGGAACACGCCCTGCAATACCTGCAGGCGGATGGAGGAAGTAAAAAACGTCCAAATCACCAGCACCACCATCAGCACGCCCATGCCAACGAGCGCCAAGCCTTTTTCGGCAAACAGCGTCTCGGGCGTATAGCGGCCGAGCCAATCGACGATTTTGCCGATAAATTGAAACAGCAAAGCTTCGCCAATGCCGATGCCGCCAGAGAGCAGCGCCAGTAGCACAAGCCAGCCGCGCACGCCTTCAAGATTACTCCAAATAAAGCCAAACAGCCCCTTGCGCGGGGTTTTCGGCTCGCTGGCAGGATAGGGGTCGACTCGGTTTTCAAACCAGGAGAATAAGCGGTTAAACATGGTGTGGTGCTTTATATTTAAAATAGGAATTTAGGTTTTAGCTTTAGTCGGGCTGATGTGTTCACTTCGCTGAAGCTCACACTTTCAGGTAGCCTATGTGATTGAGGCTACCTGAAAAATATGGCTGCCCGAGTGGTATTCAAGAACGGCTAAAAAGACGGCTATCATAACAGAAACAGAGGGCTGGGCACAAAACGGGGGCGATTGTATAGTGAATTAACAAAAACCAGGACAAGGCGGCGAGCCGCAGACAGTACAAATAGTACGGCAAGGCGAGCCAACGCTGTACTGGTTTTTGTTAATTCACTATAATCCACTATCCAACAATCCCCGTAAGTTTTGGCGAAGCAAAAATCTCAGGCTGCCTATTACATCCGATCGTCTGCCCATACGTCTTGTATGAGCATACATCTTGTATGAATAATTGCCTTACCCATATGCGCACCAAAGGCTACCTGAAAATTTTCAGGTAGCCTTTCTTCATACAAATACACAACTACTCAACCGGGCTTTTTCGCCAACATCGTCACAAACTTCAATTGAATCGACCGCCCTTGCGCATCGGTAGCGTGCATCGAGCCTACGGCTTCTTCGTATTTAAGTAATTCCCAGTCAGCATAATACTGCCGCAATTCATCTTCTTTGAATGTGAACGAAAACGGCATATGGCAAGGGTAGTCTGCCGTATCCATTGCCGACACAATCAAATTATAGCCGCCGGGCCGAGCATGCGCCTGCATATCGGCAATAATCTGTGGCACACGGCCTGCCTGGAGGAACATAAACACCACCGTGGCAAAGATAAAATCGTAATCTTCATTCAAAGCAGCGGCGTTAATATCGTAAGCATCCGCCCGCAGCGGCAACTGTTCGCGCGCAGCCATATCCAGCACCGAAGCCACTGCCGCCGAGCTGTGGTCCACAGCATGCACATCGTATCCGGCCAAACTCAAAAACAGCGCATTGCGCCCCTGCCCACAGCCTAAATCCAAGGTCTTGCACGGCGGTACGGTTTGCACCGCCTCGCAGATAGCTGAATGGGTGGCAGTCATACCGTATTTTTTGTGGAAATAATCTGCTTTTTCGCAATGAAATTCCAGCTGCACGGCAAAATCATCATCCAACGGCTCCACCTTGTGCCAAGCCTGCGGATAAATCGTCCACACCCCGCTTTTCGGCTGCAACACATGCTCCGCGAGCACCGTGCCGTCTTCCTGCAATTCATAAAACTTCAGCCGTCCGCGCAATACGCGCAGCTTGCCATACGTACCGGCCTGTGTGTTGTGTTGCGACAAAACTGCTGCCGGAATAGTGGCTTTATCCCATACTGGCATGGTTTTGTAGCAGATGAGTTCTGAATTCATTACTTCTCTCCCGATTTGAAAAATAAGAAGCCATATAATTAAGGGCTGTACTAGATTAGCCCCAGATTTCACACCAATCCAGCAGGATTTTAAGCTACTAGGAAGTATACTGAGGTTAAACCAGATTGAAATTACCGACCACCAACCGAACAGCTGCGATACGGCGGTACGGAATGAGTTGGATTTACAGCACAGTCTACCGATATTTAGAACTTTGAAATATCAACTTTGATGATTCAGATATCCCCGCATCGATACCCAATTGGCAAAATCGAACCTTTGCGACAAAACAAGCGATGTGGGGCGTACTGCTGCCGACAACCGTTTGTTTGTCGAAGCAGTATTGCAGATAGTGCGTGCAGGTAGCCTGTGGCCGGATCTGCTACCTCATCCGGCAATTGGAGCAGCATCCGCAAATGCTGCCGCCATCAGGGTTTGGCAGGCCGTTTCACCCCTATTTTTAAAACATTGTGCGGCGATATCGGTATAGAGAGAGTATGCCTGCACAGGTAGAACCGTTGTCAAAGTCCGCCGCCGCGATCGGGTGCGAAAGGAAGGCTGCACATCAGGCAACCAGCAAATCCAAAAGCAGAATTGGGATTAAGGTAAGTCTGAATACTGACAGCCCCTGGTACAGCCCCCAAAATTTTAGCCATATGGCAGCTATCGATACAATCTTACCCTAAAAAAAAGCATCTAACGGCACAAACCCCCTAAAATCTGCCTGCTCATCCAAAAGAACCGTCCAGCCCTTATTCTCCACACTGGTAAATGGCAAATAGTACAGCTTGTTTGCCGGCAATCCGCTTTTTTGTACTGCACTATCCAACTCTGCATTATGCAGATAATGCTGCTGCAAACGGAGCAATGGCCGCATCTTCTGCCGTACGGCAGCCCTAGCCCTACCATTATCTGCCTCCCAGCGATCTGGCCTAGCACTGGGTTCGACACCATTTAATGAAAAACCCAAATCCATATTACTCTCGGCTCCATCGCGGGGGGGGCGCACGGCTACACGTTCAACCCCCGTCCAAGACAAACGGTTAAATGGTGCCGTAGCCTTTGCTAATGATTCCTGATGAATGTCGGTTGCCCTGACAACCACAAAACGATCCACTTCAAACATAACTGCCACCGGCCGTGCAATGGCTACAGTATGCAATCCGTAGCATAAAGCCGAAATTTGAATCAACACTACCAACCCCATATCGACAGCAACAGCCCGGACAGACTTCTCCGGATCCGCCAATACTGCTGTAAGCATTGGACCACACACTACGTCGATACAAACAACCAAGAAGAAAAGCTCCAGCCCGCCCAACATTTGCCGATACGGATAGGGATACCATATGCCAAAAATTACTCCAGCAACCAATACTGCCACTACAATATTTGCACCCAAATGATATCCGGCCAGCTTTACCGCAAACCGCACTCTTTTATTCACAATGTATCATCCAATCCTTAATTATTTAGCCTTTTATGAAATCTAGATTCATACCACTGATGAAACCGGTTCAAATATGGTTTGTAATACGCCGGGTTCTCGTTTGATATCTCGGTCAAATATGTATTTACTTCATTGCAATTAGTTGCCATATTCAGCAAGCAGGCCGCCCGAAAGTAGTGGTCTGCCCGCTCAGAATTGCCGGCAACTGCCAATAGGCTACCCTGTTTAATCAATAAATCAACATTAAAATTCTTGTATGATACCCTATCCCCTAGTGCAATGCGTTCCTGTAAATTGTCTTCTGATATCGGTAGCAGCATAAATAACATTAACTCTTTCTCCTCGCTAAATCCGAATACGGGAGGAAGATGCGAATAAGTAAGCATTTTTTCTTCTGCCGATATCTCTTCTGAAAGTAAAAAATAGCTGAAATCCCGATATTTCTGATACTGGATAATATAATAAACACTGCCTATTGCCAGTAATCCGCTTATCGCAGCAACTGGAAGCTTAAAACTAACTTCCTTTTTATTCTTTCCGCCATCCTCGGCTAATATAATCTCGATAAAGAAAGCGGTAATCATGATAAAGCGGAGATGCCATAGCGGATATTCGCTAAATGAGTACATCCCGATCACTGCGAGTATCGTAAATGAAAATGCACGATCAGCAGAAAGATTAAATCCGAACTTTCGGATTAATAAGAAAATAAACCAGAAAACTATTATCAAACCGAGTATACCTAGCTCAGCCCCGATTTGTGCGATAAGGTTATGGGCATGGTGAGCCAGTGTAAACCATTGGAGCTGCTCGGCATGATCCAACCCGAACCCCTTAAGGTTCCCCCAGCCTATCCCTGTTAACCAATTCCCCTTTATCGCCATCCATGACTCTTGCAGCAAATATTGCCGTAATGCCATACTCTCATTGGTAAGCCTGGATACGGCAGTATTGCTATCTTCGATAAACGCAAGAAGCAATCTGCTGCCTAAATTATATCCGATTATAAATAGCACACCGAAGCCTACAACTGAAGCAAATCGTTTTTTCCACCCTCCGGCATAAAAAAGGCCGCTGCACAACACAACAGCAAGGCCGAGCAAAAAACCGCCCCTGCTGGAAGTAAACCCGATTCCCATAACCAACCAAACGGTGAATACGATACAGATGATTTTCCCCAGCCAGGTTCGGCTCAGATAAAACAAATAGATAGCGGCAGCCATCCCTAATGAGCTGACAAACGCTGCCTGATTCACTTGGGCGATATTTCCGGTTAACCGATTATCCGGACTCCTTGCAAACACGACCGAACCGATTAACCAGCTATCCGGCCAAACCAATTGAATGACTTGGGTAGCAACGGTTAATATGCCCCCCGCCAGCAAAACCACGGCCATAACATTTACGGCCCTACGCTTCTCCTCCCGATCCAAGCCAGAAACCGCCAGCGACACCAATAGGCAGAACAATATTGTCGCACCGGGGAATATCAAACCATCAGTATAAACGATTTGATTTAATATCGGTTGCAGCAATATGAGCATCAGCAAACCCAAC
Organism: Eikenella corrodens; assembly: GCF_003990355.1. Taxonomy (NCBI): domain Bacteria; kingdom Pseudomonadati; phylum Pseudomonadota; class Betaproteobacteria; order Neisseriales; family Neisseriaceae; genus Eikenella; species Eikenella sp. KCOM 3110. The sequence continues at coordinate 412,908 of NZ_CP034670.1, read as the reverse complement.
CATAACCATGTGCTGATAGAAATAGGTATTTTCTTGCGATCGGAGGCCGTTGCCCACCCCGCCAATCCTACGGCAAGCAACCCGCCGACATAAATATTGACATATAAGTCTGTAGTGGACGGGTAATAATGCTGGATGCTTAATATGCCCCATAGATATGCGGCGGACATAAATACCAACAGCCACCATACTCCGAAAACCTGTTTTCTGCACATAGTAACCCCTTGGTGAATTAGTGTCGGCATACATCCGGCAGATACTTGCCGGGAAGGTTTGCCGAGGAGCAATGCCAAAGAACCGCTCCGCTGGTTACTTTCATGCTGAGCAGCAAAGAGTTTCCCTGCAGCGGAGCGGCACTGTCCGGCGCAGGTTTGAATGTTGCTTCCATTTCACAAACATAGCCCGGCTGGGTCGCTGCCCGGGTATGTACGGATGCAATATGGCTGCCGACAATCTGGTCTTTCTGCGCAATGCCAAAATAGCTGTTGCTCAGGTTATCCGGGCAGACGCTGCTGGCAAAATAATTGTCTGTTACAGAACTTTTCAGCCCGTCCAATAACGACATTCCCTCGGCCACTTGCGATTTGGCTATATAAGTTTGATACGTGGGTAGGGCAATAGCCGACAAAATGCCGACAATGGCAATCACAATCATCAGCTCGATCAGGGTAAATCCCCGTTCCTTATCTTTCCTCATTTCAACCCCCACAGGAATATTCGGTAAAAGTTATAAAAGGCCGCACTGTAACGTGCGGCCTTGGTGCATTCTATCCACCTAATTATTAACGGCGGCAAGAAGAAGGCAGGTATTTGGCGGGAACCGGGTTAGAGCTTGCGGCAGCACATTTCCAGTCGTAAGAGCCGGCATTCAGGGTCGGGGAAAGAACAACCTGTTTGCTTTGAATATCAGCATTTACGCCAGAGCCTTGCATTTTGGCAGTGATGGTACCATTGGTAATAGTTACGCTTTCAACATATTTGCTCTTGATGCTGGTAGCAGCAGCCACACCGGCAGCAGAATTGTTAGCCGGCCATGCGCCATGGTTGGCGTGGTATTCGGTTACGGCACCTTTCTGACCGCCAGCCAATTCCAAAGCCTCAGAAACTTGGGTGCGGCCAACGTAGTCTTGGTAAGCCGGCAGGGCGATAGCAGCCAAAATACCGATAATAGCGATAACGATCATCAACTCGATCAGGGTAAAACCTTTTTGTACTTGTTTCAACATGACATTTTCCTTTAATAAAAATGGAACTTAATAAAACCGAATCTTTCGACCCGGGAACTTCAACCAAAAGAAGGAGACAACTAAAACTTCATTTTCGGCTTCGGCTTGTTTGCCTCAACCACGAGAAACATAAAGCAACAGCTGTGCCAAAAAATAAAAAAACCGTTTGATTTATTTTGTAACCACATGTTTCTAAATCATCTTTTTCTTATTTTTAATTTAAGCGGCCGGCCTGTGCGGCTGTCTTGCGCGGGCGGCCTATCGGCAAAACTGACATTTATCGTCAGTTTGTGGCCCGCTATTTCGCACAGATTGCCGTTTTATGGATTTCATGGCCTGCCAATTTAGGGTTGCTGCCATTTTGGGCAACGATTTTTGGCATTCCCGCTATCTCTATCCGCATTCGGCGGTGGCAATACCACCCTACGGCATAAATCATGAATAAGGTAAGGTGGCATGATGATGCCGCCGTTTTGGGAGGAAGAATAGCTTGGTAGAAACCCACCACTTTGATGAGGGCTTCGATTTAGCTGCATGAAAGCTGTGCCACGGTTTTCAGGCAGCCTTTAGTCTTCCGCCGCCATCACCGCTTCAATTAAAGCTGTTCCGTTTTCAATCCGAAACGCCACTTCCCAATCTCCCACCGCCATCTTATATATCCGCTGCGACGTATCCTGATAAGCCGGGCGCGGGTCTTGGGCGATGCTTTGTTCAATCAGCAGGCGAATGGGCGGCGGCAAGGATGCTGCGCTTATCTCATCTACCCAAGCCACTCCGAGCGGCACAGGCGGAACGGCGGCGAAGCCCGGGGCGGCATCGGGCTGCGCTTCCACAAAGGGCAGGTAGGGCTTGATGTCTAACACCGGCGTGCCATCGAGCAAATCCGCCCCACCGCACCACAGCCGCACTCCGCCCTCGGTTTCAATGCGCTCCAGCTTGAGCAGGGAAAGCCCCAGCGGGTTGGGGCGGAACGGGCTGCGCGTGGCAAAGACGCCCATTTTCCGGTTGCCGCCCAAACGCGGCGGCCGCACCAAAGGCTGCCAGCCTGCCCCGGCCACGCCGTGAAACACAAACTGCACCCAGATATGGCTGAAGCTTTCCAACCCGCGCATGCAATCGGCAGAAAACTCGGGCAATAATTCGATACATACCCGGGCGGAAGGCACCAAGCCGGGCTGGCGCGGCACGCCGAATTTCTGTTTATAAGGAGAACGGACGTAGGCAATGGTTTGCAGGATGTGGGTGGCTGGCATGGCTTAGGACGGTTAAGAGGAAAAGATAAAAGGCTACCTGAAAGCGATGTCTTGGCATAGCCAAGGCGGAGCTTCTGCGAAGCTAAAGCGCAAGCTTCAACGGAGTTAAAGCGATGTCTTGGCGCGGCCAAGGCTGAGTTTCTGCGAAGCTAAGCACCGGTTTAGCGTAGTTCAAACAAAGTTTCCGCAAAGCGGAAATGAAGATTCCATAAAACAGAAGCGGAGTTTCTGTGCGGTTGAAATTAAGTTTTGGCAAGGCGGCAAGGCGGCAGTATCGCCCCGCCGTGCCGCCCACTTTGTTTTCCGCACCCGATAAAAACCGGCAGCCTCGGAATTTCCGGGCTGCCGGCCTGATTTCACTAATGCGGCGTTGAATTGAAATCAGCTTACTGCTGGCGTTGGCAAGCAGTTTCTACGCGGTTGCCATAGGGGTCTTTGAAGCTGAACGCGGCTTCATTGCCCTTACGGTGCCACTCGGCGCCGCTGCCGAACAGGCCGCGGTTGCTGGTGTAGCGCTCGCCGGAGCCGGAAGTGGCGCGGTTGAGCACGGCACGTTTGTCGTCCAGTTGCAGGCTTACGCGGTCGGTACCTTGCTGGCGCACGGTTACAGACAAGCCGTTTTCACAGCTGAAACGCTCAACACTTGCGCGGCGCTCGCCACGGCGCTCATGACGCGGAGCGGGCTCGTTGCCCTGGTCTTGAACGTCGTTGTCGTAGCGTTGGTGATGTTGATGACGGGGGCCGTCGTCTTGCGGGGTGGCCACCACGCAGGCAGACAACAGCAGAGCCAAAGAGGCCGGTACAGCCCAAGTACGTACTTTCATTGTGTATTTCCTATAAAATGAGAAAATACCGCCATAGCCGGCGGCAAGAGCATCTTAGCCCAAAGCGTGCGGCATAAAAAGGGGGATTAACCAAGATTTACGGCAATATCCGATTATTCTGGCAAAAAGGCTACCTGAAATGATTTGGCGGTTTTCAGGTAGCCTTTGTTTTGGCAAACATCCAACTTTGGTTTCGCGTTTTGGCTTTGCAGAAGCTCCGCCCCGGCTGCGCCAAGACATCGTTTTAACTTCGTTGAAGCTTACGCTTTCAGGTAGCCTCTTTTAAGACGGACTGTATGTATCGACTACCGCCCTCGGGCATTAATCCTGCAAAAACGGGTTGTGACGTTTTTCGTGGCCGATGGTGGTACTGCGGCCGTGGCCGGGCAGCACTATGGTGTCTTCGGGCAACACCAGCAGTTTCTCGCGGATATTGCGCAAGAGGTCGGCATGGCTGCTGCGTTCGAAATCGGTGCGGCCGATGGATTCGTAAAACAACACGTCGCCTGCGATCAGCAGGTTTTGTTCGGCGCAGTAAAACACCACATGGCCGGGCGTGTGGCCGGGGATGTGCAGCACTTGGAAGCGGTATGCGCCCACGTTCAACTCGTCGCCCTCTTCCAGCCAGCGGCTCGGGCTCACCGGCTGGGACACAGGAAAACCAAAGTTGGCGGTGATTTCTGGCAGGTTGTCGAGCAGCCATTGGTCGGCGCGGTGCGGGCCGATTACCGGAAACGGGGTACGCTGAATCATCTCAGCCACGCCGCCGGCATGGTCGAGATGGCCGTGGGTGAGCCAGACGGCCTTGGGCTGCACGCCGAGCTTGGCGGCTTCTTCCAACAGCTGCGGCACGTCACCACCCACGTCTATCCACACGGCTTCTTTGCTTTCTTCGTCCCACAAGAGCGAACAGTTTTGGCGGAAAGGGGTAACGGCGAACACGGTAAGGTTAAGCGACATAGTCAGGCTTTCTTTTATAAGAATTTTCAGGTAGCTCGCATTGTGCCGCCGTGCGCGCCAAAGGTAAACCTTTTTAAGGTTTGGCGTATCCGCTACAATGCACCATTTATTCCCTTTGCGAGCAAGTTCATGCACACGCCCAAGCCCAACCCCCTCAACCTCTGCTGGCTCGATATGGAAATGACCGGCCTCAACCCCGAGCACGACCGCATTATCGAAGCCGCCGTGGTGATTACCGATGCCGATTTAAACATCCTCGCCCAATCCGAATCCTACGCCATCCACCAAAGCGACGAACTGCTCAAAGGCATGGATGCCTGGAACACCAGCACCCACGAGCGCACCGGCCTCACCCGACGCGTGAAAGATTCCGCGCTTTCCGAAGCCGAAGTGGAGCAACGCCTGCTCGATTTTATTGCCCAATGGATTCCGCAGGGCGCCAGCCCCTTGTGCGGCAACACCGTGCACCAAGACCGCCGCTTCATGCAGCGCTACATGCCTAAGCTGGAAGCCTGGTTCCACTACCGCAACCTCGACGTATCCACCCTCAAAGAGCTTGCCCGCCGCTGGTATCCCGCTGCCTACAAAAGCTTCAGCAAAAAAGGCTCGCACCGCGCGCTGGATGACATCTTGGAGAGCATCGAAGAATTGCGCCACTACCGCCAAACCTTCCTGCGCCTGCCCGAAGCTGAGAAATAGGCTACCTGAAAGCGTAAGCTTCAACGAAGTTAAAATGATGTCTTGGCGCAACCAAGGCTGAGTTTCTGTGAAACTAAAGCGCAAGTTTTAAATGGAGTGACAACGAACGCAGCGACGTTTCTGCGAAGCAAAAACCTGTTTCCCGTTTTTCAGGTAGCCCTTCCTCCCATCCATATAAGAAAACCATGCCCCGCAAAATCCTCCTTCCCGCCCTTACCGCCCTGCTGTTAAGCGCCTGCGCCGCCAAGCCTTCGTTTGAACCAGCCATGCTCGTCCACGCCGTGCAACCGGTTTACCCGCCGCCGTTGGAAGAAGAAGGCATCGAAGGCCGCGCCATCGTGCGGATGCGCATCGACACCCGGGGCAGCGTGAGCGACACGCAGGTGCTCTCCGCCACCTACCCCTTATTCGCCCGCTCCGCCGTGCGTGCTATTAACCAATATCGCTTCACTCCGGCCAAACAAAACGGCCAACCTGTGGAATCCGACTTCACCCAAACATTTAGATTCCGAATGCCGGAAGAAAAACCCGACCCTTCAGAAACCGCCCAACCGCCCCGCCCACCCCTTCCCACACGCTAAACCCACCATGCTCCCCACCGCCCTCCCCGCCTGGCAAGCCCTGGCCGAACACCGCCGCGCCACCGCGCACCTCCACCTGCGCGAGCGCTTCGCCGCCGAGCCAAACCGTTTCGAGTGCATGCACGCCGAACTCAACGGCCTGCTGCTCGACTACAGCAAAAACCTCATCGGCGAAGACACTTTGGATTTGCTCTGCCGCCTGGCCGACGAATCCGGCGCGGCCGAACTGCGCCGCCAAATGTATGCCGGCGGGAAAATCAATCTGAGCGAACACCGCGCCGTGCTGCACACCGCCCTGAGGCTACCTGAAAACGCCGCGCCCGTGTATGTGGACGACATCAATATCGTGCCGCAGGTACACGCCGAACTAAACCGCGCCCTCGATTTCGCCGAACGCCTGCAAAACGGCACGCACACGGGCTGCACCGGGTTACCCATCCGAGACGTGGTGAACATCGGCATCGGCGGCTCGGATTTGGGTCCGCGCATGGTGGCGCAAGCCCTTGCCCCATACCGGCAAAACCTGAACGTGCACTTCGCCGCCAATCTCGACAGCGCCGATTTAGACGGCATCCTGCGCCGCGTAGCGCCCGAAACCACGCTGTTTATCGTGGCCAGCAAATCCTTCCGTACCCCCGAAACCCTGCTCAACGCCCAAGCCGCGCGCCGCTGGTTTCTGCAATCCGGCCGCAGCGAAGCCGATATCGCGCAGCACTTTGCCGCCGTATCGGCCAATGTGGCCGCCGCCGCCGAATTCGGCATCGCCCCGCAAAACGTGTTCGGCATGTTCGACTGGGTGGGCGGGCGCTATTCCGTGTGGTCGGCCATCGGCCTGCCCGTGATGTGCGCCATTGGCCACGAACATTTCCGCGAATTCCTGCGCGGCGGGCACGATATGGACGAACACTTCCTGCACGCCCCGTGGCGGCGCAACATCCCCGCCCTGCTCGCCCTCATCGGTATCTGGCAGCAAAACTTCTGCGGCAGCACCAGCCACATCGTCATCCCCTACAGCCACGGCCTGCGCCGCCTGCCTGCCCACCTCCAGCAGCTCGATATGGAAAGCAACGGCAAAAGCCGCAACCGCCACGGCAAGCCCGTGGATTTCGCCACCGGCGCCGCCATTTGGGGCGAAGCCGGCGTCAACTGCCAGCACGCCTTCTTCCAGCTCATCCACCAAGGCACGCAGGTGATTCCCGTCGATTTCATCGTCCCCCTCAGCGGCGAAGGGGCAGACGACGGCCGCCACCTCCGGCTCGTGGCCAACGCCTTCGCCCAAGCCGAAGCACTCATGCGCGGCAAAAGCGAAGCCGAAGCCCGCGCCGAAACAGCCGGACAAGGGCTACCTGAAAGCGAACAAGCCGCCCTCGCCAGCCAGCGCAGCTTCCCCGGCAACCGCCCCAGCAACATCATCCTCGTCGAACGCATCACGCCCTACACCCTCGGCCTGATTCTCGCCATGTACGAACACAAAGTCTTCATGCAGGGCGCCGTGTGGGACATCAACTCCTTCGACCAATGGGGCGTGGAATACGGCAAAGAACTTGCCCAAACCATCCTGCCCGAACTGCAAGGCGCCGCCCCCGCCGGGCACGACGCCTCCACCGCCGCCCTGATCCGGCGCTATCGGCAGCAGATGGGCAACAAACAGCCGTAACGGCCAAAGAGAAGGCTACCTGAAAGCCAAGCGGGCATTTTCAGGTAGCCTTTTTCTTTGCCATGGAAGAGTACCACTCAATGTTTGTGACAAGCCAAAATATTGCAGGCTAATGATTTGCTTTTAAAGGGTTAAAAATATACAATATCTATGTCTGACAGCAGAAATTTTCGCATCAGCTGCGTAATCTCAGGCAAATTATTATTGTCGAGTGATAAATGGTGGGGATTGCGGCCACCCAGACACAAAACATCCCTTGATACTTTATCATCTAGGGATGTTTTTTACTTACCCAAAACAACTATAATCAACCAAGAATAATCTTAATACTGTTTTTAAATTCAATCAAATATCAATAATCTTCTCTTTGTGATGCCACCTTACTAATTTTCTATTTCCCACACCTGGAGATTACCTCTCTCAATCATGCCAAACCTACAACCACTTTTCAGGTAGCCTGCCCCGCCAACCCGCTATAATCCCATTCCCTCCCCTTCGGAGCCCCATCATGACCACAACTTGGCACAACGGCTGGTGGCAGGGCGCGGTGCATTGCCCTTCGCCCAACTTCTCGCCCCGCCCCGCCGGCGAAACCGTTTCGCTGGTGGTGCTGCACAACATCTCCCTGCCGCCCTTCGAATACGGCGGCAGCGCCATCTGCGATTTGTTCACCAACCGCATTAACCCGCAGGCGCACCCCTTCTTCCCGCAGCTGGTGGATTTGCGCGTGTCCAGCCATTTTTTGATTGAACGCAGCGGACAGGTGGTGCAGTTTGTGTCGGGCAACGACGCGGCACACCACGCCGGCGTGTCGCAATATCGCGGCCGCAGCGGCTGCAATGCTTTTTCGCTCGGCATCGAGCTGGAAGGCTGCGATTTCGAACCGTTCACCGAGGCGCAATACCAAGCCCTGATTCCGCTGCTGCACAGCATGGCGGCGCACTACCCCATCGAAGCCGTAACCGGCCACCAACACATCGCCCCCGGCCGCAAAAGCGACCCCGGCCACTTCTTCGACTGGCCGCGCCTGGCCGCCGCAGGCGTGGTGCTGGCGGAAGGGATAACGGATGGACAAAACGCCCCGGCTGCCGCAACACAGGCTACCTGAAAATCCGCATAGCTTTTCAGGTAGCCTTCGCCAACTCGGCAGCCGCAAACTTCGTAGCATCGGCCTGATCCCCGCGCGTTTGCACAACCCAAGACTACCTGAAAGCGATGTCCCGTAGCTAAGGCTGAGTTTTAACTTCGTTGAAGCTTACGCTTTCAGGTAGCCTTTGGTTTATTCTTCCCAATCTTCCAGCGCCAGCGGCCCGTTTTCCTTCACTTCCTCCATCACCACATAGCTGCGGCTCTCTACCGCAGAGGGCAGTTGCAGCAGGATTTTGCCGAGCATGTCGCGGTAGGCGGACATATCTTGCAGGCGCACTTTGATCAGGTAGTCGTATTCGCCGGACACGAGGTGGCATTCGAGGATTTGCGGGATTTTCAGCACTTCGCGGCGGAATTCTTCAAAAATATCGCCGGATTTGGAATGCAGTTTGATTTCCACGAACACCAGCAAGCCGTAGCCCAAGCGGGCGGGGTTGAGGCGGGCGTGGTAGCCGCTGATGTAGCCGTCGCGCTCCAGACGGCGCACGCGTTCGGTTACGGGGGTGGCAGACAGGCCGACGCGTTCGGCCAGCTCGGTCATGCTCAGGCGGGCGTTTTCCTGCAAGAGCTTGAGGATGCGGTGGTCGATGCTGTCGGCTTCTTTGAAGGTGGGGCGGTGGGGCATGGGCTTCTCCTATCGTTATCGTGAATTGGAATAAGGATACTATCGCGTTACTTGGCCATACATGGGTATTGTCTGCGGCCAGTCGTCTTGTCCTATTCTTATTTTAATCCGCTATGAAAGTGCTTCTCTGTAGTTTCAAATAAAGGCTACCTGAAACTTTTTCAGGTAGCCTTTGCTTTATCTAGTCATCCTGCGCTTATTGCTCGCGGGTTTGATCCAGCAGGGCTTTCATGGAAAGGCGGACGCGGCCGCGGTCGTCCACTTCCAGTGCTTTCACCCGCACGTTTTGGCCGACTTTGAGGTAGTCGTTCACGTCTTTTACGCGCTCGTGGGCGATTTGGCTGATGTGCACCAGGCCGTCTTTGCCGGGCATCACGGATACGATGGCGCCGACGTTGTTGTCCAAAATCTTAATCACCACGCCGTTGTACACCTGGCCCACTTCCACTTCGGCAGTGATTTCCTCGATGCGTTTGCGGGCGGCTTCCACGGCTTCCACATTCACGGCGGCGATGGTGATGGTGCCGTCGTCTTCAATGTTGATTTCGGTGCCGGTTTCGGCGGTGAGGGCGCGGATGGTTTCGCCGCCTTTGCCGATAACGTCGCGGATTTTGTCTTGGTTAATCTTCATGGTGAAGAGGCGCGGCGCGTGCTGCGAGAGCTCCTGCGGGCCGGCCACGGCGGCTTTCATCTGTTCGAGGATGTGCAGGCGGGCTTCTTTGGCCTGTGCCAGGGCAATCTGCATGATTTCTTTGGTGATGCCTTGGATTTTGATGTCCATCTGCAGGGCGGTAACGCCTTCGGTGGTACCGGCCACTTTGAAGTCCATGTCGCCGAGGTGGTCTTCGTCGCCCAAGATGTCGGTGAGCACGGCGAATTTGTTGCCTTCCAAAATCAAGCCCATGGCGATACCGGCCACGTGGGCTTTGAGCGGCACGCCGGCGGAGAGCAGGCTCAAGCAGCCGCCGCATACGGAGGCCATGGAAGAAGAGCCGTTGGATTCGGTGATTTCAGACACCACGCGCATGGTGTAGCTGAATTCTTCGGGCGAGGGCAGCACGCCGAGCAGGGCGCGTTTGGCCAGGCGGCCGTGGCCGATTTCGCGGCGTTTGGGCGCGCCCATGCGGCCGCATTCGCCGGTGGAATAGGGCGGGAAGTTGTAGTGCAGCATGAAGCGGTCGGTGTATTCGCCGCTCAAGGCATCAATGATTTGCTCGTCGCGTTGGGTGCCGAGGGTGGCCACAGCCAGGGCTTGGGTTTCGCCGCGTGTGAAGAGGGCGGAGCCGTGGGTGCGCGGCAGCACGCCGATTTGGATGTTGATGGGGCGCACGGTGCGGGTGTCGCGGCCGTCGATGCGCGGCTGGCCGGCCAGAATCTGGCTGCGGACCACGTCGGCTTCCAAATGTTTGAAAATACCTTTGATTTGGTTGGCAGCGAGGGTGTCGGTGTCTTCCGTGATCAGTGCGGCTTCCACAGCGGCCCAGGCTTCGTTCAGTTTGGCGGTACGCGCCTGTTTTTGGCGGATTTTGAAAGCTTCGGCCACGGTTTGCCCGGCAATTTCCTGCACTTTGGCCACCAGGGCGGCATCGGTTTCGGGCGCTTTCCAGTCCCACACTTCGGGGTTGACCGCATCGGCCAGCTCGTTGATGGCGCGGATAACGGCCTGCATTTCATTGTGGCCGTATACCACGGCGCCGAGCATCACGTCTTCGGGCAGGATTTGGGCTTCGGATTCCACCATCAGCACGGCTTGCGCGGTGCCGGCCACCACCAAATCCAGCTGCGATTTGGCCAGCTGGGTTTTGGTCGGGTTCAGCACGTATTCGCCGTTCAGGTAGCCCACGCGGGCGGCGCCGATAGGGCCGGCGAAAGGCACGCCGCTCAATACCAGCGCGGCAGAAGCACCGATCATGGCGGGAATGTCGGAATCAATTTCCGGATCAACCGATACCACCGTGGCCACGATTTGGATGTCGTGGAAGAAGCCTTCGGGGAACAGCGGGCGGATGGGGCGGTCGATCAGGCGGCTGGTGAGGATTTCTTTTTCGCTCTGTTTGCCTTCGCGCTTGAAGAAGCCGCCGGGGATTTTGCCTGCGGCATAGGTGCGCTCCAGATAATCCACGGTGAGCGGAAAGAAATCCTGCCCGGCTTTCACTTCTTTGTTGGCGGTAACGGCCACCAGCACCACGGTTTCGCCCATGGATACTTTTACCGCACCCGCAGCCTGGCGGGCGATTTCGCCGGTTTCGATGGTTACGGTGTGCTGGCCGTATTGGAAGGATTTGACGTGTTTGTTAAACATTAGGATTCCTTTAGAAGAAGGCCGCTGCCGCTAAAACACTAAGCATAAGCCCGCACAAGCGCAGGCGCATGGTTAGGGTTTCAGACAGGCAGGGCAGGTTGGAAATAAAACAAAGGCTTGAGGCTACCTGAAAGTGCAGCCCGAAACCGGCGCGCATTCTAACACGCTGCCGGGCAGATTGCACTGTATAAACAAGATATAGTGAATTAACAAAAACCAGTACAGCGTTGTCTCGCCTTGCCGTACTATCTGTACTGTCTGCGGCTCGCCGCCTTGTCCTGATTTTTGGTAATCCACTATAACTTCGTTGAAGTTTGCGCTTTCAGGTAGCCCCTTCGTGCATACCCAAGGCTGCCTGAAGCCGCCTGCACGGCTGGAACTTTACTGAAACCTTGCTTTCAGGTAGCCTGCCGTCCGTCTTTACTTTTATCGGCAGCCAGCTGAGTTCCTTGCTAGGCCGGCCATTTACCAAATTAAGGATATGCCATGAACGCACCGACAACCCCGCAAGCCGCCTTGGTTACCGATTTCCTCAATGCGATGTGCCAATGGGAAATCTATATGGAGAAACGGGACAAGCAGCTGGATGAAGAAATATCGGACGATATGGACGAAGAAGAGGAAGAAGAATTAGACATGCAGGCAGAAGAGGAAATGAGAGCCAAGCTGCGCGCCATATTTGACCAATACCTCCATCCGTCTGTCTTGGAAACCAAATGGGTGGACAGGCTGCTTTCATTAAGCTATTCAATACCACCAGAATTTAGAGATTTTCAAATTTCAGACGTTCAGGAAAGGCGGATTAAATCCGAAGTCATTGTGAAGTTAAATAATGGATTTAAAAGCGTTTTAAAATACTGCATCCGCAAAGACGATGATATTTTTAAAATTGATGGGGTATATCGGAAGGATTATGCCGGAAAATGGAAGAAAAGTTATTTTTAACTAATGCAAGCATAGCCCGCCTGTATAGTGTGTGAGTATCCCGAACGCACGCGGTTTCAGCCTTCAGGCAGCCCTAGCAGGCTACCTGAAAGCGTAGTTTCAATGCAGTTAAAAAATGTAAGAAACATTTTCAACAAATGCGACAACAAGCTCCTATTCATTGGATTGATATGCCAAAAAAATTTAAAGGCCTTCTAAACAGAGCAGGCTCAAAAAAATTTAATAAATAAGATTGTTTCCAACCCATCAGAAGTAAGAGTTCAAGAATACATGACTATAGATAATGTAATTTGGAGAAAGCCTCATAATTCTTTAGTTATTTAAAAACCTGATGGAGAATTTCTAACTTATTTACGATGTTCATAAGGTGGTGCTGCTGATTTTTGTAATGGAGGACATAAATAATGATTTATACACAGGATTCAAATATAAATATTACAGTAGAAAATTTAGAAAATTTATATGTTCTACAAGACTCAGATACAAAAAATAATAATTTCATACTATTTAAAGATAATTTATGTTGGCATCAAATATATATAGATTGTTCAGCAATATTTATTCAGCCATTAGATCTTGATGATTTATATTCCTATATGGATGATTTATCTTGCTTTCCATTATTTGAATTTAAATTCAAGGGTTCTACAAGAATTGAATTTCATTCAAAAAATAGTGTGTTAACAATTGAAAACCCTAGAATAAAAATCAACTTTTTAGTTATGGATGACTCATTTAAAAAAATAACTCTTAAATTAAAAGAGCAAGCGTAGCCTGCATGGTTAGCAAGCATAACCCACCTGCGTAGTGTGTGTGCACCCCCTCGCGCACGCGGTTTCGGTTTTCAGGTAGCCCCTACGGAAACAGGGCTACCTGAAAACGCAATTTGAACTGAGCTAAAACCCAAAAGCCGCGCCCGTATTGTGCCGCCTGCGCTAAAATAGCGCCCTTTCCCACTCATCCTTTATTTACCCACCATGCCCCTTATCCCATCCCGGCTCAAATGGCTTTCCGCGCGCGTACTGGCTGCACTGCCGATGCTGGTTAGCGTATGCTTAGCCGTGCTGGCCGTGTGGTATTGGCAGAAGCCGCTGATGTGTATGCCGCTGGTGCTCGGCGTGATTGCCGGCGGCCTGGTGGATTTAGACAACCGCCTCACCGGCCGCATCCAAAACCTGCTCTCCACCATTGCAGCCTTCAGCGTTTCCTCGCTCACCGTGCAGTTTACGTTCGGCCAGCCGCTGCTGTTTCTGCCTGCGATGACGCTGCTCACTTTTGTGTTTACCCTGTCCGGCGCCATCAGCCTGCGCTACCGCACCATCTCCTTCGGCACGCTGGTGGTGGCGCTCTACACCATCCTTACCATCAACCACAGCATGGTTTGGTATGCCAACACCCTGCTGATTTTGTGCGGCACGCTGCTCTACAGCGGCAACACCCTGCTGCTGCACCTTATTTTGCCGCACCGCCCCGTGCAAGACAGCATGGCCGCTGCCTATACCGAGCTGGCGGGCTACCTCGACATCAAAGCCCAATTCTTCGACCCCGACGACACCGACCGGCTCGAGCAGCGGCAAATCGCACTGGCCATGCAAAACGGCAAAGTGATTGCCGCCTTCAACCAAGTGCGCAGTGCCTTGTTTTACCGCATGCGCGGCCAGCACCGCCACCCGCGCACCGCCCGCATGCTGCACTACTACTTTGCCGCGCAAGACATCCACGAGCGCGCCAGCTCCAGCTACATCGGCGAATACCGCCGCTTTGTGGCCGAGCTCAGCCACAGCGACCTCATCTTCCGCATCCAGCGGCTGATCGAATGGCAGGCGCAGGCCTGCCGCGATGTGGCGCACAGCCTGCAACGCGGCAGCACGGCGCCGGACAATGCCAAGCTGGATAAACTGGCCGCAGGCATCCGCCGCTCGCTCCAACACCACCAATCCACCCAAGCCGATAAGAGCCCGCGCAGCCTACGCCGCCTTATCGACAATCTCTACGGCATCAACTACCAACTCACCCACCTGGCCGGCGAGCAAGCAGACTACACCGAAGCCAACGAGCAAACCCGCATCGTGCGCGAAGATGCCGGCAGCTGGCGCAGCCATCTCAAGATCCTGCGCAATCATCTCAGCTTCGAATCCGGCGTATTCCGTCACGCCGTGCGGCTCTCCATCGTGGTGTTCCTCTGCATCGCCTTAGTGGAAAGCCTCAAGTTGCCCATGGGCTACTGGGTGCTGCTCACCGCCGTATTCGTGTGCCAGCCCAACTATTCCGCCACCAAAAGCCGCCTTATCCAGCGCGTGGTCGGCACGATGGCCGGCGTGGCCGTCGGCTCGCTACTGCCCTATTTCACCCCCTCGCTGGCCACCCAGCTGGCCGTGGTGGCCGCTTCCAGCACCCTGTTTTTCTTCTTCCGCACCAACAAATACAGCTACTCCACCTTCTTCATCACCATCCAAGCCATCACCAATCTCTACATCGCCGGCCTGCACGGCTTCGACGCCCTGCCTTGGCGGCTGCTCGACACCATCGTCGGCTGCGCGCTGGCCTGGTGGGCCGTATCCATGCTCTGGCCGGATTGGCACTACCTTTCCCTCGCCCGCACCGCCCAACGTGCCCTGGCCGGCAACGCAGGCTACCTGAAAAGCATCACCGACCAGCTCCAGCAAGGCGGCCAGTGCGACGATGCCGCCTACCGCAGCGAACGCCGCCGCGCCCACGAACGCGCCGCCCAACTGAGCAGCACCCTTTCCGACATGTCCGGCGAGCCGAAAAAATATGCCGCACATCTGCCCGGCGGCTTCACCCTGCTCAAAACCGTTTACGCCATTAACGGCTATATCTCCGCCCTTGGCGCCTACCGCAGCCGCCTCAGCCCCGGCCAAATCGAGCTCGATTTCAACGCCGCCTTCGCCCAAACCGCCAACGAAACCGCCCGCTTGCTCGAACGGCTGCCCGGCCTGCCCGAAGCCGATTTTCAGGTAGCCTACAGCGCCCTGCGCCAACAACTCACCGCCCTGCGCCCCGACAGCAGCGCCAGCCCCCACGCCCACACCCTCTGGCAGCAGCTTTCCTTGATTGCCAAACTCTTGCTCCCCGCCTACCAGGCCTTGCAAGACGTGGATGATACCCAAACCGAAACGCAGGAGGCGGCGGCAGTGGGCACCAGCGGCTAGGCGATGTTTGTGCTCTAAGAGGCTACCTGAAAGCGTAAGCTTCAACGGAGTTAAAACGTAGCGCAGCGAAGTTTCTGTGCGGCTAAAATGAAACACAGTGGAGTTTCTGCGAAGCCAGAACACAGCCGATTTTTGTGCAGCGAAGTGCCACAACAACGCAGTTCAAACGCGGCTTCCATCGGAGGCCGCGTTGCTATATAGGGTCTTCAGGTAGCCTGCACCGGCAGCCCGGCCATGCTGCCCTACATCATGCAGTTATTCAAACAAACGCCCAAGCAAAAGGCTACCTGAATTTTCAGGTAGCCTTTTATGCAGTTAAACCCCGGCGGAAACTTTCTCCCACGCTTCCAAAATCAATTCTGGGCGGTTGCTTTGCAGCAGAGTGGCATCGGAGAGCATCTGCCGCCACACCCGGGCATGGTTGCGGCCATGCAGCAGGCCGAGGTAGTGGCGCAGCATGTGGCGGATGGTGAGGCCGGGGTCGGCGGCGAGCGAGCGCTGCATATAGCGGTAGAGCGCGGGAATCAGGGTGTCGAAGTCGGTTTCAGGCAGCTTTTCGCCGTAAAACAACCTGTCCCACGATTGCATCAGCATCGGGTTGTGGTAGGCCTCGCGGCCAATCATCACGCCGTCGACGTGTTGCAGGTGCTCGGCGATTTCGGCATTGGTTTTGATGCCGCCGTTGATGATGATTTCCAGCTGGGGAAAGTCCTGTTTGAGGCGGTAAACATAGTCGTATCTCAAGGGCGGCACATCGCGGTTTTCTTTAGGCGACAGGCCTTCCAGCCAGGCATTGCGGGCGTGGACGATATAGGTGCGGCAGGCGGTTTTGTCGGTAAGCGTGCCCACGAAATCGCACACGGTTTGGTATTCGGTTTGGCGGTTGATGCCGATGCGGTGCTTCACGGTTACGGCGCAATCGGGCACGGCTTCCTGCATGGCATTGAGGCAATCAGCCACCAAATCCACTTCATTCATCAAGCAGGCGCCGAACGCACCTTTTTGCACGCGCGGGCTGGGGCAGCCGCAGTTGAGGTTAATTTCGTCATAGCCCCAGCTTGCTGCAATGGCAGAGGCTTTGGCCAAATCGGCCGGGTTGCTGCCGCCCAGCTGCAGGGCAACCGGATTTTCGCTTTCGTCTTTGCTCAAAAAACGCTCAGTCTGGCCGTGGATGATGGCGCCGGCATGGATCATTTCGGTGTAGAGCCAGGCATGGCGGCTGATTTGGCGTGCCATGTATCGATAATGCCGGTCTGTCCAGTCTAGCATCGGGGCAACGGATAGGCGGCGGGCGGGGAGGGTTTGGCGAATGGGCATGATGGGCAGGGGATAAAGAAAAAGCCTAAACGGGATGTTTAGGCTTTTTAAAATTTGGTGGGTCGTGAGCGATTCGAACGCTCGACCAACGGATTAAAAGTCCGCTGCTCTACCGACTGAGCTAACGACCCTTTGGCTCCCCGAGCTGGGCTCGAACCAGCGACCTGCGGATTAACAGTCCGTCGCTCTACCGACTGAGCTATCGGGGAAAGGAAGCGCGCATTTTAGAGACGAGGCGGGGAGTTGTCAATAGAAATTTGGCATAGATGAGGAAATTTTTTAACAGTTTGTGCACAAAATTTAAAAATATTATTTAAATACAGTTCATTAAATTATGGCGCAATTTGAAGTGAGGCTACCTGAAACTGGCTCGCAAGCCTGATGCGGCTAAACAAATTTCAGGTAGCCTCTGTTTTGGTGTGGTGTGTTCTGGGTACAGCCAGCCTGTTTAATTTGTCTGTTTGCCTTTGCCTTTTTCAGAAGCAAACCATAAATGCAGCGGGGCAAGCAGCTCTAAAACGAGGCGGGCGAATAGGGGGCTGTTAATCGGCTCGACTTCATCGCGGCCGTACACTTGGGCGACTTCGCGATCTTGGTTTTGGCCGGGGCAGTCGCGGCTGTCGCGGTATTTGCCGCGGGCGGCGGCGAGAGCTTTTTCAGGTAGCCCTTGGGCAGAGAGGTCTTCGGCGGTGCAGGCTTTGGCGGCGGCCAGGCTGGTGCGGGGAAAGAAGGGCAGCGGCTGTTGTTGACCGAGCAGATAGTAGTCGAACCAGCGGGCAAGTTGCTCGGCGGCTTCCGCTTGCGGCAGCGGCGGCAGGGTTTGCGGGCTGTCGAGGGAGACGAGGTGGGTGGTTTTTGCTTGGGGGTGAACGGCGCAATACACCAGGTGTTGCAGCCACAGCCTAATTTCGGCGGGGGCTTTGAGTTTGGCGGCGTGGTAGAAGATTTGGCCGTGCTGGTGCAGGTGGGTGAGGCTGCCGACGAGGGTGTGGCCGCCGTGCTCGAAGCGGAAGGGGAAATCGGGCTCGCGCGGGCTGGCGAGCAGCGCGGAATCGAGCTGCTTGGCGGCGGTGCGCTCGGGCTCTTGCAGGATTTCGCCGAGCAGACCGGCGGGCAGGAGGCTGTCGGCCTGCAGTTTAGCTTCGGTTTGGGCGAAATCTTCATGCTGGCAGCAGGCGTCGAGGTAGCGCTGTTTCACTTCGTCGGAATGTTCGATGGCGTATGGCTCGGCGGAATCGGTGGGACGGTCGGCATAGGGGCCTTTCCATTGCAGGGCGTGGCGCAGCCAATAGCGCACCGGGTTGTTCCAGAAGTTTAGGAAACTGTCGAGCGATACCGTGGGCTCGACAACGGCTTCGGGCGGGGCATCGCCAATAAAGGGGGCGGCTTCGGCGGCAGGCTGGTTGAGGGCTTGGGCGTAGTCTTGGCGGAGGCCGGACAGGCTACCTGAAAGCCCGTTTTCGCTAGGACCGGCTGAATTTTCCCCATTCTCTGGCGGGACAAAATAGCGGGTGGAAAAGGCTTGCAGGGGATGTTGGCACACATGGGCGGCGGCGAAATCGGTGCTGCTCTGGCCGGCCATTTGTGCCAGCGTGTCGATGAGTTCGCTCAGTAGTGGCGAGGGGGCTTGGGCTTCGTCTTTGAGATGGTCGCGGCCGATGTAGGACAGATAGAGGTGGCTGCGGGCGCTGAGCAGGGATTCGAGGAACAAGTAGCGGTCGTCGTCGCGGCGGGAGCGGTCGCCGGATTGGGGGTGGCGGGCGATCAGGTCGAAGGCGGGGGCGGGGGTTTGGCGCGGGTATTTGCCGTCGTTCAGGCCGAGCAGACACACAGTGTCGAACGGCAGGCTGCGCATGGGCACCATGCTGCAGAAGGTAATGCCGCCGCGCAAAAAGGCAGCTTCGCTGCTTTGGCCGAAGAAACGGCTCAGGTGCTGGCAGGCGGTGTCGGGTGGCAGGGCTGCGGCATAGCCCGCCAGCGCGGCTTCTTCCTGCCAGTCGGCCAAGGCCTGGCTGATTTGCTGCCAGGCGGCCTGGTCGGCTTCGGCAGGGGTATCGCCCGCGGCATCGGCTAAAAGGGCGCGGAAGCGTTCGATCCAGCCTTCGATGGACGCGGGGCTTTGCCAGCGGCGGTGGTGCTCGCGCAGTTTGCCCAGCAGCACAAACCAGGCGGCCTGGGCAGGCTGGCGGGCCAAATCGGCCGGCCAGGGGTGCACGCCTTGCCACAGCGTATCTTCGCCCTCGGGCAGCAGCCAACCCAGCACGCTGCGTTCGGCGGCCTGCTGCCAAGTGAAGGCTTTGCCGCTGCCGCCGTGCTCGGCGCGCATTTCGGCATCCGCGCCCCAATGCACGTTGAGCTCGGCCACGCTGCGGCGCAGGAATTCGGCATCGGTTTCGTCAATCTGCCAATGGCGGCACACCGCTTGCGCATCGAGCAGGGGCAGCAGACGTTCGGTTTCGAAGCGGCTTTGCATCAGGGTGATGAGCTGCTCGGCCAGCAGCATCAAAGGCTGGCTGCGGCTGAGACGCACGTCGGCCACGGAATACGGCAGGGCGCGGCTGCCGGGCGCGGCTTCGCCGAACACGGCGTGGATGAATGGCAGGTAGTCTTCCATGGCGGGGGTGAGCACGGCGATGTGGTGCGGTTGTAGTTTGGGGTTGTCTGTCAAACGGCGCAACAGGTGTTCTTTGAGGATTTGCAGCTCGCGCAGGGGGCTGTGGGCGGCTTGGATTACGATGCTGCCGTCCATCTGCGCGCTGCCTTTTTCAGGTAGCCTCAACAGCTGGATATCGGCCTGCAGGCGTTGCAGCAGGCCGGGCGATTCGGGCTGCGTAGGGAAGAGTTCCACCTGTTCCATGGTGCGGGTGCTCACGGCCAGGCGGTCGAAAAAATCGCGCCCCTGTTTGCCCAGCGAGGAGAGCAGCGGGTGGCCGGCTTCTTCGGCTGAGGGTTCGGCCTGTGCGGCCAGCCGTTTCGGGCTTTGGATGTCGCCCCAGTATTGCTGGCTGGGGTTGACCGCAAACAGGTGCACATCGGTGTGCTCGGCCAAGGCCTGCAACAAATCCAGATACACCGGCGCCAGTGTGGAAATGCCGAACGCCAAATAACGCTGCGGCAGGTGCGCCGGATTCAGCGTGGCCAGCAGCCGTTCGTGCTGCGCGGCGCGGTGGGCGGCGGGGGCTTCGGCGGCGAGCGTGCGCCACAACGCGGCCTGCCAGGCTTCGTCTGCGCCCAAGCCGTTGAGCTTGCCCTGCTCCCATTGCGCGAGCCAATGCGGGCGATACACCAAATATTGGTCGAACACGTCCGCCAGCCGCCCTGCCAAATGATAGGCCGCCGCCGTGCTGCTTTTCAGGTAGCCCTGCAATACGGCCGGCAGAGCCGAATCGGCATTTTCCAACAGCGGCAGCAGCCGCCAGCGCAACACTTCCGGCGCAAACGGGTTCAGGCGCGGCGCATCCGACAGAAAGCAGCGCGTGAGCTGCCAGCTCAAGGCTGCCGGCAGGCTGAAATTCAAATTGGCCGCAATGCCGCTGCGCTCGGCTAAATAATGATTGAGATAACGGCGCATCCCTTGGCTCTGCACCACGATTTCTTCCGGCGCAAACACCGCTTTCAGCGGCATGGTCTGCATCAGCGCAACGGCGGTTTCGGCAAGGAATTCTAGGCGGTTGGAAGAATAAAGATGGAGCATGGCGCGGGCGGAGGTAAGAAATTAAGAAGGAATCGGCATTATAGTGGATTAAATTTAAATCAGGACAAGGCGGCGAGCCGCAGGCAGTACACACGTTACGGCAAGGCGAGCCAACGCTGTACTGGTTTTTGTTAATTCACTATATAGCGAAAGGCCGGGTTTGGCGGCGCGGCAGCAGGCTACCTGAAATAATGAGAATGGGCTTGGAGGAGCATATAGCGGCTTGGCTAAGCCGGCATTTGGTTGGCCTCCCGTTTTCAGGTAGCCTTCATCCAGATTGGCAGGGGTAAGTTTGCGCCACAAGATTGCTTGCAGCCTGCTCTCCAGCAGGCTACCTGAAACCCGTGGGAATGGGCTTAATACCCGCCCGCCGCCGTAGCAAAGGCTACCTGAAATTAGCAAGGCATGGCTTGCGCCAACTGTTGGGCTGCTTGCCGCCCTGTTGCAATGCCATCCGCCCGCCGCGCCGTTCTTTCGGTTTGCCGCGCCCGCTGTTACAATCGCGGCTGTTTGCAGATTGGCGGCAGGGCGGTTTGATTCGGTTGGAAACAACGTTTTGGCGAAACCTGCCGCACCTGTTTCAGGTAGCCTTATGTGTGCTGCCGTTGAATGGATTGAAAGGAAAGAATGATGGGTATTTCTAGCGGCCTGCATTGGCTGGTGATTTTGATTGTGGTGGTGTTGATTTTCGGCACGAAGAAGCTGCGCAATGTGGGCAAAGACCTCGGCGGGGCGATTCACGATTTTAAAAAAGGCCTGAACGAAGGCAGCGAGGGTGAGAGCGAAACGGCTGCGCCAAAGCAGATTGTTGAACACAAAGAAGAGAAGCCGGGCGAATAGGCGATGTTTGATTTCGCGTTCAGCGAGATGCTGCTGGCGGCACTGGTGGCGCTGGTGGTGCTGGGGCCGGAACGGCTGCCGCAGGCGGCACGTGCTGCCGGACGGATGGCGGGCAAGCTCCAACGTTTGGCCGGCAGCCTGAAAGCCGAGCTGGCGCAGCATGCGGATATGGCCGATTTGCGCCGGATGCAGGAAACACTGGCGGATACGGCCAACGAGTTGCGCCAGGAAATGCAGCATTTGCGCTCTTCGGCCGCGCCGGATGTGCCGGCCTGGGAGCGGTTGCCGCCGCAGCGCACGCCGGCGGATTTCGGCCTGGATGAAGACGGCCTGCCTGCCCTGCGGGATGCGCCCCATGCCACGGGCTTTCACACGCCTTCGCTGGGGCAGCGCTCGCGCGCGTGCCGGCGTAAGCTGCAGCCGCGCGTGCGGGTGCGGCCGCGTTTGCGGGTGCGCAAACAGGCGGGAGGGGGCAGATGAACGCGCAGCCTTTGGTGGAACATTTGAAGGAATTGCGCCGCCGCCTGATGTGGGTGGCGGCGGTGTTGCTGCTGTGCCTGTTTGCGGCGGTGCCGTTTGCCAACCGGCTGTATGCGCTGGTGGCCAAGCCTTTGATGGCGAGCCTGCCGCCGGGGGCGCATATGCAGGCGATTGATGTGATTGCGCCGGTGTTTGTTCCGCTGAAGGTGGCGCTGATGGCGGCGTTTTTGGTGTCGCTGCCGCATACGCTCTACCAGCTGTGGGCGTTTGTGGCACCGGCGCTCTACCGGCACGAAAAACGGCTGGTGCTGCCGCTGTTGCTCTCGAGCGTGGGGCTATTTTTTGCGGGGATGGCGTTTTGCTATTTTTTGGTGTTCCCGCTGGTATTTAAAGTGTTTGCCTCGGCCACGCCGGAAGGGGTGAGCATGATGACGGACATCGACCGCTACCTTTCCTTCGTGTTGGGCATGTTTGTGGCTTTCGGTATGGCGTTTGAGCTGCCGGTGTTGGTGGTGCTGCTGCATCGGATGGGAGCGGTATCGCTCTCGGCGCTGAAAACGGCGCGGCCTTATGTGGTGGTGGCGGCATTTGTGGTAGCGGGGATTGTAACGCCGCCGGATGTGATTTCGCAGTTTCTGCTGGCGGTGCCGCTGATTGCGCTGTATGAAGCGGGCTTGCTGATGTGCCGGCTGTTTAAGCCGAATGCGGATGCGGCGAAAACCACGGAAGCGGATGAGGCTACCTGAAAGCCTCAGCTTTAGCGCCGCCAAGCCCTGCGTTGGCATTTTCAGGTAGCCTTTCCATTACGGCAGGCGAAGGGAAAACAAAAATACATTTTGCCACCAAGCTACCATGCCGCACATAAACGATACCGATACGACCCAATCCGGAGCCCAAATGGATTCCCCCGCGAACACGCCGTACCGCCGCACCACACAACAACACCGCTGCCGTCAGCATGGCCTTCATGCTGCGCACAGCGGTGTTTTTGTTTGACAGGTGCGGATGGGTAGAAGGCTACCTGAAAACAAGCGGTGAAGATTAGTAAAGAGCAAAGGAAAAGTTTTCAGGTAGCCTCTAAGATTCCAGATATGCTGCTGCCGGGCAAAACAAAATTAACTAGGAAAAACATGATTACATTACGAGACATCACCAGCTTAATCGCCATGCTGTATTGGGGCACGATGCTGGTATGCGCGCTAGGCTCGATATTTGTATGCTACAAAGCCCAGCCCAAGTTTTTGGAGAAATACCCATGGCTGCTGCCAGCTCCCGGGCTTGTTGTGGCAGCACTGTTTTTTCTGTTTCCCAAAACGCTCGTTTGGCAGGAAGAGCGGGAGAATGCCGAAAAAGCGGCCGAATGGCGCAAACGCTACGAGCCCGCCAAAGCCCGCTTCGACCAGCTGTGCCAAAACGCCGGTGAGAAAATCTACCGCACCGCGGACAATGTGGACAGCATCCTGCTGCTGAAAGTGCGGGGGGATGACGAAAAGTATCAGAGCAACAGCTACAACCCGCGGAAAGACCAGATGTGGGAGGATGCGGCGATAGAGAGCGAGTCAAAGCGGGAAGAATATGTTGCCAGTTTTTTGCCATATTATTCTTCTGTTCACTATGACAATGTTGATGTTTTACAAAAAGACGGCTCGATTATTCGTTACAGCGGTAATTGGTCTAGGTATGCTAAACCATTTGATCAAGAAGCGAATCCACCATATCCTGCCCGCTATGCCGTTACTTATGAAAATGATATTTCTTGGGAAAACCGAAAACATTGGATAGCGGGAACAACCATCAAGATTATCGATACCAAAACCAATACACTGATGGCCGAAAAAACGATGTATGTTTTTGTGCCGGAATTAGGCTATTCCAAATTTGAGCAGAATCCAAATCCTTGGGGCAGAGGCGAACGATGCCCAAGGGAGAGCGAGTTTGAGCAGCAAACTATTAGTTTTGTAAAAAAAGTTTTGATTTCACCATCATTCAAACCGGAGACTAAAAATGACTAATCAACAAAAGCAGAACCGGCGCAGCCACCACTAATAGAATGTGCAAACCGGTTCGCGCAATAAATCCATTCTGTCGCCAACAGCCTGCGGCCATCAGGCTACCTGAAAACTTCAGTGCTAACGAAGTGAAAACCAAGCTGCGGTTTGCCGCCTCTCTAGCGCTCCTCGGGCGGGGAGGCGGATTTCGGGCAGTTTTTTGTATCTGCCGTTTGTATGAAAACATGATTGCTTTGGCTATAATTTCTGCCGAGACAGGCGGGCGCGGCATCGTGCCTGCCGGTTTCAGGTAGCCTCTTTATTCATTCAACCCGATTCTTTTTTAATTCGAACAAGTAATGCCGATTTCGCCATCTTTTGCCTACCGAGCGGCTGCGTGCAGCCTGTTTGCGCTGATTTTCCTTTCCTTGGCTTGGGAGCTGTGGCTCTCGCCGTTGCGCCCGGGCGGCTCTTGGCTGGCGCTAAAGGCTCTGCCTTTGTGCCTGCTGCTGCCGGGGGTGTTGCGGCGCAACAGGCAAACTTTCCTGCTGGGCGGGATGCTGGTGTTGTTTTATGCGGCGGAGGCGGTGGTGCGGCTGTTTGACGCGCAGCCGGCCAGCCGGGTTTGTGCGGCGGCGGCTTTGGCTGCGGGCGTGGTGTTTTTTGTGTCGTGCCTGATGTTTATGCGAGCAGGCAAACGGGAGCGGGCATGATGTGGGAACGGTTTAAGGAAAGCTGGGTGGTGTGGCTGGGCATGGCGCTGATGGCGGTGGTGCCATTTTTGTCGTCTTGGCGCACGGGGCCGCAGGGCGGCTGGTTTATTGAGAGCGGCTCGCTGCTGTTTGCCGCTTTGTTTGCATTGCTCACGCTGTGGCGCAATCCGGCGCGCGCGCGGCTGCCGGGGGCGATGGTATTTTTTGTGCTGCTGGCGGGATTTTGGCTGGTGCAGGCGCGGATTTTGCGGCTGCCGTATCCGGAAATGTCGGATTTGACGGCGGCGGTGTTTTGCGTGATGGCGCTGCTGGCCTGGGCTTGCCGGCTTCAGGTAGCCCGGCTGGGGCAAGACCGGGTGGTGGAAATTTTTGCCTGGGCGCTGCTTTGCGGGGCGGTGTTGCAGGGCTTGGTGTGCGTGTTTCAGTTTATCGGCCACACGTCTTGGCTGCCGGGGATGATGCGCGCGCCGCAGAAGTATTTTGTGTTCGGCCAGGTGGGGCAGCGCAATCATTTGGGGCACTACATGATGTGGGGCGTGCTGGCACTGGGCTACCTGTGGAGCAGGCGGCGGCTGCCGGGGCTGATTGCTTTGGCGCTGGCGGTGTTTTTGCTGCAGGTGATCGGGGTGATTACTTCGCGCACGATTATGGTGTATGTGGGGGCCTTGCTGCTGCTGGTGCCGCTGCTGTATGTGCTGGGCGGCCGCCCGCTGCGCCGTTGGTGCGCGCTGACGGGGCTGTTGGTTTTGGGTGTGCTGGCGGCGCAGTTGATTATGCCTTGGCTGGTGGATACGTGGCTGGCGCCTGATGTGCAGTCCTCGGGCGTGGGGCGTTTGGTGTCGGGCGATGCGGCCAGCCCGGGGCGGGCTTCGGAATGGGCGAAGGCATGGACGGTGTTTACCGAGCACCCGTGGCTGGGCGTGGGCTGGCAGGGCTATGCGCACGAGAGTTTCGCGCTGGCCATGCGCGGCTCAGAGTTTCGCAATTATGACGTGGGGGTGCTGTTCACCCACAGCCACAACAGTATGCTGGAAATCTTGGCCGAGATGGGCGTGGCGGGCGCCATCTTGGTGTTCGGCGGCTGGCTGGCGGTGGCAAAGGGCTACCTGAAAAAGGGATTGGGCGCGTCTTCGGCGCTGATGCTGGCTCTGATGACCGTGTCGTTGTGCCACAGCCTGCTGGAGTATCCGCTGTGGTATGTGTATTTCCTCACGCCGTTTGCCGTGATGATGAGCCTCACCCCGGCCAAAGCGCCCGGCTGGTATATCGTGCAGGCGGGCAAGTGGCCGCAACGCTTCGGCATGGCCTTTGCCGCGTTGGCGTCCGTTATCATTGTGCAATACGGCTTTGCCTACCACCGCCTGGTGTTCGCCTACGCCAATCCCACCGAAAACTATCCGCAATACAAACAAGTGGATACCCTGCGCGAGCTGGAAGGCAAACACTATTTCCTCAAATACTACGCACAGATGGGCTTAATCCGCAAAGTGGATTGGCTGCGCCCGCTGCCTGAGTGGGGTCGTGATGCCGCCCTGCGCGCCAGCCTGTTCCGCCCCTATGCCAACACCGCCGTGCGCGCCTTCTATTTGGAGCAGGAAGGCCACCCGCGCGAAGCTGCCGATTGGCTGGTGAACATGGGCCGCTACTACCCCAAACAAATGCCCGGCCTGCTCAGCACCGCCGCTGCTTTCCGTGCCGCGCCAGAAGTGGTGCAGCCCCTGCGCGAGCAGTGCCGGCTGTATGTGCAAACCATGCCCCAGGCCGCCGGCAACCTGACTTGCGGCAATGCTTCCGCCCCCGCCGACAACAGCGGCAGCCGCCCGACTTCGCGCAGCGGCAGCGGGGTTTGACGAGAGATGAGGCTACCTGAAAGTGAAGCGGCAACCCAATTAAAACAAAGCGCCATTTGTTGCCGGGCTTAAACAAGCATAACATCCGTGATATCCCGCCCGGCTTACGCAAAGATACGCAAAAGAATTTGGCTTGTTCGCCCGTATCAGGCAAAGTGTTAAGACGCTTGAAATTCAACAGCCAACCAGCCTAATCCCGGCTACGGAGCTTGAAAAATCACGTTGGTTGGCCAAATTGCCGGGCAGTTCCCGGCGGCAAAATTTCCGTGCTGCAACGGCACATAAAATACTAAGGAGTAAGCATGAACCGTGTTTTATTGGTAGACGACGACGCCCTGCTCACCGAGCTCTTAACCGAATACCTGAGCGCCGAAGGGCTGGAAGTCAGCAGCGTGCCGGACGGCGAAGCCGGCGTGAACGAAATTCTCTCCGGCAACTACAACGTGGTGGTGCTGGACTCC
Source organism: Eikenella corrodens (assembly GCF_003990355.1). Taxonomy (NCBI): domain Bacteria; kingdom Pseudomonadati; phylum Pseudomonadota; class Betaproteobacteria; order Neisseriales; family Neisseriaceae; genus Eikenella; species Eikenella sp. KCOM 3110. The sequence continues at coordinate 386,171 of NZ_CP034670.1, read as the reverse complement.
ATGATGCCCAAACTGAGCGGTCTGGATGTGCTCAAAACCGTGCGCCAGCAGAGCAAAATCCCCATCATCATGCTTACCGCCAAAGGCGACGACATCGACCGCATCATCGGCTTGGAAATGGGCGCCGACGACTATGTGCCCAAGCCTTGCCAGCCGCGCGAACTCTTAGCGCGCATCAACGCCATCCTGCGCCGCACCCGCCTGGCCGAGCCGGACAACAACACGCCCAACGTGATTTCCGTGAGCGACGTTACCCTCTATCCGGCCAAGCGCCAAGCCACCATCAACGAAGCCCCGCTGGAGCTCACCAGCACCGAATTCAACCTGCTGGAAGTGCTGATGCGCCATGCCGGCCAGGTGGTGAACAAAGAAACCCTCTCGCTCGAAGCGCTCGACCGCAAGCTGGCTAAGTTCGACCGCAGCATCGATGTGCACATTTCCAGCATCCGCCACAAACTGGGCGACGCCTCGCTCATCCAAACCGTGCGCGGCCTGGGTTATCTGTTTGTGAAAAACTGATATTTCAATTTTATTTTTTTGAAGCTTACGCTTTCAGGTAGCCTTCATCGAACGGGATAAAGGCTACCTGAAAATACCGTTCCTTCATTTGCACTATCCACCCAACGGCCGCCGCCAAGCCTAAACCGACTGACGGCGGCATTGTTTTGTGGCCGGGCAAACCTTCCCGCCAAAGCATATTCATGAAACTGTTCCAGCGGATTTTCCTCACCTTCTTCTTCGTTATCATCGCCGCCATTTTTGTGGCCAGCTTCTCCTTCTGGCTGGTGCAGGATAGAGTGGCCGAAAGCCGTTTCAAACAGCAGCGCGCCTTCGAAACCGGCCTGCTGAATAGCACCGTTACCGTGTTTCAAACCCGCGGCCTATCCGGCGTGCGCGAAACCCTGCAAGACTGGAACAACACCCCCACGTTCGACAACATCCTCGTGATTTCCGGCGACAGCAAAGCCGATATTTTCCAGCGCCAGGTAGAGCCCGCCCGCATCCTGGCCGCCCGTAAATTCGCCGCCGAATACCCCAACACCCGTGCCGTGCGCGTGGCCTACGACCCCTTGGGCGAAGAATACATCTTCATGCTGGCCGATTGGGACAAACAACAGCCCACCCGCCTGCCTTCCCCGCTGATGATTCCCGGCGTGGAAATGGCGCCGGTGTGGCACGAGCTCATCATCCTCAGCTTTATCATCATCGTCGGCCTGCTCCTGGCCTACATCCTTGCCCGCAATATTTCCCAACCTATCCGCACGTTGGAGCGCGGCATGAGCCGCCTGGCCGAAGGCGACCTCGAAACCCGTATTTCCCACCAGCTGCTCGGCCGGCGCGACGAGCTGGCCAAACTCGCCGTCCAGTTCGACCACATGGCCGGCCGCCTGCAAAAACTGGTGGAACGCGAACGCCACCTGCTGCACCACGTTTCGCACGAAATGCGCTCCCCGCTGGCGCGTATGCAGGCGCTGCTCGCCTTGTTGCAAGTGCAGCCGCACAAACAGGAGCAAAACATCAAGCGCCTGGAATCCGAGCTCACCCGTATGGACAAACTCGTGGGCGAGCTGCTCACCCTTTCCCGTTTGGAAACCGCCAACGTGGAAATGGAAAAAGACCCGCTCAAACTGGTACCCTTCTTGGAAAACTTGGTGGAAGACTGCCGCGCCATCGCCTGCCAAAACAATCAGCAAATCGATTTCACTTACGATCCGGAGGATGCCGAAGCCACCGTTTCCGCCAACGAGGGCTACCTCTACCGCGCTTTCGACAACGTATTGCGCAATGCCATGGCCTACAGCCCAGAAGGCAGCAAAATCCATGTCCGCCTCTCCGGCCACAAACACCATTGGCACATCGACATTGCCGACAACGGCCCGGGCGTGGACGAACGCCAGCTGCCGCATATCTTCACCGCCTTCTACCGCGCCGACAGCGGCGCGCACAAACCCGGAACCGGCCTTGGCTTGGCCATTGCCCGCCATGTAATCGGCAAACACAACGGCCGCATCAGCGCCTCTAATGTGCAGCCTAACGGCCTGAACATCCACTTCGAGTTGCCCGAGCTCACCGCCAAACAGCAGAAGCTGGAAGAAAAAGAACGCGAAGAAAAAGAGCGTGGGCAGGATGAAGGCAAATAAACCGGAAGCCGTTGCCGCAGCAGAAGCGCGTATTTTTCAGGTAGCCTTATTCCCGCCCGCACCCCGATAATCGTTTCACATTAAACCGAGCCAACACAATATGGCCGGGTTTGAAACGGCCGTCTATGGGAAAGAAAGCCTTTTCGCTATATAATTCCGCTGTTTCGACAGCTCCCCCATTCGGAAGTATCAATGAGCACCAACACTATTCTGATTATTGCCATCCTTATTTTCGCCCCCGTGTTTGGCGTATTGCTGTACAACACCTATCAGGAAAAGAAATACCGCGATTCCATCCGCGCCCAATTCGGCCATGCCGATAAAGACGCGCTGATGGAAAGCCACACCCATTCTGTGCGCGACGGCCAGCAGCAAGCTCCCGCTGCCGAAGCAGAGGCTGCCCCGCGCCTGCAGCCGGCTTTCGTTAAATTCAGCCGCTCAAGCGAGCCCGCCGCCGAAACCCATGTTGCCGAAACACCGGCCGCAGCCGACAGCGCCCCTGCCGAGCCGGTATTGCAGGCCGAACCCGCCGCCGAAGCCCCCGCGTTCAACTTCCAGCCCGTGCCGGCCGCCGCGCCTTCGCAAACCCAAGCGCCCGCCAAACGCAAGCTGCTGCTCGATTTGCAGGATTTGGCCAAACAACAGCTGCCCTGGTTCGACAGCCGCTTCGACTACCTCTGCTACATTTCCCTGAAAGAGCCGCAGGAATTGCACGCCATGCCGCGCCTTTCCAGCCGCCACCGCTTCCGCATCGCCGGCTGCACCATGGACGACCGCTTCCAAATCGCCGAGCCGATTCCCAGCGTGTACTACCAAGGCTTCGTGATCGGCCTGCAAGCCATCAGCCGCAACGGCTTGGCCAGCATTGCCGATTTGGAGCAATTCGGCGAACAGGCCAACGCCTTTGCCGAAAAAATGGACGGCGGCCTGCTGCTCACCGACATCGACACCTTCCTCTCCATCGCCCGCCCGCTGGACGATCTGTGCGCCCGCGTGGATCAAACCATCGCCATCCATTTGGTGTCGCGCAACAACGTGAGCGGCGTGGAATTGCGCAATGCCATAGAACGCCAAGGCTTCGAGCTTTCGCACGACGGCATGTTCTACCTGAACGACGCCAAAGGCCGGCCGTTGTTTGCCATCTCCACCCTCGACAACAGCGCCTTCACCGCCACCCTGCTCTCCACCCAGAATTATCGCGGCATCAGCATGCTGTTCGACGCCCCGCACATCCCCGACGGCGAGAAAAACTTCAACCGCTTCATGGATATCGCCGTTAAGCTTTCCAGCATGCTCGGCCTGGATTTGGTCAACGACAAGCTCGAAGAGCTTTCCACCCAATGGCTGAAAGAAATCCGCAGCTATGTGGTGGCGCGACAAGACGAGATGAAACGGGTGGGCATCGAGCCCGGCAGCGAACTGGCCAAACGGCTGTTCTCGTAGCCAACCCGCTAGAACACCAGCCAAACAGGCTACCTGAAACGGCATTTCCCGTTTTCAGGTAGCCTGTTTCCCCAATCCACACACACCTCAAGGAAAACATCATGCATAACGATAACGCCCTACACGCCGCCGTCGAGGCCGTCGCCATCCCCAACAGCAGCCTCACCGTCGGCAGCAGCCACGCCCTGCAAGCCATCGAACCAACCGACGATGGCCTGCAAATCAAACTCTGCTTCGGCTTTCCCGTCGGCCACATTGCCGACCGGCTCAAGCAAAACATCGCTTCCGCGTTGGCCGAAGCCGGTTGCACCCAAAACGTGCAAACCAACATCCGCAGCGAAATCACCGCCCGCAAAGTCCAGCCCGGCGTGCGCACCATCAGCGGCGTGAAAAACATCATCGCCGTCGCCTCCGGCAAAGGCGGCGTGGGCAAATCCACCACCGCCGCCAACCTCGCCGTGGCGCTGCACAACATGGGCGCGCGCGTGGGCATCCTCGATGCCGACCTCTACGGCCCCAGCCAGCCCACCATGCTCGGCGTGCCTGAGAGCAAACCGCAGCAGGAAAACAAACATTTCATCCCCGTGCGCTCGGCCGAAGGCATCCAAGTGATGTCTATCGGCTTTCTGGTCGACACCGACCAAGCCGTGGTGTGGCGCGGCCCCATGGTGAGCCAGGCCCTGCAGCAGCTGCTGTTTCAAAGCGAATGGGACAATGTGGACTACCTGTTGGTCGACCTGCCGCCCGGCACCGGCGACATCCAGCTCACCCTATCGCAGAAAATCCCCGTTACCGGCGCCATCGTGGTCACCACCCCGCAAGACATCGCCCTGATCGACGCGCGCAAAGCCGTGGATATGTTCGGCAAAGTCAACATCCCCATTTTCGGCGTGCTGGAAAACATGTCGGTGCATATTTGCAGCCACTGCGGGCATCACGAGCCTATTTTCGGCCAAGACGGCGGCAAAGCGCTGGCCGAACGCCTCGGTGTGCCGCTACTGGGCCAGCTGCCCCTGAGCCTGCCCGTGCGCGAAGCCATGGACAGCGGCAGCGCCGCCCAAATGCAGGCCGCCCACCCCGCCATCGCCCAAATCTACACCGAAGCCGCCTGGCAAACCGCCCTGGCCGTGGCCGCTAAAGGCAAAGACTTCAGCAACCGCTTCCCGCAGATTGTGGTGGAATAAACAGCACGGCGGGAATACAAAAAGGCTACCTGAAACCGTTTATCTGCGGTTTCAGGTAGCCTTTTGCTGGAATATGGCGGATGTATAGCGGATTAACAAAAATCAGGACAAGGCGACGAGCCGAAGACAGTACACACGTTACGGCAAGGCAAGCCAACGCTGTACCGGTTTTTGTTAATTCACTATAAATAAGGATAAGACAAGCAGCAAGCCGTACAGCGCTAGCGATTACGCCAATCCACGCCGCAGGCGGCGGCCATTTCGATGGCGGCTTCGGGGCCGTGGCTGCCGGCGGGGTAGGGCTGGGGTTCGGGCTGGTGTGCCGCCCAATCGTCGAGCACGGGCTGGAGCCAGCGCCAGGCTGCTTCGAGTTCGTCGCTGCGCATAAAGAGGGCGAGTTTGCCGTCTATCGCGTCGAGCAGCAGGCGCTCATAAGCGTCGGCACGGCGTTCGGGGAAGATTTTGAGCAAGTCTAAATCCAGTGCGGCTTCGTGTACGCACAGGCTGGTGCCGGGGGCTTTCATTTGCAGGAACAGTTTCACGGATTCCTGCGGCTGCAGGCGCACGCTGATGCGGTTGGGCGAGCCGCCGCAGCCAAATACGGGGTTGGCTTCGGGCCAGAAGTGGAGCACGATTTCGGCCAGCCGCCCGGCCATGCGCTTGCCGCTGCGCAGCAGGAAGGGCACGCCGCGCCAGCGCGGGTTGTCGATTTCGGCGCGCAGGGCGATGAAGGTTTCGGTGCGGCTTTGCTGGGAGACATTGGCTTCTTCGCGGTAGCCGCACACGTTTTCGCCCCGGATTTGGCCGGCGGTGTATTGGCCGCGCACCACGTCGGCGCGCACGCTGTAGGCGTTGAAGGGCTTGAGTGCGCGCAAGACGTTGAGCTTGGCGTTGCGCACGTCGCTATCGCCGAGGGAAAGCGGCGGCTCCATGGCGGTGAAGCACAAAAGCTGCAACAGGTGGTTTTGCAGCATATCGCGCAGGGCGCCGGTTTGGTCGTAGAACTCGCCGCGTTTTTCCACCCCGAGCTCTTCGGCAATGGTGATTTCCACGGCGCGGATTTGGGCGGCACACCACAAGGGATCGAACAGGCGGTTGGCAAAGCGCAGGGCGAGCAGGTTTTGCACGGGCTCTTTGCCTAGATAATGGTCGATACGGTAGATCTGCTCTTCGCGGAAGAAGGCGGCTACGGCGGTGTTGATGCTTTGCGCGGAGGCGAGGTCGTGACCGAGCGGTTTTTCCAGCACGATGCGGGTTGCGGGGCGGTTCAGCCCGGCAGCGGCCAGATGGCGGCAGATGGGCATGAAATAGTGCGGCGCGGTGGAAAGGTAAATCACCAGGGCGCGGCCATTTTGCCCGGCTTCGGCGCCGAGCAGCGCGGCGAGGTGGTGGAATTGTTCGGCGTTTTCAGCGTCTACGGGCAGATAGTTGATGCGTTGGCAGAAGGTATGCCACGTTTCGGCTTCGAGGTTGGGAATATGCGGCCGGGCGGATTCCTCTACTTTTTTCAGGTAGCCTCCGCGCCCTAAATCGCGGCGGCCGAGGCCGATGATGCAGCCGCCCGGGTGCAGCGTGCCGGCGGCGTGGGCTTGATAGAGGGCGGGCAGCAGCTTGCGCATCACGAGGTCGCCGGTACCGCCGAAGAAGACTATATCGAAAGGAGTGGGCATGGTTGGATAGGCCGTTAAGAAAAAATAGGCGCATTATAGCCCCGCCGTCAGGCTACCTGAAAATTTAGCATCGGCTCAGGTACAATACGGCGTTTTCATTTGATACGGGCACACCACCATGTTTAACCACAGCGAGCAAACCCTGCGCGATGTTTGCGCCCAAGCCATCGAGCTGGCCAAAGCCGGCGGCGCCACCGCAGCCGAAGCCGACGTGAGCGAATCCATCGGCCAATCCGTGCAGGTGCGGCTGCAGGAAATCGAGCACATCGAATACCAGCAAGATAAATCGCTCGACCTCACCGTGTATGTAGGTTGGCGCAAAGGCCGCGCCAGCACCGCCGATTTCTCCGCCGCCGCCATTGCCGATACCGTGCGCGCCGCGCTCGATATTGCCCGCTACACCGCCGAAGACCCCTGCGCCGGCCTGGCCGAAGCCGTCCTGATGGCCGCCGAATTTCCCGATTTGCAAAGCTACCACGAATGGCCGCTGAGCACCGCCGAAGCCGCCGAGCTCGCCCGCCGCAGCGAAGCCGCCGCCCGTGCCGCCGATTCCCGCATCACCAACTCCGAAGGCGCCCACATCCAAACCGGCCATTATCAATACGCATACGGCAACAGCCACGGCTTTATGCAACACCAGCGCAGCAGCCGCCACAGCCTGTCTTGCAGCGTCGTGGCCGGCAGCGGCAGCGGCATGCAGCGCGATTATTGGTACGACCTCGCCCGCAGCAGCGCCGATTTGGACACGCCCGAACACATCGGCCAAACCGCCGCCCGCCGCGCCGTGCAGCGCCTCGGCGCCCAAAGCCTGCCCACCGGCAGCTACCCCGTGCTGTTCGATGCCACCGTTTCAGGCAGCCTCATCGGCCACCTCGTCGGCGCACTCAGCGGCGGCGCGCTCTACCGCCAAACCAGTTTCCTGCAAGACAGCATCGGCCGCCAAATCCTCCCCGCCGCCCTCAGCCTGCGCGAAGAGCCGCACCTGCCCAAAGCCTTGGCCAGCACCGCCTTCGATGCCGAAGGCGTCGCCACCCGCCCCCGCTTCGTGATTGAAAACGGCATCATCCAAGGCTACTTCCTCAGCAGCTACAGCGCCCGCAAACTCGGCCTGCCCACCACCGCCAACGCCGGCGGCGCCCACAACCTCATCCTCAGCCACACCCACCCAAGCCAGGCCGAACTCCTGCGCGAAATGGGCAGCGGCCTGCTCGTTACCGAACTCATGGGCCAAGGCGTCAACACCCTCACCGGCGACTACTCGCGCGGCGCCGCCGGCTTCTGGGTGGAAAACGGCCAAATCGCCTACCCCGTGCAGGAAATCACCATCGCCGGCCGCCTGCAAGACATGCTGCCCAACATCGCCGGTGCCGCCAACGACGCCCTCAAACGCAGCGCCCACAAAACCGGCTCCCTCCTGCTCGAACAGATGACCGTGGCCGGGCATTGAGCGGGCGTGCGTCGGATGCAGCAAAAGAGGCTACCTGAAAACGCAGGCTGCAACGAAGCAAACATACCGCCTTGCCGTTTTCAGGTAGCCCTTTGCCTGATTCGCATGCCGGCCCCTTAATTTAAGCCGCAATTCAAAACAAGCTTCAAACCTCCGCCCCGTACAAAACCCGCCCCCCTGTTTCAGGTAGCCAGAACCCGGAAAGAAAGCCCCCATGACCCTATATCAAAAACTCCAAACCGCCCAAAGCGAAGAAGACGTAAAAGATGCTTATATCAGCGCGCTGAAGCTTAAAAAAGTTACCAAAGGCCTGATAGACATCCAAACCGAAGAAATCTGGTTTGAAGCCAAACACAAGCCCACAGACGTGTACACCATGTTCACGCAGCTTTTGTATTACGTCTGCCACGCATATCACGAAGGCAAAAATATAAAATCCCTGTTTTTGCCCCCGCTGCTCTGCGTCATCGACAACGAAAAAGCCGCGCTCATGTCCACCGCAAGCATTACCCCCATCTTCAGCGACAAAAAAATCGCATGGGGCAAATCCGCCAGCCAAGTCAGCCGCGAACTCATCGCCCAAGTCTCGCCCTACATCAACGACCACTTCATCGTTTACCGCATAGCCGAAGACGAAGCCGCCTTTTTGCAGGCCGTGCGCGACAGCATCAAAAACGGCGGCATCGTCCGCACCCAAATCACCCCCAACAACCTCAAACCCGTCTTCGACCGCTGGGTGGAACTCATCGGCGCGGAACTCGGCGACTTGCCGAACCCCGCAGACTACGCCCTGCTGTTTTACGCCGACATCATGCACGACGGCAACAAACTCGTTATCGATGACGGCCTGGACACCTGCCTCATCCCCAATTACAACGGCAAACCCGCCTTCTCCCTGCGCGGCCGGGTCCTCAAACTCGCCAGCGAAAAAGGCTACCGCGAATTTTGGAACATCTACCACCGCCCGCCCGCCGCAGAACACCGCAACTACCTGCTCGAACGCCGCGACCAACTCATCCCGCTGGACGAACGCCAATTCAAAGGCGCGTATTACACTCCGCTTAAAGTCGTGGAAAAAGCCTATGGATTATTAAGCGAAACGCTCGGCAGAAACTGGCAGAAAAACTACATCGTCTGGGACATGTGCTGCGGCGTGGGCAACCTTGAAACCAAACACGGCAACCTGCGCAACGTCTTCATGAGCACGCTGGACACCGACGACATCAACGTCATGCAGACCGGCGGCCAATTCCCCGCCGCCACCCGCTTCCAATACGACTACCTGAACGACGACATCGCTTCAGACGGCACAATCGACTACTCGCTGACCGATAAAATGCCGCACGAACTGCGCGCCCATATTCAGGCAGCCCGCTCCGATAAAAAGAAAAAGATTCTGGTGCTGATTAACCCGCCGTATGCCGAGGCGACGAGCAGTTTTAGTATAACAGGCGGGAAAAATAAAAAGGGAGTTGCTAGAACAAAAATGCTTGATATCGCGAAGAAAAAATTTGGTAAAGCCAGCAATGATTTATATACACAGTTTTTGTCGCGTATTGCATTGGAATTACCAAACTCTGTTGTTGCTGTTTTTAGTACATTGAAATATGTTGTTGCACCAACATTACAAGAATTTCGCAATAATTGGCATGCTGAATATAAAAATGGTTTTATTGTTCACAGTAAAAATTTTGATGGATTAAATGGAAATTTTCCAATTGGCTTTTTAATTTGGCGAATAAAGCAAAATCAACCGAATGTTACATTTCCAACAGAAATCCAAACATCCTCATATAACAAAAATGTTCAACCTGAAGGATCACGAAAATTTTTCGTAGAAGAACATTTGCTAACAGACTGGGTAGAACGGCCAGATACAAATGACACGCTAGCTGTCCCATTAAAAAATGCAATTGTTACAGCAACCGCCAAAAAAGATGTGCGTGGTACGAAATGGTCTGATAATGCAGTTGCTTGGTTAAATTGTGCAGGCAATGATTTTCAACAAGCGGCTAAACTAACTATGCTACTTTCATCAGGTTTTGGCAGTGGGCGTGGATTTTTTGTAAACAAAGATAATTTAGCCAAGGCCGCCGTTATCTTTGCCGTGCGTCGTTTAATTACACCCACATGGCTCAACGACCGCGACCAATTCCTACAGCCGCACTTCGGTCTGGAAGGAAGGAAGGAAGGAAGGAAGGAAGGAAGGAAGGAAGGAAGGAAGGAAGGAAGGAAGGAAGGAAGGAAATTATACCGAAATTCCGCAGGAATTCGCCCTCGACTGCCTACTGTACATGCTCTTTTCCGGCAGCAACCTCACCGCGGGCACGGCCAAAGACGCGCTGGAATGGAACGGCAGAAAATGGCAGCTCACCAACCACTTCATCCCCTACGACGAAGCGCAGGTGGGTTTCAACGGCAGATTCCAATCGCATTTCATGAGCGACTATCTGCGCGATAAAAAACTCTCCAAAGAAGCCCAAGCCGTGTATGACGAAGGCCTGAAACTGTGGCAGGCCTTCTACCAAGCCGACATCGAACGCAAAATCCGCGACGAATACCTGCTCGACAAAAGCGGCGCAGGCTGGTACCAAATCCGCAACGCCCTGAAAAAAGCCGCCCCGCAAACCGACTTCGCCCCCTTCGAAACCGCCTACGCCGCCCTCGCCGCCAAACTCGAACCGTTGGTGTACGAATACGGCTTTTTGAAAGAGTAGCAGCCGCAGAATACTCGTTGCCCACACGTTTTCAGGTAGCCTTTGAATAAAAGGCTACCTGAAACAGGGGTAGCCTCGCTGCCTCTCGGCAAAAGAGCAGGCCAAGTTCCGATGTGGTGCAGCCTGCCTTGCTGCATCAAAACCCAGCCACTGCAAGCCCTATCTACCGCAGCTGTGCCCCAATGGTTTGAGCAGCGGCAATCAACTTCTGCACGATCTCTTCAACCGTATCGTCCGTCAAAGTACGTTCTGCATCCTGCAAGATCACTTTTACTGCCATGCTCTTCATGTTTTCAGGTAACCCCACCCCGCGATACACATCGAACAACGTAATCTCCTGAATCAAATCGGATTTCACGCCGCGCAAAGCAGCCTGCAACTGCTCGAAAGTAGTGGTTTCAGGCATCACAAACGCCAAATCCCTGCGCACCGGCTGGAATTTCGATACCGCCTGATAGCGCGTTTTTTCGCGTTCCAACACGGCTGCCATATCGATTTCAAATACCAGCGGCGCTTGCGGCAAATCGTATTTTTGCAGCCATTTCGGGTGCAATTCGCCGACAAAGCCGATGACCTGGCCGTCTGAAACGATATTGGCGGCGCGGCCGGGATGTAGGGCGGGATGTTCGGTTTTAACGAACTCAACCGCTTTGTTTTTCAACAGATTTTCTACATCGGCCTTGATGTCGTAAAAATCCGCGTTGCGCGTTTTCTCTCCCCATTGTTCCGGCATCGCCGCGCCGTACCACAGGCCGCCGATGCGTTCGTTTTGTACAAACTGGCCATCTGAACCTTTGCTGAACACGCGGGCGATTTCAAACACGCGCACGCGGTTTTGTTTGCGGTTCAGATTGTTTTGCAGAATTTCCACCAAGCCGCCGATGAGCGTGGAGCGCATCACGGCATACTGCGCCGCCAGCGGGTTTTGCAGGCGGATGGGATTGGCGTTGGCGGCAAAATCGAGCTCCCATTGCTCGTCAACGAAGGCGTAGCTGACGACTTCGCGGTAGCCGCGCGCCGCCATTTCGTTATAAACGGCAAAACGCGGACGGCGGGTTTCGGGCAGCGCCAGCATTTTCAGACGGCCTGACGTGTAATCGTCGGGGATATTTTCATAGCCGTAAACGCGGCCGATTTCTTCAATCAAATCGGCTTCGATTTCGATGTCGAAACGGAAACTCGGCGCGGTAACACGGAAACCTTCCGCCGTTTTTTCAGGCTGCAAGCCCAAGTGCTGCAAAATGGTTTCCACCTGTTCGGCAGGAATGTCCACGCCCAACACGGTTTTCAGACGGCCTAAACGCAATTCGACCTGTTTGTTTTCAGGTAGCCTGCCCAACGCTTCCACCATTTCGCCTGCCGCACCGCCGCAGATTTGCAAAACCAATTCGGTAGCGCGTTCGATAGCATCAGCCTGCAAACGGCAATCCACGCCGCGCTCAAAGCGGAACGACGAATCCGAACCAAAACCGTATTGGCGCGATTTTCCTGCGATGATTTCAGGCGCAAACCAAGCCGCTTCCAGCACGATATTTTGTGTGTCGTCTGAAACCGCGCTCGCCGCGCCGCCCATCAGCCCTGCCAAACTCAACGCGCCTTTTTCGTCGGCCACTACCAGCGTATTTTCAGACAGAGAGACGGTTTTCTCGTTCAGGCATTCCAGCGTTTCACCTTCGCGCGCGCGACGAATGTGCAGGCTGCCTGAAAGTTTATTGGCATCAAAAACATGCATCGGCTGACCGATTTCCAGCATCACATAATTGCCAATGTCCACCAGCGCGGAAAGGCTGCGGATACCGCTGCGCTCCAAACGCTGCTTCATCCAATCCGGCGTAGCGGCGCGCGCGTTCACGTTTTCAATCACGCGACTGATAAAGCGGCCACAATCGGCAGGCGCATCAATCTGCACGGGCTGTTTGCGGCTGCCCGTGATGGGCGCGGCATGGATTGCAGGCTGCTTAAACGCGCAGCCGGTCAGCGCGGACACTTCGCGCGCAATACCTTTGATGCTCAGGCAGTCGGCACGGTTCGGCGTGATTTTCAGCGTGAACACCGTATCGTCCAAATCCAGATATTCGCGGATGTTTGTGCCGACGGGAGCGTCTTGCGGCAGAATGTGCAGGCCGTTCACGCCGTCGTCAGGCAAACCGAGTTCGTCGGTGGAACACAACATCCCGTTCGACACCACGCCGCGCATCTTGGTCGGTTTGATTTTGAAATTGCCCGGCAACACCGCGCCCAGCAGCGAACACGGCACTTTGATGCCCGCTTTCACATTCGGCGCACCGCACACAATCTGCACCAACTCACCCGTACCCGCATCGACTTGGGTAACGTTCAAACGATCGGCATCAGGATGTTTTTCAACGGATTTCACTTCGGCAATCACCACGCCCGTAAACGCAGGCGCGGCAGTCTCGGCTTCTTCCACTTCCAAGCCGGACATGGTTAACAGATGTTCCAGCTTATCGGCGGAAAGTTCGGTATCGGCTTGGGTTTTCAGCCATGAGTAGGAGAATTGCATGTTTTTCCTAAAGATTAAATTTGATTGGACAACTTAAGGGTAACCGAGTGTAAATTACATTACACATTTTTCCATAAAGCAGTCTAAAAATTCTTCATTGACAGCTTTATTTGTCAATTTCCGGCGAATGCACAAGGAATACAACTCTTCAACTGCGGAATAAGGAAAATATTGGGTATCTAAATTTTGAAACATCGGAACATTTGCTTCTTTAAAAACTTTATCCCTATCTTCATCAGGAGCAACGATAACCCAGCGCGTATTAGCATATGGTGGCAACAGGTCTTTCAACTGCTTCATCCGCGCAAGGCCGGAACGTACACCCGTACTATGTTCCACCTCCATCACCGCCGGCATCAGTTTTCCATTCCTGAACCAGATGCAATCAATATGCATTGCGGCCTGAACCGCGCCGTCAAACGAACTGATAAGTTTCTCGCATTCTATCTTTTGCACGATACCGTCCAAATCGGCAATTTTTTTATCCCCATAACTGATACCTTGGTCGTTTCTCGCAATCCACGTCCTGAAACCAAGCTGGAAACCTATTGCTGAAAGGGCAATCTGTATTTGTACGTGGCGGCGTTTTACATCTATATCTATTTCTGAATGGGTCGAAGGAAGGGATAAAGCATCGTAAACCACATTGTTGGAGGGGATTTCCGAAATAACGACATCTGTCTCATATTCCTTCATTACGCCTTTTTCATGCGGCCTATCGGGAAGCCAAATAATGTGCTTGTGCCCTTCCACCACCTCGCTTTTATTCAGACCCGGTTGTATCCGCTGCAATTTGCACCAGTAAATTTCGGGTGTATGGGCAAGCAATGCCTCTAGTGCGGAACGAAAGTTATAACTTGCGCCAAACACCCTGTCCACATTGACAGGCTCACCCGTTGACAACGCATCTGCCAACCGCCAAATTGCTTGTTTCGATATCGAAGTTTCCGTATCTCCCCTTTTAATCTTAATCGGACCTTCCGGTTTTTCAACATGGACGATTTGTATGGTATGCGTATTTGAGCTGTTCACATAGTTATAATTGACATTCTTTTTCAAGCTGTCAATCGCACTGACCAAATTAGCAGCCGTCAGTTTTTGTCCGTTCATAGTGATTCTCCAAATAAGATTTCAGTGTCATCGCTATCCCTTTTGCTGCCAAAAACGGTACACCGTTGCCTATAGTTTTGAACATATTGCTCAATGTCATGTTATCAGGCAGCTCAAACTCCTTCGGCAAAGACTGTATTGCCAATGCCTCCGCAGCGGAAATCCTTCTTGGCAGATAGGGATGAATGTGGACTTCGTTGTTTCCGTATGCGGCAGTCGGGGAATAACGCCAGCGGTGTAGGCGTTTATAGGACTTCTTTTTATCATCCCCTTCGCTTATGGTTTGGAATTTTTCTAAACCCGCTCTTGGTTGGAAGTGCTTGCTCGCATTCGGGTGCGTATCCACACCGTTGCGATCGAACCAATACTGAACGGTCAACTCGGGATATATGTTTGCAGGCTGACTGACCACTCTTCCTACTTCTTCTGTCGTAGGCCAATCTTTTTCCAAGGCATCAGGGAATGAAATATGGGCATCCCAATCAAACTTCTGCAAAGCATCGACATGCTGACTCAAAAAACCCACTAGGATAATCCTTTCCCTGTCTTGCGGTACGCCGTATTCGATGGCATTGATGAGTTTTTCAGTACATACATACCCAAAATCAGAAAGTTGCCGTTTCAGCGCATTGAAAAACTCCCTATGCTTGGCAGTTCTATATAGTCCTTTCACATTCTCAAATACAAAAAAATCAGGCTGGTTTTTACAAATTAAATCCACATAACTTTGTGATAACTTACCATTCTCCCCATCCCTACCTTTATTTTTCCCTGCAACAGAAAAATCCGGACATGGGGGACCCCCGATAAATCCGACAATAATGCCATTTTGTTTTTCCTTTTTAACCCAGCCAGCCAAATCTTTTGCTTTCTCCGCATAAAGACATTCGTCGATACTACCCTCAAAATATCCGTATTTAGGCTTCGGAATATCCATTCTGCTTCGAGAGTATTTATATGCTTCCAAAAATGGGGGATGGACTTCATTAACGAAGGCAATATCAAATCCTGACAACTCAAAGCCTAAATCCAAAAAGCCCGCACCGGAAAAAAAAGAAAAAATCAAAGTTTTTTTTCTTTCCTGCCGCATACTTATATCCAAATTGCAGCTTTTATCCGTCAACTGGAAGGGGAGATTATTTTTCTCCCGTTTGAAATTTTGACAATTCCTGTTTTTCGCGGACGGCTTGTCTGACTTTTTCGGCATGGCAGCCTGCATTTTTAACGACATCGTTACTCCAAAAACGTAAAACCGTCCAGCCCTCGGCTTTCAAACGGCCTGTTACTTCCATATCCCGCCGGATATTGCGTTCTATCTTGGCAATCCAAAACTCACGGTTTCCCTTTATTTCCGCCTTTTTCCGTTCCCAATCCTTGCCGTGCCAAAACTCACCATCGACAAATACGGCCACTTTGTATTTTTTAAATGAAAAATCAGGCTTCCCAAAAATGCTTCCGCTATTTTTCCGATACCTGAGCCCCAAAGCCCACATCGCTTTTGCCAACACAAGCTCGGGCTTCGTCCCTTTGCTTTTGTTGGACTGCATACATTTTTTGCGTTGCTCGGGGGTTAATCTGTCCATTTCTGGCTACCTGAAATATGCAGGCTGCTTTTCCATGTTCAGGCAGCCTGCACGATCATTTCGCAAACTGCTTCAAAAAGTTCAAATCGTTATCAAAAAACAGTCGCAGATCGTTCACGTTGTAACGCAGCATGGCAAAGCGGTCGAGACCGATACCGAAGGCGAAACCGGTATATTTTTCGGGGTCGATATTCACGTTTTTCAACACGTTGGGATGCACCATGCCGCAGCCGCCGACTTCCAGCCATTTGCCGTTTTCGCCCATGATGTCGATTTCGGCGGACGGTTCGGTAAACGGGAAGAAAGACGGACGGAAACGTACTTGCAAATCATCACGTTCGAAAAAGCGGCGGATAAAGTCGGTGAACACGGCTTTCAAATCGGCGAAAGTTACGCCCTCTTCTACCCACAAACCTTCAGCTTGGTGGAACATGGGCGAGTGCGTTGCATCGCTGTCCACACGGTAAACGCGGCCGGGGGCGATAATGCGGATAGGCGGCTCTTTTTTATCGAGCATATAGCGGATTTGAATCGGGGAAGTGTGCGTACGCAACACATCGCCGTTTTCAACGTAGAACGTATCCTGCATGGCGCGTGCCGGGTGGTTTGCAGGGATGTTCAAAGCCTGAAAGTTGTGGAAATCGTCTTCGATTTCCGGGCCGTCCGCCACTTCAAAACCCATGCCGTGAAAGAGTTCGACTACGCGCTGCAAGGTCAGGGTTACGGGATGCAGACCACCGTTTTCCTGCGCGCGTCCGGGCAGGGTAATATCGAGTGCTTCGGCGGCAAGTTGGGCTTGCAGCTTGGCTTCGGCCAACTCGGCGCGTTTGGCATCGTAGGCGGCTTGGAAACGCTGCTTGCATTCGTTGATGAACGCGCCGACGGTTTTTTTCTCTTCGGGCGGCAGGCTGCCGAGCTGTTTGAGCAGGGCGTTGAGTTCGCCCGTTTTGCCGAGATACTGGGCTTTGACGAGTTCGAGGGCTTGCTGGTCGGCGGTGTTTTGGATGGCGGCAATGCTGGCGGCGGCAATTTGTTCTGCGTTTTGCATATTTTATTGTGAAATGATGTTGGGAATGGGGCGGCACACCTGCAGGCTACCTAAAAAATCCGGCAGCAAAACCGAAGGCGGGAAAGGCGGCATTTTAGCTGAAAATGGGCTGTTTTTATAGCAGACCGGCCAAGCGGACGATAGACAAAACTAGGCTTTGCCCTGCATATTGTGGTGTTCGATTTTGAAACCGCCGTTACGGTAGGCGGCAAAGCGGCGGCGGGCGGCGGCAAGCTGGGTTTCACTGTGGCCGACGATTTCCAGCACACGTTCCGGCGTATTCGGAGCATCGATCCACAAGTCTGCCGATAAATTCAGCACCACCAGGCTGCTTTCTGCTGCGGGCAGGGCTTCGCCTTCGGCCAGCAGTATCGGCGGTTCTGTCGGGCACTGGTTTTCTTCTGGCAGCCAGATTTCGTGCGGCAGGAAGCTTTCGGCCTCGAACGCCCACAATTGGCGGTCGAGGGTTGCCAGCTGCTCCGAGCCGCCGCACCAAGCCAGCACGCGGCAACCGGCTTCGACTGCGCGTTTGGCCAAACGGCAGGCAAAGGTTTCTAAATCGGCAACGTGGGTGTAGAAGGTCACGGTGGGCATGGGGCTACCTGAAAAATGCCGGGGAGGCTGGAGTCGGCAAATCGTTTACCTGTGCCCTGCGGCCGGATTGGCTACAAATGGCTTGGACAGGGTGTTTGGAGTTTTCAGGTAGCCTGTATCGCTACCCGCCGCGCTTGTTCCCGGTAGGGAATATCGCGGGCAGGCTACCTGAAATCTGGTAAGGCTAAAGGCTACCTGAAAACGCAAGCTGCAATGTGGTTAAAACGATGTCTTGGCATAACCAAGGCTGTGGTTCTACGAGACTAAAACGGCTTGCGGAAGTTTCGTTTTTTCAGGTAGCCTGAGTACATTTAACGTTGCCGGTCGAGCCAGCGTTCGGCATCGAGAGCGGCTTGGCAGCCGGAGGCCGCGCTGGTGATGGCTTGGCGGTAGGTGTGGTCTTTTACGTCGCCCGCCGCCCAAATGCCTTCGATGTTGGTTGCGCCGACGTTATCGCCGCTGCCGCCTTTGGTTTTCAGGTAGCCTGCGTCGTCCATATCGAGCTGGCCTTTGAAGATGTCGGTGTTGGGTTTGTGGCCGATGGCGATGAATACGCCTTTGACGGCGATGTCTTCACTGCGGCCGTCGTTGAATTTCAACCGCGCGCCGGTTACACCGCTGTCGTCGCCCAATACTTCTTCCAATACGGCTTCGGTTTTCAGGATGATTTTGCCCTCTTCCACTCGGCGCATCAGTTTGTCCACCATAATTTTTTCGGCACGGAAGCTGTCGCGGCGGTGTATCAGGGTTACGGTGTTGGCGATGTTGGCCAGGTAGAGTGCTTCTTCCACGGCGGTGTTGCCGCCGCCGACAACGGCTATGTCTTGTTTTTTGTAGAAGAAGCCGTCGCAGGTGGCGCAGGCGGACACGCCGCGTCCGGCGAAGATTTCTTCGCTCAGCAGGCCGAGGTATTTGGCCGATGCGCCGGTAGCGACGATGAGTGCGTCGCAGGTATATTCGCCCGCATCACCGATGAGTTTGAACGGGCGTTGCTGCAGTTGTGCGGTGTGGATGTGGTCGAAAACGATTTCCGTGCCGAAGCGTTCGGCGTGGGCGAGGAAGCGCGCCATCAGTTCGGGGCCCTGCACGCCGTCGGCATCGGCAGGCCAGTTGTCCACTTCTGTGGTGGTCATGAGTTGGCCGCCTTGTTCCAAACCGGTGATGATGACGGGATTGAGGTTGGCGCGGGCGGCATAAACGGCGGCGGTGTAACCTGCGGGGCCGGAGCCGAGGATGATGAGTTTGTGGTGCTTAGACATGGCCTTCTCCAAATTAAAATGGCGTTTATTGTACCTGCTTTCGAACACAAAAACACCGCCGGCTACATGGCAGGCGGTGCTTAAAGTTCGGATTTATTAATTAGGGGTTGGCAGCAGCTGGTTTTGCGGTGGTAGGACGAGCAGCTGCAGGCTTGTTGGCAGCGGGTTTGGCTGCTGGGGTAGCAGGTTTAGCGGCGGCCGGTTGCGGCTGTTGTTGTTGAGCAGCCGGACGGGCAGCAGGAGTACGCACAGCCTGACCATTGCCTACGGTGATTTCTGAAGAAATTTTCTGATAAATACCATTGCCAATGCCGCGTACGTTTTTAATATCTTCAGGCGACTTGAACGGGCCGTTTGCGTTACGGTATTCCACAATAGCGGCGGCTTTAGATGGGCCGATACCATTCAAAGTTTGCAACTCTTGTGCAGTGGCGGTATTAATATTCACCTGTGCCAATGCCCAAGAAAAACTCAGCAAGCTAACGATAATGAATAAGAACTTCTTCATAGAATTAACTCCTTGATGTTGAGCAACAAAAATAAAATACCTTTGTACTATAATTTAATACCACTTTAAACGCAACCCAGCTTTTCCTTACATAACAAATAATTGCATTATTTGCAGAAAATCGTCGTATTGTTTACATTTTTCTATGGCACGGACAGTGTTTGTTTCTGATTAAACGCTTCTTAAGCAGCTATCCGTCATTATCCAAAATATAGTGGATTAACAAAAATCAGGACAAGGCGGCAAGCCGCAGGCAGCACACACGTTACGGCAAGGCGAGACAACGCTGTACTGGTTTTTGTTAATTCACTATAAATCAGGTTTCACGTGTCTATCGACATTCTTGGCAATACTAAGTAGCCGCTCAATCAGATCTTCAAGCAAAAGCCGAAAGTGTAAACAACCCTGTTGATTTCCACAGGAAGGGGCCAGTTGAATATTAATACCCAACCGGCCTCCCCTCATTTTATATAACCCCCCTTTTTTCTCCTGCCTGGTTCAACCCAAATCGTTTCCAAGGCAGGAGAGAGGCTACCTGAAACCTTCGGGCAGCCTCTTAAAGGTAGTCTCCTAATCAGCACCTTACCTATTCCTATACCCTTATTCCTATCCCGGTTTGTTTCCATTTTGTCTTTGCTTTTGTCTTCGCCGTATTTTCTTTTCGTTGTTTTCCATAAAACACAACACCCGCCATCAGACGGGTGTCATCAATAGGTGTTTGGCAGTGTCCTACTTTCACACGGGTAATCCGTACTATCATCGGCGCTGGTTCGTTTCACGGTCCTGTTCGGGATGGGAAGGCGTGGGACCAAACCGCTATGGCCGCCAAACTTAAACTGTACAAATCGTCAAGCCACCGCAGTATCCACTGCGGCCAATCAAATCAAACTGTTCTGTCCGGCTACAAACCAAACATCGGGTAATGTGTATCGATTCCAGTAAGCTTTATTCTATTGAGTACTCTTCCCGGTGTCTCCACACCGCAAAGCACTTCAAATGATAGAGTCAAGCCTCACGAGCAATTAGTATGGGTTAGCTGCACGCGTTGCCGCGCTTCCACACCCCACCTATCAACGTCCTGGTCTAGAACGACTCTTCAGGAGGGCTTAACCCTCAGGGAAGTCTCATCTCCAGGCAGGTTTCGCGCTTAGATGCTTTCAGCGCTTATCCTTCCCGAACTTAGCTACCCGGCGATGCCACTGGCGTGACAACCGGTACACCAGAGGTTCGTCCACTCCGGTCCTCTCGTACTAGGAGCAGCCCCTGTCAAACTTCCAACGCCCACTGCAGATAGGGACCAAACTGTCTCACGACGTTTTAAACCCAGCTCACGTACCACTTTAAATGGCGAACAGCCATACCCTTGGGACCGACTACAGCCCCAGGATGTGATGAGCCGACATCGAGGTGCCAAACTCCGCCGTCGATATGAACTCTTGGGCGGAATCAGCCTGTTATCCCCGGAGTACCTTTTATCCGTTGAGCGATGGCCCTTCCATTCAGAACCACCGGATCACTATGTCCTGCTTTCGCACCTGCTCGACTTGTCGGTCTCGCAGTTAAGCTACCTTTTGCCATTGCACTATCAGTCCGATTTCCGACCGGACCTAGGTAACCTTCGAACTCCTCCGTTACTCTTTGGGAGGAGACCGCCCCAGTCAAACTGCCTACCATGCACGGTCCCCGATCCGGTTCACGGACCTGGGTTAGAACCTCAAAGTCACCAGGGTGGTATTTCAAGGACGGCTCCACAGAAACTGGCGTCTCTGCTTCTAAGCCTCCCACCTATCCTACACAAGTGACTTCAAAGTCCAATGCAAAGCTACAGTAAAGGTTCACGGGGTCTTTCCGTCTAGCAGCGGGTAGATTGCATCTTCACAACCACTTCAACTTCGCTGAGTCTCGGGAGGAGACAGTGTGGCCATCGTTACGCCATTCGTGCGGGTCGGAACTTACCCGACAAGGAATTTCGCTACCTTAGGACCGTTATAGTTACGGCCGCCGTTTACTGGGGCTTCGATCCGATGCTCTCACATCTTCAATTAACCTTCCAGCACCGGGCAGGCGTCACACCCTATACGTCCACTTTCGTGTTTGCAGAGTGCTGTGTTTTTAATAAACAGTCGCAGCCACCGATTCTCTGCGACCCTCCAAAGCTTACGGAGTAAATCCTTTACCTCAGAGGGCATACCTTCTCCCGAAGTTACGGTATCAATTTGCCGAGTTCCTTCTCCCGAGTTCTCTCAAGCGCCTTAGAATTCTCATCCTGCCCACCTGTGTCGGTTTGCGGTACGGTTCGATTTAAGCTGGAGCTTAGTGGCTTTTCCTGGAAGCGTGGTATCAGTCACTTCGTATCCGTAGATACTCGTTATCGCTTCTCGGTGTTATGAAGAACCGGATTTGCCTAATCCTTCCACCTACCGGCTTGAACAAACTATTCCAACAGTTTGCTGACCTAACCTTCTCCGTCCCCACATCGCACTTAAATCAAGTACGGGAATATTAACCCGTTTCCCATCGACTACGCATCTCTGCCTCGCCTTAGGGGCCGACTCACCCTGCGCCGATGAACGTTGCGCAGGAAACCTTGGGCTTTCGGCGAGCGGGCTTTTCACCCGCTTTATCGCTACTCATGTCAACATTCGCACTTCTGATACCTCCAGCATTCCTTACGAAACACCTTCTCAGGCCTACAGAACGCTCCCCTACCATGCACGCTTCATTAAAACAGCTATCCCCACCTATTCATGCTCGACTTTGATGGGCGCTTTCCGTCGCTTCGCTCCGGCAAGCTGTTTTAAGGAAGCGTGCATCCGCAGCTTCGGTTATAGATTTGAGCCCCGTTACATCTTCCGCGCAGGATGACTCGACCAGTGAGCTATTACGCTTTCTTTAAATGATGGCTGCTTCTAAGCCAACATCCTGGCTGTCTAAGCCTTCCCACTTCGTTTACCACTTAATCTATCATTTGGGACCTTAGCTGGCGGTCTGGGTTGTTTCCCTTTCGACAACGGACGTTAGCACCCGCTGTCTGTCTCCCATGATTGCACTTTCCGGTATTCTGAGTTTGCCATGGGTTGGTAAGTCGCAATGACCCCCTAGCCATAACAGTGCTTTACCCCCGGAAGTGATACATGAGGCACTACCTAAATAGTTTTCGGGGAGAACCAGCTATCTCCGAGTTTGTTTAGCCTTTCACCCCTATCCACAGCTCATCCCCGCATTTTGCAACATGCGTGGGTTCGGTCCTCCAGTACCTGTTACGGCACCTTCAACCTGGCCATGGATAGATCACTCGGTTTCGGGTCTACACCCAGCAACTATGTCGCCCTATTAAGACTCGGTTTCCCTACGCCTCCCCTATCCGGTTAAGCTTGCTACTGAATGTAAGTCGTTGACCCATTATACAAAAGGTACGCAGTCACACCGCAAGGGTGCTCCCACTGTTTGTATGCATCAGGTTTCAGGTTCTATTTCACTCCCCTCCCGGGGTTCTTTTCGCCTTTCCCTCACGGTACTGGTTCACTATCGGTCGATGATGAGTATTTAGCCTTGGAGGATGGTCCCCCCATCTTCAGACAGGATTTCTCGTGCCCCGCCCTACTTGTCGTATGCTTAGTACCACTGCCGGAATTTCGGATACGGGGCTATCACCCACTATGGCGGAAGTTTCCAATTCCTTCTCCTATCCCGACGGCTATCACATACAGGCTGCTCCGCGTTCGCTCGCCACTACTTGCGGAATCTCGGTTGATTTCTTTTCCTCCGGGTACTTAGATGGTTCAGTTCTCCGGGTTCGCTTCTCTAAGCTTATGTATTGGGCTTAGGATACACATTGCTGTGTGGGTTTCCCCATTCGGACATCACCGGATCAAAGCTCTATTGCCAGCTCCCCGATGCTTTTCGCAGGCTTACACGTCCTTCGTCGCCTATCATCGCCAAGGCATCCACCTGATGCACTTATTCACTTGACTCTATCATTTGAAGTGCCTTTTTGACTTCGCCTGCGCTGCGTTGACGACAACTGGGGCTTAAGGCCTCTACTCTGATAAAGCTTACTGCTTGTTGTGTCCGAATCCTGCCTTTTGTGTTTCAGGATTCGGTCGATACAATCATCACCCAAATTCTGTATGACTTATCTCTGGGATAAGCCCTACTTCGTTTGTTTGTTGATTTCGGCTTGCCAATTTGTTAAAGATCGATGCGTTTTAACTTCGCAAATAAAAATAAACTACAAACTACCGCGTAAACTGCAAGCTGCAGCAGCTTACTCGCATATTTAGCATACTTTTATTTGGAAAGTATTGTGTGGTGGAGGCAAACGGGATCGAACCGATGACCCCCTGCTTGCAAAGCAGGTGCTCTACCAACTGAGCTATGCCCCCAGTACCTGGGCGGATCTGCTCCGCTCTACGACTACTGGTGGGTCTGGGAGGACTTGAACCTCCGACCCCACGCTTATCAAGCGTGTGCTCTAACCAGCTGAGCTACAAACCCAACATTCTCTTCGCATCTGTATCCGATTACCGATAGGTGTGGATGCTCTACCCCTGCTTCTTTCTCTAGAAAGGAGGTGATCCAGCCGCAGGTTCCCCTACGGCTACCTTGTTACGACTTCACCCCAGTCATGAAGCATACCGTGGTAAGCGGGCTCCTTGCGGTTACCCTACCTACTTCTGGTATCCCCCACTCCCATGGTGTGACGGGCGGTGTGTACAAGACCCGGGAACGTATTCACCGCAGTATGCTGACCTGCGATTACTAGCGATTCCGACTTCATGCACTCGAGTTGCAGAGTGCAATCCGGACTACGATCGGTTTTCTGGGATTGGCTCCGCCTCGCGGCTTGGCTACCCTCTGTACCGACCATTGTATGACGTGTGAAGCCCTGGTCATAAGGGCCATGAGGACTTGACGTCATCCCCACCTTCCTCCGGTTTGTCACCGGCAGTCTCATTAGAGTGCCCAACTAAATGATGGCAACTAATGACAAGGGTTGCGCTCGTTGCGGGACTTAACCCAACATCTCACGACACGAGCTGACGACAGCCATGCAGCACCTGTGTTACGGCTCCCGAAGGCACCCTTCCGTCTCTGGAAGGTTCCGTACATGTCAAGACCAGGTAAGGTTCTTCGCGTTGCATCGAATTAATCCACATCATCCACCGCTTGTGCGGGTCCCCGTCAATTCCTTTGAGTTTTAATCTTGCGACCGTACTCCCCAGGCGGTCGATTTCACGCGTTAGCTACGCTACTAAGCAATCAAGTTGCCCAACAGCTAATCGACATCGTTTAGGGCGTGGACTACCAGGGTATCTAATCCTGTTTGCTACCCACGCTTTCGAGCATGAACGTCAGTATTATCCCAGGGGCTGCCTTCGCCATCGGTATTCCTCCACATCTCTACGCATTTCACTGCTACACGTGGAATTCTACCCCCCTCTGACATACTCTAGCTACCCAGTTCAGAACGCAGTTCCCAGGTTAAGCCCGGGGATTTCACATCCTGCTTAAGTAACCGTCTGCGCTCGCTTTACGCCCAGTAATTCCGATTAACGCTCGCACCCTACGTATTACCGCGGCTGCTGGCACGTAGTTAGCCGGTGCTTATTCTTTAGGTACCGTCAGCAAAAAGTGGTATTAGCACTTCCCTTTTCTTCCCTAACAAAAGTACTTTACAACCCGAAGGCCTTCTTCATACACGCGGCATGGCTGGATCAGGGTTGCCCCCATTGTCCAAAATTCCCCACTGCTGCCTCCCGTAGGAGTCTGGGCCGTGTCTCAGTCCCAGTGTGGCGGATCGTCCTCTCAGACCCGCTACTGATCGTCGCCTTGGTAGGCCTTTACCCCACCAACTAGCTAATCAGTTATCGGCCGCTCGAATAACGCGAGGTCTTGCGATCCCCCGCTTTCTCCCTCAGGACGTATGCGGTATTAGCCAATCTTTCGATTGGTTATCCCCCATTACTCGGTACGTTCCGATATCTTACTCACCCGTTCGCCACTCGCCGGACAGTAGTGCAAGCACTACCCCGCTGCCGTTCGACTTGCATGTGTAAAGCATGCCGCCAGCGTTCAATCTGAGCCAGGATCAAACTCTTATGTTCAATCTCTAACTTAATAACTTCTGGTCTGCTTCAAAGAAACCGACAGGACAATGTCAAACATCGTCTTGTCTTCTTCTCAACAGTGCAGGTGTAAAACACCCACACTTATCGGTAATCTGATTGTTAAAGAGCTGCCGAACCAAACTGACGCATAATCACAACTGCAAACAGTAAATAATCAAACCGCAAACAGCAAATTGTGCCGTAAGGAACAGCGAAGATGCGAACTATACGCCGCCAAAAAAACTTTGTCAAATACCAGAAAACAAAATATCCAACAAATAAGATTAAACCTCTAACACAAAAGAAAATTTCATTGGCAGAAAATTGCGCAACATCTCTACCGCCCATCTTACTCACCCATTCCCCTGCTAAGCAGCGTAAAATATACGCCGTTAAAACACTCGATAGGTTTCCAGTATGAATTTCCCATTCCGCCAAGTTCCCTTCATCCGCCCGCGTCGGATGCGTAGAGACGATTTTTCCCGCCGCCTCATGCGAGAGCATACCCTCAGTGTTGATGATTTAATCTATCCCGTATTCGTGTTGGAGCAAGGTTCTGGAAACGAACCCATCCCTTCCATGCCCGGCATTGAGCGGCAAACCTTGGATAATCTGCTACGCCAAGCTGAGCAAGCTTGCGAACTGGGCATCCCGATGCTGGCCTTATTTCCTGCTTCCGTGCCACACAAAGATTTGACCGCCAGTGAAGCCTACAACCAGGAAGGTATCGTACCACGCACCGTGCGCGCCTTGCGCGAGCGCTTCCCGGAGCTGGGTGTGATGACTGATGTGGCGCTCGACCCCTACACCAGCCACGGACAAGACGGCCTAATTGATGAAAATGGCTACGTATTGAACGATGAAACTGTGGAAGTTCTGATCAAACAAGCGCTATGCCACGCCGAAGCCGGAGCACAAGTGATTGCTCCATCCGACATGATGGACGGCCGCATCGGCGCCATCCGTGAAGCCTTGGAAGATGCCGGCCACATCCACACCCGGCTGATGGCCTATTCTGCCAAATACGCTTCCGCCTTCTACGGCCCGTTCCGCGCTGCAGTGGGCAGCAGCGCCAACTTAGGCAAGGCCGACAAACGCACTTATCAAATGGACCCCGCCAACAGCAATGAAGCCTTACACGAAATCGCGCTCGACCTACAGGAAGGCGCAGATATGGTGATGGTGAAGCCCGGCCTGCCCTATCTCGACGTTATCCGCCGCGTGAAAGACCAATTCGGCGTGCCCACCTATGCCTACCAAGTGTCCGGCGAATACGCCATGCTCCAAGCAGCGATTCAAAACGGCTGGCTGGACAGCAACAAAGTTATCCTTGAAAGCCTGCTCGCCTTCAAACGCGCCGGTGCAGACGGCATTCTCACCTACTACGCCATCGAAGCAGCCAAACAGCTGAAGCAGCAAGGCTAACTGCCCCGCCATTAAAGGCTACCTGAAAACTGGTATACCGCTTTCAGGTAGCCTTTTATTGGCAGAATTACTCACTTCAGACAAACTTCAGGTAGCCTCTATACATACACTCAGGCTACCTGAAAACCCTATTCCCCAGCCAGTCATTCTGCCGCCGATTGATTTCGCCCACCAGCCGCAGCAAAGCATAAGCACTTGCTGCCGTTAGCCAAGCCGACAGTGTAAACAGCAACAGCCTTGCACCCCATTCACCGCTCTGCGTTTCCCAGCCTGCCGACATATCGGCAAACCGGCTTAACGCCATGCTGCCGAGCAGGCAGAACCACCAAATCTTCAGCCATATGCTGTCCGGCTCACTATCCACCGGCCCGTTTACCCAAATTTCCTTCACTGCCTGATAGGGCAGAAACAGATGGATAATCGGCACAAAAAAACCGCCCACCGCCCAAGCCGGACTCACCTGCATTCCCTGCGCCCCCAAAGCCCGCGCATTACAGGCCGCCCGGTATAGCCAACATAAAAACACCAAACCCGAGCACAACAGCAAGCCAGTCAGCACCCAAGTTGCCAACTCTGCCACTCCCGCTAAGCTGTTGGACTCCCCAGCCGACAACTCCAGCCAACCCAGTACCTTCAACAAAGCCATCCCTGTCATCAGCAGCCAACCTGATAATTGGCTCAGGCACACCAATGCCGCCAGCAGCTGCACCAGCTGGGTACGGCTGTCGTTTGAGCGAAAAGTGTATTCGCGTTGTCGTTTGGTCATTATTTTATCTTTCAGATTAAACAGTTGAGTCTACCTGAAAATCCTGCTGACACTTTTCAGGTAGCCTGATCTTTTGTAAAACCCACCCTCCCACCGGCTCCGGTATTTCTCATGCCAATCGCGCTATTCCGGCCTGGCAAGCAAAGGCTACCTGAAACCCATCCAATATTTTTCAGGTAGCCTTTTGCGTTCAATCTACTTAGGCAGCAATCACACGCCCTGTTTCAGGCTGGCTTCGATGAAGTCGTCCAAATCGCCGTCGAGCACGGCTTTGGTGTTGCCGGTTTCGTGGCCGGTGCGCAAGTCTTTGATACGGGAAGAATCAAGCACATAGGAGCGGATTTGGCTGCCCCAGCCCACGTCTGACTTCCCTTCTTCCAACGCCTGTTTTTCTTCGTTGCGTTTGCGCATTTCCAGCTCAAACAGTTTGGCGCGCAGCATTTCTTCACACACGCGACGGTTGTCGTGCTGCGAGCGGCTGTTTTGCGACTGCACCACGATGCCGGTGGGAATATGCGTCATGCGTACGGCGGAATCGGTTTTGTTGATGTGCTGGCCGCCTGCGCCAGATGCGCGGAAGGTATCGGTGCGCACGTCTGCCGGGTTGATTTCCACTTCAAAGCTATCGTCCACTTCGGGGTAGACGAATACGGAGGCAAAGGAAGTGTGACGTTTGTTGTTGGAGTCGAATGGGGAGTGGCGCACGAGGCGGTGCACGCCGGTTTCGGTGCGCAACAGGCCGTAGGCGTATTCGCCTTCCAAGCGGATGGTGGCGCGGTTGATACCGGCAATTTCGCCGTCGTCCTGTTCCATGATTTCCACTTTGAAGCCTTTGCGCTCGCCATAGCGCACATACATGCGCAGCAGCATGCCGGCCCAGTCTTCGGCTTCGGTGCCGCCGGCGCCGGCTGTGATGTCGATGAAGCAGTTGTTCACATCGGCAGGCTGATTGAACATGCGCTTAAATTCGAGCTCGGCCATTTGTTTTTCCAGCTCGGCTACGTCTTCCTCAATCGCGGCAAAGCTGTCTTCATCACCCTCTTCCAGCGCCATATCGATGAGCAGGCGGTTGTCGTCGATGCCGCCGGCGATATTGTCGAGCGTGAGCACGATGCCTTCGAGCACTTTGCGCTCTTTGCCGATTTCTTGGGCACGTTTGGGATTGTTCCAAAGCTCGGGATCTTCAGATAAACCGACCACTTCTTCCAGCCGGTCTTTTTTGCCGTCGTAATCGAGATACACGCGAATTTCACCACTGCGTTTTTCCAAGTCGGCGAGGGTGTTGTTGAGCAAATTGATGCGTTCGGCTTCCATGATTATTTTCTTGGTGTTTGATGCGTTAAATTCAGGGGGCGTATTGTAACAGATTCGGGAAGAGCGCCCGAAAGGCCGAAGAGTATTTTTCAGGTAGCCTTCAATCCATAAGGCTATCTGAAAAAGCGTAGCCCCCGAATTCTCCTCTATTTAGAATTCGGGGGCTGCTTTTAGCAGACTTGTCTAAACTGTGTTCAGACTGGTTTGCTGTAACCGATTAGTACGGCTGTTTCAGGTCGAATTTTTTACCAGCAACTTGGCCGTAAATTACCCAACCAAAGAAGGTTACCAAACCGCCGCCGAGCATAGCTTCAGCACCTGAACCATACAGAGCGTAGAAGCTGTAGATGTTACCAACCAAGGCAACGAAAGTAGTTACTTTCATTTCACCAGCCGGCACATTGCTGACTTTCTGCATTACATACAGGGCGGACATAGACAGTACGTAGGGCACGAGGTTAGTTACTACAGCGAGGTTCACCAATACGTCGAACTGTTCGCTCAAGCTCGGGCTCATGGTCATCAGGGAAAGCAGAGTTTGAACCACGCACAGAATGATCATACCTACCAACGGAGTGTTAGATTTGGTAACAGAGCTGAATACTTTCGGGAAATAGCCTTCGTCAGCACTGGATTTGAACACTTGAGCCACAGTGAACTGCCAACCCAACAGAGAACCAGTACAAGCCAATACCATCAGACCCATTACTACTTTACCGATAGTCGGGTTGAAGATTTGGGCAAACACCAAACCGAACGGACCATCAGAGGCAGCCAAAGTAGGATTGTCTACAATACCAGCTACTACGTTGGTAGAAACGATGTAGATTACCGCAGTCATCAGGGTACCGCCCAATACAGCGATCGGTACGTTTTTCTCGGGGTTTTCTACGGCATCGGAGTTCGCACAGGCAGATTCCAAGCCAAGGAATGACCACAGAGTGATTGAGATGGATTTCGGCAGAGCTTCAAACACACCGTAGTTATGCGGGTTCCAAGCAGCGGCATATTTAGCGCCATCAAACCAGAACCAACCAATAATGGAAATACCAACTACCGGGATTACTACGCCCCACACAGTGAAGCCACCGATCTTACCGGTAATAGACGGACCACCGAAGTTGGCCACAGTGGTAACCCATACGAATATGATGGTCCACAAGGTTACTTGGGTAGGCTCAAGTTTCCATTCCATCAACTGGGCAAGATAGCCTACTGCAGTGATGGCGATAGCGATGTTGGCAATTACCAGGGAAACGGCATAGGTATAGTTGGCAATGAAGTTGCCGGATTTGCCGAAGGCATACTCGGCATAACCACCCATACCGCCGGCGTTTTTACTAAAGCGGCCGCACTTGGCGAACGCATATGCCAAGGCCAGCGAACCGCCTGCGGTAACCAGCCACGACAAAATAGAAATCGTACCAACCTGAGCCAATTTGGTCGGCAACATGATGATGCCTGAGCCCATCATATTCACCATGGTGAGAATGGTCAGCTGTACCACGCCCATCTTGTTTTGAGAGGTTGACATAATACTTAATCCTTCTTAATGCGGCAGGCGGGTTTGGCCGATATTCCGGCGAAGCCTGCGCTGCCGCGCAATCAAATTTATCTGAAGGCTACCTGAAACCGTTTCAGGTAGCCTGATACGGCTTATCAGCCTTTAACCACTACGTGACCGAAGGCACGGCGGCTGCCGTCTTCCACGGTCTGCAGATATACGCCTTGCAGCTCGGGTTCGAAACCGGGCAGGCAGTTGATGCCTTCTTCGAGAGCCAGGAAGTATTTCTGCACCGCACCGCCCCAAACTTCGCCCGGGATGGTGCACAGTACGCCCGGAGGATAAGGCAGGGCACCTTCGGCAGCGATTTGACCGGCGATTTCGCTCAAGCGAACCAGTTTCACTTCGTTGCGGATGAAGGCTTGCTGTGCTTCGTAGGGCAGCATGGCTTGTTTCGGCCAGCCGTCGGCACGGAACATCTCGCTCTGCAACTGTTTCATGTTGTTGCGTTTGTAGAAGTCGTGCATTTCTTGGCACAGGCGGCGGATGGTGTAGCCTTTGTAGTATTCGGCGTTGCGGCCGTATACGGTGGGCACCACTTCGCTCATCGGGCTGTCGGCTTCGATGTGTTTTTCGAAGCGGGCGATCAGGGCAACCAAGTGTTCCATCTTGGCTAGGTCTTCGGCCGGGGTCATCAGGAACAGGATGGAGTTCAAGTCGCATTTTTCCGGAACGATGCCGTTGTCGCGCAGGAAGTTGGCCAAAATGGTGGCCGGTACGCCGAAGTCTTCGTATTCGCCGGTTTCCACGTTGATACCGGGAGTGGTCAACAGGAATTTGCAGGGGTCAACAAAGTATTGGCCTTTGCCGTAGCCGGGGAAGGAGTGCCATTTGGCGCCCGGTTCAAATTCGAAGAAGCGCAGGTCGTTGGCAATCTTCTCGGTTGGGTAAGATTCCCACGGTTTGCCATCGATGGTTTCCGGAATAAACGGTTTGATCAGTTTGCAGCTTGCACGCAGCATCTTACGGGCTTCAATACCAACGGTTACGCAGTCGCGCCACAGGTTGCGGCCTACTTCGCCATCCAAAACTCGAGCGTTCACGTCCAGAGAAGCGAACATCGGGTAGAACGGGCTGGTAGAAGCATGAATCATGAACGCATTGTTAAAGCGTTTGTGGCTGCAATAGCGTTTCTGGCCTTTAATGTGGCTGTCTTTTTTGTGAATCTGAGAAGCTTGAGAGAAGCCGGCCAGTTGTTTGTGTACGGATTGGGTAACGAAGATGCCGGGGTCGTTTTCGTTCAGTTCCAGCAGCATCGGTGAGCAGTCGCGCATCATCGGGATGAATTGCTCGTAGCCTACCCAAGCAGAGTCGAACAGGATGTAGTCGCACAAATGGCCGATGCGGTCTACCACTTGGCGGGCGTTGTACACGGTACCGTCGTAAGTACCCAGCTGAATGATGGCCAAGCGGAACGGACGTTCTTCTTTAGCGCGTTCCGGAGCAACTTTAGCCAGCTGTTCGCGGATGTAGGCTTCTTCAAAGCAGGCGTTGTCGATACCGCCGATGAAGCCGTAGGGGTTACGGGTAGTTTGCAGGTAAACCGGGATGGCGCCGCCGGTAATCAGCGCGCCGATGGTGTTGGATTTGTGGTTGTTGCGGTCGAACAATACCAAGTCGCCTTTAGCCAGCAGGGCGTTGGTTACCACTTTGTTGGAAGAAGAAGTGCCGTTCAGAACGAAATAGGTTTTGTCGGCATTGAACACTTTGGCAGCGTGTTGCTGGGCTGCACAGGCAGGACCTTCGTGAATCAGCAGGTCGCCCAAGCGAACGTCGGCATTGCACAAGTCGGCACGGAATACATTTTCACCGAAGAATTCGAAGAATTCGCGGCCGGCAGGATGTTTGCGGTAGAACTGGCCGCCTTGGTGTCCGGGGCAGTCGAACTGGGCGTTACCGATGTTCACATACTGTTTCAGTGCGCCGAAGAAGGGAGGAGCGAGTTTGGAACCGTATTGTTTTACGGCGGTGGCTACTTGTTTGCCATAGTACTCTTCATTGCCGCGACCCAGCTGGATAACACCGTTAATGCGGGTCAGCAAGCTTTCGGGCACGCTTTCGCCGGGTTGCAGGGCAACGAATACCGGAATACCGAAGCCGGTGGCTTCAACCTGCTCCACAGCCTTGGCTGCATCGGCAGTAGAAGCAACAACAGCACCAATACCTGCGAGGTCGGCACCTTGTACGTCCACCACGTCTAACTCAGTGGTGAAGCCCTGTTGAACAGACGGGCTGGCTGCTACTTTCAAAAACGTCATATCAAACTCCTATATGTGGAAAACACTACCGCCAAACCACAGCGGCAGCAATGGGAAAAACTCTTTATTTGGAGTGATGGGTGTATGTTTTGCGTTTTTTGTGTAGTTTTGTGAATTTGCCCGCCGACTCTGCAATCCGCCTAAACAAAATTTAGCATTTTACTTTTTATTAACCAAGTAACAAATTGCTGAATTCCAATGCGTTTAAACGGATGCAAACTCACGTCTCTATTTCTTCTATTGCTAACATAGCGCAATTCTTAAAATTTTTTTCTTACTGCGCGACGAAATAGTAGCATAACTGCCAAACGACTGCCAAATGTTTTTCACTAGAAAAACAGCAGAAAACATCTCTATTGGCCGTAAGTCTATTATTTGTAAAAATAAATTATGTAAAAATTTCTTTACACGAAGTAGGAAATATTCCTGTTCAGAAGAAGAATCCGGCTGAAAAGGCTAAAAAGGCTACCTGAAATTTCAGGTAGCCTTTTTATTAGCACATTATTAAAACCATATTATCAAATAGGTCGGGTACTCCTTTCCAGCCATTCCTTGGCCGCGCCTTCAGTATGCGGGGCGAGTTTGTCGCGCACGAGGGCATGGTAGCCATTGAGCCAAGCGGCTTCTTCATCGCTCAGCATACTGCGTTCAACCAGCTGCGTATCAATCGGACACAGGGTAAGCTGCTCGAAGCACAGGTATTGGCCAAATTCGGTTTCCTTCGGCTGTTTCACGCGGCGATGCACCACCAGGTTCTCAATACGGAAACCCCATTTGCCTGGGCGGTACAAACCAGGCTCATTGGAGGTAATCATATTTTCTTTCATGTTATTGCACTTGAGGCCGGAAGTATTGTAGGCAATTTTCTGCGGGCCTTGATGCACATTGAGGAAATAGCCCACACCATGGCCGGTACCGTGACCATAGTCGCACTGTTCTTTCCATAGCGGCGCACGGCAGATAGTGTCCAAAATCTGGCCGGATAGATTTTCCGGGAAGATGGCCTCAGCTAAAGCAATGTGTGCTTTGAGTACGAGAGTGTAGTCGCGCTTCTGCTCGGCAGTAGGCTTGCCGATGGGGATAACGCGGGTGATATCAGTCGTGCCATCCAGATAGTGTGCGCCGGAGTCGATCAACAGGATGCCCTGCCCTTTGATGGTGCTGTAGTATTCGGGCGTTGCGGCATAGTGCGGCAAGGCGGCGTTTTCGTTGAAGCCGGCAATAGTATCGAAGCTAAGTGAAACGTAATCAGCCTGACGGCTGCGGTGATCGATCAGCATGGTATCGATATCCAGCTCGGTAACGGTTTCGCCGGCAGCCAGTTTCTGCTCCAGCTCAGCAAAGAAGCCGCACAAGGCTACACCGTCGCGCACCATGGCGTTTTTAGTGTGCTCGATTTCAGCTTCAGGCTTGCAGGCTTTAAACAGAGTGCTGGGATTGATGCTTTCAATAACACGTACGCCAGCGGGTAGTTTACCCAAAGTGTAAACGGCGGTGCGGTCGGGATCGACCAGGAGGCTGCCGCTGAGTTTGCCCACGGCATCCACCACACTGCGGTATTCGGCCACATCGATTTTGGCTTCGCCCAGCACTTTGTGGCAGGCATCGGTAAGTTTGGCGGGATTCACAAACAGAGTGGCCCGTTCGGCATCAATCAGCAAATAGGAGATAAACAGCGGATTGAACGGCACGTCGTTGCAGCGCAGATTAGTAATCCACGCGATATCGTCGAGCGAAGAAACCAAATGGTAGTCTGCGCCAAGTTCTTTCATGGCAGCACGCACACGTGCCAGTTTTTCCGACACGCTCTCGGGCTCGAAACGGGCTTCATGCACGAAAATCAGATTCTCCGGCAAGCCCGGGCGGTCGTGCCAGAAGCTGTTGAGCAGGTCGATATCGAGCCGCAGATGGATGTTCTTCTTGGCAAAATCGGCTTGCATTTCATGCTTGAGCGAGAGTGATAAACCGTCTGCCGGAATACCGACTACAGAGTTTTCAGGTAGCCTTTCAGCCAAGGATTCAATCATAGTGGGATAGCCCTGGCCCAGCTTTTGCAACACGAAGCCGCTGCCTTCAAGCTGGCGTTTAGACTGTTCCCAATAGCGGCTGTCCACCCACAATTCGGCAAAATCGGCGCTCACGGCCAGCGTGCCAACCGAGCCGTCGAAGCCCGAGAGCCAAGTGCGGCCGCGCCAATGTTCGGGCAGGTATTCGGAAATATGCGGGTCGGCGGAGGGCGCGATCCAAACGTCGATTTCCTGTTCTTTCATGGCTTGCCGCAGTGCGGCGAGACGTTGCGCGTGAATATTACTCATAGCTTACTCCTTTGACAGTTGCTGGGAAGATGCTGCTGATGCAAGGTGTTGCTGCTTTAAGCTTGCCTGGTTGAAGTGTGTATGGCCGACGGCTATTGTTTTCATGTTAAGTACTGCCGACAGCTGTAAGGCTACCTGAAAATGGCTCACTTGCAAAGCAGCAAATATGATTTTTCAGGTGCAAAGTTTACACATCCCCTTACTCAACAAGGAAGCATGAAAACCGCCACGGCAGCATGAGCCGAGGCGGTTTTCATGATTGGATAGCTTCAGGCTACCTGAAATTATTTCATAACAAATATTCTTTCTGCCTCATACCAAGCCATCCCGGCCGACAGAGAGAATAATTCGTTTGAAATGATTTAATCCACATCACGCAGCATACGGTTCAACATCGGCATCATCACCAGCAGCAACACGCCGCCGCCGATACCCAATGCGCCGAGCAGGACGTAAAACTCCGCCTCTTTCTCAGGTACATAGCACTTGTCCACCAATACCCCGCCCAAAGTGAAGCCCAGCGACAAGGTCAGGAAATTGAACGACACCATCTGCGTTTTAAACGATTGCGGTGCGATTTTGGTGGCAAACGACAGCGAAATCGGCGAAAGCAGCAATTCGGAAATGGTGATGGTGAGCAGCAGCAGCGCCATAATGGTGAGCGGCATCACCTGGCCGGTGGACAAAAACGGGATGAAGCACAAATAAGACACGCCCAAAATAATCATAGACATCGTGAATTTCATCGGCGTTCTCGGCTGACGGTAGCCCATTTTGGTCCACAAAGCCGCCATCACACCGGCAAACACAATCACCCACAAACTCTGCAAAGAGCTCAGCCAGGCCACCGGAATTTCAAAGCTGCCTATCTTACGCAAGGCCGCCTGGGTTTGGTCGAAATACACCGTTACCACCGTGAACACCTGCGACCACACCGCCCAGAACAAGCACATCACAATAAACAGCGGCACATAGGCCAGCATATGCTGTTTCTCAGTTTTGGTAACCTGGGAATCGCTAAACAGGCGCACGAAATACAGCAGGCTGGTGAGGATTACCGTACCCAGCAAAACTTGTGAGAAGTTATCCAAACGCAGCAGGCCGGCGGCGATACATCCGCCGATTACTGCCAGCCCGGCAACAGCCACGCCCAGCGCAACACCGTATTTCTGTTTGGGCAGCGGATTGGACGGCGGCGTGTGCGGCAGGGAAACACGGCCGCGCCAGTATTGCCACAAGCCAAAAGCCATACCCACGGCAGCAGCGCCGAAGCCGTAGTGAAAACCGAATTGCACCTGCAATATGCCCACAATCAACGGGCCGACAAAGCCGCCGATATTGATGGCAGTGTAAAAAACAGAAAAACCGGCATCGCGCAAATCACGCGTGGATTCCGTTTCATACAACGAACCCACCATCGCACCGGCGGAAGATTTCACCCCGCCGCTGCCCAAAGCAATCAACAGCAGGCCGATCACCAAACCGCTCATATTGGGCAATGCGGACAATACAATATGCCCCAGCATCACCACTACACCAGACAGGAACAGCGTTTTTTCCGCGCCCAAGATGCGGTCAGACAGCCAACCGCTCAGGATGGTGGCCAGATAGATACTGCCGTTATACGCACCCACGATGCCGGAGGCCTGGGTTTCATTCATACCCAAACCGCCCTTGGAAACCTCATAATACAGATAAATCAGCAGGATGGCCTGCATGCCGTAGAACGAAAAACGTTCCCACAGCTCAATGTGGAATAAAGTACCCAGCTGGCGCGGGTGGCCGAAAAATTTGCCTTGTTCGGCTCCACCTTCGGTGGCGGGGGCGGTAAAGCGGTCGTCGGTTGGCGTGGTCATAAGGTGTTCCTTATTTGGAGTGTTTTTCTATGCCTGCGTACAGGCTACCTGAAAAATGCTGCGTTGCGCCCCGTCCAACCATGGCAAGCCTGCTTCCGGCCAAGCGGCGCTGTTGCAACAAAAAATAATTCCTCCTTTGGCAGAAAAATACGGGCGGTATCCAAATGAAAGCCGCATCCGCTTTTCCTTGCACAAAGGGGGACTTGGTGCGACAAATATAGTATGCGCTGCGCCTGTGTGCAAGCACAAATTTGCATTTCCCAACATTTACTTTCCCAGCCGCCAAAGCAAAATGCTTTACAAGCGGCGAATGCCGTGCCTTTCGGGGATTTTCAGGCAAGCCGGATAGAGTGTGCGGCCTAGTGATTTTCTCGTTCTTATATAGCGGCAAAGGCTACCTGAAAATGTGCGTTGGGGTTTTCAGGTAGCCTCATTCAGCAGTATGGTGGTGCCGCCCTATTCTATTGGGAAAATGGCGAAGCCGCGTTGCTGCACCCAAACCGATTGGGCGACACGACCCAATTTTCAGGTAGCCTTTGGCATGGTAGCGGGAGGGCACTAATCCCGTAACTACAAACTATAGTGGATTAAAATTGCAATGATACGGCGTTGCCAACGCCCTTATGTACTACCCGTACACGGCGGGCGTTGCCGCCTTGTCTCATTTTTATTTTAATCCACTATATTATAGTCAATTAAAAACAAAATAGTACAATACTCAACTTTGAAGGTCTAACCATGGCATACTCTGCGGACTTAAGAAACAAAGCTTTAAACTATTATGAACAATGCAAAAACATCAGCCGAACTGCAGCAACGTTTCACTTGTCAAGAAACACGCTTTACCTGTGGATTCGCCTTAAAAAACAAACAGGCAGCCTAAAACATCAAGTTACCGGTCT
This sequence comes from Eikenella corrodens, assembly GCF_003990355.1. Lineage (NCBI taxonomy): Bacteria > Pseudomonadati > Pseudomonadota > Betaproteobacteria > Neisseriales > Neisseriaceae > Eikenella > Eikenella sp. KCOM 3110. The sequence continues at coordinate 348,433 of NZ_CP034670.1, read as the reverse complement.
AAACGCCGTCAAATTGGATAGGCAAAAACCGGCTCAATATGTTGGGCAACACCAGGATGCCTATCTGCATGAAATCGCCAAACATTTTGATTGTACGGCAGCCGCCGTTTGCTATGCGCTCAAACAGATGGGGATGACGCGCAAAAAAAGACCACCACTTACAAAGAACAAGACCCGGCCACAGTAACGCATTATTTGACACAGCTGGCCGAATTTTCCGACTACCAACGTGTTTATTTGGATGAAACAGGATTTGACCGCTACCTGTTCCGTCCCTATGCCCGCAGCCTGAAAGGGCAAATAGTGAAAGCGCAGATAAGTGGAAAAAGATACCAACGCTTATCTCTGGTGTCCGCACAAGTCGGCAACCGGCTGATTGCTCCGATGGTTTATCAAAATACGATGACCGGAGTCTTTTTTGAAGCGTGGTTTCAGCAATGCCTGCTGCCCGCATTGACTCAAAAATCGGTGATTATTTTAGATAATGCACGATTTCACCGTATGGGTGTCTTACGGGAAATGGCGGAAAAATTGGGACATAAGGTATTGCCTCTTGCACCTTATTCACCTGAGCCCAACCCGATTGAGAAGGTGTGGGCGAATATTAAGCGGTATCTGCGAACCGTATTGTCTGATTACGCCCGATTTGACGATGCGCTACTGTCCTATTTTGATTTTAATTGACTATATCTGCCCTTTATCAATCTTGAGCATTGCAAACTATGTAGCGGTTTGTTTCATACCCGCTACTGAAATAAACAATAAAAAGGCTACCTGAAAACTTTCAGGTAGCCTTTCTTGCGCCAACTATTTCAACTTGGCTGATTTATCCAATAAGCCAACCGATTAAATCGACCGGGTATTTCTTTCCAGCCATTCCCTGGCCGCGCCTTGGGTGCGTGGGGCGAGTTTTTCGCGCACGAGGGCGTGGTAGTCGTTCAGCCATTGGATTTCGTCTTCGGTCATCAGGCTGCGGTCGATGAGTTTGGTGTCGATCGGGCAGAAGGTGATCGGTTCCATGCACAAATAGTTGCCGAACTGGGTTTCCTCTGGGTTTTTCACTTTGCGGGTAACCAGCAGGTTTTCAATGCGGATGCCCCATTTGCCCGGGCGGTAGAGGCCGGGCTCGTCTGAGGTGAGCATACCGGCTTTCATCACGTTTTGGCCGTTCACGGGCTTGAAGTAGGAAATAATCTGCGGGCCTTGGTGCACGTTGAGGAAGTAGCCCACGCCGTGGCCGGTACCGTGGTTGTAGTCGCGCATGGTTCGCCACATGGGGGCGCGGGTAATCACGTCGAGCAGCACGCCGCTGAGGTTTTCGGGGAAGATGGCCTGTTCGAGGGCGATGTGGGCTTTGAGCACCAGGGTGTAGTCGCGCTGTTGCTCGGGGGTGGGCTCGCCCACGCACACCATGCGGGTGATGTCGGTGGTGCCGTTGTGGTAGTGCGCGCCGGAGTCCACCAAGAGCAGGCCTTGGCCTTCGATATAGCTGAATTTTTCCTTGGTGGCGATGTAGTGCGGCAAGGAGCCGTTGGCGTTGAAACCGGCATGGGTGCCGAAGCAGAGGCCGACGAAGTTGGGCTGCTGTTGGCGGTGTTTGAGCTGCATATCGTCAATATCCAGCTCGCTGATGCGCTCACCCGCAGCCAGCTTCTGCTCGAGCTCGGCGAAGAAGCCGCACAAAGCCACGCCGTCTTGCACCATGGCTTCGATGTTGTGCTCGATTTCGGCATCGCTCTTGCAGGCTTTGAATTCGGTGCTGGGGTTGAGGCCTTCAATCAGTTTTACGCCGACGGGCAGGTTGCCGAGGGTGGATACGGCGGTACGGTCGGGGTTGATGAGGAGGCTACCTGAAAGTTTGGCCACGGCTTTGCCCACGTCGGCATAGGGGGCAACGGCCACATGGGCGTCGGCCAATACTTTTTTGCTGTCGGCATCGAGCTTGGTCTCGTCCACAAACAGGGTGGCTTCTTTGCCGCTAATCAGCAGATAAGACAGGAAGATCGGGTCGTATGGCACGTCGCTGCCGCGCAGGTTGGTAATCCAGGCGATATCGTCCAAGCCGGATACCAGGTGATGGTCTGCCCCGGCTGCCTGCATGGCTTGGCGGATGCGTTCGATTTTTTGAGCAGTGCTTTCAGGCACAAACTGGGCTTTCTGGGCGAATACGGGCTTATCGGATGCGCCGGGGCGGTCGGCCCAGATATCGTCCAGCAAATCAATGTCGTGGCGCAGGCTGATTCCGGCCTTGCCCAGCTGGCTTTCCAAATAGCGTTTTTCGCTCAGCGACAATACATCGGGGGCAATGCCGACCACGGCGCCGGATTTCAGGTTTTTAATCAGGGAATCCACATGGGGCGTGCCGGTAACGAGTTTGCCCAGCACGGTGCCGGTGCCTTTGAGGCAGTCTTCCGCGTGCTCCCAATAGCGGCCGTCCACCCACAATTCGGAAATATCGGCGGTGGTAATCAGCGTGCCGGCGGTGCCGCCGAAGCCGGTAAGCCAGTAGCGGCCTTCCCAGCGGGCTGGCAGGTATTCGGAAAGATGCGGGTCGGCGGTGGGGATGATCCAGGCGTCGATGTTTTTTGCTTTCATGGCGGCGCGTAAGGCAGCCAGGCGTTGGGCATAAGATGCAGTCATTTCGATTACTCCTTGTATAATCTGTATTTTTTTAATTTCCACTGCAACAGTAGGCGCAGCTACCCCACCGGCCTGCAACCGGGTGCAATCGGATACGGGCGGAAGTGTGGAAAATTAAGTTTGAATCGGTTGAATGAGCGTCGCTCCGAAGAAACTCCGCTCTATGATGCTTTCGCTATGTTGAAGTTGCGTTTTCAGGTAGCCTTACTTGGGAGGCTGTTGAGGCTACCTGAAAAACGCTAGGCTTTAATCTACGTCGTGCAACAGTTTGTTGAGTTTCGGCAACAGCAGCAGCAACACTACGAAGGAGCCGATACTCAGGCCGGCCAAAATTATGAAGTATTGCGTAGCGGCATCGTCCGAATAAAGTTTGTCGCCCAACACCCCGCCTAGCGTAAAGCCGAGGGAAAGGGTGAGGAAGTTGAACGCAACCATTTGGGTTTTAAACGCTTTGGGCGCAACTTTGGTGGCAAACGAGAGGGAAATCGGCGAGAGCAGCAGCTCGGAGACGGTAATCACCAGCAACAGTAGCATCAAGACGAAAATCGGCATCGGCGTACCGGAGGAAAGGAAGGGCACAAAGCCTAAGTAGCCCAAGCCCAACACCAGCATAGCCAAAGTGAATTTCATTTGGGATGTGGGCTGGCGTTTGCCCATTTTGGTCCACAAAGCGGCCATCACACTAGCCAGCACAATCACCACCAAGCTCTGATAAGTAACCAACCAAGCCACCGGCACGGTGAAGCTGCCGAAAGTACGGTTTACGGTCTTATCGAAATACAGGGTTACAGAACTATACACTTGGGAATAAATCGCCCAGAATACGCACATGGCAAGAAACAGCGGCACATAAGCGATGATGTGACGTCTGTCGGCCTCGGTGGCCTGCTTATCCTTCATCATCATCACAAAATAGCCGATACTGATGCAGCTTACCACGCCCAGCAGAATGCTGGAGAAGTTGTCTAGGCGCAGGATATTGGCTGCTATCAGGCCGCCGATAACGGCTAAGATAGCCACAGCCACACCGATGGCTTTGCCACGCTGCTCTTTGGGCAGTGGGTTGGGCAGCGACAAATCCGGCAGCTTGCTTTTGCCTTTGATAAAGAGTGTCAAACCAATGGCAATACCCACCACCGCACCGGCAAATGCCATGCGGAAGCCCATATTGGATTGCAGGTAACCCGCCACCAGCGAGCCGCAGAAACTGCCGGTATTGATACCGGTATAGAAAATAGAGAAACCGGCATCGCGCAAATCACGGGTGGATTCGTCTTCATACAGCGAGCCAACCAAGGTGCTACAAGCGGATTTCACACCGCCGCTGCCCAAGGCAATAAACGGCAAGCCAGCCAAACTGCCTACACCGGTAATCATCACCAACAGGATATGCCCAACCAGCATGGTGGCAACTGCAAAGAACAAAGTATTTTTAGGCCCAATCACGCGGTCGGCCAACCAACCGCCGATAATGGTGGAAAGATAGATACTGCCGTTATAGGCACCCACAATGCCCACCGCCAGCGCCTCCGGCATCGCCAAGCCGCCTTGGCTCAATTGATGGGACAAATAAATTACCAGAATGGCCTGCATGCTGTAGAACGAGAAACGTTCCCACAGCTCAACTTGGAACAATGTTCCCAGCTGATGCGGATGGCCGAAGAATTTTTTCTCGGTCGACGTATTCATGTTAACGCCCTTACATTACTTATATTAATCAATACAGCAACATTCATCCAAATCATCTGTGCGGCACGGGGCTTTTGGCCATACTACTCCAGCATATCAAATCATCTTTATTGCAAACCAGCCCCATGCCTCACTCAACGACCTTGCAAATTGTTGCCGTTTCGGGAACCTGCCCGAAGGCAGATTCCCGGGTCGCTCTTAAATACAAAGCTAGCTGATACATTAATCCACATCGTGCAGCAGGCGTTTGAGCATCGGCATCATTACGAACAGCACTACGGCAGAACCAATACCCATACCGGCCAGCATGATGTAGTAGCTGGTGGCCGTCTCGGCAGTATAGAGTTTGTCACCCAGCACCCCCCCCAAGGTAAAGCCCAAAGACAAGCTTAGGAAGTTGAACGATACCATCTGAGTTTTAAACGCCTCAGGTGCAACTTTGGTGGCAAAGGAGAGGGAAATCGGCGAGAGCAGCAGCTCGGCCACGGTCAGCAGCACCAGCACCACCATCAGCACAAAGATAGGCATCGGGGTACCAGTAGACAGGAAGGGAATGAAAGCCAGGTAGCCTACACCAGCCACCAATGCGGCCAAGGCGAATTTCATCTGGGATGAAGGTTGGCGTTTACCCATTTTGGTCCACAAAGCAGCCATGGCACTGGCCAGTACGATAACGCTCAAGCTCTGGAAAGTAACCAACCAAGCAATCGGTACTTCGAAATCACCGAACTTACGCGGCACGGTTTCTTCAAAATACACGGTTACCACGCTATACATCTGCAAATACATCGCCCAGAACAAACACATCACCACGAACAGGGGAACATAGGCAATCAGGTGGCGTTTATCGGCCTCGGTGGAGTTCTTATCGCCGAACATCACGAAGAAATAGCCAACGCTGATCACGCATACCAAGCCCAACATCACGCTGGAGAAATTGCTCAAATTCACCAAACCTGAGCCAATTGCACCGCCAATCACAGCAAAAATAGCCGCCACGATACCAATCACTTTGCCTCGTTGCTCTTTAGGCAGAGGATTAGGAATCGGCGTTTCCGGCAATTTGCTGCGACCTTGCAACAGGGTAATCAAACAGAGCACCATACCCCCCATGGCAGCGGCAAAAGCCACACGGAAACCGTATTTAGGCTGCAGATAACCCACCAGCAGCGTACCAATAAAGATACCTACGTTGATGGCAGTATAGAAAATAGAGAAGCCGGCATCGCGCAGCTCACGTTCGGATTCATCTTCATAGAGCGAACCCACCATGGCGCTGGCCGTGGCCTTGAAACTACCGCTACCCAAAGAGATGAATGGCAAGCCAACCAAGCTGGCATAGCCGGGCAGCAATACGAGGAGGACGGTACCGCCAAGCATCACAACGGTGGCCAACAACAGGGTATTTTTGGTGCCAAGCACGCGGTCGGCCAGCCAACCGCCCACGATGGTAGTCAAATAAATACTACCGCCGTACACACCCACAAGGCCTGCGGCAAGCGATTGCTCCATGCCCAAGCCACCGCCTTGAGAGGCCTTGTAATATAGATAAATCATCAAGAGGGATTGCCCGCCATAGAAGGCAAAGCGCTCCCACATCTCGATATAGAACAGCGTACCCAGCTGTCGCGGGTGGCCGAAGAATCTTTTTCCGGTCGACGTAGTCATCATAGCGTCCTCTTTAAATAGGGTTCACTTGAAATCCGGCCAACCCGCCGAGTTACCTGGCGTTACAGCACTGGAACATTTGCCTTACAACATGAAAATGCCAGTGTCGGTATTCGTTGAATCGGCCATACTCTGTACAACGGCCACTTGCCGTTGCCGTTACAGTACCGCCGTCGGGTGATAAAGCTGCCGCCGAGCGGCACATGTTTTGACGTCCCAGTTGGGCAATGCAGCACAATTGCTGCACCAACCAGGAAAAATTGTTAGTGCAATCTTAATCTTCGCAATAATATTCGTCAAGAAACATTAATTTTCTTCGTTGATGCAAGTCAAAACGCCACAAGAATCAGCATATCATTATTGTTTTCACACAGATAATTTTGCCACACAGAAAAATTATCTTTTATTAGATCATATATTTACATTAATCATATCTATACATAAACCCTCTGCCAACGGCGTCGGCGGTATACACTCGCTTGAAAATATTTGTAAATATAAAGAGACCTTTGCAAAAATCCCCCTCCACCCAACAGCCGAAGCCCAAACCCAGGCTTCCGGCTGTTTTTTGTTCCCAATCTCCTTTTTTTCTCCCCGGATACCTGATAATCGGGCATCCGAGCCTCCTTTTAGGCGGCAACAGGCATACTTAGCCTGTTAGCCGCTTTCAACAGGTTTAAACACATTGCCTTCAGATGGCTTTGCGCACTCACTTTAATCAGTCCGAAATAGGCTGCCCGGGCGTAGCGGAATTTACGGTGCAGCGTACCGAAGCTTTGTTCGACCACATAACGGGTCTTCGACAAATATCGGTTACGTTTGGTTTGCGCTTCCGTCAGAGGACGGTTGCGGTGGGCTTTGCGCATAATGCCGTCCGGCAACCGATGCTCTTTCAGGTGTTGCCGGTTTTCCGCACTGTCGTAGCCTTTGTCGGCATAGACGGTTGTGTCTTTGGCTATTCCTTCCAGCAAAGGCAACAGGTGGTTGCACTCATGGGTATTGGCGGGGGTGATGTGCAGTTTCTCGATATAGCCTTCCTCATCGGTACGGGTATGTTGTTTGTAACCGAGTTTGTAGAGGCCGTTTTTCTTTGTCCAACGGGCATCTTTATCTTTACTCGGTGTGGTTTGGCCGCTGACTTGTCCTTCTTCATCGACTTCTATGGCCTGACGCTGTTTGCTGCCGGCGGTCTGAATAATGGTGGCGTCAATGACGGCGGCGGATGCCTTCTCTACTTTTAGGTTTTTCTCGGCCAGTTGGCGGTTGATCAGTTCCAGCAATTCGGACAGGGTGTCGTCTTGCGCCAGCCAGTTGCGGTAGCGGCATAAGGTGCTGTAATCGGGGATGCTCAGTTCGTCAAAACGGCAAAACAGGTTGAAGTCGATGCGGGTGATGAGGCTGTGTTCGAGTTCGGGATCGGAGAGGCTGTGCCATTGTCCGAGCAGGACGGCTTTGAACATGGATAGCAGGGGATAGGCGGGACGGCCGCGGTGGTCTCGGACGTAACGGGTTCTTTGACGATTCAGGTATTGCTCGATCGGTTGCCAATCAATCACCTGATCCAACTTCAATAGTGGGAAGCGGTCGATGTGTTTGGCAATCATGGCTTGGGCGGTTTGCTGGAAGAAGGTGCTCATGAGAAATCCCCTAAATGTCTTGGTGGGAATTTAGGGGATTTTGGGGGATTTTGCAAAGGTCTCATAAAATGATGAAAAACCCCCGAGCTCGGCTAAAAACAAGATAAAAAGGCATAAATATCCCTTTGCTGCAATCATGTATTAAACCGTTGGATAACTTAAGCAATGTCGTGCATCAATGTATGAAGGCTACCTGAAATTTTCAGGTAGCCTTGCCATATAATCGGTAACACTCTAACGAGCCTCCTCTTCATCACCGTAATACTTCACCCCGATTTTAATCGGCGGCCGCCCTTGTGATTTGCGGTGGGCGTTGGAATCGCGCAGGGAATAGGCACAGCCGCAGTATTCCTGCTGGTAGAAGTGCTCGCGCTTGCTGATTTCTATCATGCGCGCGCTGCCGCCTCCTTTGCGCCAGTTGAAATCCCAATACACCAAGCCGGGATACTGTTCGGCGGCACGGCGGCCGCAATCGTTGATTTGGTTCATGTTTTTCCAGCGGGAAATGCCGAGGCTGCTGGTGAACACGGGAAAGCCGTTTTCGTGGGCATATTGGGCGGCTTTTTCAAAGCGCATGTCGAAACACATGGTGCAGCGGATGCCGCGCTCGGGCTCGAATTCCATGCCTTTGGCTTTTTCAAACCATTCTTTGCGGTCGTTTTCGTAGTCGTCATCCTTATCGATGAAAGGAATGCCGAATTTGTCGGCAAAGCGCATGTTTTCCTCTTTGCGCAGCAGGTATTCTTTGAGCGGGTGGATGTTGGGGTTGTAGAAATAGATGGTGTAGTCGATGCCGGAAGCAAGCAGGGCTTCCATCACTTCGCCGCTGCACGGGGCGCAACAGGAATGAAGCAAGACTTTATTTTGCCCGCCCGGCGGAACAAGCACAGGGCGGCTGATGGGGCTGACTTCAAGAGTGTGGTTCATGGTTTTTCCATAATTGGGTTTGGGCAGGATTTTAACACCAAACGCAGCAGGGCTGCGGGCTGAAGAAGACGGGGAAGCTTTTTCAGGTAGCCTTTCCCGAATACAAAGAGGCTACCTGAAACTGTGGGGCTATAGTGGATTAACAAAAATCAGGACAAGGCGACGAGCCGCAGACAGTACACACGTTACGGCAAGGCGGGACAACGCTGTACTGGTTTTTGTTAATTCACTATACAACTTTTCAGGTAGCCTTCACACCGAAACACCGGCCAAACAAAACCCCGCTTGGCAGCGGGGTTTGTCATCAAAACCGTCCGGCTTATTTGCCTGCGGCGGTTACCGTGGCCACGGCCAGGTTGGCGCCACGGCGCAGGGCGGTGCTTTCCACGCCTTCCGGATATTGGATGTCGGACAGGTGCAATACATCGCCGGCCACGATTTTTTCGCAATCCAAAACCAGTTCGGACGGGATGTGTTTCGGGTCCAGCAGCACTTCCACGCTGGTGCTCAGCAGAGCCACGCGGCTGTTTTGCAGTTTGACAGCCTGAGATTTCTCGGCATTAACCACATGCAGCGGCAGGCGGATTTTGATCGGTTTGCCGGCTTCCACGATTTGGAAGTCGATGTGGCGCACTTCGCGGCGAACGGGGTGCATCTGGAAGTCGCGCACAATCACGTCGTGCTCTTTGCCGTTCAGCGCCAGTTTGATGATGGCGGTGTGGAACTCTTCTTTCTGCAGGGCGAAGAATACGGTTTTGTGGTCAACGGAAACAGCAGTGGCGTCAGAGCCGGCGCCGTAAACTACGGCAGGCACACGGCCTTCGCGGCGCAGGCGGCGGCTCGCACCAGTACCTTGCTCTTCGCGCACTTGGGCTTCGATTTTGAAAGACATGGTAAAACTCCATTTAAGTTAAAAAAGCCGTCTGCCGGGCTGCGACCAACCCTGACGGCGAGGGATTACGGGAGGAACAATGCTCCCGGGGATGCCACATCCTCGTTGAAGAGGTATGAGACAGATTCTTCGTTGCTGATGCGGCGCATGGTTTCGGCCAGCAAGCCGGCAATCGTAACCTGGCGGATACGGTCGCAGTTGCGGGCGGCATCAGACAGGGCGATGGTGTCGGTAACCACCACTTGGTCGATATCAGACGATGCGATGCGGCTCACGGCTTCGCCGGAGAACACGGGGTGGGTGGCATAAGCCAGCACGCGTTCCGCACCGCGCTCCTTCAAGGCGGAAGCGGCTTTGCACAAGGTGTTGGCGGTGTCGATCATGTCATCCACAATCAGGCAGGTACGGCCTTGGATATCGCCGATGATGTTCATCACCTCGGCCACGTTGGCTTTGGGGCGGCGTTTGTCGATAATCGCCAAATCGGTGTTCAGCACTTTGGCCACGGCACGGGCGCGCACCACGCCGCCGATGTCGGGGCTGACTACGGTGAGGTTTTCGATGCGTTGTTGCAGGATGTCATGAATCAGAATCGGGGTGGCATAGATATTATCCACCGGAATATCGAAAAAGCCTTGGATTTGGTCGGCATGCAAATCCACAGTCAAAACGCGGTTGATGCCGGCGGTGGCGAGCATATTGGCCACCAGCTTGGCGGAAATCGGCACGCGTACGGAGCGCGGGCGGCGGTCTTGGCGGGCATAGCCGAAATAGGGGATGGCGGCGGTGATGCGGCCGGCGGAAGCGCGTTTGAGCGCGTCGGCCACAGTAAGCAGCTCCATCAGATTATCGTTGGTAGGGGCGCAGGTGGACTGCAAAATAAACACGTCGCGGCCGCGCACGTTTTCCAAGAGTTCTACGGCAACTTCACCGTCGGAGAACTTGCCTACGGAGGCGCGCCCCAAGGAAATACCGAGGTGTTTTACCACGTTCTCAGCCAAGCCGACACTGGCGTTGCCGGCGAATACCATTAAACTTTCGTATGCCATTTCTTCATTACCTGTGTTGTTTGCGGTCTCGCCGCCGACTGTGGGAAACATTGCCGCTCCCTCGCATTTGGGTTTGACTGGCTTGCAAACGGCGGATTATACGCCTAGCGCGGGCAAAACCAAAGTGCTGTTTGTGTGGAATATCCACCAATTTTGTCGGCTTGATATCAGGGCTAGGCAACAAATACCTGTGTCTGGTTTATCCCGACCCCAAATTAAGCAATCAAAATTGAATAAACGCGTTTCTATGGCAAGAAAATTCCTGTCGCTCTAGTTTCCATGCTGATTTTGTTTTGGCGAAACGCGCTACGCTTATTTTCAGGTAGCCTGTTGCGCCGCATGACGCAACGATAAAAATAAAAGCATGTACTGGTACATGCTTTTGTAAGGTGGCTGGGGATGTAGGATTCGAACCTACGCATGCCGGAATCAAAATCCGGTGCCTTAACCAGCTTGGCGAATCCCCAAAATGTATTGTTTATGAATCTGGCTGGGGATGTAGGATTCGAACCTACGCATGTCGGATTCAGAATCCGATGCCTTAACCAACTTGGCGAATCCCCAGTACAAACCTGCTGTTAAGGCAGGCGATTCAGGAAAGGCGCGAATTATGCGTTTTTTTCGGCATATTGTCAAGCATGTTTGATATTTTCGTTATTTTCCAAGACATCTTGCAAAGGATGCCGATCTAAACCGCGCGCACACCAGGCGGCCAGGTTTTCAGGTAGCCTGCCATAGATATACTCGGCTTCGCCTTGCGTGGCGCAGGCGATAAACAGACAGGCGCCGGAGCCGGTCAGCTGCGGCATGCCGTAATCTTGCAACAGACGGAAGGCGGCGGCTACGGGCGGATATTCGGCCAGCACCACGGCCTGCATATCGTTGCGGAAAGGTTGCAGTTGCGTGAAACCGGGTTGCGTGCAGGGCGTGCTGTTGCGGGTGAGATCGGGGTGGGCGAAGATTTTCGGCGTGGCCACATGCGCATCGGGGCGCACCACCACATACCATTGTTCCGGCAAGGCCAGCGGGCTCAGGATTTCGCCGATACCTTGCACAAAAGCGCTTTGGCCGAACAGGAAAAACGGCACGTCCGCGCCCAACTTCAGGCCGAGCGCCCGCAGCGTTTCGGACGGCACGGCGGTATGCCACAAATGATTGAGGGCAAGCAGCACGGTGGCGGCATCCGAGCTGCCGCCGCCCAGCCCGCCGCCACTGGGAATATGTTTATCCAGCCAGATTTCCACGCCGTTAGGGCTACCTGAAAACTGTTGCAGCAGGCGGGCGGCGCGATGGCTCAAATCTTGTTCGAACGGAATGCCGCCGGCGGGGTTGTGCAGGATGATTTGCCCGTCTTCGCGCGGCAGCAGCCATATTGTGTCGCACAAATCAATCAGGCAGAAGATGCTTTCGAGCAGGTGGTAGCCGTCGGCGCGGCGGCCGATGATGCGCAGATCGAGATTGAGCTTGGCCGGGGCGGGAAAGGCAAGGGCGGCGGGGTGCGGCTGCATCATACGGCCTGCCCGGCATGATCTGCGCAGCTGCCGGGGCGCTGCTCCGGTTGGCCGAAGCGGTCGAACACCAGGCGCAGGCTCAAGCCGGTGCGTTCCAGCAGCAACATGCGCACTTGGCCGTCTTCACCCAAATTGCGTTGGATTTTCCAGCCCATTTGCTGCAGGCGGCCGTCGGGCAATACGCTGTAGGGCTCGCTGGGCACGCGCAGGCCGTTGGCCCAGCGGTCAATATAGGCCACGGGCAGGTCGTAGCCGAGCAGCTGGCGGCTGAGTTCGGCGGTGGTGGCGGCGCGGTAAACTTGGCCGTCGGACGCCACCGCCTGCACTCCGCCGCTGTCTTGGCACAATCGGCCCACGCTGTTGCCCAACGGGGTTTTCACATCAAACAGCTGCACGGCGGCAGTGCGCAGCCAATCGAAATTGGCATAGCTGCCGCGTTCGTTTTCCTTCACGCCCATGCGGCCGGAGGCTTCAAACTCGGGCGTGGCGGCATCGTCACGCCAGCTTTCGGCAGACATTTGCGTGCCAAGGCTGGTACAGGCGGCGAGCAGAAGGGTGGCGAAGATGGGGAGGAGGCGGTGTCGGATCATGGGCTTTCGTATTCTGAATGGATGGCAAGAGCGGCCGGATGGATATGAAAATTTTCAGGCAGCCTCAAGCCGAGGAGAGGCTACCTGAAAATCAATCGGCCAACGGAATGGCCGTTATCCCTATCTGGCAACGGGCGGATTTTAGCACGGCATCAGCAGCTTGGGCGGGCGGATTATCAAGCCCGCCCCACGAAATCGGCTGCCGTCGGCAACGTTGCAGGTTACCTGAAAGCAAAGCGTCAACGAAGCCGGAAATACGTTCGCCCTATTTTCAGGTAGCCTTAGCTGTGGCAGCAGAGCGGATATATAGCGAATGGGAAAGAGAAGAAAACCTGGCGGAACAACGCCATTGATTCCCGCATCATCAAACCCGCCTCCCCGGCATTTCAGGCAGCCCCAACCAAGCCCGCTCCATAATCGGCAGGCACACAAAAGGCTACCTGAAATCTGCAAACCATTTCAGGTAGCCTTGATCACACTACGCCAGCCCTGTGCGCAATTTCGCCCAAGGCTGGCAGATGGGCAGGATTAGCCGTGCAGGGCGCGTTTGTCGGCGGCCAGGGCGGCTTCGTGCACCACTTCCGACAGGGTCGGGTGGGCGTGGACTATGCGGGCGATGTCTTCGCTGCTGGCGCAGAATTCCATGCCCACCACGCCTTCGCTAATCAGCTCGCTCACCATCGGGCCGATCATGTGCACGCCCAAGATACGGTCGGTTTTGGCATCGGCCAACACTTTAACCGTGCCTTTGGCTTTGCCCAAGCCCATGGCGCGGCCGTTGGCGGCAAAGCCGGACGTGCCTTTTTTGTAGTCCACGCCTTCGGCTTTGAGCTGCTCTTCGGTTTTGCCCACCCAGGCGATTTCGGGGTCGGTGTAGATGACCCACGGGATGGTGTTGAAATCGAGGTGCGGCTTCTGGCCGGCGATGCGTTCGGCCACAGCCACGCCTTCGTCGCTGGCTTTGTGTGCCAGCATCGGGCCGCGCACCACGTCGCCGATGGCCCATACGTTGGGCAGGTTGGTGCGGCATTCGCCGTCCACCACGATGAAGCCGCGCTCGTCTTTCTGCAGGCCGACCGCTTCGGCATTCAGGCCGTGGGTGTTGGGCACGCGGCCGATGGCCACGATGAGCTTGTCGAACTCGGCAGTTTGCGCTTCGCCTTTGGCGTTGCTGTATTCCACCACCACTTTGCTGCCGCTGGTGATTTTGTTCAGTTTCACGCCCAGCTGGATATCGAGCCCCTGCTCGCGGGTGAAGTATTTGAACGCTTCTTTGGCAATCTGCTGGTCGGCAGCGCCGAGGAACACGGGGGAGGCTTCCAAAATGGTAACTTCCGCGCCCACGCGTTTCCACACCGAGCCCATTTCCAAACCGATGACGCCTGCGCCGATAACGCCGAGCTTGGCCGGCACTTGGGTCAGATTCAACGCGCCTTCGTTATCCAGCACGTTCACGTTGTCGATGTCCACCAAGGGCAGCGCGCGCGGGGTGGAGCCGGTGGCCACGATGATGTGCTTGCCTTCAACCGTGGTTTTTGCGCCTTTGTCGTCCACTTCCAGCTGCCAGAAATCGCCGTTTTTGCCCACGAAGGAGGCCGTGCCGAACAGGCTGGTTACTTTGTTTTTCTGAAACAGGAATTTAATCCCACCGGTGAGCTTGGTGACGATGGCGTCTTTGCGCTCGATCATTTTGGCGGCGTCAAACTGCACATTGCCCACGGTGATGCCGTGTTCGGCAAAGTCGTGCTGTGCGGCATGGAAATGCTCGGACGATTGCAATAGGGCTTTGGAAGGGATGCAGCCCACGTTTAGGCAGGTGCCACCCAAAGCGGGGGCATCACCGGCCTTGTTCACGCCGGCATCGATACAGGCGGTTTTGAAACCCAGCTGTGCGGCGCGGATGGCGGCAACATAACCGCCGGGGCCGGCGCCGATTACCACTACGTCGAATTGAGACATTTGAAGCTCCTTTATGTGTGAAAAGCGGGGGTGGGGAAAGAATCAGCCGCTTAGCATGGGAACGTTGGCATCACTCCGTGTTAAGCGGCTGCAAGGTCATAAGATTATTTAGGTACGGAAGCGGATTGCCCGCCACCGTCCTTCAAGGCTCCGTGTCGATTTGCATATTCCTGCAGATCGGTCATGGCCGCCTGCACAGCTTCCAAATCCGCCCGAACGGCAGGCAGTTCGGTAGGTTTGCCTTGTTTGTCCCAGGCGGACATCACAGGATCTCCTTCACCATTCGCATTATGGATGGCACTGAATAGGATGCTGCCGCTGCCCGGGTAGTAGGTGCTGAGGATAACGTGCTGGTTGTCGGCAGCAGGGCGTACCCACATCATCGGTTTGCCGTCGTTATAGAAAAACACCACTTCACCATCTAAATCAGACTCGCTGTCGCGGCCTTGGATAACCAGGCGGCCGTTACGGTACATGCCCTGCCAGCCGTCCAGTTTGCCTTGAGTGAATTTACCGGCGGAAGATATCGCGCCGTCTTCCTCCTTCCACACCACCAGGCTGTCGTTCATATCGGTGGAGAAATTTTTCGGATCGCCACCTTTGGAGATGATGGCGGGCAGAATCTGCGGTTTGCCGCTGTCTTGGTAGAAGTCCTGCACCACTAGGCGGCCGTCGGGCATGGTACCCAACACTTCGCGATAGTAGCCGCCGGGGCTGGGTTTGTCGGCGGGTTTGGAATCTTTGTCGAAATAAATCACCTGCTTCTCGGCAGCGGGCTGATAGCCTTCCACGGCCTTGGCGGCAGCCGCTTCAAGCCCTGTTGCATCGACAGGCAGGGCCATAGCAGGCGCCTGTTGGCCTTCGGCTTGACCGGCAACTGGGCTGGAAGCAGCCGGTGGTGCAGACGCTGCATTGTTTTGGCTATTGTTTTGATTGGGATTACAGGCGGCCAGTAATAGGGCCGCAGCCACGGTGGCGAAGAGTTTGTTCATAGAGTTCCCCATAGGAATTAGTGAGTATCCGCGCGATTGGCAGACTGATGCAATTCTATAGCCAAACCCATTATTTTTCCATACGGGATGCTGCCCGCAGCACCATAGCAAAAGGCTACCTGAAAATCTTCAGGTAGCCTTTGCCATTCATGCCAACGCATTCACATCCGATGCAGCAACACCTGCAACACAAACTTGCTGCCCACATAAGCCAGCATCAGGCACACAAACCCGGCCACGCACCACAGCGCCGCCGTACGGCCGCGCCAGCGGCGGGTGCGGTGCAGCAGCAGGATACCGGCATACACCAGCCACGAAAGCACGCCGAACACGCTTTTGTGCGTGAGCGCGAGCGGCTTGCCGAAAATTTCCGGCGAAAACAGCAGCCCCCCGCCCACCGATACTGTGAGCAGCACAAAACCCGCCAGCATGCTTTGAAACATCAGTTTTTCCAAGCTCAACAGCGGCGGCAGGAAAGACACCAGCGGCGAAATGCGGTGGTTTCGCAGGCGGCGGTTCAGCAGCAGGATCAGCAGCGCCAGCAGCGCGGCAATGCCGAACAGGCTGTAGGAAAACACCGATGCGCCCACGTGCAGCGCGAAGGGCATATTGTCCACCGCATAATCCGCGCCCGGTGCCGGCCACAGCGCGGCGGCCAGCATGGAAAGCGCGGCAAAGGGATAGAGCAGCAGCTGCAAGCCCTTCAGCGGATAAAAGAAACTGCCGCACCAATACAACAGCAGCATCAGCCAGGTAGCCAAACACAGGGCATAGCCGATGCCGTTGGGGAAGCGGCTGAGCAGCAACGGCTGCCACACCGCCGCCGCGTGCGCAGGCAGTAGTGCCGCCAGCAACAGCAGCTCGCCCTTGAGCGGGTATGGCCGCCGGGCATTTTGCCGACCGAACCACCAGGCAAACATGCCCATGCCGCCATAGAGCAGCGCGAGCAAAACAAACAATACAGCCATGCTTTTTCCGTGTGTTGCGCGCCCGCTTTTCCATCAGGAAAGCCGCAAAGGCTGCGCGTAATAGTGTAAAATGCCGCGATTTTAGCAAACTTTGCCGCCTGCTAGGGGCTACCTGAAAGCAAAGCGTCAGCGCAATTAAAACGCCGCGCAGCGAAGTTTCTGCAAAACTAAGCCCCGCTTCAGTAAAGTGAACCAATCCGCTATCCCCATTCCGAATCAAACCCATTTATCGGTTGGGCGAAACCGCTAGCAATAAAACGAGCCAATACAGCATATTGGCGGTCTCCCAGCATGACAAGGAAAACTATGTTAGACAACCTATCCGGCCGCCTCAGCCAGTGGGCCAAAAAAATGCGCGGCCAGGCGCGCCTCTCCGAAGACAACATCAAAGAAGCCCTGCGCGAAGTGCGCATGGCGCTGTTGGAAGCCGACGTGGCGCTGCCGGTGGTGAAAGACTTTATGGCCAGCGTGAAAGAGCGTGCCGTCGGCCACGAAGTAATCGGCAGCCTCACGCCCGGCCAGGCCTTTATCGGCGTGGTCAACCAAGCGCTCACCGAGCTGATGGGCACACAAAACAGCAGCCTCAATCTGGCCGCCGTGCCGCCTGCCGTGGTGCTGATGGCCGGCCTGCAGGGTGCGGGTAAAACCACCACCGCCGGTAAGCTCGCCCGCCTGCTCAAAGAAGAGCAGCGCAAGAAAGTGCTGCTGGTGTCGGCCGACGTATACCGCCCCGCCGCCATCGAGCAGCTGCGCCTCCTGGCCGAGCAAGTGGGCGCGGATTTCTTCCCCTCCGACGTTTCCCAACAGCCCGTGGCTATCGCCCAGGCCGCGCTGGATTACGCCAAAAAGCATTTCTACGACGTGCTGATGGTCGACACCGCCGGCCGATTGGCGGTGGACGAAGCCATGATGGCCGAAATCAAGGCGCTGCATGAAGCCGTGAATCCGGTGGAAACCCTGTTTGTGGTGGATGCCATGCTCGGCCAAGATGCCGTGAACACCGCCCAGGCCTTCAATGAAGCCCTGCCGCTCACCGGCGTTATCCTCACCAAAATGGACGGCGACGCGCGCGGCGGCGCGGCACTTTCCGTGCGCCACGTTACCGGCAAACCGATTAAATTCATCGGCACCGGCGAAAAAATCGGCGGCCTCGAGCCCTTCCACCCCGACCGCATCGCCGGCCGCATTCTCGGCATGGGCGACGTGCTTTCCCTGATTGAAGACGTGCAAAAAGGCATCGATCAGGAAGTGGCCGAACGCATGGCCAAAAAGCTGCACAAAGGCAAAGGCTTCGACCTGAACGATTTCAAAGCCCAAATCCAGCAGATGCGCAATATGGGCGGCATCGAATCGCTGATGTCCAAACTGCCCGGCGAAATGGGGCAGCTTTCCGCGCAAATCCCCGAGGGCACGGCGGAAAAAGCCATGAGCAAAGTGGAAGCCATCATCAACTCCATGACCCCGAAAGAGCGTGCCAACCCCGCCCTGCTCAAAGCCAGCCGCAAACGCCGCATCGCCGCCGGCGCCGGCACCACCGTGCAGGAAGTGAACAAAATGCTCAAGCAGTTCGAGCAGTCGCAAAAAATGATGAAAATGTTCGGCGGCAAAGGCATGGGCAAACTCATGCGCATGGCACAAGGCATGAAAGGCCTGTTCCCCGGGCGTTAAACCCTCTGAATGAAATATCGGAAGGCTACCTGAAAACGGTTTTTCAGGTAGCCTTTTCCGTATCCGAACAGCTTTGTCGATTAAATAAAAATATAGCCGTAAACCCGCCTGCGCTACTTTCAGGTAGCCTCTTTCCCGCCGCAGGCTACCTGAAAATTCCCGTCAAACCATGTAACCGCACGCCCCCTATTCAAAACTTAAGGCTATAATGCCGCCCCAAAGCCGCTGATTCGCAGCGCACCTTCCCTTTTTCAGCAAAGGAATCACCCATGACCAGTCTCACCCTCCGCCTCGGCACGGCCGCCGCCCTGTGCGCCGCCGCGCTGGCCGCGCCCGCCGCCGCTGCCGAAACCGCCTTTCCCAAAAACGCCGAGCTGCACTACATCGGCCCCTACGGCGTGCCCGCCGTGATGACCTTCAACCAAAACGGCGGCCGCTACAACGTAAACGCCGACATCAACGTCCCGCTCTACAAAATGCGCTTTTCCTCCAACGGCAGCATCAGCGGCAACCGCCTGCAGCCCGCCCGCTACAGCGACACCCGCAAAGGCCGCGCCTACGCCGGCGCCACCTTCGACTACGGCAGCAAAACCATCACCTACGGCAAAACCGGACAAACCGAAAGCCAGCCCATCAGCGGCCCCACTTTCGACCTCTTCACCCTGGCCTGGCAGCTCGCGCTCAACAACGGCCAACTGCCCGCCAACCTGCACATCACCAACGGCAAACGCGTCTACCCCGTGCGCGGCATGACCCGCCTGCCACCCGCCCGCTACAACATCAACGGCGCCAGCATTGCCGTCAACCGCTTCCGCGTGCAGCGCGGCGACGACACCATCGAATATTCCTTCGCCCCCGATTTCGCCAACATCCCCGCCCTCATCAAATACACCGACGACGGCAAAACCTACGAGCTCAAACTGCGCAGCGGCAAAATCGACGGCACGCCCCTGCAGCCGCCCAGATAAGCAGCAACACAGGCTACCTGAAACCCAAACCAAACAGACAAGCCGCCCCGCAGCCTGTCTGTTTCTTATCTGCCCGTTTTCAGGTAGCCCATTCCCGCAACAGGCTACCTGAAACCACCACTCCGAAATGACTCCCGCCCAACTCCTCCACACTTCCACCCTGCTCGGCCAAGTGCTCGGCTTCGAACAGCCCGCCGATGCCCTCGTTTCCGCCTATTTCCGCAGCCACAAAAAACTTGGCCGCCAAGACCGGCACGAAATTGCCGAAACCGTGTTCGCCGCCTTGCGCCATTTGCAGAAAATCCAAAGCGTGCTGCCCGATCCCGTGCGCCAATCCCGCCGCGCCGCGCTGGCCGCCCTGGTATTGGGTCGCGGCATCAGCATTTCCGCCCTGGCCGATTGCGCCAATGCCGAAGAGACTGAGTTTCTAGGCTACCTGAAAGCCAAAAAAACCGAGTTTGCCGCGCAGCTGAACACCGCCGCCGAACTGCCCGAATGGCTCATTGCCCAACTGCGCGACCAAGGCTGGAGCGACGAACACATCCTCGCCTTCGGCCGCAGCACCGCCGCCCCCGCCCCGCTCGATTTGCGCGTGAACACCCTCCAAGCCAAACGCGACAAAGTGCTCGCCCGGCTGCAAGATGAAGGTATCCGCTGCGAGGCCACGCCTTATTCGCCGTGGGGCATCCGCCTGCACGACAAATCCGCCCTCATGCGCCACCCGCTGTTTTTGGAAGGCACCATTGAAGTGCAAGACGAAGGCAGCCAACTGCTCGCCCGCCTCACCGGCGCGCGGCGCGGCGAAATCATCGTCGATTTCTGCGCCGGCGCGGGCGGCAAAACCCTCGCCCTGGGCGCCGCCATGAACAACAGCGGCCGCCTCTACGCCTTCGACGTGGCCGAAAAACGGCTGGCCAAACTCAAGCCGCGCATGGTGCGCGCCGGCCTCACCAACATCAGCCCGCAACGTATCGGCAGCGAAACCGACCCGCGCCTCGAACGCCTCACCGGCAAAGCCGACCGCGTGCTGGTGGACGCCCCCTGCTCCGGGCTGGGCACCCTGCGCCGCAACCCCGATTTGAAATACCGCCAATCACCCGAGCGCCTCGCCGAATTGGCAAAGCAACAAGCCTCCATCCTCGAAGCCGCCGCCCGCCTGGTGCGCCCCGGCGGCCGTTTGGTGTATGCCACCTGTAGCGTGCTCGCAACTGAAAACGAACAGCAAGCCGAACGCTTCAGCGCCGCCCACCCCGATTGGCAGCCGGTAAACGCCGCCGAACTGCTGCCCGACTGCCCGGAATTATTTTCAGGTAGCCCCTATCTGCAGCTCTCCACCGCAGAACACCGCACAGACGGCTTCTTCGCCGCTGTGTGGGCGCGCCCGGAATAAACAATACCCCGGCTATGGCGCATCCGTTTCGCTGCCGCTTCCGGTATCGAAAGCAAATTTAATCCGCTATAATGGCCGCCGTTTCGTATCCGAATTTTGATTCATATTTAATCCATAAAAGGAAACACCATGAGCATCCAAGAAGAAATCAAACAATTCGTAAACAGCAACCGTATCGTACTGTTTATGAAAGGCACCAAACAATTCCCGCAATGCGGCTTCTCCTCCCGCGCCGTGCAAATCCTGCAGGCCGCCGGCTGCAATGATTTCGTTACGGTAAACGTATTGGGAAACCCCGAAATCCGCCA
Organism: Eikenella corrodens; assembly: GCF_003990355.1. Taxonomy (NCBI): domain Bacteria; kingdom Pseudomonadati; phylum Pseudomonadota; class Betaproteobacteria; order Neisseriales; family Neisseriaceae; genus Eikenella; species Eikenella sp. KCOM 3110. Next base: position 327,577 of record NZ_CP034670.1, on the reverse strand, counting down.
AGGCATCAAAGAATACGCCAATTGGCCCACCATCCCGCAACTGTATGTAAACGGCGAATTCGTGGGCGGATCCGATATTCTAATGGAAATGTATGAAGCCGGCGAATTGCAAGATTTGCTGAAAGCCGAAGCCTGATTTTCAATAAAGAAACCGAGCCGGTTGGGCGTATGTCCGTGCCCAACCGGCAATTTATAGTGGATTAAATTTAAACCAGTACAGCGTTGTCTCGCCTTGCCGTAACGTGTGTACTGTCTGCGGCTCGCCATCTTGTCCTGATTTTTGTTAATCCACTATATTTCTGGCACAACAAGTCGAAATACCCTTATAATCGACCCTGAAATAAACTTTAACAACCTCCGCAAAGGAAACATCATGGCAGCACGCGAAACTTTAGACCAACTTCTAGAACAGAAAAAAATGCTGGAAGACCGTATCCAACGCCGTTTGGCTTCCGAGCGCAAAAAGAAAGTGAACCAAATTTTGGCCATTATGGGCGATTTTGAAATCACCCTGGCCGATATTGAGGCAGGCCTGAAGGAAAAGCAAAACCGCCCGCAATACCGCAATCCGCAAACCGGCGCAACTTGGGGCGGCGTGGGCAAACGGCCGAAATGGATTGTAGAAGCTCAGAAAAAAGGCATCGACATCAAGAAATTCTTGGTATAACCGTTGCCCATACAGCATAAAAGGCTACCTGAAAACCAAACCATCCGTTTTCAGGTAGCCTTTTCCACATTAGGCAGCCAGGTTAATTGGATTTAATTGGCTATAGTGGATTAACAAAAATCAGGACAAGGCGGCGAGCCGCAGACAGTACACACGTTACGGCAAAGCGAGACAACGCCGTACAGGTTTTTGTTAATTCACTATATATGGCTCGGAATTGAAACTGCGCTTGCAAACAGCCCGTTTGCTAAACAAAAGCCGACCGACACGCCATCCCCGGAAAGCCTCATTTTCAGGCAGCCCGACCGATGCAATCCGGCGACTCGCAAAAAGGCTACCTGAAAACGAGAAACCCGCTTTCAGGTAGCCTTTAAACGTATTCCAGATTACCAGCCCTTAAAACTTCACCTCGGGCGGCGTTTGATATTTGGCGCGGTCGGGAAAGTCTAGCAGCTGTGCCGGCTGCCGATGGCCACAATAGGCGGCGACAATGCTGTGCGGAAACAGCTGGCACAGCGTGTTGTAACCCATGGCCGCATCGTTATAAGCCTGGCGGGCGAAGGCGATGCGGTTTTCCGTGCTGGTGATTTCCTCGGCCAGCTGCTGCATATTGGCGGCAGCCTGCAAATCCGGATAGGCCTCAATCTGTACCATCAGGCTGCGCACGGCCTGGGTGAGCCGGGTTTCGGCGGCAGAAAGCTGCGCCACCGCCTCCGCATTTTCCGGCCGTGTACCGCCCAACACACCAGCGGCTTGATTGCGCGCCTGCGTCACCTGCGTAAAGGTGTCGTTTTCATGTTTCAGGTAGCCTTTGGCGGCGGCCACCAAATTCGGAATCAAATCGTGCCGGCGTTGCAGCTGCACGCCGATTTGGGAGAAAGCATTGCGGTATTGGTTTTGCGCGATGACCAAACGGTTGTACACCATCACGCCCACCACGCCGCATGCGCCCGGCAGCAAAAGAATCCACAGCATCACGGTCTCCTGGAAATGTTTAAAACGGCCAGCCCATCTTACCATATCTAACAAACCAATTTAACTTTCGCCATAGCGTTGCTCCGCCTTGTATCGAAAGCCTATTTAACCTGCTATGGTTTATGCGGACACAGGCTTAAAACGTTTTCAGGCAGCCTGCATCCTATTCTCGGAAAATTCATCGAGCCCAACCTCCCCACCTGTATTTCCAAAACCCCGCACGCGCCCTACCGCGCCATGTTCCTCTACATCATTGCCGCATTCGGCATCGGCTGGTTTCTGCCCGTGAACGGCGCAATATGGGGGCTAGAGTTTCTACAAAGCTAAAATCCACAAAACAGCCTGCACCCTTATTTTTGAATGTACAGGCTGCCTTTTACGCTTTCAGGCTGCCTACTCCCACCCGCCCATCTTCTCCCGATACCACGCCAGCTTCCGCTCCAAAAACGCCCGATGCGCGTCCAATTCCTGCCGTTTGCGTTCCAACGCCGCCTGATGCTCCTGCAAAATCCGGTAACGTTCGGGGACGGTTTCATCGCCCAAATGCCGCAGCCGCGCGTATTCCTTGATTTGCGAGAGCGGCACGCCCATGTCTTTCAGCCGCAGGATGAAGCCCACCCATTCCAAATCGCGCGCGCCGTATTCGCGGTAGCCGTTGGCGTTGCGTTCGGGGCGCAGCAGCCCTTCCTGCTCGTAGTAGCGCAGAGTGGCGGCGGATAAGCCCGTTTGCTCAGCAAGTTCCTTGGTTTGCATCAAATCTCCTTGCTATAAAGTGCGCTTGATAGTTCAACCTGCCCGCGCAATTTTGCAAATTTGAGTATGGAGACGAAGAATGTTGAATCATCAGGATTTAATGGCACGCGGCTTGGCGAAGCTGAACGAAATCGACGGCGAGCAGGGCGGGGCAGTCCATAGGGGTTTCCTTTCTTGGGAACGGGCGGGGTTTAGGCAGTCTGAAAGGGTTTTGAATTAAGGTGCAGGCTGCTTTTTGCTTTCAGGTAGCCTGAAAACGCTTGGCCGCCTCTTCCAGCATTTTCCATTCTCCGCCGCTGCCGTGGTAGGTTTCGGCAAAAATTTCAAACACGGCGTTGCAGTGCGTGCATTGGAAATGGTGTTGCAGGAAATCGTACCAGCCGTGCAGGCGGCGGTTGCCCTGTGGGTCGGTGTCGATGATGTAGCCGCTGCGGGCGAAGGTTTGAACATAGTCGGGACTGATACGCCGGACTTTGGCGTAGGCGAGGGTGATGTCTGCCAGCGTGCCGTCTGCCAGGCGGTCGGCGGCGCGCAGCAGTATTTGCGACAGCATATCGGGGGTTTTGATGCGGACGGTGGGACGAAGGTCGGCGCAGTAATCGCACATGGTTCGGGTCTTTCGGTGGGGAGTGGGGTGCAGGCTGCTTTTAAAGTTTCAGACGGCTTCAGGCTACCTGAAAATGGAGTTCCTGCGAAGCCAAAAAGCAGCCTGCACTTTCAGCCAGCCTTCCCCGCCACCCGTTGCACCCCGAATATCGATACCAATACCAACGCAAATCCTGCCAGCGATTTCGCGTCCATGCCCTGTCCCAAAAACAGCCAGCCCAGCACAAATGCTGAAACAGGGCTAAGCAATCCCAGCGACGAAACCGCAGCGGGCGAAAGTTTGGCAATTCCCCTGAAAAACAAAACATAAGCCAACACTGCGCCAAACAGACACAAATACAGATAGCCGCCGATATTGGCAGGGCTTAAAGACTCCAGCGGCGGTTCGGCAATCAGGGCGACGGGCAGTAAAAACAGTCCGCCGATAAACAACTGCCAGCCGGTAAACGCCAGCACGGGCAGCGAAGTGCGGCGGTGTTTCGACAAATACACGCCCAACGCCATCGCCGCCGCGCCCGCCAGTGCCGCCAAAATCCCCGTCATGTCATAGCGCGCCTGCGGCGACAAAACCAAGAGTGCAATCCCCAAAACTCCAGCTGCCGCCCAGCCCCAAGCCGCTTTCGGCGGCATGGTTTTGCCAATCAGCCAAGTGAACACCAGCACCATCAGCGTCTGCGTGGAACTCAGCACCGCCGCCAGTCCGCCCGGTAAGCGATACGCCGCCACAGACAGCATGGCTTGGAAAAAGCCGATGTTCAGAAAACCGAGCAGGGCGACAATGCCCCATTCGCCGCGCCGAGGCAGCCTGCGCGTCCACGCCAACAGCAACAGCCCGGCCGGCAACACGCGGATAAGCGCGGCGGTGAACGGGCGGTTCGGCGGCAAGAATTCGGTGGTGACCAGATAAGTGCTGCCCCAAATCAGCGGGGCGAGCGCGGTGGCGAGGATGGCGGCGGTGCGGTTGGGCATGGTAGGTTTTCTTTTGTGTGCGGCGTTTTGTAGTGGATTAAATTTAAATCAGGACAAGGCGGCGAGCCGCAGACAGTACACACGTTACGGCAAGGCGAGACAACGCTGTACTGGTTTAAATTTAATTCACTATAGCTTCGCAGAAACTCGGCTTCCTTCGGAAACTCTGTTTTAGCTTCGCAGAAATTCGGCTTCCTTCGGAAACTTCGTTTTCAGGTAGCCCGAATGTTCTTTTTTATGCGGGTGCAGGCTGCCCCTAGCGTGCAGGCTGCCGCATCAGCAGCCCTAAAAACAGCACCGTCCCCAGCACGCCGAATACGGTGGATACGGGGATTTCAAACGGGAACACAATCACGCGGCCGACGATGTCGCACAGCAGCACCAGCGCCGCGCCCAGCAGTGCCACGGCGGGCAGGCCGGCGCGGAGTTTGTCGCCCAAAAGCAGGCTGACGATATTGGGCACCACCAGCCCGATAAACGGGATGTTGCCCACGGTCACCAGCACCAGCGAGGTAATCAGCGCCACCATCACCAGCCCCGCCCACAGCACGGTGCGGGGGTTGATGCCCAAGTTCACCGCCGCCGATTCGCCCAGCCCCACAATCGTGAGTTGGTCGGCAATGGCGTAGGCGGTGGCGGCCAATATGCCGGTGAGCCACAGCAGTTCGTAGCGTCCCTGCAGCACGCCGGAAAAATCGCCGCTCTGCCAGAAGCTGATGAGCTGCATCATGTCGGCTTCGTAGGCGATGAAGGTATAGACGGCTTCAATCACGCCGCCGTAAATAATGCCGACCAGCGGCACGAGCAGCTGCGCGGTGGGCGGCAGCCTGCGGACGAGCGTCATAAACAGCAGCATGCCCAGCAGCGCGGCCACGGCGGCCACGGACATTTTCGCCAGCAGGGGCGCGGCGGGCAGCAGCAGCGCCATCAGCAGCAGCGCCAAGGTCGCGCTCTGGCTTGCGCCCACCATGGACGGTTCGACAAAGCGGTTTTTCAGCAGAATCTGCATCATCATACCGGCCACGCCCATAGATGCGCCGGTAAGCACAATGGCAAACGTACGCGGCAGGCGGCTGGTGATCATGACTTGGGTGCTGCCGTTCAGGCTGCCTGAAAAAAGCTGTGTCCACGAAAAATCCGCCACGCCGATGGACAGGCTGGCGGCAAACAGGACAAGGGTAACGGCAACGGTTATCAGGGTGAGGGGTTTGGCGGTCATGTGTCGGTGTGTTGGTAGAGTTGGTTATCGGGGTGCAGGCTGCTTTCGGGGTTCGGGCTGCCTGAAAATATCGGGCTATCCGTCATAGGTTTCCCAGTACGCACAGTTTTCGGGCAGGGGCGGCAGCGGATAATTTTGCGGCGCAACTTCCAAGATTTCCCGCCCGCGTCCCTGCGCCGCCCAGCGGTTCAGCAAGGCCTGCACATCGTCCGGACGGCGGGCGGCAATACCGAAGCTGCGTTCGGGCTGCCACGATTCGGGCGCGGCGGGACTGCTTTCGTGTTCGTGCGGCGTGTTGCCGTAACTGCAACGCAGGCAGATGAAGCGGATGCTGCGCGTCCAGTCTTCGGCGAAGGTGTCGGTGTCCAACGACAGTTCGGACAGTGCGGCAGAGTCGGCTTCGTCGGGGCAGCGGACAAAGGCGGCGTAGGTATCGTGCGGCGACTGCTGCCAGCGTTCCAGCGCATTGAAGACGGACACTTCGCCGCCGAGCCCGTCCGGACGCGTGCCGGTGGGCGCGCCGTCGTGCAGGACGATGTCGCCGAAACGGTAGCCGCTTTCGGGCAGGGGGACGTTGGTAATTCGGGCGCGGCAGGGGTCTATCCGCCGCGCGTACACGCATTCGCCGTCTTCCCATGCGTTGAGCCGCAGCACGGCCGTGCCGAAATTGGCGCAGATTTCGCCGCCGCTTTCGGGTATTCCGATGCCGCAGGCTGCCCATAAGCGGCGGGCGGTCGGCCAGTCGTGCAGGGCGGTGGCGGCAATGGCGGCGTTCCAATGGGCGGCTTCGTCAAATTCGGCGGAACATTCGATGGCGCGTTGGTTGGCATGGAGCGATATTGCCCAATCCCTGCGGTATTTGGCGGCAAGCCCGAGCATATAGTGGTATGCGCTGTCTTCGGGGCAGACTTTAGCAAGTTTGGCAAACAGTTCGGCGGCGGTTTTCAGGTTGCCCGAATCAAAGGCCTGATAGGCTTGTTTGTGGCGTTTTTTGAGCTGTCGGCGGGTTGGGAAAGGCATGGGTTTGATTCCTGCGGTTTTAATTGGTATCAGTTTGCGGTGCAGGCTGCTTTTGGCGCGTTCAGGCTGCCTGAACGCGGAATCAAAAGCAGCCTGCACTTTGTTTCCATACCTGTTACTTCGCTTTGGCCAGCGCTTCCGCCACCTGTTTCAACGCAGTCTGCAACTGGCGTGCGCCGCCGGCGGCCAAATAAGTGCCGCTGTCCAGATAGACCACCTGTCCTCTTTTCCACGCGGTGGTTTCGGCCACCAGCGGGTTGTTCAGCACGTCTTTGGCGGCCTGGCCTTCTTCGCCGATGGCCGCGCTGCGGTCAAGCACGAACAGCCAGTCGGGGTTTTTCTCTTTCAAGTATTCAAACGATACGGGCATGCCGTGCGAGCCTTCCTTCATCTGCGCGTCCACGGGCGTGATGCCGATGCCTTGGTGAATCCAGCCGCCCAGCCGCGAAGTGGGGCTTTGGGCGGAGAGTTTGCCCGCGTTCACGATAATCACCAAACCGGTGCCTTTGCCCTGCGCGGCGGTTTTGGCGGCGGCCAGTGCGGCGTCGATGTCGGCTTTCAGTTTGTCGGCTTCGGCCTGTTTGCCGAAGATTTGCGCGTAAGCGTCGATGCGTTCTTTCGCGCTGGCAATCAGGTTTTTGGTGTCCGCCGTCATTTCAATCGTGGGGGCGATTTCGTTGAGCTGGTGGATGGCTTTGTTGGCGCGGCTGCCGGTGATGATGAGCTGCGGCTTGAAGGCGTTGAGCGCTTCGTAGTTCGGCTCGAACAGTGTGCCGACGTGCTGGGCTTTTTCCACGGTAGGTTTCAGGTAGCCCAGATTGGTTTTGTCCACCGTCGCGCCCACGTTCACGCCCAATGCGGTGAGCGTGTCCAGCGCGCCGAAGTCGTACACGGCCACGCGTTCGGGATTTTTAGGCACGGGAAACTCGCCGCGCGCGGTCTGCACTTTGACCACTTCGCCTTGGATGTCGGTATGCGGTTTCAGCGGCGTTTGGTCGGCTTGGGGTTTTTCTGCGGAGGCGGATGCGCCGGATGCAGTTGCAGGCTGCTTTGCCTGTTCGCCGTTCGGGTTGCACGCGGTGAGCGCGGCCAGAATCAACAGGACGGGGAGTTTGGTTTTTGTCATGAGATTTTCTTTCTTGATTAAAGTTGAAGGGATAAGGGTTTACGGTTCGGCGGCCAGCGCGAGGGCTGTCTGAAACGATAGTTTCATGATGCTGCCGTGCGTTTCGGCGGGGTATTCTTCGTAAACGGCGGACACATTGGGCAGCGCGTCCAAGCGGGCGGCAAGGCGGCGCAGGCGTTCGGGGTCGGGCGGCGGTATTTTGTCCTGCAATGCGCCGGGCAGCGCGCCGCCGCTTTTGTGCAGCCAGATGTTCCGCGTGCCGCGTCCGATTCGGGCATCCAATCCGTCCATATCGGGCAGGCCGCTGCCGCCGCGCAGCCACAAGGACGGGTCAGCGGCGACATAGCGGTCGAACGACTGCGGCGCGTGCAGGAAGGCATACAGCACAAACAGCCCGCCGTAGGAATGCCCCCACAGCGTTTGCCGTCGCGTATCCAGCATCGGCGCGGCTTCAGCTGCGAGCGGGCGGATTTTGCCGGTGAGCAGCCTGAAAAAGCCCAATGCGCCGCCGTTGCAGAGCGTGGGGTCAATCGGGTCGTGCAGGCAGGTTTGGCCGGACACGGGCGGGGTGTAGTCCCACGCGCGTTGGGCGCGGTCGATGCGCAGGCTGCTGTCGGGCGCGACCAACACGAGGATGACGGGATTTTTCCGCAGCCGCGCAAAGGCCGCGTCGTCCAGAAATGCGGCGGCAGCGTTGCCATCCAAGGCGTACAGCACGGGGAAGCCGCCTTCGGGTGCAGGCTGCTGCGGAATGCCGATATAGACGCGGTAACGCCGCCTGCCGTCTTCGGAAAGCAGCCTGCGTGTTACAAAACGGTAGCCGCTGTCGGGGTTGTCCAGCGCGGACAAATCGGCCTGCTGCGGTTGGTTGCCGCGCGGCGCGGGTGCGGCAGGGGCGGCGTTGTCGGCCGATGCGCAGGCAGGCAGGCCGAACAGCAGGGACAGGAACAGGGTGCGGATTAGGGGTGCAGGCTGCATTTTTATCAGAAGGAGACTTTCAGGCTGCCGTAAAACGCGCGGCCGTGTTCGTTGTAAACGTTCGCGCCCCTGCCGGAGCGGTAGATTTGCTTGTCAAACAGGTTGCTGATGCCCAGGCGCACATTGACGCGGCTGTTCCAGTTGTAGCCCGCGTTGATGCCCCACAGGCCGTAGCTGCCCAATTGGGTGGAATCCAGCCCGTCTTCAACCGGCCGTTCGTGGCGGACGATGACCACGCCGCGCGGCTTGGTGCGGCCGTAGTGCGTGAAGGTCAGGTTGGCGTCCCATTTTTCGTTCGGCGTCCAGTTCAGGGTGCTGTTGAGCGTGTATTTCGGAATCAGCGACAGGGGGTTGCCGTCCGCGTCTTCCGATTTCTGCATATAGGTGAAATTGTTGCTCCATTTCAGCGTGCGGTGCAGCGGGATGGTGATGTTGCCTTCGAAGCCGGACACGGTGGCGGTGGGGCTGTTTTCCCATTGCAGGACGTTGGTGTTGGGCGCGACGGTGCCGATGAGCGTGCGGCCGATGATAATCTTGTTGCGGTAGGCGTTGTGGAAATACGCCATGCTGGCCGACCAGCCGTCTTTCGCAAATTCAAAGCCCAACTCTTTGTTGAGCGCGGTTTCGGGTTTCAGGTGGGCGTTGCCTAAATAATAGCACGCGCCGGTGGTGGGGAAGCCGGGCACAATCGGACAGCCTTTGCCGCGCGTGGCAATCAGGTAGCTCGGGTGCGTCTGGTACAGGCTGGGGGCTTTGTAGGCGCGCGCGATGCCGCCCTTGATGCGCCAGTTCGCGCCGATGCCCTGCTCGAAGTTCAGGCCGCCGCTCACGTTGCCGCCGGAAATGCTGCTGTGGTCGTAGCGTAGGAAGGGAATCAGGTGGGTTTGTTCCCGCGCGGTCCAGTGGTCTTCGGCAAAGACCGCCCAGCGGTTTTCCGCCATGCGGCTGTCGTCCGTCCTGCGGCCGGGTATCGGGTTGCCCGTGCCGCGCCCGGTGTAGCTCATGGTGTAGGGGTCGTCCAGCGAGCTGCGCCCCAGTTCCGCGCCTGCGGTCAGGACGTGGCTGCCCGCCGCGTTGAACGGAATGTGGAATTCGGTGCTCAGGCGCGTGTTTTTCAGGCGGCTGTCGGTGAATTTGTCGCTGCTGTAGCTGCCTTCGGGGCCGCCCGCCATGTTGTCGGGGAAGCGGCTGTTTTTGGTTTCGTCATAACTGAGCCAGGTTTTGTTGTCGCCCCAGCCGAAGGTGCCGTTGTAGGTAAGCGAATAGGCGCGGCGGTACAGGCGTGAGGTTTCTTCTACGCCGTTGCGCAGCAGTTGCGACGTGATGCCGGTGTTGTTGCTGTTGAGCGTGTCGCCGTTATAAATATTGCCTTGGCGGCTGAAGCTGCCGTCCAGCGTTAAGCTGTGTTCGGGCGAAATGCTCCAGTGCAGCCTGCCTGCAATGTCTCGGTTGCGCACGCCTTCCACGCCTGCGGCCAAACCCCTGCCGTCCACACCGGCGTTGATGTCGTTGGCATCGGCTTCGGTTTTATTGATGTTGCCGTAGAGGCGGAACGAAAGCCTGTCTTTCACAATCGGACCGCTCAAAACGAACCCGATGCGCTGCGTGGCGCCTTCTTTGCTGTTTTGCGGCTGATTGGTGTAGTAGGTGGCCGAACCGCTGAAATCGTTGGTGATTTTTTTGGTAACGATATTGACCACGCCGCCCATTGCGCCCGAGCCGTAACGCGCCGCCGCAGGGCCGCGGATAACGCTGATGCTTTCAACCGCTTCCACGGGCACCCAGTTGCTGTCGCCGCGCGTGTTGCGTTCGCCGCGCATACCCATGCGCTCCGCATTGCGCGAAGTAACGGGTTTGCCGTCAATCAGAATCAGCGTGTTTTCGGGGCCCATGCCGCGGATATCGATTTGCCGCTTGTTGCCGCGCTGACCGGTGGCGGCATTGCCGGTCAGGTTCACGCCGGGCATGGTGCGGATGAGCTCGGACAAATCGTTGGCGGCAGGGCGTTTTTCAATATCCGCGCGGTTGATGCGCGACACGCCGAGCTGCTGCTGCAATTTGCGTTCGGCGGTGATGTAGATGGTTTCCAGCTCCTGCGTGTGTTCCGCAGGATCTGCGGGAGCGGAGGCCGCGTCGTCCGCATAAGCTGGCAGGCTGCACAAAGCGAGGGCAATCAGAGAGAGTCGGAAAACAGGTGTGCTGCGTGATTTCATGGAACAACCCCATTTGATATTAAGAATAAATACTATTTCATGACGAATAATAAACCAGCTTAACGTAACTTGTCTATTTCTTAGCCGCTGGTTTACATTTCTGCCGGGCAGAAGCAGGCACGCACGGCACAACGGACTTTCAGGCTGCCTGAAACGGCATCCGCTCCGATGAAAAGTTGCGTCCGGGCACGATAAAATGTCCGCTCCGCATATCCTTCCCGCGCCGTCCGAGCATATAATGCCAATTTGGGGAATGTTTCAGCAAGCGTAGCCCGCTTAGGTAGGATGTGTGCGGTACGCACGCACGCGAGTAGCCTGTTTCAGGCTACCTGAAACAGTGCAGGCCGCCATCGGCCTGATTTTTTGATTCAGCCAATCGATGAGCGTGCCTACGATGCTGCTTTTGCCCCACCCTACATATCCCGTTTTTCAGACGGCCTTCAGGCTACCTGAAAACGAAGCGAAGCGAGTTTCTGCGAAGCTAAAGCGCAGCTTCAACGAAGTTAAAACGAAGTTTCCGAAGGGAGCCGAGTTTCTGCGAAGCTAAAACACAGGCGGCAACGGGAGTAAAACGAAGTTGCCCAAGTAAGCGGGATTTCGGTGCAGCGGAAACGCAAAAAGCAGCCTGCACCTTTTCAGGTAGCCCGTTATCCCCCAAGGAGACCCGATGAACCACCAAACCATTATGCAGAACGCCGAAGCGCGCCGCTCCGTGTACGCGCTCAACCGCAACCTGCCCCTGCCGACCGAAGAAATCGCCGCCATCGTCCGCCACGCCCTGAAATACAGCCCTTCGCCGTTCAATTCCCATTCCACCCGCCTGCTCGTCCTGTTCGGCGCGGAACACGAAAAACTGTGGGACATCGCCTCCGAAGTGCTGCAAGCCGCCGTGCCGCCCGAAATTTTCGCCCAACAGACCGCGCCCAAACTTGCCGCCTTCCGCGCCGCCGCAGGCAGCATCCTGTTTTACCAAGACACGGACGTGGTTTCAGGCTTGCAACAGCGTATGCCGCTTTACGCCGACACCTTCCCCGTGTCCGCCGACAAAGAATTCGCCATGATGCAGTACGCGATTTGGACCACCTTCGCCGCCGCCGGAATCGGCGCGAACATCCAGCATTACAACCCGCTGATTGACGAAGCCGTCGCCCAAACGTGGCAGGTTCCCGCCCACTGGCGGCTGCGCAGCCAAATGGTGTTCGGCGGCATCGCCTCCCCCGCCGCCGAACGCGAATACGCCCCCACCGAGCCGCGCCTGCGGATTTTCGGGCTGGATGGCGGCAACTGACGAAATTGCCGTTTCAGGCAGCCCGAACGCACGGGCGGCAGCGGCGATAAAACGAAATCCCTGCGAAGCGGAATGTAAAAGCAGCCTGCACCTTTTCAGGCAGCCCGTCCGCACCACACAAGGAATACCCATGAAACGCTTTGAAAACAAGACCATTTTAATTACCGGAGCCAGCAGCGGCATCGGTTTGGCAGGCGCAAAACAGCTTGTTGCCGAAGGTGCGAAAGTCATCATCACCGGGCGTACCCCAAGCCGTCTGCAAGCCGCTGCCGAAGAACTGGGCGCAAACGCCGTGGCCGTGCTCGATGATGCGGCGGACGGCAAAACGCTGGAACGGCTGCTGCCCGTGGTGGAGCGCATCGGGAAGCTGGACGGCCTGTGGCTCAATGCCGCCTATGCCGCAGGCGCGCCGCTGGAAGCCACCGGCAAATCCATGATTGAACAGATGTTTCAGGTAAACGTGGTCGCCCCCATGCTGCAAATGGGCGCGCTCTCGCCGCATCTGAACAACGGCGCGTCCGTGGTCGTAACCTCGTCCAGCGCGGTGTACGAAGGGCAGCCGAATGTCGCCCTGTATGCCGCTACCAAAGCAGCGGTGCTGGCGGCGGCGCGCAGTTGGGCGGCGGAACTCGCCCCGCGCGGCATCCGTGTCAATTCGCTCGTGCCCGGCCCGATTACCAGCAACCTGCGTTCGGTGCTGCCCGACGAAATGCGCGCCCAGTTTGAAGAACAGCTTGCCGAAGTGGTGCTGCTCAAACGCGTAGGCGAAGCGCGCGAAGCGGCGGCGGTGGCACTCTTTCTGCTGTCGGACGATGCAAGCTACGTTACCGGCAGCGCGTATGCGGTGGACGGCGGGCTGCTGATGGATTGAGCCCGCACGTTTTCAGGCAGCCCGACAAACCTTTCCCCGTTTGGAGAACAAACAGATTGCCGACGACCCGAAAGCAGCCTGCACCCGTATAAAAAAACATTCGGGCTACCTGAAAACAGAGTTTCTGCGAAGCTAAAACGGAGTTTCTGCGAAGCTAAAATACGGGCTGCAATGGGAGTAAAACGAAGTTGCCCAAGTAAGCGGGATTTCGGCGCAGCGGAAACGTCAAAGCAGCCTGCACCTTATTCAGGCAGCCTGACAAGCCTACCTCCCGTTTGGAGACCAAACAGATTGCCGCCGACCCGAAAGCAGCCTGCAACCGCATCAATACAAAACCACCCGCCGAAGCCGAGCCCCGCATTCGGGCTGCCTGAAACCCTAGCCGCCACAAAAACCAAAACCCAAACCAAAACAACCCCATGACCCAAGACCGCAAAACCCTCCTCGCCCTCACCGCCCTGCTCCTGCTCTCCTGCGCCCTGTTCCTCACCTGGAACGCGCCGCACGGCGAATGGGGCTACATCCTCCCCCTGCGCGGCGCGAAACTGGCCGCCCTGCTGCTCGTCGCCTATTCCGTGGGCGTGTCCACCCTGCTGTTCCAAACGCTCACCAACAACCCCATCCTCACCCCGTCCGTGCTCGGCTTCGACGCGCTCTACGTCTTCCTGCAAACCCTGCTCGTGTTCGCACTCGGCAGCACGGGCTACACCCAGCTCCCGCCATACGGCAAATTCACGCTGGAACTGGCCGCCATGCTCGGCGGCTCGCTGCTGCTGTTCAGCCTGCTGCTGCGGCAGGGCGGGCGCGATTTGGCGCGCATGATTCTTATCGGCGTGATATTCGGCGTGCTCTTCCGCAGCCTGTCCTCCCTGTTGCAGCGCATGATCGACCCCGAAGAATACGCCGTCGCCCAAACCGCTATGTTTGCCAGCTTCAACACCGTCAATACCAAGCTGCTCGGCTTCGGCGGCGCGATTGCCGTTGCCAGCGTGCCCGTGTTGTGGCGCGAACGGTATCGGCTGGACGTGCACCTGCTCGGGCGCGATCAAGTGACCAACCTTGGCATCAGCTACCCGCGCCACACACTGTGGATTTTGGCGTGGATTGCGCTTTTGGTCGCCACCGCCACTGCCACGGTCGGTATCGTCAGCTTTTTCGGGCTGCTCGTCTGCGCGCTGGCCAACCACTTTTCAGGCAGCCTGCACCATGCCGTGCGCCTGCCGATGGTGTTCCTCGTTTCCGCCATCATGCTCATCGGCGGGCAGGCCGTTTTCGAGCACCTGCTGGGCATGAAGGCCGTATTGAGCGTGGTGGTGGAATTTGCCGGCGGGCTGGTGTTTTTGTGGCTAGTGCTGAAAAAACGGGCAGTTTGACGGCAACGGACGGGCTGCCTGAAAAAGCAGCCTGCACCCGAAATCCGACTGCCGACCCTGCTTTCAGGCAGCCTGCAGACCCAATTTCCACGATGCAACCTACAGAATGAAACGCTCTCCTTCTTATTTGACCGAACAGAATTTAGGCGAAATATTCCGTACATTCGTGCCCGACCTGAAATTTGAGCACAACAAAACAGTTCCCGGCTCAGGCATTAAAACGCGGCCGGACTATCGTTTTGACGAAATCGGCCTTATTGTCGAGTTTGACGGAAACCGCCATTATCAAGACGCAAACGTGATTTTCAGGGACGGGGAAAAAGACAAAGCCTATACGGATATGGGCTACCGTGTCGAACGCATCCCTTATTTTATTCAAATGACATCCGAACTCCTGTATCGGCTGTTCGGACAAAAAATTCCATATGCGCAAAGCTATCCGCACGGATTTATTGACGGCGATGCGGTTTTGCCGGCAAATTTTTGTGAATTGGGCATTAAGCAGTTTATTCGGGACTTGGATAAATTCGGCTGCTATAAAAATGACATTATTGCATCGCTGCGGCAGAAAATTGCGGAAAAGGAAGAAATCAATCTGGTCCTGCCGCCGACATTGCATTATTTGATTAAATAGCCGCTTTCAGGCTGCCTGAAAAAGCAGCCTGCACCCGCGAACAGAATTTCAGGTAGCCCGAAAAGCAGCCTGCACCCCGAAATCCCGCCAAAACAGAAATCCCTATGTGTTTCACCGTCCTCCTTGCCACCGACAGCCCGACCGACCTTTCCCTTTACGACGGCCAAGGCGTGCTGTTCCGGCCGGCCGAACCCGATGAAGCCCGCGCCGCCAAGCTGCCCTACCCGTATGTGTACGACGTGGCGGGCGACAAGGAAGGCTGCGCCTGCTGCTTCGACTTTTACGGCGACCCTTATGACAGCAGCCACCCGTTTTGGGACAACGGCGGTTTCAGGCAGTCTGAAAAAAGCGGGGAAGAAACCGCACAAGAACAGCGCGAAACACTATACCTGCTGGACCTTGTCCGCCGCCTCGTCCGAAACGGTGCCAAAGTGCAGGTTGCCTGCGTATGGAGCGGCAACTGGCCGCAACTGCGCGAACCCGCCGTAGAAGTCGCCCTGCACGCGCTGAATCCGCACGCCTTCGCCCTGTTTGAAAACGTGCGCTTCGAATTCGCCGAATAAGCAGCCTGCACCCTAAAAAACCAAGAAAGCACAATATGATACAAATCCAAAATATTTCCCACCAAATCAACGGCCACCCCATACTCAACAACATCACGCTCGACATCCCCCAAAACGGCATCACCGCCCTCATCGGCGCGAACGGCGCGGGCAAATCCACCCTGCTCTCGCTGATGGCGCGGCTGCAACCCACCCAGTCCGGCAGTATTGCCTACAACGGCCGCGACTTGGCCGCCACCCCCACCGCCGAAGCCGCCAAAATCCTCTCCATTCTCACGCAGGAAAACAGCATCCACAGCCGCATCTCCGTGCGCGACCTGCTCATGTTCGGCCGCTACCCCTACCACCAAGGCCGCCCCACAGGCGAAGACAAAGCCATTGTGGAACAGGCCGTCGTCCAATTCCAGCTCGAACCCATCGCCCACCGCTACCTCACCGAACTTTCCGGCGGGCAACGCCAGCGCGCCCTGATTGCCATGGTGTTCTGCCAGTCCACCGAATACGTGCTGCTGGACGAGCCGCTCAACAATCTGGACATGTATTACGCGCGCCAGCTTATGCAGCTCTTGCGCGAACTGACGCACCGCCACAATCGCACCACCGTGGTTGTGCTGCACGACATCAACATGGCCGCCGCCTATGCCGACCACGTCGTCGCCATGCAGCGCGGCGAAGTGAAATTTGCAGGCAGCCCCGACGAAGTCTTCACGGCGGAAAACATCAAAACGCTGTTCGATATGGATGTGGACGTGTTGGATTACAAAGGGAAAAAGCTGATTGTGCATCATGTTTAGCGGCGGGAAGGCAGCCGCACGCAGCCGGGCAGATTCGTCAAAGCCACGCTGCGCCCGCAGGTTACCATCACCCAAGCGCAGCACGTTGAACAGGCCAAAGCCCTGCATCACGAAGCCCATCGTTTATGCTTTATCGCCAATTCTTTGAATTTCGAAGTGGCGTGCGAATGCGAGATTACAGTGGAGTGAGGGCTGATAAAAAAGCCGCCTGCGTTTTGTCTGTAAAACGCAGGTGGCTTTCAGGTAGCCTTTCCCTCCGCAAAGCCCCAACAACAAACCCGACAAAATTTTTCAAAAACTACCGTGGCTGCCTTTTGGATTGGCTCAGTGGTAGCAACATATGAATCCATATACTGATACTGGCCGGCACAATATGATCGGCTTCTGTTTAGCTTTGGCTACGCTCTTCGCAATTGGGTTTATCGAAGAAGATTTAGCCGCACAGACATCTAAGTTCAAACGGTACGGCTTATCTAATCAGAAAATTAGTCTTTAGTATTTTATATCATATCCTTAACTGACAAATCATCAAACCACTGTTGGTACAGTTTGGCCAATCGTTCGTTAGTAGCCTTAATATATTTCTCCGCAGCCTCTTTATGTTTGCTTGCATCCAACGTCAGACTGAAAGCATCCAATTTATCTGCACCCAAAGCAAAAGCGGAGTCGATCAAGTCACGCTCTTCGTTTTCGCTGTCTTGATAATTCTGCAAAAAATCACCATCACTTTTCGAACGGTTCATGCTGAACGGCAAGGCCATCTGGTTGCCGATACTGCGTTGGAATATTTTGCATAAACTGGTGTATTTCCTTAGCCCTTTACCTTGCGCATTCAGTGCGGCGCTAGGCAGCATATGGTCGTAATCCCAAGGGCGGTTGTGGGTTTCCCACAGAGTTTTGTTGGAAGGATCGTATTCCACCATACCGGGAAGCTGGGCACGCTGAAAATAGACTAGGAACTCCTGCATATGCCAAAGTTTGAAGGCAAAATTAGCAAAGCGCAGATTTCCGTCGTTCTGATAGGTAAGCAGTTGCCACAAATTATGGAAGTCGGTATTCGAGTTTTCCATTGCCTCAAAAGCGGCGTTGATCTTCTCCTCGAGTTTTTCTTTCAATTCTTTGGGTTTAGTCAATTGGAACAATCTGTCCTCTATATTTAAGTCATCAAATGTCCACTCCTGCCAAGGTTTCCGAGCTTCAGGGGTGAATTGTAAATGCCAAAGTTGTCGGCAAATACGGTCTTTGCTGTCACTAAACCAATGAATAATTAATGAAATAGCCAAAATCCTTTTGGCATCTTTTTCTGATATTTCCGAATAATCGAACTCTGCTGCCAACATAATCCACCATAGGAACACTTCCTGGCTGCGCCAAGCAATGCTGCTGCGCAAATAAGGCGGCAGGCCGAAGCTTTTATCTTTGTATAGCAGATGGTCTTCAATCCATTTGATGGCTTCGGGAAACTGTTTTTTCAGGTAGCCTTTGATAATATCCTCATCCGCACCCTCTTTGAAAATGTTACGGATTTTCTGTGGTGTTAAGATAGGCTGATATTCCTGGTATTTCCGCATCAAGACAGCACGAATACCGAGGTTGATTAGGCGTGCCTCACTCACCGGCAGTTTCTCGATTTGACCGATCACTTTCTGCTCTACGTCAGGATAATAGGCTTTGATCATAGAATAACGCAGCTCTTCCTGATCAATTGGTGTACCGCGATTATTGATGCGGCTGAAAATTAGCTCGATGTTTTCTATGAAATTCCCATCTTCATTCTCATTGCTACTGTCTGGTGGGTTGAAGGCAATGGTAATAGCGGGAATAACCGTATCTAAAACGGGAGAGAAGGCAGTAGTTATTTCCTGCTGATTATCTGGGCTTTTCAGGTAGCCTGACAGGCTCTGTTCAGCTTCTTGCGTATTACCCTGCTTCTCTTTTCGAGCGTTTAACCAGTTGTCGATTTTTTCTACCCAAGGGTTGCGGATAATCTCATCCCAGTTAAACCCTTCTGCCGTTAAATTTTGCAACAGCAACCCGACAGGTATCGGCAGCGTGGCACGCCAAGGGATACTTTTCGCTACTAAGGGATATTTGTCATCCCCACAGCATTCTTGGTAAGTGTTGCGGAATGCTTCCATTTGGCTGTGGCTGATTCGACCGGAAGATTCATCAAGATCGTAGCCCCACGGATGGGCGCTGGTGGTTACGCGAAACAGGAATTTGCGCGAATGTGCAGCCTTACCACATTCTTCATTACCTTTCAAATCGTACCAAAGCATAGTTTGGGTTTTCGAATTGCCGTATTCAGGTAAATCAAAGGCCATGGCAATAGCGTTGCAGCGTTGTTGCCCGTCCAAAATATGATGGGTAACCTCTGATTCATTTGGGTTCGCCTCACCAAATTTACTGATTTTGCTGCTCTGCCCTTCGATACGGTTGCTCAATAAGATTGATCCGATGGGGAAGCAGCGCAAAATAGAATCCCACAAAAATTCGATTTGATCGGGTTTCCACACAGCGCCGCGCTGCAAGGCCGGCAATCTGGCAACAATGTCAGATTTGGCCTGCGGCAGGTCAATTTGCCAAGCGGCGATTTGCGGTAGCGAGAGGGTTACAATTGGTTTTGAGGCTGTCATAAAAACTCGTAAATAGGGGGATTGAAGAGTAAATGTTGGGTGGGGCTGGCTGGAGGGGTAATACAGGTTTTTACTGCCACGCGTGCTTCGGATGCTTACCCAGTCGAAACGCAGATTCTATTGCGCTTGGATATCTCCAAACTACTTACACGGCTTGTCCATCGATAGCCACAAGGATTATACAGCGCGCTGCTTTCAGTGAAAGAGGCTACCTGAAAACCGGCCAAACGGTTTCAGGTAGCCTCTTTTGCCTTATGCCTTTTCCCTCTAAGCATATTGCCAATGCTTCTTTCTCAAGCCGCACGGCGGTTTCTATAATGGCCGCCTGTTTTCAATTTTGCCTGATTATGAACTGGTCTTATTTTTGGCGTGTGGCGCCGAAGTTTGCCGATGCCGCGCTGATTACGTTGAAGCTGTCGGCCTACAGCATTGCGCTGTCGCTCCTGCTGGGGCTGGCGGTGGCGGTGGTAACGGCCTACCGCGTGCGGCCGCTGTATTGGCCGGCGCGGGCGTATATCGAGCTTTCGCGCAACACGCCTTTGCTGATCCAGCTGTTTTTCCTGTATTACGGCCTGCCGAAGGTGGGCATTAAGTGGGACGGCTTTACCTGCGGCATCCTGGCGCTGGTGTTTTTGGGCGCGAGCTATATGTCGGAGGCGCTGCGGGCGGGTTTGCTTTCGGTGCCCAAGGGGCAGGTGGAGGCGGCTAAGGCGATTGGTTTGTCGCGCTGGCAGGTGTTCCGTTTTGTGGTGCTGCCGCAGGCTTGGGCGGTGGCTGTGCCGGCGGTCGGGGCGAATGTGCTGTTTCTGATTAAGGAAACTTCGGTGGTGAGCGCGGTGGCGGTGGCGGAGTTGATGTTTGTCACCAAAGACATCATCGGCATGGACTATAAAACCAATGAGGCGCTGCTGCTGTTGTTTATCAGCTACCTGATTATTCTGCTGCCGGTGTCGCTGCTGGCGCGTTGGGCGGAAAGAAGGCTGCGGGAGGCGAAATATGGTGCTTGAATGGCTGTTTGCCGGCCAGAATGCGGCGCGTTTGGCGCAGGGCTTGTGGCTCACGGCGAAGATTTCGTTGATTTCGGTGGCGCTTTCCTGCGTGTTGGGCACGCTGTTCGGGCTGCTGATGCGGGTGCGCCATCCGCTGGTGCGCTTTGTGTGTGCACTGTATTTGGAAACGGTGCGGATTGTGCCGATTCTGGTGTGGCTGTTTGTGCTGTATTTCGGGCTTTCGGCTTGGACCGACATCCATTTGAGCGGCGTGTGGGTGTGCATTTGGGTGTTTGTGGTTTGGGGCACCGGCGAGATGGGCGATTTGGTGCGCGGCGCGCTGGAATCGATTGAAAAGCATCAGGTGGAATCGGCCAAGGCGCTGGGGCTGAACCGGTGGCAGGTGTTTTGGTATATCGAGCTGCCGCAGAGCGTGCAGCGGGCGCTGCCGGGGGCGATTAACTTATTCACGCGTATGGTGAAAACCAGCTCGCTAGCCGCCTTGATCGGCGTGGTGGAAGTGGTGAAGGTGGGGCAGCAGATTATCGAGAATTCGCTGCTCACCATGCCGAACGCTTCGTTTTGGGTGTACGGCCTGATTTTCATACTGTATTTCTTGTGCTGCTGGCCGCTGTCGCTGCTGGCGGGCTATTTGGAAAAGAAATGGGAGAGCTGATATGGCTTTGCTGAACGTGCGCCACCTGCGCAAGGGCTACGGCGATACCGTGGTGCTGCAGGATTTGGATTTGAGCCTGGAGAAGGGCGAGGTGGTAGTGATTTTGGGCCCGTCGGGCAGCGGCAAAAGTTCCCTGCTGCGCTGCATCAACGGCTTGGAGCCGCACCAGGGCGGCAGCATCGAAATGGAAGGCGTGGGCGAATTCGGCAAAGACGTGCCGTGGGAAACCGCTCGTCAGAAAGTGGGCATGGTGTTTCAGAGCTATGAATTGTTTGCCCACATGAATGTGATCGACAATATCCTGCTCGGCCCATTGAAGGCGCAAGGGCGCCACCGTGAAGAAGTGGAGGCACAGGCCGACAAGCTGCTGGCCCGCGTGGGCTTGCTCAACCGCAAAACCGCCTTCCCGCGCGAGCTTTCCGGCGGGCAGAAGCAGCGCATCGCCATCGTTCGCGCGCTGTGTATGAACCCGGAAGTGATCCTGCTGGATGAAATCACCGCCGCGCTCGATCCGGAAATGGTGCGCGAGGTATTGGATGTGGTGCTGGAGCTGGCGCGCGAGGGCATGAGCATGCTCATCGTTACCCACGAGATGGAATTCGCCGCCAAGGTGGCCGACCGGATTATCTTTATGGATCAAGGCCACATCATCGAAGAGAGCACGCCCGACAAATTCTTCACCAAACCAGAAAGCGGCCGCGCCCAGCAATTCCTCAGCGGCATGGACTATTCGATTTAACCCGTTTTAAAACCACTGCCGTATTTTCAGGTAGCCTTTACGGCGGTTTCACCCTACCTCTAACAGAAAAGGAAACATCATGCAGTTACACCAATCTTTCAAAACATTATTGGCCACAGTGGTGCTCGGCTTCGGCCTGGCCGCCTGCGGTGGCGGCGGCTCGCAGGGCAGCAGCGAACAGCCCGCTTCCGGCAGCAACGCAGCCAACGCCTCCGCCGCTTCCGGCGCCGCCAGCGATGACGCACTGGCCAAAATCAAAGAGCGCGGCGTAATCCGCATCGGCGTGTTCGGCGACAAGCCCCCCTTCGGCTATGTGGACGCCAACGGCAAAAGCCAAGGCTTCGATGTAGAAATCGCCAAATATCTGGCCAACGACCTGCTCGGCAGCCCCGACAAAGTGGAATTCGTACTCACCGAGGCCGCCAACCGCGTGGAATACGTGCGCTCCGGCAAAGTGGATTTAATCCTCGCCAACTTCACCCAAACGCCCGAACGCGCCGAAGTGGTGGATTTCGCCAGCCCCTATATGAACGTGGCCTTGGGCGTGGTTTCCCCCAAAGGCGCGCCGATTACCGACCTTTCCCAGCTGGAAGGCAAAACCCTGCTGGTGAACAAAGGCACCACCGCCGATGCCTACTTCACCAAAAACCACCCCAACATCAACCTATTGAAATTCGACCAAAACACCGAAACCTTCGATGCGCTGAAAGACGGCCGCGGCGTGGCATTGGCGCACGATAACGCGTTGTTATGGGCATGGGCTAAAGAAAACCCCAACTTTGAAGTGGCCATCGGCAACATCGGCCCGGCCGAACACATCGCCCCCGCCGTGCGCAAAGGTGACCAATCCCTGCTCAACTGGGTGAACCAGGAAATCGCCGCCATCAAACAAGACGGCCGCCTGCACGCCGCCTACGAAAAAACCCTGCGCCCGGTATACGGCGACAAAGAAGCGGAAATCCTGACCAAATAAAACGGTTCGGCAATCCGGTTGAAGTAAAGGCTGCCTGAATATTCAGGTAGCCTTTTGTTTGATACGGCAAACCGGCTTTCAGGTAGCCTAAAGCCTGCTCAAAACGCCAAGAGGCCGCCTGAAACCCATAACCGGCCTTGGCGAAACCCCCGCTTCGTGCCACAATCCATGCCGTTCCCACCCTCAAAGCCGCCCGTCATGACCCCCATCCTCGCCTTCGATATCGAAACCGTTCCCGATGCCAACGGCATCCGCCTGCTGCACGGCCTGCCCGCCGACACGCCCGCTGCCGACGTGGTGGCTTGGGCGCAGCAGCAGCGCCGCGCCACCCACAACGACAGCGATTTCATGCCCTATCATTTGCAGCAGGTGGTGGCCATTTCCTGCTGTATGCGCTGGGGCAGCGACAAAATCCATGTGGGCACCATCGGCGAAATCGGCGATAGCGAAGAAACCATCATCGCCAAATTTTTCGAGCTGATCGAAAACCACACCCCGCAGCTGGTGAGCTGGAACGGCGGCGGCTTCGACCTGCCCGTGCTGCACTACCGCGCCCTGATTCACGGCCTCTCCGCCGCCCGCTATTGGGACACCGGCGAGGGCGATTTCGGCGACAGCCGCGACTTCAAGTGGAACAACTACATCAACCGCTACCACAACCGCCATTGCGACCTGATGGACCTGCTCGCCCTCTACCAGCCCCGCGCCAGCGTGCCTCTAGACGACATGGCCAAGCTGTGCGGCTTCCCCGGCAAGCTGGGCATGGACGGCAGCAAAGTGTGGCAGGCCTTCCACGAAGGCCGCCTGCGCGAAATCCGCGACTACTGCGAAACCGACGCCGCCAACACCTACCTGATGTTCCAGCGCTTCCGCCTGATGAGCGGCGCCGCCGATGCCGACGAATACGAAATGGAAATCCGCCGGCTCAAAGGCTACCTGAAAACCCAGGAAGGCAAAGTGCACTGGCAGGAATTCCTGGCCGCATGGCGCTGAAATGCCGAAAGGCTGCCTGAAATTTCAGGTAGCCTTTATAGCGGATTAAAATAAATGTACCAGTCGGCGAACCGCAGGGCGGGCAGAAGGTATAGCGGATTAACAAAAATCAGGATAAGGCGGCGGGCCGCAGACAGTACACACGTTACGGCAAGGCGAGCCAACGCCGTATTGTTTTTTGTTAATTCACTATAACCCTCTATCCTTCGCCATCCGCTGCCGGATAAGGCCACAAACCTGAGCAGCCCGATTTCGCCGCCGCATGCCGACAGTGCCTGCAAACACCGGATTACGGCTCGCAGCCTGCCCGCTGCAATTTCAGCTGGCCTTGATGCGGCCGGTTTCGCGTAAAACCACTTCCGCCCCATGCCGCCTTCCCCTGCTTATCGGGGGCGGCCACACCCCGATCCGCAATATGGACTTCCTCTCCGAACTCCTGCTCCGCCTGGTTTTCCTCCCCATCGAGGCTCTGCTTGAATGGGTGCTGGAAAGCGCGTTCAAACGGTATCTGAAACTCGCTGCCGGCCTCATCGGCCTGTTCACGCTGCTGTTTCTCGCCCTGGCCAGGCGGCATTTCGGCACGCTGGTTTGGTATGCCTGGCTGCTCGCCCCCATGGCCGCCATGCTGTGTGCTTTGCCCCTAATCGGCATCTGGCATGTTGTCGGCCGGTTGTGCTTTCGGCCGCACCCGTCCGCGCAGCCGCCGAAACAGGGCAAACGGCGCAAACGCTGAAAGGCCGCCATACCGCAAGGGGCTGCCTGAAAGCAGGTATGGCTTGGCAAAATGCCCATAAACAAGGGCGGGCAGCCCGCTACCCGTTCGGATGCCGCCGCAGTTTGGTTTTTCAGGTAGCCTTCCCGGTAAGATCACGGATCAAAATAAAAGGGGGGCAAAGCTGTCCGACGCCGAAGCGTTTTTCGTTCATTCGCTATATAGTGGATTAACAAAAATCAGGACAAGGCGGCGAGCCGCAGACAGTACAAATAAAATAGTACGGCAAGGCGAGACAACGCTGTACCGATTTGAATTTAATCCACTATACATCGGGTATTTAGCCGGAAACGGTCAGACAAAAGGCTACCTGAAAATCGGTTCGGTCCGTTTTCAGGTAGCCTTTTCCCAAGCATTCAAACCGGCATCAGCCCGCCGCGCGTTTTTCCAGCATGGCCACGCCGGGCAGTTGTTTGCTTTCTAGGAACTCCAAGAACGCGCCACCGCCGGTGGAGATGTAACTGATTTTGTCGGCGATGCTGAATTTGGCGATGGCGGCCAGGGTATCGCCGCCGCCGGCGATGGAGAAGGCGCGGCTTTCGGCGATGGCTTCGGCCATCACGCGCGTGCCTTCGGCGAAACGGTCAAACTCAAACACGCCCACCGGGCCGTTCCACACAATCGTGCCGGCTTCGCGCAGCAGAGCGGCAAGCGAGGCGGCGGATTGCGGGCCGATGTCGAGAATCATGTCGTCTGCGGCCACCTCGGCCACGGCTTTGGTTTCGGCAGCGGCATCGGCGGCAAAGGCTTTGGCGCATACCACGTCTTGCGGCAGCGGCACGGCGCCGCCCTTGGCCGCCATTTTTTCGGCCACGGCGCGGGCTTCGGCGGCTAGGTCGGCTTCGGCCAAGGAGTTGCCGATGGGCTGCCCGGCGGCGAGCAGGAAGGTGTTGGCGATGCCGCCGCCCACGATCAGCTGGTCCACTTTATCGACCAGGCTGTTGAGAATGGTGAGCTTGGTGGACACTTTGCTGCCGGCCACAATCGCCACCAGCGGGCGGGCGGGGTTTTTCAGCGCCTTGCCCAGCGCGTCCAATTCGGCGGCCAGCAAAATGCCGGCGCAGGCAACGGGCGCGGCTTCGGCCACGGCCACCAGCGAGGCTTCGGCGCGGTGCGCGGTGCCGAAGGCATCGTTCACATAAATATCGCACAGCGCGGCATAGGCCTGGCCGAGCTCGGCGTTGTTTTTCTTCTCGCCTTGGTTCACGCGCACGTTTTGCAGCATCACCACTTCGCCGGGCTGCGGGCGCGGCGGGTTTTGCCGCCAATCGCTGCTCACGGGCACGGTAAGGCCGAGCAGGCTGCCCAAATGCGAGGCCACTGGCGCAAGGTCGTCTTCGGGCTTGAACTCGCCCTCGGTGGGACGGCCGAGGTGGCTCATCAGGATAACGGCCGCGCCGTTATCCAGGCAGTAACGTACGGAGGCGAGTGAAGCGCGGATGCGGGTATCGTCGCCGATTTTGCCGTCTTTAATCGGCACGTTCAGGTCGGCACGGATCAGCACGGTTTTGCCGCGCACGTTTTGTTCGGTGAGCTTGAGGAAAGACATGGTTATCTCTTTTGGTTTCAGTTATTTGGTTGGAAAAATCGGGCGGCTGTACCAGCCGCATAAAACGCCGCCATTATCTTATAAACAGTTGGGCGGTGCAAACGGGTGAAATGGGGGCAGTTTGGTTTTCAGGTAGCCTCTATATTTTTGTAGGTATATAATTTCGCTTATTTATTTCGTATGGGGCGTACCATGGGCAAAAGAATCAGTATTTCGCCTGCACAGCTGATGCCTGTGTGGTTGATCATGGGGTTTGGGCTGGTTTTATACTTTTGGCTGTCCAATGCCTATCGGGTCACCCAATCGTGCCGTGGGGCAGTGAACGCAGCGGTAATGTACCGTTTTGTAGAGATGACGGCTATGTTCGTGGTGGCTGCTTTGGTTGGATGGCTGTGGCAATTTTTTATCTTTCGGGATGTTCGAACTGCAAGCGGGCGGCCTTCTACCCGGAAACAGGCTTTATTATTGGTTTGCCTTTATCCTATTCTTGCGTACTTGGTTTGGTATGGTATTGTTGTATTGAGTATTTTTATGCTCTCACCCTGCATATAATCTAGGAGCTGGAGCTGCTCTGCTGTTTGCGGCAGTTTGATTTTCAGGTAGCCTTTTCCAATCCTCCCATCCCTAGTATAGTGGATTAAATTTAAATCAGGACAAGGCGGCGAGCCGCAGACAGTACACACGTTACGGCAAGGCGAGACAACGCCGTACTGGTTTTTGTTAATTCACTATAGTAAAAAAGCAGGCTTTTCAGCCTGCTTCATCTATGCCCGATCGGGCGGTTCAAAGCTTATTCGATGCTCACCTTGCCGCTGGGTTCGGCGCGGTGATGCTGTTTTTTCTCTTTGTGTTTGAGTACGGCGCGGTCGAGTTTGTCCACCAAAAGGTCGATGGCGGCGTACATATCTTTGTCGGTTTGGTCGAGGTGCAGGTCTTTGCCGGCCATATGCCAATCCACTTCTGCTTTCTGCACCAGTTTGTCCACCGACAGGGTCACGGTGGCGGAAATCACGTTGTCGCTGTGGCGGACGATGCGTTCGAGTTTGCCGCTGATGTAGTCGTTCAGGGCTTCGGTAACCTCGATGTTGATTCCGTTGATTTTCAGGTTCATAGCTCACTCCTTTACAGGTGGGTTGGCTGCGCGCGGCGGCAAGCTAGGCTTTCTGCTTGCGTTGGTGCGCAGGCGGGAAATTGAGTTCTTCGCGATATTTGGCCACGGTGCGCCTGGCGAGCACGATGCCTTGCAGGGCGAGCCGATCGGACATGGCTTGGTCGGAGAGCGGTTTGCGTTTGTCTTCGCCGGCAATCAGGCTCTCAATCAGGGCTTTCACTGCGTTGGCACTGATGCCGTCGCCGTCTTCTTCGCTGCTGTAGGCGGCTGCCTGGCTGAAAAAATAGCGTAGCGGAAATACGCCTTGCGGGCAAGCCAAATATTTTTGGTTCACGGCGCGGGACACGGTGCTTTCGGCCAGGCCGAGGTTGGCGGCGGTTTCTTTAATGGTGAGCGGCACGAGGCCGATGGCGCCGAAGGAGAAGAAGTCGGCCTGACGCTCCAGAATGGTTTCGGCCAGCCGCAACACGGTGCTTTTGCGCTGCTCCAGCGAGCTTAGCAATACTTTAGCCTCATTGAGCTTTTGTTTCAACTCCGGCGCTTCGCTGCCGTATTCGGCGAGCAGGTCGGAATATTCCTGATTGAGCTGCACCTGCGGCCAGGCCTGGCGGTACATGCCCACCGTCCATTTGCCGGTTTCGGGGTCGGGGTGGATCCATACGTCGGGATCGACGTATTCGGTGTGGCCGGAGCCGGACAGGCCGTAGGCGGGGAAGGGGTTGAGGGAGGCAACGAGGGCTTGGGCGGCTTCGATGGTGGCGGCGCTGTATTGGGGGAATTTTTTGCGCACTTGCTGCGGCAGGCTGCTTTTGGCGATGTCGGGCAGGAAGTGCTTCACCAGCTGCACGGCGCAGAATACGGTGTCGTCCGGCTGTCGACGCGCCAGCTGGAGCAGTAATGATTCGCCCAAATCGCGCGCGCCCACGCCGGGGGGGTCGAATTGCTGCAAATGGCGCAGGGCTTCGGCCATGTCGTCTTCATCGAGCATCCATTCCAGCGGGGAGTTTTCCACGATGTCGGTGAGGCTGTCGTTCAGGTAGCCTTGATCGTCAAGGTAGTCGATGAGCAAATGTACGCGGGCGGCCTGGTCTTCGTCTAGCGGGTGTTCGCATACCTGCTCGTGCAGCATGCGGCGGAAATCGGCTTCGTCGGCCACGGTTTCCCACACGTCGCCCTCTTCCATGCTGTTGGTTTTGCGGGTAACGGGCAGGGCGGCGGAATAATGGGGTTCGGGCTCGCCGCTGTCGGCCGGATCGTGTTCCGGCCGTTCGAGCAGGGGGTTGTCGGCCAGCCAGCTTTCCACTTCTTCGGCCAATTCCAGCGACGACATATGCAAAATGCGCAATGATTGCTGCTGCTTCTGATTGAGCTGCTGGGTTTGGCGCAGTTTGAGTTTGACGGATTGCTGGGTCATGTGAGGCTACCTGAAACCTTAGTAATCGAAGTTCTCGCCCAAATACACGGCGCGGACTTCTTCGTTACCCACCAATTCTTCGGGGCGGCCGCTGGCCAGCACGGCGCCGTTGTTGATGATATAGGCTCGGTCGCAGATGCGCAGGGTTTCGCGCACGTTGTGGTCGGTAATCAGCACGCCGATGCCGCGCTGTTTGAGGAAATTGATGATGTTTTGAATGTCGATTACGGCAATCGGATCAACGCCGGCGAAAGGCTCGTCCAACAGGATGAAACGCGGGCTCATGGCCAGCACGCGGGCGATTTCCACGCGGCGCCGTTCGCCACCGGAGAGGGCGGGGGCGGGGCTTTGCCGCAGGTGGGTGATGTTCAGGTCGGCCAGCAGGTCGTTGAGGTGCGTTTCGATGGCGTCGCGGTCGGTTTCGTGCAATTGCAGGATGGCGCGGATGTTTTCTTCCACCGTCATCTTGCGGAAAATCGAGGCTTCCTGCGGCAGATAGCCCAGGCCTAGGCGGGCGCGCTGATACACGGTCATGTGGCGCAGCTCGTGGCCGTCCAGCCGGATGGTGCCGTGATCGGCGGCCACCAGGCCGACAATCATATAAAAGCTGGTGGTTTTGCCCGCGCCGTTGGGGCCGAGCAGGCCAACCACTTCGCCGCTTTCGATATCGAGCGAGAAATCCTGCACCACTTGGCGCTGTTTGAAGCTTTTGCGCAGCTGTTTGACGCTGAGGCGGCTGTGCGGTGTGGTCATGGTTTGGTTTTCCCTTGTGTTTGTTCGGTATCACGGGCAGCGTTGGGGCTACCTGAAAATGGGGCTGTCATGCGCGGTTTCAATGTGCAGCAGGGTTTTGCAGCTGCATTATTTGGTCGCGCCGCACCTGCAGCACGCCCGGCACGCGCTCCAAGCGGCGGATGGCCTGCGCCATCTCCTGCTGCGGCGGGATGCGGGCGGCGATGCCGTTGATGTTTGTATAACGGTACACCAGCTCGGCCTGCATTTTGCGCACGGCCTGAAGCAGCGGCTCCGCGCCGACGGCGGGGTCGTATAACACAATCAGCACGCGGTCGGCGGCTTGCTGTTCCGGCTGGGTGCTGAGTGCACTTGGCGCGGCGGTGGCGGCAGGCTGCGGGGCGGCACAGGCGGTAAGCATGGCCAGGCAGGCTGGGAGGAAGACGCGGATATTCATGGTTGCTTGGTTTTCGGTTTCAGGTAGCCTGTGCCTGTGCGGCGTGGGGCTACCTGAAACATCCTGTTCAGTGATGCAAAAAGCGTTTTATTTTTCAGGTAGCCTCAAATGTGGGCTGCCTGAAACCGTTTAAAGGCTACCTGAAACCGGTATCGCAGGCTTTCAGGTAGCCTGTTTCCTAATCTTGGCTTTGCCCTGCGTGAGGCGGAAGCTGTCGTCAATCAGTTGGCGGATGAGCGCGTCGTCGGCCTGTTCCAGTTCGATGCTCAGCCAGTGTGCTTTGCTCATGTGGTAGGCGGGCAGGATGCCGGTTTGAGCGCGCATGGCGCCGATGTGCTCGGGGCGGCATTTTACGTTGAGCAGATGCACGGTGCGGCCGGGAGTGCGCCCGAGCTTTTCCGCCGGCACGGGCAGGTACACGCCAAACCATTTGCGGCTGCCGCTGTGGCGGAATACGGCGTATTCGGGGAAGCGGGAAAAGGGATGGTCGGGCGCGGCGCGGTAGCGTTCGGCCATTTCGGCAAACAGGGTTTCGGCCTTCATCCCGCCTCCGTTATTTCTGCTGCGGCTGGATGGTGATGCTCACGCGGCCTTTGTTGGCGTTGCTGCGGCTGCCGCCCAGCACGGTATAAACTTCGGTGCGGGTGTTGTAGGTAATGGTGTCGCCGCTGGCCCGGTCGCCGCCGCGTTCGAGCTTGGCGCCGCCGCTGAGTTTCACGATGCCGGTGGCGGATTGGTATTCCACGCGGGCGGCCTGGCCTTTCACGGTGCCTTGGCGGTCGAGCTGCTGGCCGAAGTGTACCGGGCTGCCGGAGGCGGTCATGGTTTGCGCGCCGTCGGCGGCTTTCACCACGCGCACCTTGGCGGCGCGGATATACATGGTGCCCTGCTGGATAACCACGTTGCCGGAAAATTCGGTGCTGCGGTTGCCTTGGTCGAGCGAGCCTTGGTCGGCTTCGATTTGGATGGGCTGGTTGCGGTCGGAGGTAAGCGCAGAAGCCGCGGCGGGCAATAGCAGGGCGGCAGCGAGGAGGAGGGCGCGGGCGGGTTTAATGCTGTTGTTTGGGGTCATAAATCACGGCCTTAATGCGGGAGGAGAGGTTGAGCAATCCTTGTTTGTGGTTGTAGGTCATGCCTTGGGCGGTGCCGTGGGAGGCGCCGTATTGATAGTTCACCAAATCTTGGGTTTGGGCGGTTTGGGTTTGGGTGTTGACGGTGAGGCTGTCGGTTTCGAGGCGGCCGGCGGGCTGGCCGTTCATGGCGGGTTTGTCGAACACCACGTTTTTCTCAAATACCACTTGGTTTTCTCTGCCGATATAGTGCGCTTGGTCGGCAGTGATGCGGTACACCATCTGCCCGCCTTGCGAAAACATTACGTTGGGTTCGGCCAAATAGCCGTCTTGGCGGTTGGGAAACTGCCAGGCGCGGGTGGCGGTGAGCTGCTGAGCCAGGCTGCCGTCGGCAGCGAAGCGGCGGCCTCGGATGCCGAAAATCTGGTATTGCGGCTCGTGCGGATCGAGCGGGGTTTCTTCGGTTTCTAGCTGGCTGATGCGGTCGAGCCAAAAGCTCACGCCGCCGAGCGCGAGTGCCAACACCAGCGGAAACCACCAGCCGCCGAATCGTTTAATCATTCTGTGTATTGCTCCCAAGCGGTTTTCAGGTAGCCTTTGGCCTGCATGATGACTTCGCACAATTCGCGCACGGCGCCGGCGCCGGCCGGGCGGCGGGTGATGTAGGCGGCGTGTTGCAATACCCATTCGTGCGCTTCAGGCACAGCAGCAGGCAGGCCGCAGCGCACCATCACGGGCAAATCCACCACATCGTCGCCGATGTAGGCGCATTCGTGTTCGGCCACACCGGCGGTTTCGCGCAATTCGGCGTAGGCCGCGCGTTTGTCGCTGATGCCTTTGAAGTAGTGGTGGATGCCGAGCTGTTTGGCGCGCACAGCCACCGAGGGGGCGTCGCGGCCGGTGATGATGGCGGTTTGCACGCCGCATTGGTGCAGCATTTTGATGCCGTGCCCATCGAGCGTGTGGAAGGCTTTGATTTCTTCGCCGTTGTCACGGATGAAGATGCGGCCGTCGGTGAGCACGCCGTCCACGTCCATAATCAGCAGTTTGATTTCGGTGGCGCGGCGGCGCAGGTATTCGGGCAATTCGGGCAGAATAGGGCTCATGCGGGCAATCTCAATTTCGAATTAGGCTAATGATAACATGCCCTAGCACGGGCACAAACCCGTTCGGCACGGTTTTTGCTTGGCACGGCCGGACAAAGGAAAGGCTACCTGAAAACAGTTTTACGTTTTCAGGTAGCCTTTTTGGGATTAGAAATATATTAACATACTGATAAATATGACAAATATCTTTTCAGGTAGCCTCTTTGGCTTTACATTTGCTTGCACGGCCCGCTCCCGCAGTAAGCAGCTTGCAATCTCGTTTTCGCTCCGTCGCAGCCTACGCTTGCAGCTAGCTTTCTCTTTTTTGATTTGGTTTATTTTGTTCTACTTCTAATAGTTATTTGCAAGTCTCTTTACGCATATTGACTTATTCTGTTGTTTTCAAGTATAAGCAAAACCAGGTTGCCCACTTTTGTAGCAGGCGGCCGTAGCTGAAGTACTTATTTTTCCTACCAGGCGGCGAGCCGAAGACAGTACAGGCAACATGGCGAGGCAAGCCGACACGGCAGGAAGGAATAGGTGTTTTAGCGATACACCGTCAAACCGCCCCGGGGCGGCCAGGAAAATCAAAGAAAATAAGAAGGAGCAGCACATGAACCCGATGTATATCACCTTCGGCATCTATCTGGTTGCCGTTCTGTTAATCGGCCTCGCGGCCTATTTCTCCACCCGCAATTTCGACGACTATATCCTCGGCGGCCGCAGCCTGGGCCCGTTTGTTACCGCCATGTCGGCCGGGGCTTCGGATATGTCCGGCTGGCTGCTGATGGGCCTGCCTGGCGCAGTGTATCTAAGCGGCCTGAGCAAATCTTGGATTGCCATCGGCCTGATTATCGGCGCGTATCTCAACTGGCTCTTGGTGGCCGGGCGGCTGCGCGTGCACACCGAATACAACAACAACGCGCTCACCCTGCCCGATTATTTCCACCACCGCTTCGGCGCGCAGGGGCAGGCAATGAAGGTGATTTCCGCATTCATCATTCTGTTTTTCTTCACCATTTACTGCGCCAGCGGCATTGTGGCCGGTGCCCGCCTGTTCCAAAGCCTGTTTACCGGCATGAGCTACACCAGCGCCATGTGGTTGGGCGCGGGCGCCACCATCGCCTACACCTTTATCGGCGGCTTCTTGGCGGTGAGCTGGACAGACACTGTGCAGGCCACACTGATGATTTTCGCCCTGCTGCTCACGCCGGTGATGGTGTATTTGGGTGCGGGCGGGGCAGATGAAGTTTCCGCCATCATCCAAACTGCTGCCGCTACCAGCGGTAAGGAATACGGCAGCCTGCTGCACGGCACGACTTTCATCGGCATCATTTCCACTGCTGCCTGGGGCTTGGGCTACTTCGGCCAGCCGCACATTCTGGCGCGCTTCATGGCTGCCGAAAGCGTGAAATCGCTGGTGGGCGCGCGCCGCATCGGCATGACTTGGATGATTTTGTGCTTGGGCGGTGCAGTGGCCGTGGGCTATTTCGGCATTGCCTACTTCGGCGCCCATCCCGAGCAAGCCGCTGCCATGCAGGGCAACCACGAGCGCGTATTCATCGCCTTGTCCACCCTGTTGTTTAACCCGTGGATTGCCGGCGTGATTTTGAGCGCGATTCTGGCTGCCGTGATGTCTACTTTGTCTTGCCAGCTTTTGGTGTGCTCCAGCGCCATCACCGAAGACTTCTACAAAGGCTTCCTGCGCCCGAACGCGCCGCAGAAAGAATTGGTGTGGATCGGCCGCATCATGGTGCTGGCCGTAGCCGTTATCGCCATCCTGATTGCTGCCGACCCCGAAAGCAAAGTGCTGCAACTGGTGGAATTTGCCTGGGCCGGCTTCGGCGCGGCATTCGGCCCCATCGTGATCCTTTCCCTGTTCTGGAAGCGCATGACCGCCAACGGCGCATTGGCTGGCATGATTGCCGGGGCGGCCGTGGTGGTGCTGTGGGTGCAGGTGGTGAATCCTGCGCTGGCCAACGCCGGCATGGCCACGCTGTATGAAATCATCCCCGGCTTCATCGCCTGCGGCCTGACTGCCGTGGCCGTGTCGCTGATTGGCAAAGCGCCTGCCGAGGAAATCTGCCAACGCTTCGAAAAAGCCGATGCGGATTACCGCGCCGCGAAATAAAGGGCGGCAAGAGGCTACCTGAAAATTTTCAGGTAGCCTCTTTAAGCCTGTATCAAACGGAATAAAGGCTACCTGAAGCTGCTCCGGCCTTTTCAGGTAGCCCTTAATCGATTAACCGAGCCCTACCCCTACCAAACATTTTTTCACATTATCCGCAGTTTGGTTTATGATTCCGTATTATCGAAGTTCCAACCAAGCAGCCATCCATAACGAAACAGAGGCTACCTGAAAAAGCGGTTTATCGGGCAGCCCCACCAACCACGGAGACCAACCATGTTCCAATTCGCCCATCCCCAACAAACCAACCTGCGCCAAGCCGTTACCGATGCCTACCGCCGCGACGAAGTTGAAGCCGTGCAGGATATGCTCGAACGCGCCCAGATGAGCCAAGACGAGCGTACCGCCGCCGACCGGCTCGCCCGCCGGCTGGTGAAGCAGGTGCGCGAAGAGCGCCGCCGCGCCAGCGGGGTGGACGCATTGATGCACGAGTTTTCCCTTTCCAGCGAAGAAGGCATCGCCCTGATGTGTTTGGCCGAAGCCCTGCTGCGTATTCCCGATAAAGCCACCCGCAACAAACTCATCCACGACAAAATCTCCGGCGGCGACTGGAAAAGCCACCTCGGCAACAGCCCCTCTTTATTTGTAAATGCTGCCGCCTGGGGCTTGCTGGTTACCGGCAAACTGGCTGCAGCCCCCAGCGGCCAGAGCCTCGGCAACGCGCTCACCCGCATCGTGAGCAAAGGCGGCGAGCCGCTCATCCTCAAAGGCGTAGACTACGCCATGCGCATGCTCGGCAAACAGTTCGTTACCGGCCAAACTATCGAAGAAGCCTTGAAAAACGGCAAAGAGCGCGAAAAACTCGGCTATCTCTATTCCTTCGATATGCTCGGCGAAGCCGCCATGACCGAAGCCGATGCCGAACGCTATTATCAAGACTACGTCAACGCCATCCACGCCATCGGCCAAGATGCCGCCGGCAAAGGCATTTATGAAGGCAACGGCATTTCCGTCAAACTCTCCGCCATCCACCCGCGCTATTCCCGCGCCCAACACGGCCGCGTGATGGGCGAGTTGCTGCCGCGCCTGAAAGAATTGTTCCTGCTCGGCAAAAAATACGATATCGGTATCAACATCGACGCCGAAGAAGCCAACCGCCTCGAACTCTCGCTCGATTTGATGGAAGCCCTGGTTTCCGACCCCGACCTGGCCGGTTACCACGGCATCGGCTTCGTGGTGCAGGCTTATCAGAAACGCTGCCCCTTCGTAATCGATTATTTAATCGACCTCGCCCGCCGCAACAATCAGAAGCTGATGATCCGCCTGGTGAAAGGCGCGTATTGGGACAGCGAAATCAAATGGGCGCAAGTGGACGGCTTGGACGGCTACCCCACCTACACCCGCAAAGTCCACACCGACATTTCCTACCTGGCCTGCGCGCGCAAACTGCTCGACGCGCAAGACGCCGTATTCCCGCAATTCGCCACCCACAACGCCTATACCCTGGCCGCGATTTACCAGATGGGCAAAGGCAAACAATTCGAACACCAATGCCTGCACGGCATGGGCGAAACCCTGTACGACCAAGTGGTCGGCCCGCAAAACTTGGGGCGGCACGTGCGCGTGTATGCGCCGGTGGGCACGCACGAAACCCTGCTGGCCTACCTGGTGCGCCGCCTGCTGGAAAACGGCGCGAACACCTCGTTTGTCAACCAGATTGTGGATGAAAACATCAGCATCGACACCCTCATCCGCAGCCCCTTCGACACCATCGCCGAACAAGGCATCCATCCCAACGCCAGCCTGCCGCTGCCGCGCAATCTGTATGGCGGAGAACGCCTCAATTCGCAAGGCCTCGACCTGAGCAACGAAAACACGCTGCAGGAACTGCAGGCCGCCATGAATGCCGTAGCCGCCGCGCCGGTGCAGGCCGTGCCGCTTTTGGCCGCGGCCGCCCCAACCCAGGCCGCGCATGAAGTGCGCAATCCGGCCGACCACAGCGAAGTGGTGGGCAGTGCCGCCTTCGTGGAAGCCTCTGCCATGCCGGAAATCATCGCCGCCGCCAAAGCCGCCGAAAGCAGCTGGGCCGCCGTTTCCGCCGCCGAACGCGCCAACATGCTGCGCCGCTTGGCCGACCTGATGGAAGCGCACATGCCCGAGCTGATGGCCTTGGCCGTGCGCGAAGCCGGCAAAACGCTGAACAACGCCATCGCCGAAGTGCGCGAAGCCGTGGATTTCTGCCGCTACTACGCCGACGAAGCCGAACACACGCTACCTGAAAACAGCCAGGGCGTGGGCACCATCGTTACCATCAGCCCGTGGAACTTCCCGCTGGCCATCTTCACCGGCGAAGTGGTGGCCGCATTGGCCGCAGGCAACACCGTGGTGGCCAAACCCGCCGAACAAACCAGCCTGATCACCTACCGTGCCGTGCAGCTAATGCACGAAGCCGGCATTCCGCGCAACGTGTTGCAGCTTGTGCTCGGCGCGGGCGACGTGGGCGCCGCCCTCACGCAGGACGAACGCATCAACGGCGTGGTGTTCAC
This sequence comes from Eikenella corrodens, assembly GCF_003990355.1. NCBI lineage: Bacteria > Pseudomonadati > Pseudomonadota > Betaproteobacteria > Neisseriales > Neisseriaceae > Eikenella > Eikenella sp. KCOM 3110. Next base: position 291,658 of record NZ_CP034670.1, on the reverse strand, counting down.
CGGCTCCACCGAAGTGGCCCGCCTCATTAACCAATCGCTCGCCCGCCGCAGTGGCCAGCCCGTGCTGATCGCCGAAACCGGCGGCCAAAACGCCATGATTGTGGACAGCACCGCGCTGGCCGAGCAAGTGTGCGCCGACGTGCTCGCCTCCGCCTTCGACAGCGCCGGCCAGCGCTGCTCCGCCCTGCGTATTTTGTGCGTGCAGGAAGACGTGGCCGACCGTATGGTGAACATGATTCGCGGCGCGATGGACGAATTGCGCGTGGGTAACCCCGCCGAGCTGAGCACCGATATCGGCCCGGTAATCGATGCCGAAGCGCAGGCCAATCTGCAAAGCCACATCGACCGCATGAAAGGCATCGCCAAATCCAGCCATCAAATCAGGCTACCTGAAAATGCCGATAACGCCACCTTCATCGCGCCTACCCTGTTTGAATTGAACAATTTGAACGACTTGCAGCGCGAAGTGTTCGGCCCGATCCTGCACGTTATTCGCTACCGTGCCGACGAGCTCGACCAGCTCATCGACCAAATCAACGCCAAAGGCTACGCCCTCACCGGCGGTATCCACAGCCGCATCGATGGCACGGTGGAACACATCCGCCGCCGCATCGAAGCCGGCAACCTTTATGTGAACCGCAATATCGTCGGTGCCGTGGTGGGCGTGCAGCCCTTCGGCGGCCATGGCCTCTCCGGCACCGGCCCCAAAGCCGGCGGCCCCTTCTACCTGCAACGCCTCAGCCGCCTCAACAGCTGGCGCACGCCCCCGCTCACCCGCAGCGGCCAGGCCGACGAAGACGCGCTCAACCGCCTGCAAAGCCTGCTGCAAAGCCTGCCGCTCACCCAAGAGCAGAAGCTGGACCTGGCCGGCAGCCTCGGCCGCGCCCGCGTACACACCCTGCGCCAGGCCGAGCAAGTGTTGCGTGGTCCCACCGGCGAACACAACGTATTGAGCTGGCAGGCGCCCAAACGTGTGTGGCTCTACGGCGGCAGCCTGCCGCAAGCCTTCGCCGCCTGGATTGAGCTCGCCGGCTCCGGCATCACCGCCCTCGTGTCCGACCAGCATCCCTTGGTCGCCTACGCCGAACAGGCTTCCGACCTGCTGGAAACCTCCGCCACGCCCGCTTCCGCCGGCATCAGCCACGTGGTTGCCCTGGAAGAATTGCCGGTGGAAATCAAACAGACACTGGCCGGCAGCGACGGCGCACTGGTGCGCATCATCAACGCCCAACACGGCGTGGACGTGCTGCAGCTGTTTGAAGAAACCTCCTGCAGCATCAACACCACCGCCGCCGGCGGCAACGCCCACCTGATGGCCGCAGGCGATTAAACCAGCGCTTATAGAGACAAGAAAAAGGCTACCTGAAAAGTTTCAGGTAGCCTTTATTACTGCTTAAATGGGAATGGGGCAAGACGGCAAGCCGCAGTCAGTACTGCTAGAACGGCTAGGCAAACCAATGCAGGTTTCATTCACCATCTTGAAAATATCAAATGCTTTGCTCGATGTTAAGTATCCGGCCTATCGTGCGTAGATAAGAAAAAGGCTACCTGAAACTTTTAGCTTCGCAGGAACTTTGCTGCGTTGCGTTTTGACTGCGTTGAAGCTGCGCTTTCAGGTAGCCTTTCGTTGCGCTACGCGCCAACTCAATCCTGCCGACGCTTTTCCCACAGCTTCATCAGCGGCAACACCACCGTGCAGGCAACCGCGCCCACGACGAGGCCGGTGATTAGGTAGGCGAGTGTGCCGGTGAGGCCGCTGTCCCAGTGGTGTTCGTTCAGCCAATGGTGCAGCGCGCCCCAATTGTGGGCAAAAATGCCGCCACCCACGAGGAACATGGCCAGCGTACCCACGATGCTGACGCCGCGCATAAACCACGGCATAAACAAAATAATGGCTTTGCCAACCGCAGCGGTGGCCGGGCGGCGCATCAGGGCGAAGCCGAAGTCGTCGGCCTTCACAATCACCGCCACGATGCCGTACACAAATATGGTGAGCCCGATGCCGATGAGCAGCAGGCTGATGATTTGGGTGGTAAGACTGGATTCGGCCACCACGCCCAGGGCAATGATGACGATTTCGGCAGAGAGGATGAAGTCGGTACGGATGGCGCCTTTGATTTTGGCGTTTTCGTCTATCAATTCGTCGGGCACGCTGTGGGCGCTGCCGTCGCGGCGGTGCATCAGCTTGTGCAGCAGTTTTTCCACGCCTTCGAAACACAAATAGCCGCCGCCGAGCATTAAAAGCGGCGTAATCAGCGCGGGCGCGAACACGGAAAGCAGCAGGGCGGCGGGAATCAGAATCAGCTTGTTCACCAGTGAGCCCTTGGCCACCGCCCACACGATAGGCAGCTCGCGGTCGGCGCGCACGCCGGTTACCTGGTTGGCATTGAGCGCCAAATCGTCGCCCACCACGCCGGCGGTTTTTTTGGCGGCCACTTTGGTCATCAAGGCCACGTCGTCGAGCACGGAGGCTATGTCGTCGAGCAGGGTGAGGAGGGAGGAGAAAACCATTTTGAATCCTTGTGATATAAATTTCAGGTAGCCTTTTGGACATGGAGGAAGGCTACCTGAAAATCGTGATGCTGTTGTTTTTGGGTGTGTTAAGCCAGAATACGGCGGCATTATAGCCAAAGTGCTTATTTCCTCATACGGCGTCGGCTCGCCTTGCCGCACTGCCTGCGGCTTGCTGCTTTGCCCCGTGCTTAATTTTTGCCCGACGGGGTTAAAAATGCAGTTGCTACTCGTTAGTTTAAATGATCGGGTAAGGGAAACCCAAGATTTTTGTCCCCATACCAAGATAAATTTTCCTTTTTCCAATAATCTGTGTGAGACAGGATGACACCGAGTTTGATCATGGCTAAATAAATAGCTTGCAGCATATCTTCACCGATTACCCTGCCCTCATCCAAATAATCCTGTTTGCTTATTTTATATTGGCAAATATATGCTTTGTATTCGTCGGAAAAAAAGGGCTGATACAAGGTAATCTCAACAAGTTCGCCATTTCCTGTACGTAATTCTCTGTATCCTATGATTCTATGCATACATTCACCATACGGGCACGTTGGCACGAAAGGCTACCTGAAAAAGAAAAATCCGTTTTCAGGCAGCCTTTATCATGCGGGCTTATTCGGGTTTGGCTTTCACCGCCATCAGCGTGTGCAGGCGGCGGTTGTCGGCGCGGGCCACGGTGAATTGCAGGGGGCCGATAACGGCTTTTTCGCCGCGCACGGGCAGATGGCCGAGCTCTTTGATTACCAGCCCGCCGATGGTGTTCACTTCTTCATCGCTGTAGTCCGTGCCGAAAAATTCGTTCACGTCTTCGATTTCGGTAACGGCGTTGATGCGCCAGCGGTCGGGGGAAACGGCGAAGATATTGTCTGCGCTGTCGTCTTCGTCGAACTCGTCTTCGATGTCGCCCAAAATCTGCTCGATTACGTCTTCCAGCGTGACCAGGCCGCTGATGCTGCCGTATTCGTCCACCACCACGGCCAGGTGGTTGTGCATATCGCGAAACTCTTTAAGCAACACGTTCAACGGCTTGCCCTCGGGCACGAACACGGCCGGGCGCAGCACGTTTTCAAGCTTGAATTGTTCGGGATTGAGGGTGTATTTGAGCAGGTCTTTGGCGTGCAGGATGCCGAGCACGTTGTCTTTGTCGTCGGCAATCACGGGGAAGCGGGAATGGGTGGTGCCCACCACATAGGCGATGATGCGGCTGATGCTGTCGCCGGCTTTCACCACGTCCATTTGGGCGCGGCTGATCATGGCGTCGCGCACTTCCAGCCCGCGGAAATCGATGATTTTTTCCAGCCATTGCTGGGTGTCTTCATCGAAGATTTTCTGTTCGCGCGCTTGGCGCAGCAGGGCGAGTATGTCTTCGGGGGAATCGGGGCCGTCGCCGGCGAGGCGGCCGAACAGCCGTTCAAAAAATCCGGGCTTGGCCGGGTGGTCGTCCATTTCAGTCTGCATCCTGTGCGTAGGGGTTGGGGTATCCTAACTGATTCATCAGGCGGATTTCAAGTGCTTCCATGGCTTCGGCTTCATTAGGCTCGATGTGGTCGTACCCCATCAGGTGCAGTACGCCGTGCAGGGTGAGGTGGGCGAAGTGCGCTTCCAAGGTTTTGCCCTGTTCGGCAGCCTCACGCGCCACCACCTGCGGGCAGATAACCAGGTCGCCGCGCAAAACGGGCAGGCTACCTGAAAGCCCGGCCAAAGCGGCCTGCTCGCCTTCATCCAGCGCAAAGCTGAGCACGTTGGTGGCGTAGTCTTTTTGGCGGTAGTCGCGGTTGTAGGCGTGGGCGGTTTCTTCGTCGAGCAGCAGCAGGCCGATTTCGGCACGGCGGTACTGCGATTTCACGGCCTGCCACGCCCAGCGGCGGAATTGCGCCTCGCCCGGGCAGCCGGGCAGCCGGGCTTGATCGGCAAAATACAGTTGCAGGCGTTGGCGCAACAGGGCGGGAAAGGGATAACGTTTGGCGGTTTTCATGGTTTGGTTTGAATCGGAAAACGGGCGCTATTATAGCGGGAAAGGCTACCTAAAAACCCGGGAATGCGTTTTCAGGTAGCCTTTTTGCGGGCTGACAGCGCAGGCACGACATGACATCCGAAACTAGCGTCCGTACAGTTCGCTAATCATGCGGATTTGTTCTTCGCTGGCTGCTTCCACGCCCAGCCTTTGCGCCAAGGCGAACTCGCCGCCCAACCCCTGTGCGGCAGCGGTCTGCCGCCATGCGTTCAGTCGCTCTTCGCCGCTTTGTTCTTTTTTAAGCGGCGCACGGTTTGTGCGGCGCGTTGTTTGTTGGTGTCTGTCATGGCGTCCTACTTTCCCGTTTTTAGGTTGGCCGGATGTTTCAGGCTGCCTGAAACAGAATTCCGGCAGAGCCGAGAGATTCTCAACGGCACGCGTTCCAGTTGAATTTGGCGGCGGCCAGTTCTTCCATGAAATGGTCGCGGTAAAGGTAGGTGTGGTCGTCCGCCTTGTCGTTCCAATAGCGGCGCAACGGTTGCAGTGCGGCGCGGCAGGCGGTTTTGTTGCCGCTGTTTTTATAGGCCACCGCCAAATCGTTGCGGGCGCGCATTTGTTCGGTAATAAACATGAAACTGTTGCAGGTGTTCACATACTGCTGCTGGATTTGCGCGGCTTGGGCGTAATTTTTGGCACGGTAGGCAGCCTGAAAGCGCTGTGCGGTGTTTTTGGCGGCAGACTCGGTGCAGGCGGCGGGCAGGCGGTGGTATTGATCCGCAAAATGTGCGTTGAGCCCGCAATATTCCGCACAGGCTTTGCGGGCGGATTCGGGCACGGTAACGTTTACTTTGTCGCGGGCAAAGGTAAAGCGCACTTCGCAGCCTTCGCCGTCGCGGTAAACATTGTTGTTCAGACGGCCTTCCAAATTGCACAGATTGCCGCTGGAATTGGTGGTGTTGATGGAAAAGGTTTTGCCGTCTGTGGACACGCCGACGCCGCCGCTTTCAAAGGGATGATCTTTGAACCTATATTCTTGCGCATGGGCGGCAGTTGATGCGGCCAGCAGGGCGATTAGGAGGTATTTCATGAGGTTTCCTTTCGGTAAGTTAGGTTTTTGGGGGGAGAGACTTTCCGTTTCAGGCTGCCTGAAAACGGAACGGGCGGGATAAACGGCACAGCCCGCCCGAACGGGGGCAGCCTGAAGCCAAGCCTGCCCCATTTTCCGCTATAATCGCCCGTCTTTCAACCAACCGAATTTTCAGGCAGCCTGCACTATGCTCAACAAATACGCCCCCTCCGAACTTGAATCCAAACACTATCAAAACTGGGAAGCCAAAGGCTATTTCTCCGCCGATTTTTCCAAACCCGAAAGTTTCTCCATCCAACTGCCGCCGCCCAACGTTACCGGCACGCTGCACATGGGCCACGCCTTCAACCAAACCATCATGGACGGACTGGCGCGCTATTACCGCATGAAAGGCCGCAACACCTGCTGGATTCCCGGCACCGACCATGCCGGCATCGCCACGCAAATCGTGGTCGAGCGCCAGCTTGCCGCGCAAAACGTGTCGCGTCATGATTTGGGTCGTGAAAAATTCTTGGAAAAAGTGTGGGAATGGAAAGAAGTGTCCGGCGGCACGATTACGCAGCAGATGCGCCGCGTGGGCTGCTCTGCCGACTGGACGCGCGAGTATTTTACGATGGACGACGTGCGCGCCGAAACCGTGACCGAAGTGTTCGTGCGCCTGTATGAGCAAGGCTTGATTTACCGCGGCAAACGCTTGGTGAACTGGGATCCCGTGCTTGGCACGGCGGTGTCGGATTTGGAAGTGGAAAGCGTGGAAGAACAGGGCTCTATGTGGCACATCCGCTATCCGCTGGCGGACAATCCTGCCGAAGCGGTGGTGGTGGCGACCACGCGCCCCGAAACATTGCTGGGCGACGTGGCCGTTGCCGTCCATCCCGAAGACGAACGCTACACGCATTTAATCGGCAAGCAATTAACCCTGCCGCTCACCGGCCGCACCATTCCCGTGATTGCGGACGAATATGTAGAAAAAGACTTCGGTTCAGGCTGCGTTAAAATCACGCCCGCGCACGATTTTAACGACTACGAAGTCGGCAAACGGCACAACACCGAACTCATCAGCGTATTGGGTTTGGATGCGAAAATCCTTGCCGAAGCGCAGGCCTGCGATTATCGCGGCACGCCCACGCAGGTGTGCAGGCTGCCTGAAAAATACGCGGGGCTGGACCGCTTTGAAGCGCGCAAACAAATCGTGGCCGATTTGGACGCAGCCGGCCTGCTGGTGAAAACTGAACCGCACAAACTGATGACGCCGAAAGGCGACCGCACCGGCTCCGTGATTGAGCCGATGCTGACCAACCAATGGTTTGTCGCCATGAATGCCAAGCCGCAGGGCATCGAGCCGAACAGCGAATACCGCGGCCTGAGTTTGGCGGAAAAGGCGAAAAAGGCGGTGGACAGCGGCGCGGTGCGCTTTATCCCCGAAAACTGGGTCAACACCTACAACCAATGGATGAACAACATCCAAGACTGGTGCATTTCGCGCCAACTGTGGTGGGGGCATCAAATCCCCGCGTGGTATGACGAAGAAGGCAGGGTGTATGTGGCGCAGGACGAGTTCGGCGCGTATTGGGATGCCTTTGCCGTCCGCTACGAAGCACGCCAAAACGCAGGTATCGCGGACAACAGCGATTTGCGCCTGATGGCGGATTTTATCCGCGTGGTGCAGAAGCTGGAAAGTTTGGAACTGCCCGCCGACAATGTGCAGGCTGCTTTGGCAGACGAAAAAGCCCGCGCTGTTAAGCAGGCGCAAGCCGCAGGTATACGGCTTACACGCGACGAGGACGTGCTGGACACATGGTTCTCCTCCGCGCTCGTGCCGTTTTCCACGCTCGGCTGGCCGTCCGAAACCGACGAACTCAAAGCCTTCCTGCCGTCCAACGTCTTGGTTACCGGCTACGAAATCATCTTCTTCTGGGTCGCCCGCATGATTATGATGACCACCCACTTCACCGGCAAAGTACCGTTTAAAGACGTGTATATCCACGGCATCGTGCGCGACCACGAAGGCAAAAAAATGTCCAAATCCGAAGGCAACGTCATCGACCCCGTCGATTTGATTGACGGCATCGACTTGGACAAACTGCTGGTGAAACGCACCACCGGCCTGCGCAAACCCGAAACCGCGCCGAAAGTGGAAGAAGCCACACGCAAACTCTTCCCCGAAGGCATCCCCAGCATGGGCACGGACGCCTTGCGCTTCACCATGGCGAGCTACGCCAGCCTCGGCCGCAGCGTGAACTTCGACTTCAAACGCGCCGAAGGCTACCGCAACTTCTGCAACAAAATCTGGAACGCCACCAACTTCGTCTTGATGAACACCGAAAATCAAGACTGCGGCTACGGCGCAACCGCCACCGAACCGCGCGGCTACTCCTTCCCCGATATGTGGATCATAGGCCGTCTGAATCAGACCATCGAGCAGGTTACGCAAGCCTACGAAACCTACCGCTTTGATTTGGCAGCGGAAACCCTGTACAGCTTCGTGTGGAACGACTATTGCGACTGGTATTTGGAACTCGCCAAAGTACAGCTCCAAACCGGCTGCGCCAGCCGCCAACGTGCCACACGCCATACCTTATTGCGCGTACTCGAAGCCGCCCTGCGCCTGCTGCACCCGATTATCCCGTTCATCACCGAAGAATTGTGGCAAACCGTCGCCCCCATGTGCGACGCGAAAACCGCCGACAGCATCATGCTCGCCCGCTTCCCCGAAGCCGACCGCGAACAAATCGTTCAGACGACCTTCGAGCAAATGACCGTGTTGCAGGATTTGATCGGTGCCGTCCGCAACCTGCGCGGCGAAATGGGCATCCAGCCCAACGTAAAAGCCCCGCTGTTTGTCGAAAGCGCGGACGACTTGGCGGACTACCTCAAATACCTGCCGATGATGACCCGCCTGACCGAAGCACAGCAAGTCGCCGCCCTGCCCGAAAGCGAAGACGCGCCCGTCGCCGTCTGCAACGGCGCGCGCCTGATGCTGAAAGTCGAAATCGACAAAGCCGCCGAAACCGCCCGCTTGAGCAAAGAAGCCGAGAAGCTGCAAAAAGCCTTGGACAAACTCAACGCCAAACTCTCCAAACCCGGCTATGTGGACAAAGCCCCCGCGCATTTGGTGGAAAAAGATAAAGCCGAACTGGCGGAGTTGGAAGAGAAGATGGCCAAAGTGCAAAGCGCATTGGCGAAGCTGAAAGAGTAAACCTCTCCTGCGCGTGAAGAAGGCTACCTGAAAAACCGTTTCAGGTAGCCTTTCTGTTATACAAGCCGCGCCGATAGGATTAAAATGCCGCTGGCAAAGACGGCCAGATTGCGCGGCACGGCATAATCAAATAGAATGCTTAATCTAGAGCTAAAACCTAAATTGTGCCGTAAGCGCTTCGCCAAGCAACAATTCTGGCTTTTCTCCCACTATATCAAGCTGCTTTTGGCAGCATTAAGGATACCCATGAGCAATTTCGTTCCACAAAACAGCTACACCAAAGAAGAACTCTTGGCCTGCGGCCGCGGCGAGCTTTTCGGCACGGGCAACGCGCAGCTGCCGCTGCCCGATATGCTGATGATCGACCGCATCGTGAACATCAACAACACCGGCGGTAAATACGGCAAGGGCGAAATCATCGCCGAATTGGATATCCACCCCGATTTGTGGTTCTTCGGCTGCCATTTCATCGGCGATCCGGTGATGCCCGGCTGCCTAGGTTTGGACGCCATGTGGCAATTAGTCGGCTTCTTCCTGGGCTGGACAGGCGCGCCCGGCCGCGGCCGCGCCCTGGGCTGTGCCGAAGTGAAATTCACCGGCCAGGTATTGCCCAAACACAAGAAAATCACTTACCACATCCACATGAAGCGCGTGATGAACAGCAAGCTGGTGTTGGGCATTGCCGATGCGGAAATGAGCGTGGACGGCCATAAGATTTACGAAGGCAACGGCCTGCGCGTAGGTTTGTTTACCAGCACAGACGATTTCTAGCCAACGGGCTACCTGAAAACGCCGGCTTTGAACCAATAGAAGCTTCTGCGTTTACTTTTCAGGTAGCCTACTTTCCTAACGGAGTTCATTATTATGAAACGAGTAGTCGTAACCGGTATCGGCATCGTGTCCAGCTTGGGCAACAACTGCCGCGAAGTGCTCGAATCGCTGCGCCAGCTCAAATCCGGCATCGCTTTTGATGAAAGCTACCGTGAAATGGGCTTGCGCTCACACGTGGCCGGCAACATCAACATCGATACCAAAGAGCACATCGACCGCAAAATCCTGCGCTTTATGGGCAATGCCGCAGCCTATGCCTATATCGCCATGAAAGAAGCCATCGCCCACGCCGGGCTCACCGAAGAGCAGGTGTCGAACGTTCGCACCGGCATCGTGGCCGGCAGCGGCGGCGCCTCTTCCGCCTCGCAAGTGGAAGCCGCCGATACCCTGCGCGAGAGCGGCGTGAAGCGCATCGGCCCTTACGGCGTAACCAAAACCATGGCCTCCACCGTGGCTGCCTGCTTGGCTACCCCGTTTAAAATCAAAGGTGTGAACTATTCCATCAGCTCCGCCTGCTCCACTTCCGCCCACTGTATCGGCCACGCTGCCGAACTGATTCAGCTTGGCAAACAAGACATCGTGTTTGCCGGCGGCGGCGAAGAAGTATCGTGGCAGATGAGTTCCCTGTTTGACGCCATGGGCGCGTTATCGAGCAAATACAACGACACGCCCGAACAGGCCAGCCGTGCCTACGATGCCGACCGCGACGGCTTCGTGATTTCCGGCGGCGGCAGCATTTTGGTGATGGAAGAATACGAACACGCCAAAGCGCGCGGTGCCAACATCCTGTGCGAACTCACCGGCTACGGCGCCACTTCCGACGGCCACGACATGGTGCAGCCGTCCGGCGAAGGCGCGGTGCGCTGCATGCAGATGGCGCTCGCCCAGCACGGCGGCAGCGTGGACTACATTAATGCCCACGGCACGTCCACCCCGGTGGGCGACACCAAAGAACTCGGCGCCATCCGCGAAACCTTTGAAGGCAAAGAAGTGCCGCTCATCAGTTCCACCAAATCCCTATCCGGCCACGCGCTGGGCGCTGCCGGCTCGAACGAGGCGATTTACTCCATTCTGATGATGCTCAACGATTTCGTGTGTGCCAGCGCCAATGTGCTGAACTTAGATGAAAAAGCCGCCGGCCTGCCGATTGTGCGCGAAAACATCAGCAAAAAGCTCAATGCCGTGATGTCGAACAGCTTCGGCTTCGGTGGCACCAATGCCACGTTGATTTTCAGCCGCGTGTAGAGGCTACCTGAAAAACAGCCGAACCTATTTTGAGGTTCGGCTGTTTTTATGTGGCTTTTTCTGGCGTAAAAACCGGCAACTTCAGCATACTGTATCTATTTATAGTGGATTAAAATAAAAATGAGACAAGGCGGCAACGCCCGCCGTGTACGGGTAGTACATAAGGGCGTTGGCAACGCCGTATCATTGTAATTTTAATCCACTATACCTGATAATGAGGCAAAGCATGCAACAGTGTTTGTAAAAATTTTGCCAATTATTTCAGGTAGCCTTGATAATCACCCAGCCTACCATTATCTTAGCAACAATAGATTTTTAAAAACATTCTTGCTAATGTGATTTATTTTGATTTTTCGGTCGATACAACCCTTTTTAGGCAGGCAATTTTGCCCAGCATGGTCAATAGCTTGACTTTAATCAAGAAAATCAAATATCCGCGCACTATAGGCTTGAGTTATATAATAAACTGAACAATACCCTGATTGTTAATAGGGAATTAATTATAAAAAACCACACAAAAATATTGCCAACTACTTTATCTGTACCAAGGGAGATCGCGATGATCAAGCATTCCAAACATTCTTCGCTCAATATTGCGTTAATACAGGCGCGCGAAGCGTTGATGACGCATTTTCGCCCGCTGCTCAACGAAATCGGCCTCACCGACCAGCAATGGCGCATCCTGCGCCTTTTGGCCGAAAACGGTACGATGGATTTCCAAGACCTAGCGCGCAGCGCCTGCATCCTGCGACCCAGCCTCACCGGCATCCTCACCCGCCTGGAAAAAATGAAGCTGGTGGTGCGCCTGCGCCCGGCCAACGACCACCGCCGCGTTTATCTCAAGCTTACCGAGGAAGGCGAGCGCACCTTCAACGACTTTGTCGGCAAAATCGATGCCTGTTACGACGGCATCGAAAATCAGCTTTCCAAAGAAAAACTGGAACAGCTGCATGAGTTGCTGAGCCAAATGGCTGCTATCCATGTAGCCACAATGGCGCGGATGTGAGATACGCTCAATCCGACAGATTGCCTCCTAAAACCCCGCCCGATCCAATTCCTCCAGCAGCGCAGGCCGACGCGGTTTTTCACTATATCGTTCCCTGATTTCGTCGGCAAAGTCTTCCATCGCCTGCCGTTGTGCGGAATATTGGCGGCGGAGGATCTTTAATTGGTTCAAGAGCTGGCGGTATTGTTTACGGTTGCTTGCCTTATTGATTTCAGCCGCAAAGATTTTCAGGTAGCAAGCTACGATTTGGTCGTGATACGGCTCGGGGAAAGACGGGGCAAAACGTTCCATCATGTACAACGAAAGGTGTTGCTGCAATAGGGCGAGTGGCCGGTCGAATTCCTGTTCATGCTCCAATATTTCAGCTTGCAGCGAATCTTGGTCAGACAAACGCGCAAGCAGGCGGTTGAATTCATGCGGCCATTCGGCGGCGGAAAACGTGGCTTTCCATGCCTCGTAATGCGGCAATGAAAGGCTGGTGGAAAACGCCAAATCCGCTGCGATTTCACGTACATTTTTGCCGATTTCCTTCAATACATCAAAAAGTTGCAGCTTCCATTTGTGCAGTGTGCCGAGTGTTCCTTCATCTTCGGCAATGCTGATGCCTTTGCGCAAGAGGCGCTCCACTTCCGCCCAATCTTGCTGACCAACTGCTTGTTCTACCGCAATTTGTCTGAATTTCGGCAGGCGCAGATGTCGTCTGAAATAATCCTGCACGGCAGCAGTATCGCCTTTCGCCTGCAAGACCTGCCACCCCTCAAATGCCCAAAGTTCATAATCCCAATTCCATTTGGCAACCGCCAAACGTTTAGCCACATAATCTTGCCAAGCCTGCCATTCGCCGCGCTGCCGCCAGATTCGGGCGCGGATTTGGTAGATTTTATTGCCTGCTTCGGAGGAGTCAAAATAGCGGCTGTCGTCCAAGCATTTGTCTAAAAAATTAATCAAACGCTTTGGGACGTTTTCCATGACCGCCTCTTCCAGCAGGTCGATTGCCATATACATAGCATCGCCCAACATACCGTCTGAATCATCCGCCTTTTCAAAAGCATCCTGCAAACGCGGTATCAACAGAGGCAAAGCCTGTTGCAACGCCGCCGTCCCCTCCTGCGCCACATCTTCCAACCAGTTTTGCAGCCTGAAGCCCAAATCAGCGGCTTCGTAGTAATCATAATATCGGGTTCGGGAAAAGATTCGGGAGAGCTGCTGCCGATACAGATTGCCGCCCTTTTTAGGCTGCTGCGCGTCAGATTCGTCAGGCTGCCCGTCCGGCGTTTGAGCGCGTACCGCATACTACAAAGCCGCCATATGCTTGCACGCCCCGCCATAAGGACAATCGCAGCCCCCGTCCTTAATGTATAAATCACTATCCAGCTTCAGCCATACCGAATAGTTTTCCGAACCACACACCTCCGCCCGATAACGCCCCGCAGAAGTTTTTTGGACATCGCGAACCTTGCCCTGCTCAAAATACAGCAGGTCGCGTTCGGCGATATGGGGCGGAAATAGGCGGGGTAGGTAGATACCGGACATGGTTTGCTTTCAAGAAGTTGTTGAAATATGGGAAGTTTACTGGTTCGGGCGACGTTTGGGGAGATAGTGGCGGGAATTCTTGTTTGGCAGAGTGGCAAAAGGTCGTCTGAAAATGGGTTTCAGACGACCTTTTAGGTGCTTGAAAGGAGGCGATAATTTATTTGGAATGCAATGATTGGATAATCAGCGGTATACAGGCTGCCACATTACATCCTGCACGGCCTGTACCCAGTTTTCAGACTGTTTGGTCGCTACACCGTCCTTGACCGCCTGTTTCGCCACGGCAACCGCCACAGTGGCGGATGACGCGCGCAGGTTGTCCACCGGTGGCAGCAGGGATGCGCCTGTATCTTGCGGGTTCACTTGTGATGCTACGGCTTCGGCAGCGGCAAGCAGCATACCATCGGTAACTTCTTTCGCGCCAGAAACGATAACGCCCAAGCCCAGGCCCGGATAAAGCATGGCGTTGTTGGCTTGCCCAATGTGGTAGTTCACGCTTTTATAAGAAACGGGCGGAACAGGTATGCCGACGGAAATTAACGCTTTGCCGTCCGACCATTGAACCGCGTCGGCAGGCATGACTTCGATTTTCTCCGTCGGATTGGACAGCGGCAGCAAAATAGGCCGTTCTACGCCCGCGCACAGCGCTTTTACCACTTCTTCGGTAAACGCGCCGTGATCGGTGGATGTGCCGATTAAGATGGTCGGCCTGATCTGTTTGACCACTTCCAGTAGGCTGATTTTGCCGTTGGTTTTCGTCCATGCAGCCACTTCGGCGGCAGGACGGGCATATTCCTGCTGATAATCCGGCAGATTCGGCATATCGTCGGTAACCAAGCCGTTGATGTCTATCAGCCATACGCGTTTCTTGGCTTCTTCGCGGGAGAGTCCGTCGCGCTGCATGGCCGCGCTGATTTGGTCTGCCATGCCTGTTCCCGCCGTACCCGCTCCATAAACAACCAAACGCTGTTCGGCAAAATCCTGTTTGGTTACTTTCAAACCCGAAAACACGGCCGCCATGACAATTGCGCCCGTGCCTTGCATATCGTCGTTGAAAATACGGTAGCGTTCGCGGTTTTCCACCAAAATGCGGCGCGCGTTGGACGGGCCAAAATCTTCAAAGTGCAGCAATGCATTCGGGAACAGCTCTGCCGCTGTTTTCAAGTATGCAGCAATCAGTGCGTCGTAGCGTTCGCCGCGCACGCGGGCGTGGCGGTTGCCGAGGTAGGCGGGGTCGTTGAGCAAGGCTTCGTTGTCTGTACCAACATCAAGATTGACGGCAATGGTGCGCGCTGGATCGATGCCTGCGGCAGCGGTGTAAACCGCCAGTTTGCCGACGGAAATATCCGTACCATTCACGCCCCAGTCGCCGATGCCGAGTATTTCTTCCGCGTCCGACACTACAATCAAATCCACATCGTCCGCACCCAGCCCCAAAGATTCAAGGGATTCGCGAATGGCTTCGGGGTGGTTGATATCCAAATACACCGCGCGCGAACGGCGGTAGTCACGGCTCCATTTCTTAATTGCTTCTCCTACGGTCGGGTCGTACACAATCGGCAGCATCTCCGCCAAATGGTCGGTCAGCAGTTTGTAATACAGCACTTCGTTGCGGTTGTGCAGCTGGTCGAGAAAAATATATTTTTCAATATTTTCGGCATATGAAGCGTATTGGCGGTAGGCGCGTACGGCTTGTTGGTCAAGCGTTTCCACCGCTGCGGGCAGGCGGCCGATTAAGCCGTATTTCTTACGCTCTTTAATGGTAAACGCCGTGTCTTTGTTGGTCAGCGGGTTTTGCAGGATTTCAGGGATGTTGCTCATGATGCAGTCTCCTATGAGGTGAGGTGGTTGGGGAATTCCCAATTCATTCTATACTCAATTTCATAAATTAGTAAAACAGATGAAAAATAAAGCGGAATAACGTACTCGGATATGAGAATACAGGTAAGCAATGACAAATCAGGTAAGAGAATATTAAAAAACGGTTGAATTTTTTGTACTCAAAATTACGTCTTACTTTCTGAAAACAAGAAAGGGGGTGTAGGCTGCTTTGGAATTGGTTGAAAAGGGTAGTAGTTAGAAAGACCACATTCCATACATTATTTTTTGAAATATAAAATTTAAATGTTTAAGGCTACCTGAAAATTTTCAGGTAGCCTTCATTTATTTCAACCCCTCCCACACCTTCAACAACCTCTTCACCGACACCGGATACGGTGTCTTCAATTCCTGCGCGAACAGCGATACCCTCAATTCTTCAATCATCCATTTAAACGCGGCGAGGTCGTCTGAAACGGGTTGTCCTTGTTTCACCAAACCGTCGGTTTTTTCCTGCCACATTTGTTCCAGCTCTTGAACATCGGCTTCGCGGGCTGCGTCGCGGGCGGGGTTGCTGCTGTATTTTTCGAGGCGCAGGGTCATGGCTTTGATGTACACAGGCAGGCGCGACCATTGTGTCCACGGGGTGCGGGTGGCGAAGCCGGCGGCGAGCAGGGTTTGCAGGCGTTGGCGCAGGAGGTGGGTGAGCGGGTGTTTGCCGAGTTTGCCGTTCAGTTCGGCGTAGGCGGCGGCGGTTTCCTGCAGGTAGCGGCTGAGGGCTTCTTTGACGGCGGGCAGGCGGCTGCGGGCGCGTTTGATTTGTTCTTTGAAGGCTTTTTCGTTGCGCGGCAGCTCGTCTTCGCCGATAAAGGCGCGATCGCAGACGGCTTGGGTGAGGTCGTCGCGCAGGGTGTCGGCGTTGATGTGTTTGAGCAGCATGGCGGCTTGGGTGAAGCCTTGGATGCCTTTGTTCAGGTCTTTAACTTGTTCTTTTAGTTGTAGTTTCATGAGTTCGATCACGCCTAATCGGTGGGCTTGCTCGGCGGCGGCGGACGTGTCGAACAGGCGCAGGGCGATGCGGCCGTCTTTTTCTTTTTGCAGGCCGAGGTAGCCGGTGAGCTGTTGTTTGCCGCGTGTGAATTTGATGGATTCGGGCAGGGTGCCGATGTCCCATGCGGTAACGTTGTCGCGCTCGAATTCTTGGGTGTTGTCGCGGAAGGTGGTGGCGGCGGCTTTGCCAAGTTGTTGTTGGATTTGGATTAAATCGCGCCCCATGGCTAATTCTTGCCCGCCGTCGTCGATGATGCGGAGGTTGAAATAGCAGTGTTCGGGCAGCCTGAACGCGGCCCATTCGTCTTGGTTGATTTGCTCCAGTATGCGGATGTCGCCTGCGGTTTTGGCGATGGCTTGGGTGAGTTGGGGCAGGATGGGGGCGTTGCGGTCGGGGTTTTGGCTTAAAAATTGTGTGATGAATTCGGGTACGGGCACGCAGATGCGGCGGATTTGTTTGGGCAGCGCTTTGATTTGCAACTGGATTTTCTCGCGTATCATGCCGGGCACGAGCCATTCGAGGGCGGCGGGGCTGATACGGTTGAGCACGGTGAGCGGCAGGGTGAGGGTAACGCCGTCGAGCGGGTGGTGCGGCTCGAAGCGGTAGCTGAGTTTGAATTTGCCGTCTGCGGTTTGCCAGTGTTTTGGGAATTGTTCTTCGGTGATGTGCGCGGCGGCGTGCTGCATGAGGTCGTCGCGGCTGAGGAACAGCAGGCGCGGGTTGTCGCGCTCGGCGGTTTTGAGCCAGGCTTGGAAGGTGCGGATGTCGGCGAGGGGTAGGGGTTTCAGACGGCCTTTTGGGGGTGCAGGCTGCTTTTTGGGTTTGGGGCCGTCTGAAACGTTTTGTAGGGTGTGTGAATTCGGTTCACGCACGCGGTTGTCCGTATCTTTGGAATCCGCGTGCGTGGCGTGTGCCACACATTCTACGTTGTGCTTTTTAGATTTTAGGACATCTGCTGCATCCGCTCGTGCCAATAAGATGAGTTCGCCGGCAGTCTCAGCATCGGGATAGTGCACCAAGCCTGCTTCATTAAATTGAGCCATTACGCCGCTTTGTAATGTCGCCCATTCTTCGGCGGAACCGATGGACGGGTCGCATTGCTGCTCGGCAATCAAGGCAACGATTTTGCCGTGCCATTGTTTGCTGTCGATAGTTACACGATCACCCAGCAGTATTGGTTGACCGTCGGCGTAGCATAGGGAGTTTTCAGGTAGCCTTTGAGCTTTGGAGTCGTCTGAAACCGTTGAAACACCGGCACCTTGTTCCCTCTCCTGCGGGAGAGGGTTAGGGAGAGGGCTTGCTGCGGTTGCGGAAAAGTTGGTTTGGGCGGCAACTGTTTTGCCTTCTCCCCAGTCCTCCCCCGCGGGGGAGGGGGTAGTTTGCTGAGGGTTTGCAGGACGCAGGTCGTCTGAAAATTGGGGTTCGCGGTTTTCAGGTAGCCTTTCGGAGTGCAGGCTGCTTTCGGTTTTAGTTTTAGCTTCGCAGAAATTCAGCCTTGCTTCGCAAGACGTCGTTTTCAGGCCGCCTGAAACCGTTGAAGCTGCGGTACTCTGTTCCCTCTCCTGTGGGAGAGGGCTTGCTGCGGTTGCGGAAAAGTTGGTTTGTGCGGCCGCATCAATGCTGTCGGTTTGCAAAATCATGCGGTAATTGATTAAAACCAAGCCGTTTCGCTGAATTTGGTTTTGATGTTGCAGTATAAATCCCTGTTTTTTAAAAAAGGGCAACGCGGCTGCGGACACATCTGCCGTTACCGTTTTATCTGCATCCGCCTGCGGCAAAACGGCAGACAACAGCGCGGAAGCGACGCCTTGCCGCTGGTGGGCAGGGTCGGTAAATAGGCAGTCCAAATGATTTTGCTCGGGCAGGTATTCGATAAAGCCGAGTATGCGGTCATTTTGCGCTGCCAATCGGATACAGCCGCGTCCAATCCGTTTTTGCCAAAAGGCGGCATTGTCCGCGCCCTGTATCCATGCGGTTTTTTCGCTGTCGCTATAATGGCTTGCTTCAATGTGCAGGACGGCGCGGCGGAACAGTTCGGCAATTTGGGCTGCATCATTATGTGTGCCGGGGCGTATGCGGAATGTTGCTGTGGACGATTTCAGACTACCTGAAACCGTTGAAACTGCGGTACTCTGTTCCCCCACGGTGGAGAATGGCTGCGGATTTACAGGATGTAGGCTGTCTGAAAATTGGGATGTGTGGCTTTCAGGTAGCCTTTGGGGGGGCAGGCTGCTTTCGGCTTTCAGGCTGCCTGAAATATTGTTTTGGGGAAACTTGCCGGATCCGTTTTCAGACGGCGTTTCGGCTTTGTCAGTTTCAGGAGTCCGACCTGCGGGTTCGCGGTTTTCAGGTAGCCTTCGGGGGGGCAGGCTGCTTTCGGTGTGCAGGCCGTCTGAAACCGCGTCCGCCGTATAAAAATCGGGCAGCCGTTCGTTATAAAACGCAAACAGCGCTTCGTCATCGACCAGCACGTCTTGCTTGCGCGATTTGTGTTCGAGTTCGGTAATTTCCTTAATCAGCTTTTTGTTGTGGGCAAAAAAGTCAGCCTTCAAATCGCATTCCTGCGCCACCAGCGCGCTGCGGATAAAGATTTCGCGCGCTTCTTCGGGGGCGATTCTGCCGTAGGACACGGGGCGGCGCGGCAAGACGGTCAGGCCGTAGAGCGTTACCCGTTCGCTGGCGACGACTTCGCCGCGTTTTTGTTCCCAGTGCGGCTCGAAATAGTGGTAGCGGACGAGGTGCAGCGCTTCCTGCTCGATCCATTCGGGCTGGATGGCGGCTACGTCGCGGGCATAAAGTTTTGTCGTTTCAACGAGTTCTGCCGCCATCACCCATTTGGGCTTCGCCTTGAACAGGGCGGAGGCGGGGAAAAGGTGGAAGCGGCTGCCGCGCGCGCCGGTGTAGTCGTTGCCGTCGGGCGATTTCATGCCGACGTTGGCGATGAGGCCGGTGAGCAGGGCGCGGTGGATTTGTTCGTAGCCCGCTTCTTTAGCAGCGCGGATTTGGGCGCGGTGTTGTTTCTTATCCAGTTGTTTTTGTTTGAGTTTGGCGGATAGGTCTTGGTCGCCCGCATTTTCAGATGACGTGAGCTGCCTGACTTCGGGAGGTCGTCTGAAAGCGGCTTCCTTGGTGGTCAAACCCATTTCAATCGCGGTTTGGGCAAGCTGGTGGTGCAGCTCGCGCCACTCGCACATCCGCAGGTGCGACAGGAAGTATTGGCGGCACCACTGCACCAACTGCTTGTTGGACAATCCTTTGTCACGCTCGCGCTGGAAGCTGTCCCAAATGTTCAGATAGGCAAGGAAATCGGACTGCTTGTCGGTAAAACGTTCGTGCGCCTTGGCCGCGGCATCGCGCGCTTCCAACGGCCGCTCGCGCGGGTCTTGAATCGACAGCGCGGACGCAATCACCAATATTTCCGCCATACAGTCGTGCTTCTTCGCCGCCAACAAAATGCGTGCGATTTTCGGGTCGATGGGCAGGCGCGCCATTTGTTCGCCGAGTTTGGTCAGGCCGTTATGTTCATTAACCGCCCCCAATTCCAACAACACCTGAAACCCGTCATTGATATACCGCGAATCGGGCATTTCTAAAAACGGGAATGCTGCTACGTCGCCGAGTTTCAACGCTGCCATGCGCAGGATGACGGCGGCGAGGTTGCTGCGGATGATTTCGGGGTCGGTGAATTCGGTGCGGCTGTTGAAATCTTCTTCTGAAAACAGTCGGATACATACGCCTGCGGAGACGCGTCCGCAGCGGCCGGAGCGTTGGCGTGCGGCGGCTTGGGAGATTTTTTCGACATGAAGCTGCTCCACTTTCGCCCGTGCGGAATAGCGTTTGACGCGCGCGAGGCCGGTGTCGATGACGTATTTGATGCCCGGCACGGTGAGCGAGGTTTCGGCGACGTTGGTTGCTAACACGATGCGGCGTTTCGCACCTGAAGGGTGGAAGATTTTGTGCTGCTCGGCGTGCGACAGGCGTGCGAACAGGGGCAGGATTTCGTCGTTGCGGCGCAGCGTGGATTTGCGCAGGGCTTCGGCGGCTTCGCGGATTTCGCGTTCGCCCGGCAGGAACACCAAAATATCGCCTTCGCCGTGTCGCGCCAATTCGTCCGCCGCATCGACAATCGCGTCGGTCAGCTCCACTTCCGCGTCGTCTTCGTCTTTGCTGGTCAGCGGGTGGTAGAGGATTTCGACGGGATAGGTGCGTCCGCTCACTTCCAGCACGGGCGCGCCGTTGAAGTGTTGGGAGAAGCGTTCTGCGTCTATGGTTGCCGAGGTGATGATGACTTTCAAGTCGGGGCGGCGCGGCAGGAGCTGTTTCAGGTAGCCCAAGAGGAAGTCGATGTTCAGGCTGCGCTCGTGCGCTTCGTCGATGATGATGGTGTCGTAGGCGGCGAGATAACGGTCGGTCTGCGTTTCCGCCAGCAGGATGCCGTCGGTCATCAGCTTGACGCAGGCATCGCGCGAGGTGTGGTCGGTAAAACGCACCTTATAGCCCACCGCGCTGCCGATTTCCGATTTCAGCTCTTCGGCAATCCGCTCCGCCACCGAGCACGCGGCCAAACGGCGCGGTTGGGTATGCCCGATTAGCCCCGCCGCCCCGCGCCCGAGTTCCAGACAAATCTTGGGCAACTGCGTGGTTTTGCCCGAACCGGTTTCGCCGCAAATAATCGTTACCTGATTTTCGGCAATGGTTTTTTTGATTTCGTCGAGCTTCTCGTGAACGGGCAGGGTGTTGTCGAATTCGGGTTTGGGCAATGCGGCCAAACGCTTCAAAAAGATTTCGTGCGATTTTCGGTATTTTTCTTCGACTTTGGACAAGCCGCCGTATTTGTTGGGATTTTTGAAGGCGGATTGCAGGAAGTGGCGGTCTTTGGAGAGGGTTTGGGAGAGATCCATTTGGCTGGGGAAAAATCGAGTGAAAACAAGGATGGGATTATAGCAAAAAGCGCTTGGCTGTTCGGCGGCGGGGGCAGGAGAAAGACTACCTGAAAACCCATTTTCAGTTTTTCAGGTAGCCTTTTTCTTAATGTATGGCGGTTTCGCTTATAATCCCGGCGTTTAAACAAATTGGCCATAAACCTTCAATACGGTATCGGTTTGGCCGCCATCCCTCCCCAAAGGCTACCTGAAAGAATCCAACTATGCTCAAACAACGAATCCTCACCGCTCTGGTTTTACTGCCGCTGATGCTCGGCATGCTGTTTGCCGCCGGCAGCGGCTTGTGGGCGCTGTTTTCCGGCCTGATTGCCCTGCTTGCCCTGTGGGAATACAGCCGGCTGTGCGGTATGCCGGAGCAAGTGCAGCGGCCTTATTTGGCCAGCACCGCGCTGTTTATGGCGCTGGCTTGGGCTGGCGGCTGGCGGCTGCCGGCGGCGGCGTGGGCAATCGTGCTTGCCTTCTGGCTGCTCGGCATGCCCGCCTGGCTGCGTTTCAAATGGCGTTTGCAGGCCGATTGGAAAGGCTTGGCTGCCGGTTGGCTGCTGATGCTGCCTTTCTGGTTTGCCCTGCTGGAACTGCGCCCCGACAGCCAATCCGCGCTCCATCTTTTGGCCGTGATGATGCTGGTGTGGGTTGCCGACGTGTTTGCCTATGTGTTCGGCCGGTTGTGGGGCAAACGCAAACTTGCCCCCGCCATCAGCCCCGGCAAAAGCTGGGAAGGCGTGTTTGGCGGGCTGTTGTGCGTGTTGGTGTACGCCTCATTGGCGCGCGCCGCAGGCTGGTTCGGCTTCAATATTTCCTGGCTCGGCATCATGCTCACTGCCTCCGTGCTCACTTTCGTGGGCATCGGCGGCGACCTCTTGGAGAGCTGGTTCAAACGTGCCGCCGGGGTGAAAGACAGCAGCAACCTGCTCCCCGGCCACGGCGGCGTGTTCGACCGCGTGGATTCGCTGATAGCTGTATTGAGCGTATATGCCGCCATCGGCGCGTTGTTCGGCTGAATAGGAAAGGCTACCTGAAAATTTTTCAGGCTACCTGAAACCCCAAACCAAGCTCCCCATGCTCAAATATTTCCAACACCTCAGCCTCCGCCTATTCTTCGCCATCCTCGGCATCCTCCTCCTGCTCACCGTGTGGGCACTGGCGCACGGCAGCCCCCACGTCCCCCACCTGCTCGCCGCCAACCTCGCCGTGCTCGGCACACTCGCCTGGTGGCTCGCCCGCAGCATCAGCCGCATCCGCCGTTATGCCGAAGCCATGGCCGCCAACCGCCCCGCCGCCCAACCCCAATTCGGCGACAGCTACCTCTACCGACTCGTCCACGCCGTCGCCCACCTGCGCGACGAACTCGACCACCGCCAACACATTGAAAATTATGTATTAGGCCTCACCCACGAACTCAAAACCCCGCTCACCGCCCAGCAGGCCGCCCTCGAACTGCTGCAAGACAGCCCCCTCAGCCCCGACCAACAGCAACTGCTCGACCGCATCCGCCGCAATACCGAAAAACAAAAGCAACTCATCGCCCGCCTGCTCGAACTCGCCCGCCTAGAAAACCGCGACAGCCTGAACGATACCCAAACCGTCGATTTGTCCAGCTTGGCCGTCCAAGCCGCCCAAGAAAGCCGCGCCGCCCTGCAAGCCAAACAGCTGCACATCGCCCTCAACTGCCCGCCCCGCGCCGTCCAAGGCGACCCGCTGCTGCTGCGCCAAGCCATCGACAACCTGCTATACAACGCCATAGACTTCGCCGAAACCGGCAGCGAAATCCGCCTCAGCCTCACCCGCAGCCGAAGCCGCACCGAACTGGCCGTTTACAACCAAGGCAGCCCCATTCCCGATTACGCGCTGGCCAAAATCCCCCAACGCTTCTACTCGCTCCCCCGCGCCGACGGCAGCCGCAGCAGCGGGCTGGGCTTGAGCTTCACCACCGAAATCATGCGTCTGCACCACGGCCGCCTGATGCTCGCCAACCGCGAAAACGGCGTGGAAGCGCGGCTGGTGTTTCCCGATGTAAAAGAGGCTACCTGAAAGCGAATTTCAACGCAGTTAAAACGCAGCTCAGTTTCTGTGCAACTCAAGTTTCAGGTAGCCTGCCAATATTGTCGTATCCCATGCCGCCTGCTGCCGGAAACAGCCCATCTGTCCCGCACCCGTGTATAATCATGCCTCTCACAAAACCAATCTTTCCAACCCATTACGGACGAAGCAATGTTCCTCCTGTCGGGCGGCGAGCCGCAGGCAGTACCGCTCGGAGAAAATAAGCGCTTTAGCCCTATTTTAGGAGCAAACACATCATGACCTTAGCCTACTGGTGCATCTTCTTCGCCATTTTCCTGCCCATTTTCTGCGCCGCCTATGCCAAATACCGCGCCGGCTTCTCTCCGGCCGACAACCACAACCCGCGCGCCTTCCTGGCCCTCGCCCAAGGCAAGGCCGCCCTCGCCAATGCGGCGCAGCAAAACAGCTACGAAATCTTCCCGCCGTTTGCCGCCGCCGTGATCATCGCCCACGTTACCGGCAACGCCGCCCAGTTCACCATCAACTTCTGGGCGCTGCTCTTCGTGGCCAGCCGCATCGCCTTTATCTATTGCTACATCAACGATAAAGCCATGTTGCGTTCGGCCATGTTCGGCGTGAACCTGCTGTGCATCGTGGCTTTGTTTATTGCGGCAATTTGATTTTCAGGTAGCCTTATGGAACGCCCCGTTAAGGTTTTGTTCGTTTGCCTGGGCAATATCTGCCGCTCGCCGATGGCCGAATATCTCTGCCGCAGCATGGCTGCCGCCCGCGGCCTGCCGGTGCACACCGCCAGCGCGGGCACATCCGGCTGGCACGACGGCGAAGGCATGCACTGCGGCAGCCTGGAAATCCTTTCCGACGAAGGCATCGACAGCAGCGGCTTTGTGAGCCGCCGCGTGCGCGCGCAGGATTTGGCCGATTTCGACTACCTGCTGGCCATGGACGACAACAACCTGGCCGAGCTGGAACAACGCTTCGACCGTCATCCCGGCAAAATCTTCAAAATCACCGACCTGCTGCCCGATAGCGGCTACAGCCACGTTCCCGACCCGTGGTACACCGGCAATTTCAACGAAACCCGCCATATCCTCACCGCCTGCTGCTCTGCGCTGCTGGATAAGATTGAAAAAGATTTGGCCTGCCGGCCATAGTCCGATAAATGCTAAAAGGCTACCTGAAAACTTTCAGGTAGCCTTTTCCTGTTCTTCCAGCCGACGGTAGCCCGAAATAGGCTGCCCGGGCATAGGGGATTTTGGGGAATTTTGCAGAGGTCTCTGTTTATGTGCCTGATGCCGGCCTATGTGGGCAGCAAGTTTGTGTTGCAGGTGTTGCTGCATCGGGTGTGAATACGTTGGGATGAATGGGAAAAGCTACCTGAAGATTTTCAGGTAGCCTTAAACAAACATCATATTTGGCATACATCAAATAAGCCGCAGATAAGCCCGCCTGAGGGTTTGACCGCTGCCCCGTTGCTGTTATTCTGTGCCAGATTCTTTTGTTTCCCCTTGATTTCAACCACAGGAGATACCCGATGAAAAAAGTGATTTTATCCGTTGCCACTGCTGCTTTGCTGGCCAGCGCCGGCGCTTGGGCGCATGGTACGCCGGCGGCGAATGAGCCGAGCAAAACGCCGGTAGACCGCAGCATTCAGGTGTATAAAGCAGCCGACTTCCAGCAGTGGGACCGCGAAAAAGCCGCCGGCGGCGAGGGCAAGCTGCTGGGGCGCTTCGCCTACACCCGCCACCAAACCGGCGAGCAGGATGCAATCCGCGAAATCGGCTGGCTCACACTGCCGCCGGGTGCGTCTATCGGCCTGCACGGGCACACCATTAATGAAGACGTATACCTGATTGTGGAAGGCCGCGGCATATTTGTGGGCTCAGACGGCAAGGAAGTGCCGGTGTCGGCCGGCGACGTGACCATCGCCCGCCCCGGCCAGTCGCACTCGCTGAAGAACACCGGCCGCCGGCCGCTGCGCTTCATCAACTTTATCGGCCAGCTGCAGAGCACTGCGCCCGCCGCTCCAGCCGCTCCGGCTGCGCCCGCTGCCCCGGCCGCGCGGTAATCTGACGCAATAACGGCAGAGGCTACCTGAAACTTTCAGGTAGCCTTTATCTTTATGCACAGACCGCGCCAAGTGCCCTTTGCCGAAAATTTCGGTATCATGCAGCCTCTTCCCGTTTTTAGGAAAACTTATGTTCCGTTCATTGCTTGTGGCCGCCGTGTTGGCGGCCTCTGTGGTGCCGGCGGCGGCAGAAACTCAGTCGCGCGTGCTGGCCAATGGTATGAAAGTGATTGTGCGCGAAGACCACCGCGCGCCGGTGGCGGTCACGCAGCTGTGGTTTAAGGTAGGCAGTGCCGACGAGCACGCAGGCAAAACCGGCCTGAGCCACGCCTTGGAGCATATGATGTTCAAAGGCACGCCCACTGTGCCCGCCGGCGAGTTTAGCCGCCGTATTTCCGCGCTGGGCGGCAGCGACAACGCCTTCACTTCACGCAACGAAACCGTGTATCACCAAGAATTTGCCGTAGCCAGCCTGCCGCAGGTGCTGGAGCTGGAAGCCGACCGCATGGTGAACCTGAATTTCAGCGACGCCGATTTTGAAAACGAAATGAAGGTAATCCGCGAAGAGCGCCGCCTCACCACGGATAACGACCCCGACGGCAAAATGTGGGAGCAGATTAATCTGAATGCCTATGCCAAGCCGGAAAACCGTGCGCCGGTTATCGGCTATGAAGCGGATTTGCACACGCTCAAGCCGGAAGATTTGCGCCGGTGGTACCGCGCCTGGTATGCGCCGCACAACGCCACGCTGGTGGTTGTGGGCGACGTGAAGGTGGGCGAAGTGCTGGATAACGCGGAAAAACTGTTCGGCAGCCTGCCCGACCACCCGCTGCCCGCGCGCAACGATTTAACCGAGCCGCCGCAAACGGCCAACCGCTCCGCCCGCTCCACCGCGCCGGTAAGCTCGCCGGTGGTGGGTTTGGCCATCCAGGTGCCCGCCCTGCGCAAAGTGGACGACAAGCTGCCCTATGCGCTGAATATGCTGGCCGACGTGCTCGACGGCAGCATGTCTGCCCGCATCGAGCGCAATCTGGTGCGCGGCCGCAAAGTCGCCGTGTCCGCCTCGCTGGGCTACGATATGCTCACTCGCTCGCCGGAAGTGATGCTGTTTAGCGGCACGCCCGCGCCGAATGTGAAGCCCGAGCAGCTCACGGCAGCATTTTTGAACGAAGTTCGCCAGATTGCCGAACACGGCGTGAGCGAAGAAGAATTGGCGCGTGTGCGCAACCGCAGCCTGGCCGCGCGCGAGTTTGGCAAAGACTCGATGGAAACCCAAGCCACCAACATCGGCTCGCTGGAATCGGCCGGCTTCTCCTACACGGATGAAGACGAAATCCGCCGCCGCCGCTTGGCCGTGAGCGCCGAAGAAGTGCGCGAGGCCGCCCGCTGGCTTCTAGCACAGAAACACACCACCGTGGTGCTGTATCCCGAATCCAAATAAGCGGCAAAGGCTACCTGAAAACGTAGGAATAATTTTCAGGTAGCCTTCCGGCTTGAATGAAAAGGCTACCTGAAAGCGCCCGCTTCAGCACAGCCCAAACCGTATCCAAATTTAGGAGTAAATCCCCATGAAACCCCTGTTCCGCACCCTGCTGCTGGCCTGCCTGCTGCCTGCCGCCGCGCTGGCCGAGAATATCCCGATTCAGCGCTGGCAAACCGCCGAGGGCACCAAAGTTCTGCTGGTGGAGCGGCATGAAAACCCGATTGTCGATATCGACGTGGCCTTCGATGCCGGCAGCAGCCGCGACAGCGCCAATAAAATCGGCGTGGCTGATTTCGCCGCCGGCTTAGCCGACACCGGCACCAAAAGCCTGGGCGAAGAAGCCCTGCTCCAGCGCGTGGCCGATTTGGCCGTAAGCCTTTCCAGCTACAACACTGCCGACACTTCCGGCGTGCGCCTGCGCAGCCTCTCCAAGCCGAATATCCTCAATCCCGCCCTCGGCCTGATGCGCGACGTATTGGTTGAGCCCCGCTTCGATCCCGCCGTGCTCAAACGCGAGCAAGACCGTGCGGTGGAAACCCTCAAGCAAAACCGCACCCAGCCCGATTTCCTCGCTTCCGTGGCCAACACCCGGCAGGTGTACCCCGCCCATCCCTACGGCTACCCCGCCCGCACCAGCGAGCAAACCATCCGCCGCATCACCCCTGTCGACCTGCACCGCTTCCACCAGCAATATTTCACCCGCCGCAATGCCGTGGTGGCGATTGTGGGCGATGTCAGCCGCAGCCAGGCCGAAGCAATCGTGAGCAAACTCACCGGCGACTTGCCAACCGGCCAAGCCCTGCCGCCCCTGCCCGAAGCCACCCATGGCGCGGTGCAAACCCAAACCCTGCCTCATAGCGGCACCCAGGCGCACATCGTATTGGGCATGCCCCTCCTCACGCCAAATGATCCCGACTACTACGCCTTGGTTGTGGGCAACTACATCCTTGGCGGCGGCAGTTTCGACAGCCGGCTGATGAAAGTATTGCGCGACCAACACGGCTACACCTACGGCGCTTCTTCCCGCCTCACCCCCCTGCGCGCCCGAGGCCCGCTCACCATCTCCTTCGCCACCGAGAAATCCCGTGCCGCCGCCGCCCTGGCCGACACGCAGAAAGTGTTGCAGGAGTTCGCCGCCAACGGCCCTACCGAAGCCGAACTGGCGCAGGCCAAGGCCAGCCTCGTGGGCAGCTTCCCCCTGCGCTTCGACACCAACGCCGAACTGTTGGGCTACCTGAAACTCATCGGCCTCTACAACCTGCCCGACGACTACCTCAGCCGCTATCCGGCAGCCGTTTCCCGCTTAAGCGCCGAAGAAGTGAAAGCCGCCTGGCAGCGCCGCGTAACCGGCCTGCACACCACCGTGGTCGGCATGCCCCAATCCGGCAAACCCGCCGCCCGCCGCAGCAACGGCAGAAGGCGTTAGGCATCAGCCGCCTGATTGAACCGGGCGCGGGCAAACCAAAAGGCTACCTGAAATTTTCAGGTAGCCTTTTGGTAGTGAATTAAATTTAAACCAGTACAGCGTTATCTCGCCTTGCCGTAACGTGTGTACTGTCTGCGGCTCGCCGCCTTGTCCTGATTTTTGTTAATCCACTATAGTGTGAGATTCTGCACGGGAAACAAAAGCCCGCTCATAGAACCGATTATGCCGCGCTTATTTCCCTTAATCTGGCCAGATTCTGATTAATGGCATCACGAACAACAGACGGGTTCAACGCCCCTGTCGCGCCCAGTGCCAACACGTGCAAATATGTTGTCAGTAAGTTAACGCGCCAGATATATTCTGTTTTTATTCCGTCTTCAATATACCGGTCTAATTGTTCTTGCGCATGCTTCACTAATTCGCCATCCAGAATTTTTTGTATCCATTCCTGGTGTTCGTCTTCGTCATCCCATTTCGATTTCACGTCTTCACGCAGCATCCGGGTGATTTCTTGTTTGATACTTTCGTCGTGGGTTAAGAAGTATTGCAAACAATAACCGGGTTCGATAAATGTCCACAAATTAAAATTGCCGTTGAATTTCAGCTTGGTTAAAACATCTAAGCAGATTTCCGTTTCTTGAATGCGGTTGGTGCAAAACAGGCTGAACAGCAGGTGGTAGGCCTTTTCCAAATCGGCTTTGTTGGTTGGGCTGAATTTCTTGCTCAACGCCGCCGCTTTTTTCATCTGGGCCGGGGATAAATTGTCCGAAAGCAGTAAATCAGAAAACATCAGGCTCACCTCTCCATCATTCAAATTTCTTCAGTTTGGTTCCGATTTGGACAGCGCATACGCTCTGTTTCATTTGCAGATAAGCTCAAAGGCTACCTGAAAACCGCCATCTCTGTTTTTCAGGTAGCCTTTTTGGGCTTTACAATTTCAACACCCACTTGCGGTAGGCAAACTCGCCGCCCATCAGGATGCCCATCAGGATGTAGGCGATGATGCCGGTGTAGAGCGCCCACCAGCGGTATTGTTCGAGCAGCACGAGCAGGGCGGCGAGGCCGCCGTTGAGGGCGAAAAAGCCGCACCAGATTTGGGTAACGCGGCGGGTGTAGGCCACGCCTTCAGGCGGGAGGTCGGGGTGTTGCAGGCGGGCGAGGCGTTCGATCAGGCTTTGTTTTTGCGTGAGGCTGAGGCCGAACAGCAGAAGCAGCAGGCCGTTTACCCACACGGGATACCAATACATGCTGCCGGGCTGCTTTAATAGGAGGATGGCGGCGAAGAAGGCGGCCACCAGCAAGGAAACGCGCCTCTGGCCGGGGTCGCGCTGCATGGCGGCGCGGGCGAGCCAGAGCAGGAGCATGAAGCCGGCCAGCGGATAAAACCAGCCCTGCTCGCGGCCGTAATACCAGAGCAGGGGGTAGAGTACGCTCAAGATGCCGAGCAGGATTTTGGCGGCGGTTTTCACGCTTCGGGCTTGGCTTCTTGGTAGAGCTTGGACACGGCGGCCACAATGTCGTCGATGGTGCGGACGTTGCGGAAGTCGTCGGCTTGGAGTTTGTAGCCGGTTTGGCGTTTGATTTGGTCGAGCAGGTCGATGGCGTCGATGCTGTCGATTTCGAGGTCTTCGTAGAGGTTGGTGCTGCCGGTTACGTTGCTGGTGTCGATTTCAAACATGTTTTCCAGTATGTCGAACAGGAAGGCGCGGATTTCGGTTTCGGTCATGGGTGTTCCTTAAATGATGGGTGGCGGCCGGGCAGAAATGCCCGGCCTATGTTTCAGGTAGCCTGCTGCCTTTGGCTTGGCGGAAGTCCGCTGCACTTGCTTTCAGGTAGCCTTAATCAAACTGCTTTGGCTAGCCGCGTTGTTTTTGCACGAAGGCGGCCAGTGTGGACACATTGGCGAAGCTGTCGCGCAATTCCTGGCTTTCGCCGTCGAGCTGGAAGCCGAAGTGTTTTTGCACGGCCAAGCCGAGTTCGAGTGCGTCTACGGAATCGAGGCCGAGGCCGCTGTCGCCGAACAGGGTTTCTTCGTCGCCGATGTCGGCAGGAGTAAGGTCTTCCAAGCCGAGGCTGTCGATAATCAGTTGTTTGATTTCTTGTTTCAAATCAGTCATGTTTTTGGCTTCTTTCATTGAAATATTGTTGCAGGTGGTCGTTGAGTCGGCGGGCGGCGATGGGCAGGGGGTGCTTGTTTAACCAGTCCTGCGGGTTGATGTCGTCGCCCACAATAAAGCGGTAGGCCGGTTTTTGCAGCGGGATTTTGTACCACGGCTGGCCTTTTTTGAAGTTCGGCGGCTGCATTTGAATCACCACGGGGGTGATGACCTGCGCGCTCCTGAGGCCGATGGATACTGCGCCCCGATGAAATTTCACCACGCCGTCCCAGCCGGTGCGCGTGCCTTCGGGGAATACCAACAGGCATTGCTGCTGCAAAACTTGGTGCACGGCTTCCACAAAATCCAAATCTTCCTGATTGGGCAGGTAGCCGCAGGCGCGGATTTGCCCGGCCATAGCCGGATTGCGCTGCAAATCGGCTTTCACGATGCAGTTGGCTTCGGGCACGCGGCCGAGCAGGAACACCACATCCAGCAGCGAGGGATGATTGGCCAAAATCAGCTGGCCGGGGCGGCCGAGCCGCTCGAAGCCTTCAAATTCCGCGCGCAAAATGCCGGAGCGCATCAAATAATAGCTAAACCACAGCCAGGTGCGCGTCACCAAGCGGCGCGCCTGCTTTTGCTGCGCCAAAGTGGGCGATGGGCGGCATAGCCAGGGCAGCAGCACGATTTGCAGCAGCACGCCGAACACGCCGAAAAACACGAAGCCCAGCCCGGTGGCCAGCAATCGCCACAGGCGGTTTAGGCGGGCGCTTAGGGGGTAAGGCGCTGCCATTGCCAAGCCTTGTCTGCATAACGGTTTATCCACCGGCGGCTGCCTGAATGCTGTTGCCGCAGCCATTCGAGCGCGCCCCAATAGCCGCAGTTTGCCGTTTCACCATCGGGCGCGGCGGGGGAAAGTTCCCATTCTTCGCCGGCGGTGAGCAGCAGCGCGAGCGCGTGAGCGAAGGGTGCGCGTTCTGCCGGTGCGGCGGGATATTGCGCCTGTAAGGGTTCGTCCACCACCAGCGCCAACACGCGCTCCGCCCCATCGGCCAGCAGGCCGGCTGCTTCGAGCACGGCGCTTTCCAAACCGCTCTGCCGCACCGAAAGCGCGGTGTATTCGCTCATGTCGCCGCGCAGCATCGACCATTGCCCGGCCAGGGCGTTGTGCACGGACAGGCCGAAGGAAGTGGGGGAAACTTCGTTGTCGCGCAACAGCGTAACCCACAAGCCGAAGCTGCGGTTGATTTCGCCGTCGTGCGAGGCGAGCACCAGCGGGCAGGGCTCGCTTTCCGCCAAAAGCGGATGCGCCGCCGCAAACAGCAGCCGCGCCGAGAGGCCGAGCCGCCGCCGCTGCATGGCGGGCAGGAAATCCACCTTCGGCGGCGTGTCGGACAAATCGGCGGCGTTTAAGCGGCCGGATGCCCACGCCGCCCAGTCTTCGCCTGTGTGCAGGCGGGTGGAGGCGGCGTGCCAGCTTTGGATGGAAAAGCGGAGGCGGAAATCGGCGGTCATGGTTTTCAGGCAGCCTTTTCGGGCCGGTAAAAAGTGGCGCGATTATAGCAAAAATGTGTTATGCGGGGCATCTTGCAGGCTACCTGAAAAATGCAGGCTGTATAGTGAATTAAATTTAAACCAGTACAGCGTTGACTCGCCTTGCCGTACTATTTGTACTGTCTGCGGCTCGCCGCCTTGTCCTGATTTAAATTTAATCCACTATATTTTTGTGGAAAGAAAGTGTCGGACGGCGGCGGGTTTGGGCTTGACGCCATCCGAAAACGCCTAGGTAAAGCGGTATAGCAGCTGCTTTCCCACTGTCTGCCATGCGCCGAAGCCGCGCCATTCCCATTCCGCAACCGCTTCCGGCGGCCATACCGCGCCGCACAGCCATTCCCCGCCCAACAAGAATACCGCGCCCTGCCAAAAGCAGCCGTCCGCACAGAGCCGCCAATCCCGTCCCTCCTGCCGCAGCCCTACTTGCGGCATATCGGCCAACCCCAATCCTACCGCCTTGAGCAAGGCTTCTTTCAGCGTCCACAGCGCATAATAATCGGCCGAATCGGCATGACTTTGCAGCCATTGCACTTCGTCTGCCTGCAACACCCAATCCGGCCAGGCATCGAAACGGCGCGGGCGCAGCCTTTCCAAATCCACGCCCACAGGGAAATCGGCAGACGGCACGGCGAGCACCGCATGGCCGCCGCTGTGGCTGAGGCTGCCTGAAAAATTCGGATTGTCTGAAAACCCGTCTGCCGCCGCCTGCTGCTTAAGGAAACGGCTTGCCCGCCAGCCGGTTTGCGCCGCGCGGGCAGGATGGCACGAAAGGTGCAGGCGGTCGGCCTCATCCAGCAGTTCGGCGCGGCAGCGGGCGGCGCAATCGGGTGTGGCAAGATAGAAGCGGAGGATGGGTTTTGGCGATAGACGGGTAGGCATGGGAAAGATTTTTTAATATACTTTAATTTCCGTGAACTCGCGGCTGAGTTTGCCGCGGATTTTTGGTTTTCCAACCAGCTTAAGAATAGGGAGCAAATATGAAGTCTCGCAAAATCATGCTGGCGGCTGCGATTGTAGCCGCTTTCGGCCTTGCCGGCTGCCAAAATAACCGTGCACCGGAAAACACCGACAGCCAGGCCAGCCGCGCCGAATCAGGCCGTACCGGAAGCAGCCGCAACGAAACCGCCCGCAGCAACCCCAACGCCACCGCCCAAACCACCGGCCGCGTGTGCCGCCTGCTGCAGGATGACGACCCCAACCGCGGCGGCCGCAAAGTAGTGTACCGCTGCAACGGCCGTACCGTATTGGCTTCCGAAGAAGCCAAGAGCGCGCTCAATTCCAGCGTGCCGGTGAGCTTCGGCGGCGGCGGCCATACCGTTCGTGCCAACCTCATCACCCGTCAGGCAGCCAATGCGGCCAACAAATCGGATGAAGCCGCCTGCGAACGCGCCTTTATCAACGCCGCCCTCAAATTCCAGCAAACCGCCCAATCCCACGGCGCCAACCGCGTAACCAACTTCCACAGCTACTACAACCGCCAAGTGTTGCGCGGCGGCCAGTATGACTGCGAAGTGGGTACGTTCCACGCCCGCGTGGTCATTCGCGGCAACATCGCCCGCTAAGCCGATTGCGGCATAAAGGCTACCTGAAAACCCGATTGGCGGTTTTCAGGTAGCCTTTTTGTTTTCTATAGCGGATTAACAAAAATCAGGACAAGGCGGCGAGCCGCAAACAGTACACACGTTACGGCAAGGCGAGCCAACGCCGTACCGGTTTTTGTTAATTCACTATATACAGCCTAAGCGCAAATGGTCTGGCATAAGGCTCAAGCATTTGCTGTTTATTTTTCAGGTAGCCTCCGCTCAAGCCTCAAGGCTACCTGAAAGCGAGGTTTTAACGCAGTTTCAACCCTATTACTTTTCCGGTTTGCCCAGCTCATACCAATCAATCTCCCGTGTGTAATACATCACCGCAAACAGCGCAGCAAACAGCAGGCAGGAACCGGCCAAGAGGTTGTATTGCTGCATTTTCACCAGCACAAACATCATGCCGTAGGCCGCCATGAGAAGCGCCGTCATCATATACACCCCGCGCACGGTGGCCAGCACGAAATGCAGATACCAAAACAGCAGGCTGATACAGGCAAAAGCGCCGACGGCATAGGCGGCAGTAAAGCCGATGTGTTCCGCCAGCGAGAGCAGCAACAGATAAAATATCGATAAAGCCGCGCCCACCAGCAAATACTGCATCGGGTGGATGCGCCACTCCTGCAACACCTCGCTCAAAAAGAACGAGGCAAACACCAGCACCACCAACACCATGCCGTATTTCACGCTGCGGATAATCATGCGGTAGTCTTCCTTGCTCAGCAACATGCTGGATTGGTAATACTCCCGCTGCTCCGCCAGGCCGTAAATCGAAAACAGCACCACGGCAAACACGATACACAGCCCAATCACGCTCCATATTTTCTGGTTCATTTTTTACTCCGTTAAAGAATTGAATGCGGCCAAGGCACAAGCCTGCCAACGGCGCACAGTATGCCCGGCACGCATCAATTTTTTGTGGAACAATGATGAAGATTTTATGAAGATTGCCGCGCCTAAGCGTGTGTAACCCAGCGCGTTTGCGTAGAATTGGCGGCAGCTTAACTTCCGCTGCCGCACTACTGCGCTGCTTGCGGTTTGCCGCCCTATATCCAAAGCTTGTAATCCGCCCTCCCCATGAACCCGCATATCCTCATCATCGAAGACGAACGCGAAATCGCCGAACTGGTCGAACTCTCCCTTGCCCGCGCCCATTTCACCGCACGCATCGCCCCCACCGCAGAGCAGGCAAGGCAACTGCTCGCGCGCGAACACTTCGACCTGCTCCTGCTCGACGTCGGCCTGCCCGACACCGACGGCTTCGAGCTGCTCAAAACCCTGCGCCCTCAACACCCCCAGCCCGTCATCATGCTCACCGCCCAAGACGAAGAAACCGACCGCATCCTCGGCCTCGAACTCGGTGCAGACGACTACATCGGCAAACCCTTCAGCCCGCGCGAACTCGTCGCCCGCGTAAAAGCCGTGCTGCGGCGCACACAAACCCAGCCCGCCGCCGAAGCCGCCCCCGTCTGGCACGACGACGCGCCCGCCTGCTGCATCCGCCACCAAGGGCGCGAACTGCCGCTCACGCAGGGCGAATACCGCCTGCTGCGCACCCTGCTGCACCACCCCGGCCGCGTGTTCAGCCGCGAAGAACTGCTCACTGCCATGTTCGGCGGCAACCGCCCCTCCGACCCCCACACCATCAACACCCACATCCGCGCCCTGCGCCACAAACTGCG
Organism: Eikenella corrodens; assembly: GCF_003990355.1. Classification (NCBI taxonomy): domain Bacteria; kingdom Pseudomonadati; phylum Pseudomonadota; class Betaproteobacteria; order Neisseriales; family Neisseriaceae; genus Eikenella; species Eikenella sp. KCOM 3110. The sequence continues at coordinate 256,560 of NZ_CP034670.1, read as the reverse complement.
CGCAGCCGGCATCGCCGACGAACACATCCGTACCCATCACGGGCTGGGGTACAGTTTTAACGAAACCTGAAGCACGGTTTTCAGACGGCCTTTCAAGCTGTTGCAACTATCCACAGGAGTAACACCATGTCTTCCGCCAAGCTCATCCAAAAGCTCAAACCCGCCTTACAAAACTCGCTTCCGCCCGAACAAAACGGCATCTTGTTGTGCCTCGATTCCGACAACGTAACGGGCGACAACGCCAAATACATGAAAATGTACAACCGCCTCGCCCGTTGGTACGACTTCGGCGAACGCTGGATAGCCCGCCTCAGATACGGCAACAGCATCAACGAAATGCGGCGCAGCCTGATGGGCGAACTGGAATGGCGGCAAGACTGTACCGCACTCTACGTCTCCATCGGCACAGGTACCGATTTAAACCACCTGCCCGCCGACATCGACCCCGCCGCGCTGGACTTGACCGGCGCCGACCTGTCGCTCGGCATGTTGGCACGCTGCCGCGACATATGGCGGAAAAAAGCGGCGGGCTTGGACTTGGTACACTGCAACGCCGAAGACTTACCGTTTGCCGACAATATGTTCGACGTCGTATTCCATGTGGGCGGCATCAATTTTTTCAGCAACAAACAAAAAGCCATCAACGAAATGCTGCGCGTCGCCAAACCCGACACCAAAATCATGATTGCAGACGAAACCACCGACTTCATCCAACAACAATATAAAAAAAGCCTATTCACGCGGAGCTACTTCCAAGACACCGATTTCGACCTGACACAAATTGAAAACTGCATCCCCGAAACCGTACGGGAAAAGAAAACGCGGCTGCTGTGGAGCAACCGCTTTTACTGCATCACCTTCCGCAAACCTGCTTGAAACAGCCGCCGCATTTGCTTTTTCAGACGACCTTCAGCCTTTTCTTGAAAGATCAATCGTGATAACCCTCCCCATTAAAGAAACGCCCATGAAACCCAAACTATCCGCACTTGCCATCTCTGTCCTTCTTGCAGCCTGCTCCGCCGTCCCGCAGCATAACGAGCAGGCGAAAGCCCTGCTGGACGAAGGCATCGCCCTGTATCAAAAACAGGATTACCAACACGCCCTGCCTTACTTTGAGCAGGCGCAGCAGGCGGGGCATATGAAAGCGCCGCGTTATCTGGGCCTGATGTATCTGAACGGCGAAGGCGTCGCCCAAAATGCGCAAACCGCCTTTGCCTACTTCACGCAAGCAGCCGAAGCGGGCGACATTACCGGGCAATATTGGCTGGGCTATTGCTACGAAAACGGCGTCGGCACGGCAAAAGACATGACCCAAGCCGTGCGCTGGTATCAGAACTCCGCCGCACGCGGCGACCATGTTTCCCAGCCCGCCATTGACGCGCTAAACCGCTTGGGCGTTAAAGCAAATTAATCCTTTCAAGGAGCAACCCCATGAAAAAGACCGCCGCCGTCATCGCCGCCGGCCTGCTGCTGGCAGCCTGCACCGCCACGCAAAACACCGCTGAAAACAGCCCCGCCGCCCAAAGCGCGCAAAATCCCGCTTGGGACAAACAATACGGCGGCGCGGACAAATCCTACGACAGCCGCCTGCTCGCCCTGCGCGAGCAAATCGCCCCGCGTTTTGAAGTGCTGACCTTCAAAGACCCGCAAACGGGCAAAGAAATGCAGTACAACCTGTATACGCCGAAAAACCTCGAACCCGGCCGCAAATACCCGCTGGTGATGTTCATTGCCGACGCCAGCACCGCAGGCAAAGGCGTGAAAGCCCCGCTGATGCAAGGCTACGGCGGCATTATTTGGGCAACCGACGAAGCGCAGGCAAAACACCCTGCCTTCGTCCTCGTGCCGTCCTACACCGAAACGGCGGTCAATGACCAATGGCAAACCTCAGACGAAGTCGGCATGACCCTGCGCCTCGTCAAAAGCCTGATGACCCAAAAACCGATCGACCCCGACCGCGTTTACACCACAGGCCAATCCATGGGCGGCATGATTTCCTTCTATCTCAACAGCATCGAGCCGAATTTCTTCGCCGCTTCCATGTTCGTCGGCAGCCAATGGGACATCAACGTATTGAAACCGCTGACGCGGGCGAAATTCATCTACACCGTTTCCGCCGCCGACCCGAAGGCATCGGCAGGCATGGCGCAAGTCGGCGAAATGCTGCAACAAAACAAAGTCGCCTACGCCGAAACCGAGTTTTCCGCCAAACTGCCGCAGGCGGAACAAGACGCAAAAGTCCAACAAATGCTCGCCCAAGGCAAACGCATCAACTTCATCCGCTTCACGCCGAATACGGTGATTCCAGAAAACAGCACCCACAAAGGCGCGGAGCATATGTATTCGTTTGATTACGCCTACCTGCTCGAACCCGCCCGTGATTGGCTGATGCAGCAGCGGCGCGGCAAGTAAGCCGCCAGCGCAGTTTGCAGGCTACCTGAAACCAAGTGCAGGCTGCTTTTGAGGTCGTCTGAAAACCCAAAAAGCAGCCTGCACTTTCCTTTACCGATGAAATCGGATTCCCGAATCCCGCCAACGCCACTAAAATACCGAACCCGATGCCCGCGAAACCGCCTTCATCTTTTTCAGGTAGCCTGAAAGGACACACCATGCCGCAGCCGGATTGGCAATCTATCGAAAACCTTGCCTATCAAATCATCGTGGATGCCGTGCACAGTATCCGTAGGCAGCACCCGCACGAAACCGTGTATGCCGCCATTTTCCACAACTTCTACTGCGACAATACCTATCTCTATTTCCCCTCACTGTCGGTCGGCACAGAAGAGCTGCTTGCGCGCGTGGTGGAAAAATACCAAAGCGAATACGGTTCGACCGCAAGCCGTGCCGAACTGGAGCAGTCGCTGCGCTGGTCGGGCGCGGATTTGGCGGAATATATGTTTGACGGCGGCGCGGCGGGCAATGCGGCGGCGCAAAGCGTGCAGGCTGCCGTGCGCCAAGAAGCCGATTGGGACGATTTATACGACCGCTTCCGCCAATGTTTTCCGCGCGCCTGCCGCCGCGCCACCGAAGATTTGCTGCGCGCCAAGCTCGTCGCCCCCGATTTTGTCGCCGTTGCCTGCGATGAAGACGAAGAACTGATTGCCCCCAGCCTCACGTCCGAACAACTGCAACGGCATTTCCCTGAATTTGTGTAACTTTCAGGCCGTCTGAAAGCCCAAAAACCAGCCTGCACCCCGCCCCTCAGGAGGGAACTGACTGCCGAAGCCCCGCCGTTTGCCGCACAGAACCCAAGTGCAGGCTGCTTTTGTATTTTTCAGGTAGCCTAAAAGCAGCCTGCAGGCAGCCCCCTCGGAAAGGAAAAACCATGCCCAAGCCCACCCGCCAAGACTTCGCTTTTTTAAACGACGCGAAAACCGAAGCCGTATTGTTCGACCTCTACACCGCCGCCGTACGCCAGATTCCCGGCCTGATATGGCATTTCCTACCCCAACTGCCCAAACTGCTGGGCAAAGGCAGCGGCTGGACGGGCGAAAACGAAGCCTATTTCGACGACAAATACATCCCCATCGTCCCGCAGCAGGGCGCATTCCTGTATATGCAGGCCTTGGCCAAGGGCGCGAAAAACATCGTCGAATTCGGCACGTCTTACGGCATTTCCACGCTTTATCTGGCCGCAGCGGCCAAGAAAAACGGCGGTCGCGTGATAACTACCGAATACCTGCCGCACAAAGCCGAAGCCGCCCGCCGCCACTTCGCCGCCGCAGGGCTGGCCGACCACATCGAACTGCGCGAAGGAGACGCGCTGGAAACTTTGCAAGACATCCCCGGCAGCATCGATTTCGTGCTGCTCGACGGCTGGCCGAACTTGGTTTACCCCGTGTTCAAACTGCTCGAACCCAAACTCGCCCCGCGCGCCGCCGTTGCCGTGGACGACGTGGAAGGCTACACCCCCGCCATGCAGGATTATCTGGACTACATCCGCAATCCTGCCAACGGCTACGTTTCCGCTACCTTAAAGCCGCATAAGGCCTTGGAATACAGCGTGAAAACAGGTGGGGCGGATGCTGTTTGAGGCCGTCTGAAAGCTAAAAAGCAGCCTGCAACCCCATCCCCTCAGGAGAGAGCAGATTGCCGAAACCCCGCCGTTTGTATCAACCCAAAGTGCAGGCTGCTTTCAGGCAGCCCGAAAGAAGGCTGCCCAAGCTTCCAATTTTCAAAGAGATGAACATGACACCGAACAACCCAACGGGCGCATCTTGGCATGCCGATCCATCGCAGGGCAGCCTACCCGATTCGTTCAACCGGTTTCAGGAACAATTCTTAAAGCCTTTGGGCAAAACCACTGCGAACATTGAACGGGAAAAAGAAAGTGCCGAATACGGCGCGGTTCGTTTTGAAATGGACGGACAAACCTGTTTGTTTCGTCAGGCCAAACACACGCCCAAAAAAATCGGCCAATTTGTCGCGCTTTGGAAACGCCCAGCAATATCCGGCGAAATCGCGCCGTTTGACCGCGACGACGGCATTGATAAGGTGATTGTCCTGGCAGACGAACATCCGCGCTTCGGCGTGTTCGTTTTCCCATGCCGGCTGCTGGCCGAAAAAGATATTTTTTCTGAGAAATCCATAGGGGGAAAACGCGCGTTTCGGGTTTACGCACCTTGGGTGATGCCGTCGGCGGCACAGGCCAAGCGAGCCCAAATTTGGCAATGCACCCACTTTGCAGAACTCACGGATACCAGCCCCCAAGGGCTGGCGCAATTAGCCAAGCTGCTTTAAGCCGAAAAGCAGCCTGCACCCCAACAAAACAAGGACTTACCATGACCATCCTCCAAGCCGAAAACCTATCCTTCGCCTTCGGGCACGTCGCGCTGCTCGACAAAGCGTCTTTCCAACTGGCCGCGGGCGACAAAGTCGGCCTGATCGGGCGCAACGGCGCGGGCAAATCCAGCCTGCTGAAAATCCTCGCCGGCGTGCAGAAACCCGACGACGGCCAGCTCATCCTGCAAAACGGGCTGAAAACCGTGTATGTGCCGCAGGAAAGCTTTTTCGACGGCGCGGCCACCGTGTTCGACATTGTGTCCGAAGGGCTGGGCAGCCTGCGCGGCGTGCTGCGGCGTTACCACGAAATCGGCCGCGAACTGGCGCACGGGCAAAACGACAGCCTCATCAAGGAATTAAACGAACTGCAAAACCAAATCGAAGCGCAAAACGGCTGGCAGTTCGACGCATTGGTCAGCCAGACCATCGGCGAGTTGGGGCTGCCCGAAAACGAAAAAATCGCCAATTTGTCCGGCGGGCAGAAAAAGCGCGTCGCGCTGGCGCAGGCGTGGGTGCAGAAGCCCGACATCCTGCTGCTGGACGAGCCGACCAACCATTTGGATATTAACGCGATTTTGTGGCTGGAAAACCTGCTGAACAACTTTTCAGGCAGCCTGATTGTGATTACCCACGACCGCCGTTTTTTGGACAATGTGGCCAACCGCATCGTCGAACTCGACCGGGGCAGCCTGCGCTCCTACCCCGGCTCGTTCGCCAAATACAGCGAGAAAAAGGCGGAAGAACTGGCCGTGGAAGCCGAACACAACCGTCTGTTCGACAAATTCCACGCGCAGGAAGAGGCGTGGATTCGCAAAGGCATCGAAGCGCGGCGCACGCGCAACGAAGGTCGCGTTAAGCGATTGGAAGAATTAAGGAAACAACGCGCAGCGCGGCGCGAACGGCAGGGGCAGGTGTCGTTCAAACTCGATTCGGGCGAGAAAAGCGGCAAAATCGTCGCCGAGCTGGAACACGCCTCGTTTGCGTATGGCAATAAATTGATTATGAACGACTTTTCCGCCGTGATTCAGCGCGGCGACAAAATCGGACTCATCGGCGCGAACGGCATCGGCAAAACCACGTTTTTGAAGCTGATTTTGGGCGAACTCGCGCCCACCGGCGGCAAAATCCGCCTCGGCAGCAAGCAGGAAGTGGCGTATTTCGACCAATTCCGCAGCGCGCTGAACGAAAACGACACCGTGTTCTACACGCTCGGCCAGGGCAACGATTATGTGGAAATCGGCGGCAAAAAGCGGCACGTGATGGGCTATCTGGAAGACTTCCTGTTCCACCCCGCCCGCGCCCAGTCGCCCGTGTCATCGCTCTCCGGCGGCGAGCGCAACCGCCTCTTGCTGGCCAAACTGTTCACCCGCCCCGCCAACATTTTGGTGCTGGACGAACCGACCAACGATTTGGACATCGACACGCAGGAATTGCTGGAAGAACTGCTGCGCGACTACGCCGGCACCGTGTTCCTCGTCAGCCACGACCGTATGTTTTTGGACAACGTGATTACGCAGAGCATTGTATTTGAAGGAGAAGGCCGTCTGAAAGAATACATCGGCGGCTATCAGGACTATGCCGACGCGAAGGCGCGCGAAGAAAAAGTGCAGGCTGCCTCCGCCCCCGCCGCCAAGCCCGAAAGGCCGTCTGAAAAAGACAAACCCAAGCCCAACCGCACGGCCAAGCTGTCGTACAAAGAACAGCGCGAACTCGACGCCCTGCCCGACGAAATCGCCGCGCTGGAAGCCGAACAGGCCGATTTGAATGCCCAGCTTTCCGACCCCGAAATCTTCAAAGACTACGAAAAAGCCGGCCGCCTGCAAGCGCGCGCGGAGGAAATCGAAACGCTGCTGCTGGAAAAATTGGAGCGGTGGGAGATGCTGGAAGGGAAACAGAACGGGGGGTGATTTGGGTTTCAGGTAGCCTGATGGGGCGTTTGGAAGGCTGCCTGAAAAATACAAAGCAGCCTGCACCTTGGTTTTCCGCGTGCAGGCTGCTTTCAGGTAGCCTAAATGACGCCATAAAAGACTCTCTAAAAACGAAGCCTTTTCAAGCAAGCCCGGTTTCTGCGAAGCTGAACATACGGGCTTCCGCCTGCAAACCTATTCCCAGCCTGCCACCACCAGCTTGCCGACCATATCCCCGCGTTCCACCCGCTCATGCGCACGGCGCAGGTTGGCGGCATTGATGCCGTGCAGGATTTGGGTGGCGGTCGGGCGGATGATGCCTTCGTCCACCAGCCGCGCGGTTTCGGCCAGGATTTCGCCCTGCCGTTCGATGTCTGCCGTTTCGCGCAGCGGGCGGGTAAACATAAATTCCCAATGCAGCGACAGGCTTTTGCCTTTGAGCGGGTTCACGTCCAGCGTTTCGGGGTCGTCAATCAGCGCGATTCTGCCTTGTGGGGCGATGAGTTCCACGATTTGCGGCAGATGGCGGTCGGTATGATTGGTGGAAAAAACAAACGATGGCGCGCCGATATTTAACGCGGCAACCTGTTCCGCCATGTTTTCATGATGGTCGATGACGAAATCCGCCCCCAATTCCTTCACCCACGCGCGGCTTTCGGGGCGGGAAGCGGTGGCGATGACTTGAATGTCGGTGCGCTTTTTCAGCAACTGGATGGCAAGTGAGCCGACCCCGCCTGCACCACCGATTAAGAGCAGCGCATTGGCGCCGCCTGCCACTGGTTTGTTCACGTCCAAGCGGTCGAACAGCGTTTCCCATGCGGTAATCGCCGTCAATGGCAGCGCGGCGGCTTGGGCAAAATCCAGCGAACGCGGTTTTTTGGCGGTAATGCGCGCGTCCACCGCCTGTAATTGAGCGTTCGAACCTTGGCGGTTGATGGCGCCCGCGTAATACACTTCGTCGCCGACTTTGAAATGCCGCACTTCGCTGCCGACTGCCTGAACGATGCCTGCCGCGTCGTAACCCAATACGCGGTACTGCCCTGCCGCAGGCGTATGCGCCGCCCGAACTTTCACATCGGCAGGATTCACCGAAACCGCCTGCACGGCAACCAAAATATCGTGCGGCCGCAGTTCGGGTTCGGGCAGTTCGATGTCGAGCAGGGCTTCAGGTTTGGAAACGGGCAAAGGACGGTTGAAACCGATGGCTTTCATGATGTTCTCCTGTTAGGTCGTCTGAAAGCGTGTATCATGCACCCGAAGTACACCATCAACAAGAACGCACTTATTTTTCATATAGTTACATAAAGGATACTGTCATGCCCCGCACACCGCACCCAAGCTACGACTGCGCCGAAGGCTGCTCGGTGGAAGCCGCGCTTTCCGTTATCGGCGGCAAATGGAAAGGCACAATACTCTACCGCCTGCACACGGACGGCACGCTGCGCTTCAACCAAATCCGCCGCATCCTGCCCGATGTGTCGCAGCGCACGCTGACCGCCCAACTGCGCGCATTGGAAGCCGACGGCATCATTTCGCGCACCGTATATCCCGAAGTCCCGCCGCGCGTGGAATACCGGCTAACGGATTACGGCAAAACGCTTGCCCCCGTGCTGCTGGCATTGAAGGCATGGGGCGACGGCTTAAAAGAAAACCGCGCGGCAGGCAAGGTGTAGAACGGCAACACCGAACCGAAAGGCTTCTGAAATTTTCAAAGACAACGAAAAAGCAGCCTGCAAGCGCGCGCGGAAGAAATCGAAATGCTGCTGGAGAAATTAGAGCAGTGGGAGATGCTGGAAGGGAAGCAGAACGGGGGGTGATTTGAGGTTTCAGGTAGCCTGAGAGGCCGTCTGAAAGGCTACCTGAAAAATAAAAAGCAGCCTGCACATTTGGAAAACAAAGTGCAGGCTGCTTTTGATCGCGCCAATCACGCACTCACCCATGTTTTCAGGTAGCCTTTAAAAAACGTGAGAGTAAAACATGAGGGTATTGAAGCGGCTAATGATTTCCCATTAAGAAAATATATTCTTCCCCAAACGGGATTGTTCGCACAAAAGTTTCCCTTAAAATCATCGGCATCAAAACGAATTGGGAAACACCATGAACAAAATGCCCGTATTGTTTGTCGGACACGGCAGCCCGATGAACGCGCTGGACGCGGAAAACCCGTTCAACCAAGGCTTCCGCCGCATCGTGCAGAAATTTGCCAAGCCCAAAGCCATTCTGATGATTTCGGCGCACTGGTACGGCAACCGTTTGCAGGTAACGTCCGGCGAACGCCCCGAAATGATTTACGATTTTTACGGCTTCCCCGCAGCACTCAGCCAAGTGCAATATCCCGCGCCCGGCTCGCCCGAACTGGCGGGGCAGGTGCGCTCGTTGTTGCAGCCTGCAAATGTGGAAACGAAACCGGAACGCGGCTTCGACCACGGCGCGTGGGCGGTGCTGAAACACCTGTATCCCGAAGCCGAGATTCCCGTGGTGCAGCTCAGCTTGAACCTGATGCAGCCTGCACAATGGCATTTCGATTTGGCGAAAAAACTCGCCCCGCTGCGCGAACAGGGCGTGCTGGTGGTCGGCAGCGGCAACATCGTGCACAACCTGCGCGCCATGCGCCGCGAACCCGCCGCGGGCTACGACTGGGCAATAGACTTCCGCAATGCCGTCAACCGCGCCCTTGCCGCGCGGGACAACGACACGCTGGTGCATTACGAACGGCTGGGGGAAGCCGCCACGCTCTCCGTTCCGTCGCCCGAACACTACCTGCCGCTGCTCTACACCGCCGCGCTGCGCGAACCGCAGGACGATATGGAAATATTCAATGACGAACTCGCCTTCGGCTCGATCAGCATGACTTCCGTCTTAATCGGGTAAAAATCATGACTAAACAAACCGTTCTCTATTTATTCGACCCGCTGTGCGGCTGGTGCTATTCTGTTTCAGACGGCATTTTAAAACTGGCGCAAACGGCCGATGTGAAACTCGTGCCCACCGGCCTGTTCTGCCGCGACAAAATCATGTCGCCGGATTGGACGGAACACGCATGGGAAAACGACCAGCGCATCGCCCGGCTCACCGGCCTGCCGTTCAGCGAAGCCTACCGCCGCAACATTTTGCAGCAGCCCACCAACTTCAATTCCTTTCCGCTTGTGCAAGCCTTAACCGCCGTGCAGGCCACCGAACCCGAACGCGAACCGGAAGCCCTGCGCGCCTGCCAAAAAGCCCGCTACGAAGACGGCTTGGACACGGCAAAATTGGATGTGTTGGCCGACATATTGCGCCAAATCGGCTGCACGCAGGCAGCGGAAATCCTGACCAACCCCGCTACCGAAGCGCAGGCCAAACAGCGTATTGCCGACGGCGCCAACCTTGCCCGACAATTCGGCGTGAGCGGCGTGCCGTTTGTGGTGCGGCAAACCGAAAACGGCTGGACGCAAATTGCTGCGGACAGTTTGCGCTAGATGGGTTGCAGGCTGCTAGAAAATGGTTTTAACTCCGTTGAAGCTGCGCTTTCAGGTAGCCTTTTGGCTGTTTGGGGCAGCCTGAAAACGCAAAAGCAGCCTGCACATTTGGAAAACAAAGTGCAGGCTGCTTTTTGTTGTGCCGACTTTATGTTTTCAGACGGTCTTGCATTCGGATTTCAAGTGCAACACTCAGACACTAGCGGTTGGAACGGATTCAAGAATAAAACACTTGGCGTTTCGTAGCCAAGTGTTTTTCTTGGCCGGTGGTTTAACTCATCTTGAACCCTGCGTATCTCCCGATCACTGATGTTTCGGAAATCGGTTTGTTTGGGGAAGTATAGTGGATTAACAAAAATCAGGACAAGGCGGCGAGTCGCAGACAGTACACACGTTACGGCAAGGTGAGACAACGCTGTACTGGTTTTTGTTAATTCACTATATCGTTCGTCTTGGGTCAGTTGCGTGTAGCCCATGGCAATCTTTCTTGCAGGAAAGGCCAGTATGCTACCGCATACCAGCCTTTTTCTATTATGGAAGTTGCACTTCAAATCCGAATCCGCCTACTGTTACCGCTTCAACTTCGCCAACGCATCCGCCATCGCCGAATTTGCAGGCTGCTTTTCGCGCTGTGGCTTGCTTGAACGGTTGTTTGCGCCGCGTTTTTCGGTTTCAGGTAGCCTGCGCCCGCGTTTTTCCGTATCGGCCTCGTCATCCAAGCGCATGGTCAGCGCGATGCGTTTGCGTGCGGCATCGACTTCCAGCACTTTCACTTTCACCACGTCGCCGGCTTTCACCACTTCGCGCGGGTCTTGGACGAACTTATTGGACAGGGCGGAGATGTGCACCAAGCCGTCCTGATGGACGCCGATGTCCACGAACGCGCCGAAGTTGGCGACGTTGGAAACCACGCCTTCGAGTATCATGCCGACTTGCAAGTCGCTGATTTCGTGGATGCCTTCGGCGAAGGAGGCCGTTTGAAACTCGCCGCGCGGGTCGCGGCCGGGTTTTTCCAGCTCGGACAGAATGTCCAGAATGGTCGGCAGGCCGAAGCGTTCGTCGGTGAAGTCGGATGCTTTGATTTGCTTCACGCGCTCGCGGTTGCCAATGAGTTCGGCGGCGGTAATGCCTTGTTGCGCCAGCATTTTGGCGACGACGGGATAGGCTTCGGGGTGGACGGCGCTCGCGTCCAGCGGCTCTTTGCCGCCGTTAATCCGCAAAAAGCCCGCTGCCTGCTCGAAGGTTTTTTCGCCCAAACGCGGCACTTTCAGCAGTTTTTTGCGGCTGTCGAACGCGCCGTTTTCATCGCGGTAGGCGACGATGTTTTGGGCAAGGGTTTGATTCAAACCGGAAATCCGCGCCAAGAGCGGGGCGGAGGCGGTGTTCACGTCCACGCCGACGGCGTTCACGCAGTCTTCGACCACCGCGTCCAGCGATTTGGCGAGCTGGCTTTGGTTCACGTCGTGCTGATACTGCCCCACGCCGATGGATTTGGGGTCGATTTTCACCAGCTCGGCAAGCGGGTCTTGCAGCCTGCGGGCGATGGACACCGCGCCGCGCAGGGAAACGTCCAAGTCGGGAAACTCGCGCGCCGCCAGTTCGGACGCAGAATAAATCGACGCGCCGGCTTCGGAAACGACGATTTTGTGCAGCCCCATTTCCGGCATTCCGCGCACCAGTTCGCCCGCAATTTTGTCGGTTTCGCGGCTGGCGGTGCCGTTGCCGATGGCGATGAGCTTCACGCCGTGTTGTTTAATCAGGTGCGACAGCGTTGCCAACATATTGTTTTCTTGATGCAAATAGACGATGACGGTATCCAGCAGCTTGCCCGTGTCGTCCACCACGGCGCATTTCACGCCGTTGCGGTAGCCGGGGTCGAGGCCCAACGTGGTCAGCCGTCCGGCGGGCGCGGCGAGCAGCAAGTCTTTGAGATTGCGGGCGAACACGGTAATCGCGTCGGTGTCGGCGGCTTCTTTCAGACGGCCTAAGGCTTCGAGTTCCAGCGATAAAAAGATTTTCGCGCGCCAAGTCAGGCGCACGGTGTCGCGCAGCCATTTGTGGCCGTCTGAAACCTTGAAGCGGCGGGCGATGATTTGCTCGTATTCGCTTTGCTGGGTAATCGGCGTGTCGTCGGGCTGGTATTTGAGCGCGATGTTCAACACGCCTTCGTTGCGGCCGCGCAAAACCGCCAGCGCGCGGTGGCTGGGCATGGCGCGGACGGGTTCGCGGTGGTCGAAATAATCGCTGAATTTTTCGCCTTCGGTTTCTTTGCCTTCAACGACTTGCGCGTGGATTTCGGCTTCGTTCCACAGCTTGTCGCGCAGCGTGCCGATGAGTTCCGCGTCTTCGGCAAACTGCTCCATCAGAATTGCACGCGCGCCGTCCAGCGCGGCTTTGGCGTCGGGGACGTTTTCGTTCAGGTAGCCTTGCGCGGCGGCTTCAACATCCTGCGGCTGCTCGGCAAGCAACACGTCCGCCAGCGGCTGCAAACCGTGTTCGCGCGCGATTTGCGCCTTGGTGCGGCGTTTGGGTTTGTAAGGCAGATACAGGTCTTCCAGCGCGGTTTTGTTGTCGGCGTCTTCGATTTGCGCCCTGAGGTCGTCTGAAAGCTCGCCTTGCTCTTCAATGCTTTTTAAAACAACGGCTTTGCGCTCTTCCAACTCGCGCAGGTATTGCAGCCGCTCGGCAAGCTGGCGCAACTGCGTATCGTCCAGCCCGCCCGTGGCTTCCTTGCGGTAGCGGGCGATAAACGGCACGGTCGCGCCGTCGTCCAAAAGCTCGACGGCGGCGGTGATTTGCGCGGCAGTGGCGGAGAGCTCTTGGGAGAGGATTTGGGTGATGTTCATGGGGGTCCTTTGGATGGGTGCAGGCTGCTTTTTCAGGCAGCCTGAAAAAGAATGAATAGATATATCCTTGTTCTAATATAGATATATCCTTGTTCTAATTTAGATACTTTGCCAACACTGCCTGCCTTTGCGCGGGCAGGGACTGGATTTCCCGCTCGCAGGCGGCGATTTCGGCTTCATATTCGTTAATTTGGGCGATGATGGATTTTTGGGTTTCCAAATCGGGAACAAAAAAAGCAATATTTCCAATGGTGCTTAAAGTCAGTTCAATTTGTCCGCTAGCACCATTTGCCATTTTCTCGATAGTTTTAAAGCCAATGTGTGCCAACGAATAAAGGGCAAATTTGGGCAGTACCTTATCATTGGTTCTAAAAATAGTGATGTGGCTGTCTGCGACAAAATCCCCATCTAAATCAAATAACGTAACTCGCCCGGCTGTTCCAACACCTGTCGAGTTAATCAAAATATCTCCCTTTTGTAGTTTTCGTTCGTCTAAAACGAAATCATCAGCTAAGAAAAAGGGTTCTTTGAAATCAAACTCGCCGTATCCGCGAGCTTGTCCCGACTTGATGACCTGGATAGCAGAGCTGCCATATTTTGGTGATTTGCCACGTTTTAACAGCACATTTAACTCACTGATCTTAAAGCGTTTTACCCCCCCCGAATCACTTCCAATCCATTGAATATATTGGTTATTTTGGCACGGTATTCTTCAATCTTCATGCGGGTGCGGTTAAATTCGTCATCAATTTTTTGACATTCTTCCACGATTTTTTGCTGGATATCTAAGGGTGGGAGCGGGATTTTAAAATTTCCAATCTCGGTTTTGCTAATTTCTTTATAAGTCATGCCGCTAGCTAGACTTTCAATATTTTTTGCTTGCTGTTTAAGGATGTAATACAGGTATTCATAATTTATAGCGTTTGGATTGCAGATGAAGTTTTTATATCCTTGGTTGGTTGCTGTTTCAACCTTTGCAATCGTTACATCTCCAATGGTTGCGCGACTTGAAAAAATAACTGTATTTACGGGTAATAATTTTGCACTACTAGAATTTAGCCCCTTCTCTGTTATTTTGCGCTCTGTTTTAGTTAAGTATTTCTCTTTGGTGTCAACAAGTGTTGCCCAAAAAATTGTACCATTATCCCAATACTCAGCATTATTTGTACTTGGCGTTCCCCCACTTAAAATTTCAGTAACATCAGCCAACTTCACCAATGGATACTTACTTACAATTTCCACCTTCTTCTGCACGCTCATCCGAATAGCTTTATCAAAATCCGCCCGCCCAAAATCAAGCATTTCCGCCAGCGGCAGCAGTGTGGCGAAGTTTGCCAGGTGTTCGGGTATGTTTTGCAGGCTACCTGAAAAATTTTGCCGTATCAGGCTGTTGAGTTTGTCTTCATCAAACAGGTTTTGCGGGTTGAAGAGCGGGGTTTGGATTTTGTTGATACCCTGCAAATGCTGCAGGCCTTCTTCGTCCTTTTCGGTCTGTCCTCCCAGATACTTGATACCTTCGTTGCCCTTTGCTGCGCTCCATTCATAACCCAAAAAGGCTTTTTTCTCTTTGGTTTCGGACGGCATTTTCACTACCAGCACATTTTGCGGATTGTTGGCGGCGAGCATGAAATGGCGCAGTTTGTCGGCTTCAATCTCTTTAGCGAAATCGAGCCACGCTTTTTCCACATCGGTGCTTTTGGGCAGTTTTTTCTTGTCGAAAATCTTACGGTATTCCTGAAATACTTCGGTTGCGGCGATTTCGGGCGGCATCTTGCTTTGTGCCGTTAAAAAGGCCTGGTATTGCGCCAAATCGAAACCGCAATGTCCGCAGTAGTTTTGAAGCAGATGGCTGTCTGCAAATAATCCGTCAAAGCCGAAATTGCCCGATTGCCATTGTTCTATACGGTTTTGGTAGTGTTCAGCCAGGTTTGGCGTGTCGGATTTGCGGCGCAAAAACAGGGTGGCGGTGTTGGTGCCGGTTTTTCCGAACGTGCCCGAGCCGAATTCGGCAATGGCGACCAAATCAAAGTATTGCAGGATGATTTCGCGGCATTTGATATAGATATTGCCGTTGGTTAGGATGCTGGACGGCAGCACGATGACGGCAATGCCGTCTGAATGCAAAAGCTGCTTGGCTTTTTCGATAAAGAAGGTCTCGATGCTGTTGAAGCTGTCTTCATCGGAAACGTGCGGGTAGAGCGTGAATTTTGCTTTGTCTTCTTCGCCCAATGTGGCAAGAAAGCCTTTAACGCTGTACGGCGGATTGGCAACGAGCAGGGAAAAGCTACCGTCTTTGAGGCCGTCATTTTGGGCGAGGGCGTCGGCATAGATGATGTTCATTTCGTCCTGTCCGTACATGAAGGCGGACACTTTGGCGACTTTGGAGAGGCGGTATTCTTTTTCCACGCCGTAAATGTGCGGGTAGAAATCGGCGGGGTTTTGCCCACTTTGCAGCAGAGATTTAATTTGGCTTGCGTATTCAGTGAGGAAATGCCCTGCGCCGCAGGCGTAGTCGATTACTTTGGGAGCTTCGCTGTTTTGCAGCAGTTCAGACAACGGCAGGCTGGAAATCAGGAATTTGACTATCGGCATGGGCGTGAAAAACTGTCCTTCGGACTGCTTTACGCCCTGATCTAAAAATCCTTCAAACAAATCACCGAGAAACTGGTGCTGCCCTTCTTCGTTTTTGAGTTTGATGTCCTGCAACATCTGCACGATTTCTTTCAGAATGACGGCGTTTTGGAAGAAGAGTTTTTCGTTATGCACATCCAAAAAAGCGAAGGGGTTGTTGGAATAGAATTTTAATTGGGTGAAATATTCCATTACCGTGCGCTTGGTTTCGTCTTTTTGGTTTTTAAACAGGTGAAAAGCGTTGTCCAGCGTTTCCGCGCTGATGTAGGTAACGTCTTCACCCAAAAATTCTTTCATGCCGGTCTGGTAAAGCTGTTGCAGGCGGTCTTGCAGGTCATAGTGGTTGTCGCTGGCCGCGCCTTTCCAATAGACTTTCAGATTTTCAGGATTTGCTTTTTCATCAACGACTTTGCACAGGAATAGGTTTACCAGTTTGTCAAAGGCATTTTCCCGCGCAGAAACATTATGCTGGCGCATGATGGTGGCAAACTGGTGATATTTTTTCTGAATGGTGTTGTTGTCCACGATTTTTAAATCGCGCACATTGTAGGGGCGACTGCCAATATTGAATGGTGCGGATTCAAATAGATTGTGGGAAATAAAGTCCTGCTGGTAGGTTTCGCTCCATACTTTGAAATAGTCGGATTTTGAGCCATTTTCCTCCTGCACTTTTTTGAAACTCAGTAGCTTTTCGTTACTACCCAGATATTCGTCGTTATCTTTCATAGAAATCAGGTGGTAAACGGATTCTGCCTGATTGTTGACGAAATCGCTTGTATACAGACACAGCCATTGTGCCTGGCGATAACTGTTGTAATAATTGAAAAGCTGTCCGCCGTCTTTCTGCATCTTCGCCCATGCACGGGAAAATTCTTTGCTTTTGTCGCCGTCTGCCGTTTTGCATTCGATAAGCAGATAGGGTTGCCCATCATTATCCTGCACAATGATGTCGCAAAATCCGCCCGTCATGCCGTGTCCACCGGGCATACCCTGCTCCAAAATGATGTGTTCGGGTTTGTAGCCCGATTGCAGCAGGTTGTGCACGCATTCGAACACAACGAAGTTTTCAGGTTGGCTGAAATTCTTGGTAGTGTCGCGGTGGGCGGTTACACCTTTAGGATAGATGATTCTTTCATTGGCAAAGTCGACTTTTAGTTCGTTTCCGTGCAGGGATTTTGTATAGATTTGGTTTTGTTGGGTAAAGCCCAAATAGGTTAGGAATTGGGGCAGGTTTTGTTTGTTAATCATAATTGAAAGGTTCTTAAAAAATAGGGGAAAAGAAAAGGCTGCCTGAAATGACCGTTTTAAGGTTTTCTTTGTTTGCAGGCTGGGCTATCTGAAAAATATCATAAGCTTATTCTGCATCATATTATTCGTCATTGTCATAAAAAATGTAGAGCCAGTTGTCCTAGCCGAATAATTCCAGCAGTGCGTCAAAGCAGTTTTGGTTGGCAGTACCGTTGCGTTACTATTTTCGGCACGTTCGCGCTTTTCGTTTTGGAAGCGGCGGGCAAATTGGGCGGCAAGGCGGTATTTGTGTTCGTAGGTGTGGGCGGTCATGGGGGGGACTTTCGGGGGTGCGGCCAGCCAATAGATTTGATTTTACTGTAACCAGCAAAGTGCAGGCTGCTTTTTTATCAGAACTGCTTGAATATATCCAAAAACACGCGGTGGTTGTTATAGCGGTAATAGAAATGGTTGCTGCGGATGTGCGACCATGTCCAGTTCAGGCGAGGGGTGAAGCCTTTCCAGGAGAGGCGGCTGTGCAACAGCGACAGGCGGGTGAAGTATTCGGTGTCGCGTCGCTGGATATTGAAGATGTCGGGGCCGCGGTAGTTTCTGCGCTGCACGCTGATGTTGAGCGATGTGGCGAAGGCGCGGCTGTTGCCCCAGTGGCGTGTCCAACCGCCGTGCAGGCTGCTTTTGTAATCTGCTAAAATCTGCCTATTCCCATTTTCCTAGCAAGGATTTCCCATGACCGACCGTAACGAACAACTCTTCACCCGCGCCAAAGCCGTGATTCCCGGCGGCGTGAATTCACCTGTGCGCGCCTTCGGCAGCGTCGGCGGCGTGCCGCGCTTCATTAAAAAAGCCGAGGGGGCGTTTGTGTGGGACGAAAACGGCAAACGCTATATCGATTATGTCGGCTCGTGGGGGCCGGCTATCGTGGGGCACGCGCATCCGGAAGTGTTGGAAGCGGTACGCGAAGCGGCTTTAGGCGGGCTGTCGTTCGGGGCGCCCACTGAAGCCGAAATCGTAATTGCTGAGGAAATCTGCCGTCTGGTGCCCAGCGTAGAGCGGCTGCGGCTGGTAAGCTCCGGCACCGAGGCCACCATGTCGGCCATCCGCTTGGCGCGCGGCTACACGGGGCGCGACCAAATCGTGAAATTCGAAGGCTGCTACCACGGCCATTCCGACAGCCTGCTCGTGAAAGCCGGCAGCGGCCTGCTCACCTTCGGCCACCCTTCCTCCGCCGGTGTGCCCGCCGATTTCACCAAACATACTTTAGTGTTGGAATACAATAATGTAGCCCAGCTGGAAGAAACCTTCGCCCAGGCCGGCAGCCAAATCGCCTGTGTGATTTTGGAGCCGTTTGCCGGCAATATGAACCTGGTGCGCCCAACGCGCGAATTCATCCGTGCCCTGCGCGAGCTGACGGCCAAACACGGCACGGTGCTGATTTACGACGAAGTGATGACCGGCTTCCGCGTGGCGCTCGGCGGCGCACAGTCGCTGCACGGCATCACGCCGGATTTGACCACCATGGGCAAGGTGATTGGCGGCGGTATGCCGCTGGCGGCCTTTGGCGGCAAGCGTGAAATCATGGACTGCATCTCGCCATTGGGCGGTGTGTATCAGGCCGGCACGCTCTCGGGCAATCCCATGGCCGTGGCAGCCGGTTTAAAAACGCTGGAAATCATCCAGCGCCCGGGTTTCTACGAAAACCTTACCGCACGCACCGAGCAACTGGTGCATGGGCTGAAACAGGCGGCAGTACAAGCCGGCATCGCCTTTACTGCCGACAGTGTGGGCGGCATGTTCGGCCTGTATTTTTCAGGTAGCCTGCCGCAGAACTATGCCGATATGGCTGCCTCCAATATCGAAGCCTTCAAAACCTTCTTCCACGGCATGCTTGATCGTGGTGTATCCTTCGGTCCATCAGCCTACGAAGCGGCATTTATGTCGGCAGCGCACACGGAAGAGCTGGTGGCGGAAACCGTGGCAATCGCAGCAGATGTGTTGGCACACATGGTTTCTTAATCTGTATGCGGTTTAAAGGCTACCTGAAACGAAACGCTGCTTTGAAGTTTACGTTTTCAGGTAGCCTTTAAGACATCCTATGTCCAGCCGCTGCTATAATGCGGCATCTTTACCAACCGACACCGAAGCCAAACCATGGAAAATTCCGCTCCAATCAAAAAAGCCGTCTTTCCCGTGGCCGGGATGGGCACGCGCTTTCTGCCCGCCACCAAGGCCAGCCCCAAAGAAATGCTGCCGATTGTGGATAAGCCGCTGATTCAATACGCAGTGGAAGAAGCCGTAGCCGCCGGCTGCACCGAATTGGTGTTCGTTACCGGCCGCAACAAACGCAGCATCGAAGACCATTTCGACAAGGCCTACGAGCTGGAAACCGAGCTGGAACAGCGCCACAAAACCGCGCTGCTCTCGCATGTGCGCGATATTTTGCCGCCCGATGTTACCTGCCTGTATATCCGCCAGGCCGAGGCCTTGGGCTTGGGGCATGCCGTGCTGTGTGCCCGCGCGGCGGTGGGCAACGAACCTTTCGCCGTGATTCTGGCCGACGATTTAATCGACGCGCCGCAGGGCGCGATTGCGCAGATGGCCGAAGTGTACCGCCAAACCGGCAACAGCGTGCTGGGCGTGGAAACCGTAGCGCCTTCGCAAACCGGCTCCTACGGCATCGTGGAAGTGTCGCCGTGGCAGCAATATCAGCGCATTCAAAGCATTGTGGAAAAACCGAAGCCGGAAGAAGCGCCGTCCAACCTGGCCGTGGTGGGGCGCTACATCCTCACGCCGCGCATTTTCTCCCTGCTGCAAACCGTAGGCCGCGGCGCGGGCGGCGAAATCCAGCTCACCGACGGCATCGCCAAGCTGCTGGAACACGAGCCGGTGCTGGCACACGCCTTTGCGGGCAAACGCTACGACTGCGGCAGTAAGCTGGGCTACCTAGAAGCCACGCTGGCCTACGGGCTGAAACACCCGGAAACGGCGGAGGCGTTCCGCACACTATTGCAGGAATACAGTCAAGCAGAAGCATAAACATATTGCATGCGGCATGTAGCGGATTAACAAAAACCGATGGGCACAAAAAATTCAAGCTGTTCCTTTCGTACCCCTTACTTACCAGGCCGGCACAGTTGTTAATCTGCTTCAAGCATCAAAAATTTCAGGTAGCCTTTATTCATAGAAATAACCCAGTAGTTCACCACAGGCTAAGAAAACAAGCCTATAACACTTTAAACGGCATATTGCCATCCAAACCTTGGTGCGGCTTCATCATATTGTGGTGATTAACGAAGCCGCACAAATTCTTCTACCGCTATTTCAGGCTATTAAGAAACTGTTTCTCATAACACATTTCCGTTAGGGTATGGATAACCCGTTTTACCTTACCATCGGTTTATATAGTGAATTAACAAAAACCAGTACGGCGTTGGCTCGCCTTGCCGTAACGTGTGTACTGTCTGCGGCTCGCCGCCTTGTCCTGATTTTTGTTAATCTAATATAGGTAGATAACCCGGCGATTTCCTCCATCTGCAAACAACGCTAGGGATTCCCACGCCTTAGAAACCAACAGTTTCTATGCTAAAATCCACCATCTCAATATTCCAACCAAATAAAGCGGTTTTCCCTTTTAAATGAATATATTCTACGAAGAAAGCGGCCAATTCAAAGTGGCCGCCGTGGTGCAGAAGAACGACAGCACCTACCAAGCCGACACCCGGCACGGCAAACGCGCCAAAATCAAAGCCAACAACGTTTTCGTGGAATTCACCGAGCCGATGGACGCTTTCCTCGAACGTGCCCAGGCCGAAGCCGCACAAATCGACACCGACCTGCTGTGGGAATTTTGCGGCGAAGACGAGTTTACCGCCCAAAGCATCGCCGCCGACTACTTCGGCCATCCCCCAAGCCAACACGAACTGGCCGCCACCCTGATTGCGCTCTATGCCGCACCAATGTATTTCTATAAAAAAGGCAAAGGCGTATTTAAAGCCGCGCCGGAAGACACCCTGAAGCAGGCATTGGCTGCCATCGAGCACAAAAAACAGCAAGACGCACAAATAGCCGCTTGGGCGGAAGAATTGGCACAAGGCCTCCTGCCCGCTGAAATTGCCGCCGATTTGTGTACCATCCTGCACAACCCGGACAAACAGTCGCTCACCTACAAAGCCTTTACCAAAGCCGCTGCCGAACTGAAAATTTCCGCCTACCAGCTGGCCCGGCAAACCGGCGGCGTGAGCTCATTGCCGCAATACCTGCTCGACGGCTTCTGCTGCAAACACTTCCCGCAAGGCACTGTAGCACCGGAAATCACCGTGCCTGCTATCCCTGAATTGCCGGATGCCGCCGATTTGCTCACATTCTCTATTGATGATGCCGAAACCAGCGAAATCGACGATGCCTTATCGGTGCAGGATTTGCCAAATAGCGGCAAACGTGTCGGTATCCATATCGCCGTACCCACACTGGCCATTGCCAACGGAAGCCCAATCGAAACCCTTATTAAACAACGACAAAGTACAGCCTACTACCCTGGCGGCAAAATCACCATGTTGCCGGAGAACTGGATTCAAACTTTCAGCTTAGATGAAGGCAAACGGCCGGTATTGAGCCTGTATGTGGAAGTGGATGCCGATTTTCAGGTAGCCTCCACACCGCAAACCCGCCTCGAAAATCTCACTATCAAGCATAACCTGCGTATCCAAGACATCGAGCCGCACTTCAACGCCGACACCGGCCTCTCCGAGAACGAGCCAACACAATTTCCCTGCCAACCGCAGCTGCGCTGGCTGTACCGCTTCGCCGTCGAACGCCAAAAACAGCGTGACCGCTACGAAGAAAACCGCGCCCCGCAATACGATTACGGCATCGAGTTCAATCCCGATGGCAGCGTGCGCATCAGCCGCCGCGAGCGCGGCTCGCCCATCGATACGCTGGTATCCGAAATGATGATTCTGGCCAACAGCACCTGGGCACAAATGCTGGATGAAAACGGCCTGCCCGGTTTATTCCGCGTACAAACCAGCGGCAAAGTACGCATGAGTACCCAATCCGAACCACACATCGGCATGGGTGTGGCACATTACGGCTGGTTCACCTCGCCATTGCGTCGTGCGGCCGACTGCATCAACCAGCTCCAGCTGCTCAGCTTAATCAAGCCCGATTTGCCGCCGCGTTTTGAAAAAAACAGCAGCGACCTATTCGCCGCCCTGCGCGATTTTGACGCTACCTACACTGCTTATGCCGACTTCCAACGCCAAATGGAAGCTTACTGGAGCTTAATATATCTGGAACAAGAACAATGCCGCGAGCTGACCGCCGTATTGCTGAAAGAAGATCTGGTGCGTATTGATGGCCTGCCGCTGATGAGCCGCGTACACGGCATACCGATCGACATCCCGCCCAAAACCCGCATGAAACTGGCCGTTACCCAATTGGATGCCGAACAGCAGCTGTTGTCTTTGAAATATTTGAACGTATTGCCGCCGGAATCAGCTGCTTAAATAACAGGGTACCGGCTCGGCACGACAACGGCTTGTTTCCACTATGCTCTGCGGACAAAGCAGGCAAATAATCGATTTATCCACAAACAGCCGATAAAACCAGCCACTATTCCACAACAATCCACAGTTGAACGACAAGTAAACAACAGGGATTAATTGGCTTATCTAAATGGTTTTAATGAATTTTCTGGATAATCCACTATTTTTATGCCGCTCTAATATAAACAACAAAAAATTAATTAAAAAATTAGGTTAAAGAAAGCCAACTCGGTTCAATCTAACCCAATACTAAATCTCAAACTTTGTAATCTAAAAATATCATGCAAAACCCTTTTCACAATAAAAACGATATTGCCATTATCGGCCTGGCCGTTATGGGGCAGAACCTGATTCTGAACATGAACGATTACGGCCTCCAAGTGAGCGCCTACAACCGCACGGCGGCCAAAACCGAGCAATTCCTCAACGGCCCGGCCAAAGGCACAAAAATTATCGGCGCCTACAGTTTGGAAGAACTAATCGGCCAATTAAAGCGGCCGCGCAAGGTGATGCTGATGGTGCAGGCCGGGCGGGCGGTAGACGAGTTGATTGCACAGCTGGTGCCGCACTTGGATAAGGGCGACATCATCATCGACGGCGGCAATGCCCATTATTCCGATACCGAACGGCGTACCGACGAGTTGGCCGCACAGGGTATTTTATTTATCGGCACCGGTATTTCCGGCGGTGAAGAAGGCGCGCGCCATGGGCCGTCTATCATGCCCGGCGGCAATCCGGAAGCCTGGCCGGCAGTGAAGCCGATTTTGCAGGCAGTAGCCGCCAAAACGGCCGGTGGCGAGGTATGTTGCCACTGGGTGGGCAAAAACGGTGCCGGCCATTTTGTGAAAATGGTGCACAACGGCATCGAATACGGCGATATGCAGCTTATCTGCGAAGCTTACCAGTTTATGAAAGACGGCCTGGGTATGAGCCATGCCGAGATGCAGGCCGCCTTTGCCGAATGGAACAAGACCGAGCTCAACAGCTACTTGGTTCAAATCACTGCCGATATTTTGGGCACAAACGACGCAGACGGCACGCCGTTGGTAGAGAAAATCCTCGATCGTGCCGGCCAGAAAGGCACCGGGAAATGGACCGGTATCAATGCCTTGGATTTGGGCACACCGCTCACGCTGATTACCGTAGCGGTGTTTGCCCGCTGTATTTCCGCTCTAAAAACCCAGCGGGTGCAGGCTGCAACGGCTTTCGGACATAAAATCGAACCGGTGGCCGGCAAGCGGGAAGAATGGCTGGCTGCTTTACGCCAAGCATTGCTGGCTTCCAAAATTATTTCTTATGCCCAAGGCTTTATGCTGATGCGTCAGGCCAGCGAGCATTACGGCTGGGATTTGGATTACGGGAATACCGCTTTGTTGTGGCGCGAAGGCTGCATCATCCGCAGCGCGTTTTTAGGCAATATCCGTGATGCCTACGCCGCCAATCCGGATTTGGTATTTCTTGGCAGCGATGCCTATTTCAAAGACCTGTTGCAGCAGGCTCTGCCGGGCTGGCGCAAAGTGGCCGCCGCCGCGATGCAGCACGGTTTGCCGATGCCCTGCACCGTATCCGCCCTCTCCTTCCTCGACAGCTTCACCTGCGGCCGCCTGCCCGCCAATCTGCTGCAAGCGCAACGCGACTACTTCGGTGCCCACACCTATGAGCGCATCGATCGGCCGGAAGGCGAGTTTTTCCACACTAATTGGACAGGCACCGGCGGCGATACTGCTTCCACTGCTTACAATGTTTGAAGCTACCTGAAAAACGGAGTAGCTGAACGATATTTCAAAAGAAAGGCTACCTGAAAACCAACAAACGGTTTTCAGGTAGCCTTTCCTTTTATTATAGTGGATTAACAAAAATCAGGACAAGGCGGCGAGCCGCAGACAGTACAAATAGTACGGCAAGGCGAGACAACGCTGTACTGGTTTAAATTTAATTCACTATACTGCCGATTTATGCCGCAGCCGGCAGGGCGTGGAAAGCGGCGGGCAGGTTTTGGTTGTGCGGGAAAGTGGCCCATTCGTAGCTTTCCGGGTCGGCAAGAATGGCGCGTAAGAGAGCGTTATTGATGGCGTGGCCGGATTTGTGGCCTTCGAATGCGCCGATTATCGGTGCGCCGATTACGTATAAATCGCCCACGGCATCGAGGATTTTGTGGCGCACGAATTCGTCGGGGTAGCGCAGGCCTTCCGGATTAAGCACGTCGTTGTCGTCAATCACTACGGCATTGCTCAAGTTGCCGCCCAAGCCCAGTCCGTGTGCGCGCATCATTTCCACTTCCTGCATGAAGCCGAAGGTGCGGGCGCGGGCGATTTCTTCCACATACGATGCGCCGGCAAAATCGATTTCAAAGGTGGGGTTGCTGCGGTTGAACACGGGGTGGTCGAAATTGATGGTGAGGCTGACTTTAAAGCCGTCATACGGGGTGAAGCGCACCCATTTGCCCGGCTCCTGTACTTCCACCGGCTTCAAAATACGCAGGAAGCGTTTTTCGGCTTTTTGATCCACGATGCCCGCATCCTGCAACAGATACAAAAAAGGCAGGCTGGAGCCGTCCATAATCGGGATTTCCGGCGCATTCAATTCAATCAACACATTATCGATGCCGTAGGCGGCCAGTGACGACATTAAATGCTCGATCGTGCCCACCCGCACGCCGTCTTCGGTAACGATGGTGGAGGAGAGGCGGGTGTCGTTGATCAGTTCGGGCACGAGTTTGATCGGGCGGCTCTGTTCGCCGGCCAAATCGGTGCGGCGGAATACGATGCCGCTGTTTTCGGCAGCCGGATGCAGGGTGAGCAAAACCCGCTCGCCGGAATGCAGGCCGACGCCGGTGGCTTGAACGGATTGGGCTAGGGTGCGCTGTTTCATAAAAAACTCCGGAAAATCTGCATAAGGCAGCCGCCATCATACGGGAAATATGTTTGCCTGTCTTTCCGATTAAATTTGGCTATGGTTTGTTTTCAGGTAGCCTCCAAGGGAAAAGGCTACCTGAAAACGTAATGCGGTCTATTTACCAAGCTTCATCTTGTATAATTCCACCCGTTCCAACCACAGGCTTTCCCTCCGATGAAGATTTTACTGGTGCGCCTCTCCAGCATGGGCGATCTTATCCATACCCTGCCGGCGGTGCAGGATTTGGCGCGGCATTGCCCGCAGGTGGAGCTGCATTGGCTGGCCGAGGCCGGGTTTGCCGATATTGCGCGGCTGCATCCGTTTGTGGCCAAGGTGATTCCGATGCGCTGGCGGCAGTGGCGCAAGCGGCTGTTTGCGGCGGATACGCGGCGGCAGATGCGTGCACTGAAGCAGGAGTTGGCCGGTGGCGGCTATGATTTCGTGCTCGACAGCCAAGGCCTGATAAAAAGCGCGTGGTTTGCCCGTCAGGCGGGCGTGCCGGTAAAGGGTTTGGACAAACACAGCGCACGTGAGGGCTGGGCGGCGGCGTTTTATGCACAAGGTTTTCAGGTAGCCAAAGGGCGCGATGCGGTGTGGCGCAACCGTGAGCTGTTTGCCCAAGTGTTCGGCTATCGGTTTGACGGCGCGGCGGATTTCGGCGTGCGTGTGCCGGAAGATGCGGCGGTGCAGGGGCTACCTGAAAGCTACCGCGTGGCCCTGCACGCCACCAGCCGCGAGAGCAAATTGTGGCCGGACGAATACTGGGTGGAATTGTTGAATCGGCTGCATGCGGCAGACGGTGTGGCGGTGTGGCTGCCGTGGGGCAGCGGGGCGGAACGGCAGCGCGCATTGGCCTTGGCCAATCAGATAGAGGCGGCGCAGGTGCCGGAAGAAAAGCTCGGCCTGCTGCAGGCGGCCTATGTATTGCGCGGCACGCGCAGCGTTATCGGCGTGGATACCGGCCTGCTGCATTTGGCCAATGCGCTGGATAAGCCGCTGATCGGTATTTATACCGACAGCGATCCGGTAAAAACCGGCGTGCAGCCCTCGGCTTGGGCGGAAAATATGGGCGGTATCGGCTGCCCGCCGCAGCCGGAGGAGGTGTTGGAACGGTTGTTCCTGCTGGAGCAGGCTTATCAAACCGGGCGGGGAGTTTTCAGGTAGCCCCAAGCGTTTGCAGCCGGGTTTTGGCCATACTTGCATTATTTCCGCCAAATCGGCACAATCAGCCCGTTTTGCCGGATAAGTGAATCACTAACTAGATAGAAGGAAAAGGAAATTTCATGAAAGCACTGGTTGCCGTAAAGCGGGTGGTGGATTACAACGTGAAGGTGCGGGTGAAGGCCGACGGTTCGGATGTGGACATCGGCAATGTGAAAATGTCGATGAACCCGTTTGACGAAATTGCCGTGGAGGAGGCGGTGCGCCTGAAAGAGGCCGGGAAGATTAGCGAAATCGTGGTGGTATCGCTGGGCGTGAAGCAGTGCGAAGAAACGTTGCGCACCGCGCTGGCGATGGGCGGTGACCGCGCCATCCATGTGCAGACCGATGATTATTTGGAGCCTTTGGCCGTAGCCAAGCTGTTGCGCAAAATCGCCGAGCGCGAGCAGCCGCAGCTGATTTTGCTGGGCAAACAGGCAATTGACGATGATGCCAACCAAGCCGCGCAAATGCTGGCCGCCTTGCTCAACGCGCCGCAGGGTACGTTTGCCAGCAAGGTGGAATTGGGCGAAAACGAAGTAACCGTGGTGCGCGAAGTGGACGGCGGTTTGGAAACCGTGGCCCTGAAGCTGCCGGCAGTGGTCAGCGCCGATTTGCGTTTGAACGAGCCGCGTTATGTGAAGCTGCCAAACATTATGCAGGCCAAGAAAAAACCGCTGGAAAAGCTTGCGGTGGAAGAATTGGGCGTGGACATTACACCTAAATTGCAGCAGCAGAAAGTGGCTGAGCCCAAACCGCGCAGCGGCGGCGTGAAGGTGCAAAGCGTGGCCGAATTGGTGGCCAAATTGAAAAACGAAGCCAAAGTAATTTGAGGATAAAGCCATGACTGTATTGATTATTGCCGAACACGACAACCAACATTTGGCCGCCGCCACGCGGCATGCCGTTACCGCCGGCAGCAAGCTGGGCGAAGTGCACGTATTGGTGGCCGGCAGCGGCGCGGCAGCAGTGGCCGAGCAGGCCAAACAAGTAGCCGGGGTGGCCAAAGTATTGCTGGCCGATGCCGAACATTATGCCGGTGGCTTGGCTGAAGAGCTTGCACCTTTAGTAGTGAAATTGGCAGCGGGCTACCGCTATATTACCGCTGCTGCCAGCACCTTCGGCAAAAACTTGATGCCGCGCGTGGCCGCCCTGTTGGATTGCCCGCAGGTGTCTGATTTAACCGAAATTGTGGACGGCAAAACTTTTGTGCGCCCGATTTATGCCGGCAATGCCTTTGCCACCGTTTCCAGCGATGCCGATAAATTGGCACTCACTTTCCGCATCACCGCTTTTACCGAAGCCGCCGCCAGCGGCGGTCAGGCCGAAGTGGTGCGGGTAGAGGCCGCTCCGGCTCAGGGCTTGAGCCGTTTCATCAGCCGTGAGCTGGTGAAATCCGACCGCCCCGAGCTGACGCAGGCCAGAGTGGTGGTTTCCGGCGGCCGGGCTTTGGGCAGTGTGGAAAAGTTCAACGAGTTATTGCAACCGTTGGCCGACAAACTCGGCGCAGCCATCGGTGCTTCCCGCGCGGCGGTGGACGCGGATTACGCGCCCAATGACTGCCAAGTGGGCCAAACCGGCAAAGTGGTGGCGCCGGAGCTGTATATCGCCATCGGCATTTCCGGCGCCATCCAGCACACTGCCGGCATGCAGGACAGCAAAGTGATTGTGGCCATCAACAAAGATCCGGAAGCGGCTATTTTCAATATTGCCGACTACGGCTTGGTGGCCGACCTGTTTGAAGCCGTGCCTGAGCTGACTGCGGCATTGGGCAATTAAGCGTTTCATGCGTTCGTGTTTCACGTGAAACACAGCAGGCTACCTGAAAACAATCTGCTTTCAGGTAGCCTGTTTCTTATATAATCTGCTTATTTCCCGATACCGCCGCCGCCATGCCGAATTCTGATATTCCCTGCACCTACCGCACTTTGGCCGAACCCGGCCAGGCCGAGTTTAAAGACAAAGGCAGCCGCTTTATCGCCTTTGCCTATCCCGTACGTACGGCGGCAGAAGTGAAAAACCATGTGGACGCACTACGGCAGGAACACCACAAGGCGCGGCATTGGTGCTATGCCTACCGCTTGGGTACGGACGGCCTGCAGTTTCGTGCCAACGACGACGGCGAGCCTTCCGGCAGCGCCGGCCGGCCGATTTTGGGCCAGATTGATTCGGCCGGGCTGACCGATGTTTTGGTGGTGGTGGTTCGCTATTTCGGCGGCACACTGCTGGGCGTGCCCGGCCTGATTCATGCCTACAAAACCGCCACCCAAATGGCTTTGCAGCAAACCGCGCAGGTGGAAAAAAATATTGAAAAACGTGTAGCCTTGCGCTGCGATTACCCGCATTTGAGCGAGGTTTTGCGGCTGGCCAAACAGTACGGCGCGGAAGTGTTGCAGCAGGATTTGCAACTGGATTGCCGCCTGCATTGCGCCGTGCCGCTGGCCAATTATGCCGCCTGCCTGGATGCCTGGCAGAAAATGCGTGCGGTGGAAATTTTGGAAGACGTGCAAGAAAACGAAGCGGCTACCTGAAAATCTGTTTCCAAGTTTCAGGTAGCCTTTCTATAGTGAATTAAATTTAAATCAGGACAAGGCGACGAGCCGCAGACAGTACAGATAGTACGGCAAGGCGAGCCAACGCTGTACTGGTTTTTGTTAATTCACTATAGCCAACGAAATCTTATTTGAAAAGGACAACTTCATGAAATTACTCGTTATAGGCAGCGGCGGGCGTGAGCACGCGCTGGCGTGGAAGCTGGCGCAGTCGCCCAAAGTACAAACCGTGTTTGTCGCACCCGGCAATGCCGGTACGGCGCAAGAACCCAAGCTGCAAAACCTGCCTTTGAAAACACATCAGGAACTGATTGATTTTTGCCGCCGTGAGCAGATTGCCTTTACTGTGGTCGGCCCCGAAGCACCGCTGGCAGCCGGCATAGTGGACGATTTCCGCGTCGCCGGTCTGCCCGTGTTCGGCCCCACCCGCGCCGCTGCGCAGCTGGAAAGCTCCAAAGATTTCGCCAAAGCCTTTATGGCGCGGCACGGCATCCCCACCGCGCAATATCAAACCTTTGCCGATGCCGACGCCGCACATAATTATGTGGCTGCCAAAGGCGCACCGATTGTGATTAAGGCAGACGGTTTGGCCGCCGGCAAAGGCGTAGTGGTGGCGCAAACTGAAGAACAGGCACATCAGGCCATCGATCAAATGTTGCTCGACAATAAAATGGGCGATGCGGGTGCGCGTGTGGTGATTGAAGACTTTTTGCAGGGCGAGGAAGCCAGCTTTATCGTGATGGTGGACGGCACAAATGTGCTGCCGATGGCCACCAGCCAAGACCACAAACGCCTGCTCGACGGCGACCTCGGCCCGAATACCGGCGGCATGGGCGCATACAGCCCCGCACCCATCGTTACGCCTGAGGTGTATCAGCGCGCCATGGAAGAAATCATTTTGCCTACTGTGCGCGGTATGCGCGAAGAAGATCATGAATTTACAGGGTTTCTCTATGCCGGCCTGATGATTGATGCCGATGGTGCGCCTTATACCGTGGAATTCAACTGCCGTTTCGGTGATCCGGAAACCCAGCCGATTATGAGCCGTTTGGACAGTGACTTGGTGGATTTGATTCAAGCCGCGTTGGATCGGAAGCTGGATACGGCCAAAGCCGAATGGAAACCGCAAAGCGCTGTGGGCGTGGTGCTGGCTTCGGAAGGTTATCCCGAACGTTCCAACAAAAACTACATCATCGAAGGCATCGAAGCCGCAAACCGCATCGGCAAAGTATTCCACGCCGGTACGGCCGCAGATGCCGACCACACTTTTACCAACGGTGGCCGCGTGCTGTGTGTGGTGGGTTTGGGCGACGATTTGGCTGCCGCCAAACAGCAGGCTTACCGAGCCGTGGCCGAGATTGATTTCCCCGGCATGCAGTATCGCCGTGATATTGCTGATAAGGCTTTGCGGTGAAACGATGTTTGAAAATAAAATGCGGCTCCGACTGAGCCGCATTTTTGTTGAATGAACGGATTGAGCCATGCTTGATAAGTTTCAGGTAGCCTTGCCGTAACGTGTGTACTGTCTGCGGCTCGCCGCCTTATCCTGATTTTTGTTAATCCACTATAATTTATACCTCGGCCGCATAAGATTACCCGCAGGCATAGAGAAGATAAAGCAGTTTTGTTACAATAGCCGCCAATTTTCTTAGCAAGTTCATTGTATCCGCAAGAAAAACAAGCAGCCGGCGGGCAGCCCGCCGTGTTTATGTAATCCACAATAAATATATAAAGGGACATCATGTCTGACAAACTGATTCTGGTATTAAACTGCGGCAGCTCTTCCGTTAAAGGCGCCGTATTGGACAGCACCAACGGCGAAGTTTTGCTGAGCTGCCTGGCTGAAAAACTCCACTTGCCCGATGCACGCATCATCTTCAAGGCAAACGGTGAAAAACACACTGTGAGCCTGGCTGAGAAGCCAGACCACACCGGCGCCGTGGAAGCCCTGATGGCCGAACTCGAAGCGCGCAAGCTCGACAAACGCATCGGCGCAGTCGGCCACCGCGTGGTTCATGGCGGCGAACGCTTCAAAGAATCCTGCCTGGTTGATGATGAAGTGATCAAAGGCATCGAAGAGTGCATCATGCTCGCGCCGCTGCACAATCCTGCCCACCTGCTCGGTATCCGCGCCGCCATGAGCATTTTCAGCCATGTGCCGCACGCCGTGGTGTTCGACACCGCCTTCCACCAATCCATGCCCGAGCACGCCTACACCTACGCCGTGCCGCGCGAGCTCTACCGCAAATACGGCCTGCGCCGCTACGGCGCCCACGGCACCAGCTACCGTTTCGTGGCTGCCGAAGCCGCCCGCCTGCTCGGCCGCAGCGAAGAAGGTTTGCGCCTCGTGATTGCCCACCTCGGCAACGGCGCTTCCATTGCCGCCGCCAATAGCGGCAAATGCCGTGATACCAGTATGGGCCTCACCCCGCTCGAAGGCCTCGTAATGGGCACCCGCAGCGGCGACATCGATGCCAACGTGTTCCCCTTCCTGTACAACAACGCCGGCCTGAATATTGAGCAGATCACCGACCTACTGCACAAACAAAGCGGCCTGCTCGGCATTTCCGAACTTTCCAACGACTGCCGCGAAATCGAAGAAGCCGCCGGCAAAGGCCACGAAGGCGCCAAACTCGCGCTGGAAGTATTCTCCTACCGTCTGGCCAAATACGTTGCCTCCATGAGCGTCGCCGCAGGCGGCTTGGATGCGTTGGTGTTTACCGGCGGCATTGGTGAAAACTCCAACACCATCCGCAGCAAAACCATCGGTTACCTGGGCTTCCTCGGCCTCACCGTAGATGAAAAAGCCAACCTTGCCGCTCGATTCGGCGAAGGCGGCATCATCAGCCAAGCCGGCCATACTCCGCTGGCCATGGTGATCCCCACCAACGAAGAGCTGATGATTGCCCAAGATACCGCCCATCTGGCCGGTATCGAATAAGCCAAGCGGCTGTTAAAGCAAAATAAAGGCTACCTGAAACCGAAGATAAGCGGTTTCAGGTAGCTTTTTTGTTCTATCATCAGGCCGGCTTAGAATGGGGCTACCTGAAATGATTTCCCACACCATACAGGCTGGCTGTAGGCAGTGCAGCCGCCAGAATCAACACAATAGGAAATTAAAGTGTTTTAGCTATACCTGAAAGCTGCAGAACGAGTGAAAATGGATACCAGCAGAATGGCCTACATTTTTTCAGGTAGCCGGAAAGTAATTACAGATTTCTAATCTAGAATTACCATTCTGTTTTCATGCAAATTATAAAAGTAAATTAACCCATCTACCGCATCTACTCTGACAACTGTATCCGGTGCAGATAGCACCCTTAATATCCTTGCCCTTTCCTGCTGTAATTTCTCATATGTAATAAATCTATGAAACTCCTCTCCAAACCCTTCATATCCTATCAATCCCATCAATGAATTTTCTTGCCTGTCCATTGCAGATACACATGAGTACCTATAACTTTCATCAGGTGTAGATTGCCTGCCACCATCAACCTTAGGAATAAATCTTGTATTCTCATCTATCTGATTACGATAAGTTAAAAAATTATCTAAATATTTTATTGGAAACCATATTGTTCTAAACTTCCTATACCCAGTAGATAGCATTTCAATATATTCAATCTCAATCCATTTCTGATTACCATCCTTATCATAATATGGTTTAAAGTTATATTTATTAGCAAGCCTATCATTTAGCTCATTAATTAAACCATTTTTATTATAATATTTAACATCTTCTGCCAGTTCATAGCTATACACCCCACACACCACATAAGGAGGACCATCACTAGCATCTCCATCATAATCCTTTAATTGGAATGAATAAACTTGTTTGTTTAACATGTAAAGATCTCTTTGGTGTTCTATCGTCTTGTCAGATAGAAAAATCTTAAAGTCCGTATATATGCTGTTACTCGGCTTCATCATGCTTCTTGGTAACAACGAAAAAGGAAAAAATGTTGATAGAATAACCCCTATAACATACAGCAATAATATTTTTAACATAAATAGTTTATAGCTACCTGTTGCTTCTTTATTCTGGTTCTCTGATTTATCTTGTTTTTTCATTTTTAAATACCATATTTTAAAGTCGTGCAATACTTTAGCAGGAAGCGTAGGTATTGCCTCCCTCAGAGGCTCTACCTGAAACCCCTGCCTTACTTCTTTACCAATCTTCACCGCTTGTTTTCAGGCAGCCTCTTCCGCACCAATACCCGTCAAACAAAAACACCGCTGTGTGCAGCATGAAGGATATGCTGGCGGCAGCGGTGTTGTTGTTGGTACGGCGTGTTCGCGGGGGGAATCCATTTGGGCTCCGGGTTGGGTCGTATCGGTATCGTTTATGTGCGGCATGGTAGCCTGCGGGGGCGGTGGCTGGCAAGGGTTTGTTGGTGGGGGGTGGGTTGCCTGTGCAGGTATTCGGCCGGATATTTTGGTTTTGTAGAGCGGGAGGGCTCGTTGCTTTCTTCAGGTAGCCTTAAGCGGTGTTCAGCGGGAAGGTGTGGCAGGCGGATAAAGGCTACCTGAAACTATAGTGGATTAACAAAAATCAGGACAAGGCGGCGAGCCGCAGGCAGTACACACGTTACGGCAAGGCGAGATAAGGCTGTACTGGTTTTTGTTAATTCACTATATTTTTAGGCAACACGCTTTTTACACCGACCAAAGGCGAACAAAAAACGGCAAACGGAATCAATCCGTTTGCCGTTTTTTCTCACTCCGATGCCGCTGCGTTTTGATTAACGCCTCAGCTTCGTCGAAGCCCAAGCTTGGCTGTGCCAAGGCTGGGCTTTCAGGTAGCCTTTAGGCCAGTTTGGCGGCTACATCGCGCAGGGCGGTGCGCAGGCCTTCTTCGATTACGGGGTGGTAGAAGGGCATATCGAGCATCTGCGGCACGGTCATGTGCTGCTGGTGTGCCCAAGCGAGGAGGTGGGCGATGTGTTCCAGCGCGGGGCCGACACCTTCGGCGCCGAGGAAGCGGCCGGTTTCGCGGTCGGCATACACGCGCAGGCTGCCTTGGTTTACCAGCATCACGCGGCTGCGGCCTTGGTTGCGGAAGGATACTTGGCCGGTTACCAGTTTGCTGCCGTATTCTTTTTCCAGCTGGGCAAAGCGCGCACCCACGCTGATGATCTGCGGGTTGGAGAACACCACGCCGATCATGCTGCGGCGCAGGCCGTCCCGTACATCGGGGTAGCGGCCGGCATTTTCACCGGCGATTTTGCCTTGGTCGGAAGCTTCGTGCAGCAGGGGTAGCTGGTTGGAGGCGTCGCCGGCAATGAAAATGTGCGGGATGCTGGTTTGCATGGTGCGCGGGTTGGCTACGGGCACGCCGCGTGCGTCTTTCTCGATATTGAGGTTTTCCAGCCCGATGTTATCCACATTGGGGCGGCGGCCGATGGCGGCGAGCAGGTAGTCGGCGGTGAATACGCCGCTTTCGCCGTCTTGCATCCACGCTACTTCCACTTGGCCTTTATCGTTGAGCCGGGTTTCGGTTTGGGCGTTGAGGTGCAGCGGGATTTCTTGGCCGAAGATGGCTGTGGCGTCTTCCAGCACCACGGGGTCGGAAATGCCGCCGATGAGTCCGCCCAGGCCGAACATTTCCACGCGCACGCCGAGGCGGCTCAGGGCTTGGCCGAGCTCGAGGCCGATTACGCCGGTACCGAATACGGCCACGCTTTCGGGCAGTGTGTCCCATGAGAATACGTCGTCGTTGATGACGAGGCGGTCGCCAAGCGCCTGCCATTGCGGCAGTACGATGGGGCGGGAGCCGGTGGCGATGATGATGCGTTCGGCGCGGATTTGGGTGTGATCGTCGATTTGCACGGTATGCTCGTCGATGAATTTGGCCTGCCCCATGATTCGGCGCTCGGCCGGCCAGGCTTCTACGTCTTCCAGTACGAAGCCGACGAAGCGGTCGCGCTCGGATTTGACGCGGCTCATTACTTCTTCGCCGTTTACGCTGATGCTGGATTTGTCCAGATGCACGCCGAAGGGATCAGTGTGCAGGGCGTGGTGGCGGGCTTCCGCGGCGGCAATCAAGAGTTTGGAGGGCATGCAGCCGACGCGGGCGCAGGTGGTGCCGAAAACGTGGCTTTCGATGAGATAAACGTTTTCGGTGTAGAGGCGGGCATTGCGGAAGGCGCCCATGCCGGCGGTGCCGCCGCCGATAACGACGACGTCTGCGGTGAGGTGTTTCATGTCTGCTTTCCTTATGTGGGAAGACCTTTCAGGTAGCCTGTATGGTTGGCTAAGAGGCTACCTGAAAAAGATCGGCTGCTGCGGTGTAACAGGCTACCTGAAAGGCCTTGGGAAAAGAGCCGCCCTGTTCGGGCGGCTCGCAAAGCTATCTACTGTATTGGCAACTGGATAGCTGGAAAATCAGGCGCGTTTGGCCAAGTATGCGTCCAAGTCTTCGCTGCCGCCGATGTATTTGCCGCCGATGAACACTTGCGGGGCGGTTACTTTGCCGGTGATGGCGCGTACGGAAACGATGCTGGCGTCTTTGCCCAATACGATTTCTTCGTAGGCCAGGCCTTTTTCTTTCAAAGCGGCTTTGGCTTTGGCGCAGAAGGGGCAGCCGGGTTTGGTGAAGATGGCGATGGATTCTTGCGGTTTCCAGTTCGGAGCCACAAATTTCAGCATGGTGTCGGCATCGGAAACTTCAAAGGGGTCGCCTTCTTTGATCGGCTCGATGAAGGCTTCCACGATTTTGCCGTCGTCCACCAGTATGGAGTAGCGCCAAGAGCGTTTGCCGAAGCCGATGTCTTCATCGCTCACTTCCATGCCCATACCGCGGGTGAATTCGCCGTTGCCGTCGGGAACCATGGTGATGTTGTGGGCTTCTTCGTCGGCTGCCCAAGCGTTCATCACGAAGGTGTCGTTTACGGACACGCACAGGATGTCGTCGATGCCGTTTTCTTTAAATGCAGGAGCCAGCTCGTTGTAGCGCGGCAGGTGGCTGGAAGAGCAGGTGGGGGTGAACGCGCCGGGCAGGGCGAATACCACTACTTTTTTGCCTTTGAACAAGTCGTCGGTGGTAACGTCTTTCCAAGAATCGGCCACGCGGGTGTGGAAGGTTACGTTCGGAACTTGCTGACCAACCAGTTGGTCGCGGGTTTTGATGTTGATAGACATATAGAGCTCCTTATATCAGGGTGTCAGAAATAATGCGAATGAATTTGTGAGATACGGTGTATCGACAGGGCGGCATTCTAGCCGCCGCCAGGCGATTTGTATAATTTATAGTTCAAATAATACGAATTGCTTTTAGCTATAAATTCCGGCAACGCCGTATCGGTGCAAATATGCAGGAACAACAGTTATTCTTAATTAGGGCTGGCGGCAGAAATTCAATAGGCCGGGCGGAAATTTGTTGCCCAAGGCCGCCTGAAATTATTTAATCATATAAAAATCAATATATTAAAACGAAAATAGCCTTTTCCCTTGAAAAAAAAACGGCCAAACCCATTTACTGGGCAAGTTAAAGCGCCAGCAAGGCGCTGTCTGAATCCTACTAATCTCTAAGGAGCAATCCATTATGGCAAAAGTTATCGGTATCGATTTGGGTACTACCAATTCCTGCTTGGCTATTTCTGAAAACGGTCAAACCAAAGTTATTGAAAACGCAGAAGGCGCACGCACCACTCCCTCTGTTATCGCCTATCTGGACGGCGGCGAAATCCTCGTGGGCGCGCCGGCCAAACGCCAGGCCGTTACCAACGCAAAAAACACCATCTATGCGGTAAAACGCCTGATCGGCCACAAATTTGAAGATAAAGAAGTGCAGAAAGACATCGACCTGATGCCTTTCAAAATTGTAAAAGCCAAAAACGGCGACGCTTGGGTGGAAGCGCAAGGTAAAGAGCTTTCTCCGCCGCAAATTTCCGCAGAAGTCCTGCGTAAAATGAAAGAAGCCGCCGAAGCCTATTTGGGCGAAAAAGTAACCGAAGCGGTGATTACCGTGCCGGCCTATTTCAACGACAGCCAACGCCAAGCCACCAAAGACGCAGGCCGCATCGCCGGTTTGGACGTGAAACGCATCATCAACGAACCGACCGCAGCCGCACTGGCTTTCGGCATGGACAAAGGCAGCAAAGGCGACCGCAAAATCGCCGTATACGACTTGGGCGGCGGCACATTCGATATTTCCATTATCGAAATTGCCGATTTGGACGGCGAAAAACAGTTTGAAGTGCTCTCCACCAACGGCGACACCTTCCTCGGCGGCGAAGACTTCGACCAACGCCTGATCGACTACATCATTTCCGAGTTCAAAAAAGACCAGGGCATCGACCTGAAAACCGATGTAATGGCCTTGCAGCGCCTGAAAGAAGCTGCCGAAAAAGCCAAAATCGAGCTTTCCAGCAGCCAGCAGACCGAAGTGAACCTGCCTTACATCACCATGGACGCCACCGGCCCCAAACACTTGGCCATGAAGATTACCCGCGCCAAGTTTGAAAGCCTGGTGGAAGACCTGATCGAGCGTTCCATCGAGCCCTGCCGCACCGCCATCAAAGATGCCGGCCTGAGCGTGAACGACATCGACGACGTGATTTTGGTGGGCGGTCAGAGCCGTATGCCCAAGGTTCAGGAAACCGTGAAAGAATTCTTCGGTAAAGAACCGCGCAAAGACGTGAACCCCGATGAAGCCGTGGCCTTGGGTGCCGCCATTCAGGGCGAAGTATTGAGCGGCGGCCGCAGCGACGTATTGCTGCTCGACGTAACCCCTCTGTCTTTGGGTATCGAAACCATGGGCGGCGTGATGACCAAACTCATCAACAAAAACACCACTATCCCCACTAAGGCTTCGCAAGTGTTCTCCACTGCCGAAGACAACCAGAGCGCCGTAACCATCCACGTGTTGCAAGGCGAACGCGAACGCGCTTCTGCCAACAAATCACTCGGCCAATTCAACCTCGGCGACATCGCCCCCGCTCCGCGCGGCATGCCGCAGATTGAAGTAACCTTTGATATTGATGCAAACGGCATCCTGCATGTGTCTGCCAAAGACAAAGGCACCGGCAAAGCCGCCAACATCACCATCCAAGGTTCTTCCGGCTTGAGCGAGGAAGAAATCGAACGCATGGTGAAAGATGCTGAAGCCAATGCCGAAGAAGATAAAAAACTGCACGAACTGGTGCAGAGCCGCAACCAGGCCGAAGCCTTGATTCACTCCGTGAAAAAATCACTGGCCGACTACGGCGACAAACTGGACGCAGCCGAGAAAGAAAAAATCGAAGCCGCGCTGAAAGAAGCCGAAGAAGCCGTGAAAGGCGACGACAAAGCCGCCATTGATGCCAAAGCCGAAGAGCTGGGCAAAGCCAGCCAGAAACTGGGCGAAATGCTGTATGCCGATGCCCAGAAGCAGGCTCAGGAAGCCCAAGCCGGCCAGTCCGCCGACAACGGGCAGCAGAAAAAAGGCGACGATGTGGTGGATGCCGAGTTTGAAGAAGTGAAAGACGACAAATAAGCATCAGCCGCTTACTTTAGTATGATGAAGGCTACCTGAAAATGTTCAGGTAGCCTTTTTGTTTGGCAGGATGCTTTATATAGCTGATGTTCTATGGTGGATTAAAATTGCAATGAATACAGCTTTAACAACCCCTCATATCCTATCCGTACACAGAGAGCATTGCCGCCTTGTCCTGATTTTTGTTAATCCATCTACCTTAGCCGGATAGGATTGCCAAAAACCACAAAATCGTTATAATCCGATGTTTTATTTTGAATAAACGGGAAAACAAAAATGTCGATATTAATCCGATTAATTCAGTTGACTGTGATTGCTTGGGCAGTGTTGCTGTTCGGGCTGAAGTTTGAGCCGCACCACCCCGATCCGAACATGAACGAATATATCAAGTCTGCCTTCTACCTAGTGCCGGTGGCCTGCCTTTCGCTGCTGCACGGCTGGGGGCGCGAAAGCAAGGGGCTGCACGGTGCGGGTTGGGCGGCAAGGGGGTTTATGCTGCTGATATTCGGCGGTTTTGCATTTTCGCTGTATCACGGCAAGGAGGCCGTGCCCTTGCAAAACTATCTGTTGAGCACGGCGGTAACGCTTGGCATTGTGCTGGTGTTGTTCTGCGTGCCGTATTTCCTCGGCAGGAAAATGTGGCGGATAAGCGCGGGATATTGAAAGGCTTCGGCTTGCGCCGAGTCAACGGAAAGGCTACCTGAAAACGGGAAATCGTTTTTCAGGTAGCCTTCTATAGTGAATTAAATTTAAACCAGTACAGCGTTGTCTCGCCTTGTCGTAACGTGTGTACTGTCTGCGGCTCGCCGCCTTGTCCTGATTTTTGTTAATCCACTATATATATTCCAAGCCGCGGTTTCTAGCCAAAAAAGCCCATGCGCACTTGAATCAGTTTTTCCAATTCGCTCACCACGCGGCGGCGGGCTACGAACAGGATGATGTGGTCGCCGTCGGCCAGCTGCACGTCTTGATGCCCCATAAACACTTCTTCGCCGCGCACCACGGCGGCAACGTGGCAGCCGTTGGGCCAGCGCACGGCGCTCACGCGGCGGCCGACCAGCTTGGACGTGTCTTTGTCGCCGTGCGCCACGATTTCGATGGCTTCGGAATTGCCGCCGCGCAGGGGGTGGACGGCTTCCACGTCGCCGCGCCGGATGTGCGCCAAAATCGAGCCGATGGTCACCAAGTGGGGCGATACGGCGATGTCGATGGTATTGCCTTGCAGCAAATCCACATAGCTGGAACGGTTGACGATGGCGATAACGCGCTTGGCGCCGAGACTTTTGGCCAGCATGCCGGCCATGATGTTGTTTTCGTCGTCGTTGGTGAGCGCGCAGAATACGTCGATTTCGTCGATGTATTCGCCTTCCAGCAGGCTTTCGTCGGCGGCGGAGCCGTGCAGCACGAGGGTGCTGTTGAGGTTTTCCGAAAGCCATTCGGCACGTTTTTCGTTGATTTCGATGATTTTCACATCGAAGCGGTCTTCCAGCTGGCGGCTGAGGCGGAAGCCGATTTGGCCGCCGCCGGCAATCATCACGCGCCGCGTGGGCTGCTGCTGCGGGCGCAATTCGCGCAACACTTCGGCCACTTGCGAAGTGGCGGCCGCCACGAATACTTCGTCGCCCTGCTGAATCACGGTTTGCGGCGTGGGCATAATCAGCTTGTTGTTGCGGTAGATGGCGCAGATTTGGCAGTCGGTGCCTTCGGGCAGGTGTTCGTGGATGGTGTGGATAGGCTGCCCCAACAGCCGCCCGCCGCTTTGCGCGCGCACCACCAGCATGCGCACTTTGTCTTCGGCAAAGGTGAGCACCTGCAGGGCGCTGGGGTGGCAGAGCAAATCGGCCAGCCGCTCGGTAACCAGCTGCTCGGGGCAGATGGATTCGCTCACGCCGAACAGATCGAGCGTGCCGCGGCCGTCGTTATCTTCTTCGGCGTCGGGGCCGGTGAATTCCAAATAATCGGAAAGGCGCACGCGGGCGATGCGGTTGGGGATGTTGAACAGGCTGGAAGCAAGCTTGCAGGCGGCCAGATTGGTTTCGTCGTGGCGGGTGAGGGCGAGCAGCAGGTCGGTGTCGTAGGCGCCGCCTTCGGCCATCACGGCAGGAGAAGAGCCGTTGCCCAGTAAGGTTTGCACATCGAGCTTGCTGCCAATGTTGCGCAGGGCTTCGGGATCGTTATCGATAATGGTAACGTCGTGGTTGGGGATTTCCACCAAATTCTGTGCCACGGCAGTGCCCACTTGGCCGCTGCCTAAGATGAGGATTTTCATATTGGAAGGTTGGGCTTGGCGGCCGAAGTTTCAGGTAGCCTGCCAAGCGGTTGGGAAATAAAGACAAATGCGGAAAGCTGCTTCAAACCACAGCGGGCTGGGTACCGGAAGCCAGCTGTTTGAGCCGTTCGGGCTTGAGCAGGCGGATGTGTTTGTATTCCACTTCCACCAGCCCCTCCTGGCCGAATTTGGAGAGCGTGCGGCTCACCGTTTCCAGCTTCAGCCCCAAATAGCTGCCGATTTCCTCGCGCGACATGCGCAAAATAAAATCGTTGGCCGAAAGGCCGCGTTTTTTCAGGCGTTGCGACAGGTTAATCAGAAAGGCGGCCAGCCGCTCTTCGGCGCGCATATTGCCCAAAAGCAGCATCACGTTTTGGTCGCGCACGATTTCTTGGCTGAACAGCCGGTAGAAATGCAGCTGCAATTCCGGCACCGCCGCGCAAAGCTCCTCCATATTGGCATAGGGCAGCTCGCATACTTCCGTGTCTTCCAGCGCCACCGCATCGCAGTAGTGCATTTGGTTGCAGATGCCGTCCATGCCCACCAGCTCGCCCGACATAAAAAAACCGGTAACCTGATCGCGCCCGTCTTGGCTGGCAACAACTGTTTTCAGGAAACCGGTGCGCACCACGAACAGTGAATCAAACCTGTCGCCGTTGCGGAACAGGAAATCGCCCTTTTTCAGGCGGCGGCTGCGCTTGATAACCGCATCAACGCGCTCCACCGCCACCGCAATCGCGGCATTGGGCTGGCATAACTCTTTAAAAACGCAGCGCGAACAAGTCGTGGCGAGGGGCATGGCTTTCATGTGTGTGCTAACTTTCTAAGCAAACTGGGCTTATGAAGCGGCGGCAATTATCGTTTATACTTACCGCCCGGCAATAGTCGGGGCAATTTGCAAACATCCGCATTTTACCCGATTTCACAAACAAAACCTATTGCCGCATATTTCCCAAATAATAACATTAATTTAAACACAATCATGTCTGCCAACCGCACCCAAGAAATCATCTTCGACCGCAAGCTCATCGCCTCCTTGCCCGCCAACGGCCCGCGCTACACCTCCTACCCCACCGCCGACCGCTTCCACGCAGGCTTTACCGCCGAAGACTACACCCGAGCCGTGCGCAACCGCACGCCCGGCTCCCTCTCGCTCTATATCCACATCCCCTTCTGCAACACCATCTGCTACTACTGCGGCTGCAACAAAATCATCACCAAAGACACCGCCCGCGCTGACCAATACCTGGGCTACCTGAAAAAAGAATTCGCCCTGCAGGCCGAACTCCTGCAAGGCAAACCCGAATTGGCGCAGCTGCATTTTGGCGGCGGCACCCCCACCTTCCTCTCCGATGCCCAGCTCGATTTCGTGTTCGGCCTTATCCGCGAGCACTTCACCCTGATGCCGCAGGGCGAATACTCCATCGAAATCGACCCGCGCAAAGTAAGCCGCGAAACCGTGCTGTTTCTCGGCTCGCTCGGCTTCAACCGCATGAGCGTGGGCATTCAGGATTTCGATCCCCAAGTGCAACAAGCCGTAAACCGCATCCAGAGCGAAGAAGAAACCCGTGTGGTGATCGACGCCGCCCGCGAAGCCGGCTTCCAATCCGTGAGCGTCGATTTGATTTACGGCCTGCCGCACCAAACCCCCGCCACCATGCAACAAACGCTGGACAAAGTGCTCGCCCTCAACCCCGACCGGCTGGCGGTTTACCACTACGCCCACCTGCCGCACATCTTCAAACCCCAGCGCCGCATCGACACCAATGCCGTGCCCGACAGCAACACCAAGCTCGACATGCTCCAGCAAATCGTGCAGCGGCTGGGCAGCGAAGGCTACGTCTTCATCGGCATGGACCACTTCGCCAAGCCCCAAGACGAGCTCGCCGTCGCCCTGCGCGAAGGCCGCCTGCAACGCAACTTCCAAGGCTATTCCACCCACGCCGACTGCGACCTCATCGCTGTCGGCCTATCCTCCATCGGCAAAATCGGCCGCATCTACAGCCAAAACCAGCGCCAAATCGAAGCCTACTATGCCGACCTCGATGCCGGCCGGCTGCCCCTGTTCCGCGGCTACCTGCTCGACGAAGACGACCTGCTGCGCCGCCGCCTCATTCAAGACCTCATGTGCCGCTTCGGCCTCGAGTTTGCCGATTACGAAGCCGAATGCCGCCAGCCCTTCGCCCAATATTTCGCTGCCGAGCTGGCCGATGCCGCCACCCTCGCCGCCAAAGGCCTGGTTGAGCTTAATGCAACCGGCCTAACCGTCACCCCCAAAGGCCGCTTCCTCATCCGCAACATCGCCATGGTGTTCGACCGCCACCTGCGCTCCCGCGACACCGCCGCCCAATATTCGCAAACCGTGTGAACAAGGTTTCAGGTAGCCTTTATCCGGCAAACAAAGGCTACCTGAAAGCACAAGCCGCCAGGCAGGCAAAACATCGAGCCAATGCAGCGGCATTCTTTTTAATACCCATAATCCGCCACTTTTCAGGTAGCCTACCGCAAACCGCATAGAGGCTACCTGAAAACCATCTATTGCCTGCGCCGCGCTGCCAAACCCGATATAATCCCGCCATCATGAGCAAACCCACCGCCAAACCCCGCAAGCTCCCGAAGCCCGATCCGCGCCGCGCCCGGGCCGGCGAAGAGCTGCAACGCCACCTCGGACACAGCTTCCAGAATCCCCGCCTCCTCGAGCAGGCGCTCACCCACCGCAGCTACAGC
Source organism: Eikenella corrodens (assembly GCF_003990355.1). Lineage (NCBI taxonomy): Bacteria > Pseudomonadati > Pseudomonadota > Betaproteobacteria > Neisseriales > Neisseriaceae > Eikenella > Eikenella sp. KCOM 3110. The sequence goes on along the minus strand of NZ_CP034670.1, from coordinate 213,030 downwards.
GCCCAAAACAACGAACGCTTCGAGTTTGTCGGCGACGCCATCCTCGATTACAGCGTGGCCAAAATGCTGTTCGACGCCTTCCCCGGCTATAGCGAAGGCGAACTCTCCCGCCTGCGCGCCAATCTGGTCAACCAAGACGTGCTCGCCGAAATCGCCCGCAGCATGGGCGTGGGCGGCGCGCTGTATTTGGGCGTGGGCGAACTCAAAAGCGGCGGCTTCGACCGCCCCTCCATCCTGGCCGATGCCGTGGAAGCCCTGCTGGCCGCCATCAGCTTCGATGCCGATTTCGCCGCCGCCGAGCAAACCGTGCGCCGCCTGTTTGCCCGGCGCATTGCCAACATCGATTTGAGCAACCAGGGCAAAGACCCGAAAACCCTGCTCCAAGAAGCCCTGCAGGCCCGCCGCCTGCCCCTGCCCAAATACCGCATCGAACACCAATCCGGCGAGGGCTGCGATGCCCGTTTCGACATCTCCTGCGACTTGGGCGAACTCGCCCACATCACCCGCGCCCAAGCCGCCAGCCGCCGCGCCGCCGAACAAGCCGCAGCCAAAGAGGCGCTGGATTGGCTGCAGGAACATCACCCCCTGCCCGGCAAAAACAAAAAACAGCGCAAATCCCATGCCTGAATCGCTGCTGATGCCGCTATCATTCAGGCCAATAATATTTGAGCTAATGCAAACAAGCCTTGCAGGCAGGATTTACCGACAGAAAACGGCATGCTATATATTAGCTATTCATTTTCAACTTAATAAAGGATTCAATCATGGTTTTTGTGTTCAGCGTCTTATTTGGCGCATTTATCGGCATTTTCTTCTTATGGTTCTCCTCCAAAAACGCGGTAAAAGACTATCCCGAGCTGCGCATCCACGTGCCGGAAGGTGCGGAAAACTCACCCGAATGGCAGGCTTGGGCAAAGGAGAACGGCTATAAACTGAACGACAAAGGCGTGTGGGCCAAAGGCACCGGCATGCTCACCAGCGCCACCGAAATCCGCTTTGAAGGCAACGATATGTTGGTGCAGGAGTGCATTAACTTCCTGCTCGGCATCAACCGCTTCGCCATCAACGCTCCCATTCTGGCCGGCAAACCCGTGCGCATGTTGAAAATCAGGGCACTGAACAAACTCATGGCGCAATGGCATCTGCCCGAAATCGTGTTTGACAGCCCCGAAAGCAAAATTCGCATTAAAAAATAGCGCCCGCCAAACTTTCAGGTAGCCTGTGCCTAGCGGGTTAGAGGCTACCTGAAAAATATATCGTCAGGAAAAACGCATGAACCAAACACCCTCTTCCGATTTCCGCTGCGGCTTCGTGGCCATCGTCGGCCGGCCGAACGTGGGCAAATCCACACTGATGAACCACCTCATCGGCCAGAAAATCAGCATCACCAGCAAAAAGGCCCAAACCACCCGCCACAAAATCACCGGCGTTTATACCGATGAGCGCAGCCAGTTCATCTTCGTGGACACCCCCGGCTTCCAAACCCGCCACCGCAACGCGCTCAACGACCGGCTCAACCAAAACGTTACCGAAGCCCTCGGCGGCGTGGACGTGGTGGCTTTCGTGGTGGAAGCCATGCGTTTCAGCGAAGCCGACCGCGCCGTGGTCCGCCTGCTGCCCAAACACCTGCCCGTCATCCTCGTGGTGAACAAAATCGACCGCGCCAAGAGCAAGGCCGAATTGGAAGAATTTATCGAAACCGTGCGCCGAGAGTTTGATTTTGCCGGCGCGGAAGCCGTGAGCGCCAAACACGGCCTGCGCATCGGCGAGCTGCTCGCCATCCTGCGCCCCCATCTGCCCGAGGGCGTGCCGCTCTATCCCGAAGACGCGGTCACTGACCGTTCCGCCCGCTTCCTCGCCGCCGAAATCGTGCGCGAAAAACTGTTCCGCCACCTCGGCGAAGAGCTGCCCTATGCCGCCAACGTGGCGGTGGAACAGTTTGAAGAAGAAGACGGGCTATACCGCATCTACATCGCCGTGTTGGTGGATAAAGACGGCCAAAAAGCCATCATCATCGGCAAAGGCGGCGAAAAACTGAAAAAAATCTCCACCGAAGCCCGCCTGGATATGGAAAAACTGTTTGAAACCAAAGTATTCCTCAAAGTTTGGGTGAAAGTGAAATCCGGCTGGGCAGACGATGCCCGCTTCCTGCAGGAATTCGGGCTGTAGGTTTTCAGGTAGCCCGAAGCCCGCGCCACCCAGTCAACAAACACCGGAGGCAACCATGCCGAACCTCACCCCCGAAGCCGCCCAAGCGCGTATCGACCGCATCCAAGCCCTCTACCGCGAATGGGAACGCCTGCTGCCCGAACTGGAGGCCGCCCAAGAGCAATGGCGGCACGCCATGTGGCTGATGCGCGAAATGTCCGAATTCTACGACCGCGAATACATGCCGCTGCACCAAGCCATCGAAAACGGCCTGCCCGTTTCCCTGGCCACCGAAGGCGAATACAGCATCATGAGCGAAGACGCCCTGTGGAACGCTTTCCAGCAGCAATACGACCTATCCTGGGCCTGGCTGCGCGCCGCCACCCGCGAGCTCGATCCGCAAAACCGCCTCCGCCCCGATGCCGCGGAAGCCGACGGGCAGGCAGAGGCTACCTGAAAAACCGCAGCCGCCCGCAAATCCACTATACTACGCTCCTTGTTCCACTCCCCGTATTACCCCGAAAACCATGAAAAAACTCCTTCTCAGCCTCCTCCTCTCCCTCACCGCCCTCCCCGCACTCGCCTTCAGCACCGCCGAGCTCACCATGCAGCTGCAAGCCCCGCAGAGCGTGCAGGGCGGGTTTACCCAGCAGCGTTTTTTGCGTTCGGCAGACAAGCCCGTGCAAACCGGCGGCCGCTTCGCCCTGCGCCCCGGCCGCGGCCTGTTTTGGCATCTGCAGAAACCGTTTGACATGAAACTGCGCGTACGCCGCGACGGCATCAGCCGCCAAGACGCGCAAGGCCAATGGCGCGCCAATGGCAGTCAAACCGCACAGGCCGCACAAGTAAAACTTTTCATGGCCGTGCTCGGCGGCGACACCGCCGAACTGCAGCGCCACTTCAACCTCGCCCTTTCCGGCAGCAAACAGCAATGGCAGCTCACCCTCACCCCGAAAACCACCGTGATGCAGCAGGTGTTCAACAAAATCGTCATCAGCGGCGGCCAGTTGGTGCAGAAAGTGGAGCTGGACGAAAAACAGGGCGACCGCACCGTGATGCAGTTTAACCAGCTGCAAACCAACCAGCCGCTCAGCCCTGCCGCCCAACAGGCCCTAGGCGAATAAGCCGCCATTTTTCAGGTAGCCCCTCTAAGGCTACCTGAAAACCCGAAATCCTTTCCTTCAGGAACATCCGAATGAACCATCCAATCCAATCCCGCAAAATCCGCGTCGGCATCATCGGACTGAGCGCGGACGGCGGCTGGGGCGCATCAGCGCACTTCCCCTCCCTGTCCAAACTGTCCGAGCTGTTTGAAATCACAGGCCTGACTGTCAGCACACCCGCCAAAGCCCAAGCCGCCGCACAAAAATACGGCGTGCCGTTTGCCACCGACAACGCGGCGGAATTGGCAGCACGCAGCGATGTGGATTTGCTGGTGGTCGCCGTCAATCTGCCGCAACACCAAGCCCTGCTGGAACAAATCCTGCCTTCCGGCAAAGCCGTTTATTGCGAATGGCCGCTGGGCACAGACCCCGGCCAATCCCGCCATCTCGCCGCCCTGGCCGCCCGATACGGCTGCCGAAACTTCATCGGCCTGCAAGCCCTGCATTCACCCTACGTAAACAAAATCAAACAATTATTGGACGCCCCTGCGACAGGGCGGATGCTCGCCTGCACCATTCAAGGCAGCGACCCTTCCCGTGCCCGCACCTCCCTTTCCCGCTACCGCTACGCCCAATTTCAGGAAAACGGCGTAAACACACTCACCATCCCCTTCGCCCACCTGCTCTCCGCCCTTCGTTTCCTGTTTGGCAGCCTGAACCAAATGCACGCGCTCACCGCCTGCCAATATGCCGAAATCCTGTTGCAAGACACCGGCGAAACCGTGCACCGCACCGCCACCGACCATGTGTTTTTCCATGCCCGCACCGCGCAAGGCGGCTTGATTGATGCGGCTTACGGCGGCAGCTTGGAAGGTCTGAAGATCAGCATCGAGTGTGAACATGCCCGCATTACCGTTACTGCCGCCAACGGCCACATCCAATACCAGCCGCTAACCATTGAAATCGCCCGCAGCAACGGCAGCCGCGAAACCTTCGCACCGCATACGGAAGCGCAGGAAAACCTCGTGGGCGCCTACCGCGCCGTGTACCGCGATTTAACCGAAGGCACGCACACCGTTCCCGATTTCGCCGCTGCGGCAGAACACCAGCAAATATTGTTTGATTTGCAGCAGCCGTAGGCGGGCATTCATGTCCATCGCGCTTTCAGGTAGCCTTCAAGGCTACCTGAAATACCGTTAATCCCTTATCCAACAGCCAATCCGAAACCATGCCCATACTCCCGCTTTTAAACCGTTCCCCCGATTCCCTGTTGGCCGAAGGCTGGACAGCCTCGCAGTTTTCCGCCGCCACGCTCTCGCTGGCCGCGCGTTTGCGTGCGCACAATGTGCGGGCCGCCGCGCTGTGGTTCGACGATGCGGCGCGGTTTGCATCCGCGCTGCTGGCCGCGTGGCTGGCCGGGGCGGAGGTGTATCTGCCGCCGAATTTGGCGGAGGAAAACCGCCGTTGGGCGGAAGCAGGCGGGGCGGTATGGTTGAGCGACGTGCCGGAAGTTTCAGACGGCCTCTGGCTGTACGACGGGGCGGCGGAGCGGGCGGCCGCGCCGGCGGAAGCGTTGGAATGGCCGCGTGAAAACGTGCTGTATCTGAAAACTTCCGGCTCTTCGGGCGAGGCGAAGGTGGAAACCAAAACGCGCACGCAGATGCTGGCCGAAGCGGCGGCGCTGGCCGACAGGCTGCCTGAAAGCTGGCGCGGCTTGGCCGCCGTGGGCAGCGTGAGCCCGCAGCATTTATACGGGCTGACCTTCCGCGTGTTCGTGTCGCTGGCGGCGGGCTGGGCAATCGGGCGGCGGCAGTGCGTGTATCCCGAATTGCTGCTGGCCGATTCGCGCCGCGAGTGCGTGTGGATTGCCAGCCCCGCACTGTTGAACCGCTTGGGCGAAGGGCGCGATTGGGCACGGCTGCAGCAGAATGTGCGCGGCATCATCAGCGCGGGCGGAATGCTGCCGGAGGCCACCGCCGCGCTGCTGCAAGAGAAGCTGGGCTTTGCGCCGCACGATGTGTACGGCAGCACGGAAACCGGCGTCATCGCGTTGCGGCAGGGCGGTGCTTGGGAACTGCTGCCCGCAGTGGAGGCTTCGGTGAACGAAGAAAACATTTTTCAGGTAGCCTCGCCGTGGAGCGGCGGGGTGCGGCACACCGCCGATGCGGTGCGGCTGGACGGCCGCCGATTGGAGCTGCTCGGCCGCCAAGACCGCATCATCAAGCTGGAAGACAAGCGCGTGTCTCTGGCGCAGCTGGAGCACGATTTGCTCGCCCACGCCTGGGTGGCCGATGCGCATTGCGCCCGCCATCCGCAGCACGGCCGGATTGCCGCCTGGGCGGCACTTTCCGCCGAGGGCATTGCCGCACTGCGCGAGCAGGGGCGCGCCGCCGTGGTGCAAACCCTGAAACAGCATCTGGCCAAAACGCAGGACACCGCCGCGCTGCCGCGCTATTGGCGTTTTGCCGCCGCCTTGCCGCGCAACCCGCAGGCGAAAATCCGCGAACAGGATTTTCAGGTAGCCTTTACCCGGCCGCAAACCGCGCCGCAGTGGGCTGTGCTGCACGAAAACGCAGAAACGCGCGAATATGCGTTTGAAGGCGTTGTGCCGCTGGATTTGGCTTGGTTTGGCGGCCATTTCGCCGATTTCCCGCTGGTGCCCGGCGTGATTGAAGTGCAGTGGGCGATGGATTTGGCGGCACGCTTCGACTGGGGCAGAAAAACGGTGCAACACATCGAAAACCTGAAATACCAGCACTTTGTGCGCCCGCACGACACCGTGCAGCTCACGCTGCGGCACGACGCGGCGAAAAACAAAATCCATTTCGCCATCAGGCAGGGCGACACGCCTTGCGCTTCGGGCAGGGTGGCGCTGCATGACTAGGCTCGCGTGGCTGTATGCCCTGCTGCTGGCCTTCGCCGCCGCGTGGCTGGGCTGGGGGATAGCGCAAGGAGGCCGCCTGCAAACCGACCTCACCGCGCTGTTGCCCGCCGACACGCAGGTGGACGCGGTGTGGCGCGCGGCAGATGAAGCGGGCGAAAAACAGCTCAACGGCCAAATCCTGCTCTTGGTGGGCAGCGAAGATGCCGACCGCGCCTTCGCCGCCGCCGAACAAGTGGCCGACCGCTGGCAGAAAAGCGGCCTGTTCTCCGCAGTGGACAGCCGCCTAAACCCCGATTTGGCGCAACTGCGGCAGGAAATCCGCCGCCTCGGCGTGAACGCCCTGCCGCGCGAACAGCAACAGCTGCTCTTGCACGACCCCGCCGCCTATTTCCAACAGCGCGCCGAAGACGCGGCCAACCCGTTTGCCGCTCAAATTGTGCCGCTGGAAGACGACTGGCTCGGCTTCGCCCGCTTCGTGCAGCAAAAACAGCCCTCCGGCCGCCTGCAATGGCACAGCGGCAACGGCATGATGTATAGCGAACAAGACGGCATCACTTGGGTGTGGCTGCGCGCCAGGCTACCTGAAAAAGCCGCCGCCGATCAGGCCGAACGCCTGCTGCCGCTTCTGGCCGATTCCCGCGCCCAAGCCGAGCGCGGCGGCTACCGCCTGCTGGCCGCCGGCGGCGCATTGTTTGCCGCCGAAGCCAAAACCCAATCCGAACGCGAAAGCGGCCTGATGTCCGCCATCGGCCTCACGCTCACCTTCGCCCTGCTGCTGGCCGTGTTCCGCAGCCCGCGCGTGTTTGCGCTGGTGTTGCCGCTGGGCGCGGGCATGCTGCTCGGCGCGGCGGCCGTGGTGGGCGCGTTCGGGCAGATTCACATCCTCACCGTCGTGATCGGCACCAGCCTGGTGGGGATGCTGGTGGACTTCCCGCTGCACTGGCTCACGCCTTCGGTGTTCTCTCCCGACTGGGCGGCCAAAGAAGCCATGCGCCGCGTCCTGCCCGCCTTCCTCGCCGGGCTGGGCATCACCGCCACCGGCTACCTGCTGCTCGCCTTCACCCCGCTGCCCGTGCTGCGCCAAACCGCCGTGTTTTCCGTGGCCGCGCTCGGCGGCGCGTTTGCCGCCACCGTGCTCCTGCTGCCGCCGCTGTTTCGCGGCTACCGCCCCCGCGCCGCTTGGTTTGCCGCCGCCATGCACAAACTCGCCGCCGCCCGCCTGCACTGGCTGCTCCTGCCTATTCTGCCGCTGGCCGCCGCAGGCTACCTGAAAACCGACTGGCGCGACGACATCCGCGACTGGGCGGCCCTGTCGCCTCAACTCATCGCCGAAATGCGCCAAGTGGCCGACATCAGCGGCAACGACACCGGCGGCCGCAGCATCCTCGTGCAGGCCGACAATGCAGACGAACTCTTGCGCCGCAGCGCGCAAGTGGAAGCCGCCCTGCAACCCTTGGTCGGCAAAGGCGGTCTCGGCGGCGTGCAGTCGCTCAACCAATGGCTGCTGCCCGCTGAAGAGCAGCAAGCCCTGCTCGCCCAACTGCGCCGCCTGGCCGAACAACCCGCCCCGTCGGCGGACCCCATGCTCCAGCTCGGCCTGAAGCCCGACACCATCCAAACTGCCCTGCAACAGGCCGCCGCGCAACCCGTCGTCCCGCTTGATCAAGCCTTAAGCGGGCAAACCGCCGAAGCCTGGCGCACCCTCTATCTGGGCAACATCCAAGGCCAAGAAGCCGCCCTCGTGCGCGTGCAAGGCCTGAACGATGCCGCCGCCGTGCAAACCGCGCTCTCCGCCCTGCCCTGCAACCAAACCGGCACCTGCGCCCGGCTGGTGGACAAACGCGCCCGGCTGAACGAACTCTTCCGCCACACCCGCAACCACGCCGCCTGGCTCAAACTCGCCTCCTTCGCCCTGGCCTGGCTCGTGCTGTGGCACATCTTCGGCGCACGGCGCGGCAACCTCATCCTCGCCGTACCGCTGATTTCCGCCGCCGCCACCGTCGGCCTGCTCGGCTGGCTCGGCCTGCCCGTCAGCCTGTTTGCCATGTTCGGCCTGCTCTTGGTGGCCGCCGTGGGCGCGGACTACGCCGTCTACGCCCTCACCGCCCGCGAAACCCCCGCCGCCAAACTCGGCGGCATCCTCCTCGCCGCCCTCACCACCGCCATCTCCTTCCTGCTGCTCGCCATCAGCACCACCCCCGCCGTCGCCGCCTTCGGCATCACCGTATCGCTCGGCGTGGGGCTGAACGTATTGCTCTCGGCCTGGCTGCTGAAGAAGGAAGGCGCGGGGCGGGAGGCCGTCTGAAAAAGGCTACCTGAAAGCATCAGCTTCAACTAATGAATCGACATCTTGGCAAAGCTAAGGTTGGACTTCTGCAAAACTAAAATATAGCTTCTTATAAAAAGTGTGCCGCCTATCCTTGATCACAATTGTGAGGTAGCATTCAAAACAATCGTTAAAATTTGAGGATAAGAAAATGCAAGAACAGGAAAATAGTAAAAATCAGGAAGTACAAGACAATCACACAATGACCAAACTGCAAGATGTATTCAACCTTGCACATGACCAAGCTCATCCTGACAAAATCGATGCCGCCATCCGTGCCAATACGCGGGTATCTGGAACTAACATGTGGGTATTAATGTTTGCCATTGCCGTGGCGAGTATCGGTTTGAATGTAAACAGCACGGCGGTAGTGATCGGGGCGATGTTGATTTCCCCGTTAATGGGGCCGATCGTCGGTATGGGTTACGGTGCCGCGGTAGGCGATACTGCACTGATCCGCCAAGCAGCACGCAATATTATTGTGTTCATCGCCATCAGTTTGGTTACCGCTACACTGTATTTCCTGCTAACCCCGCTGAAAGAGGCACAAAGCGAGCTTTTGGCACGTACCCAGCCAACCCTATGGGACGTGTTAATTGCCTTCTTCGGCGGTAGTGCAGGCATTGTGGCATTAACGCGCAAAGAAGGAGGCAATGCCATCCCGGGTGTGGCAATTGCCACTGCACTGATGCCTCCTCTGTGCACGGCGGGCTATGGACTAGCACACGGTAACTGGCACTATTTTTTCGGTGCTTTTTATCTGTTTGCCATCAACTGCGTGTTCATCGCTTTTTCCACCCTACTGTTTTCCAAACTACTTAAGCTGCCGCGCAGGGGGCTGGTAAGTAAGACCAAACGCAGACTGCACCGTATTATTATCACAGCCGTAGTGTTGGCAGTGATGATTCCGAGCGGATATATGGCATCGGGACTAGTGCGTCAGGAGCTGTTTAATACCAAAGCCAACAATGCCATCGCCGCTGCACAACAGCAGGAAGATTTTTTCGTGCTGCGTAAAATGGTGAACTACAAAGAACGTGCAGTCGGGCTGATTGTCAACGGAACAGGGAATGCCGAGAAAATTACCACTCTGCTGGTCACAAATCTGAAAGCGGCAGGTATAAAAGAACCGCAAGTGAAAGTAGTCTATGCGGGGGGCAGTGACACCAGAATTGAAGAACTGCTGGCAAGCCATAACAACTCGGTGCAGTTACAGAACAAGCTGGAAGAGCAGCAGGCCTACATCGATACCGTGCTTGCGGGCAAAACCACCAGTCCCGAAGACGTAGCAGTACTGAGGGAAATCAAAGCCCAATATCCGGAAGCCGAAAAAATCGTTGTTGGGCGCGGTTTGGTTTGGGAAAAAGCACAAACTGCACCCGCTACGCAGGAGCAGCCTGAGAGAGTTCAAAGCGAAGAAGCGGACGCAAGTAACAATATTGTTGTCTCCCTCGAATTCGACCAACCTCTGCCCGCCAAAGACCGCGAACGGTTACAGGCATGGTTGAACCAGCGTTATGAAGGTACAACGGTGCGCTTGTTGGTCAATACCAAAGTTTTGGACAAATAGGCATCCCTCAAATATTTCGCCTGAACCCCGGAGGCTAGCTAGAACTTTTCAGGTAGCCTCCCTTAGTGTGAATTATGAATGACGAAACCCGCCCGCTACTACAAAAAGGCCGTCTGAAACTTAAACCCATACGGTTTTATATATTAGACCTCTTGCGAAAATATTCATCCCATCGCATTAACCAGTCCTGCAATCAGATTTGCCCTTAACCCGAACCGTTTCCGCCTGTTGCGGTAAGGCAGCGACAATATTTTGAATATCTTCAGTTTCCTGTTGATGTGCTCGATGACGGTTCTGAGTTTGCCTAACCGCCTGTTCGCCTCTTTATCCTGTTTGTCCGGCGGATGACGTTTGGATTTCTTTTTCGGGGTCTGTAATCCGGTTTTGGCCAATCCTTGATAACCCTTATCCGCAATGACTATTTTGTAGGGATAAAGCTCTGCAAGGTGCCTCTTGGCTAAACGCATGTCATGCCGGGCACCCATCCCCGTCCGGATGCTGATGATTTTTTCCGTTTCCCTGCCGTATATGACCCGGATTTTAACCGTGTGCCGCCTTTTCTTGCCGCTGTAATACTGCCGCTGTTTTTTTGGGACGTTCAATCGGGCTTTCGGTAACGTCAATGATGACCGTTTGGTCGCCCGGATTCTTGTGCTTTGGCAGGGAGAAGCGTTTGCAACGGATGAGGGCGTCCTCGGTTTTACGGATGGTGCGGCAGACATTACTTTCGGAAAGGCCGTAGATGGCGGCCAATTCGAGTTGGGTATGGTAATGGCGCAGATAGCTTAGGGTAAGCAGCAGTTGGTCTGCCAAACCGAGCGTATGCGGCCTGCCCGACTTGACCTTCCGGCTTTCTGCTTCTGTGGTGACTTGCAGCATTTCGTGAAAAAGGACGGGCGTTACACCTGTGAGCCGTTTGAATTCGCTATCGCTTCTTTGGATGAGGTTTTCGTATTTCATTTGGGAATTATAAATCTTCAGGATACTTTCGCAATAGGTCTATTGACGTCGCGCAAACCTCATTCTACGATTTTCAGGTAGCCTTCCAGGCCGTCTGAAAGGCTACCTGAAACCCACACCCCATCCTTAAGGAGACCAAACATGTCCCAATCCTGCGATATCGCCATCATCGGCGCCGGCCCCTCCGGCGCAGTTGCCGCCGCCCTGCTGCTCAAACACGGCTTTTCCGTGTGCGTGCTCGAAAAGCAGCATTTCCCCCGCTTCGTGATCGGCGAAAGCCTGTTGCCGCACTGCATGGAATTCATCGAAGAAGCCGGCTTCTTGCCCGCCGTAGAGGCCGAGCCCAGCTTCCAATTTAAAAACGGCGCCGCCTTCACCTGGGGCAGCCGCTACACCTATTTCGACTTCACCGACAAATTCACCCCCGGCCCCGGCACCACCTACCAAGTGCGCCGCGAAATCTTCGATAAAATCCTGATCGACGAAGCCGCCAAACAAGGCGCGGACGTACGCTTCGGCCACGCCGTTACCGCCTTCGACAACAGCGGCGACACCGCCCGCCTCAGCGTGGAAACCGACAACGGCGAAACCTACGAACTCACCGCCCGCTTCGTGCTCGACGCCAGCGGCTACGGGCGCGTCCTCCCTTGCCTGCTCGGCCTCGACACCCCGTCCGACCTGCCCATGCGCGAAGCCCACTTCACCCACATCGACGACAACATCGCCGACCCCAGTTTCGACCGCAACAAAATCCTCATCTCCACCCACCCGGTGCACCGCGATGTATGGCTCTGGCTCATCCCATTCGGCGACAACCGCTGCTCCATCGGCGTGGTCGGCCTGCCCGAACGCTTCGCCGGCCTGGGCGATTCCGAAGCCATCCTGCGCCGCTACGCCGCCGAAATCCCCATGCTCGCGCGCGTGTTGGGCAACGCCCAATGGGAAAACGACTTCCCCTTCCGCCACATCAAAGGCTATTCCGCCAACGTCAAAACCCTGCACGGCCGCCACTTCGCCCTCTTGGGCAACGCCGCCGAATTCCTCGACCCCGTCTTCTCCTCCGGCGTCACCATCGCCATGCACTCGGCCAAACTCGCCGCCGACCTGCTCGCCCGCCAGCTCAAAGGCCAAGAAGCCGATTGGCAGCGCGAATTTGCCGAACCGCTGATGACGGGCGTCAACGCCTTCCGCACCTATGTGAACGGCTGGTATGACGGCAGCTTCCAAGACGCCATCTACGCCCCCAACCGCAACCCCGAAATCAGCCGCATGATCAGCTCCATCCTCGCCGGCTACGCCTGGGACAGCAACAACCCCTACGTGGAAAAACCCGAACGCCGCCTCAAAGCCCTGGCCGAAACCGTGGGTGAGCAGAAGTGCGAATAAGCGGATGAATTTTCAGGTAGCCTTCGATGCCATACCGGCCGGAAGGCTACCTGAAAGCATCAGCTTCGGCGAAGTTCAAATCGGCACTATAGTGGATTAACAAAAATCAGGACAAGGCGAGCCAACGCTGTACTGGTTTAAATTTAATTCACTATATTTGTACTGTCTGCGGCTCGCCGCCTTGTCCTGATTTTTGTTAATCCACTATAGGAGATAAAACATGACCGACGCACACAAAATCTACAACGCATGGACGCAGATGTGGAACGGCCATCTTGATATTGCCGACGAGCTCCTGTCGCCCCATTTCAAAGCCCACCTGACCGCCGACTCCACCCCGCCGCCCGCGCCCGTTACCGACATTGCCAGCGCGAAGGCTTGGATTGCCACCATCCGCGCCAAAGCCGATTTGCATTACGAACTCGTGCTCGGCCCGTTTTGCGACGGCGACATGATTTCCGCCTATTGGCGCGTAACCACCACGCTCGGCGGCAAAACCGCCGTCAAAGTCGGCACGGATTTCCTGAAAGTCAAAGACGGCAAAATCACCGACTGCTGGACGATGAACAACAACGCCGCATAAAGCGCAGCCCGATGGGTTTCAGGCAGCCTGCACTTGGGAAACTTCAAGTGCAGGCTGTTTTCAAATTTCAGGTAGCCCTAAATGACTCAAAGATTATAGTGAATTAAATTTGAATCAGGACAAGGCGGCGAGCCGCAGACAGTACAGATAGTACGGCAAGGCGAGCCAACGCTGTACTGGTTTTTGTTAATTCACTATGCTTGAAAATGCGGCTTTAACGAAGCTAAAAATGCATACCCAACCGTGCTATAATGCAGAGTTTTTCCCATTCCCAATCCGATTACAAAACAGCAGACAAACCCCATGAAAAATATCCGCAACATTGCCATCATCGCCCACGTGGACCACGGCAAAACCACGCTGGTGGACCAACTCCTGCGCCAGTCCGGCACCTTCCGCGAAAACCAGCACGTCGACGAGCGCGTGATGGACAGCAACGACATTGAAAAAGAACGCGGCATCACCATCCTCGCCAAAAACACCGCCATCGAATACGAAGGCTACCACATCAACATCGTCGATACCCCCGGACACGCCGACTTCGGCGGCGAAGTAGAACGCGTGCTCGGCATGGTAGATTGCGTGCTGCTGCTGGTGGACGCGCAAGAAGGCCCGATGCCGCAAACCCGCTTCGTCACCAAAAAAGCCCTCGCGTTAGGCTTGAAACCCATCGTCGTCATCAACAAAATCGACAAGCCCACCGCCCGCGCCAGCTGGGTCATCGACCAAACCTTTGATTTGTTCGACAACCTCGGCGCCAGCGAAGAACAGCTCGATTTCCCCATCGTCTATGCCTCCGGCCTCTCCGGCTTCGCCAAGCTGAACGAAGAAGACGAGAGCAGCGACATGCGCCCGCTGTTCGACACCATCCTCAAATACACCCCCGCGCCTTCAGGCAGCCCCGATGCGCCGCTGCAACTGCAAATCTCCCAGCTTGATTACGACAACTACACCGGCCGCCTCGGCATCGGCCGCATCCTCAACGGCAAAATCCGCCCCGGCCAAACCGTGGCCGTGATGAACCACGACAAACAAATCGCCCAAGGCCGCATCAACCAGCTCTTAGGTTTCAAAGGCTTGGAACGCGTACCGCTTGAAGAAGCCGAAGCCGGCGACATCGTGATTATTTCCGGTATCGAAGACATCGGCATCGGCGTAACCATTTGCGACAAAGACAACCCCGTCGGCCTGCCCATGCTCAGCGTGGACGAACCCACCCTCACCATGGACTTCATGGTGAACACATCGCCGCTGGCCGGCACTGAAGGCAAATTCGTGACCAGCCGCCAAATCCGCGACCGCCTGCAACGCGAACTGCTCACCAACGTCGCCCTGCGGGTGGAAGACACCGCCGATGCCGACGTATTCCGCGTGTCCGGCCGTGGCGAACTGCACCTCACCATCCTGCTGGAAAACATGCGCCGCGAAGGCTACGAACTGGCCGTGGGCAAACCGCGCGTCGTGTACCGCGACATCGACGGCCAAAAATGCGAGCCGTATGAGAACCTCACCGTGGACGTGCCCGACGAAAACCAAGGCGCAGTGATGGAAGAACTCGGCCGCCGCCGTGGCGAACTCACCAACATGGAAAGCGACGGCAACGGCCGCACCCGCCTCGAATACCACATTCCCGCCCGCGGCCTTATCGGCTTCCAAGGCGAATTCATGACCCTCACGCGCGGCGTCGGCCTGATGAGCCACGTGTTCGACGACTACGGCCCAGTCAAACCCGATATGCCCGGCCGCCACAACGGCGTGCTGGTGTCGCAAGAACAAGGCGAAGCCGTGGCCTATGCCCTGTGGAACTTGGAAGACCGCGGCCGCATGTTTGTGTCGCCCAACGACAAAATCTACGAAGGCATGATTATCGGCATCCACAGCCGCGAAAACGACTTGGTGGTGAACCCGCTCAAAGGCAAAAAGCTCACCAACGTGCGCGCCAGCGGCACCGACGAAGCCGTGCGTCTCACCACGCCGATTAAGCTCACGCTGGAAAGCGCAGTGGAATTCATCGACGACGACGAACTGGTGGAAATCACGCCCAAATCCATCCGCCTGCGCAAACGCTACCTAAGCGAACTGGAACGCCGCCGCCACTTTAAAAAATTGGACTAAAGCTACCCGAAAAGCCTCAGCCATATCAGCAAAGGCTACCTGAAACCCTTCTGCCGGTTTTCAGGTAGCCTTCTTATATCCGCCGAAGAGTGCCACAGAATCGGCTATAATGCCGACGTTTCTAATTCTTGATTTCAGGGAAGGCATCATGAGCGATTTTCGGCAGGA
This sequence comes from Eikenella corrodens, assembly GCF_003990355.1. Classification (NCBI taxonomy): domain Bacteria; kingdom Pseudomonadati; phylum Pseudomonadota; class Betaproteobacteria; order Neisseriales; family Neisseriaceae; genus Eikenella; species Eikenella sp. KCOM 3110. The sequence continues at coordinate 197,787 of NZ_CP034670.1, read as the reverse complement.
TTTTCTGCGCTTTGCGCTGGAGCAGGATGTGTTGCGCTTTGGCGAGTTTGTTACCAAAGCCGGGCGGCTTTCGCCCTATTTTTTCAACGCCGGGCTGTTTAACGACGGCGCCTCCACCCTTGCGTTGGCGCGGTTTTATGCGCGTTCGATTCTCGAGAGCAGGGTGGAGTTCGATATGCTGTTCGGCCCGGCTTATAAAGGCATCGTGCTGGCCTCGGCCACGGCGATGATGCTGGCCGAAGCGGGGCGCAACGTGCCTTTTGCCTACAACCGCAAAGAAGCCAAAGACCACGGAGAAGGCGGTACGTTGGTGGGCGCGCCGCTGGCCGGGCGGGTGTTGATTATCGATGATGTGATTTCCGCCGGCACTTCGGTGCGCGAATCGGTACGTCTGATTGAGCAGGCGGGTGCGACACCGGCCGGGGTGGCGATTGCGCTCGACCGCATGGAAAAAGGCACGGGCAGCCAATCGGCGGTGCAAGAGGTGCGCCAGCAATACGGGCTGCCGGTGGTGCCGATTGCCAGCCTGGCCGATTTGCTCGCGCTCTTGCAAGACGATGCACAGTTCCGGCAATACCTCGAGCCGGTACAGGCTTACCGCGACCGCTACGGGGTGGCAGGCTAAGAATATAGTGTAGGAAATCGTCGCGCTGTTTACATTTTAGGTCCTTGCCTGGCATCCGATATTGTCGGGGGTATCAGCAGATACGAGAAATCTGCCCTCTTCGTGATAATGACGGATAATTGCCTGATAAGTTATAGTGGATTAACAAAAATCAGGACAAGGCGGCGAGCCGCAGACAGTACACACGTTACGGCAAGGCAAGCCAACGCCGTACTGGTTTTTGTTAATTCACTATATTTGGGGAAAGTGAAATCCATCTGCAATAGAGGAAATGCTAAACAACGCAGCGGTTTCCAACTTTCCCTATTGAATCATTACGGCAGCAGCATGCTTATTTTAATTCGTCAAAAATATACCGAGGCTATCGCTTTAGTATCCGCAGATTGGCTATAATGCCCCAACCGCAGCTATAGCGGGCATACAAAGGGAAACATCATGGCCGCCGACCTCCGTCAGCTTTTGCTCAAACTCTATCTGCTCAACAACCCCAAACTCGAACATAAGGTTTACATCTACACTTATCGCGGCGTAACCGATGTGGCTACCAACCCCTTCCAATATGTGAGCGGCGATTTGGCCGAGAACGTGAAGAAAAGCCTGATTCTGCAAAACCTGGCAGGCGGCGAAATGCTGCAGGCCTTCATCGTGCCCACGCCCGACAGCAAAGGCAAAACCCACAGTGCCTACGAAATTGAAAACACCGTGCTCTACGGCAACAAAACCGGCGTCATCATCGAAATCGGGCTCGGCAAAGACAAAATCGAAAAAACCGATAAATACCGCCAGTTTAGCCACTTGGCTGTGAGTATGCTGCGGCAGTTTATCGATTGAACCTGAACCAGAATCCCCCTCAGGCTACCTGAAACCCCAAGAGGCGGCCTGAGCAGGATCATCCTGCAAACGCTATAAATGAAAGGAAACATTATGCAAACATGGAAAACCGCCCTCTGCCTCGTCACCCTGCTCACCGCGGCGGCCTGCGCCAAACCGCCTGCTTCGGCTACAGGCGAAGTGCAGCGGCAAACGGTAACCGATGCGGAAAGCTACTGCAAAACCTCGGCAGCCGTTTCCCATGATGCCATTTTGGCACGCTTGGAAGGCGAAAAACCGGCTGACACCGAAGCCCGCCTGCGCCAGAAATATGTAACTGCCGCCCAAAACGACGAATCCCGCAGGCTGACGCTCAGCGCCATCAGTATCGCCATCAGCAAAGCCCAGCGTACCAACGTGCCTGCCGATTCAAAAACCTCGGTCAGTGCCGAGACTAAAAACCGCATCGCCGACCGCATCGGCGAAGAAGAATACCGCTTCTGCATGAACACGCTTAATGCCAATCAATAAGCGGGTCAGGAGGCTACCTGAAAACATAAGCCCAAACCGCTTCAAACGCGGTTTGAGGGATATTTGAAATAGCTTTGGATGGCTGATGGCAAGCCAACTGGACTTTCACTGAAGCGTCGGCTTGCCTTGTTATGATCCTGTGCTGTCTGCGGTTTGCCGCCGCTGTACTGGTTTTTGTTAATCCACTATAGTGAAAGCCGATTTGGCTTACGCCGGCTATAGAGAGTAATCAATTTGTTTACAGGCCGTATTCGCCCCAATAGAAAAACCTTTGCCGAACCGGCAAAGGTTTTTTTGCGCGCCAATCTGGCTAAGCTTGGCGGATGGGGATGATTTTAGCGGTTTGGCCGAGGCGTTTTTTGCCGCCTTCGCCGTAGTTTTCGGCCACATAATTTTCCACAATCTGCAAAAACTCGGCAGCCATGTTATCGCCTTTGAGCGTTACCGTGCGCTCGCCGTCCACATACACGGGGGCAACCGGGGTTTCTCCAGTGCCGGGCAGGCTGATGCCGATATCGGCCAGTTTGCTCTCGCCGGGGCCGTTGACCACGCAGCCCATCACGGCCACGTTCAGGCTTTCCACGCCGGGATATTTGTGTTTCCACACAGGCATCTGCATCCGCAGGTGCAGCTGGATATCGCGCGCCAGCTCTTGGAAGACGGTGCTGGTGGTGCGGCCGCAGCCCGGGCAGGCAGTTACCATCGGCGTGAAGGAACGCAGTCCCATGGTTTGCAGGATTTCTTGCGCCACAATCACTTCTTGCGTGCGCGAGCTGCCGGGTTCGGGGGTGAGCGAGATGCGGATGGTGTCGCCGATGCCTTCTTGCAGCAGCACGGCGAGTGCGGCGGTGGAAGCCACAATGCCTTTGCTGCCCATACCGGCTTCGGTGAGCCCCAGATGCAGCGGATAGGCGCAGCGGCTGCCCAAATCGCGGTATACCTGAATCAAATCCTGCACGGCGCTGACTTTGCACGACAGGATGATTTTGTTTTCAGGTAGCCCCAAATCCACGGCTTTTTGTGCGGATTCCAGCGCAGAGAGCACCAATGCTTCCTTCATCACAGCTTCGGGCGGCAGCGGCTCGGGGCGGTTGCGGTTGGCATCCATCAGGCGTTTGGCCAGGCTTTGGTCGAGGCTGCCCCAGTTCACGCCGATGCGCACGGCTTTGCCGTTTTCGGCTGCAGTGCGGATTAAAAAGGCGAATTTCTCATCGCCTTTCGCGCCTTTGCCCACGTTGCCGGGATTGATGCGGTATTTGGCCAAGGCCTTGCCGCATTCGGGAAATTCGGCCAGGAGACGTTCGCCGTTGAAGTGGAAATCGCCGATGAGCGGGGTGGGGCAGCCCATGTCGTCGAGTCGGCTGCGGATTTCGGCCACTTTGGCGGCGGCCTGCGGGTTATTCACCGTAATCCGCACCATTTCCGAGCCGGCTTCGCTGAGCTCTTTCACCTGTAAAGCGGTGGCTTCGGCGTCGGCGGTGTCGGTGTTGGTCATCGACTGTACCACCACCGGCGAGCCGGAGCCGATGGTGATGTGTTCGATTTCTACCTGATGCGTTTGCCGGCGGGAAGGAAGGGTTGTGTTCATAAACGGGTATTATTGTTTGGCGGCATCGTCTGATCCGCCTGCGGTGAAGGCGGCGGTTTTGTGGTCTACCATATGCTCGGCTACGTTGATGTCGCGGCCGCTGTAGCTGGCCAGGCTGTTTTTGGCAAAGCCGATGCGTACGCGGTAGGGGCCGTTGCCGGAGAAGCGGTGTTCGCTGCCGGCCGGCACGATTTTGGCAATCAGCATTTGGCCGTCTTTATCGGTTACGGTGAGGAAAGAGCGGAAACGCAGTTTGAGCACCAATTCGCCTTGAGCCGATTGGATGCCTGCGGCAGCCGGTGCGGAAGCAGGGTTTTCCGCCGGCTGCGGCTGGCTACCTGAAACCGCCGGCAGGGAGGCAGCGGGCGCAGAAGCTTCTTGCAAGGGCAATACCTGCACATTGCTGCTGTCTAAGTTGGGCGGCAGGATTTGGTTTTCCGGAATGCTGGTTTGGGCATTCTGTTTTTGGTGTTCGGTGTTGGACTTCATCTGCCACAACACCACCACCCCCACAATCGCGGCAGCGGCGGCCACACCGAAAATCCAGCGCGGGAAGGGTTTTTTGATCGGGGTGGTGTGATAGGTCATCTTCACATTGCCGTCTTCTTTGGCCGAGGGGCTTTGGAATTGGCTGGGGGCAACTATCTGCTCCAGATAGTTGTTTAATACGGTTTCGTCCAAATTCAGGTAGCGTCCGTAGCTGCGCAGAAAGCCGCGCACAAACACGGGCTCGGGCAGTTTGCTGAAATCGGCGTTTTCCAACGCCTCCACCTGGCGGGCGGGCAGTTTGAGGTGTTCCGACACGTCACCAATCGACAGCTGTTGCTGTTCGCGGTTGTGGCGCAACAGTTTGCCCAGTTCTTCAGCGGCGGCCAGTTGGGGGGTTGAGATCTCGGTCATTGGGGTCTTCCTGTGGTAATTTCTTGAAGTTCTGGCGAATACGGATAGTTGGTGCGCAACTGCGCTTCGTATTCGTAGGCGGCCTGGGTTTGGCCGCGGGCGCGGGCAATCTTCCAGCCCAGCAGCAGATCGTCGGCACCTAGCCGGTCTACCTTACTTTGATATTGGCGGAACTGGCGGTCGGCCTCGCCCAAATTGCCTTCGAGCATGCGTACGCGTGCCATTTCTTTTTGCGCGGGGGCGAAACTCGGGTCGGCCGCTTGGGAGCGTTCCAGATAGGCCATGGCCAGGTTGTATTGCCCCAGGCGGGCGCTACAGATGCCTTTGTTCATGTAGGCCACCTGCGGGCTGGGATAAGTGGGGTCGGCCAAGGCACGGTCGAAATAAGTCAGCGCTTGGTTCGGACGGCCGCCGGAATTGCACAAGAACCAACCGTAGTTGTTGTTGATTTCCGCACTGTCGGGTTTGATAGACAAGGCGCGCTGGAAGCTCTCTTCCGCTTTCTCCGGTACTTTCAGAAATTGATAAATTTCGGCCCGCACCAGCCAGGCGTTTTCGTTGCGCGGCTGAACCTGCAAGGCCTCTTCAATCGCCGATACGGCGGCACGGTAGTCGTGCGAATTCATGTATTCGATGGCCAGCTGGGTTTTGATGGCGGCAATTTCTTCCGGCCGGTTGCGCACTTCTTTGTTGCCGGTGTGGATGGTGATGCCGCCGCAGCCGGCGAGCAAGGCGAGCGTCGTCAGGGAGGCAATTAAACCTTTTTTCATGATAATCAACCTTTCACAACTTGTAATTGCAGCCATTTTTGTTGGCGGCGGGTTTTGTCTTGTACCTGTCCGGCCAGCTGGCCGCAGGCTGCATCGATGTCGTCGCCGCGCGTTTTGCGCACGGTAACCACCAAGCCGGCCTGATATAGGATATCGCGGAACACGCGGATATTCTCATCGCTGGAGCGGTTGTAGCCGGAATTGGGGAAGGGGTTAAACGGAATCAGGTTGAATTTGCAGGGAACGTCTTTAACCAATTCCAACAGCTCGCGGGCGTGTTCGGGTTTGTCGTTTACGCCGTCGAGCATAACATATTCGAAGGTAACGAAGTCGCGCGGGGCTTTAACCAGATAGCGCTGGCAGGCGGCCATCAGCTCTTTGAGCGGATACTTTTTGTTCAGCGGCACGATTTCGTTGCGGATGGCGTCGTTCGGGGCGTGCAGCGATACAGCCAGCGCCACCGGCATGTCTTCTTTGAGCCTGTCCATCTGCGGCACCATGCCGGAGGTGGACACGGTAACGCGGCGGCGGCTGAGGGCGTAGCCGTGGTCGTCCAACATGATGGAGAGCGCGGTCACCACATTATCGTAGTTGGCCAGCGGCTCGCCCATGCCCATCATCACCACATTGGAAATCACGCGTTCGTCTTTGGGCGTGGCGCCCAGTGCTTTGTTGGCCCACCATAATTGGCCGATGATTTCGGCAGTGGAGAGGTTGCGGTTGAAGCCTTGGCGGCCGGTGGAGCAGAAGGTGCATTCCAGTGCGCAGCCCACCTGCGAGGAAATGCACAACGTGCCGCGGTCGGTTTCGGGGATGAACACGGTTTCCACGCCGTTGCCGGTGCCCACGTCCAACAGCCATTTGCGCGTACCGTCGCGGCTTTCCTGCGCCGCCATCAGCGCGGGCACGCCCACTTGCGCACTCTCGTTGAGCTTGGCGCGCAGTGATTTGGCCAGGTCGGTCATTTCGTCGAAATCGCCGGCTGCGCCTTGGTGCATCCAGCGCATCACTTGGCGGGCACGGAAGGGTTTTTCCCCCATTTGGGCGAAATGGGCGGTGAGGCCGGTGAGGTCGTAGTTGAGCAGGTTGGTTTTCATATGAGCGCCGCAAATCGGCTGGTTGTGTTCTTAGGTTTTATGGTTTGTATATAAAGGCTTAAAGGCTACCTGAAAACTGAGTTCCAATCCGTTTGAAACTTTCAGGTAGCCTGCAGCCCGGCCGGTTTAACGCGGGCAGATTTCCTGCTCGCCGAAGAAATAGGCCACTTCGATGGCGGCATTGGCCAAACTGTCGGAACCGTGTACGGCATTCGCATCGATAGAGGAAGCAAAGTCGGCGCGGATGGTGCCGGGAGCGGCTTCTTTCGGGTTGGTGGCGCCCATCAGCTCGCGGTTTTTCGCTACGGCGTTTTCGCCTTCCAACACCTGCACCATCACCGGGCCGCTGGTCATGAATTTCACCAGCTCGGCAAAAAACGGGCGCTCTTTGTGCACGGCGTAGAAGCCCTCGGCTTCTTCGCGGGTGAGGTGCTTCATTTTGGCGGCCACGATTTTCAAGCCGTTGCTTTCAAAGCGGCTGTAGATTTTGCCGATAACGTTTTTGGCCACGGCATCGGGCTTGATGATGGAAAGAGTGCGTTCAACGGCCATTTGGTTCTCCAATCCGATTCGCTGTCAATATATTGGCCGCTACGGATGTTTATCCCGCCCAAAGGCGTGCGGCTGGCGGACGGCATTTTAACAAGTTTTCCGCGAGATGGCTTGTTCGGATACGGATTTTTGCATTTATCGGTTTGGCTTTGCATAAGCGGCTTGGAGGCTACCTGAAAACTGGCGCGGGTTGTTTTAAACCCCGTGCAGCAATTTCCACAGCATCTGGCTGCCAATCACCACCATCAACATGCCAAACGCCCGCTTCAAACCGGCCGGTGGCAGGTGGTGTGCCGCTTTCACGCCCAAGGGCGCGAACAGCACCGTGCACGCCCCCAGCACCACAATGCACGGCACATACCAAAAGCCCACTGCACCCGCAGGCAGCCCCGGCACATTCCAGCCGGAAAGCAGATAGCCCAGCGCCCCCGCCACCGCAATCGGCCAGGCCAGCACGCTGGAAGTGGCCACCGCCTGGTGCACCGGCACGCGGCAATACATCATAAACGGCACCGACAACGACCCGCCGCCGATGCCCACCCAGCTGGAAAGCAGCCCGAACAGCCCGCCTGCTCCCGCCTGCACCCGTCCGCCGGGCAGCTCGGCTGCCGGTCTCGGATTGAGCTGAAACAGATTTTTTGCAGCCACCGAATAGCAAAATACGATGAACAACACCTGCAGGCCGAAAGTGGGAATCCGGTTCGACACCAGCGAGCCCAGCAGGCTGCCCGCCACCAGCCCGGGCGCCATGCGCCGAACGAATTCCCAGCGCACCGCGCCCTTCTTCTGCTGCGCCCACGCGCTGGAAAAGGTAGTGAACACCATCACCGCCATCGATGTACCCACCGCCAAATGCTGGCCGTGCTCGCCAGAGATGCCCTGCCTGCCCAGCGACCACAGCACAATCGGCACGGTAACCGCCCCGCCGCCGATGCCCAGCAGCCCGGCCAAAAACCCCGCCGCCGCACCCACCGCCGCTAGCGGCAGCAACACTTCCATGCTCCACATTGCTTTGCCTCCACTATAAAACCGCTGCCGGAAAGCAAATCGGCAGCGGCGTTTCATTTTTGAATTTTTAGGTAGCCTTTAGCTGTTCAGGCCAAACCGGCTTGGCACCTGCCATCCCTCAATTTAGGCTGTGGCCGTTTTTCAGGTAGCCTCTTGCCCGCCGTCCGGCTTTTGTGGCGCCTTTTGCCTGCGCCCGCGCTGCCAAAACCACATCACATAGCCAGACAGGCTGTAGGCCAGAAACAGCAGGAACAGCACCAGCGAAGGCTCCCAAGTAATCACCAAAAAGCCGATTACCGCCAAGAGCAGCCCGAAAAACGGCACCTTGCGTCGCACGTTGATTTCCTTAAAGCTCCAAAACCGCACCTGCGCCACCATCGACAGCCCGGCAAACAGCGTGATGATCAAGCACCACCAACGCGCCAGCGGCAGGCTGCCCAGATTGTGATCCATCCACACCAGCCCGATGACCAGAGCGGCCGCCGTCGGGCTCGGGATGCCGATAAACCAGCGTTTGTCCACCTTGCCGATTAAAGTGTTGAACAAGGCCAGGCGCAAAGCCGCGCAGGCGCAATAGATAAAGGCCGCCGAATAGCCGATGCGCCCGAACTCGAAAAGCTGCCACTTGTAGGCAATCAGCGCGGGCGCCACGCCGAAGCTCACCATGTCGGCCAGGCTGTCGAGCTGTTCGCCGAACGCGCTTTGGCTGTTGGTCCAGCGCGCCACACGGCCGTCCATACCGTCGAGCAGCATCGACACAAACACCGCCACCGCTGCCGTTTCATAGTGGCCGTGCATGGATTGGGTGATGGCGAAAAATGCGCAAAACAAAGCCGCCAGCGTAAACGAATTGGGCAGCAGGTAGATGCTGTTTTGGCGGAAGGCTTCGCGGCGGCTGATAGGCTGTTCGGGGGAGCGTGGTTGGGTCATTTGAGGCTACCTGAAAACTCGATAATCAGAAGCCTATTATATACCCATCCGGCCATCGCCGCGCCCGCAGCAGCAAAACCTGCGTTGATAAAGCTGCAGGGAAAGCGGCGAAGTGCGTTATAATCCGTTTCGTCGAGCAATTAATCGGGCTGGATACCGAAAACTTGGCCGCATCGCGGCGCTTCATTTTTCAGGTAGCCCTTTGTTAATTAATCCAATACTCAAGAAAGGCACAACACAATGAGCTTAATCGAATTGAAAGTACCCGATATCGGCGGCCACGAAAACGTGGACATCATCGCCGTAGAAATCAAAGCAGGCGACACCATCGCCATCGATGACACGCTGATTACATTGGAAACCGACAAAGCCACCATGGACGTTCCTGCCGAAGCCGCAGGCGTGGTGAAAGAAGTGAAAGTGAAAGTGGGCGACAAAATTTCCGAAGGCGGTGTGATTGCCGTCATCGAAGCCGCCGGTGCGTCTGCCGCTGCCGAAGCGCCCAAAGCCGCCGCTGCGCCCGCCCCTGCCCAAGAAGCCCCCCAAGCCGCTGCGCCCGCACCGCAGGCTGCACAATTTGCCGGTTCTGCCGATGCCGAATACGACGTGGTGGTATTGGGCGGCGGCCCGGGCGGATACTCTGCCGCTTTTGCCGCAGCCGACGAAGGCCTGAAAACCGCCATCATCGAGCAATACAGCACCTTGGGCGGCGTGTGCCTGAACGTGGGCTGCATCCCGTCCAAAGCACTGCTGCACAACGCCGCCGTGATTGATGAAGTGAAACACTTGGTGAAAAACGGCATCAAATTCGGCGAACCCGAAATCAATGTGGACGAACTGCGCGGTTATAAAGAAAAAGTCATCGCCAAACTGACCGGCGGCCTGGCAGGCATGGCCAAAGCCCGCAAAGTGGACATCATCCAAGGTAACGGCCAATTCGTGGGCGCAAACCACATCGAAGTGTCGCTCACCGAATCCGCACAATACGAACAAGCCACCGCAACCGGCGCGAAAAAAACCGTTGCCTTCAAAAACTGTATCATCGCCGTGGGCAGCCGCGTGGTGAAACTGCCCTTCATTCCTGAAGACCCGCGCATTGTGGACAGCACCGGCGCGCTGGAACTGCGCCAAAACGGCGGCAAACTGCCGGAAAAAATGCTGGTTATCGGCGGCGGCATCATCGGCTTGGAAATGGGCACCGTGTACAGCACGCTGGGCGCACGATTGGACGTGGTGGAAATGATGGACGGCCTGATGCAGGGCGCCGACCGCGACTTGGTGAAAGTGTGGGAAAAAATGAACGCCCACCGCTTCGACAACATCATGACCAACACCAAAACCGTGGCTGTGGAAGCCAAAGCAGACGGCATCTACGTGACTTTTGAAGGCGAAAAAGCGCCGAAAGAACCGCAACGCTACGACTTGGTGTTGGTGGCCGCCGGCCGCGCGCCGAACGGCAAACTCTGCTCCGCCGAAAAAGCCGGCGTGGCTGTTACCGAACGCGGCTTTATTGAAGTGGACAAACAAATGCGCACCAACGTGCCACACATCTACGCCATCGGCGACGTGGTCGGCCAGCCCATGTTGGCACACAAAGCCGTGCACGAAGGCCATGTGGCAGCCGAAAACTGTGCCGGCCACAAAGCCTACTTCGACGCGCGCGTGATTCCGGGCGTGGCCTACACCGACCCCGAAGTGGCTTGGGTGGGCGTTACCGAAGAAATCGCCAAACGCGACGGCATCAAAATCACCAAAGCCGTATTCCCGTGGGCTGCATCCGGCCGCGCCATCGCCAATGGCCGTGACGAAGGCTTCACCAAGCTGATTTTCGACGCGGAAACAGGCCGTATCATCGGCGGCGGTATCGTCGGCACGCACGCGGGCGACATGATTGGCGAAATCTGCTTGGCGATTGAGATGGGCTGCGATGCGGAAGATATCGGCAAAACCATCCATCCGCACCCGACCTTGGGCGAAAGCATCGGCATGGCGGCAGAAGTGGCCAACGGCACTTGCACCGACTTGCCGCCGCAAAAGAAAAAGAAATAAGCGTTTGACAGCTTAAACGCCGAATAGAAAAGGCTACCTCAAACCGCGTTTGGCGGTTTTCAGGTAGCCTTTTAGTATGGCAGAGGCTACCTGAAAGCATCGTTTCAACGGAGCGGGTTGATTGTTGGTTCAACCAAAGCTGCGTAGAAACTCCGTTTTAGCCATACCAAGACATTGTTTTTCAGGTAGCCACTCCTATAGTGGATTAACAAAAATCAGGACAAGGCGGCGAGCCACAGACAGTACACACGTTACGGTAAGGTGAGACAACGCTGTATTGGTTTTCGTTAATTCACTATATTTCCCGCGCGTTCTCTCTTTTCTCTATAAGCAACCTGATGTTTGACCCAGCACAGCATCTGCTATCACAGCAGCCCGTATAGTTATCGTAAGCAGTTTATCCGCCAGCATTGATTGGCATCTTGCAAACGGCACAGGCCGTCTGAAATCCATCACTTACGGGAGCGACATCATGGCTGAACAAAAACGCCTGCTTGAACAACTGCATAACGAACCGTTCGCCCTCTGCTTTTCCGGGCAGGGCTTCGATTGGATAAGCAGCCTGCGCGAGGCTTTGGCCGAAGGGGCGCGGGACAGGGCAAACGAAGTGGCCGCCGAAGCCGCCCGAATATTGAAGCCTGCGGCCGGACAGATTGCCGCCGCCCGTCCACAAGGTTTCGAGCCGATAAAATGGGCGGAAAACGGCGCGGACGGCATCGATTTGGTGTGTGCCGCCGTGAGCGCGCCCGGCATTTTCCTTTCGCAAATCGCCAATCTGCACACGCTGGAAACCCGCGGGCTGGACAGCGGCAAGGCGGCGGGCGTTATCGGGCATTCGCAGGGCATACTCGGGCGTTATCTGATACGCGAGCCGCAGCATGCCGCCAAACTGCTGGCTTTGGCCGAATTGATTGGCGCGGTGGCCACGCTGCAAGGGCGCGCAACGGGCATGTATCTGCACGACGACTTGCATCCGATGGTAATGGTGCAGGGCGTGAGCCGCGGGCAGCTTGCTGCCGTGATTGACGAACTGTTCCCCGCGGATTCGGCCGCCCGCCCGTGTATCGGCTTGCAGAACAGCGCGGACGGTTTTGTCGTCAGCGGCAAGCCCGAATCGGTGGCGCGCGTATGCGGCGTGTTGACGGACACGGTGAAAGACGCCAACGGCCAAACGCCCGAAAACCTGCTGTGGCGGCTGGACGTGGAAGTCGGCTTCCACCACCCCGCCATGCTGCCCGCCGTGGCGCAAACAGCCGAATGGGCGGCCGCCTGCGGTTTGGACGCGGAACAGGCGCACGGCATCGCGCAAAATGTGTTGGTCAATCCCGTGGACTGGGTGGCCGAATGCCGCAGCATGGCCGCGCTGGGCGTGCGGCGGATTTTGGAAATCGGCCCCTCCGGCGGCGTGGCCATGCTGACGCAGGCCGTGTTGGAGGGGGAAGGAATTGAAGTGCTGGATGTTTCCGGCGCGGAAGGCAAAACGGCACTGTTTGGCGGATAACGGCGGTTTCTGATTTTTGAAACTGCGGCTGCCGCCAAGTTAAGAAAAGGCTGCCTGAAAAATATTCAGCTTTGTTGAGTCGGATATTTTTAGCTTCGCAGAAACTCACTTCGTTCGTTTTCAGGTAGCCTTTATTGATAGGATATTTGAATGGTAGCTTGCCGAAAACGAAGCTTCAACAGAGTTGAAAAGCAGCCTGCACATTGGTTTGTCTTAGGTGGGTGGGTAGTTTTGGGATTAACGGGTAGGCCGTATTGGTATTTGAGGCCGTCTGAAAAGTGGCAGCTTCAACGAAAGTAAATTTGGAAACGGCAAACCGTCAATCAAGCAACCGCGTGCGTGCCGCACACACCCTACGCGTTGGTTTTGGGGTTCCTCATGATTCATGGGTAGGGTGTATGGCGCAGCCACGCACGCGGTCAGTAGTTTTTTATTATGGCATTCACTCTCCAAAACTCATTACCGCAGTTTCTTTTGTACCGCCCCAATCTAACGGCAGCCATCCGTCCCGCACATAACGGTGAAACGACGAAAACGGCCAATCGCGGACATTGCCGCACAATCCATGTTTGACGGGATTGAAATGGATATAGTCTGTGCAACGCTGCAAATCGATTTCGTCGCGCACGGTGTGTTCGTAAAAACGCCGTTGCCAAATACCGCGTTCGTGCCGCCGCTGTTTGCTGGCGGACAGGTTTTCGGCATGAGGGAAATGTGCGGAGAATTTGGTTTTAATCAGCCGCCAGCGCAAGGAATAATCCGCATCGTCGGGCGGCAGCGTCCAAATGGCGTGAATGTGGTTCGGCAGCACACATACGGCGACGGTTTCAAAGGGATATTGTTTTTGCACATCCATATAAGCCGCACGCAATAAGTCGATATGTTCGACAAGCAGGCGTGATTTTGGGTCGGCGAGTTTGACAGTGAAAAAGAATGTGCCGCCCGCAACGAAGTTTCTGCGATAACGCGCCATAGGATTTTTGTTTGTGGTTTGGGTGTTGGAGAAGGAATGGTTTGTTTTTTAAGGTTTTAACTTTTTCGAAGCTGACGTTTTCAGACAACATTGGAGGCCGTCTGAAAGTGCTAGCTTCAACGAAGTTAAAAGTTGAAGGCAAACCGTCGATCAAACAACCGCGTGCGTGCGTACCGCACACACCCTACGTATTGGTTTTGAAGTTCCATGTAATTTACAGGTAGGGTGTGTGGCGCAGCCACGCACGCAGTTGATTGGGTATGCAGGCTACTCCTTGTTAAATCTTCTTGGAATCTTCTTCTAATGACAAAGAAAGCTGATTTTCAGTGAATTTTTTTCGTTCTTTGAATTTTTTCCCTTGTTCCGTTTCAGTAAATATTTCGCCATCTATTTTTTGTAAAACTGTAAGTACAGAGTAAGATCGAGAGGATTCATTCCCAGTTTCATCAAATTTAATTTTTATTGATAAAACGGCATCAATCATTGAACCATTTCTAAAATTTATCAATCCAGCTTCAATATTTTCTTTGAATTCAGTGTCTTTCATACTAAAATCAATAATAATATTTTCTTTTTCATAATATCCGCGCCATTTATGTTTTCCTTTTACTAAACTTGGTGCATATATATGAATCCTAGCATTTTCATCGTAATCAAATAATATATCAGAATCTATAATAAATTCTTTAAATTGATTTTTTAAAACAGTACGCTTTTTATCAATCAGATTTAAATTAATATCGTAATGTGAATAACTAATGTAAGTTATTTTTGGATAGTCTAAAAGTGTTTTATAGAAATTGGATAAATGTTTTTTTATATAAATATTTTGACTTAAGATTTCAAAAAAAGAATCTTGCAGCATAGAAACCTTTTTATTGATTTCCTCAATACTGTCTCTTGTGGCTTCTTCATTAATAGCAGAAAGTTGCCTTTTAAGAATTTCTAGTTCTACTTTGCGCTTTTCAGCTTCTAATCGTTTATTTTCAATGTCCAGCTTTTTAGATTCAATATCTAAAATCTGATTTTCCTCGTCTATTTTTGACTTATAGGGTTTTACTGGAATCCTAGAAAAAATTAGGGCAAGAATAGATACTAGCAGTGAAGCTGAAGCAATAATATTTGCATAAAATGTGGTTTGAAGCCATTCATCATAACTTCCCTCTCTTGCTGGAAGAGTTTCTAATCTGATTTGCTTGTTAATTCCTAATTCTTTTGAGATTGCCTCTATTATTGCTAGCATTTCTGCATCGCATTTATTTTTAATAAAGGCATCCATACCATGACTATCATCATGAAATGAATAGATAGTTTCAAAGTAGTTTTTATAAGAATTTTCCATAACGAATTACCAAGAAATTTAAGAAAACAAATCAAATTACAGAACCACCTTCAAATACTTCCCAGTATAACTCTTCTTAACCTTCGCCACCTGCTCGGGGCTACCTGAAGCAATAATTCTTCCCCCACCATCGCCGCCTTCCGGTCCTAAATCCACAATATAATCAGCCGTTTTTATAACGTCCAGATTATGCTCGATAATCACAATCGAGTTGCCTTTGCCTTTCAGACGGCCTATGACTTCCAGCAACAGGGCGATGTCGGCGAAGTGCAGGCCGGTGGTCGGTTCGTCGAGGATGTAGAGCGTTCTGCCGGTGTCGCGTTTGGAGAGTTCCAAGGCGAGTTTGACGCGTTGGGCTTCGCCGCCGGAGAGGGTGGTGGCGGATTGGCCAAGGCGGATGTAGCCGAGTCCTACGTCCATCAGGGTTTGCAGTTTGCGCGATACGGTGGGGACGGCGTCGAAAAATTCGCGGGCTTCTTCGACGGTCATGTCGAGGACTTGGCTGATGTTTTTGCCTTTGTATTGGATTTCCAGGGTTTCGCGGTTGTAGCGTTTGCCGTGGCAGACTTCGCAGGGGACGTACACGTCGGGCAGGAAGTGCATTTCTACTTTGATGACGCCGTCGCCTTGGCAGGCTTCGCAGCGGCCGCCTTTGACGTTGAAGGAAAATCTGCCGACGTTGTAGCCGCGTTCGCGCGAGAGGGGGACACCGGCGAAGAGTTCGCGGATGGGGGTGAACAGGCCGGTGTAAGTGGCGGGGTTGGAGCGCGGGGTGCGGCCGATGGGGGATTGGTCGACGTTGATGACTTTGTCGAGGTGTTCGAGGCCGCGGATGTCGTCGTATGGGGCGGGTTCTTCTTGGGCGCGGTTGAGTTCGCGGGCGGTGATTTTGGCGAGGGTATCGTTAATCAGGGTGGACTTGCCGCTGCCGGATACGCCGGTGATGCAGGTAATCAAACCGAGCGGCAGTTCGAGGGTAACGTTTTTGAGGTTGTTGCCGCGCGCGCCTTTGAGGACGAGCATTCGGTCGGGATTGACGGGCGTGCGTTCAGACGGCACGGCAATGGATTTTTTGCCGCTGAGATATTGCCCGGTAATGGATTTTTCGCATTTGGCGACGTTTTCGGGGGTGTCGGCAATCAGTACGTTGCCGCCATGTTCGCCCGCGCCTGGGCCCATATCGACGACGAAATCGGCTTCGCGGATGGCGTCTTCGTCGTGTTCGACCACAATCACGCTGTTGCCCAAATCGCGCAGGCGTTTGAGGGTGGCGAGCAGGCGGTCATTGTCGCGCTGGTGCAGGCCGATGGAGGGTTCGTCCAAAACGTACATCACGCCGGTCAGGCCGCTGCCGATTTGGCTGGCGAGGCGGATGCGTTGAGCTTCGCCGCCGGAGAGGGTTTCGGCGGAGCGGGAGAGATTGAGGTAATCCAGCCCGACGTTAATCAGGAAGCCGAGCCGCTCGGTGATTTCTTTGAGGATTTTTTCGGCGATTTGTTTTTTGTTGCCGTCCAAATCCAGCGTTTCAAAGAATTGGTGGGTTTTGGTCAGCGGCCAGGCGGAGACTTCGTGCAAGGGTTCGCCACTGACGTAAACGTAGCGGGCTTCTTTGCGCAAACGTGCGCCGCAGCAGCTCGGGCAGGCGCGGTGGTTTTGGTATTCGCGCAGTTTTTCGCGCACGGTTTCGCTATCGGTTTCGCGGTAGCGGCGTTCGAGATTGGGGATGATACCTTCAAAGGCGTGGCTGCGGTTGAAGGTGGTGCCGCGTTCGGACAGGTAAGTAAAATCAATGACTTCTTTGCCCGAGCCGTGCAGCACGACTTTTTTGACTTTTTCAGGTAGCGTTTCCCAAGCAGCCTGCACATCGAAACCATAGTGCCGCGCCAGCGACTGAATCATTTGGAAATAGAATTGGTTGCGCTTGTCCCAGCCGTCAATCGCGCCCGTTGCCAATGACAATTCGGGGTGGGCGACCACTTTTTCGGGGTCGAAGAAATTGGTGTTGCCCAAGCCGTCGCAAGTCGGGCAGGACCCCATCGGGTTGTTGAACGAAAAGAGGCGCGGCTCCAATTCGGGCAGGCTGTACGAACACACGGGGCAGGCGAAACGGGCGGAAAACCAATGTTCTTCGCCGCTGTCCATCTCCATCGCCAATGCGCGCTCGTTGCCGTGGCGCAGCGCGGTTTCAAAACTTTCCGCCAGCCGCTGCTTAATATCCGCCTTCACTTTCACGCGGTCGATGACCACGTCGATATTGTGTTTGATGTTTTTTTCCAGCTTCGGCACTTCGTCAAGCTGATAGACCTCACCGTCCACGCGCACGCGCGCAAAACCCTGCGCCTGCAAGTCGGCAAAGAAATCGACAAACTCGCCCTTACGCTCGCGCACCGCCGGCGCCAGAATCATCACGCGCGTGTCTTCCGGAAGCTTCAACACGGCATCGACCATCTGCGACACGGTCTGGCTCGACAGCGGCAAATTATGTTCGGGGCAATACGGCGTGCCGACGCGGGCGTACAAAAGGCGCAGGTAATCGTGGATTTCCGTTACCGTGCCGACGGTGGAACGCGGGTTGTGGCTGGTGGATTTCTGCTCGATGGAAATCGCGGGCGACAAGCCTTCGATCAAATCGACGTCGGGTTTGTCCATCATCTGCAAAAACTGCCGCGCATAGGCGGACAGGCTCTCGACATAACGCCGCTGCCCTTCGGCATACAGCGTGTCAAACGCCAGCGACGATTTGCCGCTGCCCGACAGCCCCGTGACCACCACCAGCTTGTGGCGCGGAATGTCCAAATCGACGTTTTTCAAATTATGCGTGCGCGCGCCGCGGATGCGGATGGTGTCGTTGTCGCGGGTGTGGTGGGGATGGTTGTGGTTGCACATGATGAAGTCGGGAAACTCGAATAAAAAGAAACCGCGTATTGTAACACTTTCAGCCCGCCTCTTGCCCCGCGCCGCAAACCGGAAAGGCTACCTGAAAGCTGTTTCTCAAGCACACAACTTTTTCAGGTAGCCTCTATCCCAGCACAGGCTACCTGAAAATGAGCAAAGCGAATTGCGCCAAAACGAGATTTACGGAGGAAGCCGAGTTTCTGCCAAGCTCCAAACCCGTTTCCGTTTTTCAGGTAGCCTCATCCGGCGGCAAAACCGCGTATAATCGCTTGATTTTTTACCGGCCACACAATCATGCCCACCATCCTCTACCCCAAAACCTACGACGTCATCGTCGTCGGCGGCGGCCACGCAGGTACGGAGGCCGCGCTTGCCGCCGCGCGCATGGGCGCGCAGACGCTTTTGCTCACACACAACATCGAAACGCTCGGACAAATGTCGTGCAACCCCTCCATCGGCGGCATCGGCAAAGGCCATCTCGTGCGCGAACTCGACGCGCTCGGCGGCGCGATGGCGTTGGCCACCGACAAATCCGGCATCCAGTTCCGCCGCCTGAACGCCAGCAAAGGCGCGGCGGTTCGTGCCACGCGTGCGCAGGCGGACCGCATCCTGTACAAAGCCGCCATCCGCGAAATGCTGGAAAACCAAGAAAATCTCGACCTCTTCCAGCAGTCGGTTGACGACGTAACGCTCGACGACGACCGTATTTCAGGCGTAATCACCGCGATGGGCGTGGAATTTAAAGCCCGCGCCGTCGTGCTGACCGCAGGCACGTTTTTGTCCGGCAAAATCCACATCGGTTTGGAAAACTACGAAGGCGGCCGCGCCGGCGACCCCGCCGCCAAATCGCTGGGCGGACGTTTGCGCGAATTGAACCTGCCGCAAGGCCGTCTGAAAACCGGCACGCCGCCGCGTATCGACGGACGCACGATTGATTTCTCCCAGCTCACCGAACAGCCCGGCGATACGCCCGTACCCGTCTTTTCCGTGCGCGGCAATGCCGATATGCACCCGCGCCAAGTGTCCTGCTGGATTACGCATACCAATTTGAAAACCCACGAAATTATCCGCAGCGGCTTCGACCGCAGCCCCATGTTCACCGGCAAAATCGAAGGCGTCGGCCCGCGCTACTGCCCGTCTATCGAAGACAAAATCAACCGCTTCGCCGACAAAGACAGCCACCAGATTTTCCTCGAACCCGAAGGCCTGACCACCAACGAATACTACCCCAACGGCATCTCCACCAGCCTGCCGTTCGACATCCAAATCGCGCTCGTGCGCAGCATGAAAGGTCTGGAAAACGCCCATATCCTGCGCCCCGGCTACGCCATCGAATACGACTACTTCGACCCGCGCAACCTCAAAGCCAGCCTCGAAACCAAAACCATCCAAGGCCTCTTCTTCGCCGGACAAATCAACGGCACGACCGGCTACGAAGAAGCCGCCGCACAAGGCCTGCTTGCAGGCGCAAACGCCGTGCAATACGTCCGCGAACAAGACCCGCTCCTGCTGCGCCGCGAACAAGCCTACCTCGGCGTATTGGTGGACGACCTCATCACCAAAGGCGTGAACGAACCCTACCGCATGTTTACCAGCCGCGCCGAATACCGCCTGCAACTCAGGGAAGACAACGCCGACATGCGCCTGACCGAAGACGGCCACAAAATCGGCTTGGTACCCGAAGCGCAATGGCGCATGTTCAACGAAAAACGCGAAGCCATCGAACGCGAAATCCAACGTTTGAAAACAACGTGGTACACGCCGCAAAAACTCGCCGAAGACGAACAAATCCGCGTATTCGGACAAAAACTCAGCCGCGAAGCCAACCTGCACGACCTCCTGCGCCGCCCGAACCTCGACTACGCCACACTGATGACGCTCGAAGGCGCACAACCCGAGTGCAGGCTGCCTGAAAACGTGATTGAGCAAGTGGAAATCCAAGTCAAATACCAAGGCTATATCGACCGCCAAAACGAAGAAATCGACAGCCGCCGCGATTTGGAAACGTTGAGGCTACCTGAAAACATCGATTACAGAAAAGTCAAAGGCTTATCCGCCGAAGTGCAGCAAAAGCTCAACCAGCACAAACCCGAAACCGTCGGCCAAGCCAGCCGCATTTCCGGCGTAACCCCTGCGGCAGTGGCGTTGCTGATGGTGCATTTGAAGCGCGGGTTTAAGGGGGCGAAATAGGCTGCCTGAAAGTGCAGGCGGCGCACAAATAACCGTCATGAAATGCAGGGGATAAAATCCGTTTTTCAGACGGCACAAAGATTTCGGGCACATATGAAGCGCCCATACATTAGTGTTTTAAAAACTATAAGAGAATTAAAATGAAGCATTTGACAAAATTACTGGCAGCCGCATTGCTGGCTTTAGGTTTGAGCCAGGCAGTTTGGGCGGATAACGCATCGGATTTCCGGCAAACCCTGCATTTGGCGGAACAGGGGAATGCCGATGCCCAATATAATCTGGGTGTGATGTATGACAACGGACAAGGCGTACGCCAAGATTATGCCGAAGCAGCCAGATGGTATCGCAAAGCGGCGGAACAGGGGTATGCCAAAGCTCAATATAATCTGGGTTCGATGTATTACATACGGACGAGGCGTGCGCCAAGATTTTTATCTTAGCAAGGCATGGTTCGGCAAAGCATGTGATGGTGGAGTTCAAGAAGGCTGCGACCAATACCGCTATTTAAATCAGGCAGGTTATTGAACGGCTTGTGATGCCCTTGCATCCGCACTTCAAATGCAACGCTTCAATGCTATCGGCGAGCGTCGCTAAAAAGAATCAACCGGCATCTCA
Organism: Eikenella corrodens; assembly: GCF_003990355.1. Taxonomy (NCBI): domain Bacteria; kingdom Pseudomonadati; phylum Pseudomonadota; class Betaproteobacteria; order Neisseriales; family Neisseriaceae; genus Eikenella; species Eikenella sp. KCOM 3110. The sequence goes on along the minus strand of NZ_CP034670.1, from coordinate 177,411 downwards.
TCATCCAATGTCTTGCTCGCCCAGCAGTTGAGGGCTTCTTCAACCGCCTTAATCCGTTTAATAGTCAGCATACGCAGTCCGCTTGGCAGAGTGTATGCGGAGCGCACGCACGCGGTTTTCAATTTTCAGGTAGCCCCTTTCAGGCTACCTGAAAACAACGGTAGCCATATTTTCAGGTAGCCTCTTCCCAATTTATAGTGGATGAGCAAAAATCAGGACAAGGCGGCGAGACAACGCTGTGCTTTTTGTTAATTCACTATAATTCAGGTAGCCTGCATTGCTATCTAAAGGCCGTTTGCAAAGCAGCCTACAACCCGAAACCCGCACCACAAAGGAAAAACCCATGAGCAAACAGCACACCTACCGCGCCACCGTCGAATGGGCGGGCAATTTGGGCAGCGGCACATCGTCCTACACCGCCTATTCGCGCGATTACACCGTCAAAATCACCGGCAAACCCGAACTGCACGGCTCGTCCGACCCCGCTTTTCGCGGCGACAAAACCCGTCACAATCCCGAAGACATGCTGCTGGCCGCCATCTCCGCCTGCCACAAACTCTGGTATCTGCACCTGTGCGGCGCGGCGAGCATCATCGTAACCGCCTACACCGACCACGCCGAAGCCGTGATGGACGAAGGCGACAACGCCCTGCCGGGCAGGTTCATCAAGGCCACGCTGCGCCCGCAGGTCACCATCACCCAAGCGCAGCATATCGAACAGGCCAAAGCCCTGCACCACGAAGCGCACCGCCTGTGCTTTATCGCCAATTCGTTGAATTTCGAAGTGGCGTGCGAATGCGAAATTACGGTAGCGTGAGGAGCTAAACAGCAGCCTGTATTGAGAAAAACGGGTACAGGCTATTTTCAGGTAGCCTGAAGGCCATCTGATCCCTCAATCATTCCAAACAACACAGCCCCATGACCATCACCAAAATCACCGCGAAAACCCACGATGTCGGCGGCATCCCGATTGCCCGGCTGCTGCCCAACCGCAGCCACCGCACCATCGGCGCATGGTGCTTTCTCGACCACGCCGGCCCCGCGCATTTTGCCGAGCAGGAAGACGACTTGCAGGTTGGCGCACATCCGCACACCAACCTGCAAACCTTCACGTGGATGCTGGAAGGCGAAGTGCTGCACCAAGACAGCCTGGGCAACCGCCAAACCATCCGCCCGAAACAAGTCAATCTGATGACCGCAGGTACGGGCGACAACCACGGCATCAGCCACACCGAACAAACGCCCGCAGGCATCAAAACCCTGCATGCCGTGCAGCTTTGGATTGCCCTGCCGATGGGTAAAACCATCGCCCCCGATTTCCGCCATTACCCCGAAATGCCCGAATGGTCGGACAATGGCGCAGATTTCGTGCTGGTGAACGGCAGTTTCGCCGGCCGCACCGCGCCGACCGAACAGCACAGCCCCTTACTGGGCTTGGACATCCGTACCCGTCAGGCGCAAATCTTGGAAATCCCCGCCCGAGCAGGCTGGGAATACGGTGTGCTGGTGCTCAAAGGCGAAGTGGAAATCGACGGGCAAACGTTCACACAAGACGAATTGGCAAAATTCGCCCGCACCGATGCTGCCCAAACCCTGCGCATCCGCGCCCAAGCAGGCAGCCACATTATGCTGCTGGGCGGCGAACCACTGCCGCACCCGACGCTGATTTGGTGGAACTTCGTTGCAGACAGCCGGGAAGCGCTGGAAAAAGCCGTGGCCGATTGGAACGGCGGGCATCCGCGCTTCGGCAGCATCGATTTGGCGGGCACAAAATTGCAACGCCTTGCAGCGCCTGAATTGCGCGGGAAGGTGCGTTAGGACCAGACATTCCATCCAACCCGATAGAGAAAATCAAGCTCAATATGACCTCGCAAAACGTACTCGACTTCTGGTTTGCCGAAGAAAACCGCCCGTTCTGGTTCGCCAAAAGCGACGAGTTCGACCAAGCCATCCGTAGCCGGTTTGTCGGCCTTCGGCAACAGGCCGCCCGCGCCGAACTCTACGGATGGCGCACCACGCTTGAAGGCCGCCTGGCGGAAATCATCGTGCTCGACCAATTCTCGCGTAACCTGTTCCGCAACAATCCGCAAGCCTTCGCCTGCGATGCCATGGCGCAAGTGCTTGCCCAAGAAGCCGTTAAACAGCCCGGTTTCGCCAGCCTGCCCGATGCCTGGCGGCACATGATGCTGATGCCGCTCATGCACAGCGAAAGCCGCACAATCCACGCCCTTGCGTTGGAACTCTTCACCCGCCACGCTGCCCATGCCCTGATACATGAAGAACAGCACAAAGCCATCATCGACCGCTTCGGCCGTTATCCACACCGCAACGCCGTACTCGGCCGCACCGGCACGGCGGAAGAGATTGAGTTTTTGAAACAGGAAGGCTCGTCGTTTTAAAGCCGGATTTTCAGGCGGCCTTCAGATGGGTTGGGTTTTTTAAAAAACGGAGCGGCCGCAATTCCCACCGCATTGGTGCTCCGCAGCCTTGCATCAATATCATTTGATTGTGGAGGCAATCATCGTCCCCGCTGCTTATGAAAAAGGCTACCTGAAAATTTTCAGGTAGCCTTTTCTGCTTTTGGGCCAAGCCTTTAAGAGCGCGGTTTGTCCAGCCCGTACACCTGCACCAGCGCCTCGGTAAGGTGGGCGGTTTGGTTGTCTACTTTGGAAAGCGCGCTGGTGGGCGCATGCAGGAGTTTGTTGGTGAGCTGTACCGAAAGCCGCTCGAGCACCTCTTCGGCGGGCACGCCTTTGGCCAGCAGGCGGGTGGCGTTGTCGAGCACTTGCCGACGGGCGCGTTCGCCTTCATCGCGCAGGGAGCGGATCAGCGGCACGCTTTGGCGGCGGCGCTGCCAGCTCATGAATTCAGCCACTTTACTATCCACCATTTGCTCGGCTTCGGCGGCGGCGCGCTGCCGGGCGGCCTGGCCGCTGCTCACCACCTGCATCATGTCGTCTACCGTATAAAGATAGGCATCGCCCAAATCGGCCACTTCGGCTTCGATATCGCGCGGCACGGCCAAATCGAGCAGGAAAACGGGGCGGTGGCGGCGTTCGCGCAGGGCGCGTTCCACCATGCCTTTGCCGATAATCGGCAGCTGGCTGGCGGTGGAAGACACAATCACGTCGTATTGGTGCAGCCGCTGCGGCAGTTCGCTCAAAGGGCAGGCGGAGGCGGGCGAGGCCAGCTTGTTGCATAATTCTTGAGCGCGCTCGGCGGTGCGGTTAGCCACGGTGATGCCGCGTGGCGATTTGGCAGCGAAATGGGTGGCCACCAATTCAATCATCTCGCCCGCGCCCACGAATAAAATATTCAATTCGCCAATGTCGGGGAAAATACGGGCGGCCATTTTCACGGCAGCGGCGGCCATGCTCACCGAATTTTCGCCCACTGCCGTGCTGGTGCGCACTTCTTTGGCAATGGCGAAGGTTTTTTGAAACAGGGCATGCAGATTGGAAGCTAAAGTTTGCTGTTCCTGCGCCACGCGCACGGCGTTTTTGATTTGACCGAGAATCTGCGGCTCGCCCAGCACCATGCTGTCAAGCCCGCAAGATACGCGGAAAGCATGGCGCACGGCTGCTTCGGTTTGGTAGCGGTAGAGGTAGGGTTCCAGCGTGCTGTTTGGAATCTTGCGGTAGTCGGCCAGCCAGCGCACAATATCGTCCGGCTCGCCCACGCAATAGAGTTCGGTGCGGTTGCAGGTGGACAAAATCACGGCTTCTTCAGCCGTGCGGCTGCCCACCAGCTCGCGCAATGCCTCAGGCAGCGCGGCGGCAGCAAAAGCCAACCGCTCACGTATGCTCAACGGAGCGGTTTGGTGGTTCAAGCCGATGGCGGTAAGCTGCATGGCGGATTATCCCAAAAACCGAAACTGCGCTATTATAGCCAAACCGCACCGGATGGTGAATAAAATCTTTTAATAACTTCAAGATGATAGTATTTATCAGTTAGCAATTGAGAAAGGAGAAACCGATGGATTTGCACAATATCCGCGAAGACTACAGCAAACAGGAGCTTTCCAAGGCCGATTGCGCCAATACGCCGCTGCCACAGTTTGAAAAGTGGCTGAACGAAGCCATCCATTCCGCCGCCAAAGAGCCCACCGCCATGAGCGTGGCTACGGTGGATGAGGCCGGCCGGCCCAACAGCCGCATCCTGCTGTTGAAAGAGGTGAACGACCGGGGCTTTGTGTTTTTCTCCAACTACCAAAGCCGCAAAGGCCGCGCGCTGGCGGCACATCCGTTTGCCGCACTCACCTTTTTCTGGCCGGAGCTGGAACGGCAGGTGCGCGCCGAAGGGCGGGTGGAAAAACTGGATGCCAAATCTTCAGACGAATACTTCGCCAGCCGCCCCTACACCAGCCGCTTAGGCGCTTGGGCCAGCGAGCAGAGCAGCGTGATTGCTGGCAAAAGCATCATCGTGGCACGCGCAGCGGCCGAAGCGGTGAAACACCCCCTGCACGTACCGCGCCCGCCACACTGGGGCGGTTATCTGCTGATTCCTGATCGGGTGGAGTTCTGGCAAGGCCGCCCCAGCCGCCTGCACGACCGCATCCAATACCGCCTGGAGGGCGATAAGTGGATTAAAGAGCGGCTCGCGCCGTAGTCCGGCCGGGGGAAAAGACTACCTGAAAAAATTGGGCTGATGGATAGAGATGGTTTTCCCGTCCCTTCTATCCTTCAGCCCTTTTTCAGGTAGCCTTTAATTTTCAGCCTCAATCGGCCACCGAAGCCGCCACCCATTTCATCACCAGCGGACGCACGCCGAGCAGGCTGGCGAATGCCACCGGCCAAGTAATCAAATATGATTTCAACAAACGCAGCGGGTAGCCCGCGTCGATGCCGGTATTCAGAGCCACCAGCACCGCGCTCACAATCAGCACCATCACCGCCGAAGCGTAAAAAGAAAACAGCACGCCCGCGTATTTTTTCGGTAGTTTTTTCATCTCGTTCCCCTCAAAAAATCCATATTGCACAGTTTATACCGTTTATAAAAACACGAAAATAAGATAAATTGGCAAGCAAAGCTAAAAAATGCACAAAGGAAGCAATAATGGATTGGGACTGGAACGGCATCCGCCACTTCACCGCCCTCGTGGAAAAACAAACCCTTACCGCTGCCGCCGAACACTTGGGCGTGCAGCACAGCACCGTCTCGCGGCAAATCACCCAGCTGGAAAACGCCCTCGGCCTGCGCCTGTTCGACCGCATCGGCAAACGCTACCTACTCACCCCCGAAGGAGAACGGCTTTACCGCCATGCCTGCGAAATCTGCAAAGATATGAGCATGTTGCAGCGTACCGCGCGCGAACAGGCCGAACTGCGGCACAGCGTCGTCATTTCCGCACCGCCATTCGTCGCCCGACTCCTGCTGATGCCCCACATTACCGATTTCTACAGAAAACATAACGATATACGCCTTATCATCCAAAGCGATGCCGCACTCGCCGACCTGCACGGCCGCCAAGCCGACATCGCCCTGCGCCTCGTCCGCCCCACCCAAAACGACCTTACCGTGCGCCGCATCGCCCATTTTTCCTACCGCATCTACGGCCATGAGGGCTACCTGGAAACCACCCGCCGCGAAAACTGGCGTTTTGTACAAATTGCCGTAAACACCCGTTTTTCCCGCTGGTTTGCCGAACAAATCGGCGAAGATGCCGACATTTCCTTCGCCAGCAACGACTTCGCCGCTGTCAAACAAGCCGTGTGCGAACAAATCGGCATCGGTATCCTGCCTGATTTCGCCGTTTTCCCCGCCGACAGGCTGCATCCCGTCTCACTCAATCCGGATAAGCCGCCGCCCGAATTCCCGGCGGAACTCTTGCTGGTGATGCACGAAGACGTGCGCCGCAGCCCCAGCGTAAGGGCGGTGGCGGATTATTTTGGGGAGGTGTTTGGGAAAGAGGGTTCAGGCTGATTGAAAAACGGTTGCCGTGTTGAATCCGGGTTTTCAGGTAGCCTCGGGGATACAGCAGGCTACCTGAAAAACAAACGGCAATGTGATTACCAGCGCTACAGATTGCCGGATACGAACGCTGGGCTTGCCCGGCTTCAGGCAGCCTCAAACCCTACCGGCCGGATAAGGCGCAAACATACGGAAGGCTACCTGAAAATATCGGCTTCGCAGCAATTCGCTCTGCTTGTTTTACTGCGTTGAAGCCCATGTTTTCAGGTAGCCTTTTGGCCGCCATGAATCGAATTAGAATTTGTAAGTGTATTGCAAGCCTAAGATATGGGAGCGGCTTCTGAATTTGGCCGAGCCGTGGGTGCGGCTGGACACGCAGGCTTGCGAGCCAGGGCCGGAGGCTGTGCCGCCGCACCAGCCGTTTACGTTGGCGGAGGTGTTTTTCACGTGCACATAGCTGTAGGCGAGGTTGAGGCTGTGCTGCTGATTGATGTCGTATTTGCCGCCGAAGGAGAACCAGAGGCGGTCGGCATCGGGCAGGGTGCTCATGCGGGTGTTGGCGCCGCGTACGGGGGATTGGTCGTAGGCGATGCCGAAGCGCAGTTGCAGGGGGTCGGTGATTTGGTAAGACGCACCGAGGGAGAGTTTATAAGTGTTACGCCACTGGGGAGTGAGGATGGTTTGGTTACTGCGGGCGGGTGCAGCAGGATTCTGCGGGTTGGCCACGGTTTTGCTGTTGCCGAAATTCAACTCGGCACGGTTGAAGCGGGAGTGGCGTGTCCAGGTGGCGTCGCCATAGAGCGACCAGCGCGGCGTAAGTTTGTACATGCCGTGCAGGGAGAATGATTCGGGGGTAACGATGCGCACGTTGGCGGCTTCGGATTCGGCATAGCCGTTGGCGCGGATGGCATTGGAAAGTGTGCCGCCCATCGGGGTTTGGAAGGCCGCGCCCACCAGTTTCCATTCGGCATCGCCGCGCAGGTTGTGGCTGACTTTGGAGCGGTAGTTTGCGCCCAAACGCAGGGAGTCGTTCACGTCCCACAGCCAGGCGAGGTTGTAGCCGAAGCCCCAATCGCTGCCTTCCACGCTGGCATAACCATCGGCAAAGCCGTTGCGGCGCAGCGGAGGGAAGGCGCCGAAGTTGGCGTATTGGCGCAAATTGGCAGTGGTGTGCTGCGCCACCAGGCCGAGGGCAACGGAGTGCTGATCGTTGATTTTATAGGCAACGGTGGGCTGGATAGCGATGGTTTTCACGCTCAACTCGTTCAGGTTGTAGCGTAAAACGGCATCATGCTGGTATTCGGTGCCGGAGCCGAAGGGAACGTACATGCCCAAGCCTAGGGCAAGGTTATCATTCAAGCGGTGCGACAAATAAAAATGCGGCGCAAACACCACGCTTTTCGGGCGGATGTTGCCGGAAGTGGCGCCTTGTACGGGTTGGTTGGTGCCGGGGTAGTAGGCTTCGGCATCGCTGTATTTCACACTGGGCGCAACAAGGTTGACGTTGATACTGACCTGCGTGCCTTCGAGTTTGGTGAGGCCAGCGGGGTTGTGGAACAGGGTGGAAGGATCGGCGGCTTCAGCGGAGGATGAATTGGCCGTGGATTGGCTGCTCACGGATTGAGTGCCGAAATGGTAGCCGGAAGCCCAGGCTTGGGCGGAAAAAGCGGTGGCCAGCAACAGGGCGAGGCGGGAGAAATGGCGGGTTGTCATGATGTATTCGGTTGAAGGAAAAGCTGTTTATCGATTAACGGGCATATTTTCAGGTAGCCTTGTGAAGGGGCTACCTGAAACATGATGCCGTATGGCCAAACATCTGCTTCCCGTGGCTTGCTGCCCGGCGGAATCATGGGCTGTTTGGCTTTTAACGTTGAATAACTATTCTACAGGAAACTTGATGCAACAATAAAACCCGGCCGCCGAAACAGCAGGGTTTGGTTGTGTTAGGATTGGTAAAATTCCAACAGATTGCCGGCGCAAGGCCGAATTGTGCCACATTGTTTCACTTTTTGAGAATGTGCGGGCATAAGATTGCCGGAATGTAAAAACCTCCCAGCAATTTGCCGAGAGGTTTGAAATTGGTTGCGGGGGCAGGATTTGAACCTACGACCTTCGGGTTATGAGCCCGACGAGCTACCATGCTGCTCCACCCCGCGTCAGGGAAGGCGAACTATACGCGCCTTGGTGGGGCTTGTCAAGTTTGTGCGCCACCTAAAGGCTATTGGCCTGCATGGTTTGATTAATTTTATTTGCGCAATTTGGCTAGCCAACACAGCGCAGGCTACCTGAAAGCGATGTCTTGGCAAAGCCAAGGCTGAGCTTCTGCGAAGCTAAAGCGATGATTGGGCGAGGGCAAAGCTGAGTTTCTGCGGGCGCAAACCTGATTCACTCAAACAGCCGCCCCTGCGCCAAGATTTCCCGCACAGGAGCAAAACTGCGGCGGTGTTCGGGCAGCGCGCCGTGGCGTTGCAGGGCGGCGAGGTGTTCGGCGGTGCCGTAGCCTTTGTGCCGCTCGAAGCCGTATTGCGGATAACGTTCGGCCAGGGCATACATTTCCGCGTCGCGCGCGGTTTTGGCCAGCACGGAGGCGGCGGAAATCTGGATGATTTTGCTGTCGCCTTTCACCACGGCTTCGGCCTCGCAGCCCAAATCGGGCGGCACGCGGTTGCCGTCTATCCACGCTTTTTCAGGTAGCCTTTCCAGCCCGTGTACGGCGCGGCGCATGGCCAGCATGGTGGCGTGCAGGATATTGAGCCGGTCGATTTCTTCCACCGAGGCGGCGGCCACGCACCAAGTCAGCGCCTGCTGTTTAATCAACACCGCCAATTCGTCGCGGCGGCGTTCGCTCAGTTTTTTCGAGTCGGTGAGCCCTGGCAAATCGTATTCGTCCAGCAGCACCACGGCGGCGGCAAACACGCTGCCAACCAATGGCCCGCGCCCGGCCTCGTCCACGCCGGCCTGCCAAATCATGGGTTTGCCCCTGCGGCGGCCAGCACTGCCGCTGCAGCTTCGGCGGCGGTATCTTTGCGCAATAAACGGTGCAGCTCGGTGAAATCCTGTTGCAGCGCAGCGGTTTTCTCCGGCGAGCGATACCAGTCCAGCAGCGCGGCGGCCAGCTTTTCCGGCTCGGCATCGTGCTGCAGCAGCTCCGGCACGGCGGCGCGGCCGAGCAGCACATTGGGCAGCCCCACATAGGGCACTTTGATTTTGTGCTTCACCAGCGCATAGGTGAGTGGCGAAATTTTGTAGCTGATTACCATCGGCCGCTTGCACAGCGCCACTTCCAGCGTGGCCGTGCCGCTGGTGACCAACACCGCATCGGCCGCCGTGCAGGCCTGCGCCGTGCTGCCCGGGAGCAGTTGCAAGGGCAGGCGGCAATACGGCTCGGCAGTAAGCAGGCTTTGCAGGCGCGCGTAGGTGGCTTCGGTGGCATAGGGCAGCAGGAACTGCGCCTCGGGAATTTGTTGCCACACCAGCTGCGCAGCTTGCAGAAACAGCGGCGCCATATAGTCGATTTCGCTCACGCGGCTGCCGGGCAGCAGGGCGAATATGGGCTGAGTTTTAGGTAGCCCCAACTCACGGCATGCGGCGGCGCGGTCGGCTTCCAAAGGCAGGGTTTGCGCCAACGGGTGCCCCACAAATCGCGCCCGCCCGCCGGCTTGTTGGTATAGCTCCGGCTCCATCGGGAACAGGCACAGCACTTCATCTGCCTGCTGCACGATTTTGTGCACCCGCTCGCGCCGCCACGCCCACACCGAAGGGCTCACGTAGTGCAGCGTGGGGATGCCCGCCGCCTTGAGCGCGGCAGCCACGCCCAGGTTGAAATCTGGCGCGTCGATGCCCACGAACACATCTGGCTGCTGCCGTTTCATTTCGGCAATCAAGTCCTTGCGGATGCGCCAAATCGCCGGCAGGTTTTTCAGCACCTCCACATAGCCGCGCACCGCCAGCGTTTCTTGGTCGAACAGGCTTTCCAGCCCCACCGCCTGCATACGCGGGCCGCCGATGCCGGTAAACCGTGCCTGCGGGCAGCGCGCGCGGATGGCCTCAATCAGGTGTGCGCCGAGCAAGTCGCCCGAGGCCTCGCCTGCGCACAGGGCGATAAGGGGGGAAGTGTTCATGGTGGGAACGGCTGGAAATGAAGATGCGGTATTGTACCTAATAATGCGGCTGCGGGCGGATGGAACGTTGAAGGCTACCTGAAAAATTCAGCTTCGCAAGAAGTTCACTTTGACTGCGCTAGAGCCTCGTTCTAACTGCGTTGAAGAGCTTGCACTTTATAGTGGATTAACAAAAACCGGTACAGCGTTGGCCCGCCTTGCCGTAACGTGTGTACTGTTTGCGGCTCGCCGCCTTGTCCTGATTTTTGTTAATCCATTATAGTTTCGCAGAAGCTCGGCCTTGTCTTTGCCAAGACATTGCTTTCAGGTAGCCTCAAATCCGTTTCGATGGCTGCAAAAAAGGCTACCTGAAACCGGCGGCAGCTGTTTTCAGGTAGCCTTTAATCAGAAAACTGCGTTCAGAATGATAAAGCAAATCGAAGCCAGCAGGCCGGCGGCCGGCACGGTGATGACCCAGGCCAGGGCAATCGGCTTCATCAGCCGCCAGTTGGCGTTGCGGTTGACCAGCCCGATGCCGAGCACGGCGCCCACGAGGATGTGGGTGCTGGATACGGGCAGCCCAAGCGCGGAGGCCAGCATCACGACGGTGGCGGCGGAGAGCTCGGCCACGAAGCCGGAGGAGGGGTGCATTTTGGCCAGGTTTTCGCCCACGGTGGCAATCACTTCCCGCCCGATAAACCACAGCCCCACCACCAGCGACACGCCGAAGGTGAGCATGGTAATCGGCGGAATGTCGCCGCTGCTGCCGATGGTGCCGCTGCGCAGCACGTCCATGATGGCGGCAAACGGGCCGATGGCGTTGGCGATGTCGTTCGAGCCGTGGCTGAAGGCGAAGCAGCAGGCGGTGAACACTTGCAGCCAGCTGAACATGATGAAGGTGGCACGGTCGAGGTTGGCGCCGGTTTTCAGGGTGCGGGCGTAGGCAAATGTGCCCATCCACAATACCGCGCCCACCATGCCGACGATTAACAGGTTATCCAGCGTGCTCAGGCCTAAGTTGAGGTGTTTCAGGCCTTTAAACAGCAGCATCGCGGCCATCACCATGCCGCCCACCGCGCCCGCCAGCGGCACCCACAGTCGCAGGGCACGGAAGGCGTTGATTTCATCTTTGCGACAGTCGATTTCGTGCAGGCCGCGATAGTAGTCGGATACCAGCTCTTCGGGCCGGTAGTTGCCTTCGTTGTAAAGCTGGGCATCGCGCACGATGGTGGCGGTGTAGGCCATCTGCTGCAATTCGCTCATCTGCTCGAAGCGAGTTTTGTGTTCTTTTTTGTAGGCCAATTTCTGCTTGCGCAGGCGCTGCACATGGCGGCTGGAGGCCACGTTGTAGCCCAGGATATAGGTTTTGATGTTTTTAAACACCAAATAGGAAGTGACCCCGCCCAAGAGCGGCGAGAGCACCCAGGAAATGGCGATTTCGCCGATTTTTTCCCAGCGCACCATGTTCAAACCGGCCAGGCCGCTGTTGTAAAAGCCCAAAACCAGCGCCGCGCCCACAATGCCGCCGATGATGGAATGCGTGGTGGACACCGGCAGGCCTTTTTGCGAAGCAAACAGCAGCCACAGCGAAGCGGCGGCCAGCGCGGCCATCATGATGTAGACAAACTGCACCGGCTCCAGCGACAGGCTGCCCAAATCCACAATGCCGTTGCGGATGGTGTCGGTTACGCCGCCGCCGGCCAGCATCGCGCCGCTCACTTCAAACACTGCTGCCACGGCCAGCGCCTGCGGGATGCTCAGCGTGCCGGCGCCCACCGAAGTGCCGAAGGAGTTGGCCACATCGTTGCCGCCGATATTGAATGCCATAAAGATGCCGAACAGTGCGGCGAGCACGAACAGCGCGGAATGGTGGTGTTGGATATAGCCCAGCCCCCAATAGATAAAATAGCAGGACACGCCGAACAGCACGGCCATACCGATGAAATTGATGCTTTTCAAACGCAGCGGGGCAGAAGAACCGGGCATGGTAAAGGCTTCGCAAACAAAATGTTGAATAGGGCGGCTGAACATATAGCGAGTTGAAGTCGGAATGGGCAAGACGAGCCGACGCTGTAGCATCCTTATGCTCGTTCACTCTATTTCGGCGCAGCCGGGCAAACGGGGCGATTATACCAAAAGCCCATAGCGGCACGATAAAAATAGGCTGCCTGAAACGCTGCCTGAACATTCAAACCATCCGCCCGCCGGGACATTTAAATTCGCTGCCGCCTTCGGCGATGAAATTTCCATGTTTCATGCCCGAATCGTAAGCCTTTGGGAAACTTTGGCAAGAAGGCCGATGAATAGGTTGCCCAAGGCATTTCCCCGGCTTGCCTGCTATGCGATGCAGGTTTAAACTCAGGCCGTTTATTCGCGCCGATGCGTTTGCCAAACGGTATCGGCTCTTGCTTTAGCTACATTTTCAGGTAGCCCGTCATTCCCCAAAGGAGACCCCATGAATCCGCTTCATTCTTTGCAGCCGCAGGCTGTTTGGCAGTGGTTTGCCGATATTTGCGCCATTCCGCACCCCACTTATCAAGAAGCCACGCTGGCCGAAATGATTGTTGCCCGCGCCAAGGAAAAAGGCCTGGCGGTGCGGCAAGACGAAAAGGGCAATATTTATATCCGCAAGCCGGCGCACGGTGCGGGCATGGCCGATAAGCCCGGCGTGATTTTGCAGGGGCACATCGATATGGTGGCGCAGAAAACCCCCGATTCGCCGCACGACTTCGCCACCGACCCCATCCGGCCGCAAATCATCGACGGCTGGGTGCACGCCATGCACACCACGCTGGGCGCGGATAACGGCCTCGGCTCGGCCATGGGCTTGGCCGTGGCGTTTGCCGACGATATCGAACACCCGCCCTTGGAAGTGCTGCTCACGGTGGAAGAAGAAATCGGCATGGATGGTGCGCGCCAAATGCGTGGTGATTTGCTGCAAGGCCGCTATTTGATCAACTTGGATACCGAAGAAGCCGGTTGCGTGTATGTGGGCTGCGCGGGCGGGCGCGATGCCGATTTGAGCCTGCCTTTTACCACCGAAGCCGCCGAAGGGCAGCATGTGCGCATTACCGTGTCTGGTTTATTGGGCGGGCATTCCGGCATCGATATTCACCGCGGCCACGGCAATGCCATCAAGGTGTTGGCCGACCTGTTGGCACGCCTGCCGGAAGAAAGCGGCTGGCGGCTGGCTGCTTTCCACAGCGGTGCGTTGCGTAACGTGATTCCCTCCGAGGCAGAGGCCGAAATCGTGCTGCCACAGGCATTTGTTGGCGCGCTGACCGAACTGGCCGGCACCGTGCGTGCCGAAACGCAAAACGAATTGGGCAAGTTTGCCGACAAACTGGCGATTCAGGTAGCCCCGCTCGGCCAGGGTGTACAGGCCGCCAGCCATGCCGACAGCCGCCGCATCGTTGATTTGCTCGTTGCCGTTCCCAGCGGCGTGCTCAAATGGAGCGAAGAGTTCGACGGCGTGGTGGACACCTCCAACTGCCTAAGCGTGGTGCACACGGAAGACGGCAAATTTACCGCCGCCATGCTGTTGCGTTCACTGCGCGAACGGCCGAAAGACGACTTCTGCCGCCTGCTCGGCTCAATCGCCCGCCTCTCCGGCGCCGCGCTGCACACTGATCAGGACTACACCGGCTGGGAGCCGCATATGTCGTCTGCCTTGCTGCAGAAAACCATCGAATCCTTCGTCGCCGTACGCGGGCAGCAGCCGCAAATCGAAGTGGTACACGCCGGCCTGGAATGCGGCCTGATGCAAAAACACCTGCCGCACACCGAAATGATTTCCTTCGGCCCCACCATCAAAGGCGCGCACTCGCCCAAAGAGCGGGTGCAGATTGATACCGTGGAAGAGTGCTGGCACATTTTGCTGGATTTGCTCAAACGGATTGCTTAACGAATTGAGCCAAGCATTGAAAATTCCTGCCGACCAGCGATTTTGGTCGGCATTTTTCATGCAAAATTATATTTTTTAGGGGAAATACATGCCGAAAAACGGCTTAGGAAGGGTTTTTAAACGGTGATAGACTAATATTATTCATAAAAATCAGTTGCCTGCGCGCTATTTGCTGGGTTATAGTGAATTAAATTTAAACCAGTACAGCGTTGTCTCGCCTTGCCGTAACGTGTGTACTGTCTGCGGCTCGCCGCCTTGTCCTGATTTAAATTTAATCCACTATATATTCCGCTCCGGGCTGCCGCACTGTTTCGGCGGCCGATTAAATTAGGGCGGATGAAGTTCAAATTTCATCTGCGATAGGAAGTACAAAGGAATACCATGAGCACCAACCAAGAAACCCCGCATAGCCTGCAACGCAACCTGAAAAACCGCCACCTGCAACTCATCGCCATCGGCGGCGCCATCGGCACCGGCCTGTTTATGGGTTCGGGCAAAACCATCCATCTGGCCGGCCCCTCCGTGATCCTCACCTACATCATCATCGGCGCTTTCCTGTTTTTCATTATGCGCGCCATGGGCGAGCTGCTGCTTTCCAATCTCGAATACAAATCCTTCACCGATTTCACCCACGATTTGCTGGGCCCGGCCGCCGGTTTCTTTGTGGGTTGGACATACTGGTTCTGCTGGGTCGTTATCGGCATGGCCGACATCATCGCCATTACGGGCTACACCCAATTCTGGTGGCCGGATGTGCCGCTGTGGCTGCCCGGGCTTTTCTGTATCGTGGTGATGGCGGGCATGAACCTGCTCACGGTGAAACTGTTCGGCGAAATGGAATTTTGGTTCGCATTGATTAAAATCATCGCCATTTTGCTGCTGGTGGTGGTCGGCCTGTTCTTGGTATTCACCGGCTTTATCGACCCCTCTTCCGGCGAAAAAGCTTCGTTTGCGCACTTGTGGAACAAAGGCGGCTTCTTCCCGAACGGCATTGGCGGTTTCTTCTCCGCCTTCCAAATCGCCGTATTTGCCTTTGTCGGCATTGAATTGGTCGGCACGGCGGCTGCGGAAACCAAAGACCCGGAAACCAACCTGCCCAAAGCCATCAACCGTATTCCCGTCCGCATCATCGTGTTTTATGTGCTGGCGCTGGGCGTGATCATGACGGTAACGCCGTGGAGCGAAATCGACCCCGCCAAAAGCCCGTTCGTGAATATGTTCACCCTCATCGGCATTCCGATTGCCGCAGGCTTGGTGAACCTGGTGGTGCTCACTTCCGCCCTCTCTTCCGCCAACGGTGGCATATTCTCCACCGGCCGTATGCTCTACGGCCTCTCCGAGGCCGGCGTGGCGCCGCGCATGTTCAGCCGCCTCAACCGCAACGGCGTGCCCGCCACCGGCCTGCTCTATTCCTGCCTCTACCTGATTGTGGCCGTATTCCTGCTGTATCAGGAGGGCGACATCATGGCCATGTTCACCGTGGTCACCACCCTCTCCAGCATCGGCTTCATTTTCGTGTGGATGATTATCCTGCTAGCCTACCTCAAATACCGCAAAACCCGCCCGCATCTGCACGAAAAATCCATCTACAAACTGCCCGGCGGCACCGCCATGGTGTGGCTGTGCCTCGCCTTCCTCGCCTTCGTGCTGGTGCTGTTCTCGCGCGATGCCGACACCCGGCTGGGGCTGATGTGCATGCCCATCTGGTTTGCCGCCTGCGCCGTGCTGTATTGGGTACTGTACCACCGCAAACACGGCGGCAATAAAACCTTGCCGCCGCAATAAGGATTCGGCCAAAGAAAGGCTACCTGAAAATTTTCAGGTAGCCTTATTTACGCAGGCTGGCGAAGATGGCCAGAATGGCTATGGCGCCCAGCGTGGAGGCAATCCAGCCTGCGGGCTGGCCGATGGCATACCAGCCCATCGTCTGCCCGACCCAGCTGGCCAGCACCGAGCCGCCGATGCCGAGCAGCGTGGTCATGACGATGCCCAGGCGCTGCCCGCCCGGATACAGGAATTTGGCCAAAACGCCGATGATGAAGCCGATGATAATGATGCCGATCATGGTGGGTTCTCCTCTTATGGTGTGGATAGGTAGCATACATATCAGGCAAATGGCTGGCTTTTCAAGAGAAAGGCTACCTGAACTTCAGCTTCGCAGGAACTCGCGGGGCTCGTTTTAACTCCGTTTAACTCCGTTGAAATTCACGCTTTCAGGTAGCCTTTTTATACCAAGGCAGCAAACTAAATGCCTACCAAAGCTGTTCCTGCGAAACTTCCTGCAGGCCTTGGCGCACGCTGGTGCCCACGCCTTTGCCGAACAGGCGGCTGATGTCGTCGGCGGGGGTGTAGTCCACCAGCTCGGGGGCTTTGATGATGTCGCGCGATACGCTGTAGATGTCGCCCAGGCTGTCGATGAGGCCGGTTTTGAGCGCTTCGTTGCCGGTGTACACGCGGCCGCTGAACAGGTCGGGATTATCCGCTTCGTTCAGGCGTTTGCCGCGCCCGTCGCGCACGGCTTTGATGAATTGCTGGTGGATGTCGTCCAGCATGCCTTGCCAGATGGCGGTTTGCTCGGGGGTTTCCGGGCTGAAGGGGTCGCCCATGCCTTTGTTGCTGCCTGCGGTGCGCTGGCGGCGCTGGATGCCCATATTGCGCATCAGGCCGGTAAGGTCGAAGCCGCTGCCAACCACGCCGATGCTGCCGACGATGCTGGATTGGTCGGCATAAATTTTGTCGGCGGCGGCGGCGATGTAGTAGCAGCCGGAGGCACACATGTCTTCGGCCACCACATACACGGGGATATTGGGATGCTCGGCGCGCAGGCGGCGGATTTCGCGGTAGGCCACGCCGGATACCACGGGTGAGCCGCCGGGGCTGTTGGCGCGGATGATGATGCCGCGCACCTGTTTGTTTTTATAGGCAGCTTCCAGACCTTGTCGCAGTTTGCCAGCCTGGTTTTCGCCGGCGGTAATCGTGCCTTCGAGGCGGATTACGGCAGTGTGCGGCTCGGCGGAAGCGGGGTTGAGGCTGCCCATCTTGCCGAAAACGGCAAACAAATAGAGTGCCAGAAAGGCGATGAGCAATAGTCGGAAAATGAGCTTCCAAATGCGGGCACGGCGCTGCTCGCGGTAGGCTTCAAGCAGGAGTTTTTCCAGCGTGTCGCGCTCCCAGTTGCCGCTGTTGGGCTCGCTATTGCGGCGGATGATGTGTTTCATGGGGTAACTTTCTTTGCATGATGTGGAAAGCCGGAAAGGCTGCCTGAAAGCATTCGCTTCAACGGAGTTAAAGGTATGCGCCTGATTCCGGCGGGGAAGAACGGCTATTGTAACACGCGAGGGCAACAACAGTTTCAGGTAGCCTTAGGCAAGCTGCTCGCGGAATGGAGGTATTCATTCATATTCGCCACCCACTGTTGCCTACAGGCTACCTGAAAGGCAGAAATGAAGTAAAACAAGCAGATATTGATTATTCATGTTACAATCAACCCCTTCATAAATTCAAAGAGACACACACCATGCGCCACCGCAAACTAGGCCGGCAACTCGCCACCTTCCGCCACACCCTCACTTGGACCTTTCTCGCCACCATTATCTTCCTGCTCCTGATGTTTATCCTGAATGCGGCCATAGGCAAAGACATCCGCGCCTCAGGCGACCCGGCCAATGTTGTGGGCTGGTTTAACATATTGTTCATCGCTTGGTATGGCATTTATGTAGTGGGGCAGTTCAGATCGCGCCTCACGCTGTACGAACACGGCTTTATCCTGCAAACCCTGTTTAAAGAACACGTTGTGGTGTATCGGGAAATTCGCGGCATTAAATCCAAATTCTCGCAAATCGAATCGCCCGGCTCGTTTATGCACGCCCGTATCGATACGCCGCAAGGCCGCGTGCTGCTGAAAAACAACTGGAAGCCGCGTAGAGATTTCTACAATTTCATCGCGCAATTCCTGTTTCAGGATGATGAAGACGACATAATCTTCCACTAAGCGGATTCAGAAAAAGGCTACCTGAAAATTTCAGGTAGCCTTTTATTCATCTGATCACAACAAACTATTTTTCAGCCTGCTTTTCAGCTTGAAGCTGAGCCTTACGCTCTTCCAGCCAGTGCTCCAGATAATGGATGCTCACGCCGCCTTTGGCGAAGCCGGGGTCGCGGAACAGGTCGTCGTGCAGCGGGGCATTGGTTTTGATGCCGCTCACGGTGAGCTCGGCCAGTGCCACGCGCATTTTGGCCATGGCTTGCGCGCGATCTTTGCCATACACGCAGATTTTGCCGATGAGGCTGTCGTAGTTCGGCGGGATGCGGTAGCCCTGGTAGATGTGGCTGTCCACACGCACGCCGAAGCCGCCAGGCAGATGGCAGCTGGTGATGCAGCCCGGGCTGGGGATGAAGCTGTAGGGGTCTTCGGCGTTGATGCGGCACTCGAAGGCATGGCCTTGGATTACCACGTCTTTTTGCTTGTATTGCAGCGGCAGCCCGGCGGCGATACGCAGCTGTTCCTGCACGATGTCGATGCCGGTAATCAGCTCGGTTACGGGGTGTTCCACCTGCACGCGGGTGTTCATTTCGATGAAGAAAAATTCGCCGTCTTCATACAGAAATTCAAATGTGCCGGCGCCGCGGTAGCCGATGCGTTTGCAGGCGGCCACGCAGGCTTTGCCGATTTTCTCGCGCTCTTTGGCGGTGATGCCGGGCGCGGGCGCTTCTTCGATTACCTTTTGGTGGCGGCGCTGCATGGAGCAGTCGCGCTCGCCCAGATAAATGGCGTTGCCGTGCTCGTCGGCCAGCACCTGCACTTCCACGTGGCGCGGGCGTTGCAGGAAGCGTTCCATATACACCATCGGATTGCCGAAGGCGGCTTCGGCTTCGGCCTTGGTCATTTCCACGGCCTTAATCAGGTCTTCGCGTTTTTCCACCACGCGCATACCGCGCCCGCCGCCGCCGCCGGAAGCCTTGATGATCACGGGGTAGCCCACGCGTTCGGCGGTTTTCAGGATTTCGTCGGGATCGTCGGAAAGCGCGCCGTCCGAGCCGGGCACACAGGGTACGCCGGATTCGAGCATGGCTTTTTTGGCAGACACTTTGTCGCCCATCAGGCGGATGGTTTCGGCACGCGGGCCGATGAAGATGAAGCCGGATTCCTCCACCTGCTCGGCAAAGCGGTCGTTTTCAGCCAGGAAGCCGTAGCCGGGGTGGATGGCGTCGGCGCCGGTTACTTCGGCGGCGGCGATGATGGAGGGAATGTGCAGATAGCTCTGTGCAGAGGGGGCGGGGCCGATGCAGACGGATTCGTCGGCCAGCTTAACGTGCAGGCTGTCGTTGTCGGCAGTGGAATGCACGGCCACGGTGGCGATGCCCATTTCGCGGCAGGCGCGCAATACGCGCAGAGCGATTTCGCCACGGTTGGCGATGAGGACTTTTTTCAGCATGAAATTCACTCTTTCATTCGGATACCACTGAATTTAATGGTTAAATAAGCTGATTACAGCTTCTCGGTTTTTTCCTGCGGCGGCATAGAATGCTTTCAGGTCGATTAGTAAGGGCTGTAAATCGTCCCATGCTTCATCATCATTTGCCCAAGCATCCGACAAATAAACATCGGCTTCTGCCATAGCCGTTACATTGCAGCGTTGCCTAGCCTCTTCCAACGATAGTTCGGATAGCGCCCAATTGAAGAAACCAACTTTTTTCACAGATATGTAAAACGTGGGAATATGTTCGAAACGATATTGGATACGGGAATAACCAAGAATAACATGGGTAAGCAACTCCCCCTCGTTTTCAGCAGTACGGGGCTGTCCGCTTACGAGAAAAGTCAGCGCATCCCAATATTTATCCACATACAGCACGCTCGGATCGTCAAACGGCCACTCTTTGTCCAAAAACTTCCGAAAACGGCGGGAATCGGAGGCATATGCCCTGAGTTTCTCCTCCGATACCCTATGCATTTCAACAGTCATTCCCATAGGCATGCACCGATAAAACAGGCAAAAAGGCTACTTGAAAAATTATTCGATGATAAACAGCGGCTCACCAAACTCTACCGGCTGGCCGTTTTCCACCAAAATTTCTTTCACCACGCCGCTGCGTTCGGCTTCGATTTCGTTCATCAGCTTCATGGCTTCGATGATGCACAAGGTGTCACCGGCGTTCACGCTCTGGCCCACTTCCACAAACACCGGCGCGTTCGGGCCGGGGGCGCGGTAGAAAGTGCCCACCATGGGCGAGGTTTGCGCCTTGCTCAAATCGCGCTCGGGCACGGCAGGCGCGCCTGCGGCTGCAACGGGCGCGGCGGCGGGAGCCGGAGCGGCGGCCACGGCAGGCGCGGCGGCATACACGGGCTGCGGCGCGGCCAGCGAGCGGGTGATGCGCACTTTTTCTTCGCCTTCGGTTACTTCAATCTCGGCAATGCCGGATTCTTCCACCAAGTCGATGAGTTTTTTGAGTTTGCGTAAATCCATAATCAGAGGTCCTTTTAAGGGATTCAGAGCCGGGCTTTAACCGGCTTGTTTTTGTTGCAAGTATTCAATGGCGAAATCCAGCGCGGCGGCGTAGCCGTGTGCGCCCAGCCCGCAAATCACGCCCTGCGCCAAATCGGAAAAATAAGAATGGCGGCGGAAGGGCTCGCGGGCGTGCACGTTGGAGAGGTGGACTTCGATAAAGGGTTTGCCGGCGGCGGCGAGCGCATCGCGCAGGGCGACGCTGGTGTGGGTGTAGGCTGCCGGGTTGACGATGATGAAGGCGGTATGGTCGGCCATGGCCGCCTGGGCACGCTCCACCAGCACGGCTTCGGCATTGCTCTGCACGGCTTCAAAGGCAAAACCGGCGGCTTCGGCGCGCGCCTGCAGGCCGGCATTGATGTCGGCAAGGGTGGTGCGACCGTAGATTTCCGGTTCGCGCCGCCCCAAAAGATTGAGGTTGGGGCCGTGCATAACGAGGATGGCGGGTTTCATGCTGGGGGGCAGTTTAAATTCGGTTGAAATGAATAATCGCGCCTGAAAACGCGCTTTGCCGCCGGTAGGGCAAGATGCGCATTTTCGGCGATAGTGGGGGAAATGTCCAGTTTTTGTATTTATCTGTATGGAAACAGCAGGGTTTGTAAAGCAGGAGGCTACCTGAAAACGCTGGCGGCGCAGAAATCCTGCCGCGCTGCATTTTCAGGTAGCCTCCGTTTTTTGGGGCGAATCAGGCTTTATTTATGGTCGTGCTGTTTCAGAATCTGATAAAGCTGGTCTTTCAGCTGCAATTTCTGTTTTTTCAACACTTCCACTTCTTCCAGATTGCCGGTAATCGGGTTTTTGGCCAAGTTGGCGATTTTTTCGTCCAGCTCGTTGTGTTCGTCGAACAGGCGGGCGAAGCGTTTGTCGGATTGTTTGAGCTGGCTGATGAGGTCGCGGTATTCGGGGAACATTATTTTCTCGCTTTCGGGTTGGTTAAGGGTTGAACAAACTTTTTATCTTGCCTGCCACTTTACCATAGCCGGCGGGAAAAATCGAACGGCTCACGCCTTTATTCGTTTTATAATGAAACCCCCGAAACTATTGCCTTGCCGCCATGCCCGAAATCGAAAGCCACCCCTTCCCCGCCCTGCTGCCGCCGGATGCCACCGTGATGATGATGGGCACCTTCCCGCCCAAGGCGGAAAAGCATGCCATGCAGTTTCACTATCCCAATTTCATCAACGACATGTGGCGCGTGTACGGGCTCGTGTTCTTCAACGATGCCGCGCATTTCCAAAAAACGGGCGAAAAAGCATTTGACGCGGAAAAAATCAAAGCCTTCCTGCACGAGCGCGGCATCGCCTCCTGCCCCACCGTGCTCAAAGCCGTGCGCGAGCAAGATAATGCTTCCGACAAATTCCTGCGCGTGGTGGAAACCGTGGATTTGCCCGCCGTACTCGCCCGGCTGCCGCGCTGCCGCCATATATGCACCACCGGCGGCAAGGCCACCGAAGTGCTGCTCTCCCTGCTGCCCGATGCGCCGAAAATGCCGAAAACCGGCGAAACGCTGCCCTTCACTTTGGCCGATCGGCACCTCACCCTCACCCGCCTGCCTTCCACCTCGCGGGCGTATCCGCTGAGTTTGCAGAAAAAGGCAGCGGCATATCGGGCGTTTTTCGAGATGGCGGGATTGGTATAGTTTTCAGGTAGCCTTTCACGGCGGCTTGAGGCTACCTGAAAATTGGAAGGACGGCAGGCGTAGTTTGGTTACACCAACGGCTAATCCAACCTAATCTTGCCACCAAGAAAAAATATGGCCATTAGAAGCAATTCAAAACAATCTGTTAAACACGGAGCCCTTATGTATTTATCCCAAATTCAATCCATTCCTGAAATCAAAGCATGCTACGATTCGCTATTTGAGCGCTACAAATATTATCAAGACCACCCTGAGGAATTAAAAGCGATTGTTGAAAAAACGTTTACTCAGGTAACATCTTGGAAAATTGCTAAAAATGGCACTGCCGCCTATCCTACGCCATACATCATGGAACTGATGGGGCAAGGATTTAAAACGCCAAGACTATTGAAAAAACCGTTTATTTCATTGGCAGAGGAAGCAAAACGAGGTTATGACAGTTATGGTTTCTGCGGCGAGAAATTATTATTGGACATCAACCCATTACAAGATGACGCAGATGAAATCCTATCATGCTACATTTATGAAAATGAAAAGATAACCAGATTTGGTATCCGTTATAGGCATTTTGAATTATTAAACAATAATTGCCTTACTTTTCCTTACAGGAATCAATTTTCACGTTTTGAAGTTCTGGCTGTGCACGATTTTTTCTGGTTATCGGATACCGTGCAAGTTTCAGTTAGTATTAATTACCATCTTGGTTATTACACCAGTGCATTCGTATATGATGCAAACAAACAATTAAAATACGTTGTCCAAACCGTACATTACCATGATAGCGTACGAAAGCAGAATTTGGGGCGCGCGCGTGCCGAATTTGTATCTGTGCTGCATTATGATGAAAAAGGAAAACTGAGCCATATTACGGCTGTACCAAATACTTGATTCTTTAAACGGGCAGGAAAACACTTGCTGCCTGCATCCCCTTTCAGGCTACCTGAAAAGGCAATAGAGAGCAGGCCGGGTTGATAAGCCCAACGTTTTTCAGGTAGCCCATCCCTTCTTTCGGGCTACCTGAAAAGGCAGCCCCAACGAAATTAAACCCGCACGGGCAGCAATGCCCGCCTATCCTTATGCCAAGCGCCGGTTCGGCAAAGCCGCCCTACTCAAAGCCGTTACCCAGGGCTATAATCCGCCCCTTGAGTCGGGGTGCTGCCTTGTGCGGCTGAGAACATACCCGTTGCACCTGAACCGGTTAATGCCGGCGGAGGGAACTCGCGGCCGGTTTGGGCGGGATGCTGCCCGGTTTGATTGGCCGCAGGCGGCAGAGCAGATTCTGCCGCGGCAACGTGATGATGCGCTCCGATTGATCGGGGCGTTTTTTGTTGCCTGCCGTCCTGAGCATGGCATGCAATATTTGTCCGTAAGTAGCTGTGTTTTAGAAGTAAATGTTTTTCAGGTAGCCTTCCATCAGTAGCGGCGGGCTGTTGCAAGAGGAGCAAACCATGCGTTTCCGTATTTGGCAGGCAAACGGCCTGCCGCACCCTTATGTGATGCTGTTTTTGGCACCGGCGTTCTGGGCCACGAGCAATGTGGCGGGCAAGCTGGGCAAGGCTTGGCTTTCGCCTGATGAGTTTACGTTTTGGCGCTGGGTGCTGGCGGCTTTGCTGCTTTCGTGGCTGTTCCGCGCGCGGATTCAAGAGGATTTGCCTGTGCTCAAAACGCGTGCGTTGTGGCTGTTGCTGGTGGGCGGCAGCGGGTTTGCGCTGTTTAATATTGTACTCTACAGCGCGTTTGCACGCGGGGCGGCGGTGGTGAATGTGTCGATTATCACGGCGCTGATTCCAGTGATGGTGTTGCTCGCGGAGGTGCTGTTTTGGCGCACGCGGGCGCATGGGCTGCAATGGCTGGGGGTGGGGCTGTCGTTTGCGGGCGTGGTGTGGGTGGTGGGCCGGGGCAATCCGGCCGCGCTGCTGGAAACGGGTTTGGCGCAAGGGGATGCGCTGGCATTGGCTACTTCTTTGATTTATGCGGGCTATTCGCTGGCGCTGCGTGCGGCGCCGAAGGTGCATTGGGCGAGCCTGCTGTGGGCGATGTGTGTGGCGGCGGTGGTGGCGAGTGCGCCGTTTTATGTGTGGGAAGGGGTGGAGAGGGGCTTCCGGCTGCCGCCGTGGCAGGCTTGGTTGCTACTGCTCTATGTTTCTGTGTTTATTGCGATTTTGTCCAAGCTGTTTTATATGGAAAGCGTGATTGCGATTGGCGCAGGGCGGGCGGCGCTCACGATGAACCTGCTGCCGGTGTTCGGCGCGCTGGTGGGCGCGGCGACCTTCCCAGACGAGCGGCTGGGCGGCTATGTGCTCACGGCCTTAATCTTGGTGGCGGCGGGGATTGCGGCTTCGGAATGGGGCGCGGCGAGAAAACGGGCTTTGGAAAGCGCGGGATAAGCGGTTAGAATGGAGTCCTTCATATTCATGAAGGCTACCTGAAACAGGTTTGGCATTTTCAGGTAGCCTTTCTACCCCATTACTAAAGGACGAACCATGCAAAACTACCAAGCCCCCGACGAGAAGGGCTTTTTCGGCGAACACGGCGGCGTGTACGTTGCCGAAACCCTGATTCCCGCCCTGCAAGAATTGGCAGCGGCCTACCAAGCTGCGAAAAACGACCCCGCGTTTTGGGAAGCGTTCCGCCATGATTTGAAGCATTATGTCGGCCGCCCCAGCCCCGTGTACCATGCCGCGCGATTGTCCGAGCATCTGGGCGGCGCGCAAATCTGGTTGAAGCGCGAAGACTTGAACCACACCGGCGCGCACAAGGTAAACAACACCATCGGTCAGGCACTGCTTGCCCGCCGCATGGGCAAAAAACGCGTCATCGCCGAAACCGGCGCGGGTCAGCACGGCGTGGCCTCCGCCACTGTCGCCGCCCGCTTCGGTATGGAATGCCATGTTTACATGGGCGCAGACGACATCATCCGCCAAGCGCCCAACGTGTTCCGCATGAAATTGTTGGGCGCAAACGTGGTCAGCGTCGATAGTGGCAGCCGCACGCTGAAAGACGCGATGAACGAAGCCATGCGCGAATGGGTCGCCCGCGTGGACGACACGTTCTACATCATCGGCACCGCTGCCGGCCCCGCGCCGTATCCCGAAATGGTGCGCGATTTCCAATGCGTTATCGGCAACGAAGCCAAAGCGCAGATGCAGGAAGCCATCGGCCGCCAGCCTGATGTTGCCGTGGCCTGTGTCGGCGGCGGCTCGAACGCCATCGGCCTGTTTCACCCGTATATCGGCGAAGAAAACGTGCGCCTCGTCGGCGTGGAAGCCGGCGGACGCGGCACGGACACCCCTGACCACGCCGCGCCGATTACCAGCAAAGCCCCCATCGGCGTATTGCACGGCTTCCGCAGCTACCTGATGCAGGACGAAAACGGCCAAGTCTTGGGTACACACTCCGTGTCCGCAGGCTTGGATTACCCCGGCATCGGTCCGGAACACAGCCACCTGAACGACATCAAGCGCGTCGAATACACCGTCGCCAAAGACGACGAAGCACTCGAAGCCTTTGATTTGCTGTGCCGCTTTGAAGGTATCATCCCCGCGCTGGAGAGCAGCCACGCCGTGGCTTGGGCAGTGGAAAACGCGCCGAAGATGGGCAAAGACCAAGTGATTCTGGTGAACCTGTCGGGGCGCGGCGATAAGGACATCAATACCGTGGCGAAGTTGAAAGGGATTGAGTTGTAAGGTTTCAAGTAGCCTTTGGGCTACCTGAAATTTTACCTGCATCATCATGCTGGATATTCACCGCCTCCCCGCCCCTCTACTCAAAGCTTGGGATAAAGTGCAAGCCGAACGCGAGCGCGAACAATTCCGCGACAGCGTAAAACGCCAATGGCTGGAACAGTTATTCAAAGCCGAACTCAAAACGCGCGGCTTTCAGACGGCCTCCGGCGGTTTTATTTATTGGGTTAAAGACGGCTACATTTTCAGCGTTGTCCAGGCCTATTTGGTGGCCGTGTTTGACGGCAAACCCATCAGTGAGCGTGTATCCATCCGCATAGAAGCCAAACCGGATTGTCTGGATTCGTTGTTTTTCAAACTGTTTGGCGAAGAAGAGATGATAAAAAGCTTCAGCAGCCGGCTCAATGGCGAACCGTCGCTGGGTTTAACGGGGATACAAGACGAGTGGTGCATACAAGAACCCGACTTCGCCCACTTTACACTTGAGCAAATGCTGGATTGGGTACGGCAGCCTGCCGGGCAAATAGAAGCCGACATTGCCCGCTTTACGCAGCAAGTGCCCGACTTAGGGGGCTTCTGCCGCTTCATGCAGAGCCGCCCGTTAGCAAGCGGCATGGAAAACGAACTCTATGCGCTGGTATTGTTCCGCCTGCAGCGATACGGCGAACTGCGCCGCTTCCTATCCGGCAGCCCCGATTTCTACCAATTTGCCAACGGCACAACCCTGTTTGCCGCCCTGCAAAAAATGTTGGATGAGCAAGCGTAGTCCGCATGGGTAGAGCAAGCGTAGCCTGCACAGGTAGGGTGTGTGCGAAACGCACGCACGCGGTTTCAGCTTTCAGGTAGCCTTTTCGTGTCTTCTGCCAAACGTCCTAGCGCGGATGGCGCATGATGATGCGCAGCAAGCGGCCCGTATGAGTAGAGTGTGTGCGAAACGCACGCAGTCTTAGTTTTCAGGCAGCCTGAAAGCTCAGTTTCAACGAAGTTAAAAAACGCGTGGGCATAAATGGCTACCTACCTATACTAAGCTTGCCAGCTTATTATCTGATTGGGTTAATTATGGGTTTTCTCACTAGATTTATTCATTATATAAATAATCATTTTTATGTAGATTATTCATGGTTTTCATTAATTGCATTTTTCTTTGCATTGGGAGGTAATTTGATTTGGTTGGGAGATTCTTGGTATCAGCGAAAATTGCTCCCACCAACCGAGATTGAAATAGTGGCTGATAGAATCACCCTAGTGTCCAATAGGACGGGAAGTAGGATGGATAGTGATACAGTGTTTCTTTATATAGATGATGAGCTTTCACCTAAATACTCTGCACCATGCGGAGGGAATGTTTCCTTATCCTTTTGTGGTTACCGTAAAGAGACTGTAATAAATAATGCGAAGATGAAATTTATGATTTTATTAGTTGACAACAGAGACAGGAGGAATAAAAGTTATTATGGGAATATATTATCATTAACGGGTAATGATGATAATGTAATTATTAAATATGATGTAGGAAGTGTTGGGCCTACAAGGAAAAGAGTGGTAAATAAACGTATTTTTGGGTTGTTTTCAATAATTTGTTTTTTTGTTGCTTTTTTTATCTTATTAATCAGAATGGTTAATAAGTTTCAGAAAGGTTGGTAGCAATCAAGCGCAGCCCGCACAAGGTAGGGTGTGTGCGTCCCGCACGCACGCGGTTTCAGCTTTCAGGCAGCCTGAAAACGCAGTTTCAACGAAGTTAAAAAATGCAGGCTGCTTTCAAAGCCCTCAAACGGTTCAAAAAGCAGCCTGCACAGCAAACACGGTTCGGATTCCCAAATCCACCGCCCGGCCAAAGCCGTCTGAAAAAAATCGTTCGGCTGTGTGTAGCTCATGGCAATCTTTCTTGCAGGAAAGGCCGTATGCTACCGCATACTGGCCTTTTTCTGTTATGGAAAGTTGCACTTCAAATGCGAATCCGCCGCCGTCTGAAAAGTTGCAACGGCATTGAAGCTGCATTTTCAGACGGCCTCCAATCCTTTCAAACCCGCCTAGCGGAAAAACGACGGTACCTTTTGCATTCTCATGCCTTTGTCGGGGAAGATGATCCCGGGGTCTTCGTAGCGGCAGGATTTGTTGGTGACGACGTTGCAAGGGACGGCGCAGGAGGGAGTTGCCCCGACGGTGGGGTGGCAGCCTTGGCCGCCCTGGTTTTGGCAGTTGCCCGTTGCCGTTATTTTGGCAAACTCGTGGGTGGGGCCGTAGCCCATTGCGTCAAAGCCTTTGCCGTTGCGTCGCCCCTGCGCCATGGTAAAGCACAGATTGCTGTAAAGAACGGCGGTTTGGCAGTTTCTGCCGCCGGCCTGGCGGCATTGTTTGAGTGCGTCTGCCGAGGCGGCTTCGGGGGTGTCGAAGGCTTTGTCGGTTGTCCATAGCATTTTTATCTCGGGCGAGACGGCATATCCGCCCCATTTGCGCGGGTGCATTGGGCGCGTGGCCAGTTCCGCTTTGGAAGGCAAACCTTTCATTGCTTCCACAATCGGCATCATGGATTCGACATCCTGTGCGGAAGGGCCGTTGTTTCCTTTGGCAGCCTGCAACACTTCGTAGGCAAGCGAACCCTGGCAGCCCGCCAGCAGAGTAGCCAGCGCGGCGGCGGCCAGCAGGTGTTTTTTGTGAGACGGCATAATCATCCCTTATTTATGGCGGTTAAAACAGATTGCTGTAATGTGGCGCGGATTATACCATCCCACCCATGCCTGACGCATTACTTTTTACTTTCCGCCCCTGCTGCAGCGGCATATGTCATATAATACACAGTCTGACGAAGTTCAAAAATGCAGGCTGCTTTCAAAGCCCTTAAACGGTTCAAAAAGCAGCCTGCACAGCAAACACGGTTCGGATTTCCAAATCCGCCGCCTCGTTCAAAGCCGTCTGAAAAAATCGTTCGGCTTGCCGCCTGAAATTTCACCCCTTTATCACCACAAGCAAGCGTAGCCCGCACAGGTAGGGTGTGTGCGTCCCGCACGCACGCGGTTTCAGCTTTCAGGTAGCCTTTTCGTATCTTCTGCCAAACGCTCTAGCGCGGATGGCGCATGATGATGCTCAGGATACTTTCGTCTAATTCTTCATCCGGCTTATTCAAGCCTACTGGCTTCACTTGGCCGTTGAAATGGCCATATGGCAATGGCGCGCCACACACGGGGCTTGGCCGGTGTGTTGGCTTTATTGGCTGCGCTACCGGCAGCTCCCGCACTATCAGCGGCTTGCGGCCTGTTTTACAGCTTGAGCTCTTCGCGGTATTCTTCGCAGCCGTATTCTTTATCGGCATTGCCAAAGAAGGTATCGCGCACTGAGAGGATGGTGCCGTCGGGCTTGGTTACCACGATGCGGTATTCGTGGCCAACGTAATGGCGGTAGTTTTGGTAATACTGCACATTGCCGGATTGGCCCACATACGCCTGACGGACGTCGTAGTACTCGATGCGCCAGGCATAGAGGTCGCGCACTTCATTATTTTTCACGCAGTTGCGGCGCACGATATCGGGCATGCGCTGGGCGTCGGCAACAAAAGCGCTGATGCCTTTGCCGCGCCAGCGCAGAGTGTCGATCGGGCTGATGGTGGTGGCGCAGCCTGCCAGCAGCAGGGCGGCGGCAAACGGCAGCAGCCGTTTGGTTTTGCGGGATGCGGTTTGTGGACACATAAATACTCTCCGTTTTGTTCTGGGTTTGGCTCGACTATGCCATACGGCGCAAATCATACAGCAAAGCAGGCCGAAAACATATAACAAACCGGAAGGCTAACGATACCGGGCGGTGAACCGCAGACGATACGGCAAGGCGAACCGGTGCCGCCGCGAAAGCACGGTTGGTTGGCATAACTGCGGCAAAATAAACTTGCCGCCACTTAGAGATTTTCGGATAGAGGCGGCCTGAAAGCGCGGGCGCAGGCTTCAATGGCGTGAAACCGGTGTTGCCACCCGGCCTTTTGCGTTTTTATTTTCAGGTAGCCTCAATCCCAGCGTGGGCATGTGCAGCCGTATCGAAAAATAAGCTTATCCGCTATATAATCCCGCCCGTTTAACCACCTTTCAGGAGAATCCCATGTCTACTTCACGCTTGTTTGCGGCTGCCGTATCCACCGCCCTGCTGCTGGGCGGCTGCGCCAACAGCTCCGCCCTGCAATACACCACTTCCCAAGCGCAAAACACCGCCCGGGTTTACTACGGCGAAGTGCTGTCGGTAACGCCCACCCGAATCCGCGGCGAAGACAACCCGCTGATCACCGCTGCAGGCTCGCTGCTGGGCGGCATCGGCGGTAGCAACTTTGGCAATGGCCGCGGCGAGGCGGTGAGCGCGATTTTGGGCGCGGTGGTGGGCGGTTTGGGCACTCAGTCGCTCACCCGCGGGCTGGACAGCCAGCGCGGCTATGAAATCGTGGTGCAGCTGGAAGGCTCGCGCGACGCGATTTCCGTGGTGCAGAAAGACGACATCCAATTCCGCCCCGGCCAGCGCGTGCGCGTGTTGCAAGGCGCCAACGGCATCACCCGCGTGCTGCCGGCGAGCCAATCTTCGGCCTACTAAAAACCTGTTTACAGCCCTTAATCGGCTGCACGGTAAGGATAAAAGGCTACCTGAAATTTTAGGTAGCCTTTTTGTTGAATACCAGCAGGCGGCCTTAAATCCGCTTGGCCAGCTCTTCCGCTTTGCCCACATACAGCGCGGGGGTAAGCGCGAGCAGGCGTGCTTTGGCCTCTTCGGGGATGTCGAGGCTGCGGATGAAGGATTGGAGGGTGGCGGGCGTGATGCCGTCTTGGCCGCGGGTGAGGGCTTTGAGCTGCTCGTAGGCCTGCGGCACGGCGTGGCGGCGCATCACGGTTTGGATAGGCTCGGCCAGAAGCTCCCAGGTGGTGTCGAGGTCGGCCTGCATGGCGGCGGGATTGGCTTCGAGTTTGTTCAGACCGCGCAGGTGGGCGGCCCAGCCGAGCAGGGTGTAGCCTGCGCCCACGCCCATGTTACGCAGCACGGTGCTGTCGGTGAGGTCGCGCTGCCAGCGGGAGACGGGCAGTTTCTCGGCCATGAAGCCGAGGATGGCGTTGGCGGTGCCGAGGTTGCCTTCGGAGTTTTCAAAGTCGATGGGGTTCACTTTGTGTGGCATGGTGGAGGAGCCCACTTCGCCGGCCTTCACTTTTTGTTTGAAATAGCCGAGCGAAATATAGCCCCACACGTCGCGGTTGAAATCGATGAGGATGGTATTGATGCGGCTGAGGGTTTGGAAGAACTCGGCCATGTAGTCGTGCGGCTCGATTTGGATGGTGTAGGGGTTGAAGGTGAGCCCGAGCGATTGTTCGACAAAGCGGCGGCAATGCGCTTCCCAATCCATATTGGGATAAGCGGAGAGATGGGCGTTGTAGTTGCCCACGGCGCCGTTGATTTTGCCCAAAAACTCCTGTTTCTCCAGCTGGGCGGCTTGGCGCTGCAAACGGGCGAGCACGTTGGCAATTTCTTTGCCCAGGGTGGTGGGGGTGGCGGGCTGGCCGTGGGTGCGGCTCATCATGGGTTGGGCGGCCAGGC
Organism: Eikenella corrodens; assembly: GCF_003990355.1. NCBI lineage: Bacteria > Pseudomonadati > Pseudomonadota > Betaproteobacteria > Neisseriales > Neisseriaceae > Eikenella > Eikenella sp. KCOM 3110. Next base: position 146,116 of record NZ_CP034670.1, on the reverse strand, counting down.
TGTGCGCCATTTGGCGCAGTTTGGCGGCGATTTCGGCCAGCTTGGGCAGCAGCACGCTATCGCGGGCTTCACGCAGCATCAGGGCGTGGGAGAGGTTGTTGATGTCTTCGCTGGTGCAGGCAAAGTGGATGAATTCGTTTGCCTTTTGGATTTCAGGTAGCCTTTCGAAGCGCTGCTTGAGCCAGTATTCCACGGCTTTCACGTCGTGGTTGGTGGTGGCTTCGATGGCTTTCACTTCGGCGGCGTGTTCGGGCGAAAAAACGGCAATCACGGCATCGATTTCGGCCAAGGTGGCGGCGGAAAAGGGTGGCACTTCGCTAATTTCGGGCGCGGCAGCCAGCGATTTGAGCCATTCCAACTCCACGTGCACGCGGGCGCGGATCAGGCCGTATTCGGAAAAAACGGGGCGCAGGGCTTCAACGGCGGCGGCATAGCGGCCGTCGAGCGGGGAAAGGGCAAGCAGGGCAGACATGTGGTTTCCTATGAAAAAAGGCCGACAAAACGGCGGTATTCTACCCGAAAAGCGGGAAGGCTACCTGAAAGCGATGGTTTGGCGCATTCTACGAGGCTTAAAGCAGTAAAATACGTTTTCACTTGATGCTTTCAGGTAGCCTCACACATGAGCCGCTTTATCCGCCAAACCCTAACCCGCCCGGATGCCCTCGCCATCAGCGTGGATTTATCCCGCATCAAAACCCCGCACAGCCTGATGCAGCGCATGCAGGAAGCCTTCGAACTGCCCGCCTATTTCAACAGCGGCAGCCTCGATTCGCTCAACGACTGTATGCGCGACTTGGGCTGGCTGCCGCAACGCGAAATCCACATCGCCTTTTGCGGCCTGTCCGACCTCAAGCAACGCCAGCCCAAACTGTTTGCCGATATTGCCGACTGCCTGGAGCTATACCGCGATTATTGGCACGGCAACCCGCAGGAGCATAAAATCGTGCGGATTTCGATAGCAGATTAAACCGCCAGCCGCTCCCCATTTACACTTCGCTGAAGCTCACGCTTTAGCGCCAGAACAACGTTTTTCAGGTAGCCTTTTATGACCTTTACCCTTCCCATCCTGCTTGCCGCCTGCTTTGCCGCTGCCCTACTCTGCGCACTCATCGTCTGGCTGTGGCAAAATGCCCGCAACCAAGCCGCGCAACACCGCCACCAACAGGAAGCCGACCGCCTGCAACACCAGCTCGCCCTGCAACAGCAGGCCTGGCAGCAAAGCGAACAGCAACTCGGCCACACCGCCCAAAGCCTGGCCGATAGCCAACAGCAGCTTTCGGCCGCCCGCCAAGCCGCACAGGATTACCAAACCCGCGCCGCCGCCGCCGAGCAATCGGTGCAACATTTCACCAACCGCCTAGCCGAGGCCGCCGAACGGCAACAGCAACTGTTGCGCGAGCTTGCCGCCGCCAAGCAGCAATCCGCCGCTGGGCAGGAAGAAGTGCAAAGCTGGCAAACCCGTGCCGTGGCTGCCGAACAATCCAAACAACATCTCGACCGCAGCTTGGCCGAAGCCGCCGAGCGCCAACAGCAACAGCAGCAAGAGCTGGCCGCCGCCAAGCAGCAGCTCGCCGCCGAACAGGAAGCAAACCAAAGCTGGCAAACCCGTGCCGCCGCCGCCGAAAAATCCGTGCAGCACCTCAACAACCAGCTGGCCGAAGCCGCCGAACAGCAACAGCAGCTCCAACAGCGCTACGAAACCGCCCGCCAAGAGCTGGCCGCCAGCCGCCTGCAGCACGAACGCGTGCAAACCCAAATCGAACAGCAGCAGCAAGCCCACGCCGAACAAATCGCCCTGCTCAACCAAGCCCGCCAAAACTTGGGCGAACAATTCCAAAACCTGGCCAACCAAATCCTCGAAGAAAAAAGCCGCCGCTTTTCCGAGCAAAACCGCCAAGAGCTCGACCAACTGCTCAATCCCTTGAGCGAAAAACTGCAAGGCTTCAGCCAGCTCGTGCAAAACACCTACGAAAAAGAAGCCAAAGAGCGGCTCACGCTGGAAAACGAGCTCAAACGCCTGCAACAGCTCAATGCCCGGCTGCACCAAGACGCCCAAGCCCTCACCCAAGCCCTCACCGGCAGCCGCAACAAAAGCCAGGGCAACTGGGGCGAGATGATTTTGGAAAAAGTGCTGGAAAACTCCGGCCTGGTGAAAGGGCGCGAATACTTCGTGCAAAGCGGCGGCCGCCAAACCGACAGTGACGGCGAAAGCCGCTACCTCCAGCCCGACGTGCTCATCAACCTGCCCGACAACAAACAAATCATCGTCGATTCCAAAGTGTCGCTCACCGCCTACGTACGCTACACCCGCGCCGAAAGCCCCGAAGCCGCCGAAGCCGAGCTCGCCGCCCACCTCGCCTCCGTACACCAGCACATCAAAGAGCTCGCCGCCAAACGCTACAGCGACATCGAAGGCCTGGTATCGCTCGATTTCGTCTTCATGTTCGTGCCCGTAGAACCCGCCTACCTGCTCGCCCTGCAGCAAGACCCCGATCTCTTCCAAACCTGTTTCGACCAACGCATCATCCTGGTCGGCCCCAGCACGCTGCTGGCCACCCTGCGCACCGTGGCCAACATCTGGCGGCACGAATACCAAAACCGCCACGCCCTGCAGATTGCCGACGAAGGCGGCAAACTCTACGACAAATTCGTCGGCTTCGTGGAAACGCTGGGAAAAGTGGGCAAAAACCTCCAGCAGGCGCAAGAAAGCTACCAAACCGCCCACAAACAGCTTTACAGCGGCCGCGGCAACTTGGTCAGCCGCGTGGAAAAACTGCGCCAAATGGGCGTGAAAGCCAGCAAACGGCTCGACGCGCAGCTGGTGGAGCAGGCCGGCAGCGAAGCGGCGGAGATGCTGGAAGACAAAACAGACGGCGGGCAGCCGGAGGCTACCTGAAAAACATCCTGCAGGCGCAACGCCTTTTATCGGCTGCCAATCCGCGTAAAGCAAATGTTTTCAGGTAGCCTTCTCCGGCTGCCAAGGCTACCTGAAAAAGCAACGGGTCTTGGCAAAGCCAAGGGCACAAGCCGCAATGGGGCGAAAACAATATGGTGGATTAACAAAAATCAGGACAAGGCGGCGAGCCGCAGACAGTACACACGTTACGGCAAGGCGAGACAACGCCGTACTGGTTTTTGTTAATTCACTATACATTCGATTTTCAGGTAGCCCTTCCCTCCTTTTGCTACAATCCCGCCTTTCCCACCACCGCCGCCCGATTATGAAGCTCCTCGCCGTCATCCCCCACTACCGACATCTCGGCACGCTGCCGCAGGTGGTTTCCGCCCTGCGAGATTGCGGCCTGCCCGTTTTGGTGGTGGACGACGGCTCGGGCGAAGACTGCCGCGCCGGTTTGGAGGCCTTGCGTGAAGAAGGCGTTCAGGTAGCCTTCCGTCCAACCAACGGAGGCAAGGGCAGCGCGATGAAGTGGGGCTTCAAGCTGGCGGCGCAGCAGGGTTTCAGCCACGTTTTGCAGATTGATGCCGATGCGCAGCACAACTTTGCCGACATCCCGCACTTTGTGGAAACCGCGCAGTCGCAGCCGCAGGCGGTGGTGTGCGGGCGGCCGGTGTACGGCGGCGACGTGCCCAAAGCCCGCTTCTACGGCCGCAAAATCACCGATTTTTGGAACGTGCTGCATACTTGGTCGTTCGACATCAAAGACGGCATGTGCGGCTTCCGCGTTTATCCGCTCGATGCCGTGCTGCCCATCCAATACGGCGGCGCTATCATCGGCGAGCGCATGGATTTCGACAACGACATCCTCGTGCGCCTGCATTGGGCGGGCACGCCCTTCGTTTGGCTGGACACGCCCGTGCGCTACGAAGCAGGTGGTATTTCGCACTTCAACCTGCGCCGCGACAACCTGCTCATCAGCCAAATGCACGCCCGCCTGTTTTGCGGCATGGTTGCCCGCCGCCTCGGCCGCCTGTTTAAACGGCCTCAAGCGGCACAGGCCGCCCGGGCGCATTGGTCGGCACAGCACGAACGCGGCCACCGCCTCTTCCTCAAGATTACCGAATGGCTGGTGCGCTACCTGCCCCTGTGGCCGGTGCACATCATCGCTGCCGCGGTATCTTCCTATTTCTACCTCACCTCCGCCGCCCAGCGCCGCAGCGTGCGCCAATATCAAGGCTACCTGAAAGCCAGTTTCCCCGATGCGCCGCTGCCCGCACGCTTCCCCGTATACCGCCAGTTCGCCGCCTTCGGAGAGGCCGTGGCCGACCGCTTCGCCGTGTGGCAGCACAAAATCACCGTACCCGACCTCGTGCGGGAAGACCCGGACGGAATCTACACCGATGTGGAGCAACACAACACCCGCGGCCAAATCCTCATCTGCTCGCATCTGGGCAACATCGAAGTGTGCCGCGCCCTCGTCTCCCACCACCGGGGCTTCAAACTCAACGTGCTCGTGCACAACGCCCATGCCGAAGATTTCAACCGCGCCCTCAAAGCCGCCGGCGCCAGCGATTTGCAGCTGATTCAGGTAGCCGACCTCGATGCGGCCAAAATGCTCCAGCTATCGCAAAAACTCGATGCCGGCGAATGGCTCGCCATCGCCGCCGACCGCACCCCCGTGCGCGGCAACAAAACCGTGCCCGTGCAATTCCTCGGCCACACCGCCCACCTGCCGCAAGGCCCCTGGCTCTTGGCCGGCCTCTTGCGCGCGCCCACCAATACCGTCTTCGTGCTAAAAGAGCACGGCCGCTATCATTTATGCCTGAAACGTTTTCAGGTAGCCCCGAGCTGGACGGCCGCCACGCGCAAACAAGTGATTGAAAGCATGGCGCAGCAATACGCCGACATTTTGGCCGCCCACGCCGCGCGCGCGCCGCTGCAATGGTTCAACTTCTACAACTTCTGGAACAACCCTCATGGCTAAACACACCTACTGCCGCCACAGCGCCGAAATCGAAGTCCCCTTTTTTGATGTGGACGTAATGCAGATCGTCTGGCACGGCCACTACGTGAAATACCTCGAAGTCGCCCGCTGCGCCTTCCTCGATGCGCTGGGCTACAACTACACCGTGATGCTGGAGCACGGCCACGCCTGGCCGGTGGTGAAGCTCGACCTCAAATACGTCCGCCCCGCCCGCTTCGGCCAGAAAATCCGCGTGGACATGGCCATGACCGAATACGAAAGCTGCCTGCGCATCGACTACACCCTGCGCGACGCGGCAAGCGGCGAAATACTCACCCGGGCGCACACCACGCAAGTCGCCCAACGCCTCGACAACGGCGAAATGCAGTTCCAAACCCCCGAAAGCTGGCAGGAGGCGGTGCGGCAGTTTGCAGGGTTTGTACCGTTGAAACCCCGTTGAGGCTACCTGAAAACCATATGGCAGGCCGGATTTATAGTGGATTAACAAAAATCAGGACAAGGCGGCGAGCCGCAGACAGTACACACGTTACGGCAAGGCGGGCCAACGCCGTACCGGTTTTTATTAATCCACTATCATCCGCAGCCTGAAAAAAACCGCTTGAGAAGGCATACCTTTTCAAGCGGTTTGGTTTGATTATGAGAGCCGGGTCAGCAGCAGCGGCCGCCGTTGGCTCCGCACCGGCGTTTGCGGCAGTAGTCGGCAAACTGCTGCTCGGTCATCACCGGTGCGTTGGGGTTGTAGCGCCGTTGGCGTGCCACGTAGTTGGCATAATCCGGCACGCCCACCATCAGGTTGGCAGTCAGCTTGGCTGTTTTCCAAGCCTGATGGAGGCGCTGTTTCAGCTTACGCTTCATTCACAGCCTCGGAGCTTGCGCCGGTGGTTTCGTTACGGAATACCGGCGGGATTTCGTGGGCAGTCGGCCAGCCGACTTTACGGGCTTTCAGGGCTACCTGAAGGCCGTAAATCCCCACTACAACCACTACGGCCAGGAAGAGCACGGTCAGACCGGAGTTTACATAGTCGTTGAAGGCAATGCGACCCATTTCCTCAGCGGTTTTGGCCGGAGCCAGGATTTCGCCGTTAGCCAAGGCTGCTTTATATTTGGCAGCATGAGCCATAAAGCTTACGCGAGGGTTGGAATCGAACACTTTTTGCCAACCGGCATAGCAGGTTACCAACAATACACCGAGCGCCGGAACCAAAGTAACCCAAATGTAGCGGTCGCGTTTCATCTTAATCAGAACCACGGTACACAGGATCAGAGCCACACCTGCAAGCATCTGGTTGGCGATACCAAACAGCGGCCACAGGGAGTTGATACCGCCCAGCGGGTCGGTTACACCGGTGTAGAGGAAGTAGCCCCACAGTGCAACGGCCATAAAGGTGGCAATCAAGTTAGCCGGTAGGCTGTCGGTGTTGCCGAAGGGTTTGTAGAAGATACTGCCCAAGTCCTGGATCATGAAGCGGGCCACACGGGTACCGGCGTCCACAGCAGTCAGGATGAACAGGGCTTCAAACAGCAACGCGAAGTGATACCAGAATGCCATCATGCTTTCGCCCGGGATCAGCTGGCTCATAATGTGAGCCATACCCACGGCCAGAGTCGGCGCACCGCCTGCACGAGACAGGATAGTGTGTTCGCCCACTTCTTTGGCCACGTGCAGCAGGGTAGCTTCGCTTACCGGGAAGCCCAGCTGGGTGGTGATCACGTGTGCGGCATTGGCAGCGTCGGTGCCGATCAGGGCAGCCGGGCTGTTCATGGCGAAGTACACACCAGGATCAAGCGAAGAAGCGGCAGCCAGCGCCATAATGGCCACAAAGCTTTCCATAATCATGCCGCCGTAGCCGATCATGCGTACGTGTTCTTCGTTTTCCACCATTTTCGGCGTGGTGCCTGAAGAAATCAGGGCATGGAAGCCGGATACCGCACCGCAAGCGATGGTAATGAACAGGAAGGGGAAGAGATGGCCTGAGAATACCGGGCCGGTACCGTCGATAAAGCGGGTAACAGCGTGCATTTGCAGCGGCGGGCTAACAATGACAATGCCCAAGGCTAATGCAATGATGGTACCGATTTTCAGGAAAGTGGAGAGGTAGTCACGCGGGGTGAGCAGCAGCCACACTGGCAGCACGGAAGCGATGAAACCGTAGATCATCACCGCCCAAGCGATAGACAGACCTTCCAGGTCGAAGATATGCCCAAAGGAGCTTTCGGCCACGTTTTTACCGTACACAATCGCCAACACCAGCAGGATAAAGCCGACGATGGAAATCTCGCCGATTTTGCCCGGACGGATATAGCGGGTGTAGATACCCATAAACAGAGCGATCGGGATGGTAACGGCGATGGTGAAGGTACCCCACGGGCTGTGGATCAATGCTTTCACCACAATCAGCGCCAACACGGCCATGATGATCACCATAATCATCAGAATACCGATGGAGGCAATCACGCCGGCTACAGTGCCCAGCTCTTGTTTCACGATGTCGCCCAAGGATTTACCGTCACGGCGCATGGACACGAACAACACCATCGCATCCTGAACCGCACCGGCAAACACCACGCCGAAGATAATCCACAGTGTGCCGGGCAAATAACCCATCTGCGCGGCCAACACCGGGCCTACCAACGGACCGGCACCAGCGATGGCGGCAAAATGGTGGCCGAACAGCACGCCTTTGTGCGTCGGTACATAGTCCAAGCCATCGTTATGGCGCTCGGCCGGCGTAAGCCGGTTGGGATCGAGCTGCATTACGTTTTTGGCAATGTAGAGGCTATAAAAGCGGTAGGCAATGGCATATACGGAGACGGCAGCAATCACCATCCACACCGCACTGACCTGCTCACCGCGATGGATAGCCAGAGTGGTAAAGGCGGCCAAGCCAGCCAACACCACAACGCCCCATATCAGGAAGCTTTTGAGTTTGTTCATAATAACAATACTCCGATTCAACAAACATAAAACGGCTGCTTGGCCAGGCCGTACCGCCCAACTTCGGCAGCCCCCTATCCGGCAATCGAACGCTACGCTTAAAGACGCAAACGTCTTAACTACCAAACGACATAAGCTTAACATATTTGCGGGAATAATTACGTTAAATTTTCAAGTGAGCGAAGCTGTTTTTGCTACGTTTTAGACGGAAACGCCTAGATTCAGTACAAAAATATACTGGAGCAAGAATAATTTGATTTAGATCAACAAATCGCCGATCGGATAACAATATTGTTGGTTTTTACAAAAAATCAGCAGGTGAAGGTAAAGTTTGTTTGTCGGGTTTGAGCTGTATTGCCGCTTTTCAGGTAACCTCTTGAGCCGTTGGCAATCGCCGAGATAGCAGCAAAAGGCTACCTGAAAATATGGGGCGCAGACAGAGCAAAATGTCAGGGCAATACCAACCTAACCATCAAGTTTCAGGTAGCCTCCCGCCAGGTAATGGCTGTTTGCTGCTGGTATGCCCCCAAGGCTACCTGAAAACAATAAAAACCGGACGGCTGTATGCCCGTCCGGTTTTTATTGTTTTCAGGTAAATCGGATGCCGAATTACTGCGCCGGCTGTGCCGTGGCGGCAGAAGCTTTCCGGTAACGGCCGGCCATGGCTTTATACACCATGCTTTCGTAGCGCAAGGCCTGGTAGCGGGCTTCGAGCAGGCTTTGCGCGTCGGAATATTCGGTGTTCAGCGCAGAGAGCCAGTCTTTGAGCTCATTGCGGCCATGTTGATAGCGCACGCGGTAGTAGCGGCTGTTTTCAACGTCGAGCCGGTGGCGTCGGCGCTGGTTTTCCAGGGTTTGGCGGCTGGCACGGTATTGGCGGTAGTTGGTATCGACTTCGTTGAGCGCGGTGGTGAGGGCTTTTTCGAAGGCGAGTTTGGCATTTTCAAAGTCGGCTTCGGCGCTGCGGTCTTTCCAGTGCATGGTGCGCCAGTTGAGGAAGGGCAGGTTGAGGCTGACGCTGCCGCCCAATATCGGCACGTTGAACAGGTTTTTGCTGTGTTCGGACGAGGTGCTCAGCGCGGCGTTTAGCGTGATGCTGGGATACCAGCTGCGGTATTGCGCCTGCTGGCTTTTGAGGGCGGACTGCAGGCGGTAGTCGGCGGCGATGAGGTCGGGGCGGGCGGCGAGGGTGGAGATGGGCACATTCAAATCAAGTTTGCCGCCTTCGGGCAGTCGGAAGGATTCGGGCTGCACGGCCATTGCCTGGCCGGGGCGCAGGTTGAGCAGGTTGCGCAGGGTGGCTTCGGTGTTGCTGCGGCTCTGTTGCAGCGACAGCAGGCTGTTTTCGGCGGCAAGCAGGGATTGCTCGGCCTGGGTAACCTCAATCGCGGTCACGCGGCCGTAGCGGTATTTGCTGCGGGCGATTTGCAGGATTTGTTTGTATTGCTCGATGGTTTTTTCGGTGAGCTTGATGGCTTCGTTGAGATAGGCTACCTGAAAATAGGCGTCGGCCACATTGTTGATTACGGTGAGGCGGGTGGCGGCCAAGTCTTGCTCGGTGGCGCGCTGTTCCCACGCTTGGGCGGAAGCGGTGGCGTTGAGTTTGCGCCACAAATCGAGCTCGTAGCTTAAGCCGAGCTGACTGCTGTAGCTGTGGCTGTTTTGGCGGGTGTCGAGATTGCGGTTGGCATTGGCGCCGAGCGAAGCGTTGAATTCGGGCACGAGATTGGCGCCGAGAATGTTGGCCTGATACAGGGCTTTGTTCACGCTAACGGCGGCCTGTTTTAAATCCACATTGTTGGCCAAGGCCTGCTCCACCAGGGCGTTGAGCCCACTGTCGCTGAAGCTTTGCCACCAATCGCCTTCGGTTTGGTAGGCGCATCCGGCGGGATCGGGGCAGTGGCCGCTTTCGCCGGCGGCGGTTTGCACGCTGCCATCGCGCTGAGCTTGGGCGAGGCCGATTTGGGTGTTGGGAGTTTGGTCGATGGCGCAGCCGGCGAGCAGAAGCAGCGCCAGCGCGGCAGCACGGATGGGCGGGTGGGTTGTTTGGTTCATAAACCCTCGTTTCTTGGTTGGGTGTCGGGTGGGTTTCAGGTAGCCTGGATTACCGGTTGGAGGCTACCTGAAAAATCGTTCACTTTAGCTTACAATCCTGTTTACCCTGTTTTCAGGTAGCCCCTACCTACTCTTGCAGGCTACCTGAAAATATCGGGCGGTTTTAGCTTGATGGCTGCTCGCGCTTTCAGCCCGCCGCTAATCGCGCGACAAGGCGGCAATCGGGTTGAGCTTGGAGGCATTTTTGGCGGGCATGAAGCCGAACAGCACGCCGATGAAGGTGGAGCAGCACACCGCGCTCACAATCGACCAGGTGGAGAACGACATGGCAAACTCGCTGGCCAGCGCGTTGAAGCCTAAGCCGATTAAGTAGGAAAGCAGGATGCCGGCTGCGCCGCCGATGAGGCAGATGAGCACGGCTTCAATCAGAAACTGCTGCAAAATATTGCCCTGCCGCGCACCGATGGCCATACGCACGCCGATTTCCTTGGTGCGCTCGGTTACCGACACCAGCATGATGTTCATCACGCCAATGCCGCCCACCACCAATGAAATCAGGGCGATACAGGAAATCAGCAGAGTCATCGCGCCGGTGGTTTTTTCGACGGTCTGCTTGATGCTGTCGCTGTTGCTGGTGAAGAAATCTTCCTTGCCGTGCCGCGCCAAGAGCAGCTCTTTGATGCCCTGCTCGGCCACGGAGGTGCTCACATCGTCGCGGATTTTCACGGTAAGCGAGCTGATGTGGCGCTCGCCGGAGATGCGGTTCATCACCGTGGTGTAGGGCGCCCACATTTGCAGGCTGTCGCCGCCGCCCCAGCCGTTTTGGTCTTCGGCACTGATGCCGATCACGCGCAGCGGGCGTTTGCCGAACAGGATGGTTTGGCCGATGGGGTCGGTGCCGTCGGGGAAGAGCTGTTTGCGGGTGTTCGGGTCGATCACGACAACCTGCGCGGCGGCGTCTACGTCGGCCTGGTCAAACAACCGCCCGCGGTCGAGCTTGATGCCGCGCACGTTGAAATACTGCTCGCCTGCGCCGTAGAGCTGGGCGGTGAGGTTGGTGTTGCGGTAGGTAACCGTGCCGCCGGCGGATACCATCGGGGTGATGCTGTCCACATAACTTTGTTTGCTGATGGCTTCGGCATCGGCGATGGTAAGCGTGCGAATGCGACCCCGATGGCGGTCGCCGAAGCTTTTGCCGGGATACACGCCGATGGTGTTGGTGCCGATGGCGCTGATGTCGGAGAGGATTTTCTCCTGCGTGCCGCGCCCCAGCGCCACCACGGACACCACCGAGGCAATGCCGATGATGATGCCGAGCATGGTGAGCAGGGAGCGCATTTTGTGCGCCATGATGGCCTGCACCGACATTTTGAAGGCTTCCACAAACTGGTCTTTGAAAAACAGCCAAGATGGCTTTTCGGTTCGGCTTTCCACGCTGCTGGGCGGGATGCTTTCGTTTTTGCTGGTGTCGGAGATGATTTCGCCGTCTTTGATTTCGATGACGCGGTTGGCAAAGGCGGCGACTTTCGGGTCGTGCGTGACCAAAATAATGGTGTGGCCTTTGGCGTGCAGTCCTTTGATGATTTCCATCACCATCTCGCCGCTGCCGGAATCGAGCGCGCCGGTGGGCTCGTCGGCCAGGATGATTTCGCCGCCGTTCATCAGGGCGCGGGCAATGGACACGCGCTGCTGCTGGCCGCCGGAGAGCTGGTTGGGCTTGTTGTCTTCCTTGCCTTCCAAGCCCAAGTCGGCCAGAAGCCGGGTGGCGCGTTCATACCGCTCTTTCTGATCCATGCCGGCATACACGGCGGGCAGCGCCACGTTTTCGCGCGCGCTCAATGCGCCCAAAAGGTTGTAGCGCTGGAAAATGAAGCCGAATTTGCGCCGGCGCAGCGCGGCCAGTTCGTCGCCGCTCATCTGCACGGTTTCCACGCCGTCGATTTGATACGAGCCGGAAGTGGCGCTGTCGAGGCAGCCGAGGATGTTCATCAGCGTGGATTTGCCGGAGCCGGATTGGCCGATGATGGCGATGAAATCGCCTTTTTGGATGGTGAGGCTGATGTCTTTCAGAATGTGGACGCGGTTGGCGCCTTCGCCGAAATAGCGGTTGATGTTGCGGCATTCGATTAGGTTCATATGCATGCGGCTTTCGTTGCGGCAGGGAGGCTACCTGAAACAATAGAAGCAGGCTTTACAGCATGGTTTCAGGTAGCCTTTAGGTTTTCAGGTAGCCTGATATGGCAAAGCGAGAGCCGGCCTACACCGGCGGGCCGCCCTGCCACTCTTTCACCGTGCCGTCGCTCTCCGACACAATCACTTTCTCACCCTCTTTCACGCCCGATTTCACTTCGGTGCGCGTACCGTCGCTGATGCCCACGGTAATCGTGCGCTCTTCCACCTGGTTTTCGGCTTTCAGCACGCGCACATAGCGTTCGCGGCCGCGCTGCTTCACTGCGGTGGAAGGTACGGTGAGCACGTTTTTGGCCTCGCCGATCACGATGTTGTTTTGCGTGGTCATGCCGATGGCGAGCTTGCCGTCTTCGTTCGGCACGAGTGCGCGGGCGTAGTAGTAGATGGCGGTGCTGGTGGTGTCGGTGCTGGTGGTGTAGCTGCCTTGCGACAGGGTGGTTAAGCCCGGATCGACACTATCCAGCTTGGCTTCCCGTTCTTTGTCGGGGTCGGCCAGGGTGGTGAACAGCAGGGTTTGGCCGGCGCGCACTTTGGTTACATCTCCCTCGGCAATCTGCATTTTGTTCAACATGCGGCTCAAATCGGCCACTTGGCCGATGGCGGGCGTGGTTTGCACCGCATTCACGGTTTGCCCTTCTTCCACTTTCACCGAAACCATCGTGCCGGAAATCGGCGCGGTGATGCGGGTGTAGCCCAAATCGGCTTCGGCCGTGTTGATGGCGATGCGGGTTTGGCGGATGGAAGATTGCAGCTCGCCCACCTGCGCCTTGGCGGCGGCATACGAGCCCTGCGCGCTTTCCAGCTCTTCTTTGGAAGTGGCGTTTTCCGCCCACAAGGCCTGCTCGCGGCGGTATTTGCGCTCGGCGGTTTGCAGCGCCACACGGGCAGACACGAGCTGCGCCTGATAAGTTTCCAGCTTGGCCTTATTTGTGTTGAGCGCGTTGAGCTGGGTGGTGGAATCGATTTCGGCGATGAGGTCGCCTTTTTCCACATGCTGCCCGAGCTTCACGTATAGATGCTTGATCTGGCCGGAAGCCTGGGCGCCCACGTCCACCAGCTGCGCGGCAGAAATCTCGCCGGTGGCGGATACGGTTTGGCGCACATCGGCGCGTTTCACTTCTTCGGTGAGATAGGTGGTTTGCGGCTTGCTCGGCTTCAAAAAGGCATAGCCCGCTGCACCCACGGCCAGCGCCGCCACCGCCCACAATGTCCATTTCAACGGTTTTTTCATCTTGTTCCGCCTGCCCTTTCCGGCAGCTGTTAAGAAATGTGGCTATTCTAGGAAACTACCGCCGCCTGCGCCATCTGATTAACCTATCCTTACCCCGCCGAGGCTTTATTGTCAGGGCTTTACGGAAATTAGGAGACGGGCAGATAGCAAGCGGAACAGGCTACCTGAAAAATAGTCGCCCAAGGTGCAATCGTTTCAGGTAGCCTGCAACTGTATTTCCCAATCATGCGCAAACAAACGAAAGGCTACCTGAAAACATTTCAAACTGTTTTCAGGTAGCCTCTTATAGTAGATTAACAAAAATCAGGACAAGGCGGCGAGCCGCAGACAGTACACACGTTACGGCAAGGCGAGCCAACGCTGTACTGGTTTTTGTTAATTCACTATATTTCGAACCGTTTTCAGGTAGCCTCTTAGTTAAAATGCGCCTTACCAACGCTTAAAGATTAATGATGTGTTCACGCCGCCGAAGGCGAAGTTGTTGTTCATCACGTATTCGGTGTCGATGCGGCGGCCGGAGCCGGTGAGGTAGTCGGCTTCGCCGCAGCGGGGGTCGATGTTGTCCAAGTTCAGCGTGGGGGCGAACCAGCCGCCGCGCATCATTTCGATGGCAAACCATGATTCGAGTGCGCCGCAAGCGCCGAGGGTGTGGCCGAGGTAGCTTTTTTGCGAGCTGATCGGGATGTGGCCGAACACGGCGGCGGTGGCTTGGGTTTCGGCGATGTCGCCCTGTTCGGTGGCTGTGCCGTGGCCGCTGACGTAGCCGACGGCGGAGGACGGCAGGGCGGCGTCTTCGAGGGCAAGCTCCATGCAGCGTTGCATGGTGCGCATCTCGGGGCGGGTGATGTGGCTGCCGTCGCAGTTGGCACCGTAGCCGATGATTTCGGCGATGATGTGCGCGCCACGTGCTTGAGCGTGTTCCAATTCTTCCAGCACCATCATGCAGCCGCCTTCGCCGAGTACGAGGCCGTCGCGTGCGCTGTCATAGGGGCGGGGGGTGAGTTCGGGCTCGCCGTTGCGGCGGCTGGCGGCGTAGAGGCTGTCGAACACGAAGGCTTCGGATGGGCAGAGTTGGTCGGCGCCGCCGGCCAGCATCATGGGGATTTTGCCGTATTTGATGGCTTCGTAGGCGTAGCCTATGCCCTGGCTGCCGGAGGTGCAGGCGCTGGAGGTGGGAATCAGGCGGCCGGTGAGGCCGAAGAAGATGGCCACGTTGGCGGCGGTGGTGTGCGGCATCATGCGCACATAGGTGTTGGCGTTGAAATTGTTGGGCTGGTGGGCGAGCAGCAGGCCGATGTCGAGCACGTCGGCAGTGCTGCCGCTGGAAGAGCCGGCGGCCACGCCCATGCTGCCGTTGCGGATGACGGGGTCGCCGAGCAAGCCTGCCTGTTTCAGTGCTTGTTCGGCGGCATCGGTGCAGTATTGCGCCAGCGGGCCCATGCTGCGCAACTGTTTGCGCGTCCAATGTGCGGGCGGTGCGTAGGCGGGCAGCGGCGCGCCGAGGCGGGTTTCCATTTCGGGGAAGGCATCCCACGCTTCCATGCGGCGCACGGCGTTTTTGCCTGCACGGAAAGCGGCTTCGATTTCGTGCCACTCGCGGCCGAAGGCGCACACCGCGCCCACGCCGGTAATCACCACCCGTTTTGTTTTCATCAACACAATCCTCCATTTACCGCAATCACCTGCCGCGTAATGTAGGCGGCGTGTTCGCTCATTAAAAAGCGCACGGCATGCGCCACTTCTTCAGGCAGCCCCATGCGCTGCGCCGGAATGGCTTTCAAAATTTCTTCCACCGGCACGTTTTCATCCAAAATTTCCGTATCGATCAAGCCGGGAGCGACGCAGTTTACCGTAATCTTGCGTTTGGCCAGTTCCACCGCCAAAGCCTTAGCCGCGCCAATCAGCCCCGCTTTCGACGCGCTGTAGTTCACCTGCCCGCGGTTGCCGACCAAGCCGGACACGGAGGCCATGCACACAATCCGCCCCGGCGCGCGGCGGCGGATCATCGGCATGATGAGCGGGTGCAGCACGTTGTAGAAACCGTCCAGATTGGTGCGTAATACGCGGTCCCAATCCTCGTCTTCCAGCGCGGGGAAGGCATTGTCGCGCGTGAGCCCCGCATTCAGCACCACGCCATAATACGCGCCATGCGCTTCAATATCCGCTTCCAGCACGCGGCGGCATTCGGCGCGGTCGGCCACGTCAAACTGCAACACCCGCGCCTGCCGCCTCAGCGCGCGAATTTGCTCCGCCACCGCTTCGGCATCCGACATGCGGCTGCGGCCGTGCACCACAATGTCGAAGCCGTCTTGCGCCAAGGCCAAAGCCGCCGCACGGCCGATGCCGCGGGTGGAGCCGGTGATGAGGATGGTTTGGGTCATGGTGGTTGTCCTTAATATATAAAGGCAGCCTGTTGGGAGGAAGGCTACCTGAAAACGTAAGCTTCAATGAAACGGATTGATGTCCTAACGAAGCCAAGGCGGGATTTTGCCATGCTTATCCCGGTTCGGGAACAGGGAAGTGTGTCCGGAGCGGTTTCGGCCAGCCTCAGGCTCTTTGGAGTCTGCCAGCAAATATCCCTTCTTGATTGTATAGTGGATTAACAAAAATCAGTACAGCGTTGGCTCGCCTTGCCGTAACGTGTGTACTGTCTGCGGCTCGCCGCCTTGTCCTGATTTTGTTAATCCACTATATTTAAGAAAGGCAGGTATCCGCTACCTGCCTTTTCGCATCGGCTGTAAAGAGGCTGCCTGAATATTCAGGCAGCCTTTGCCGTCTTAGGCTTCTTCCTCGTCCATGCCCACAATCGCCAGGCTGTCGATGCCGGATGCCTGGCCGGCATTGCCGCGCTTGCTGTTGAGCCGGATGTTGAGGCGCAGGTCGTTTACCGAGTCGGCGTTTTTCAGGGCGTCATCGTAGGCAATGTGGCCGGCTTCGTAGAGGTCGAACAGGGATTGGTCGAAGGTTTGCATGCCCAAATCGCGGGAGCGGGCCATGATTTCTTTCACGCCGTGGATGTCGCCGTTCAAAATCAGCTCGGCAATCAGTGGGGAATTGAGCAGCACTTCCACGGCGGCCACGCGGCCTTTGCCGTCGGGCTTGGGCACGAGGCGCTGGGAAATGAAGCCTTTGAGGTTGAGCGAGAGGTCGTTCAACAGCTGGGTGCGGCGCTCTTCGGGGAAGAAGTTGATGATGCGGTCAAGCGCTTGGTTGGAGTTGTTGGCGTGCAGGGTAGCCATGCAGAGGTGGCCGGTTTCGGCGAAGGCGAGCGCGTAGTCCATGGTTTCGCGGTCGCGGATTTCGCCGATGAGGATCACGTCGGGGGCCTGGCGCAGGGTGTTTTTGAGGGCGGCAAACCAGTTTTCGGTGTCCACGCCCACTTCGCGCTGGGTGATGATGCAGTTTTTGTGCGGGTGCACGAATTCGATCGGGTCTTCGATGGTGATGATGTGGCCGTGGCTGTTTTCGTTGCGGTAGTCGATCATGGCGGCCAGGGAGGTGGATTTGCCGGAGCCGGTGCCGCCCACGAAAATCACGAGGCCGCGTTTTTCCATCACCACCTGTTTCAAAATCGGCGGCAGGTTCATGTTGTCGAACTTGGGAATCTGGCTGGTGATTACGCGGCACACGAGGGCGGCGGCTCCGCGCTGCACCATGGCGTTGATGCGGAAGCGGGACACGCCGGCCAAACTAATGGCGAAGTTGCATTCTTTGGTGTTGTCGAATTCTTCGGCCTGTTTGTCATCCATCAGGGCGCGGGCGATGAGGGCGGTGTGGTCGGCGGTGAGCGGTTTGTCGGTAATCGGGGTGAGCTTGCCGTCGAGCTTCATGGCCGGGGGGAAGCCTGCGGTGATGAACAGGTCGGAGCCTTTGCTCTGCACCAGGTGGTTGAGCAGGCCGTGGATGAATTTTTTCATCTCTTCGTTGTAAGCGGGGATTGCCATAGATCGTTTTCCATTTGGGTTGTGAGTTATTAGATGAAGTTTTCAGGTAGCCTTGCCGCATAGTCGGGAGGCTACCTGAAAATATATAGTAGCTAGGCTTCGTCGTCCGGGCGGCGAAACAGCAGCACGGGCAGGGGAGACTGGCGCAGCACGCCTTCGGCCACGGAGCCCATCAACAGATGAAGCAGGCCGGAGAAGCCGTGGGTGCCCATGGCGATGAGATCGCACTCTTGGCGCACGGCTTCTTTAATCAATACGTCGGCAATGCGCATGCCGTCGTTTTCCAGGGTGGAGACCTCGTATTTCACGCCGGCCTGTTTCATCACGGCTTCGGCATGATCGGCCACCTGCATTTCGGCCGCATACAGCTCTTCGGAATTGGGCAGGCGGCTGGCTTCGTGCTTGAGGTCGGTTAAATCCACCACGTGCACGGCCACCAGTACGGCATCGGTTGCCTTGGCCAACCGGCAGGTTTGCTCCAGGGCGTAGAGAGAGGTTTTGCTGTCGTCTATCGGAACGAAAATCCGTTGATACATTTTGCCACTCCTTTTGTTTGCCGGCGGCCGGTCGGAAAGCGCAGCCGCCAATCCGTTACAGTCCGAATCACTTTACCTGTAATGGGATTGTAAAACAAATTGCATTACTTTACAGCGGCTGCCCTGTTTATCGAGGCAGGCTACCTGAAAACTGTGGCGGCTTGGCACAGCAACATATCAATTAAGTCGTACTTATAGTGAATTAACAAAAACCGGCACGGCGTTGTCCCGCCTTGCCGTAACGTGTGTACTGTCTGCGGCTCGCCGCCTTGTCCTGATTTTTGTTAATCCACTATATCTGCACAGCTTAAAGGCTACCTGAAAAACGGAATGGTTTTTTCAGGTAGCCTTTGATTGACAGATACCAAACTACTCTTCGTCCGGCGGCAAATCGGCGCTGCCCATGCGGCGCAGGATGATGCGGGTTTTGTTGCGCAGGCGGCGGTCGTTGCGGTGTTGTTGGAAGTATTTGGGGTTGGGCAGCATGGCGATGAGGGAGGCGGCTTCGCCGGCGCGCAGGCCGGATGCCGGCTTGTGGTAATAATGCTGGGCGGCGGCTTCGATGCCGTAGATGCCTTCGCCGAATTCGGCCACGTTCAGATACACGGTAAGGATGCGCTCTTTGCTCCACATTTTTTCCATCATCACGGTAATCACGGCTTCTTCGGCTTTGCGCACGTAAGAGCGTTCGGCAAACAGGAATAGGTTTTTGGCCAGCTGCTGGCTGATGGTGGAGCCGCCGGCGCGGATGGTGCCGCTGCGCTGGTTGCGGCGCATGGCGTGTTCGATGCCGTTCCAGTCGAAGCCGTCGTGGTTGCTGAATTGGGCGTCTTCGCTGGCAATGGCCGCCTGTTTCACCACGCGGGCGATTTGGCTGTCGTCCACCCAGGTTTGCTGCACGCGGGAGAAGGTGGAGAGGTTGTGGCGCAGCATAAAGGCGCTGGTGTGCACAGGCTGGCCTTTCCAATAGGCTAAGAGCAGGAAAACCAGCAGGTGGAAGCCCAGCAGGAAGAGAATGATGCTCCACACCAAACGCTTAAACCAGCGGCGCAGTAGGCCGGGGCGTTTTTTGGCGGGCGGGGCGGCGGGAGCGGACTGGGAGACGGGGCTGGAAACGAGTTCGGTGGGCTGGGTATCCATCGGCAAATCAATCGTGGCAAAACGGGGCGATTATAAAGGAATCCGGCTTTAAGTTTGGTGAAGCTTGTGTTTTGGCTTTGCCAAGACACTGTTTCAGGTAGTCTTTCAGCATGGCCGACAGGCTACCTGAAAACATCGGCTCCAACCTGGCTGGCACAAGGCTGGGGCGAAACAACCAACCGTTAAATCGAGAAGTCTTCGCGGATGGGTTCGTATAGCGCCTGCTCGATGCGTTTGCGGGTGAGGCTGGGCAGATAGAGCTGCATGAAATCATAGGCATAATTGCGCAGGTAGGCATCCTGCCGCACCACGATATAGGTGAAAGCTGGCTTAAACAGATGGTCGGCAGGCAGGCAAACCAAATCGGCATCGCGCTGCGGGTCGTAGGCCGTGTCGGCCACCAGCCCCACGCCCAAACCGGCACGCACATAGGTTTTAATCACGCCAGCGTCCATGCTGGAAAGCGCCACCTGCGGCAGGGCGAGCCCGCTGCCGGCAAAGGCCTGCTGCAAAGCCGTATCCTGTTCGGCATCGGTGTAGCCGATGAGCGGCACGGACGACAAATCCGCCAAACCGATGCGTCCTTTGCCCGCCAGCGCGTGCCCCTGCGGCACCAGCACGCAGCGGTTCCAAGCCCGCGCACTGATGTGGCGCAGCTCGGAATGGCGTGCGTCCGCTTCCGAATTGATGGCGAAATCGGCCAAACCCTCGGCCACCATCCTGTCTACCGCCGAAGGCTCGGCGGGCAGCAGCGACAAGCCCACTTTCGGATACTGCCGGAAAAACTCGGCCACCACCGGCGGCAGCACATGCCGCGCCTGGGTGTAGGTGGTGGCGATCGTGAGGCGGCCGCTGTCCTGTTCGGCAAACTCCGTGCCGATATTGCGGATGCTCTGCACATCGCGGAAGATGCGCTCGGCAATTTCCAGCACGGCCTGCCCCGGCGGCGTAACCGCCACAATGCGTTTGCCGTGCCGCACAAACAGCTGCACACCCAGCTCGTCTTCCAGCAGTTTTATTTGCTTGGAAATGCCCGGCTGGGACGTAAACAAAATTTCCGCCGCCTCCGAAATATTCAGATTGCAGCGGTAAACCTCCAAAAAATAGCGCAGCTGTTGCAGTTTCATGATGCATCCAAGTGATATTTGTCGGATTTATGCGACAGGCCAACCGTCAAAGTGCCGCCGAAATCACCGGCTTCGCCCGAAACCGGCAAGGGCTGGATAGTATCATAGCCCGCCATCGTTATTTTGCCGCATGCCGGTAATTTTCGGCGGGATTTGTTGCTTTTTAGCAACTTATGAGGAAATATCCCTTCCTTTTGCCATTATCCTGCTGACAGCTAGGGTAATTTTGGGCATGATTGGGCACGTAGGAAACGGAGGCACCCGTGCAGCGGGTAGCCAATTCCTTATTGACAGTTCGGGCACGGTTTTTTATAGTGACACCCCGAATATATTTGGATTACCGCAGTATTTGGGCGGTCCGTATATGGTGATTTTTGTGAAGGCCGGCATGCTGCAAAGCTTGCCAAGTCTGCGCATAACAAACTTTTTGATGAGGGAATAACATGACCAAACAGCTTAAATTAGGCGCTTTGTTCTTGGCCTTGGTTGCTTCCGGTGCCGCCATGGCGGACAGCAGCTTCAACAATGAAAAATACGGCTACACCATTAGCGAGCAGTCTCGCGAAGTGGTTCGCTCCAACGTTGAGCCCAACGGTGCTCACGAATGTTGGGAAAACAGCTTCTTGAACGGCGAAGTGGATCGCTTGGGCTTGGTAGAGTGTGGTGACCGTCAGGCAGAAGCTCCTGCTCCTGCTGAACCGCAAGTACGCGAAGAGCTGGTATCTCTGTCATCCAACTTCCTGTTTGGTTTTGACAAATTCAATCTGCGCCCTGAAGCTCGCACCACTTTGGATGAGCTGGCTCAGCGCTTGACCAACAGCAACGTACAATCTGTACGTGTTGAAGGTAACACTGACTTCATGGGTAGCGATGCCTACAACCAACGCTTGTCTGAGCGTCGTACTAACACTGTTAGCGAGTACCTGGTTGGCCGTGGCGTACCGGCTGAGAAAATCTCTGCCGTTGGCTTGGGCGAGTCTCAAGCTAAGATGACTGAACAGTGTCAGCAAGAAGTTCGCAACTTGGGTCGTCGCGTTTCTGCCGCTCGCAAACGTAGCGCTCTGATTGCATGTATCGAGCCGGATCGTCGCGTAGACGTTCGTATCCGTACTCTGGTTGAACAGCCTGCTCAGTAATCGCTAACTGATTAGCGTTCAATATTGAAAAACCGGACTTTGTATAAAGTCCGGTTTTTTCGTACGTACTATTTGTAGCTAGGGGCAACATAAAGAAATAGCTGCTTGCACTACATCTCCCATTGCCTATACAGGTGCGATGGCGCAAAATTCGCCTGCTGGAAAATATTTTATTAAAAAAATCTTATGCTGGAAAAACTTCTACTTCTCTGCCAAAACTATTCTCGCCTGCTATTAACATTCGCGCTCTTCTTTTATTTTCAGGTAGCCTTTGCTATCGATTTCGGCCGTATTCAGCCGGATGAGGTTGCGGTTTATGTGCAAGACCTCGATAGCGGACAAGTATTGCTTGCGCATCGGGCCGATGCTTCCATGAATCCTGCATCCACCATGAAGTTGGTCACCACCTTCGCCGCCTTGCGCGGATTGGGCGGTGATTACCGCTGGCAAACCCAGTGGCGCAGCAGCGGCACGGTGGCCAATGGCACTCTGCAGGGTGATTTATATTGGGTAGGCAGCGGCGACCCCTCTTTCGACCAGCCCGATTTGTTGGATATGCAGCAGCAACTGGTACGGCAGGGCATTATGTCGTTAAACGGCAAAGTGGTGCTGGACCGGCGCGTTTGGGGCAGCCTTGCCGGTGCGGAAGGTTTTGAAAACGATGCAGACGAAAGCTTCGTGGTGCCGCCCGACCCCCACATGATTGCCTACAAATCCCTTTGGATTACTGCCGCCCGCAATGAAGCCGGGCAACCTGTTTTCCTACTCAACCCGCCACTATACGGCATTCAAACCGATCTCAGCCAACTTACAGAAACCAACGGTCGCTGCGGCAAACTTTCCAATCATGTTTCTGCCAAATTTGAAAACGGCATGCTGGTATTTCGTGGCCGCCTGCCGGCTGCTTGTATGGGCGAGAAAATGTTTATCAATCTGTTCGATGCCCCGCGCTTTGCCGAAGAAAGTTTTCGCGGCCATTGGCTTGCGCAGGGCTTGGGTGGCCTCTATGGCTTTGGTCGGGGTGCTGCCCCCGGCAACAGCCGCATCTTGGCCACGCACTTTTCCAAGCCGCTGAGCGAGGTGCTGACCGATATGAACAAACACTCCAACAACCTGATTGCCCGCAGCATTTTCCTCACACTCGGCCATCAGGAAAACGGCCCGCACAGCGTGCAGAACGCCGAAGCCGCCGTGCGGCGGCAGCTGGTTTCGGCCGGATTGGACGACGAAGCGCTGGTGCTGGAAAACGGCTCCGGCCTTTCCCGCCGCGAGCGGCTTACCGCCCGTTTTCTCGGCAACATGTTGTTTCAAGCCTATCGCTCCCCCTTCCGCGATACTTTCATCCACACCCTGCCGATTGCCGGCACCGACGGCACCCTGCGCGGCCGCTTCCGTCAGCTAGGCCGCTCGCTGCGCATGAAAACAGGCACCCTGCGCGACGTGCGCGCGCTGGCCGGCTACTGGCTGCCGCCCAATGGGCGCAAGCTGGCTGTGGTGGTGATTATTAACAGCCACCGTTCCGGCGGCTACCTGCCCGATATGGACGCCATGGTGCGCCGGATTGTGCACGATGCCGATGTATTGGATAACATGCAAACCATACCCGCCCAATAATTGGCCATGCGGCGGGAAAGCCGCTGAACACTTATCCCACAAGGAAAAGCTGGCAAAGCCGGGCATTTTCAGGTAGCCTAACGCAGTTTATAGCGGATCAATCCGCCATATCACCATTTTGATTTTTCCACCCCTTTTCTCAGGAGTAAATCATGAGCGAACAAGAACAACAGCAACCGATTTTCAACGTAGAAAGACTGTATGTAAAAGACTTGTCTTTGGAAGTGCCGCACGCACCGGAAGTATTCCTCAGCCAGGATGCGCCGAACGTGGAAATCCAAGTGCACACCGATTCTAAGCAACTGGAAGAAGAACACCACGAAGTAACCGTTACCGTAACCGTTACCGCCAAGCTGCCCGATGGCAAAGTATTGTTCCTGAACGAAGTGGCACAGAGCGGCATTTTCCGGTTGGCACACATTCCCGAGCAAGACGTGAAAGTATTGCTCGGCATCGCCTGCCCGAACATCCTCTACCCCTATGCCCGCGAAGCCGTGTCTTCCTGCATCACCCGCGCCGGCTTTCCGCCCGTGGTATTGATGCCGATCAACTTCGAAGCCATGTACGAACAGCAACAAGCCGCCGCCAACGCTCCGGCTGCCGGCAACGCTTAATTCGAAGCCGGATAAGGCAAACAGGCTATGGCAGGGAAAACCATAGCCTGCTTTTTGTTTTATAGCGGATAAAATATAGTGGATTAACAAAAATCAGGACAAGGCGGCGAGCCGCAGACAGTACACACGTTACGGCAAGGCGAGCCAACGCCGTACTGGTTTTTGTTAATTCACTATAAAAACGCTGCCGCATTGGCCTGCCTTACGTGTGCTGCCTGCGGCTGGCCGCCTTGCCCCGTTCTTAAATTTAATCCGCTATATATAAAATGCCAATTGGAAACCCCTATACGGCTCCCTTATTCAGGTAGCCCACCCAAGAAATTCCGGTTTTAGCAGAACGGCCAAACCTAGCCCGCCGCCCATCGCGCTATAATCCGCCGTTTAAAGGCTACCTGAAACCCAATCCCCGCTTTTCAGGTAGCCCCCATCCTTATCACACGCCACCGCATCATGCACACCGAACCCGCCAAATTCCGCACCGCTTCCTACATCCTGATGGCCGCCGCGCTGCTGGTTATCCTATATTTCCGCTTCCTGCCGCTGCTGCTCTCCATCATCCTCACCTACATTTTCATCAACCGCACCAACGGCCTGATTTTGTGGATGCGCCACCGCCTGCTGCCGCACAACACCTTCCTGCACCGCTCGCTCAATGTGCGCAACATCAACCTTGTTTCCGCCACGTTCACCATCAGCCTGGTGCTCTTGGCCATCACCTTAATGGCGTTGGGCGTGTACCGCCTGATTCACAGCGGGCACATCACCGTGATGCTGGCCAAGCTCGCCACCATTCTGGCCGACACCAAAAACAGCGGCGAGCTGCCGCCTGCCATTTTAAACATGCTGCCCGAAAATCTGGACGAAATCAAAGCCGCCGCAGCCGAACTGCTCACCGAATACGGCGCCACGCTCACCCGCATCAGCAAAAACAGCTTCACCTCCTTCGTATACGTACTCATCGGCGTGATTATCGGCGCGCTGCTCAGCTTCCACCGCCTCAACACCCGCCGCAGCCGCCATCAGATGCCGCCGTTCAAAGCCCAGCTGGTGCGGCGCATTACCAACTTCCAAACCAGCTTCGAGCGCGTGTTTATCGCCCAGGTGAAAATCTCCTTAATCGACACCGCCGTTACCGCCGTTTATCTGTATCTGATTCTGCCCGCCTTCGGCGTGGAGCTGCCTTTCCGCCTCACCGTGCTGGTGATTGCCTTTGTGGTGGGGCTGGTGCCGGTGGTCGGCAATCTGGTGTCCAACACGGTCATCATCATCCTCAGCCTGGGCGCGTCGCTGTATGTGGCCGCGGCTTCGCTGGTGTTTTTGGTGGTGGTGCACAAGCTGGAATATTTCCTCAACGCCAAAATCATCGGCTCGCAAATCGAATCGAGCGCATGGGAATTATTGCTGGTGATGGTAGTGTTCGAGCGCATTTTCGGCATCGGCGGCATCATCATCTCGCCCGTGTATTATGCTTATTTGAAAAACGAGCTGAAGCAGGCGGGGCTGATTTAGCCGGATAAAGGCTACCTGAAACTTTCAGGTAGCCTTTTGCATGACGGCAGGGCACAGAAAACCCGCTACGACAAAGCCGGCAACCTCATCGGCAGCACCGACCTCAGAAGCGGCACGACGGATTACACCTATGACAAACTGGGCAGGATTCTCGAAGCCGCCAACGCAGGCAGGAACACCAAAGAGAAGTTCGCCTTCGACCCCGCAGGCAACATACTGGACGAGCTGGCCCGAAACGCCCGCGAAGGCAGCCTGTACCGCCCGCAGGGCAACCGCATTGCCGGATATGACGGGACACAGTACCATTACGACGCCCTAGGCAACCTGACCCTGCGCGAACTGCCAAACGGCGAAACCCAACTGTTCGAATACGACACCGAAAACCAACTCATCCGCGCCAAACTGTACAAACCCGACGGCGAAGTACAGCAATGGCAATACGCCTACGACCCCTTCGGCCGCCGAATCAGCAAAGAGCGCATCGACAAAGGCAGCCTGCACAGCACCGACCCCAAACGCACCGTCTTCATCTGGGACGGCAGCAGACTTGTCCAAGAATACAACTACAAAGGCGTTTACACTTACTTTTACACCGACCAGGACAGCTACGAACCCCTGGCGCATGTGTTCCTGAACAAAAAGGACGAGAAGCTCTACCTGTCCTACTACCACACCGACCAAATCGGCATACCGAGGGAGCAGACCGACCAGTTCGGCAGCCTGCTGTGGACGGGGGAATATGATGCGTGGGGCAGCCTGCAAACAGAAAACAAGATATACCCGAACGCGCATCAGCCGTTCAGACTTCAAAACCAGTATTTCGACAGCGAGACGGGGCTGCATTACAACTTAATGCGCTATTACGACCCAGTGTGCGGGCGGTTTATTAACCAAGACCCGATTGGGTTGGCCGGGGGCGAGCATTTATATATGTTTGCGCCGAATGCGCAAAATTGGTTTGATATTCTAGGTTTGGCCAAAACCCCAAGAGTTAAATTGGGTTCTCTAGGTGAAGTCCGCGCTGCTTCAGTAATCTTAAAACGTAGCCATTTAGGGAAAGGAAAGGCTACAAATCAGGGTAACCGTGATTATGCGCGAGGATTAGGCAAATGTGATGATGATGCAGGGCATATTTTAGGCAAACTTTTAGGTGGTTCAAGAAGTAATCAAAATATGTTTCCTCAGTTAAGAAAAATTAACAGGGGAGCTTATAGAGATTTTGAAAGGAAAGTTCATAATATTATAGATAAAGATGGCAAGGCATTATTGAAATGGAAATTTGAATATGCCAATGGCGGAACACGGCCTACTGGTATTGTTTATGAAGTATTTCAACGCGGGCAGCGTGTTTTACGTGGGAAGTTTAATAACTGAAAAGGATTGAATTATGTATGAAAGTATTGAAACAGTATTAAATAGTTTTTTGATGGAAATGTATAAATGGGAAGATAATGCCAATAAGCATATTGATGCAGGTACAGATATTCCTGATGAGGTACTGAAGCAAACATTAAAGGAAATATATGATAAATACCTAACGGATAAACCAAGAAAAATGGGAAAGTTGGAATGCATGGCTATCAGTTATCCACCAATATTTGATCCAAATAATGAAAAAATTATTGAAATAGAAAAGAAAGGTAATTCAATAGGTGTTAAGTGTGATGTGCTTTATGCCGGCATGGAAGTACAAAGAATTTATAAGTTCAAGAAACAGGCAGGCCTCTGGAAATTGGATAATGTCAAAGAATTTGATAGTTATGATGGAAAATGGCATTCTATACATATCTAAATCAAATTGATTAGCAAACGTAGCCCGCGCGGTAGGGTGTGTGCGGAACGCACGCACGCGGCTTTTAGGCTGCACCTCATCCCTAAAAGGCTACCTGAAAAAAGTGCAGGCTGCTTTTTAAAGGCTTCAAAGTCCTAAAAAAGCAGCCTGCACTCCACCGACCAGGACAGCTACGAACCCTTGGCGCATGTGTTCCTGAACAAGAAGGACGAGAAACTCTACCTGTCCTACTACCATACCGACCAAATCGGCATTCCGAGGGAGCAGACCGACCAGTTCGGCAACCTGCTGTGGACGGGGGAGTATGATGCGTGGGGAAAACTGACCGCAGAGAACAAGATATACCCGAACGCTCATCAGCCGTTCAGGTTGCAGAACCAGTACTTTGACGCAGAGACGGGGTTGCATTACAACCTGTTCAGGTATTATGCGCCGGAGTGCGGTAGGTTTATTAACCAAGACCCAATCGGGTTGGTGGGCGGAATGCACTTATATTCGTTTGCGCCGAACACAAATGTATGGGCTGACCCATTAGGATTAGAAAAATGCCGATTATGCACAAAAGATATGGCTAAGCTAAATTCAACAAAACCTAGTGACATGAAACATCCTCATAAGCATCATATCGTCCGTGAAAAAGCCCCTGCTAACTGGACACCTGAGAACCAGAAATATGTTACTGGCGCACAAGAAATTCTTAAAAAATTCTTAACTACCAATGGAAAGCCTTTTGACATAAATAAAGATATAAGGAATTTTACCTGGGCTGAAAACGGATGCGGAGTTCATTCTATTGAGAATGCAAAAAAAGTATATGATGAATTATCGAAAGCTAAGAATGGAAAAGATGCTGAGAGAATATTAAAAGAACTTGGAGAATATTTCCGCAATATTCGTAGTGTTTGATTAAGGTTTAATCATGGAAGAATTATCAGACAAAATCAGAGAACTGGTTTACAAAGACAACGCAGCCGAACTGGATAAAATCCTGGAAAAGCATTCATATTTCGCTTTCCGCAATTTTCTTTCCAAAGGTTTGCTGCAATTTGCCGCAGGGGAGAATGCGTTAAATATCTGCAAGCTGCTGCACTCAAAAGGTATTTCTCCGGAGGATGTGGCAGGACAGCTGCAAAATACCGCCTTGCAGGAGGCGGTTAGCTACAATCATCCCGCTGTATACCGATGGCTTTTGAGTATCGGGGCAAATCCCAACGGCAATGTTGCCGCCCTTGCGCCCGCTATCGACCCGGCTGTTGTCGATAACAATAGCGCGGCGGTAAAGGCGCTTTTGGAAGCAGGGGCAGAACCGAATTTTCTCTATTCCGCCAGAAACTGTACGCCGCTGGATGTCTGCCTTGCCTTCGGACATACCGAATTGGCGGATTTACTGAAAGAATACGGCGCAGTACAGGCTAGGATTCCGTTTGATTTCTCAGAATATGAAAACAGCGGCGTACTGGATCATATCCATACCCATGTCGGCAATATTTTGAATATCGAATTTGCCGTAAATCCGGAATATTCGCTGCGGCTGGCAACCATTAGAAGAGACAGGGACTTCAAACTTCTGTTTACCAACGGGCTGTATAAAAGACAGCCGCGTTATGAACTAATGGTCTGCATCGACTACCAATGGCCGGTAAACCAACGCCTGATTCCGGAAAACAATCCCTATGCTTTTTTCATGCTGATTTTGGAAAAGATTGCAGGCTGCCTGAAAAACGATACGCCCAAAGAAGGCATGATTTTTGACCGTTCCGATTTTGACTCTATTCCTTGGCCGAGCAATATGGACGGGCTGATGCTGGTGGATTACCAGTTTGATAAAGATAAAGATACGGATGGGCAGACAGGAGATGAAGACGTAACCCTATGGCTGCTGGTGCCTTTTTCCCACCCTTTACCGAAAAATACCGAGAAACTCATCGCACGGTATAAGACGGCCAAATGGAAAAAAGTCGGCTACCGATGGCAACGGGATGATACGGCTACCGTGATTCCGGCTTTTCCGGAAATGCAGCAAGCGTAGCCCGCCTGCGTAGTGTGTGTGCGTCCCGCACGCACGTGGTTTCAGCTTTCAGGTAGCCCATTCCCCCTTCAGGCTACCTGAAAAAACACAGCACCAACGCAGTTAAAAAGTGCAGGCTGCTTTTTAAACCGTTTGAACTCTTAAAAGCAGCCTGCACATCCGCATCCGCACTGACCTCAGAAGCGACACGGCCCA
Source organism: Eikenella corrodens (assembly GCF_003990355.1). Taxonomy (NCBI): domain Bacteria; kingdom Pseudomonadati; phylum Pseudomonadota; class Betaproteobacteria; order Neisseriales; family Neisseriaceae; genus Eikenella; species Eikenella sp. KCOM 3110. The sequence goes on along the minus strand of NZ_CP034670.1, from coordinate 117,186 downwards.
CTACTGCTACGCCCTCCTCGGCCGTATCATTACTCAAGGTAACGGTAAATAAAATCCCCATCCTGAACAGAAATGTCTATTGTTTGAATTTTATTTCCTTCTGCTGTACGGCTGAGTAATTCTCGACTGATCTGCGGCAAAATAGTATTGGTAAGAATCGCATCGATCATGCGTCCACCTGATTCTATTTCGGTACAGCGTGAAATAACTAATTGCAGCAAGCGTAGCCCGCGCGGTAGGGTGTGTGCGGAACGCACGCACGCGGCTTTTAGCCTGCACCTCATCCCTAAAAGGCTACCTGAAAAAAGTGCAGGCTGCTTTTTAACGGCTTCAAAGCCCTAAAAAAGCAGCCTGCACTCCACCGACCAAGACAGCTACGAACCGCTTGCCCACGTCTTCTACAACAACAAAGACGAGAAACTCTACCTGTCCTACTACCACACCGACCAAATCGGCATTCCGAGGGAACAGACCGACCAGTTCGGCAACCTGCTGTGGACGGGGGAGTATGATGCGTGGGGAAAATTAACCGCAGAGAACAAGATTTACCCGAACGCGCATCAGCCGTTCAGACTTCAGAATCAATATTTTGATGCAGAGACGGGGTTGCATTACAACCTGATGCGGTATTACGACCCGAACTGTGGAAGGTTTATTAACCAAGATCCGATTGGGTTGGCCGGGGGCGAGCATTTGTATGTGTTTGCACCAAATGCTCAGATATGGGTTGATCCGTTGGGATTGAGTGGTTATACATTACGTAGGAGTATGGAAAGACAGGGTATTTTTAGACCTAATTCAACTTGGCAAACACATCATTTAATTCCGGAAGAAGTTTGGAAATCACATAAAAACTTTTTTAATAGAATTGGAATGAAAGGAAGAGATAGCTATCCTAATGGATTATATATGCCATCAGATAATGATGAGGCCACAAAATGTAAACGAAAATTTTATCATCGTGGGAGTCATGATAATTATAGTGCATTGATAGAAAAACGCATTCAGCGTTTAGAAGATAAATTAGATAAAGGCTTAATTACTCAACAAGAAGCTTTTGATAGTGTTCAGCGGCTTCAAAAAGTAGCAAAACGATTTTTATCCATGACCAGCAAAAACCCTATGAGATTAAATTAAAAGGATTCTATTATGAAAAACTTGATAATTTGGGGCTATCCAAGGAAAGATATAGATAAACAAAAAGAAAACAATATTCCTGTTAATCGTCTAATCGGGATTTCTGAACATTTTAACCCTAAAAAAACGCATCCAGATTTTGATTATGATTGGGTAAGAGGTGGGATACATGACAAAATTGTACCGATGCCCAAAGAAGTTATTATCTGTATAAAACAAATAAAATCAATTTCATTTGATTTTTTACCATTTATAGGAAAATTCTATTTAATTTATAAAAATTTATTGGATTTTATAGTTAACGAAGGGTTTGATTATAATTTTGAAAAAAGTCTTGCTCTACTCGTTAATACAAAAGGTATACCGCTAACAGAAGAACCTTTTTATCTAATGAGAATAATCAGATGGAAAATAAAAGAAGAGATTATTTATCCTGATTTACATGGGAAAAATGATGGGTTTTCTCTAGATGCGTTTTCAAAATCAGATAAAAATGTATTTTTAACACAAAATGAAAATTATATTGGAACATTAATCTTCAATGAATTATTAAAAGATGAATTATTATCGCGTTTTAAAAATCCATTTCTATATACATTAACAGAATGGAAAACTCATTCGTAAATGATAAATAAATCAACAGCAAGTGTAGTCTGTAGTAGAAGATTTAATTATGGATGATAATGAAATAAAAAATAAACTATTGGAATACGATACCCTGCTTTATGATTTTCAAATAGCAGTTTCAGAGCTTTCAGGTAGCCCCTAACAGGCTACCTGAAAAAAGTGCAGGCTGCTTTTTAACGGCTTCAAAGCCCTAAAAAAGCAGCCTGCACTCCACCGACTAGGACAGCTACGAACCCCTAGCCCACGTCTTCTACAACAACAAAGACGAGAAACTCTACCTGTCCTACTACCACACCGACCAAATCGGCATACCGAGGGAACAGACCGACCAGTTCGGCAACCTGCTGTGGACGGGGGAGTTTTTCAGGTAGCCTCTGCGTTATAATATTGCCCCTCCCCCCACGCGAGCCGAATCGTGAGCTTCTTCGAGCGTTTTATCCATGCCTTGCTGTTTGAAACCGGCGCGGTGCTGATTTCCGCCGAGGCTGTGCTGCTGTTTGGGCTTTCCCATGCCGGCACGGCGTTTGGCATGAGCGTGGCGGTATCGGTAACGGCGATGGTGTGGAATTTCCTGTTCAACTGGGGGTTCGACAAAATCTTCACCGGCCGGCGCGAGCGGCGCGGCTGGGGAGTGCGGATGCTGCAAACCGGCGCGTTTGAAGGCGGGCTGCTGTTTTTCTCCACGCCGCTGATTGCCTGGTTTCTGCAAATTACGCTATGGCAGGCGCTGCTCACCGACATCAGCCTCACCCTCTTGATTGTGCTTTATTCTTTGGCCTACAACTGGGCGTTCGACCACATACGCGCCTATTGGCTGGCCACTCGGCACAAGGTTTCCTAGCCGCCAGATTTTATTCTTTGTATAGATGGAGTAAAATCCGTCCAACACTCCAAACAGGCTACCTGAAACAGCCAAATCCCTTTTCAGGTAGCCCTAATCTTTATCCGAAACCGCAATTTATGGACAACAAACAACAACTGCAAGAAGGCCTTGCCGCCCTCGGCCTCAGCCTTTCCACCGCTCAGCAGCTTTTGCTGCTCGAGCACGCTTCGCTGCTGCAAAAGTGGAACCGGACTTATAATCTCACCGCCCTGCGCCGCAACGACCAAATCATCAGCCGCCACATTCTCGACAGCCTCACCTTGCTGCCCTATGTGAAAGAGGCAAAAACCTTGATGGACGTGGGCTCCGGCGGCGGCATGCCCGGCATTCCCACCGCCATCTGCCGTCCCGACCTGCAAATCACCCTGCTCGATGCCAACACCAAAAAAACCGCATTCCTGCAGCAAACCGTGATCGAGCTGGGCTTGGGCAACGTTACCGTGGCCGCCGGCCGTGTGGAAACCATCTACGATAAAAAAGTAGATGTGGTCACCAGCCGCGCCTTTGCCGAGCTGGCCGATTTTGCCGCGCTCACCAAACACCTGCTCAATGAAAACGGCTATTGGGCCGCCATGAAAGGCGTGTATCCCTACGAAGAAATCGAGCAGCTGCCCGCGAATATCGAAGTGGTGTCTGCCGATAAGCTCGACGTACCCTTGCTGGAAGCCGAGCGGCATATGGTGATCATGCGCCCCAAGCGTGCATGAATCCGCCTTAGCCTGAATTTCCAGCTTCCCCAACCCTTCCCATAGAAAGGCCGGATGATGAGCGCTACCGTTATCGCCATAGCCAACCAAAAAGGCGGCGTGGGCAAAACCACCACCGCCGTCAATCTGGCCGCCTCCCTGGCCGAACGCAAACAGCGCGTGCTGGTGGTGGATCTCGACCCGCAGGGCAACGCCACCACTGGCAGCGGCATTGACAAAAGCAGCCTGCACAGCGGCACTTATCAAGTGCTGCTCGAGCAGGCCGCAGCCGCCGATTCCCGCCTCAAAAGCCCGCACGGCCGCTACCACATCCTCGGCGCCAACCGCTCCCTGGCCGGAGCAGAAGTGGAGCTGATTCAGGAAATCGCCCGCGAGATGCGCCTCAAAACCGCCATCAAGCCGCTTCTGCCCGAATACGACTACATCCTCATCGACTGCCCGCCCACCCTCACCCTGCTCACCCTCAACGGCCTGGTGGCCGCCGACCGCCTCATCGTGCCCATGGTGTGCGAATACTACGCCCTCGAAGGCATTTCCGACCTCATCGCCACCGTGCGCAAAATCCGCAAAGCCATCAATCCCAAGCTCGACATCCTCGGCATCGTGCGCACCATGTACAACCCGCAAAGCCGCCTGTCGCTGGAAGTGGGCGAGCAACTGGAAAAACACTTCTCCCGCCTCGTGTTCAACACCATCATCCCGCGCAACGTGCGCCTGGCCGAAGCCCCCAGCCACGGCATGCCCGCCCTGGCCTACGACCCCAAAGCCAAAGGCAGCATCGCCTATCTGGAACTGGCCGACGAGGTCATCGCCCGCTGCAAAGCGGCTTAAAATCAGAGAGAAAGGCTACCTGAAATTTTCAGGTAGCCTCTTTTCCGTAGGGCGGGCAAGCCGTTGCCCGTGCAGAAATCATATCCGCGTCCGCTCAAGCATAGCAATACCGGAGCGAAAGTTATAGTGGATTAACAAAAATCAGGACAAGGCGGCGAGCCGCAGACAGTACAGATAGTACGGCAAGGCGAGACAACGCTGTACTGGTTTTTGTTAATTCACTATAAGCTGACTGGCCGCAGGCTACCTGAAACCCCGTTTGACAAGCCCCGCCTTGCTTTGTAAAGCCCCATTTTCCCACCACCCTCACGGAGAAGCCCATGCGCACCCTGTTTAAAGCCCTTGCCGCCTTCGCCCTCACCCTGTTTATTGCCGCCTGCTCCGGCAACACACCCGAAAAAACCGCCGAGCAGTTCAGCCGCAACGCCTACAACGGCGACGGCGACGCCGTGGTGGCCATGCTCTATATCCCCGCCGATGCCAAACCCGGCGAAAAAGAAATGGTGGAAGACAAAATGCGCGCCGTCGTCGCCGAAGTGAAAGCCAAAGCCGATGCGCGCGGTGGTGTGAAAAACATCACCGCCGAACCCGCCGAAATCAGCCAGCAAGACCCGAACCGCGCCAGCGTGAAGCTCGCCATCGAATTCGGCAACGGCGAAACCGACAACGACCGCGTGCAGCTGATTAAAATAGACGACGTCTGGAAAGCACGAGTCTTCTAACCATGCGCCGCCTCGTCCCGATTGCCGCCTGCCTGCTGATTGCAGCGTGTGCGGCAATCTTTTTGGCCAGCCACCCGGCCTTTTCAGGTAGCCTCACCGCCGATACGCCGCTGCCTGCCCGTACCGCCATCCTGCCCCCGAACGGCCTCCTGCAGGAAGGCGACTGGGTATTCCGCCACGGCACCGCCACCGACAGCCGCCTCATCCGCGAGCTCAGCCGCAGCCGCTTCTCCCACATCGGCATCGTGGTGCAAACCCGGCCCGAAGTATGGATTGCCCACGCCACCACCGACGACGATCCCGCCCGCCCCAACCAAGTCCTGCTCACCCCGCTGGCCGAATTTGCCGCACCCCACCTCTCCCGGCAAACCGCCTACGCCCGCCCCCGCTTCCTCAGCCCCGAACAACGCCGCGCCAGCGCCCGCCACGCCGCTGCCCAAGTTGGCCGCCCCTTCCGCCTCACCGCCCGCGCCGAACAGCCCTACTACTGCACCATCCTCCTGCTCAACGCCGTGCGCACCCAAACGCCCGCCTTCAATCCGCCCTGGCAACATATCGACCTGGCCGTATTCCGCGGCGAATACCTCTTCCCCGAAGCCTTCGCCCAAAGCGACATCGAATGGCTCGCCGTCATCCCCGCCCAAGCCGCCGCCGATGTCCGCTAAAGCAGCAAGCCCGGCGGCCAAATGTTTTCAGGTAGCCCCACCCCGCTTTGAGGCTACCTGAAAAATTGAAATCCGCGCCGCCGCCCTAATCTGCCGCCTATTCCCAACCGTTTCAAAAAGGAAGCACCATGCAGCAATTCGACGGCACCACCATCGTTTCCGTGCGCCGGGGCGGCCAAGTCGCCATCGGCGGCGACGGCCAGGTCAGCCTGGGCAACACCATCATCAAAGCCACCGCGCGCAAAGTGCGCAAACTGTATAACAACACCGTTTTGGCCGGATTTGCCGGCGGCACGGCCGATGCGTTTACCCTGATTGAGCTTTTTGAAGCCAAATTGCAGAAACACCAAGGCCGGCTCACCGTATCCGCCATCGAGCTGGCCAAAGAGTGGCGCACCGACCGCGCCCTGCGCCGCCTTGAGGCCATGCTGATTGTGGCCGACAAAGACAACACCCTCATCATCACCGGCAACGGCGACGTGCTCGAACCGGAAGGCGGCATCGCCGCCATCGGCAGCGGCGGCTCCTACGCCCAGGCCGCCGCCCGCGCACTGGTGGAAAACACCGAGCTGCCGCCCGAAACCGTGGTGAAAAAAGCATTGGAAATCGCCGGCAGCATCTGCATCTACACCAACGACCAGCACACGGTGGAAACGCTGTAAGCACCGGCCGAATGTAAGAAAGGCTACCTGAAAACGGTTCAAACCGGTTTTCAGGTAGCCTTTCTGTTTTGCACCAACGACTTTGCGGCTCACCTATAGGGGGAAAGGAACAGGTTTCAGGTAGCCTGCGGCATATGTGTATGGTTGGCGAAGGGGTAGCGGATTTGAATAAGGATGGCCAACGCCTCAGCGTTTTTATTTTAATACGATAGGAACACCCAACTGCCGTCATCGGCTTGATTCAAACACCAGGCTCGCAATAAGGCTACCTGAAAATAATCGGTTCACGGTTTTCAGGTAGCCTTTGGCCATCAGCCCCAATATTTATTTTCCCTTTTTCCTTTTCTCCGGCTCGCTGTTCCACCAGCGCCACAGCAGGCGGCCGAATTTGGGCAGCAGTTGGCGTTGTTTGTGGGCGGGCAGGACGGCGGCCTGCCACAGCAGCATGGCCAAGGGCAGGCTGTCGGCCAGTTTGAGCCAGTCGATGGGCCTGTTGGTGCGGTTTCGGCTTTGTTGGCGCAGCTGTTCGCTGCGGATTTTCAGGCGGGCGAGTTCGGCCTGCAGGGCGAGCAGTTCGCGCTGCTGCGCTTTGCTGAGCGGCTGCTGAGGCTGGGCGTTCATTCGGGCTGCTCCGGTACGGTGTCGGCAGGCTGGGTATTTATGCCGGAAGTGTGGCCGCGCAGGGTATCGAGGTCGCGGCGCATGTCGGCAAGGGTGGAGGCTACCTGAACGCCCGCCTGCCGCCAGCCGGACAGGGCGCGGGCGAGCAAGAACCAGGCGATCAGCAGGAGCAACACGGGCAGGCCGAAAAACACCCAGATTTTGGCGTGCACGGGCAGGACGGCATCGAGGCCGAAGAAGAGGCTGACCAAGGCGGCGAGCAGCAACACGCTGCCCGCGAGCAGGGCGGCGGTGATTTTGATGAAGCTGGTGGCTTGGCCGGAAAGGTCGATGCCGAGGATTTGCAGGCGCAGCAGCAAGAGCTCCGCGCCTTGGTTGACGAGGAAGCGGATGTGGTTGATGTTGTGTTTGAGGCTCATGCGGCGCTCCCGGTGGGATGGGGATGGGGTGCCAAATAGGCGGCAACGCGATGCCCTGCCTATTTGGCGCAACGATATAGTGGATTAACAAAAATCAGGACAAGGCGGCGAGCCGCAGACAGTACACACGTTACGGCAAGGCGAGACAACGCCGTACTGGTTTTTGTTCATTCACTATAAAACGCCCGCCTGCACAGGGCGGGGCGGGCGGCCGGGCGGCAAGGATTAACGGCGGTTGAGCAGCACGCCCACTACCAAGCCGGCGAGGGCGGCGAAGCCCATGGCGTAGTAGGGTTTGTCTTGCACCAGTTGGTCGGCTTGGCGGGCGGTGTGTTTCACGCGCTCGGCAGCCACTTCTTCAAAATCGCCCAATTTGCGCTGGGCGGCCTGCAATTTGCGCTGCAGCTTGCCGCGCAGCTGCTCGGCTTCTTTGCTACCTTCTTCAACGCCGCTGTGGTACAGCTCTTCCACATCGTCGAGTACGGAGCGCACTTCTTGCAAGAGTTCTTCTTTCTGCTGGTCAAAATCTTTACTCATGTTTAATCTCCTGATTAGGTTAAGAGTAACGGCATTCGGCCTGCCGTTTAAGATTATATGGAGCGGTGGGATGGTTTATCAAGGCTACCTGAAAAATATACCGCCATCTTTTCAGGTAGCCTTCCCCGCTCTGCCTGAGGCTACCTGAAACTCTGCGCCGTATGCGGCAAACCGATGGGGCGGTTTGATTTCACTTTTGCCACACCGTGGGCCAACCGCTGCCCGATTAGTATCGAATAGCGTTAATCCATTATATAATCAAGATTTTCTGTATTCTTTCCCCGGAGTGTTCGTGTCGGATTTGAGCAAAGGCGTGGTGTTGTGCCTGCTGTCGCAACTGCTGTTTAGCGTGCTGTATCTGTTTAGCCATTGGATGCAGCCGATTAGCGGCACGGATGTGTTCGCACTGCGCATGGTGGTGATGGCGGCGGGGCTGTGGCTGATCACGCTGCGCCTCATCGGCCTGCCTGCCATGCTGCGCTTTGTGCGCACGCATTTGAACAGCCGCCGCCGTTGGCTGCTGTTTTTATTGGGCACGGCGGATGTGGCCAGCCAGTTTTGGCTGTTTATGTGGGCGCCGGTCAATAACGAGGGTGTGAATGTGGCGATGGGCTATTTCCTGTTTCCGGTGGTGATGGTGCTGGCGGGGCGGTTTTGGCTCAAGGAGCGGCTCAACGGCCTGCAAACCGCAGCGCTGGTGCTGGCAGGCTTGGGCGTGGCGCACGAAATATGGACGCAACAGGCCTTTTCGTGGACCACGCTGTGGGTGTGCCTGGCGTATCCGGTGTACTACCTCTACCGCCGCGAGATGAAAATCCCCGCCCTGCAAGGGCTCACGCTGGACCTCACGCTAATCCTGCCCTTTGCGCTGGCCTATCTGCTGTGGCACGCGGATATGACTGCCTGGGTGCTGGGCGAGCCGCGCTATTGGCTGCTGCTGCCGCTGCTGGGCATGGCCAGCGCGGTGTCGATGTCGCTTAATCTGAAATCGGGGCTGCTGCTGCCGGTTAATTTGTTCGGCATGCTCAGCTATGTAGAACCGGCCTTGCTGTTTTTACTGGCGGTGTTGGTGCTGAAAACGCCGGTGCAGCCCTCGGCCTACATCACCTACGGCCTGATTTGGGCGGGGCTGCTGCTTTTGGTGGCCAACGGCTGGCGCAGCATGCAAAAATCTCGCCATAAACAAGTTTAATCAAACCATGCTGCATTAATAGCATAAAATAATTCTTTTATTTCACGCACCGAGGAACACCATGACCGAATCCCAAACCCGCCAGCTGCCCGCGCACGAACTGGTGATGTCCGAACTGATGATGCCCAACACCGCCAATTTCAGCGGCAATGTGCACGGCGGCGAGCTTTTGCGCCTGCTCGACCAGGTGGCCTATTCCTGCGCCAGCCGCTACAGCGGGCACTACTGCGTTACCCTGTCTGTGGACAAGGTATTGTTTAAAGAGCCGATTCACGTGGGCGAGCTGGTTACGTTCTACGCCAGCGTCAACTACACCGGCCGCACCTCCATGGAAGTCGGCATCCGCGTGGAAGCACAAAACATCCGCACCGGCCAGGTGCGCCACACCAACAGCTGCTACTTCACCATGGTGGCCGTGGAAAACGGCAAGCCCGTGCCCGTGCCGCCGCTGCAAATCACCAGCGAGCGCCAGCGCTGCCGCCACGAAAAAGCGCTGCAACGCAAACAGCTCAGCCTGCAAGCCTCCGCCTCCCTTTCCTGCGGCTGCGAAGCGGAATAAGGCTACCTGAAACTTACAGGCCGGGCAGAAATGCCCGGCAAACCGGCACGGGCGCAAAAGGCTACCTGAAAATAACCGGCAGCCTTCAGCCCGCGCACCGCTTGCGATAAAATACCGCTTTTTTCCAGGATTCCCGAAATGTTCCGAACTTTGCTGGGCGGCAAAATCCACCGCGCCACCGTTACCCGTGCCGATTTAAACTACGTAGGCAGCATCACCGTGGATTTGGATCTGCTCGATGCGGCTGGCATCTGCGTGAACGAGAAAGTGCAGATTGTGAACAACAACAACGGCGAGCGGCTGGAAACCTACACCATCGCCGGCGGGCGCGGCAGCGGCGAAATCTGCCTCAACGGCGCGGCGGCGCGGCTGGTACAGCCGGGCGACGTGGTAATCATCATGTCGTACGTTTTGCTCTCCGAGCCGGAAATTGCCGCACACCGGCCGAAAGTGGTGCTGGTGGATGCGCAAAACAAAATCCGCGACGTCATCGACTACGAGCCGGCCAATACCGTTTTGTAAACACCCAAGGCTACCTGAAAGCAAGGCCTCGGCAATGCCGGGCTTGGATTTTGTGTAGCCAAAGCGGCCGCTTTAACAGCGCCAAAATCCCAAACCGAGTTTCAGGTAGCCTGCCGCCCCGTTTTCAGGCTACCTGAAACCCCAAACCACCCGTTTTCAGGCAGCCTCAAGCCAACCATGAATATCCTCATCAGCAACGACGACGGCTACCAAGCCGAAGGCCTCGCCATCCTCGCCCGGGTGGCCGCCGAATTTGCCAACGTGCGCGTGGTCGCCCCCGAGCGCAACCGCAGCGGCGCCAGCAATTCGCTCACGCTCGACCGCCCGCTGCGCATTCAGGAAGCCGCCAACGGCTTCTATTTTGTGGACGGCACGCCCACCGACTGCATCCACCTCGCCCTGCACAGCCTGCCCGATTTTCAGCCCGATTGGGTGTTTTCCGGCATCAACCACGGCGCCAATATGGGCGACGACACCCTCTATTCCGGCACCGTGGCCGCCGCCACCGAAGCCTATCTGCTCGGCATTCCCGCGATTGCCTTTTCGCTCAACGACAAAAGCGGCCGCTATTGGCGCACCGCCGAACAAGCCGTGTGGCGGCTGCTCACCCATCTGTTTGCCGCGCCCAAGCCCACCGTGCCCGTGCTGTGGAACGTCAACATCCCGGCGGTGCCGGAAAACCAAATCCAAGGCATCGCCACCGTGCGCCTGGGGCGGCGGCATCATCAGCAAAGCGTGGTGGCCGCCCGCAGCCCGCGCGGCGAGAATGTGTATTGGATTGGCGCGGCCGGCGAAGTGCTCGGCCGCGAAGAAGACACCGATTTCGCACAAAACGAAGCCGGCATGATTACGGTTACCCCGCTCTCCGTGGATTTAACCGACCACGCAGGTCTAGGCGGCGCGGCGCAATTCTGGCAGGGCGCCACACGATGAACGCAGCACACTCCGGCAGCAGCTTCGATTGGCGGCGGCGCAATATGGTGCAGCGGCTGGCCAAAATGGGCATCGGCCGCGCCGACGTGCTCGCCGCCATGGGCAACGTGCCGCGCCATGTGTTTGTGGAAGAAGCCCTGCGCTCGCGCGCCTATGACGATATGTCACTGCCCTTGGGGCTGGGGCAGACCATCTCCCAGCCCTACACCGTGGCCGTGATGACCCAGCTCATGCTCGGCGACGCGGCAGCGGAAAACTTCGGCCCGGTGCTGGAAATCGGCACCGGCTGCGGCTACCAAACCGCCGTGCTGCAAGCCGTGGGGCTCAAGCAGATTTATTCGGTAGAGCGGCTGCAGGCGCTGCACGAAAAAGCCAAACACAACCTGCGCACCGCCCGCCTGCTCGGTGGCACGCGGCTGGTGTGCGGCGACGGCTACCTCGGCCTGCCCGAAGTCGCCCCGTTCAACGGCATCCTCGTCACCGCCGCGCCCGCCGAAGTGCCGCTGCCCCTGCTGCAACAGCTCGCCGTGGGCGGCCGCATGGTGATCCCGCTGGACGAAGGCGGGCAGCAATACCTGTGGCTCATCGAAAAAACCCCCCACGGCTTCCACGAAACCTGCGTGCACGAAGCCCGCTTCGTGCCGCTGATTAACGGAACTTAACCGCGATATACGCCGCCCAACCTTGCATGAAACCGCACGGATTGCTTATGATTGCGCTGTTTCCGTGCACAGAAAGCCCGTATCCCCATGAATCAATTATTTACCTTCCGCACCCTTCCCCTCATCCTCACCGTTTTCCTCGGCGCCTGCGCCCTCACCCAGCCGCCCGCCCCCGTAGTGTCCGGCAACGGCGCAGGCTACGGCAACAACTACGGCGGCAACACCGCCGCGGCCGACAGCAACCCCTACGGCGCGCAGCCCTACAGCCCGCCTGCCGCCACCCAATCCGCCAACACCACCCCCTACTCTCCGCCCGCTGCTGCGCCCGCCCCCTACTCTCCGCCCGCAGTCGGCGCCACCCCTGCCGGCGGCAGCGGCTACACCCCGTCTTACGCGCCCGTTGACCCCAACGCCGCCCAGCACACCGTGGTGCGCGGCGACACCGTGTACAACATCGCCCGCCGCTACCGCATCAGCCAAGACAATCTGCGCGCTTGGAACAATCTGTCCGACAACAACATCAACATCGGCCAAGTATTGCGCGTGAAACCCGCAGGCTACACCCCGCCCGCCACCGCGCAAACCCCACCGCCCGCTACTGTGCCGCGCACCACCCCCGCGCCTGCGCCCACGCCCGCCCCGTCGGCCAACACCGCGGCCACCCCGGCCGCCACGCCTTCCGTATCCGGCAGCACCCGCAGCGCCGCCGGCATCACCTGGCAGCGCCCCACCGCCGGCAACATCCTCACCCGTTTCGGCGGCAGTGAAAAAGGCATCAACATCGGCGGCACCGCCGGACAGCCCGTTGTGGCCGCTGCCGACGGCAAAGTGGTGTACAGCGGTTCCGGCCTGCGCGGCTACGGCAACCTCATCATCGTGCAGCACAACCAAACCTACCTCACCGCCTACGGCCACAACCAGCGCCTGCTCGTGCGCGAAGGACAAACCGTGCGGCGCGGCCAAAGCATTGCCACCATGGGCAACAGCGACAGCCAGCGCGTGCAGCTGCACTTCGAGCTGCGTAAAAACGGCCAGCCGGTAGATCCGCTGCAATATATTCCGAACTAATCCCTCGGGCGAAACAAAGGCTACCTGAAAATTTTCAGGTAGCCTTTTATTTTAGTCGAAGAGCCTATTGCTCCGGTTGTTGCTGTTGCTGCCGCTCTTGCTTGGAGTGATAGAAATAGAGATAGGCCAAGCCGAAGGGCGCGATAAAAACAGACATTGTCCAGCACAAGGTAATGGTGAAGATTTTGCTCACCAGCATCACGATCGGATTGACCAAAACAATATTCCTGCCGAGGATGAAACCGACAACGCTCTCATAAACGAACCGGGAGTAAGGATACAGGAACTGGCACAGGGTAAACAGCGGGATATGGCGTAGATTCCCCGTCTGGACGGACATCCAAACCACCCCGCCATAAAGCACTAAACCAAATAAGAAATGCCGAACATAATAGGCCGTTGTCAGGCCGCCCAGCGTTTTGCGGAGAAAATCGTGGATGGAATTCATTTTGCCCTCCTGTAAGTGATATTGACGGTTGTTTCAATGTTACAATCACATTGTAAATTCAGCCGTTGCCGCCAAACCAGCCACGCTTAGGGCAGAAAAAACCCGACTGGTGGGCAACTTTAACCGAACAAGGTGTCTTAATGAATGTAAACGACAAAATCAGAATGCTGCGGGAATTCAATCATTGGTCGCAAGAGGAGATGGCCGAGCGCTTGGGTATGTCGCACAACGGATATGCCAAAATCGAGTGCGGCGAAACCAAGCTTTATCTGGACAAACTCAGCCAGATCGCCCAAATTTTCAACATCAACCTCTCCGATTTGGTATCCGACGGCGAGAAAAACGTTTTCTTCTTCCTGCAAGAAACGCAAGACCACACCAGCGCCAATTACTATGGCTCGTCCGATCTGGCGGCCGAAATCGAAAAATTGAAGCTGATCGTCGCCCACAAAGATGAAATCATCGAACAGAAAAACAAAGAGCTCGCCGCCCAGCAGGAAATCATCGCCCTGCTGAAACAACACGTCCGGCAGGAATAAACCACCCGGCTGTCCGACAGACTAAAGGCTACCTGAAAACCGCAAACCGGTTTTCAGGTAGCCTTTCGTTGAATATGGCGGCTGCCGCGTTTCCGCTATACCGCCTTCCGCCCGATGCTCACCCTATCCAGCCCGGCCAAGTCGCGCAGGGTATCCACCTGCTGCCAGCCGTGTTCGGCCAAAATGCCGCGCACGGCTTCGCCTTGGTTCCAGCCGTGTTCCAGCAGCAGCCAGCCGCCCGGTTTCAGGCAGCCTTGGGCTTGGGCGGCGAGGGTGCGGATATGGCTGAGGCCGTCGGCAAAATCGGTGAGTGCGGCGGTGGGCTCGAAGCGCAGGTCGCCTTGTGTCAGGTGTTCGTCGCCAGCCTCGATGTAGGGCGGATTGCTGGCGATGATGTCGAACAGGCCTTCTGCCGCGGGCAGAGCCGCAAACCATGAGCCTTGCGCCCATTCGATGCTTGCGCCCAGCACAGCGGCATTGGCTTGCGCCACAGTCAGCGTATCGTGGCTGATGTCGGAAGCGCGTACGGCGGCATCGGATCGTTCCAGCGCCACGGTAATGCCAATGATGCCACTGCCGCAGCCCAAATCCCACAGCCGCCCGCCCGGGGGCAGGCGTGCAAGCGCGGCCTCCACCAAAAGCTCGGTTTCGGGGCGCGGAATCAGCACGGCTGGCGACACGCGGAAACTTCTGCCGTAAAACTCGCGGCTGCCGAGCAAATAAGCCATCGGCTCGCCCCGGCGGCGGCGCGCGGCCAGCATATCGAGTACGGCGCGCTGCGGCTGCGGCAGCTCGTCGCCGCTGCGGCTGATCAGCCGCACATGAGAGATGCGGCACACGGCTTCCACCAGCAGCCGTGCCTCCAGGCGGGGCAGGCGGCAGGAATCGAGCCATTGTTGAAAAGTCATGGTTGCTTCTTTGTTAAATCAAACGGCGGCTATGGTAGCTGAAACGACGGCACGGCAAAAGGCTACCTGAAAGCGGCGGCTCTGCGCAGCGATAGTGGATTAAAATGAAAATGGCAGCGGCTATATTGAAGCGATGTTTTCAGGTAGCCTCCCATCCTGCCCGCCTGGCAACCATTTTCTATGCCAAATAGGCCGTTTTTGCCGACGTAGTTGAACAGTGTGCCCATGCGGAAGGCTACCTGAAATTTAGTCGGCTGCCTGTGCTCCAACGGCATCCATCCCTAACCTGTCCGCCCATCTGCCGCAGGCAATAATCTGCCAAAAAAACGCGGCTATTGCAGCTTTATCCCTTACCCACAAAAGCTGTGGAAAACTTTGTGGAAAACCCTGTGGGAAGCGTAAGATTTCCTGATAAATCAGGCCTTGGCTTAGGTTGCGTAAAAAATGGCCAATTTTTTAAAAGTATAAAAATATCAAATGATTAAATGAAAGCGAAACTTGTCAAGCAGCAGATTTGAGCCTTTATGCCAATCCGAAAGCGGCTTCCTTAGCCCCTTGTGGGAAAACCAAAAAAATTTCCGCCAAAACGCTTGACAGAGCGCGCAGCTAACGTAAATTGCCGTCCTGTCTGAGGATTTGCCCAGCGAAAGATTTATCGTGCCATCAAACCCGTTTTTTCCATCCAAACATACCGACACCCCGCCCGCCGCCTGGTTGTTTTGCCGCGTGATCGACAACTACGGCGACATCGGCGTTTCCCTGCGGCTGGCATGCCGACTGAACGAAGCCGGTTTTCAGGTAGCCCTCTGGCACGACCATCCCGCCGCGCTGGCCAAACTGCTCGGCGATGCCCCGCTGCCCGCCGATATTCGGGCACACCACTGGCAGGGCGACGCGGCCGAAAGCATTGCGGCTGAATTGGCCGCAGTTGCGCCCACCTTAGTAATCGAAACCTTCGGCTGCGATTTGCCCCCCGCCGCGCTTGCCGCCGTCCGCGCACACCGCCCGCTGTGGCTCAATTGGGAATACCTCAGCGCCGAACCTTGGGCGGAAGCCATGCACGGCAAGCCTTCGCTGCAAGCCGACGGCACGGAAAAATATTTTTGGCTGATGGGTTTTAGCGAAACCAGCGGCGGCCTCCTGTGCGAAGCAGGCTACCTGAAAAAGCAGCAGGCCTTTCTCGCCAACCCCGCCGCCCAAGCCGCCTTGCGCCGCCACTTGGGGCTACCTGAAACCCCGCGCCGCGCCGTGCAATGTTTCTGCTTCGGCTATGCCGGCGCACAGTGGGCCGATTGGCTCGCCGCCTGGCAGGAAGCGGGCGAAGCCTTAGACGTATGGCTGGCCGACCGGCAAATTATCCACAGCCTGCACCAAGCCGGCGCGATTCCCGAGCACGCCCTGCGCGGGCCCGGCAGCGTGTGGCAGGCCGGTGCGGTGCGGCTGATCCGCATCGGCTTTGTGCCGCAGGCCGAATTTGATGCTGTGCTGTGGCTGGCCGATATGGCCATCGTGCGCGGCGAAGACAGCTTCGTGCGCGCCCAGCTCGCCGGCAAACCCCTGCTGTGGCACATCTATCCGCAGACCGAGCAGGCACACCTGCCCAAGCTGCACGCCTTCTGGCATAAAGCCGCCGCGTTTGCCCCGCTGCCCGCCGCCCACCAAGCCCTTTCCGACGACCTGAACCACGCCGCCGCACTCACGCCCGCCGCCCGTGCCGAAAGCTGGCGGCAACTGCTGCAACAACTGCCGCAATGGCAGCAGGCTGCCGAACAATGGCAGGGCGGACTGCTGCGCCAACCCGATGCCGTAGAGCGCGTGTTGGCGCGCTGGCCGGGGCTGTTGGGCTGAAGAATACATTGCTGCCGCCCAAACAGCTTCAGGTAGCCTTTCAAAGGCTACCTGAAAACCAATCCGGGCAATAAATTACATTTACACGCCGCAAAAGCCCGCCCGCACAGATTTCGGTATAATGCGCCCGTTTTTAACCATCTTAATGAGAACAAACCCATGAAGCACACCCTCTCCGCCATCTTGCTGGCCGCGCTGCTGCCTTTGGCCGCCTGCAACGCCCAGCCCGCCGCGCAGCAAAACGCCTCCGGCGCTGCTGCTTCGGCCGCCTCCGCGCCCGCCGGCAGCCCCGAAGCCGTTATCCGCAACAAGCTCACCCAAACCTACGGCGATCAAGGCCTGGAAGTGTTGAGCGTTATCCCCGCTCCCGTCAGCGGCCTGTATGAAGTGTTCCTGTCCGGCAACCAGCTGGTGTACATGACTGCCGACGGCAACTATATGTTTACCGGCGATTTGATCGATGTGAACAAACGCAGCAACCTTTCCGAAACCCGCCGCGAAGAGCTCAACCGCATCGATTTCTCCACCCTGCCGCTCGATTCCGCCATTAAAGAAGTGCGCGGCAACGGCAGGCTGAAAGTGGCCGTGTTCTCCGACCCCGACTGCCCCTTCTGCCGCCGTTTGGAAAAAGAATTCGAGCAGATGACCGACCTCACCATCTACAACTTCATGATGCCCATCCCCAGCCTGCACCCCTCCGCCGAAGCCAAAGCCGTGCGCATTTGGTGCAGCCCCAACCGCACCGCCGCTTGGACCGAATGGATGCGCAAAGGCACCGTGCCGCCCGAATCCGCCGGCTGCGAAAACCCGGTGAAAGAAACCATGGCGCTGGGCAACCGCTACGGCTTCAACGGTACCCCCACCGTGGTATTCCCCAACGGTAAGGTGATGGCCGGCTATATGCCGAAAGAAGAATTGCAAAAAGTATTGGAAGCCAACCAGAAATAAGGCCTGCACCGATAGTTTGCAAACCAACAACAGGCTGCCCGAAAACCATTTTCCGGTTTTCGGGCAGCCTGTTGCTTTGGAATGCAGTTGGGCACTATAGCCTGAAAACCGGTTGTTTGGCCGGAGGAAGGCTACCTGAAAATGCAGTGCGGCGGGTTTGGCGGGGCGGAAGCCGCTACCGCCCCAAAATCGCGTCTAAAGCCTCGCGGCTGGTGGGACTGAATACGTTGAGTGCGCCGGAGAGGAGCAGTGTGCCGGGTGTGAGGTCTTCGCGGTCGGGGGGCGGGGTGCGGCAGGTGAGGACGCAGTCGAACACGCCCATGTTGGTGGCGTTGTCTTGCCAGGACAGGGTGATTTGTACGTCGAGCACGGTGCCGACGGGGATTTCAGGTAGCCCGAAGGTGAGTTTGCGGGTGCCGAGCAGGAAGCCGAGCTGCACGGGGCGGCCGGCGTCCAGCGCATGCGCGCCCGCCCATGCGCCCACGCCTTGCGCCATGATTTCGAGGCCGAGCCAGCCGGGCAGGGCGTTGGCGCCGTCGGGAAGCAGGATGCAGTCGGGCCGGATGGTGCAGGCGGCGTGCAGGTTGTTGTCGTCGTAGGATAGAACTTCGTCCAGCAGCACCATGCGGCCGCTGTGCGGCAGGAGGGCGGCGGGTTGTTTAATCGGACATTGGGGCATGTTCTTCTCCGATGATGAGGACGCTGTTGTTGCCGCCGAAGGCAAACGACGAACTCGCGCCGATGCGCCGCCCTTGCGGCCACCGGCTGCCTGAAGCGGTGAGCGCGATAGGCGGCAGTTCGGGGTCGGCTTGGCCGTCCCACAGTTGGGGCGGCAGGCTGCCTTCCGGGTTGTCGCGGCGGCTGGCGATGCCCCATACGAAGGCGGCTTCGAGCGCGCCGGCTGCGCCGAGGGTGTGGCCGGTGAGCGGTTTGGTGGAAGTGGCGGCGGTGTGGCTGCCGAACACTTCGGCCACGGCGCGGCTTTCCATGCCGTCGTTGAGCAGCGTGCCGGTGCCGTGCAGGTTGATCCAGCCGATGCTTTCGGGCGGCAATCCCACATGGTTTAAGGCTACCTGAAAAGCCTGCGCCGCGCCGAGGCCGTCGGGGCGGGGGGAAGACATATGGTGCGCGTCGCTGCTGGCGCCGTAGCCCAAGAGCGGCAGGGCGTCGCCGTTATCTTCGCGGGTCATCACGAATACGGCGGCGGCTTCGCCGATGTTGATGCCGTTGCGGTTGCGCGAAAACGGGTTGGCCATGCCGTCTGAAAGTACTTCCAGCGAGGCGAAACCGTTGATGGTGAGCGGCGAGAGCGTGTCCACGCCGCCGCACAACACCGCGTCGCATACGCCCAGCCGCAGCAGCCGCGCCGCGCTGATGAGCGCCCGCGCGCCGGACGTGCAGGCGGTGGATACGCCGTAGCACGCGCCCTGCAGGCCGTACGCCGCCGCGGCAAAATCGGCGGGCGAGGAAAGCAGTTGCGCCTGCTGTTTGAACGGAATGTCCGCCCAGCCGCCGCCGTTTGCAACGTGTTGGAACAGCGGGATATTTTCATCCGCGCCGCCCACCGACGTGCCGATGACCACGCCGATTCTGTCTGCGCCGTAGCGGCTGAGGGCTGCCTGAATCTGCGGCTCGATTTGCGCTAAAGCGTCCCACAGCAATTGATTGTTGCGGCTGCGGTGTTCGGCGGGCAGATGGTCGGGAAACGGGCGCAACGGGCGGTTTATCGCGCCGAAAGCACGGTTTTTGCCCTTCACCCATTCGGTGGAAAACGTGAGCGGGCTGTTTTCAGACGGCCTCAACAAACCATCCAAATGCTCCGCCAAACCGCTGCCCAAAGCCGACACCAAACCCGGCCGGCCGAGGTATGCCCGTGCCTTATTCATCATTCTCTCCCAAAGGCGTTAGCCGCCATTTCGCCCCGCCGCCCTCCAACTCGCGCGGCCGGCCGTCTGAAAAACCGTTTTCCAACAGCGGGAACATTGCCGTGAACACCGCCTGCGCGGCATGGTTCGGCGGCACGAAGCCGTCGCGCCGCCAGCCGCTTTTCGTGGCCAGCAAACGCGCCAGCGGCGCACCGAACGCATCGGTTTGAATCCAGCGCGACTGCCCGCCCGTCTCGCCCTGCACCACCAACAGCGACACCTGCTCCGCCGCGCCGGTTTCATCCAGCCGCTCCAGCTTGAAACGGCGGCTCTCGCCCGCCGCCAAATGCGGCAAATCCTGCGGCGCGAAAGTGGCACCGCAGGCGGCAAGCAGCAGCGTGGCAAGAAGGGGGGTAAGGAATTTCGGCAAAGTCATTTTCAGGTAGCCTTTCGGGGCGGGAAGGAAGGCGGGATTATAGACGAAGCCGGGCGCGGCTGCTTGGAAAGCAAAGGTTAGGCTGCGGATTTTTCAGCCATTAGAGATGATGGCGGCCTTAGCCGCATATAGTGAATTAACAAAACCAGTACGGTGTTGGCCCGCTTTGCCGTAACGTGTGCACTGTCTGCGGCTCGCCACCTTGCCCTGATTTTTGTTAATCCACTATACTTCCCCAAACAAACCGATTTCCGAAATACCAGCTGATCGGGAGATACGCAGGGTTAAAGATGAGTTGAACCGCCGGCCGAGAAAAACACTTGGCTGCGAAACGCCAAGTGTTTTATTCTTGAATCTGTTCTAACCGCTAGTACCTAAGTGTTGCGCTTGAAATCCGAATTCAAGAACCTTTATTACTGCCGTATTCAAGCCCTACCACTCAAACGGCAGCCCGAGCTCCTCGGCCAAGCGGCGCATTTCGTCCAGCGTTTTGGGCAGGATGGGAATACCGCTTTGTTTGCGTTCGCGGCAGCATTCGGCTTCTTTTTCGCCGTGGATATAAATCCGCTCTTGGCCGGCGGCTTTTGCCGATTCGCGCAGCTCTTGCAGATAGGCGCTGAAACGGCTGCGGATGGCTTGGGCATCGCCGAAGATTTCCGGGTTGAAGGCGGCGAAATGGTGGCAGATGCCGGCATGGCCGTTTTTCATGGTGTGGTTGGACGTGGTGCCTTGCGACAGGCAGGCGGAGAAAAATTCCACCAGCACGGCATAGCCGTAACCTTTGTGGCTGCCGAACAGCTCGCTGCCGCCGCCCAAGGGATACATGCCGCCGCCCAAGCCTTGGCGTACGCATTCCACGATAATCTGCGGGTCGGTTTCGTCTACGCCCCGGCTGTTAATCGCCCAGCCCAGCGGGGCGGTCAGGCCTTTTTTGAGGTATACCTCGGGCTTGCCGAAGGCAACCACGGAGGTGGCGGCATCGAGGCTGAAATCGGTCGGGCTGGCGGGAATGGCCACGGCAATGGGGTTGGTGCCCATCATCGGGGTACGGCCGTAGGTGGGCACCACGATGGGGAAGGAGTTGGTCATGGAAATGCCCACCAGGCCTTGGCTGGCGGCCATGCTGCTGTAGTAGGCGGCGATGCCGTAGTGGTTGGAATTGCGCACCGACACCATGCCGATGCCGCTTTGTTTGGCCTTGTCGATGGCAATCTGCATGGCATAGCGCGATACGAGCTGCCCCATGGCGGCATGACCGTCCACCACGGCCGACACGGGCGTTTCAAACACGGTTTCCGGTTTGGCGCCGATGCGCACGAAGCCGCCGTTGATATGCTGGCGGTACATTTCCAGCCGCTGCGAGCCGTGTGTGTCTACGCCGCAGAGGTCGGCAGCCATCAGCACATCGGTAATCTGCGCCGCTTCTTCGGGCACGAAGCCGTATGCCTTAAAGGCGGCCTCGGTAAACGCGCGTAGGGCTGCGGCATCAATTTTTTTAATCGTTTGCATTGCTTATCCTCCTCCGCTTCTGCGGCAACAAAAAACCGGTTCTGGCCTGATGTGTTTTTCCTGCCCGCGGCTGCGGCGGCAGGCTGATTATTTATTGTTATATTGTTATTTTCATCCCAAATAGTAGAGCGTGCAAGCCCTGCGGAAACAATAGCGCGGCAAGGCAGCCTGCACGGCGTTTTGGCTGCGTTGAAGCTTTGCTTTCAGGTAGCCTTTAATCAGTAAACAAGCCCGGTTGGGGAAGCTGCATCCTTGAAAGAGTTGGCAAAAAAGAATATGCTGCGCCCACAGCATCGATCGAATGCTGTTTATGTTATCGGAAGTGGGCAACCAGCCCGCAATTCTTAGGAGAACCAACGAAATGGCTAAAAATCTGAACGTTTTCGACCGCGAATACGGTCTGCTCATCAATGGCGAGTGGACAAAGCCCGGCAACTTGCTGGAATCGCACAACCCCGCCAACGGCGAACTCTTGGCTAAATTCACCGACGCCACCGACGCCGATGTGGATGCCGCCGTAGCCGCCGCACAGGCCGCGTTTAAAACCTGGCGCAAAACCACCACCACCGAGCGCGCCGCCATTCTGAACAAAATTGCCGATGTGATTGATGAGCATGCCGAACTTTTCGCCCTGCAGGAAACGCTCGATAACGGCAAACCCATCCGCGAAACCCGCGCCGCCGACATTCCTTTGGCCTCCGACCACTTCCGCTATTTCGCCAGCGTGATTCGCGGCGAAGAAGGCAGCGCCAACCAACTGGACGAAGAAGACCTCTCCATCGTATTGCGCGAGCCGATCGGTGTGGTTGGCCAAATCATTCCGTGGAACTTCCCCTTCCTCATGGCCGCTTGGAAAATTGCTCCCGCGCTGGCCGCAGGCTGCACCATCGTGATCCACCCCTCTTCCAGCACCTCACTGAGCCTGCTGTCTTTCGCCCAAAAAGTGAACCACCTGCTGCCCAAAGGCGTGCTCAACGTGATTACCGGCAAAGGCAGCAAATCCGGCGAATACATGCTGCACCACAAAGGCTTCAACAAGCTCGCCTTCACCGGCTCTACCGAAGTGGGCCGCCGCGTGGGCATCGCCGCTGCCGAGCTGCTGATTCCTTCCACACTGGAATTGGGCGGCAAATCTGCCAATATCTTCTTCGACGACATGCCTTTCGACAAAGCCTTGGAAGGCGCGCAAAAAGGCATCTTGTTCAACCAAGGCCAAGTATGCTGCGCCGGTTCGCGCATTTTCGTGCAGGAAGGCATCTACGATAAATTCGTCGCCGCCCTGGCCGAAGAGTTTAAAAAAGTGAAAGTCGGCCTGCCTTGGGAAGACGACACCCAAATGGGCGCACAAGTGAACGCCGGCCAGCTCGAAACCATTCTGAAATATGTGAAAATCGGCGAGCAGGAAGGCTGCCGCATCATCACCGGCGGTAAAAAAGTGGAAGGCGCATTGGGCAAAGGCGAATTTGTCGAGCCCACCCTGATTGCCGCCGACAGCAACCACAGCCGCATCGCCCAAGAAGAAATCTTCGGCCCGGTGGCTACCGTGATTAAGTTCAAAACCGAAGAAGAAGTTATCGCAATGGCCAACCACAGCGACTACGGCCTCGGCGGCGGCGTGTGGACGCGCGACATCAACCGCGCCCTGCGCGTATCCCGCGCCCTGGAAACCGGCCGCGTGTGGGTGAACTGCTACAACCGCCTGCCCGCCGGCGCCCCCTTCGGCGGCTACAAAACTTCCGGCATCGGCCGCGAAACGCACAAAATGATGCTCGCCGCCTACACCCAGGTGAAAAACATCTACATCAGCACTCGCGAAGAGCGCGAAGGCATGTATTGATTTTGCCGTTTGGCGGAAACACCGAAGCTGCCGGGAATACCGGCAGCTTTTTTTGCGCCCGGCAGGCGACTTTGCCTTCGCTGTTTGGTTTTTCAGGTAGCCTCCTGATGGAACAGGCTACCTGAAACCTGCCAATCAGCCTTTTTGACTTCCACCCATGCCCCCGCTATGCTTTTCCCTTTTTTACCGCCTCATTCAGGAGACCGCCATGCCGGATACCAAACAAACCGTCCTCGAAGCCTTCCACCGCCGCTATGCCTGCAAGAAATACGACCCGGCCAAAAAGATCAGCCGTGAAGATTTCGAATTTATTTTGGAAACCGGCCGCCTGTCGCCCAGCTCCTTCGGGCTGGAGCCGTGGTGTTTTCTCGTGATCCAAAACCCCGCGCTGCGTGCCGAGCTCAAACCGCTGGCTTGGGGCGCGGCAGATAAAATCATGGATTGCAGCCACTTTATCGTATTCCTCGCCCGCACCCAAGCCGCGATGCAGCCGGACTACCGGCACAAAATGTGGAGCGGGGTGCACCATATTCCGCCGCATATCGTAGAAATGCGCGAAGGTTTCTTCCAGCAGTTTGCCGAACATAACTTCCGCATCACCGAAAGCCCGCGCACCTTCCACGATTGGGCCAGCAAACAAAGCTATATCGCCCTGGCCAATATGATGACCGCCGCCGCCTTTATCGGCATCGACTCCACCCCGATCGAGGGCTTCCGGCAGGAAGAAGTGAATGCCTTCTTGGCCGAAAAAGGCCTGTTCAACCCCGCCGAATACCGCGTCAGCCTCATGGCCGCCTTCGGCTACCGCAACGAAGAGCCGCGCGCCAAAACCCGCCTGCCGATGGAAGAGATTGTGCAGTGGGTGGAATAAACCTTTGATTATCAAATTTCAGGTAGCCTTCATCCCGCACAAAGGCTACCTGAAAACCTGCCCCAACGCCGTTAAATCAAACCTTCCCTATGTATATCGGACGCTTCGCCCCCAGCCCCACCGGCCTTTTGCACATCGGCTCGCTGCTCACCGCCCTGGCTTCCTATGCCGATGCCCGGGCGCAGGGCGGGCGCTGGCTGGTGCGGATGGAAGACCTCGACCCGCCGCGCGAAATGCCCGGCGCCGCCGCCCATATCCTGCGCACCCTCGAAGCATTCGGCTTCGAATGGGACGGCGAAGTGGCCTATCAAAGCCGCCGCCACCCCCTCTACCGCGCCGCCCTGCAAAGCCTGCAGCAAAGCGGCCTCGCCTACCCCTGCTATTGCAGCCGCAAACAATGGCATGCCCAAGCGCGGCAGGGCGCGGACGGCTTCGTTTACAACGGCGCCTGTGCACAGCTCGCCGCCCCGCCGCCCGCAGCCGCCGGCAGAGTGCCCGCCTGGCGGCTGCGCGTGCCCGATGAAACCATCGTCTTCACCGACGGCATCGTTGGCCATTATGCGCAAAACCTCGCCCGCGACATCGGCGATTTCGTCCTCCTGCGCGCCGACGGCCTGTGGGCCTACCAGCTCGCCGTGGTGGCCGACGACGCCGAACAAGGCATCACCCACATCGTGCGCGGGCAGGATTTGCTC
Organism: Eikenella corrodens; assembly: GCF_003990355.1. Classification (NCBI taxonomy): domain Bacteria; kingdom Pseudomonadati; phylum Pseudomonadota; class Betaproteobacteria; order Neisseriales; family Neisseriaceae; genus Eikenella; species Eikenella sp. KCOM 3110. The sequence goes on along the minus strand of NZ_CP034670.1, from coordinate 92,535 downwards.
GTTTCCACCCCGCGCCAAATCTGGCTGCAACGCTGCCTCGGCCTCCCCACCCCGCACTACGCCCACCTGCCCCTGCTCACCAATGCCGAAGGGCAGAAATGGTCGAAGCAAACCCTCGCCCCCGCGCTGGATTTGCAACGCAAAGAAGCCCTGCTGCGCCAAGTGATGGGCTACCTGAAACTGCCGCCCGCGCCCGCAGTGGACAAACCGCAAGAACTGCTGGATTGGGCAGTGCAACACTGGCGGCTGCAAACCGTGCCCACCCGGCCGATAGTGGCTGAGGCAGCAACAGATAAGGTGTAGAAATCAGTAGCGTTGTTTACAGTGATTTCCTACAATTAACCCACCCTGAAAAAGCAGCCTGCACCTTTGTTTTCCAAGTGCAGGCTGCTTTTCAAAGCCCCGGCCAATAAGCGCCACCGCATTCGTGCAAGGGCTAATTTTTCATCGGCAAACATTTAACGCCGCCCAACTTAAAGGAACCCTCATGTTGACCAAAACGCTTGCTACCGCGCTGCTTTCCGCCGCCTTTACCGCCCATGTGCAGGCTGCCCCCGCACCGCTGCCCTTCAAAACTATTACATTGGAAGCCAAAACCCACGATCACGGGAACTACCATGAATCCACCGTTGCCTATCCGGTCACGGGCGACCGCCATCTGGACAACTGGGTCAGAAAACAAATGGGCGGCCGACTGCCCACCCGCCGTTCCGTCCAAGCCGCACTGGACCGCAGCGAAAATGTGAAACTGGCCAATCAAAGCAACCGCGAAATTCGGCGTAACGGCGGAGATAGCAATATATGCAGCCTGCGCCTTGTCGACACGCTGGAACTGGGCGGCTACACGCCCCATTACGCCGTATTCGACCGCGAAAATTGGCAATATCTCTGCGGCACGCACGGCAACGGAGTCCAAACGCTGACCGTGCTGAAACGCGGCACACCCAACCCGAAACCGCTGACACTGGACGACATCCTGCTGCCCGGCCAGAAAGCCAAGCTGACACACCTGCTTAAAGAAGCCTATATCAAATATCTGACGGGAACTTTCGAAGACAGCGAACAAGCCGCGCGCGAATATGTGGACAATTTCAACAAAGAAGGCTTTTCCGCCACCGGCAACTGGCGTTTTGACAAAAACGGCCTAACCTTCCTGTATCAAACCTACGAAATCGGCGCATACTTTTTGGGCAGACCCGAATTGACCATTCCCGTGAAAGATTTGCAGGGCATCATCAAACCCGAAATCCTGCGCGAAACCCAATATTACCGCGCAAAACCGTAACGCCGCCCCCGATGTTCAAACGGCAAAAAGCAGCCTGCACTCGAACCATCCAAGTGCAGGCTGCTTTTTTCAATGCAAAATCAACGGCGGATAGCAAGTGTAGCCCGCGTGGTAGGGTGTGTGCGGAACGCACGCACGCGATTTCAGTTTTCAGGCAGCCTTTAAGGAGACAAAGGCTGCCTGAAAGCCACGGTAAAGTAGGTTGGTTTGACAGACCCAACGTTTTTCAGGTAGCCCATCCCCATATCAGGCTACCTGAAAAGCCGTAAGTCGGATTCTTAAACCCGGCGGCCACCCAAAGGCTGCCTGAAAGCGCGGTTTCGGCAAAGTGCAAAAACCCGGCGCATTTTAACTGCGTTGAAGCTTCGCTTTCAGGTAGCCTTTTGCATGGCGGCGGGAAACGGATACAGCCGGCCGAAGCCCGCCGATACGGCCGGTTTGCCGCCCTGATCCGTCCGTTGCCCGGCCGCCCGGTGCGGAGTAAACTGCCGCTTTCTCGCCTGCTGTGCTTCGGCTAAGGAAACACCGTGCTCTACCAAATCATCGCGCTCATTTTATGGAGCAGCGCCTTCATTGCGGCCAAATACGCCTACACCATGACCGATCCGCTCCTGATGCTGCTGTGCCGCCTGTTGCTGGCCGCTATCTTGGTGCTGCCCGCCGCGCTGCGTTTCGGGCGCGGCTTGGAAAAACGGCATTGGCGGCCGCTGCTGTGGCTGTCGTTTTGCAACTATGTGGTGGTGCTCGCGCTGCAGTTCGTGGGGCTGAAATACACTTCCGCCGCCAGCGCTTCCACCATCGTCGGGCTGGAGCCGCTGCTGATGGTGTTTATCGGCCACTTCTTTTTCCGCGACTTTGCCCGCTGGTATCACTGGCTGTGCGGGCTGGCGGCTTTTGCCGGGGTGGCACTCCTGATTGTCGGCGGCGGCGGGGAGGGCGGCATCGGCTTGTTCGGCTGCCTGCTGGTGTTCGGCGGCGGCATCGTGTTTTGTGCCACCATGCGGCCCTCGCAGCGGATGATTGCCCAAATCGGCGCGCCCGCCTTCACCTCGCTTTCCATGGCCGTGGCGCCGCTGTTGTGCCTGCCGGTGAGCCTGGCCTTTGCCGACAGCCTGCACATCAATTGGAACCTGCCCGGCACGCTGGGGCTGCTTTATCTGGGCGTGTGCTGCAGCTGGCTTTCCTACACGCTGTGGAACAAGGGCATGAGCAGCGTGCCGGCCAATTTCTCCGGCATGCTCACCGCCTCCGAGCCGGTGTTCGGCACGCTGCTGGCGGTGCTGGTGTTGGGCGAGCGCGTTTCCGCGCTGTCGTGGCTGGGCATTGCGCTGGTGATTGCCGCCACGGCGGTTGCGGTGGTGGCGCCGAAGCTGTTGGAGAAGCGGCAGGCGGCATAAGGCTGCGTGAAACGCCACGGAGGAGATGATGCCCGCCGCCAGGCAAAAGGCTACCTGAAAAACAGCCCCGGTCTGTTTTCAGGTAGCCTTTTTCCATTACAATACCGCCAAACCGCTTCAAACCCTCCCTAACGCCGTCCCCATGCGCACCCTCGTTTTCTTCCTCTTCCGAACCCTGGCCGCACTGCCGCTTTCCGTGCTGCACTTCATCGCCAACTGCGCAGACGGCCTGCTTTATTGTTTCGCCCACGCCGACCGAGAACGCATCCGCAACCACCTGCACACCGCCGGCCTGCCCAACGATGCCGCCCACGTCCGCGCCGTATTCCGCGAAACCGCCAAAGGCGCGCTCGAGCTGCCGTTGGCCTTTTTCCGCAGCCCCGAGCAGGTGGCCGCACTATTTGTGGAAACCCACGGCTGGGAACACATCCAGGCCGCCCTCGATGCCGGCGAAGGCCTGCTGCTCATCACCCCCCACATCGGCAACTACGACCTTGCCGGCCGCTACATCAGCCACCGCCTGCCGTTCCCGCTCACCGCCATGTATAAGCCGCCGAAAATCAAAATTTTAGACGACATCATGCAGGCCGGCCGCGTGCGCGACAAAGGCCGTACCGCCCCCACCAACCTGCACGGCGTGAAGCAAATTATCCAAGCCCTGCGCCAGGGCGAAGCCACCATCGTTTTGCCCGACCATGTGCCCGACGAACACGGCGACGGCGTATGGGCGCCCTTCTTCGGCCGCCCCGCCTACACCATGACCCTGGCCGGCCGCCTCGCGCAAGTAAAAAACGTGCGCCCCCTGTTTTTCGCCGGCATCAGGCTACCTGAAAACCGCGGCTTCGCCCTGCACGTTGAGCCCGTGGAAGGCAGCTTCAACGGCGACAAAGCCCACGACGCCGAAATCATCAACCGCAACGTGGAAAACTGGGTGCGCCGCTTCCCCGAGCAATACCTGTTTGCCTACAACCGCTACAAACATCCCGCCGGTGCGCCGCTGCCGCCGCAGGAACTAAGCAGTGGTGGCGGGCAAAAGGCTACCTGAAAGCCGCCGCAGGCAAACGCGGCATAAAATATTCCGCCTTCCTGCCGAGTCGGTTTGCCGTGCCGCCCGAGGTAGGGCAATCATTGTTTCAGCTATAAAATATAGTGAATTAACAAAAACCAGTACAGCGTTGCCTCGCCTTGCCGTACTACCTGTACTGTCTGCGGCTCGCCGCCTTGTCCTGATTTTTGTTAATTCACTATACCGCCAACTTGATTTAGGAAAACCGCTATGCAACAGCAGCCAGACGATCAACAAGAATGGGTGAGCAAAACCCGCCGCAAAAAAGAAATGCACGATTTGCAGGATTTGGGCATGCAGCTTGCCCGCCTGTCCGGCGATACCTTGAAGAAAATCGAATTGCCCGAGGAATTGCGTGAAGCCATTGCCATGTATAAGAAAATCCACAGCAATGGCGCGCTCAAGCGGCAAACGCAATACATCGGCCGCCTGATGCGCGATCTCGATCCGGAGCCGATCCGCGAGTTTCTCGACAAACTGCAGGGCAGCCACGCTGCTTACAACGCGTTCTTGCAGCGCGTGGAACAGATGCGCGAAACCCTGTTGGAAAACGACGATGCGCTCACCGCCTTCCTGCGCGATTACCCCGCCGCCGAAGCCGGCCAGTTGCGCACCTTGATCCGCAACACGCGCAAGGAACGCGAGCAGACCAAGCCGCCCAAACACTTCCGCGCGCTCTACCGCTACCTGAAAGAAGCGATGGAGGCGGATAACCCCGCCGCAGACGCGCCGGAGGCGGAAGACGGGCAGGGCGGGGAGCAGGAATAAGCGGTTTGGCCCGAGCTAGCAAGAAAGCAAGAAAAGGCTACCTGAAAAACGGTTTTCCAGTTTTCAGGTAGCCTTTATAGCGGATTAACAAAAATCAGGGCAAGGCGGCGAGCCGCAGACAGTACACACGTTACGGCAAGGCGAGCCAACGCTGTACTGGTTTTTGTTAATTTACTATATTTTGTTTGCCGGTTGGTGTCAGGCTTGGTGCTGATAGCGGATGAAAATCAAAATAGGGCAGGGCGAGCCAATGCCGTATTGAATCCGCTATGCTGCGGCCAGCCGGGCTTGGTTGAACATCGCAGTTCCATCCTTTTGATTTCGCTGTTTGGGATATGCTGAACAGGGGGAGGGCATCCATCCCGATTGTGGCTTAATCTTGCCGTTTCGGCAAACGCGCTATAATGCCGCGTTTTCCAGTTTTACCACCCCGCAGCGGAGCAGCACCATGACCTCATCCAGCCAACGCCCAGCCGATTCTTCCCATGCCGACGGCCAAATGCCGAGGCGGCGCGCGTGGGCGGGCTATACCGACCGCCGTGCCGTGGCCATGCTGTTGCTCGGTTTTGCGGCGGGGATTCCGATTTTGCTGATTTTCTCCAGCCTCTCGCTGTGGCTCACCGAAGCCGGCGTAGACCGCGCCACGGTTACCATGTTCAGCTGGGCGGCATTGGGCTATTCCTTCAAATTCATCTGGGCGCCCTTAATCGATGCGCTGCCGCTGTCGTGGCTCACGCGCCGTTTCGGGCAGCGGCGCGGTTGGCTGCTGCTGGCGCAGGGGCTGATTATCGCCGCGATTTTGGCGATGGCCGCGCTCAACCCGGCCAATGCGGCGGTGTTGCCATGGATGGCGGCAGCGGCGGTATTGCTCGGCTTTTCTTCGGCCACGCAGGACGTGGTGATTGATGCCTACCGCATCGAAAGCGCGCCGGGCGATGCGGCGATGCAGTCGGTGATGTCGGCCACCTATACGGCGGGCTACCGCGTGGGCATGATTGTGGCCGGGGCGGGCGCGTTATGGCTGGCCAGCGGCTTCGGCTCGGAAAAGGGACATTATCTGTATGCCGCCTGGCGCAACACATATTGGCTGATGGCAGCCACCATGGGCACCGGCGTGCTCACCACACTGTGGGTGGCCGAGCCTGCGGTAAAACGTGAACGGCCGGCCGGCTTGGCGCTGGGCGACAATGCGCGGCTGGTGGGCTTGTTTGTGTGTGCGGTGGCGGCTTTTGTGCTGGTGTTCCGCTGGGCTGGCGGGTGGCTACCTGAAAACCAAGGGCCGCTGCTTTCCCTGTTGTGGGAGGGCGCGCGGCTTTCGGCAGCACTGATGGCGGCGGTGCTAACGGGTCGGCTGTTGGTGTTGCTGGGGCTGGTGCGCGGCGAAGTGGTGCGGCAAACCTGGGTGTTGCCGCTGGCCGACTTTTTCCAGCGCTACGGCCGCCATGCCGCGCTGCTGCTGGCCTTAATCGGGCTATACCGCATTTCGGATATTGTGGCCGGGGTGATTGCCAATGTGTTTTATGCCGATATGGGCTTCAGCAAAGACGAGATTGCCGGCGCAGTGAAAACCTTCGGCGTGCTGATGTCGATTGCCGGCGGCTTTTTCGGCGGCCTCTTGGCGCAGCGGTTTGCCGTGATGCGCATGATGATGCTCGGCGCCGTGCTGGCTTCGGCCACCAATTTGCTGTTTATCCTGCTGTTCTGGCAGGGGCATAATCTGCTCTTCCTCTATTTGGCCGTGGCCTTCGACAATCTGGCGGGCGGCTTGGCCAGCGCCGTGTTCGTGGCCTTCCTCTCCTCGCTCACCAGCATCCGGTTTACCGCCGTGCAATACGCCCTGTTCAGCTCGCTGATGACGCTCTTGCCCAAAACGCTGGGCGGCTACTCCGGCAGCATTGTGAACCAAATCGGCTACGACGGCTTCTTCCTCTTCACCGCGCTCTTAGGCCTGCCGGTGCTCGGACTGGTGTGGCTGGTGGGGCACAAACTGCCGCTGCAGGGTAGGTTTTCAGGTAGCCTCAAGCGGGGCAGAAAGGCTACCTGAAAATCGAAATCCCAACGAAACCAATCTTGATTGGCTATAGTGAATTAACAAAAACCAGTACGGCGTTGCCTCGTCTTGCCGTACTGGTTTTTGTTAATCTACTATATTTGTACTGTCTGCGGCTCGTCGCCTTGTCCCGACTTTTGTTAATTCACTATAAAAATATTGATACAAAACAAGCCGTAACCTTCCCATGTAGACACGCCGTCCGCCTTTTGGTGTAGACTGCGCGCCACCCAGCGTTTTTATTCTTAGGAGCAAACTCATTATGCTGAAAAATATTCTTACCGCCGCCGTATTGTCCGCCCTGCTCGGCGCCTGTGCCGCCACCGGCAGCGGCGAAGCCTTCCCCGCCCGTGCCGACCAGCTGTCTGCCCGCACCGAGCAGGCCGCAGCCGCCGTGCGCCAGCGCGAAGCCAAGGAAAACATCATCGCCTACTACGATGCCGACGGTGATGTCGCCGAACGCCCGATGAAAGGCGGCTACTACCGCGTGCTGCTCGGCCGCACCGCCGAAGGCCGCGCCGTGGTGCAGGATTTCTACCAAGACAGCCGCACCAAGCAAATCAACCCCGTGGTTATCGGTAAAGACAGCGAGCTGAAAAACTTCAGTTCCGATGTGATTGAAGGCTTGGTGGTGTGGTACACCCCCGAAGGCCGCCTAACCAGTTTTGCCGAAATCCACAACGGCAAACAGCTGCGCGCAGGTAAGTATGGCGAAAACGGCCAGCTGGCTTTGAGCATTGTGGGCGAACCCGATGTGAAAGACACGCCCTTAGAGATGAGGGGCTTCTACGAAAACGGCAAACCGATGTTCGAGCTCATCGACAACCACACCGACAACGGCCTGGTGCGCACCTACTATTACGCCAACGGCAACAAGTTGATGCAGCTCGTAGGCAAAGAGGGTGCCGCTAAAACCGAATTCTGGAAAGAAGACGGCAGCAGCGCTACGGCAGAGGAGGTGCAACCCCAGCTGCGCGAAGGCCTTCAACGCGTGAATTATTTGATGAGCAAACACCTGCGCTAAGCCGGCGCAAGCTGTACAGGCTGGCGGATTCGTATTTGAAGTGCAACTTTCCATAACGGAAAAAGGCCGGTATGCGGCAGCATACGGCCTTTCCTGCAAGAAAGATTGCCATGGGCTACACACAACCGACCCAAGACGAACGATACCCTGTCCGATACCTGTCACGCCACTGCACCATTACCGAAACCGCCAAACAGCTTAACCGCCACAAAAGCACCATCAGCCGGGAAATCAGGCGGCACTGCATCCAAGGGCGGCAATACAGCGCCGAACAAGCCCAACGGCAAAGAGTTCTACCAACACACCAAAATAGCCAAGGCATTGAAGGCGGAAACTTATTTTTGCCGTCCTTATCATTCTTGGGAGAAAGGGCTGAATGAAAACACCAACGGACTCATCCGACAATATAGTGAATTAACAAAAAACAGTACGGCGTTGGCTCGCCTTGCCGTAACGTGTGTACTGTCTGCGGCTCGCCGCCTTGTCCTGATTTTTGTTAATTCACTGTACTTCCCCAAACAAACCGATTTCCGAAACACTAGTGATCGGGAGATACGGAGGGTTCAAAATGAGTTGAACCACCGGCCGAGAAAAACACTTGGCTATGAAACGCCAAGTGTTTTATTCTTGAATCTGTTCCAACCGCTGGTATCCGAGTGTTGCATTTGAAATCCGAATGCAAGATACGAATCTCTCCCGTAAACACATCGTCAGCACCTTCTTTCTTAAGCCTATTAAATTCTTCTATAGCTTTCTTCAAGTTTTCGGTTGTAATCTCTTTCCCATCCGCACCAAATCCGACACCTGCACCATTAAAAATGTAGGTAGTTTTAATCAACTTATCTCCCGTTTTTTTATTCTTTTCATTACGGTGCAAAATATTAAACGCTGTAGCCAAATGCCCGCCCAAGCTATAGCCGGTCATATATAGCGGTTTGTTAATCAAACCTTTTTCCTGCAAAATCGCAAACCAGTGCTCCATATTGGCAATCTGCCCGAATGCCCAGCCTTTTTCTTTGATTTCCAAAGTATTGGTGGAGCGGCTGTCATGCATATCGTCATCCACAAACTCAGTGCTGCGGAAAGACATCACCAAATCTTGAGCCTTGATACGGGTGCCTTCTATATCTTTCTTCGCCCTAAACAGGCTACCTGAAAATCCGGTTGTAGTATTAGCAATATGTGCCACCATCTCCCAGTTTTTATCAAATTCTTCTGCATCAGCCTCGGTAAACTTACTGTTATGATCATTACCAGACTGTAAGCGCTTCTTGGTTATTAGATTATCAAAGGATAAGTTCCCTATATTTGGGTTATCAACCGTAATTTCCCAGTTAGGTATAGCATTTTTAAGATCATATAAAACTTCTGCTGCCAACTGTAATCTAGCAAACTCTAAAATAGTTGCAGGATTAGTATTAGTATTTTGTTGTTGATTAGTCATTTTGTAGTCTCCGGTTTGAATGATGGTGAAAGTAAAACTCTTTTTACAAATGTACTGGTTCTCTGTTCATAGGAATTTTCATTAGGACGGCATCTTTCCCCTCTACCCCAAGGATTCGGATTTTGTTCAAACTTAGAATATCCTAGTTCGGGCACAAAAACATACATTGTTTTTTCAGCCATCAGTGTGTTAGTTTGGGTATCGATAATCTTGATGGTTGTTCCCGCTATCCAATGTTTTCGGTTTTCCCAAGAAACATCATTCTCATAGGTAACTGCGTAGCGGGCAGGATGTGCTGGATTAGTCTCTTGATTAAACGGTTTGTCTGACATATGCCAATCACCACTATAGCGGATGATAGAACCGTCTTTTTGCAATACATCAACATAATCATAATGGGCACGGGAAAAATATGGCAAAAAGCTGGCAACATACTCCTCTCGCTCGAATTCACTTGCCACCGCCGCATCCTCCCACATCTGGTCTTTCAGCGGGTTGTAGCGGTTACTCTGATACTTCTCGTCATCCCCACGCACTTTCAGCAGCAGGATGCCGTCCACATTGTCTGCGGTGCGGTAGATCTTCTCGCCGGCGTTTTGGCACAGCCGGTCGAAGCGGGCTTTGGCGGGCTCGTAGCGTTTGCGCCATTCGGCTTCTTTCTCGGCAGCTTTCTGCTGATCCCGCTTAAGCTCGTGCACCAGCGGCGAAATGCACGAATAAGGCACGGCTATCGCAATCAACAGGCCTACCCAAAGCCGGTTTTTTCGGGCTGTGAATTTGAACCCGATAGCCATGGCAATGATGGTGACCAAAGCAATACCCAGCAGCCCGCCCCAAACTATCAGCTTGCCTAGGTCGCTTGGTGTGAACATGGGTTTGTCTCCTTGAAGTGTTTGGTGGTATTCAGCGGATTAAATTTATAGGCTGGGTTTCGGCTTTGCTGTGATGTTTTCAGGTAGCCTTTCAGTATGCGGTTTTCTTCTTGAGGCTACCTGAAAAACGTTCCTTTACTCTTTACCAATCCCCACCGCCTGTTTTCAGGTAGCCTCTTGCCACCCTCCCCCGTCAAACAAAAACACCGCTGTGCGCAGCATGAAGGCCATGCTGGCGGCAGCGGTGTTGCCGTGTGGTGCGGCGGTACGGCGTGTTCGCGGGGGAATCCATTTGGGCTCTGGATTGGGTCGTATCGGTATGGTTGATGTGCGGCATGGTAGCCTGCGGGACGGCGGCCGGCAAGCCGATGTTCTGTATGGGTGGGTGTGCGGAGCATACGTACTCAGTTTTTATCTTTGTTGAAGCTGCGTTTGGGCTGCGCAGAAACTTAGGGCGTTTGTTTTAGCGGAGCTCGCTGTGCTCGTTTTTACTACGCAGAAACTCGCTTGCGTCCATTTTAACTCCGTTGAAGCTTACGCTTTCAGGTAGCCTTTTGGGGGCATGGCAAACCGGCCGGGCTTTCGCTACGGCCCGGGTTCGTCCTGCCGTGCTTCTGTGCTGTCTGCGGCTCGCTGCTTTGTATCGGAAGCCCATTCGGCCTGCTATGTGTTTATTTGCTTTGTTCTATTTTGGCGTTGAGCATATCGAGCATGCTGCGCAGGTTGGCTTTGCCTTCTTCGTGGCTCACGATGGGTTCGCCGCCTTTGCGGCCGAGGATTTTGAGGTCGGCTTGGGGCATTTCGCCGATAAAGCGGCTGGGCTCGGGGAATTGCCAGCCGCCTTGGCGGCGGCGTTTGACGCAGTGGGTGAGGGTGAGGCTGTGTTTGGCGCGGGTGATGCCGACGTACATGAGGCGGCGTTCTTCGTCGAGGTTGCCTTCTTCTACGCTGTCGGCGTGGGGGAAGAGGCCTTCTTCGCAGCCGGCGAGGATAACGTGGGGGTATTCGAGGCCTTTGGAGGCGTGTAGGGTGGAGAGGGTGACGGTGTCGGTTTCTTCTTTGCTGCGGCTGTCGAGCAGGTTCATCAGGGCGATGGTTTGGGAGAGTTCGATCAGGGTTTTGCCGTCTTGTTCGCCTTTTCTGGCCAGCCAGGCGCATAAATCTTGCACGTTGCGCCATTTGATTTCGCCGCTTTTGCCTTCTTCGTGTTCGAGCAGGTAGGTTTCGTAGCGGATGTCGGCCAGGAGCTCTTGGATGAGGCTGCCGGCGGGCTCGCTTTGGGCGCGGCTTTGGTAGCTTTGCATGAGGGCGGTGAATTGGCGCAGGGCTTCGCGGCCGGCGGCGGGAAGTTGGGCTAGGGCTTCGGCGGTGTTGGCGGCGGCGTAGAGGCTGCAGGAGGCGGCTGAAGCGTAGCGGTTGAGGCTGCTGAGGGTGGCGTCGCCGATGCCGCGTTTGGGGGTGGTGGCGGCGCGCAGGAAGGCGGGGTCGTCGTCGGGGTTGGCGAGCAGGCGCAGGTAGGCGAGGATGTCTTTGATTTCGGCTTTTTCAAAGAAGCTTTGGCCGCCGGAAACGCGGTAGGGGATGTGGGCGCTGCGCAGGGCTTCTTCAAACAGGCGGGCTTGGTGGTTGCTGCGGTAGAGGATGGCGAAGTCGGCGTAGTTGAGGCTGTCGCCGCTTTGGTTGCGCCGGCGGATGATGCTGCCGGCGGCGTATTCGGCTTCGTGTTGTTCGTTTTGGCAGGCGATGATGCGCACGGGCTCGCCTTCGCCGTATTGGCTCCAGAGGGTTTTGGGGAAGAGTTTGGGGTTGTTGGCGATAACTTGGTTGGCCACGCGCAGGATGCGGGCGGAGGAGCGGTAGTTTTGCTCGAGCTTGATGATTTTGAGGGCGGGGTAGTCTTGCTGGAGCAGGCGGAGATTTTCCATGTTGGCGCCGCGCCAGGCGTAGATGCTTTGGTCGTCGTCGCCCACCGCGGTGAAGCGGCCTTCGGCACCGGTGAGCAGCTTCATGAGGGTGTATTGGCAGGTGTTGGTGTCTTGGCATTCGTCCACCAGGAGGTGCAGCAGGCGCATCTGCCATTTGATTCGGATGCCGGCTTCGTTTTGCAGCAGGCGGGTGGGCAGGAGGATGAGGTCGTCGAAATCGACGGCTTGGTAGCTGTGCAGGGTTTCCTGATAGCCGGCATAGAGCCGGGCGGTTTGGCGTTCCCATTCGTTGGAGGCTACCTGAAAGGCTTGCTCGGGGGTGAGCAGGTCGTTTTTCCACAGGGAGATTTTGTGCTGGGCGCGGAAGACGGCGTCGCGGCCGCTGCTGCCGAGCAGCTCGGCGATGATTTTGCCGCTGTCGGAGCCGTCGAACACGGAGAAGTTTTTTTTGTAGCCGATGTGTTGGGCTTCTTCGCGCAAGAGGCGCATGCCCAGCGAGTGGAAGGTGCAGACGGTAAGCCCGCGGGTTTGGTGGCTGCCGAGCATGGCGGCGGTGCGCTCCTGCATTTCGGCGGCGGCTTTGTTGGTGAAGGTGATGGCGGCGATGTTGTGCGGGGCGTAGCCCACTTCGCGGATGAGGTGGGCGATTTTTTCGGTAATGACGCGGGTTTTGCCGCTGCCGGCGCCGGCCAGCACAAACAAGGGGCCGCCAAGATAATGCACGGCTTCGAGCTGCTGGGGGTTGAGTTGGAAGGGTGATGTGGACATGGGGAGGTGGATAAGGCTGCTTGGGTTTTGGCGAAACTCGCTGCGCTCGTTTTCAGGTAGCCTTTGGGTGGTTTGGGTAAGGGATACAGGCTACCTGAAAACGGTTTGCCTGATTTTCAGGTAGCCTCTTTTTTCTGTTTGGCGGCGGCTTTGCGGCGGCGGTTTTCTTTCGGGTCAATGAGCAGGGCGCGGTACACTTCCACGCGGTCGCCTGCGCGCAGCGGGGTGCTGTCTTTCACTTTTTTGCCGAAGATGCCGATGGGCGCGGCGGCAAAATCCACGTGCGGAAATTCGGTTGGCAAGGCGGATTGCAGCACGGCCTGCCGCGCGGTGGTGCCGCTGGCTACCTGAAAAGCCAGCAGGCGTTGTTTCCCCGGCTCGGTATAGGCCACTTCGATATGGAGCGGGGTATCGCTAGGCATAGCGGCGGCCTGCCTCTTTCACGAAAGCGTCCACCAGCGTGCCGCTGATGTGGCTGAACACGGGGCTGATGAGCGCGGAAAGCATACGGCTGGAAAATTCGTAGTGCAGCTCGAATTCCACTTTGCAGGCATCGTCGCCCAAGGGCAGGAAGTGCCAAGTTCCGTTCAGGCTTTTAAACGGGCCTTCCAGCAACACCATACGGATTTCGCGGCCGGGGATGTTGCGGTTGTGCGTGGCAAACGATTGGCGCACGCCCATATAGTCCATAAACAGCCGTGCTTTCAATTCGTTGCCGCTGCGCTCGATGATTTCGGTGCGGCTATACCACGGCAGAAACTGCGGATAATCCTCCGCTTTGTCCACCAGCTCGAACATCTGCTCGGCAGAATGCGGCACGAGCAGGGATTTCTTCACGGTTTTGAGCGACATACAAACGGCCTTGGCAATACAAAGTGCGCATTATATAGCGAAACGCTAAACCTCCCCACCGCCAAGCACGCATATGGCGCTTAAAAACACAGATTATCAATCATAAACAATAGATTAATTCGAATCCACTATTCTTGGCTCGAAACTTGCTTGAAGTTTATTCGATACCGTTCGGCAGCTGCCGAGCCGCTTCCCCAACCCCATTCCCCCGCACGCAAAAACCCATGAAAAATTCCGCAGAACGTTTAGCCTGGATACAGCTTGCGCTGATGCCGTATATCGGCGCGGAAACGTTTTACGAATTGTGCCGCCACTACGGTTCGGCAGCCGCCGTGTGGGCTGCCGAGCAGGAAGTGGGCGCCATTCTGCCCAGCCGTCCGGCGCAGGAAGCCTGGCGCAGCCGCCGCCACGAGGCCGAAGCCGCTGCTGAAGCTGCGTTGGCATGGGAGCAGCAGGCAAACTGCCGTTTATTGTTGGCTTGCGATGCAGATTTTCCACCGCAATTGGGTGAAGGCATCACCGCCCCGCCCTTATTGTTTGCCCGCGGTAACACTGAATGGCTACACCGGCCTTCGGTGGCCATCGTGGGCAGCCGCCATGCCACACCGCAAGCGATGCGGATTGCCGGCGAATTTGGCGAAGCGCTGGCCGCAGCCGGCATCGTAACCGTATCCGGCATGGCTGCCGGCATCGACAGCGCCGCCCACGAAGGCGCATTGCGCAAGCAGGGCGGTACGGTGGCGGTGTGGGGCACGGGCATCGACCGCGTATATCCCGTAGCCAACAAAGCTTTGGCGCACCGCATTGCCGAAGAAGGCTGCGTGCTCTCCGAATTCCCCTTGGGCACGCGCCCGCTGGCCGGCAACTTCCCGCGCCGCAACCGCCTGATTGCCGCCCTCTCCTCTGCCGTGCTGGTGGTGGAGGCCGCTTTAGAATCCGGTTCACTGATTACTGCACGGCTGGCGGCAGACATGGGGCGCGAAGTGTTTGCCGTGCCCGGCTCCATCGACAACCCGCACAGCAAAGGCTGCCACGCGCTGATTAAGCAGGGTGCGAAGCTCACTGAAACGCTGGCCGATATTTTGGAAGAATGCCCGCAGCTGCCGCAAACCGTATCGCCTAACCGCCAAACGGCAGTCCAAGCCAAAAGGCTACCTGAAAGTGAGCGCAGCGAGTTTCTACAAAACCAAAACGCAGATGGTGAACATCGCCAAGCCGAATTGCTCCCAAACGAGCAGCCAGCCTTGGCCGATACCGCGCCGGAGCCATCCGAAACGGAAACCTCGCCGCTGCTGCAAGCCATGGGTTACGACCCGGTACACCCCGACAGTCTGGCCGAAATGCTCAAACTGCCCGCCGCCGATGTGTATGCCGAACTGACTTTATTAGAAATCAACGGCCAAATTGCCCCGCTCTCCGGCGGCCGCTACCAACGGATTGCTCCAAATAGGAATACCAAATGATTGATGTAATTGCCTTTCTGATAAACAACTTCCAAGACTTCGACACTTGCCCGCACAGTGAGGCCTTGGGCAGCCTCTTGGAGCAGGTGGGTTTCCAGGATGAGGAAATTCGTGATACGCTATTATTTATGAACGTGCTCCAAGAACGCAGCCGCTCGCTGCACCGCAATTTCCGCGAGGAGCAGGCAATGCGCGTGTATCTGCCCGAAGAGCTGGCCGCTTTGCCGCCCGAGGCTTTGGGTTTATTGCACTTTTTGGTGCAAAACAGCGCGCTTTCTGTGGAGCAGCGGGAATTTGTGCTGCTGGCGCTGATGCACCTGGCAGACAAGGCAGACGAACCGCTCACCGATGCGCATGTAAAAGTACTGTCGCTCTTGGTGTTGTGGGCAGACAAATCCGAGCTGCCGATGCTCATCAGCGATGATTTGGTTAATGCCCTACTGCACGGCCAGGCGGTGATGAATTGAGAAAGGCCGCTGCTCTTTAGTATAAAAAGGCTACCTGAAAAACTAAGGTTTTCAGGTAGCCTTTGATTGAATACGCCGCGCTTGCGCCAAGATGGATTAAAGGCTACCTGAAAGCTTGCTTTTATCAGCTAAAGCACTATATTTCTTTAGCTACAGCGTGGCCAAAAACAAAAGTATTATGCGAGGAAACTATGTCGAAAAACCTGTTGATTGTGGAATCTCCCAACAAAATCAAATCGATTAAAAAATACCTGGGCAGCGATTTTGAAGTATTGGCCTCCTTCGGCCACGTGCGCGATTTGGTGCCGAAAAACGGCGCCGTCGATCCCGAGCACGATTTCGCCATGAAATACGAAGTGCCGGCCAAGAGTAAAAAACACATCGACGCCATCGTGGCGGCCGCCAAAGAAGCCGACACCCTCTATCTGGCCACCGACCCGGACCGCGAAGGCGAAGCCATTTCCTGGCATATCTACGAAATCCTCAAATCCAAACGCGGCATCAAAAATCTGGACGAGCGCACCCTGCGCGTGGTGTTCCACGAAGTTACCAAAAAAGGCGTGCAGGAAGCCCTCAAGCAGCCGCGCAAGCTCGATATGGGCTTGGTGGACGCGCAACAGGCGCGCCGCGCCTTGGATTACCTGGTCGGCTTCAACCTCTCCCCGCTGCTGTGGAAAAAAATCCGGCGCGGCTTGAGCGCCGGTCGCGTGCAAAGCCCTGCCCTGCGCCTGATTTGCGAGCGCGAAAACGAAATCCGCGCCTTTGAAACGCAAGAATACTGGAGCGTGCATCTCGACAGCCACAAAGGCCGCCAAAAATTTGCCGCGAAGCTCACCCAATGGCAGGGCGGCAAACTGGAGCAGTTCTCACTACCCAATGAAGCCGCCCAGGCCGCCGTGTTGGCCGCCATGCAGGGCAAATCCGCGCAAGTGCTCGATGTGGTGAAGAAAAAAGCCACCCGCAAGCCCGCCGCGCCCTACACCACCTCCACCATGCAGCAAGATGCCGTGCGCAAGCTCGGCTTCACCACCGACCGCACCATGCGCACCGCCCAGCAGCTGTTTGAAGGCGTGGATGTCGGACAAGGCTCGGTCGGCCTGATTACTTATATGCGTACCGACAGCGTAACCCTGTCGCAAGACGCGATAGCCGAAATCCGCCACTACATCGACAACAAAATCGGCGCCGATTTCCTGCCCAAATCGCCGCGCATGTACCGCACCAAATCCAAAAACGCCCAAGAGGCGCACGAAGCCATCCGCCCCACTTCGGTATACCGCACGCCCGAAAGCGTGAAGCCCTTCCTTTCCGCCGACCAATTCAAGCTCTACCAAATGATTTGGCAGCGCACCATGGCCTGCCAGATGGTGGAAGCCAAATTCGACGCCACCACCGTGGACATCGGCGTGGGCGAAGGCGTGTTCCGCGCCACCGGCCAAGTGCTCGTATTTGCCGGCTTCCTGAGCGTGTATCAGGAAGGGCACGATGACGACGACGAGGATGAAGACAACAAAAAACTGCCCGAATTGGCCGTGGGCGACGCCCTGCCTGTAGACAAACTCTACGGCGAGCAGCACTTCACCCAGCCGCCGCCCCGCTTCAACGAGGCCACGCTGGTGAAAGCCTTGGAGGAGTTCGGCATCGGCCGCCCCTCCACCTACGCCAGCATCATCAAAACCCTGAAAGACCGTGAATACGTAACCATCGACCAGCGCCGCTTCCTGCCCACCGACACCGGCGAAATCGTGAACAAATTCCTCACCGAACACTTCACCCAATACGTGGACTACGATTTCACCGCCAAGCTCGAAGACCAGCTCGACGACATTGCCAGCGGCAAGCGGCAGTGGATTCCCGTGATGGACAAATTCTGGAAAGGCTTCCACAAACAGATTGAGGAAAAAGCCGGCATCGAGCGCGCCAAAATCACCACCGAAGAGCTGGACGAAACCTGCCCCAAATGCGGCCAGCACAAGCTGCAAATCAAATTCGGCAAACGCGGCCGCTTCATCGCCTGCTCCGGCTACCCCGACTGCGACTACACCCGCAACCTCAACGAAACCGCCGAAGAAGCCGCCAAGGCCGCCGAAGAGCCCACCATCGTAGAAGGGCGCGAATGCCCCAAATGCGGCGGCCAGCTCGTGTATAAAAAAGGCCGTTTCGGCAAATTCATCGGCTGCGCCAACTACCCCAAGTGCAAACACATCGAACCCTTGGAGAAACCCAAAGACACCGGCGTGGCCTGCCCCAAATGCGGCAAAGGCAGCCTGATCGAGCGCAAATCGCGCTACGGCAAGCTGTTCTACAGCTGCAACACCTACCCCGATTGCGACTACGCCACCTGGAACCCGCCCGTGGCCGAAGAGTGCCCGAAATGCCATTGGCCGGTGCTCACCATTAAAACCACCAAGCGCTGGGGCGTAGAAAAAGTCTGCCCACAGAAAGAATGCGGCTGGAAAGAGCAAATCGAACCGCCCGCTCCGAAAGGCTGATGTGTGCCGGCCGGGAAAACAAAGGCTACCTGAAATTTCAGGTAGCCTTTTTTGCCGATTGGGGCTTATTTAATCTGAGTATACAACTGGATAACCGGCGCTTTTTCGCAAGCTTCCACCAAAACGGGCACGATACGGGTGAAGTGGGCGGAGGCGGAATGCGTGTCCAGCACAGCCTGGTTTTGCCACAGCTCGATAAAGCTGACTTGGTTGGGCTGCTGGGTGTTTTGATAGAGGTGGTAAGACAGGCAGCCGTTTTCCTTACGGGTTTCGGCAATCAGCTCATCACAATGTTGCAGAAACTGATCCAGCTCGGCCGGTTTGACTTCGAATTGGGCAACTACGGTAATCATCATGACTCCTTGGTATTGGTGGATAGGCGGTTGGCAGCATTTGATTGAGGCTACCTGAAAAAGAGTGTAACAGAATTTATGGTTGAAGTACGCCCCATGCCGCGCCGTGCTGTTTTCAGGTAGCCTGGAAGGGGGAGGGACTGGCTGAAAAACGTTGTTGGGCTGATCAACCCGGCCTATTTGTTGCACAGGAACACGTGGCAAGCGGCTGGTAGGAAACTTACCGGTGTGGTGCTTGTACGGCTTTTGAGCCAGCCCAAACAAACACGGCGCGTTGGGAGGAATGCGGCGGCTTTTATCGGCGCACTCTTTAATAATATACAGGCTGCTTTCCAAGCCGTTTTGGGGCTTTGGAAAGCAGCCTGTAGTTTTTTTAGACGGCCTTGGGGTGCCGGATTTGAAAACCCGGCCTATGGCTGAGGCCGGGGCGGGTGACGGCTTGGGTTTGCAGTTGAATAGGGCGGTAAGGCCGACCCGGGTTTTGCGGGTTCTGCGGAGGGAATTTTCAGGTAGCCTTTTCGGTTTGGCGGATTATTTGTTTACTGGTTTGTCTGCCGGTGCGGCAATGGCTTTTTCCGGAGTGTTGCCGGCCGGGGGGAGGGTGGCGTTGCCGGCGTTGCGGTCCATGCGGATATCGCCGGTGTAAACGGCGCCGTCTTCCACTTGCAGGGATTGGGTGCGGATATTGCCGGTTACGCGGGCGTTGGGTTTGAGGTGGAGTTTTTTCACTTCGATCAAGCCTTCGGTTTTGCCGAATACGATCAGATCGCTGCCGCGGATGTCGCCGTTCACCGCACCTTTGTCGCCGATGATGACGGTGCCGCCGGCTTGTACGTTGCCTTGGATTTGGCCGTCGATTTTCACCGATTGCTGGCTGAGGATGTCGCCCTGAATCCGGCATTGTGCGCCGATGATGGTGTCGATGGCGCCGGGGGCGGCGGCGGGCTGGGAACGGTCTTTTTTGTCTTTAAACATGATATTTCTCCGGAAGCTTGATGGGAAGGATGCCGCGCTTTATTTGGCGAGGCTGAGGAAGGTGGCGGGGTCGTGCGGCTCGTTGTTGAGGCGTACTTCATAGTGCAGGTGCGGGCCGGTGGAGCGGCCGGTAGAGCCGATTTTGCCGACGAGGTCGCCCGCTTTAACCGTTTGGCCGGGCTGCACGTCGATGTGCGACAAATGGCCGTATACGGTACTGTAGCCGTAGCCGTGGCGCACTTTCACCACTTGGCCGTAGCCGTTCATGGTGCCGGCAAATTCTACGGTGCCGTTGGCGGTAACGTACGCGGGGTCGCCTACGTTGCCGCGAAAATCCAGGCCGTGGTGGAACTCGCTGCCTTTGCCGCCAAACGGGTTGTGCCTGGGGCCGAAGCCGGAGGAGAGCCCGCCTTGGGCAGGGCGGCCGAGCGGTACGGTACGGGCGGCTTTGAGCAGGTTTTCAATGGTTTGGCTGAATTCGGGCGTGTCGGCGGGGGGCAGGATGCTGCGCGGGCCGCCGGCTTGGCTGATGGGTTTGCCGGGCTCGGAGGCGGCAGGTTTGGGAACGGGAACGTTTGCGCCGCGCTGGCGCAGGTAGTTTTGCAGGTCGGCCACGGCTTTTTCGGATTGGGCGAGCTGGTTGAGCTTGGCGTTTACTTCGGCGGAGCGGGCTTCTTTCAAGTCTTCGATTTGCTGATTGAGCGCTTGGGTTTGCTGTTGTTGTTGCGCAAATTGGCTGTAGCTTCGGTAGTGGTGCCAACCCAAAGCCAACAGCGCGGCCAATAGCACCGCCGTGGCCAGGGAAAGGCCGATGATGGTGGGTTTGATGGCGCGCAGCCGAGATTCGGCGATAACGAAGGTTTCGGTGCGGTGCTCGTCCAGCACCATCACCGTAACGGTTTTCTTTTGCTTATCCATTGATTTGATTGGAAAATGATTGATTACTCAGGTTCGCATTGTATTACAAAATGCTATCATTTGGCAAAAACAAATCTATCGTTTGGCGGGCGGTTTGCGGTTGGGCAACCGGCGGCTTTCAGGTAGCCTCGAGCCTATGCGTGGCTTATTTTGCCGGTTTCACTATATAGTGAATTAAATTTAAACCAGTACAGCGTTGTCTCGCCTTGCCGTAACGTGTGTACTGTCTGCGGCTCACCGTCTTGTCCTGATTTAAATTTAATCCACTATACTATCGGCCGGCGTAATCTAGGAAAGCAAATGGGCAATTTTTTCCACACCATACGGCGGATGCATCAGGAAAGGGAACGGCTGAACCGCGACTTTGCGAAGGCTTGGTTCAGCCTGCCGGGGCTCTGGCTGAGCGGTATGCTGCTGGCTGCCGGGCTGGGTATGGGCGCATTGGTCACTTCGGCCGAGTGGCACAAGCGGCAGCAGCATTTGAGCGTGCCCGTGGCCTATACGCATCATGCCGCCGCCGAGCTGAGGCGGCGGCAGTGGGAGAAAGGCCATGATGCTGCCCTCCACGTGGCCGGCAGCATCCGCACCGCCGAAGGCCAACAGCTCAATTTGGATTGCCGCAACCTAGCCGACCCGTTGTGCCAATATGATGAGAACATTTGGCAGGGTGAAGAAAAGTTGCCCGTACAAAGCATTACCCAAGCCCATTGGCTGAACTACCACGTGATTACCGAGCTCGCCTACACCAAAGACGGCAGCGAACGGCTTTACCGCGCCGCCTTCAGCCCGCAGGAAGAAACCGAAAACTGGCGGCTGTATGCCCGCTTGTGGACGCACGCCGCCACCGTGGCCGGAGCAGGCTGGCTTGGGCTCAGTATTGCTTGGTATCGGCGTGCCAGACGGCGCAAAAAGGCACGGCAAAAGGCTACCTGAAACCTTCATTCCTGTTTCAGGTAGCCTTTTTCAGGTAGCCTGCCCCGCCGCCTTTCTTTTAAAATACAGCATTCCGCTTTTTCATCGTTTTTCATGCGCCTCACCCACATCAAACTTGCCGGCTTCAAATCTTTCACCGACCCCACCACCATCCACGTACCCGGCCAGCTGGTGGCCGTAATCGGGCCCAACGGCTGCGGCAAATCCAACGTTATCGACGCCGTGCGCTGGGTGCTGGGCGAAGTCTCGGCCAAACAGCTGCGCGGCGAGAGCATGCAAGACGTGATTTTCAACGGCGCCGCCACCCGCCGCCCCGCCCCCCGCGCCTCCGTGGAGCTCGTGTTCAGCAATGCCGACGGCAGCCTGCAGGGCACATGGGGGCAATACGGCGAAATCAGCATCCGCCGCCAGCTCACCCGCCAAGGCGAATCCAGCTACTACATCAACGGCCAGCAAGTGCGCCGCCGCGACATTACCGACCTTTTCCTCGGTACCGGCGTCGGCGTGCGCGGCTACGCCGTGATCGAACAGGGCATGATTGCCCGCATCATCGAAGCCCGCCCCGAAGAATTGCGCGCCCACATCGAAGAAGCCGCTGGCGTATCCAAATATAAAGAACGCCGCCGCGAAACCGAAAACCGCCTGCGCGACACCCGCGAACACCTCCAACGCCTCGGCGACTTGCAGTCCGAACTCGGCCGCCAAGTGGAAAAACTCCAGCGCCAGGCCGCTGCTGCCGAACGCTACCGCAGCCTCACTGCCGAGCTCAACCAGGCGCAAAACTGCCACGACTTCGCCCAATGGCGGCACACCCTCGCCGCCGCCGACCGCGCCGCCGCCGAACACGAACGCGCCCGCGAGCGGCAAGACGAACTCGCCCGGCAAAACCAGGCCATGAACGATGCCGTGCAAGTGTTGCGCCAAACCGAGCAGCACCAGCAGGCCGAGCAATATCGGCTCAACCAGCAGCACGCCCTGCTGCGCGAGCAAACCGCCCGCCTTGAAGAGCAAATCCGCTCTCGGCAGAGCCAGCGCCAGCGGCTCGAACGCGAACAGGCTGCCGCCCAAGCCGCCCTCCAGAAAATCGACAGCGAACACGCCGAGCTGCAACAGCAGCACGCCGCAGCCGAACAGTCCGCCGAACAGCAGCAGATGCAGCTCGAACTGCTGACCGCCGAAGCCGCCGCCCTCGAAGAGCAACTGCCCGAGCTCGAAGCCGCCCAACAGCAGACCGCCGAACAGCAGCAAAGCCGGCACGACGAAGCCGCCCGCCTCCGCCGCGAGCTCGCCCTGAAGCAACAGCAGCTGCAACACAGCCGTCAAAGCATCAGCCGGCTGCAAGAGCGCCAAGCCCGTTTGCAGCAGGAAGCCGCCGCCCTGCAAAGCGATGCCGGGCAGGACACCGCCGCCCAAGCCCGGGCCGACACCCTCGCCGCCCAATACCGGCAGGGCGAGAAGCAACTGCAACGGCTCGAAGAGCAAACAGGCTACCTGAAAACCGCCCTCGCCGCCGCCCGCGAACGCGAACAGGAACACGAACGCCGCATCCTCGCCGCCGAAGCCGAGCAGAAAACCCTCGCCGCCCTGCTGGCCGACACCGCCCGCCACAACTTCTGGCAGGGCAGTAAACAAGCCGATGCGCCCGCCCTGTGGCAGCACATCCGCGTGCCTGAAGCATGGCAGGGCGCGCTGGCCGCCGTGCTGGGCGAGCGGCTCAACGCCCGTGCGCTGCCCGCTGATTTCCAGCCGCCGTCGCCGTTGCCCGAATCTCCCGCCGCCTGGTTCGACCGCGAAGCCCATGCCCACCGCGCCGCCAGCCCGGCTCAGGCGCTGATTCACCAAATCCAGGCCGAGCCGCCTTTTCAGGTAGCCTTAGCCCACTGGCTCGAAGGCATCTTGTGCGCCCCTAATTTGGATTACGCGCTGGCGCACCGCAGCCGCCTCGAGCCCGGCCAAGAATGGCTCACCCCGCAAGGCCACCGTATCGACCGCATGGGCGTGTTGCTGCATCATGCCGACGGCGGCAACCGGCAAATGCGCCACCGCGCCCGTCACGACGAAATCACCGCCGCCTTGGCCGAATGGCAGCCGCAGTTTCAGGTAGCCCGAGCCGAAGCCGAGAAACTGGCGCAGCAGCAAGCCCAAGCCGAAGCCGAGCTGCGCCAAGCCCAAACCGAGCAACGCCGCCTCGCCGCCGAGCTGGCCGCCGCCCAACAGCAGGCCGGTGCGCTTGCCGCCCGCGCCGCACAAGCCGGGCAACGGCGCGAACACATCGCCCAAGAGCAGGCCCAGCTGGCGCAGGAGGCGGAAGAGCTGGCGTGTGCCGCCGAAATTCTGGCCGAAGAAACCGCCGTCCTCGAAGAGCGCCTGCCCGAACTGGAAGCCGAGAGCCGCGCTCAAGCCGAACACAGCCAGCAGGCGCAGCAAGCCCTGCGCCAAGCCCGCCAAGCCGTGCTTGAAGCCGACCGCCGCCGCAGCGCCGCCGAAATCGAAACCCACCGCCAAACCCAGCAGCTGCAAAACCTCGCCACCCACATGGCCACGCTGGTGCAGCAAAAAGCCGATTGGAAGCAACGCCAGGGCGAGCTCGCCCTCACTTACGCCGAAGACAGCGAAGACGAGCAACGCCTGCAGCTGGAAGAACTGGCCGAAGCCGCCTTCACGCTGGAAGAACAAATCCAAGCCGCCGCCGCCGAGCTGGCCGAAACCCAAGAGCAGGGCAGGCAGCAATACGCCCGCCAGCAGGCGCTGGCCGCCGAGTTGCCGCAATGGCAGCAGGCCGCCCAAACTGCCCTGTTGCAGCAGCAGGAAGCCCTGCTCAACGCCAAACGCTTCCACGATAACTTATTGGCGCGCCAAGCCGATATCGCTGCGATCGAAGCCGAACAGCAGGCAGGCTACCTGAAAACCGACTGGCCGCAGCAAATCGACAGCATTTCCCGCCGCATCCAAGCCCTCGGCGCGGTGAACCTGGCCGCGCTCGACGAATTGGCCGAAGCCCGCGAGCGCGACGGCTACTACCAAAACCAACGTGCCGACCTGCAATCCGCCATCGCGCTTCTGGAAGAAGCCATTGCCCAAATCGACGGCGAAACCAAACAGCGCTTCCAAGCCACCTTCGATGCCGTGAACCAAAAAGTGCAAACCTTCTTCCCCACCCTGTTCGGCGGCGGCGAAGCCAGCCTGCACATGGTGGGCGACGATTTGCTCACCGCCGGCGTATCCATCATGGCACGCCCGCCCGGCAAGAAAAACAGCACCATCCACCTGCTCTCCGGCGGCGAAAAAGCCCTCACCGCCATGAGCCTCGTGTTTGCCCTGTTCAGCCTCAATCCCGCCCCGTTCTGCCTGCTCGACGAAGTGGATGCCCCGCTGGATGACGCCAACACCGCCCGCTTCTGCAATCTGGTGAAAGAAATGAGCGTCCAAACCCAGTTCCTGTATATTTCCCACAACCGCCTCACCATGGAAATGGCCGAGCAGCTCATCGGCGTTACCATGCAGGAAAAAGGCGTGTCCCGCATCGTGGTGGTGGACATCAAACAGGCGCTGGAAATGGCGGAAACGGATTGAGAAGAAGTTTTCAGGCAGCCTCACCCTTGGCAGAGGCTACCTGAAAGCCGATAAGGCAGACAAAATAAAATGTCGGCACCCTGCCGACCCATCCCAAAGGCTACCTGAAACATGGAATCCATCATCGAACTGCGCCACCTCAAAACCCTGCTCGCCCTGGCCGAAACCGGCAGCGTGTCCCTGGCCGCCAAGCGCGTGTTCCTCACCCAATCCGCCCTGTCGCACCAAATCCGCGCCTTGGAAAACCACTTCGGCACGCCGCTGTTCGAGCGCAAAACCACCCCCCTGCGTTTCACGCCCGCCGGCGAGCGGCTGTTGCAGCTGGCGCGCGAAGTGATGCCGCACCTGGCTGCCGCCGAGCGCGACCTGGCGCAGATTGCCGGCGGCGGCGCGGGCGAATTGCGGCTGGCAGTGGAGTGCCACACCTGTTTCGACTGGCTCATGCCCGCCATGGGCGACTTCCGCCCGCTGTGGCCGAAGGTGGAGCTCGATATCGTGTCCGGCTTCCAGGCCGATCCGGTGGGGTTATTGCTGCAACACCGCGCCGATTTGGCCATCGTGTCCGAAGCCGTGCCGCAGGCGGGCATCCGCTACCAGCCGCTGTTTGCCTACGAGATGGTGGGCATCTGCGCCCAAGATCATCCTCTGGCGGCCAAACCCGTGTGGCAGGCGCAGGATTTCGCCGCCGAAACCCTGATTACCTATCCCGTGCCCGACGATATGCTTGATTTGCTGCGCAAAATCCTGCTGCCCGCCGGCATCAACCCGCCGCGCCGGCACAGCGAGCTCACCATCGCCATCATCCAACTGGTGGCCAGCCGGCGCGGCATCGCCGCCCTACCGTATTGGACGGTGATGCCCTATCTGGAAAAAGGCTACATCGTCGCCCGCACCATCGGCAGCCCCCCGCTCACCAGCGAACTCTATGCCGGCATGCGCAGCGACGACGCGCATAAACGCTACCTCGACAACTTCTGCCAAATCATCCGCGAACGCGGCTTTGCCGACCTGCCTGGGCTGAGTGTGCTGGAATAGCGGCACGGGCGTTGTATAGTGAATTAACAAAAACCAGTACAGCGTTGACTCGCCTTGCCGTACTATCTGTACTGTCTGCGGCTCGCTGCCTTGTCCTGATTTTTGTTAATTCACTATAAAAAACGGAGAAGCCGAAGCCTGTTCCTCTTTCCCGTGCGAGGGCAGACGGCAATCCGGAGGTTTGTATGCGGATGCCGAGAGGCTACCTGAAAATAAGCGGGGCGAATGCTGCCAAACCATACTTTGATTGTGTTCAGGCATGATTTTCAGGTAGCCTTTACCCGAATCCACACCCGAGAGCCAATATGCCTTCCGAACAACAAAACGACATCCTCAGCATCAACCAAGTGCAGCTGCTGCTCTCGGAAAAGCGCACCGCGCTTTCGGTGATGCGCACGGGCATTGCCGTGCTGGCGCTGCCGCTTTCCATTTTCAGTGCGCTGATTGCCACTTCCAAGTGGTATAACGTGGTGGAAGTGTGGCCGTTGCTCATGTTGGTGGTGGGCATCAATTTGGGTCTGGCGGTGTTCGGCGTGTATCTGATCGCCCGCTCCATGCTGCGCATGCGCCAATACGACCGCCTGATTGCCGATATTAAGCACAGCCACGATTCGCTGCGGCGGCTGATTAAGTCGTAGGCAGGGTATGCCGCGCTGAACAGAAAACTGCGTTTCGGGAGGCGGATAGGGTTGCCTTAACGATGCGGGATACCTTCAGCGGCAAAGTGCCGCATCTTTAAATATGACAAACAAAAAGGAGCCAGGGCAAACCAGGCTCCTTTTTTCAGGTAGCCTGCCTGAGCGTTAAGGCTACCTGAAACATGTTTCTGCAAAGCTCAAAATCATCCCTGCCGCTTCTTGCACAGCAGCACATCCAACGACCATTTGCCGCCGCCGGCCGCCGCTAGATACAGGAACACAAAGCTAAACAGCGCAGCCGCCTCGCCGCCGTTCATAAACGGAATCAGCGCATGGCCGCCGTCGGCAACGTGACCGATGAAATAAGCCACCGCCATCTGGCCGGAAAGGATAAACGCTGCCGGGCGGGTAAACAATCCGAGCAACACCAACAGACCGCCGCCCAGCTCCAGCATACCGGCCACGCCGTAGAGCGAGAAGAGCTGCAAGCCGTCAAACATTTCCACGTGCGGCAGGCCGAGCAGCTTGGCCGAGCCGTGCAGCATAAACATATAGCCCGCCGCGATACGCAATACAGACAACACCATGCTGCGGCAGTTTTCCCAATGTGTATTCATGATTTTTTCCTCTTGATACGTGAAACAATGTAAATTGGAAGTACCTGTGCAGTATAATCATTTCCCCGTGGCGAAAACATAGCCGATCCAACAACACAGTTTTTCCCCAAGAGAAAACATGGATACCTTATTAAGCATGAAAGTGTTCTGCCAAGTGGTGCATAGCGGCAGCTTTACCCGCGCCGCAGAGCAGCTGGATATTTCCGTGCCCATGGCCAGCAAACACGTGGCGCATCTGGAAAAAAGCGTGAATGCCCGCCTGCTCTACCGTAACAACCGCCGCCTCAGCCTCACCGAGCAGGGCGAAGCCTACTACCGCGACTGCCTCTCCGCGCTCGACATCCTCGAGCAGGCTGCCGCCCGCGCCGCAGGCAGCACCGCCCGGGTGCAGGGTCGGTTGCGCGTGAGCATCCCCGTGTGGTTTGCCAACCCCGTATTTGCCGCTTGGATTACCGAATACCGCCGCCGCTACCCCGACGTGTCGCTGCACCTCACGCTCACCAACCACAGCGTGAATTTAGACGGCGACGGCGAAGACGTGGCGCTGCGCCTCTCCAAGCAGCCGGCCGAAAACCTGATTGCCCGCGCCCTGGCCGAAATCGACTTCCATTTGGTGGCCGCACCCGCCTATTTGGCCGAACACGGCACGTCCGCCGCCCCGCAGGATTTGGCGCAGCACCAAGCCATCCTGCCCAGCTACACCGACGTATCCGGCCTCACCCTGCAAGGCCGTGGGGAAAGCCACGCCGTTCACCTGCAAGCCGCCATACACAGCAACAACACCCAAATGCTCTACCAGCTGGTGTGCGCCGGTGCCGGTATCGGCTACCTGCCCGAATGGCTGCTGCGCGCCGACCTGCAAACCGGCCGCCTGCGCCGCCTGCTGCCCGACTACCGCACCGCGCCCGTGCCCTTCTACGCCGTTTACACCCAGCGCAAACTCTTAAGTGCGAAGGTGCACAGTTTTATCGACTTTATGGTGGAGAAGGCCGCGAGCGAACAGGCTACCTGAAAATTGAAGAACGGGCTGCTTTCAGGTAGCCCCCAGCTCTGCCATCTATATTAAAAGCAAGCCTATAATCCCATTCCTCCAACCCGCCAAACGGAGCTTCACTATGAACAAACTCTCTCCCATCGCCGCGCTGTTGCTGTTGGCCGGTATTTCCACCGTTCACGCCGCACCTGTGCCCAATGTGCAGCAGCAGTGCCTCGCGCTGAAAAACAGTCAAATTGCCGACACCTCCATCACCAAAGCCGAATGGTCGAACGGCGAAATCAGTGCCGACAGAATGGCATCCTTCACCGGCGGTTCAACCAATATCTTGCAGGCGAAACCTCATTGCGTGATTGAAGGCGAAATCGGTGCGCGCACAGGTGCGGATGGTAAATACTACGGCACGAAATTCCAACTCAGGCTGCCTGAAAACTGGAACGGCAGCTTCCTGTTCCAAGGCGGTGGCGGGGTGGACGGTTTTGTCGCCCCTGCCGTCGGCAGCATTCCCGTGCGCACCTCCACCGCGACGCCTGCGCTGATGCGCGGTTATGCCGTAGTTTCTATGGACGGCGGCCACCCCACGCCTACACCTGACTTCGGTGCAGACCAGCAGGCGCGGTTGGATTTTGCCTACCAGTCCACCGGCAAAGTTACGACAGTTGCCAAGCAGTTGATTCAGAAAATGTATGCCGCCGTACCGCAGCACAGCTATTTCATGGGCTGCTCCAACGGCGGACGCGAAGCAATGATGGCCGCCCAGCGTTATCCGCTGGAATTTGACGGCGTGATTGCCGCCAACCCCGGCTTCCGCCTCTCCCGTGCCGCCGTTGCCCAACAGTGGGATTACCAGCAGTTCATGAAAATCGCCCCCAAAGACGCACAAGGCAACAAAATCCTGGCCAACGCCCTGACCCAAGCCGATTTGGACAAAGTGAGCGAAGCGGTGAAAAACCGTTGCGACGCGCGCGACGGCCTGAAAGACGGCGTGATTAACGCTTGGGAAAGCTGCGATTTCAAAGCCGAACACGCCGGCCTGTCCCCCGCCAAAACCGCCGCCCTCAAAGCCGTGATGGACGGCGCGCGCGACTCACGCGGCAACCCGATTTACAGCGGCTGGTATTACGACACCGGCCTGAACCAGCCCGACTGGCGCGCATGGAAGCTTGGCAGTTCGCAAACGGCTAAGCCCGATTCGCGCGGCGTAACGCTTGGCGCAGGCTCGCTCACTTGGTATTTCATGACCCCCGCCGTGCCGAACTTTGATTTGAACAAATTTGATTTCGACCGCGACACGCCCAAAACCTACCAAACCGGCGCGATTAACGATGCGGTGTCCACCGATTTGAGCAGCTTCCGCGCACGCGGCGGCAAACTGATTGTGCTCACCGGCGTGTCCGACCCCGTGTTCTCCGCCAAAGACCAGGTGGCATGGTTCCGCCAAATGAATGCCGACACGCTAAACGCCCAAAGCTTCAGCCGCCTGTTTATGGTGCCCAGCATGAACCACTGCGGCGGCGGCCAAGCCTTCGACGACTTCGACCCGCTCACGCTTTTGGAAAACTGGCACGGCAAAAACCAAGCGCCCGAGCGCATGATTGCACAAGGGAAATCCTTCCCGAATAAACAAATGCCGATTTGCGCCTATCCGAAAGTCGCCACCTATATCGGCGGCGATGAAGGCAAAGCGGAAAGCTTTGTGTGCCGCTAATGGGCATGAGCAAAGGCTACCTGAAATTTCAGGTAGCCTTTTTTGCTGCCCAATCCGCGCCGTTAACGTATACCGGCTTGGGGATAGTGGATTAACAAAAATCAGGACAAGGCGGCGAGCCGCAGACAGTACACACGTTACGGCAAGGCGAGCCAACGCTGTACTGGTTTTTGTTAATTCACTATAGAATAGCCGACCAAAGCAAAGGCTACCTGAAAACGCCAAATGGTTTCAGGTAGCCTGTTTTGATGCCCAATCCGTGCCGTTAACGTATACCGGCTTGGGGATGACGGTTTCCTTATGGGCAATGCCAAAGGAATAAGGCTACCTGAAAAAGCCGGCAATGCTGCCCTGCAATGCCGCCCTACATTTTCAGGTAGCCTTTAAACGTGAAACTACAGTTTCAGGGTTGCCCAATATTGCGGCAGGCGTTTGAGGCGTTGGCGGATGGCTTGGGCTTCGCTGTCGCCGTGTTCGGCGAGGTGGCGGGCGGCGAGGTCGAGGTAGGAGATGGCGGCCAGTTCGCTGTATTCCTGATAATCGGCCGGGTCGGTGCAGCCGTCGGCGAGCAGGTCTTCGGCATCTTCCAGCAGGAGGGTGAAGTCGCCCAGTATGGCGCGGCACATTTCCTGTACGGCTTGGCTGTTGCCGCGCCGTTTTTGCAAGCGCATCGCGGCGTGCATGAAGGGGCCGATTTCGGCACGATAGTGGGAAACCACGGCGAAGGCGGCGGTACCCCAGCATTCAACGGCTGGCGGCAAAAGCTCGTAGAGCCTTTGCTGCTCGAGCCATTCGGCGAGGGCGCGGGCGGTGTTCACGATTTGGTAGCCATCCCTCCACACGTCGGCGCTGATGGTTTGCTTGGGGTAGTCGTTGCTGTTGTCGGCGATGTGCCGGGCTTGGATGTTGAGCTCTTTGAGGTAGGCTTTAATGGCGGGGATGTCGGGCGGGAGTTGGCAGAGGGTGTCGAGGTTGCTTTGATGCTTGCCTCTGTTTTTGCTCATGTCGTGCCTTTCTATAGTGAATTAACAAAAACCAGTACAGCGTTGGCTCGCCTTGCCGTACTATTGTACTGTCTGCTGCTCGCCGCCTTGTCCTGATTTTTGTTAATCCACTATAAGAAGGGTTTCAGGCAGCCTGCCGCAGGGAAAACAGGCTATCTGAAAAGAGGATGGCGGCTTTCAGGTAGCCTGTTTTTGCTGCTTAATCCGCGCCGTTGGCAGCCAGCAGGAAGGCTTCAAGGCTTTCGGCTTCCCGAATACATTCGCCGCTGTCGTGGTCGGGCAGCCATACCGCGCCGTCGTGCAGCATAAAGTAGTTGCCGCTGCCGTCGCCCGCGAAGGCGATGCCGTGTTGCAGCAGTTCGGCGGGCAGGGTTTCGTGCCGGGTAAAATGGCGGCGTACCCATTTTGTGTTCTCGACCACCTGCGCCAAATCGTCGATTTCTACGCCCAGATAGCAGTTTGCGCCGAAACGCAACAGCAGGGCGCGATACGGGGCGGGGAAGGGTGTGCCGAGCTCTTGTTCGGCGGCGGCAATTTCGGCTTCGGATACAGGCTCGCCTGAGAGGAATTCTTCCGCCAGGCCGTCTTGTTCGGCGTATTCGGCGCGGATAAGGGCTTCGAGTTGGTCGAGAAAGGCTTGCATGTGACGGTTTCCTTGTGGCGATGGGTAAGAGGGGAGGCTGCCTGAAAACGGAATAGGGCGGATGAAAATCGCCCTGCGACGGCATCGGCTTGTCTTGGCGTACTTTCTGTATGCCTTGCAGTTCGCCGCCTTTTCCTGATTTTTGTTAATCCACTATATTTTAGCCCACCGTGAATAGGCCGCAGGGTGGAAATGATGGCTGTTTGACAGCTGTTTCTGTTCACGGGAAAAGCAAAAGGCTACCTGAAAACTTAAGCCATTGCATCAACCCGATAAAAAAGCTGCCTATATCAGGCAGCTTTTGGTTTTTGTCCGCTTACTCTTCGCTCATAAAGCCGCGCATCTTCTGGATGGCTTTGGCTTCAATTTGGCGGATGCGCTCGGCGGATACGCCGTATTCGGCGGCCAGTTCGTGCAGGGTGAGGCCGCCGTCGTCTTGCAGCCAGCGGCTTTCCACGATGCGGCGGCTGCGCTCGTCCAGCTGGGTAAGTGCGTTTTGCAGGCCTTCGGTTTGCATGGCGTAGCGGGCTTTTTGGGCGATCTGCTGGGTGGGCTCGCTACTGGTGTCGGCCAGCCAGTCGATGGGGGCGTAGCTGTCTTCGTCGCCATCGCTGTTGTCCGGCAGCAGGGCAACGTCTTTGCCGGTCATGCGCTGTTCCATTTCCAGCACTTCGTCCATTTTCACGCCCAAGTCGTCGGCAATGGTTTGCGCTTCTTCGGGCGAGAGGGCGTTCATGCTTTTACGCATGCTGCGCAGGTTGAAGAAGAGTTTGCGCTGCGGCTTGGTGGTGGCCACGCGCACCATGCGCCAGTTGCGCAGGATGAATTCGTGGATTTCAGCCTTAATCCAATGTACGGCAAAGGAAAACAGGCGGGCGCCGCGATTGGGCTCGTAGCGTTTTACTGCCTTCATCAGGCCGATATTGCCTTCTTGAATCAGATCGGCTTGGTTGAGGCCGTAGCCATCGTAGCCGCGCGCGATGGATACCACCACGCGCAGATGCGACAAAATCAGTTTCTTGGCGGCTTCCAGGTCGCCTTGCAGCTGGCGAACGGCCAGGCTGTGTTCTTCCTCTGCGGTGAGCAGTGGAATGCTGTTTACCGTGTGAATGTATTGCTCCAGGCTGCCGTGGCCGCTGGGGATGGGCAATGCAAATGTGTTATTCATTGTTTATTGATTCCTTTTAATATTTTCCGCCTTCGGCGGTATTCGTCTTTTTCTATCTCTTTAATTACAGGCGTGATTAAACACCTATATTGTGTGATTTTGGTTTACGATAGGTTAAATTTTGTATTTTTAAAATTTTAATTTATTTTCTATATTGCATTAAATGGCACCAACTCCGGGCAAACGTATTTATTTGCCCTCATCTTTCGGTTCGGCACTTGGCTCACTGGCGTTTTCAGGTAGCCTCTCCCCCGCAGTATCGGGAGCAGGTTTGCGCCGAGGCAGATAGCCGGCCAGCATCAGCAATACGGCCAAACACAACAAACCGCACACCAATGGCAGCGAGCCGCCCATTTTCATATACGGGGTTTCGCCGCGATAGCCTTCAATAGTGCCTTCGAGCACGGTGCGGGTGTCGGGCGGGGCGAGTTTCACCACGCGGCCTTGCGGATTGATGATGGCGGTGGCGCCGGTGTTGGTGGCGCGCACCATGTAGCGGCCGAGCTCGAGGGCGCGGGTTTGCGATATTTGCAAATGCTGGTGGACGGCGTTGGAACGGATAAACCAGCCCAAATTGCTGACGTTGGCCAGGAGGCTGGCTTGTTTAGCAGAGGCAATCAGTTCGTCGCCGAAGCCGTCTTCATAGCATACGTTGAACGCCACGCGCTGGTTGGCCAAAATCAGCGGGGCTTGGGCACGGCCGCCGCGCTCGAAACCGGCCAGGGGCATGTTCATCATGCGGTACAGCGGCTCGGTGATGGCGGGCAGGGGTTTGTATTCGCCAAAGGGAACGAGGTGGTCTTTGGCGTAGAACGGGATGTCGTCGGGGCGGTCGGGGTGGTAATTGCTTAAGTTGATAACGGCGTTCAGGTAGCCTGTGCGCTGCTGGTTGTATTGGGCGATGCCCATGGCGAGCGCGCTGCCGTTGCGCTGGGCTTCGTAGGCAAATTGGTCGAGGATGCCGGGGTTGTATTCCTGCAAATCCTGCCGCATCACGGGGATGGCGGTTTCGGGTAGGATGGTGATGTCGGCATGGCTGTTGGCTACTTGCTCATAGTAGCTTTGCATGGTTTCACTCAGATATTCGGCGTCCCATTTCAAAGTTTGCGCCACATTGCCTTGCGCCAGCGCCACGGTTGCGCTGCTGCCGTCGGGTTCGGTGAAACGCACTTGGTGCAGCTGCCAACCGCCGACGATAACGCCAATCAACAGCACAAGCGGCAATACCCGCCGTTTCCAGCCTTGGTTGTGCAGCACCAGCACCAGCCACGCGCCGCAAAAGGCGCACAGCAGGGTAAGCAAGTGCACCCCGCCCACGGGGGCATAACCGGCCAGCGGGGAAAGGTCGGCCACTTGGCTGTAGCCCAGCGCACCCCAGCCGAAGCCGGTAATCGCCCGCTCGCGGGCAAATTCGGCCAGCGTCCACAACACGGGTAATAAGAGGCCGATGCGCCAGCCGCGCGGCAAACGGGCTTTTTCCAGTAACCAGAAGCAGGCGGCGGGATAAAGCGCGAGATAGGCGGGCAACAGGATGGTGAGCGGCAGGGCATACAGATTGGGCAGGCCGGATATGTCGTGCAGCGCGGTGTGTATCCAATAAAACTGTGCGGCGTAGCCCACCAGGCCGAAGCAATACGCGCCGGAGACGCTGTTTTGCGGCCTCAGCTCGGTGAGCCGGATTAGGGCGCCGAACAGCAGCGGCATCAGCCAAAAATGGCAATACGGCGCAAACGCCAGCGGCGTGGCGGCTGCCAGCAGCATCACCAGCGGCCAATACACATAGCGCCGACTACACCAATCCTCAAATTTTGCAACCCAATTCATGTTTTCAGGCAGCCTTGATAAAGAAGCGGCATTATATAGCCAAATCATTGCCGCATGGTGCTTTCAGGTAGCCTTTTCAGTTGGGGCTACCTGAAAACGCCATGGCCGGATACGTAAGGGAACGGCCTGGAAGCCGCCCAAAATAAACTTGCGCCGCCGCCGCAAGCGGGGTAGGCTTCGCCCGTTTTTAATTTGTCGTATGCAAAATCACTCATGAAACCACACCACCGCCGCGCCGTTTACGCCGGCAGTTTCGACCCGCCCACCAACGGCCACTTATGGATGATCCGCCACGCACAGGCCATGTTTGACGAGCTGGTGGTGGCCATCGGCACCAATCCCGACAAGCAGGCCACCTACACACTGGAAGAGCGCACTGCCATGCTGGAGGACATCACTGCCGAATTTCCCAATGTGCGCGTTACCCATTTCCACAACCGCTTTCTGGTGGATTTTGCCGACAGCATCCAAGCCGATTTCGTGGTGCGCGGCATCCGCAGCGGCGCCGACTACGAATACGAACGTGCCATGCGCTACATCAACGCCGATCTGCAACCGGCCATCACCACCGTTATCCTGATGCCGCCGCGCGAATTTGCCGAAGTGTCGTCCACCATGGTTAAAGGCATGGTCGGCCCGCAAAACTGGCAGAAAACCATCCGCCGCTACGTCCCCGATGCCGTATACCGCAAAATACTGGCCGACCACGGCTGTTCGACTGAGGACTGATTGTCCGCCATCTGCTTTTCAAAGCAGGCTACCTGAAAACGGTATGCCTATAGAACGGGCATCTCCCCTTGGCTTCAGCTTTTTCAGGTAGCCTTATAGCAAACCAGCTTAACATTCGCTACAGCGTTGGTTCACCTGGCTGTGCTCCTACCACCTTGTATAGTGAATTAACAAAAACCAGTACGGTGTTGTCTCGCCTTGCCGTAACGTGTGTACTGTCTGCGGCTCGCCGCCTTGTCCTGATTTTTGTTAATCCACTATATCGAGAATCAATTTGGCTTGCCATCACCAATAAGAAAAATAAAGCACGATGTGATCGTGCTTTATTTCCATCCGGCAAACCGGATTGCTTTAGCGTTTTTGTTTAATACGCAGGTAATTAAGGGCTTTCAGCTCGGCCAGCGCAATCGCCAATGCCGCCTGGGCTTTAGCCATCGATTCATCATCTTTGGCTTGTTTCACACCGGCTTCGGCAGCTTTTCTCGCTTCCTCCGCCCGTGCCTGATCCAGCTCGGCACTGCGCACGGCCACGTCGGCCAAAATCATGATTTTGTGCGGCTGCACTTCCAGAATACCGCCGGAAACGGCTACCAAAATCTCTTCCTCCTGCTCCTGCTCCGGCACCTGCAAGCGCAACACCCCGGGGCGCACCAGGCTCATAATCGGCTCGTGGCGCGGGTAGATACCGAGCTCGCCGTTTAGGGTCGGCACCACGACGAAGCTGGCTTCGCCGGAGTAGATGCTCTCCTCGTTGCTGACCACATCAACCTGCATGATATTCATGCTGCATTCCTCAGTTCAGGGTTTTAGCTTTTTCCACGGCCTCTTCGATGCCGCCCACCATATAGAAGGCCTGCTCCGGCAGGTGGTCGTACTCGCCGCTCAGAATGGCTTTGAAGCCGGCCACGGTATCGCGCAGCGGAACGTATTTGCCGGGCGATCCGGTAAACACTTCGGCCACATGGAAGGGCTGCGACAGGAAACGCTGGATTTTGCGGGCACGCATTACGGTGAGCTTGTCTTCGTCAGACAGCTCGTCCATACCCAAAATGGCGATGATGTCGCGCAACTCTTTGTATTTCTGCAAGGTAGATTGCACACCGCGGGCTACATCGTAGTGCTCTTGGCCGAGCACCATTGGATCGAGCTGGCGGGAAGTGGAGTCCAGCGGGTCTACCGCAGGGTAAATACCCAAGGAAGCAATATCACGACTCAATACTACAGTCGCATCCAAGTGGGCAAACGTGGTGGCGGGAGACGGGTCGGTCAAGTCGTCGGCCGGTACATATACGGCTTGGATAGAGGTAATGGAACCAGTTTGGGTGGAGGTAATACGTTCCTGCAAACGACCCATTTCTTCAGCCAAAGTCGGCTGATAACCCACAGCAGAAGGCATGCGGCCAAGCAGGGCGGATACTTCGGTACCGGCTAGGGTATAGCGGTAGATATTATCCACAAAGAACAATACGTCACGGCCTTTGCCGTTTTCGTCTTTTTCGTCACGGAAGTATTCAGCCATCGACAAACCGGTTAGGGCAACACGCAGGCGGTTACCAGGCGGCTCGTTCATCTGGCCGTACACCATTGCCACTTTATCCAACACGTTGGAGTCTTTCATTTCGTGGTAGAAGTCGTTACCCTCACGAGTACGCTCACCCACGCCGGCGAATACGGAAAGACCGCTGTGCGCTTTGGCAATGTTGTTAATCAGCTCCATCATGTTCACGGTTTTGCCCACACCGGCACCGCCAAACAGGCCAACCTTACCGCCTTTGGCAAACGGGCAAAGCAAATCAATCACTTTAATGCCGGTTTCCAATAATTCGGTAGTGCTGGAGAGTTCGTCGAACTTAGGTGCGAATTGATGGATGGCACGGGTTTGATCCGAACCGATCGAGCCTTGTTCGTCCACGGGGTTGCCCAGAACGTCCATGATGCGGCCCAGGGTGGCTTTCCCCACCGGCACAGTAATCGGTGCACCAGTATTTTGCACGGACAGGCCACGTTTCAAACCGTCTGTACTACCCATCGCAATGGTACGGACAACGCCGTCACCAAGCTGCTGTTGTACTTCCAGCGTCAAATCAGTATCAACCAGTTTGAGTGCATCGTAAACACGCGGAATGGCGGTACGCGGAAACTCCACGTCGACTACCGCACCAATAATTTGTACGATTTTGCCTTGGTTCATTT
This sequence comes from Eikenella corrodens, assembly GCF_003990355.1. NCBI lineage: Bacteria > Pseudomonadati > Pseudomonadota > Betaproteobacteria > Neisseriales > Neisseriaceae > Eikenella > Eikenella sp. KCOM 3110. The sequence goes on along the minus strand of NZ_CP034670.1, from coordinate 55,357 downwards.
ATCTATCCTAAATATTCAAATCTGCCTGCTCTGCCCACCTATACTGCAGCGGCACCGGCTACAATTTCCGACAACTCGGTGGTAATCGCTGCCTGACGGGATTTGTTGTAAATCAGGCGTAATTCCTTAATTGCGTTGCTTGCGTTGTCCGTAGCGGCTTTCATTGCCACCATGCGGGCAGACTGCTCGGAAGCCATGTTTTCACATAAAGCCTGATACACTACCGATTCCAAATAGCGGCGCACCAAATATTCCAGCACCAAGATAGGCGAGGGTTCATACACATACTCCCGACCGTATTCTTCTGCTTCTGATATTTCGTTCAGCACATTGTGGCCGATGGGCAGCAAAGTTTCCAGATTCGGCTCTTGGCGCATGGTATTGATAAATCTAGAATACACCAAGTGTACAATATCCAGGCTGCCGTCTGCATAACGCTGGAAAACTTCAGTCAGCGAACCAAGCAGCACTTCCATCTTCGGAGTGTCACCCAGATTCACCGCACTGGCCACCACATTGAGACCGGCACGGTTACAGGCAGCCAAGCCTTTACTGCCGAAGCAGACAACCTCCACTTCCACACCCTGCTGCCGGTATTCTTGCACCTGCCCTAAAAACCTCTTCAGCAAATTGGCATTCAACCCGCCACACAAGCCCTTGTCGGTAGTGATCAAGATGAAACCGGCACGCCGAATGTTTTCTCGGCTTTCCAAGATTGGCAACCGCTTATGTTCAGTTTCTACCTGTGCCAAGTGGCTCATCACTATGCGAACCTTCTCAGCATAAGGCCGTGCCAAACGCATTCTGTCCTGCGTTTTCCGCATTTTGGAAGTTGATACCATCTGCATGGCTTTGGTAATCTTCTGTGTATTCTGTACACTGCGGATTTTCGTGAGGATTTCTTTCCCTACTGCCATTTCAGACTTTTCCTTTTCTGCGGTTTAAGCCGAGTAGTTGCGGGAGGCTTTAAATGTGCTGATAGCTTCGGTCAAAACTTGCTCATTCTCATCACTCATCACGCCCTGCTGATTGATTTGATCCAGAATATCGGCATGCTGCGTGCGCACATAGCCTAAGAAATCCGCCTCAAACGCTAATGCCTTAGATACCGGCACATCTTCGTAAGAGCCTTTGTTAATCGCCCACAAGGTCAAAGCCATTTCAGCAATACTCATGGTGCTGAATTGTTTTTGCTTCATCAATTCAGTAACCACTTCGCCATGTTGCAACTGCTTGCGGGTAGCCTCGTCCAAATCAGAAGCAAACTGAGAGAATGCTGCCAATTCGCGATATTGAGCCAAAGCCAAACGGATACCGCCACCCAGTTTTTTAATAACTTTGGTTTGGGCGGAACCACCTACGCGAGATACGGAAATACCTGCGTTAATGGCTGGACGGATACCTGAGTTGAACAAATCAGTTTCCAAGAAAATCTGACCGTCAGTAATAGAAATTACGTTAGTCGGCACGAAAGCAGAAACGTCACCGGCTTGAGTTTCGATAATCGGCAATGCGGTCAATGACCCCGTTTTGCCTTTTACCTCGCCGTTTGTACGTTTTTCCACTTCATCGGCATTGATGCGAGCGGCACGCTCCAGCAGACGGCTGTGCAGGTAGAATACATCCCCTGGATATGCTTCGCGGCCGGGCGGGCGGCGCAATAGCAGAGAAATCTGACGATAGGCAACGGCTTGTTTGGACAAGTCATCATATACAATCAATGCATCTTCACCACGATCGCGGAAATACTCGCCCATCGTGCAACCAGAATACGGAGCAATGAATTGCAGAGCCGCTGCTTCAGAAGCAGTTGCCGCCACCACAATGGTATGCTCCATCGCGCCATGCTCTTCCAGTTTGCGTACCACGTTGGCAATAGAAGAGGCTTTTTGGCCAATTGCCACATAAATACAGATAACACCAGTACCTTTTTGATTGACAATCGCATCCAATGCAACGGCTGTCTTACCAGTTTGACGGTCGCCAATAATCAATTCACGCTGACCACGACCAATCGGTACCATAGAATCCACTGATTTCAAGCCAGTTTGCATGGGCTGATCTACGGATTGGCGTGCAATTACACCCGGAGCGATTTTTTCAATCGGCGCAGTTTTTTTAGCGTTAATAGGGCCTTTGCCATCAATTGGTTGACCCAGGGCATTCACGACACGGCCAACTAGCTCTCGACCAACCGGCACTTCCAAAATACGGCCGGTACATTTAACTTGATCGCCTTCTTTAATGTGTTCGTATTCACCCAATACAATCGCACCAACCGAGTCACGTTCCAAGTTCATGGCCAAGCCGAACGTGTTGCCGGGGAACTCCAGCATCTCACCCTGCATGACATCCGACAATCCGTGCACACGCACAATGCCGTCGGTAACAGAAATCACGCCCCCATAGGTACTGGCTTCCTGTTTTACATTCAGGTTTTCAATTTTAGATTTTAACAACTCACTGATTTCAGCAGGATTAAGCTGCATGAAACTCTCCTAATTTATCATGGCCGTATACAGGTTTTTCAGCTTCCCCCGCACGGACAAGTCCAAAACTTTATCTCCAACTTCAATTTTGATACCGCCAATCAGCTCGGGCATCACTTTTAAGGTAGCCTCCAGCTTATGGCCAAATTTCTGTTGGCAATCGCTTACCACCTTGGCGAACTGTCCTTCACTCATCGGGAAAGCACTGTAGATTATGGCTTTTTGTATATGATCCTTCGCCAACACCAGTGCTTGGTATTGGTTATATACTTCCGGTAAAACTACCAACCTACCGCCTTCAGCCAACACATACAGGAAGTTTTTAAAATCCGTATATTGTGGCGTGTGGATACCATCTAATAATCCAATTAAGATATCCGCCTTCTGATGAGGGACAATACCGGCATCGTCTAGCAATGTAGCAAGCTTAGGTTGGCCGACAGCCCACGCCAAATCTTTCAGCTTTTCCAGCCAAAATTCGATTTGGCCTTTTTCAGAAGCCAATTCGAATAATGCTTTGGCATATGGCCTGGCAATGGTGGCAAGTTCAGCCATAGTTTTACAGCTCCTGCTTCAACATACCCAGCATCTGGGCATGTTTGTCGGCATTAATCTCGCTGCACAAAATCTGTTCAGCACCTTTAACCGCCAGCACAGCCACCTGCTCGCGCAAGGCTTCGCGCGCCCGATTCACTTCCTGTTCCACATCGGCCTTGGCCTGTGCCGTAACGCGGGCAGCTTCATCTGAGGCTTGCTTTTTGGCATCTTCAACGATTTGGGAAGCCCGTTTCTCTGCGTTAGTAATGATTTCGGCAACTTGGTTGCGACCCTCAGCCATGAGTTCGGCAACACGCCTTTCAGCTTGTTCAAAATCACTTTTCCCACGCTCGGCAGCAGCCAAACCCTCGGCAATCTTGCTGGCACGCTCATCCAAAGCCTTGGCGATGGGCGGCCACACGAATTTCACGGTAAACCACACCAACAGGCAGAAGACGATTATTTGTATGATTAAAGCTGAATTAATATTCACTTTACTCAACCTTCACAGTTAGGGTTAAACAAACTTCGGACGTTTGTATCTTTCTAACCTCCGGCAAACGGATTCACGAAGGCAAACAGCAAAGCAACGGCCACGCCGATCAGGAATGCCGCATCGATCAAACCGGCAATCAGGAACAATTTGGTTTGCAGCGGCTCAATCAACTCGGGCTGGCGGGCAGAGGCCTCCAGATATTTCGAACCTACGAGAGCGATACTGACCGCAGCAGCCACCGCACCGAACGCAACGATCAGGCCGCAAGTGATGGCCAATGCACTATTCAAATCCATTTGAAACTCCTTATCTAAAAGTGAAAGTTAAACTACTACGAAAAAACAACAAACTACTAATGGGAACTATGCGCCTGGCCGATATACACGAAAGCCAAGGCAACGAAAATAAATGCTTGCAACACAATAACCAAAATATGGAACACCGCCCAGATAAACCCGGCCAAAATATGGAAAAATGCCAATACGGGGTCTATCCAAGTAACTGCCCCACCTGGCATCGCCCAAGCACCGCCTAACATAGCAATCAGCAGGAACACCAATTCGCCGGCATACATATTGCCGAACAACCGCATACCGTGCGAAATGGTTTTGGAAGAAAACTCTACCAGATTCAGAATAAAATTGAACGGAGCCAGCCAAATACCGAACGGAGCCGTAAACAATTCGTGAATCCAGCCGCCCAATCCCTTAAGCTTGATATTAAACATAAAACAGGTAAGCAATACCCCGATCGACATACCCAAAGTGATGTTCAAATCCGCAGTAGGCACCACGCGAAGCAAGGCATGATGATTGCCGGTTGCATGCTGCCAAATCCACGGCAATAAATCCACAGGCAACAAGTCCATAGTGTTCATCAGGACAATCCAAACAAACAGTGCCAAACCCAATGGCGCCACTATTTTACGCGATTGCTCGTTGTGAACGATGCCCTTGCACAAATTGTCGATGAACTCAAACAAAATCTCCACGGCGGCCTGAAAGCGCCCCGGTACGCCCGGCGTAGCCTTGCGGGCGGCGTACCACAGCACCAGCGAACCGAGAACAGCCAAAAAAGACGCAATAAAAAGGGAATCTATGTTTACAAACGAGAAATCGGCAATATTTTGCAGATCCTGTCCTTTGCTCACATCCGACAAACTGGTCAAGCTTTGCAAATGGTGCTTGATGTAGTCGGCTGCGCTCATGCTTTCACCGGCCATACTTTTTAACTTTCCAAAATATCAATAACACCGCATGACTCACCGCACCCAGCCCGACGATAAACGGAACGAATACGATGTGTCGGCGGTAAAAAACGAACACCAGCGTCATTAACACGAGCGCCAGTACTATTTTTAAACTTTCTCCCAGCCAAAATGCGCTGCCGCGCCATTTCGGGAACTTTAGAAAAAACCTTAAAACCAGTACCGCCAAGATGGTGGGTACAGCGTAACATAAACAGCCCAACGCTGCCGACTTGGCTGCGACTGCGCCGGAAAACACCCAAAAAACAGCAATAAGTATCGCCGTGATTGCCAATTGGAGATAAATTGTTGCTGTCATACAGCCATCTTCACACACTAAATGTTAGCTCTTTAAATATAAGCAAAAACGACAACAAAGTCAAGAAAAGTGTTAATTCTTGTCAAACAATATCAATATTTAAAGCATTAAAGGCTACCTGAAAACCATGCAGGCATAATTTCCAAGCACCTAAAATCTCAAGCAAGCCTTTGCTCAATCAGGCAACTTCACATCCAACTGCTGCATCAGCCGCGCAAAAGTTTCCGGGCTGTCGAAATGCAACACCACCTTGCCGCGCTTGTGGTTGGCCGTTTGCACTTCTGCGCGCACCCCCAGCTTTTCCGTAAGCGCCTCGTTCAGGTAGCGTATATCGGGGCTGACGGTTTTTGATTTCTTCTCCTGGGGCACCTGTTGCGCCAGCTGGCTGCGCCGTTCCACCTCGCGCACCGACCAGCCGTTTTTTACCGCCTTCTGCGCCAATGAAAGCTGCTCCATCACCGGCAGCGGCAACAAGGCCCGTGCGTGCCCCATTTCCAGCTGGCGTAAAAACAGCATTTCCTGCACCGGCTCGGGCAAAGCCAACAGGCGCAGGCTGTTTGACACCGCGCTTCGGCTGCGCCCTACTGCCTTGGCCACAGTTTCGTGCGTGAGGCCGAATTCGTCCACCAAACGCTTCAAACCCTGCGCCTCTTCAATCGGGTTGAGGTTTTCGCGCTGGATATTTTCAATCAAGCCTATCGCCAGCGCCGCTTCGTCGCCAATGCTCTTAATCACCACCGGAATTTCGGCCAAACCCGCCAGCTGGCTGGCGCGCCAACGGCGCTCGCCGGCAATCAGCTCGTATTGCGACAGGCCGTGCTCGCGCACGATAACCGGCTGGATTACGCCCTGCGCCTTAATTGAATCAGCCAGTTCCTGCAGGCCTTCGTCGTCCATTTGCGAACGCGGCTGGTAGCGCCCCGGCTTGATGTCGCGCACCGGCACGCTGGTCAGCCTGTCGCCGCTGCTGTCGCCCACCGCGCCGGCCAACAAAGAATCCAAGCCCCGGCCGCCGAGGCCGCTTTTCGGTTTTGCCATTTATCTGTTTCCTAATCTATTTATTTTTTCAGGTAGCCTCTAAGGTAAGGAAGAAGGCTACCTGAAAATCCCAATTCAAAATCGCGCGTATTCTAACACAGCGCCCATGCCGCTAAAAATCGCCCCACAAGGCCTGCATCGCCGCCAATGTCGCCAGCGCCGCCGTTTCCGTGCGCAACACCCGTGCGCCGAGCTGCACCGCCTGAAACCCGTGCGAGCGTGCCAAATCCTCTTCTTCTGCCGTCAATCCGCCTTCCGGCCCAATCAGCAACACCGCGCTTTGCGTCGGTGGCAGGCTGCGCAGCGGCACACCGCCGTGCGGGCTTAGCAGCAGCCGCGCCCCTGAGTCGGCCGGCAGTGCAGCCAGCACCTGCGCCAAATCGGCAATCGGTGCCACAGGCGGCACTTCGTTGCGCCCGCATTGCTCACAAGCCGAGATAGCAATTTCCTGCCAGCGCCGCACCTTTTTCTCCGACCGCTCGCCCGAGAGCCGCACATTCGAGCGCGTGGAAACCGCCGGTACGATACGTTTTACCCCCAATTCCGTGCCCTTTTGCACCGCAAAATCCATCTTTTCCGAAGCCGATACTGCCTGAATCAGCGTAACCGCCAACGGCGATTCGCGCGTTTCCGTGAGCAATCGATCCACACGCGCCAACGCCTGTTTGCGCCCGATTTCCAGCAATTCCGCCGCCACCGACTGCCCCTGCCCGTCAAACAACACCAGTGGCGCACCCGCCTGCAAGCGCAGCACTTGGATATGTCGGCACACATTTTCAGGCAGCCTCAGCACCTCGCCTGCAATAAAAGTTTGCGGAACATAAAAACGCGGCATCTGTTGTTTACCCCGAAAAATGGTTAATATCCCATTTCTATCAGAAAAGCATCAGGAAGGAAAGATTTTGCTCAACCGTTTAGCAGAACTGGTTCGCGAAGTGGCGCAAACCGCCGTGATGCCGCGTTTTCTCAACACCGCCGTCAGCACCAAAAGCGACGGCACCCGCCTCACCGAAGCCGACCTGCACGCCCAAGCCCTGTTTGCCCAAAAACTGCCGCAAATCATCGACTGCCCGATGCTGGGCGAAGAAATGAGTGCCGACGAACAACACGCCATATGGCAGCATGCCGCAACCGGGCTGTGGGTAGTCGACCCCATCGACGGCACCAACAACTTCATCAACGGCCTGCCGCACTTCGCCCTCTCCGTGGCCTACATCCGCCACGGCCGTGCCCAGCTGGGCGCTATTTTCCACCCCATGATGCAGGAAATGTTCACTGCCGAACGCGGTCACGGCGCATGGCTCAACGGCCGCCCCCTGCCCCTGCGCCACGCGCCGAAAAAGCTCAACGAATCCATTGCGGGCGTGGAAGTGAAATACCTGCGTTCCGGCAAACTCGCCAGCCGCATGCAAACCCTCCACCCCTTCGGCTCGCAGCGCAGCATGGGCTCCAGCACGCTCGACTGGTGCTACCTCGCCGCAGGCCGCTACGACCTCTACCTGCACGGCGGCCAAAAACTGTGGGACTACGCCGCCGGCGCCCTGATTTACGAAGAAGCCGGCGGCCGCCTGGCCACGCTGGAAGGCGACGACTTCTGGAGCGGCGAACACGTTTTCAAACGCTCCGTCATCGCCGGCCTGCAACCCGACCTGTTCGACCGCTGGTTGGCCTGGATTCGGGCAAATCAATAGGCAGAAAGGCTACCTGAAAAACCGGACGGGTATATGGCAAAGCAATTTATAGTGAATTAACAAAAACCAGTACAGCGTTGGCTCGCCTTGCCGTACTATTGCTTCAACGTTGGCTTTGCCTTGCCATACTTCTGTGTTACCCGGTATCGAAAACAATTTGGCTGGTTATGAATGCTGCCCTAGCCCCAATGGAAAAGGCTACCTGAAATTTCAGGTAGCCTTTTGGTTGGGGGTGGCATCCTCCGGCAGGCAGTCTGCTCTTCGGAGAAATCAGATTGGGGAACCTGCCCTGTGGTTTGCAGTTCGGATACTGGTATCCGGCAAAATCTTCGAGGTCTCAATCTTGTTTGATTTATAGTGAATTAACAAAAACCAGTACGGCGTTGGCTCGCCTTGCCGTAACGTGTGTACTGTCCGTGGCTCGCCGCCTTGTCCTGATTTTTGTTAATCTACTATATGGTTGCCACCCCGGATGTTGGATTTTCGAATCCGGCATACGGGTTTCAGGTAGCCTTTGTTTCAGCCGTTCCAGTAGTACCGAACAATATGGAAAAACACCGGTGCGGCAAAGCAGATGGAATCCACGCGGTCGAGCATGCCGCCGTGGCCGCGGATCATGTTGCCCCAGTCTTTCACGCCGTAGTCGCGCTTGATGGCAGACATCACCAGCCCGCCGAAGAAACCCATCAGGCAAATAGTGAAACCGATGGCGGCAGCCTGGCCGTGGCTAAACGGGGTAATCGGCGACATCAATGCGGCAAGCGCGGTGGCAGACAAAATGCCGCCCACCGTGCCGGATATGGTTTTAGACGGAGAAAGCGAGGGCATGATTTTGGCGCCGCCCACCAGTTTGCCCCAAACGTATTGCAACACGTCTGAAGCCTGTACTACGCCAATCAGGAAAATCAGCAGCAGGATATTGCCGCTGCTGTCGAAGCCGTCTAAGTTCAGAAACATCAGGGCAGGCACATGGGAGAGGCAGAAGATGCAGATCATCGCCATCCATTGCGTTTTGGCGGCGCGTTCGAGGAAATGGGCGGTTTGGCCGCTCAGGCTGGCGATAATCGGCAACACCAGAAAGCCGTACACGGGGATGAAAATGCTGAACATGCCGTACCAGCCGTCATAAACAAAATAATATTGCACCGGCAGCAACAGGTAGAAGCAGGTTACCATGCTGTAATAATCGCTGCGGCGGCGATAAACGAGGGTCATGAATTCGCGCAGGGCGGCAAACGAAATCAGGAAAAACAACACCACCGTACCGGTTTTGCCAAACCAAAATGCGGCCAGCAGCACCAGTGTCATCAGCCACCACGCGTAGATGCGGGCGTTGAGGTTGGCGATGGTGGCATTGCCTGCGCCGTTTTTGCGTTTCAGCCATTGCCCGATGATGCTGGCGAAAATCAATACGGCAAATACGCCGGTGAAGATATAGCTCACCTGCGGGGTGAGATGGGCGGCGGTTTGTTCGGTAATGATTTGGCTGGATGTGTTGGCAAAGCTCATGATGCTTCTCCTTGGTTTTGGTGCAGTTCAGCGTGTTCGTTTGGATGCACCTTGTTGCCCTCATTTGGACGAAGCTCACTCCGTTCGCTTTCAGACGGCTTCAAAGCCAGCAGGGCTTCGCGGCTGCGGGCGAGGAAGGCTGCTTTGTCTTCATCTTCGTGCAGGGTCAGCGGTTCGCCAATGTGGACTTCGCACAACAGCGGCACGGGCAGCACTTTACCTTTGGGCAGGACGCGGTTGATGTTGTCTATCCATATCGGCACAAATTCGGTATCCGGTTTGCTTTTGGCTAGATGGTAAATGCCTGATTTGAATGGAAGCAGAATTTCGTTTTCGTCCGTATTGCGAGTGCCTTCGGGGAAGATAATCAGCGAATCGCCCGCTTGGAGCGCGTGGTTCATCTGCTCGGTAATCAACTGCGGATTATCGCTGTGGCGCGGAATCAAGAGCGCGTTGAAGACGTTTTGGATGATGAAGCGTTTGAGTTTGTTGGTCAGCCAGTAATCCGAACCGGCAACGGGGCGCGTCGAAAGCCGCCAGCGGCGCGGCAGGGAAATCCACACCAACAAAAAATCACCGTGGCTGCCGTGATTGGCGTAATACACTTTCTGCTGCGGGTTGAACGCCAACTCGCGCGAGCTTTTGGGTTGGACGCCGGTGAGGAAGGATACCGACAGGCACAGTGCTTGGTCGGTGAGCCAGGCAAGTTGTTTTTTAATGAAATTTTTCATGGCATCAATGGCATTAGAGAAGTTGGATCAGGAAAATTGCTGATTGTGCAGCGGTTAGATACAAGCTTTTGCGCCACAAGGCGATTGCACCTGATACACGCTGTGGCATATCACGGCTGTCGGTAACACGGCGTAAGCCGATTTGCCGTAAAGTTTGGTCGAAGGCTTCTGGCGTGTAGCGGCCGTCGGCAAAATCTTGGAACACGCGGCGGTCGAATTCGATGCGGATATGGCAGTATAACAGCGCTGCGGCCAAAATCAGCTGCACTGCCGACCACACGCCGCCCTGTTGTGCGGACAAAGCCAGCAGCAAGGCATTGAACATGGCAGTATAGCGGGCGGTGGCGAGTAGTCGGGCTGTAATCAGGCTGTCGGTTGTTGGTATTGTGTTCATGGGTTTTCCTTTTGATCTGCGCCGAAGTTTTTCAGGTAGCCTGCCGCCGCTTCTACTGCCTTTGCCGTTTCCGGCGGCAGCACCATCTGCGGGCGGGTCTGTTTCAGTTCCGCCGTTGCTTGCGCCAAATCCCGGCAACCGCCGTAAACCAGCAGCCAAGTGAGTATTACGGCTGCGCTGCGCCCGTAGCCAAGCGCGCAACAGGTCAGAACCTTGCCGTGTTGCCGGCGCAATGCTTCCAGCAACGAAGCCGCCTGCACCAAATTGTTTTCAGACGGCGTAACCATGTCCAGCAGCGGCAGAACGCGGTATGCGCCGCGATAGCGGGGGCGGGGATATTCGGCGCATACGTCCAATATGGCGGGGAGGCCGTCTGAAATTGCCAGGGGTTGCGGAGATTTAGCTTGTGAAGCGGATTTTTGTGGCAAAAAATGGTAGATGCAAGGCAAAAAGCGCAGCAAGGTTGAACACCTTGCGAGCATTTTTAACGCAGCAGATGCCGTTTTTTTCCCAAAAACTCCGCCACAATGCTGAATCTCCGCAACCCCTGAGATACTGCCAATCAACACATCATCGCGTACCTGCGCCGTCTTCGCCTTGCCGCGCAGCCAGTACGCCATGTTCAGCCGTACACCCGCCAGATAAGGCAACAGCAAAACCGTTGCCGCTGCCGATAAGCTGCCGTCTGCCTGTTTTTGGAACACCGCTGGGTTACCGGTCAAATAGGCGAAAGCGACCACCAATAACGATACGCTAACCCACAAAGTCCACAGCCATGCACCGCCGAGTAGGGCAGGCAGAGCCGACAATACCGCGCCGGCAAGATACAGCATGGCGATTTTGATTTTGCGGGAACGTGTTTCGGGAGAAGTTTTAGCTTTATCGGAACTCAACCGTACTTTGCAAGATGCCGTTTTCAGGTAGCCTGTTTGCCCGTCCGGCGCTACTTCAGGCAGATTTCGCCACCTAAAAGGCGAGACGCCGCGTTGCGGTATGGCCCATAGCACCAGCCAGCCCAGCAGCGCGCCGGTCGGTACGTCGATAAAATGGTGTTGGTAAGTCGTCAGCACCGACAAAGCAATCAGGCTTTGCCACAACAACAGCGGCAAATGGATTTTGGGGAAGCGCACCCAATAAAACGCGCCGACAATAACTGCCAGTGCAATATGCAGCGACGGCGCTTGGTTGTATGGCAAATCAAACGCGACCAGCGAATCAAACAGCCAGCCCGACAGCCCGCTGGTGGGCGGCTTCGGCCAGCCGAAATGCAGCGGAAACAGCAAGAAGCAAACAGTGGCGACGATTTGGGCCGCCACCAGCCGTGCGATGTAGCGGTTTTGTTCGCACGCATCTCGGCAAAGGAAAAATGCCGCCGCATACATCAGATTCAACGACCAATACGGCACAATCGTCCACGCCCAAAACGGAATGCCGCGCTCCCACGCAAAAGCGATTTCCGGCACATAGGCCAGTGATGCCGCGTAATGGTTGGACAGGCCGTAGCTGGTGTAGAACAGCGCGCCGACCAAAGCAAGCTTAAGTAGAGAGGCTTTCAGGGTGGGTTTCATGGCGTGGATTATAAACGTTCGGTGCAAATCAGATGAAATCCGCTTTCAATACAAGGCATGCTGATGTGGTGGCAGAAAGTAAGTTAAATTTCCATATCGGAAGCATAATATTATTTTACTATCATGTTAGTTGCATATTCTTGCCGGAGGAATACAATAGCGCCCGCTGCCAGGCAGATTATTCATTTGCATCAGAGCAGCTCAGGCAGCTTTGAGGCTACCTGAAAAATTTCTTGATGCTCAATTAGGAGTCATAACGATTATGAAACTATTATCTGTTGTTACTGCGGCTGCACTGGCTGCCGTTTCCCTGAGTGCTGCGGCTGCTCCCGCCGGCATGGTTTCTTATTCTTGCGACAACGGCAAACAGTTGAACGTGCTGTATGAGTTCAACCGCCAAGGCAAGCCGGTAAGCGCTGCGGTGAATGCCGCCGGTACGCAGGTGAACCTGACTTATAACAGAAGACAGTCCGACAGCACCGGTACTACCTTCAGCAACCGTCGCGGTTACTCTCTGTCTGCCGGTTATATCGACAAAAACACCCACACCACCTCCGACGTGGTGGGCTTAACCGCTCCTGGCGGCCGTTTCGTGGTGAAAAACTGCTCACCTGTAAATGCCGGTAATTAAGATTTCTCGATAAAAGGCTGCCTGATTTTCAGGCGGCCTTTTCTTATTTTATTTTTTCACCGCCAGGCTCACGGTGAAAATACCGTATTCGTCTATCCATTGGCGGATTTTTTCAAATCCGGCTTTCTCGACCAGCTGATCCATTTCCTGCTGGCTGCGGCGGCGCATTACCCAGTTCGGGCTGCCCGCTTTGTGGCTGGTCAGTGCGCGGGCAATCATTTCAAGCTGCGGATGCCACGGCTGGCCGGTGTAAATCAGGTAGCCGCCTGCTTCAATCGCATCGCCGAAGCCGTAGAGCGAGTTCAAAATCAAATCATTGTCGGCAAACAATTCGTGCAGACCGGAAACGATGCCCAGCGTGGGGCGGGGCTGTAAATCCTGATAATTGGCGCGGTCGTAGGCATTGACTTCGTCGAAGGTAACCGTGTCTTGCAGGCCGCGTTCGGCAATCAGCTTGCGTCCGGCTTCGACGTTAATCGGGCTGTAATCGCGCAGGCGCATGGAATCGGGCAACGTGTCGGCAGTCAACGCATCGAGCACATAGCGACCGTGTCCCGAGGCAATATCGAGAACGTGTACCGGTTTGCCCGCTTCGCGCAGCTTGGCAGAGGCTACCTGAATCGCTTTGCCGATATTGATTTTGCGTTGGCGGATGCCGCGCCAGCCGATGGCGTTGAGATAGTGTTTGTCCACCGCCACACCAAAGGCGTTGCTGCCCTGCGGCTGGTTGCGGTACACATAATCGAGCGTACTGCCGGAGTCATAGCCGGTTTCCTTGCCGATTTTCAAACCTTCGCTCCAACGTGCGCCGAGGTCGAGGGAGGCACGGTAAACCGCCCAAAATGCGCCGCGCGGCGACCAGATGGGTAAAGGTGTGGCCAGTTCGTCGGCTTCACGGCGGCTGTCGCCGTGTAGGTGCTCTTGGGTCAGATCAACCGGTAGGGGTGAGTTGTCGAAACGCTGGCGGATAAAGCGGCGCATTTCGACAAAGGCGATTTCACGGTTTTGCTCGCCCAAGGTGTCGTGATAGAAGCCGGGCAGGATATGGCGTTCTTTGATGCGGCTGCCCAGGCGGTTGTAGAAATCGTGTTGCGGTTTGTGATGAACCACCCAGTCGCTGCCCGAAATCAAAAGCTGCACGGGCGTGGTAATGGCTTGCGCGTCGGCGACGACGCGTTCGGCAGCCTCATACAAACCAAGCAGGATGCGCACGGAAATGGCGCGGGCGATGAGTGGATCGTTGTCGTAGCTGGTTTGGCGCTCTTTGTTGTGCGTCAGGTAATGGGCTTTGACGTAGCTGTTTACAAAGAAATTGCCGCGCAATTTCTGCATGATTTTCAGACCGGTGCGAGCAAAAGGAACGTAGAGTTTGACTTTGAATGCGGGCGATGCCAATACGACGCAGCGGATTTTCGGCGCGTAGTCGTGCAACCAAGTGGAAACCAATACTGCGCCGACGCTTTGCGCGATCACGCAAATGTTTTCGGGTTTGATGCCGTATTCGCTTTGGATGTGGCGGATAAAGTCGTCCACATCGGCAACGGAAGTGCCGATGCTCGGGCTGTCGCCGCGTTCGCCGGGGCTGTGGCCGTGGCCGCGCGCGTCCCATGCGAAATAGGCAAAATCGTCGAAACCGAGTTCGTCGGCAACAAACATCATCCGGCCGGAATGCTCGTGGCCGCGGTGGAACAGCACGATGGCTTTATCGGCCGAACCGTCGGCAGCGGGGCGGTAGCGGTAGAAAAGTTCGGTACCGTCTTGGGTGGCGAAGTGTTTTTGCTGTTCCTGCATATGTGTACTCCTTGGTGAGATACATTTTATAGTGAATTAACAAAAACCAGTACAGCGTTGTCTCGCCTTGCCGTAACGTGTGTACTGTCTGCGGCTCGCCGCCTTGTCCTGATTTTTGTTAATCCACTATAAAGAGGCTACCTGAAAATCGGTTGGGTGCGTTTTCAGGTAGCCTTTAACATTAAGATTGGCTGCCCAAACGTTTGTCCGGGCGGGTAAACAGGAAAATGAATAAGGAAGTGAGCGCGCCCAGCGTGTCGGAGAGCATGTCTTTTTGCGCGTCCCAAATATCGCCTTGCGAGCCGAGCACTTCGATGCCGGCCTGGCCGCCGTCGATTACGGCATACTGCCATTCGATGATTTCGTAAGTGGCGGCCACGCTCATGATGAAAAACAAGGCAAAGAACAGGGCAAGCGGTAGGCGGCAGAGTTTGCGGTGCAGCAGCCATTCGGCCATCGGGTAGGCGTAGAAGCCGATGATGTAGTGGCCGACGCGGTCGAAATGGTTGCGCCCTTCGCCTAAAAACGGGGCAAGCAGGCGGTTGGCCCAATCGAAGGGCACGTCGGCGAAGGTGTAGTGTGCGCCGATGGTGTGCATAATCAGCCAGAAGCTCATGAACACATAGGCCAGGTTGCTAAAGCGGAACAGGCGGTAAGTGGCAATGAGCGCGATAAATATGGCGGACACGGGGACGATTTCGGCATACCAAACGGCACGGTCGGACGGGTTGATGCCCGACCAGACGATGAGTGCGGCGATGAAAACGGCGAGGAAGAGGGGGACGATGGGGAAGGATTTTTGCATAGGGTTGATGTGTGGAAGGGAATAAATGTTGATTGGTTCCAATCTTGCCGGGATTTTCAGGTAGCCTTTTCTTTGTAGGAGGCTGCCTGAAAATCAATAATTCAAATTCCTTTGAAGGTGTTTCAGCATCACAATCACAAACAGGGCGGTTGCGAAGGATAGCATAAACATCAGCACTGCGGCCGGAATCGAACGCGGGATAGACTGCACGGCCGTCACCAGCAACCAAACGGTTGCCCCGGCAAAGACCAGTGCGGCGGTGCTGAAAAAAGCCACGGCAAACCAAGCCCAGATTTTGGTAACGCAGCGTTCAAAGCGGCTGTATTGTCCGCTTTCCCGCACGGCTTCTAAATAGGCATCTAAGAAGACCAAGCCCACACAGATGGCGACACCCAGCCACAGCCCTTTGCTGTGCCAACCGGTTATCCCGGCGAAGCGATAAGTGTAGATAGCGATAAGTAGCAGCAAAAATACCGTCCATGCATTGAATACTTTTTTCATAATTGGATTTTCAGGTAGTCTTTAAACCGTTGATGATGCGCCGATAGCAGGTGTAAGCCAATGCCGCGCAGGCCAGCCACATCAGGGCGTAGTAAGCGATATGGAAACTGCCAACTGCCGCATACCACACCGCCAGCGCGCCGATGAAGAAGGCACGGTCGCTCTTGCCGAACGGGCCATCATAACGCCGCCCGTTGCCGTGTACCTGCCCCAGAACGCCGCAAAATTCCGTCATGGCCGCCAGCCAAATAAACAGGGCAATCTGCACGCCGCCGAATGGGGCGATAAAGGCAAAAGGCAGATACAGCGCGGCATCGGCGGCTACGTCGGTGATTTCGTTCAGGTAGCCGCCCAAGGCCGACTGTTGGCCAAACTCACGTGCCAACATACCGTCCACCGCGTTCAACGCCATGCGCAGAAACAGCCACACGGGCATGAGCCAAAATAACGCCGGAAGGTGCGCCAAGCCGGATAACAACAACCCGAGCGCAATCGATACCGCACAGGCGAACACGGTTACCTGATTGGCCGTTACGCCTTTTTGATACAGCCGCCGCACCAACGGGCGCAGCAGGTTTTGGAATTTGGGTTTGAGGGCGTAGATGCTCATGGTGGGCAGTCTCAATGGTGGGTATGGTTGTATTATAGATGAAAGCAGTAAATGGTTGCTGTTTGTTGGGTATCGAAATGAAGCAATTGGCCATATTTTTGGCAAGTGCTGGTAGCAGGATGGGTGCGTTTGTCTGAAATGGTACAACTGGGTTTGTAAGCTGATGGATAATGGGGTTTAGGAATTGTCAGGAATTTGTATATAAGGGTAAAATACGCGGATAATTCAACCCGATGATTGAGCTGCATCGCAGATTGTTGGGGGTATTGATAAATATAGTGAATTAAATTTAAACCAGTACAGCGTTGTCTCGCCTTGCCGTACTATGTGTACTGTCTGCGGCTCGCCGCCTTGTCCTGATTTAAATTTAATCCACTATAGTTTTTGAAAGCAACACCGCTGGAAAGGGAAAACAAAAATGTTGATGGCGTTTGTATTGGGATTTTGGTGCCTTTGGATGGGTGACCGTGAGCCGAGCGTATTGTTGGAGGGGCTGTTTTTTGCCATTATCGCTATTGTAGCCAACAGCTTCATGCAGTGGAAAGTGCCTGACCCGACTACGGTTTGGACGCTGCAGTGGGGCTTGGTATGGGTGTGGGCGGCCGTGATGATGTATTTGGTGGATAAATTCGGCACCAACCTCGGGGTGCGTCTGGCTGTGGCCGTGGTGGCCGGCGGCGGTTACTTTTGGCTGGAGCAAAACGGCTGCAGCCTGGCTGCCGGCTGGTTGGGAGTCCAGGCTGAATGCGTACAAAAAGCAGCGGTTACGGCTTCGCAATTTAAATAAACACCGCAGCCGTGCGGGTTTGAGTAAGGCTACCTGAATTTTCCGTTTCGCAGAAACGTTGTATTCTCAGGTAGCCTTTTGTATTGCATTGGCGTTATTTGTGCATCTTTGGTGGTTTGCTGTTTTGGCTGAGCCATATGCTGTCGCTACCAGGTGCCATTTATCGCAAAGGCTACCTGAAAATCTGCTAGGGTCTCAGGTGGCCTTTTGTTATGCCGAGGAGGTATGTATAGTGAATTAACAAAAACCAGTACAGCGTTGACTCGCCTAGCCGTAACGTATGTACTGGCTGCGGCTCGCCGCCTTGTCCTGATTTTGTTAATCCACTATATGTGCCGGGGTTCGGTTGGTTATTGTTGCCAATTCACGATAAATTGAGTCTGCATCAGGTCAAGCTGGCACAAATGGTTCATATAAAACGGCATAGGCGTTTTCAGGTAGCCTATGCCGTTTTGATGCCTGTCGGAATGAGCGGCTGCTTATACCACGGCTTCTTCTTTCTGTTTCTGTGGTTTGTGGATGTTTTCGCGAGTGAGGCCGAAGAAGAGGAGCAGCGGGCTGGCTACCAGTACGGAGGAGTAGATGCCGAACACGATACCGATGGTGAGTGCGATGGCAAAGCCGTGCAGGGCCGCGCCGCCAAATACCAACATGGATACCACCATGGCTTCGGTAGAACCGTGGGTGATGATGGTACGGCTCATGGTGGCGGTGATGGCGTTGTCGATAATCTGCGGGATGGTTTTGCCGCGCATGGCGGGTTTGTGGATATTCTCACGGATACGGTCGAACACCACCACCGATTCGTTCACCGAATAGCCGAGCACGGCCAGGACCCCGGCCAGCACGGTGAGCGAAAACTCCCATTGGAACAGGGCAAAGCAGCCGAGAATCACCACCACGTCGTGCATATTGGCGATGATGGCGGATACGGCGAAGCGCCATTCGAAGCGCACGGAGAGGTAGATGATGATGCCGACCACCACCATGCCCAAGGCCAACAGGCCGTGGGTAACCAGCTCTTCGCCCACCTGCGGGCCGATGAATTCAACTTTGCGCAGGCTGGCGTCGGCATGGTCTTTGCGCAGCAGTTCCAATACGTTGTTGGAGAGCTGGGCAGAGGTCATGTCTTGGCGGTTGGGCAGGCGGATCATCAGCTGCTTGTTGGTGCCCAAACTTTGCACTTGGGCTTCGCCCATTTTGAGCTCGTTCAGGCGGGTGCGCACTTGGTTCGGGTCGGCGCCTTCTTTGGCGTATTGCACCTCGATAACGGTGCCGCCGGTGAACTCAACCGAGTAGTTGAGCCCTTTGGTGACGAGGAAAAACACGGCTGCAATGAAGGTAATCAGCGAAATCAGGGTAGTGATTTTGCCGTAGCTCATGAACGGGATGTCGTGTTTCAAACGGTGGAAGAAATCCATCTTAGTGCTCCTTGGCGGTAGGCAGGATGATGCCGATGGACAAATTACTCAGTTTGCGGCGGCGGCCATACCAGAGGTTAACGAAGGTACGAGAAACCACCACGGATGAGAACATGGAAGTGAGAATGCCGATACAGTGCACCACGGCAAATCCGCGCACCGCGCCGGAACCGAACACCAAGAGGGCAATACCGGCAATCAGCGAGGTGATGTTGGAGTCGACAATGGTGTCCCAAGCGTGGCGGTAGCCTTCGCTGATGGCCTGTTGCGGGCTGATGCCGTCGCGTAGCTCTTCGCGGATACGCTCGTTAATCAGCACGTTGGAGTCGATGGCCATACCGAGCGTGAGCGCAATGGCCGCAATGCCGGGCAGGGTGAGCGTGGCTTGCAGTAGCGACAAGATTGCAACCAGGAACAACAGGTTGGCAGTGAGCGCCAGTACGGAGAAGACGCCGAACAGGCGGTAGTACACCACCATAAAGGCAGCCACAACCAAGAAGCCCCACAGCGTGGAGTGGAAACCTTTTTGGATGTTTTCCTTACCCATAGACGGGCCGATGGTGCGCTCTTCGATGATTTCCATCGGTGCGGCCAGCGAGCCGGCGCGCAGCAGCAGCGCGGTGTCGTTGGCTTCGGCCACGTTCATGCTACCTGAAATCTGCACATTGCCGCCAGGAATCGGTTCGTTGATGGTCGGCGCGGTAACGATTTCGGCTTTGCCTTGGTCGATCAGGATCATGGCGGTGCGACGGCCGACATTGTTGCGGGTCAGGTCGGCGAAAATGCTGGTGCCGGCGTTATCGAGCTTCAGGTTTACCGACGGGCGGTTGTCGTGGGTGAAGCCGGCTTGGGCATCGTTGATGTTGTCGCCGGTGAATTCCACTTGTTTGCTCACCAGCAGTTGGCCGCCTTCGGCAGTGGGCAGCAATTCATAGCCGGCCGGCACGTTGCCGGCTTCGGCCTGTTGCAGCAGCGCGGGGTCGTCGGCCACCATGCGCACTTCCAGCGTGGCGGTACGGCCGATGATGTCTTTGGCTTTGGCGGTGTCTTGTACGCCGGGCAGCTGCACCACGATGCGGTCGGGGCCGGCCTGCTGGATAATCGGCTCGGCCACGCCCAATTCGTTCACGCGGTTGTGCAGGGTGTTGATGTTCTGCTTCACGGCGGCATCACGGATTTGCGTTTGGGTGGTTTCGGGCAGGCTCACCACCAAGTTGTTGCCGTCCGCCCTCAATTCCGCATCCGGTGCGGTTTCTTTCAGCTTGGGCAGGGCGGCTTGCAGGGTGGCTGCATCTTGGAAGGGCACAATCAGCGTGTCGCCGCTGCGGCGCATATTGCCGGTGCGGATTTTGTCTTTACGCAGCTGGCGGCGGAAATCGCCGGAGATGCGGTCGAAGGTTTTGTCCACTGCCGCGCGCATGTCCACGCGCATGGTGAAGTGCACGCCGCCGCGCAGGTCGAGACCAAGGAACATCGGGTTGGCGCCGAGTTTGGTCATCCAGTCGGGCGTATTGGCAATCAGGTTGAGGGCGATGATGTAGTTGTCGCCCAATTTCTGCTCGATAACGTCGCGGGCTTTGCTCTGCAACTCTTCATTGGGCAGGCGCACGCGCAGGCTGCCGTCGGCGATAAACATGCCGTTGTGCTGGATGTTGGCTGCCTTCAGCGCCTCTGCCACGGCTTGTTCGGTGGTTTGATCGATGTGGATCGACTGGCGGTTGGTGGAAACCTGCACGGCGGGGGTTTCGCCGTAGAGGTTGGGCAGGGCGTAGATGGCGGATACAACGATAACCAGCCCAATCAGCAGGTATTTCCAAAGCGGATAACGGTTCATAACGGGCTTTCAGAAACGGAAAACGGGCAGCGTGGCCGGAATGCGGCTGCTGCGCCGTAGGAAAAGGTTAGCTGTCGAGCTTTTTGATGATGGCGTCGCGGTGGAACTCGACCACGGTGTCGGGGGCAACTTCCAGGCCGATGATTTCTTCGCCGATTTTGGAAACTTTACCGATCATGCCAGCACCGGTCATCACTTTGTCGCCTTTTTTCAGTTCGCTGAGCATCTCACGGCGGCGCTTCTCGTCACGCTGTTTCGGCCGGAGAATCATGAAGTAGAGCATGGCGAAGAGGAAAATCAGCGGGAGGAAACTCTGCACGGTGCTCATCAGGTCGGGCTGAGCCGCGGCGGCGAGTGGGAAATGCAACATGGGGCAAGACTCCAAAAAGAAAATGGAAAAATGAAAGTGTGCCATTGTAAACGGGCGGCGGGGTTTTTCCAACCCGTGGAATGGAAATTTAGGCGCGCTTGCCGTGGGGCAGGGGATTTTGTGGCGGACGGGTGTGCGGCGGGCTGAAATTTTGTCAGCTTGGGCTTTATCCCTATCCCTATCAGCGGTATTAACACAGGCTACCTGAAACAATCTGCGGCATTGCGGATAGGGGTTTCAGGTAGCCTGTTATAGTGAATTAACAAAAACCGGTACAGCGTTGGCTCACCTTGCCGTAACGTGTGTACTGTCTGCTGCTCGCCGCCTTGTCCTGATTTTTGTTAATCCACTATAAATTTTCAGGTAGCCTTCCTAAGCGCTGGAAAGGCTACCTGAAAATATTCCTGCGCGGGTTTGGCTAATCTAAGGCCAGATGCTGTGCACTCACGCCTTCGGTCGATACGACAAGGCAGCCGCCTTCTTTGCCATACCAGTCTTGTAGCACGAAACGGGTGAAGCTTTGACCGTTGGGCAGGGTGTGCCGGTGGGTGGCCGGGCGGTGGGTGTGGCCGTGGATAAGATCGGCGCCGGGGTGTTGCGCCATCAGGGCGGATACCGCTTCTTCGGTTACGTCGGAAACGGCGCTTTTGCCGTTTTCAGCTTTGCCGCGCTCGCTCATCTGGCGGATTTGCTGTGCCAGCAGGCGGCGTTCGGCCAGGGGCTTGGCGAGGATGGCGGCCTGCCATTGCGGCTGGCGCGATTGGGCGCGGAACTGCATATAGGGCAGGTCGGCGGTGCAGAGTTCGTCGCCGTGGGTGATGAGGTATCGGCGGCCGTAGAGGGTAAGCGGATGCTGCTCGGGCAGCAGGGTCATGCAGCTGCGGCTGGCGAAGTCTTGGCCGAGCAGGAAATCGCGGTTGCCGGGGATGAAATATACGGGTTTGTGTTGGGCGAATGCTTTTAATTCTGCGGCGATATGGTCGTTAAAGGGAGAGTGGTCGTCGTCGCCCACCCAGGCGTCGAACAGGTCGCCGAGGATGTAGAGTGCATCGGCGGTGTTTTGCCAGTGGTGCAGCTGGCGCAGGAAGAGTTCGGTGAGCTCGGGGCTGTGCTCGGAGAGGTGGAGGTCGGCGATAAAGATGGTTTGGTTCATGGTTCAGGCGAAGATTTCGGAATAACGTTCGGGGGAAAAGCCGATGTAGACGCGGCCTTGGTGTTCGAGCACGGGGCGTTTGATCACGGAGGGCTGTGTCTGTATCAGGGCGATGGCGCCTTCGCGGCTGTCGGCGGCAGCTTGTTCGGCAGGACTGAGTTTGCGCCAGGTGGTGCCTTTTCGGTTGATGAGAACGTCTGCACCAACGGCATCGAGCCAGCGGGCGAGCTGTTCGGGCGCGGGGGCCTTAGTTTTGAAATTAACGAAGGCGTGGGGCACTTGCTTTTCGCTCAGCCAGGAGCGAGCTTTTTTCACGGTGGCGCAGTTGGGGATGCCGTATAGGGTGGTCATTATTGTGTATAATCCTTAAGTTTTCACCCCGCCATTGTACGGGCAGGATGTTTTTTTGTCATGGCACAAGCCGTGCCGGGCAGATTTGATTTTGGAGGCTTTATGAAACATTGGATATGGGCGGCCCTGGCGGCCGGTTTGCTGGCCGGTTGCGGCGCGCAGGAAGCGGGCAAGGGGCAGTTTCGGGATGTGCTGGCGCGTTATGCGGAAACCAACGAAGTGTGCCTGCCGCTGGCTTTGGATGCCGACGGGGCAAACGCGCCGCTGCTGGGCTCGGAGCGGATTGCACTGCCGCGCCGCAATGCGGAAGACAAACGCATCAACGAAGCGGCCGTTAAGCAGATGCGGGCTTTGGAGAGTGCCGGTTTGTATGAGCGGCTGAAGGAAAACGATGACGATGCGGCGCTGGTGTTCGTGCTCACCGAAAAAGGCCGCAGACACACCCGCACCAGCCTAAACGGCCCGCTGTTCTGCCTGGGGCGCGAGCATGTGGATAAAGTGCAGTACTACACCGAACCGGCCACCAACGCCGCCGGCCTCACCGTATCCCGCGTGGTGTATGAAGGCGGCATCGAAATGGACGGCTGGGGCAAGCGCCTGATACGCCAAGGCAGCGAAGCCTGGCAGAGCCGCCTGCCGCTGAAGCGGGTGGAGCAGGCCACGCTGGTGAAAACCAACGACGGCTGGCACGATATGCGCGAACTGCCGCCTGCCGAAGGCGTGGCGCAGACCGCTCAGTAGCAACGGTTTCAGGCTACCTGAAAACAGAATGGCACACTAAAACGGCGGCATGGAAATGCCGCCGTGTACTTTTCTAAGTGAGATGTCGGACTTAAGAATCCGATCTGCGGTTGTCATACAGTTTTCAGGTAGCCTTTATCGTGCCGCTTTAAAACGTTTTTTGCGAATCCAGCAAAATGGTTACCGGCCCGTCGTTGCACAGGCTGACCAGCATGTGGGTGCGGAAACGGCCTTCGGCCACAGTCACGCCGTGGCCGCGCAAGAGGGCGGCTACTTGCTGATACAGCGCTTCGGCCTGTTCGGGGCGGGCGGCTTGGGTGAAGGAAGGGCGGCGGCCGTTGCGGGCGTCGCCGTAGAGGGTGAATTGTGATACCAGCAGCACTTCGCCACCGGTGTCTTTCACCGACAGATTGAGTTTGCCGGCTTCGTCTTCAAAGATGCGCAGGTGGGCGATTTTGTCGGCGATATAGCGGACGTCGGCCTCGTTGTCTTCGCCGCCCACGCCAAGCAGCACGCACAGGCCGTGGGGAATTTGGCTGAACGGGGCATCGGGCGCATCGGCGGCGGTGATGTGGGCATGGCTGACTTTTTGGATAACGGCACGCATGGTTTCAGGTAGCCTTTCTGGTTGTTCCCAAGAGGTAGGGTGCGGCTTGGCCTTGCGTATGGGTATGCTGCCTACGGCTTGCCGCTTGGTTGCCTGCCTATTGCTGGGATGATGGTTTATAGTGGATGGATAAACAAAAGGCTACCTGAAAATAGTGCAGAGCCGGTTTTATAGTGAATTAACAAAAACCAGTACAGCGTTGGCTCGCCTTGCCATAACGTGTGTACTGTCTGCGGCTCGCCGCCTTGTCCTGATTTTTGTTAATCCACTATAACTTCGTTGGCGCTTTGCTTTCAGGTAGCCTTTTCTCGGCGGGCGCTTAAGCCTCGCCTTGTTCTTGGCTCGGGCTTTCGGCTGAGGTTTGGGTTTCGGCGGCTTGTGCTTCGTCTTCCTCTTCTTCGGCTACGCGCTCGAGGCTGACGAGGGTTTCGCCTTCGTCCAGGTTAATCAGCTTCACGCCGGCGGCGGCGCGGCCGGTTTCGCGGATTTGTTCCACCTTGGTGCGGATGAGTACGCCGCCGCTGGTGATCAGCATCAGGTCGTCGCTTTCGCTCACCAGGGTGGCGGCCACTAGGTCGCCGTTGCGCTCGCCGGTGTTGATGGCGATGTTGCCTTGGCCGCCTTTATTTTTGCGGCTGTAGCTGGCAATCGGGGTGCGTTTGCCGTAGCCGTTGGCGGTGGCGGTGAGCACTTGCAGTTCGCTCTGCTCGCACTCGGGGGCGAAGGTGATGAGGCTGACGATGCGGCCGTTCTCGGGCAGTCTCATGCCACGCAGGCCGCCGCTGCCGCGGCCGCTGGGGCGTACGCCGTGTTTGCCGCTGATGGGGGCGCTTTCGGCGTTGTCGTCTTCCTGGCTACCTGAAATTTCGGTGTCGTTGTCGTCGCCGGTTTCTTCGTCGTCGCTGCTGCGTTCCCAATATTCGTTGAAGCGGATGGCTTTGCCGAGGTTGGAGAAAAGCATGATGTCGTTGCGGCCGGAGGTGCGCGCCACGCCCACCAGGCTGTCGCCTTCTTTGAGGGCGATGGCTTTGATGCCGACTTTGCTCACGTTTTTAAACGCGGAAAGCTGCACTTTTTTCACCACGCCCATGGCGGTGGCGAAGAAAACGTATTCGTCTTCGGGGAAGTCGCGCACGGGCAGGATGGCGGAGACTTTTTCGTTTTCGTCCAGCTGGATAACGTTGTTGATCGGGCGGCCGCGCGAATTGCGCCCGCCTTCTGGCAATTTATAAACTTTAATCCAGTGGCAGCGGCCGTGGTTGGTGAAGCACATCAGGTAGTCGTGGGTGTTGGCCACAAACAGGGTTTCGATGAAGTCTTCGTCTTTGGTGGCGGCGGCCTGTTTGCCGCGCCCGCCGCGCCGCTGGGCTTGGTAGTCGGTGGTGGGCTGGGTTTTGATGTAGCCGCCGTGGGTGAGGGTAACCACCATTTCGCGCGGCGGAATCAGGTCTTCGTCGGCAATATCGCCGCCGAACGGGTTGATTTCGCTGCGGCGCGGATCGCCGAAGTTGGTTTTGATTTCGATGAGCTCATCGCGGATGATTTGGGTGATGCGCTCGGGCTTGGCCAAAATATCCAGGAAATCGATAATCTGCGCCATGATGGTTTTGTAGTCGGCGAGGATGGTGTCTTGGTCGAGGCCGGTGAGGTTGCGCAGGCTCATGCGCAGGATAGCGTCGGCTTGCAAGTCGCTCAAATAATAGCCGTCTTCGCGCAGGCCGAGGTTTTCAGGTAGCCCTTCGGGGCGCGCCATATTCAAATCCAAATCGGTGCGGCTGAGCATGTCGCCCACCAGGCCGGACTGCCACGGCCGTGCCAGCAGTTTGGCTTTGGCATCGGCTGCATCGGCGGATTCTTTGATGAGCTGAATCATCGGGTCGATATTGGAAAGCGCTACGGCTTTGCCTTCGGCGATGTGGCCTTCGTGCCGCGCTTTTTTCAGGCGGAACAGGGTGCGGCGGGTAACCACTTCGCGGCGGTGGCGCAGGAATTCGGCCAGAATCTGCTTCAGATTCAACAGGCGTGGTTGGCCGTCGACCAGGGCCACCATATTGATGCCGAAGCTGTCTTGCAGCTGGGTGAGTTTGTAGAGCTGGTTGAGCACGACTTCGGCGTTTTCGTTGCGCTTCAGTTCGATCACCACGCGCATACCGGATTTGTCGGATTCGTCGCGCAAATCGGAAATGCCTTCCAGCGTTTTCTCGCGCACCAGCTCGCCGATTTTTTCCACCAGTTTGGCTTTGTTTACCTGATAGGGGATTTCGTCGATGATGATGGCTTCGCGCTCGCCGTGTTTGCCGACGGGCTCGATATGGGTTTTGCCGCGCATCACCACGCGGCCGCGGCCGGTGCGGTAGCCTTCGCGCACGCCGGCGAGGCCGTAAATGGTGGCGCCGGTGGGGAAGTCGGGGGCTTTGATGGTGTCGATGAGCGCGTCGATAGAGGTATCTGGATCGGACAAGAGTTGCAGGCAGGCGTCCACCGTGTCGCCCAAATTGTGCGGCGGGATGTTGGTGGCCATGCCCACGGCAATGCCGGCCGAGCCGTTGGTTAGCAGGGCGGGGAAGCGGGTGGGCATCACCAGCGGCTCTTGTTCGCTGCCGTCGTAGTTCGGGCCGAAGTTTACGGTGTCTTCTTCGATATCGGCCAGTATTTCGTGGGCGATTTTCGCCATGCGGATTTCGGTATAACGCATGGCTGCCGCGCCGTCGCCGTCCACCGAGCCGAAGTTGCCCTGGCCGTCTACCAGCATATAGCGCATGGAGAATGGCTGCGCCATGCGCACGATGGTGTCGTACACCGCGCTGTCTCCGTGCGGGTGGTATTTACCGATAACATCGCCCACGATACGGGCGGATTTTTTATAAGACGAGTTCCAATTGTTTTTCAACTCGTGCATGGCGTAGAACACGCGGCGGTGCACGGGTTTCAGGCCGTCGCGCACATCGGGCAGCGCGCGGCCGACGATTACCGACATGGCGTAATCGAGATAGCTTTTGCGCATTTCCTCTTCGAGGCTGACGGGGATGGTTTCTTTGGCAAACCGGTGGTCGTGGGTGCTGCTCATGGAGATTTAAAGCCCAATCGATTAAAACGCGTTATTTTATCACATAATCAATCATCAAGACGGCTGCCATAGATAAATACATACTGCATAAATAGAATTCATCTTTTGGCAGCCGTTATATTTCCGCAATTTTTAAAGGCGTTCCGCAAAACACTATTTCAGCGGTTTGAGAATTTTACCGCGCCGGATATAGATTTTGGTCATCTGCTCAGAGGTGTGGCCGAGTTGGTCGGAAGCGCTGCGGGTATCGGCAGCTAAGTAAATATCCGTGGCGGCTTTGGCTCTCAAGTCGCGGAATTGGAATGCGGATAACTCTGCCGCCAGTTCAGGCCGCTGCTGCATGACGGTTTTTCTCAACTCTAAAAACTGCCTGCTTAGGGCGGCGCGGGATAGTGGTTTCCCGTGGCTGTTGAGAAACAGGTAGCCGTTATCTTGGTGGATGCGGTCGATGATTTCTTTGAGCTTACCGCTGATTTCAAAACGCAGCTTGGCACCTGTTTTCTGCTGGCTGATATGCAGGATGCCTTCGTGGATGTGGCTGCTGTGAATGCCGACTATATCGACAGGGCGCTGGCCGGTAATGTAGGCGATGTCCATTAAATCACGCATCTGCTGGCCGGCGGCCTGATAGACGGCCTGATACAGGTAATCCTCAATATAAACCTCACGGCGCTTCTTGCTGTGCTTCTTGACGTTGCGGCAGGGGTTTTCTTTGCTTGTCCAGCCCTGCTCTCTGGCATAGTTAAAGATGGCGCTGAGATAACCGATTTCGTTATTAGCTCCGCCTGGGGTGTCTTTGCGCCAGTCGAGATAACGGCGGACGTGTGCCGGTTCGATTTCATCCAGCGGCGCCGGGTTCTCCCCGCCGAAAAACTTAGACAGCTTGCGCACGGCGTTGTTGGCGCTGGAAATGGTGTTGCGGCTGCGGTGGCTGATGATATTCTGCAGGTAGCGTTCGGCTGCAACTGGGAAGGTAACACGGGCGGACTTGGGCAGTTTGGCTGCTTCGAGTTTGCCCCACTCTTGGACGGCGGCAATGTAGTCCGTGCCAAGCGGGATTTCTTTGCGCCGCCCGTCTTCCCGCCCGTCGTAGTAGTAATAGACGGTGGTCTTGCCGTTTTTGCGGGTGCGTTTGCGTGCCAGCATCCTGTCCGGCAGGTTGCTGTTGGCGCTTCGTTTCCTGCCCATGATTACTACCTCCTAGACTGCCGGCTGCCACCTGGGCTTATCCGGCTTATGTTTTTGCGGTTTGCCTTCCAGCACGCTGCGGCTGACAACAGGGTAGCCTGCGGCATTGGTAAAAAACGGAATGCCGTTTTTGCGCAGGGTTTCTGCCTGTTTTTTCGGTTGTTTGCGGCTGGTTAGTTCGATGATTTCTTCGCGGGTTAAAAAGGTATTGGTCATGTTTCCCCCTTCAAATAATAATCTTGATGATGGACTGTTCGCCGTCCACTTCTTCCAACCCGTCTAATTCGCGCAATCCTTGCATGGCTACCTCGTACAATATCTGGCTAAGGTTTTCACGGGTTACGCCTTCGCCCGTTATCTTGGCTTCGCGGATTTCGTACTCCGGCTTGCCTACCAGCTTCAGCCATATTTCAAACCGGTACTTTCTGGGCTTGTCAAAGATGCGCTTGCGTTTCACGGGGTCGGCAAAGTCTCCGAACATCTCGGATGTGTCCTGGAATTCGCGGTAGGTATCTGCACCCACCAAGGGGAAGGTGCAGTACCCACGGTAGGGCTTAGACGGTTTCCGCTTTCGGTTCCGGCTCACGTCTCAATCTCCAAAATCAAAACCGCCCGAAGGCGGCCTAGTTAATCAATATCTCCAACGTGGCTTTGCTTGGGATAAATAACACGCCCAAAATAGACAGGGCATACATCAATCTATAGCGCAATTTCAGCCCGGGAGTGGTACGAAATTTAATCATGTGCACCGCGTAGTACACAGACCAAAACCAAAAGACGGCATTGGCTATGCCGTCTATGGCATGGATGATGTCAATGAGCCATGAGTTCATTCTACGTCTCCCTGGCAGATTGCGTTCAATACATCGGCGTGAGCTTGTGCGGCTGATTCGGTCAGGTGGATAACTCGACTGTCTAAATAAGCTTTATCTACTTTGTCACCATTCCAAGGTACGCGGAATGGGGCAAATTCCCCAAGATCCTCACTAAATGTAATGAACCAGTATTTCATCCCAATTTCAAGCGCTTCACTAATCGGCTTCGGAAACTCATGCCGCCCTACACGGATTACTTGCGGTTTGCGGCGGTAGTTCTTATTTTCAAGCCACGCGGGGTGCTCACTAAGGTTGCACCATACACCAGACTTAACCTCAAACTCCCACCGCTCCCACGGACTATCCGTCTCTGCCGCATCCTGTGCGTATTGCAGCATCAAGGCTGCGTGTTTGTGTGCTTTCATTTCCAATCTCCAAAATTAAAGCCGCATTACGCGGCGGGGTTTGTGGTGGGTGGGGCGGGAAGCGGTTGCCAGTGGGTTGCTCCACTAATGCCAATCCAAGTTATATCCCTACATATTGCGAGGATTGGATAAATATCGCCATCACAGGTATAGACTAAAATATCATCATGCGCTTCGGGTAGTCTCTCCTCCACGCTTATCCATTCGGATTGTGCGGCGCGGGCAAGCCATATATCAAACTTCTCGGTAAAGGTATCATTCAAATACTCCCCGTTTTTTCGCCGACGGAAATACACATCGCGCATTTCTAAGTCGTCATAGTCCAACTCAAATTTTTTAAATAAAAAGCGTTCAAACGCCTCACGCTCCCGCTCGATTCTTTCGGGTGTCATTGCACATCCTCCTCTTTCACAAACACGCCATCTTTCATCATGCCCTTGCGCTCTTTGATTTCGTCATAGGCTTGGGCGATGCAATCTTCTATCTGCAAGCCGTTCTGTGCGGCCAGGATAGTCAGCACGACCACGCAATCGCCGATGCTGTCAGCGATACGGCGGCGCGGGCGGCCACGGGAAATATCGGCAGCCAGTTCGCCGGTCTCTTCTATGAGCTTGGCAAGCTGCCGGAAGCTGTCGCTGCCGGCGATAAGGTTGCGGGCTTCTGCCCATTCGCGGATTTGGGTAAATGTTTTCATGGTTGCTCCTAAAATGGGATTGAATCGTCGATTTCATCTTGCGGCACGGGCTCGGCTGGTTGCTGCCGTGCTGGTTGTGCGGTGTGTGGCCTTGCTGCGGCATGATGTGTTGCCGGTTGGGAAGCGTGAGCTTGGTCGCGGCTGCCTTGCAGGGTAATGTCGCCGACTATGATGTCGATGCTCTGCCTCTCGATGCCTTGGCGGTCGGTGTATTGGCGGATTTGCAGGCTGCCAAATACGGTAGCTGCCCCGCCCTTTTTGATATAAGGGGCAAGCTTCTCTGCACGATTGCCGAATAATTGGCAGTTGAAAAACTGTGGCTGTTCTTTGCCGTTGATATAAACGTTTTCAGCGATACCGAAATTGAGAATGTGGTGCCCGTTCGGGGTAATACGGATTTCGCCGTCTTTAGTGAAGCGGCCTGCTACTGCGATGGTGCTCATGAAAACTCCTTCATCTGCTTTTGGATAAGTTCGATAAATCGCTGCTCACGCGCCAGCAGTTGCTGTATCTGTGTGCGGTATTGCTCGCGGTGTACGCGGTAAATCAATAGCTGGTGTGGTTCGGGGGCGAAGCTGCAATAGCTGACAAAATCCCACCACTCGCGCCCGGAGTGGGCAAGGTTGCCCAGTATCTGCCAGCGGTAGGCTGGGTCGAAGCTGCCGCGCCGTTTGGTGGCGGCGTGGGTTTGCGGCAGTACGCTTTTAATTTCAATCCCGCCATCCTCTCCGATTAGGCCGTCAGGGGAACAGCCGATATAGTCATCACAGAAAAAGCCGCCGTTTTGCACGGTGCAGAATGTTTCTGCTTCATACAAGGCGCGGGCGGCGGGCTCTTCTATGTGGCCGCGTTCCATGTCGGCATTGCGGTAGCCGTCTCCGTAGTGTGAACGCATGGAATGGCCGTTGATGCGCTCGAAAGCGATTTGCACGGCTAGGCGCTTGGCCGCATCGTTGAAGGCTTTGGGCTGATTAACCATGATGGTGGCGAAGTTAGAAGCAGTCAGCCGCCCGGCGCGGAGTTCATCCCATTCCGGGCTGTTCTGTTCAATGTCGTACCATTTCATGATTGCTCTGCCTGCTGGATAAGTAATTGCCGGTTCTCTTCGCTGATGTGGACACGGGCTTCTACCGAATCTAAATTCCCTTCACGCTTATAGGCATCAAGGGCGCGCAGCCACATCTTCTGATTGTCCGGGGTAAGCTCACGTTTCGGACGGATGGCGGCGGGGCGGATGCGTAAGCCTTCCACGGTTTCGCGCCCGAAGCGGACGTTATGGTCTACGTAGATTTCCACCGTTACCCCGTTCCAGTCTTCCAAGAAAGGGCTGCCGGTTATCTTGGCTACCATCTTGGAATTGGTGGCGTTGAGTATCATGGGCTTCAACGGCTCGCCTGCCCTGATTTCGCGCTCGACAAAGTAGGCGGTATTCATTTGGTCTTTGGTCTTTTTGGTCTTGTCGGTTTCGACTTGAACGCATCGGATGGTAAGTGCTACCGGCTCGACAATATCGGCGGCGGACAAGTAGGGGCTATCGAATACTTTGCGATAGTGGGTTTTGTTTTGTTGGGTCATGATTTAACTCCGGTTATTGAATGGTCGGCTGTACTGCATCGGACAAGCCAAGCTCGATTGCTGTTTTATTGGCTTTGTCTAGTAGCAAGATGGCTGCGGTAACGACTGCCACGAAGTCATCCGCTTCGGCATCGTCTGCTGCGGCCAGTTGCCTTGCTTCCTGCGCTATCGGCAGGATGATTTTCCGGAGGGACGGGATGGCTTCGGCGGCAAGCAGTTGGCTGAGCTTCCCGCTTGGATCGGTTTCGTAAATGTGTATGGCGGCAGAGGAAAGCCCGGCAACCATGCGTAAAATATCGTCCGCGCTGACGGGGTGTTGCTTGGTGATTAACTCTTGGCTTTTGCTCATTTGTCGTCTCCATCCGGCTCATACACCACGCCGCGCATAATCTGCACGTCGTCCATCTCTTGATATTGCCGCTCCAGTTCGGCGGCTTCCTGTGAGGCTTGGCGGTCTAGCCTGGCTACCCGTTCGGCGGCGGTCTCTGTTTGGGCTGTTTGTAAGTACTGGTCTTGGCTGTCCAGGGTGGGCGTGGCGGTAAAGGCCACGCCCATAAAAATAGCCGCTGTCCAAGCGGCAAGGGGGGATTTCATTCTGGGGTCTCCATGAAAAAAGCCGCCTGATGTAGGCGGCTTATGTTGTATTGATTTAGACTGGATGACTTAATTTTTAACTTTTAATGGGTTTTTCTTCCATTTGCGTGCAATGGTTTCAAACTCCTGAAAAGCGGTGGGAGAGTTTCTGATACGTCGTATCTCGAAGATAAAGCTGCTCAAGTTGTCCCAATCTCGGAGCAACATGGAGTATTCAAAGTCTTTGTACATTTTTTCATGCAAAGCACCACCAAGCAACCCTGCACAAACAAACTCCCGTTGATTCAGCACAGTTATGATTTTCATCCTGTCTGATCTATTCTCATCAGCAGTATAGGTAGCTAATATACAATCTTTTGTTTTAGCAAGTTCATTGACACGTGCAATCGCTGCTTGTAATTCTGCGTTGTTGCGCTCGGCCATTATCATGTCGATAGTCGCTCGTTTCTTGGCATTCTCCGTGTTGCGCATGATGCCGTAAGAGGCAACAAAAACGCCGATAGCGGTTAATATCGGCGTTCCTATGTGTATTAAATTATCAGTCATTGCCATCCCATCCATCAAGGAGGGTAAAGGTGTATAGATAAATATGTTCCATGGTAAGCTCCTTATTTTAAAGTTAAAAATATAAGTTGCTGCTTTCACCAACAACATACCCGTGAGATGTTTTGTAATTTTTACTAACCCCTGCTTGGGCTAGTAATATACGGCATCGCTAAACTATTTTCAAGGATTGCCTATGTAAAGGTGCAGGCGCGCGGTGGTTAGAGGGGGGATTGCCCTTACAAGGAGTTCAGCCGCCGCCTGCTGCCGGTGTTTTGCCCCACCGCCGGCTGGGGGTCTGTCGCCATCTGTGGCTATTGGTTGGCTGCTAGGCCGATGAACTGCTGTTCACGTTCGCGTTCCGCTTCTTCGCGCTCTTTCTCTTCCTCTCGGAGAAGGTCGTTGGCTTTGTCCATCATGTGCTTGATGATTGCGGCCTGTGTCTCTTGGCTTAGCTCGTCTAGGATTTCATCCAGCGTTGTGCCTTGGATAAGGTTGATGCCGCGCTGCAGCACTTCGGCGGCGCGGCTGTAATTCCCGTCTATGTTGATTTGCATGATGCTCTCCGTTAATTGGCTGCAAGGGCTGCCACGCACTCTTCCCATGTGGGCATGGGAATATCCAGCGGCAGGCTCTCTTCGTTGTTCCAACTTAAGAAATCATCTATCCAGCTTTCCCATGTGGCTTTGTCGTTGAGGCCGTAATTTTCTTCGCCGTCTATCATGGCTACTTCCGCCCATTCGCGGATGATGGCGCTGCGGTATTCTTTCTCAAGCCGCAGGGCTTCGGCTTCTTGCCTGCTCTCTTCGTAATCTGCCGCGCTGATTTCGTCCAAGTAGTCGGCTAACATGCCGTCATAGTTTGGTTGGATGCAATACATAAGGCTCTCTCCTTGTGTCGAATGTTTAATCAAGCCTCCTCTATGAAGAGGCTCTGTTAAAAATTCGTTTACCGTTGATAGGGGCGGCGGCTTCCTGGCCTGTCTGTTGCCCCAGTTCCCCTCCGGCCTGACTGCTGCTTCTTGAGGGTGGCGGTAAGCGGTGTTTTGCTTCGTTGGGGTGTATAGTACTATCGTACTCAATACTTGTAAAGTACTATTGTACTTAATTTCAGTATAAATTACTTTAGTACTTGATTGCCCGTTGAATTTATTTTTCACCGGCAACAAAAAAGCCGCGCATGGCGGCAACAGTCAGCTACTGGTTTACAGTTGGACGGGATTTGACGGGCAAAAGAAAGGCCCGCGCGGGGCGGGCTGGGGGCTAGGGAGTTGAGATTATGGATGTAGATTGGGTAATTGCGGATTATCTGTCTTATCTATGATATATCGATAGTATGAGGCAATATCTTGAGTAGAACGATGATTTACCAATGTTGCCTTTTCCCTTAATAAATTCAGGTGCGGAGTGAATTTCCTTTCATCTTCAGCACTTAGGTCATAAATTAAAAAGGCATTCAAGCTCGGACTAAGCACAGTTTTGGCCTCTTCAATGGTTACGGTCTTTAATGCCGCCCGCTGCAAGTTAAGGGTGAAATCATTCTTTTTAGAGAAATTAATAATTTCTGTTAAATGATATTCTCCATTTTTTAACAGTAAATCTGCCTTCAATCCCTTATCTTCAGATAACGGGTAGTTTGAAATAATTTTATGGCTATATAAGTCTTCAGGGTTACTACTTAGCAGACCTTGGTTGCTAAAAAAATCTCTAACGGTCTGAGATAGTTTTTTATCATGAGTTGTTTTTGGATTCTTCTTCTTAGGAAATTCTACCCATTTTAAATAAAGTTCGTTTAACTTGTCTTTAAATAACTCTTCATCATCATATTCTAGGATAAAATAACCGGAATCCTCCATAGATATTTGAGAGTTTGGTATTAACTCTCGTAATACATTTATATTTTTGTATGTTCTATAAATTATATTTGCGCTAAATAAATAGCTTTCAATATCAAAAACAGAAAAAGTTGATGACAACAGTCTAACTTTCCGTTTATCCTTAACAAGGATATAACGAAGCTCGTTTTTCCATTCTGCTACAATGCCAATATTTACCACTTCCCCTCGGAAAACATCAGGGCAGAGCTTGAGGATGTTATAAGATACTTTTTTCATGTCAGCTGCTCGTCTATAATCTTCTGTATTCTAATCTCTTTATGCGGGCTATCCCACCATT
The DNA here is from genome assembly GCF_003990355.1 of Eikenella corrodens. Lineage (NCBI taxonomy): Bacteria > Pseudomonadati > Pseudomonadota > Betaproteobacteria > Neisseriales > Neisseriaceae > Eikenella > Eikenella sp. KCOM 3110. Next base: position 20,662 of record NZ_CP034670.1, on the reverse strand, counting down.
CCGCCAAAGTCTGCTTTTCTTTGGCGGCTAACCACTGCTCAGGAATCTTGTGCAGGAGAGATGAAAACTGATCTTTATTCATCTCATTTAGCCGCAACAACATATTAGCTGCATGCCGTTTATAGTTTTGTTCGTGCAAGCCATATCTTGGATGTCCTTCTCGTAATACATGCGTTATATAACGCCAGTTTTTATTTGAGTTGCAAGTCAATTGACTTAGTTCTGATAAATGAGTGTCATTCTTTGGCCATCCATCTATAGCTAATGAAGACAATCCAAAATCAAATGGCATAATATAACTGTTGCCAAATATCTCACTATTGATATACAGATAGTTTCCAAGATGCCTATCTATATTAAGAAGGAAGCAATCAATGCCGTGTGTTGCCCAAAGTTGCTTACATACCACATCGGCTTCTCCTGGGGTTCCTCCCGTGATGAAGGATAGCAGTCGTTCTGGCGGCACCCCTCCATGTTGGTGAGCATATTCAACACATGAGCCAAAGAATAGCTCCCTAGTCTCTATATCTATCAATATATTGTACTCTGGAACAGCCAGTCCACAATATCTAGCGATTTCCGTGCCTAATATTTCAGCAGCCGGCGTCATTGCCGATATGATTTTACATGGTTTGTTGCGCTGCTCAATGTCGGTTTTAATCGAATTATCTATATCCCTTGCCGGTTTGGCAACATAGCTGACCCCATCCGCACCTTGCGCGTAGAAAGGGTTTTGTGCCGTTGCTTTCCCTATTATCTTTGTTTGTAATATCTCAACAGGAAACAATCCGGGCTGGGCGTTTATATCAGAGTGATAAACAGCTTCAGAGCTGGTTTCTATTGTAGATTCTTTATTTTCTAACTGAGATTCTTGCTCATTTTTTTCAAAATTATCCATCAGTCAATTCCTTGTTTTCAACACACGGCCATATCATGACCGAACTAATCCAACACGCTCCACGTTTCAACACACAGCCTTATGGCTGGCTAATCCAACACGCTCCACCAAAACACGCGGCCTAATCCTCAACCAGCCCCTGCGGCAATATCCCACCCTGCCACAACACTTCATAATCTCCTGCTTCGCCCGTAGCCTCGTCAAACTGCTGGGCTATCGCAATCGCTCCGGCCTTAGTCTCCGCCATCCTTCTTGCCCGGCTGATTGCCTGGTCTGCTGATGCGTACTGTATCGGCTGCTCGTTGAGCAGTTTGGTGGTGGCCTTGCCTTTTTTGACCTCGTAGGAAAAGGCCTGGGCTATGTAGATGGTTTTCATGGTGCTCTCCAGAAATCAGTAACGTTTAATTTTTTCTTTAACCACTCCGCAGAAAACCGCATCATCCCGCATCTCCATGACGGGATAGCGTGGATTGAGCGGTTTGAGCAGCCAGCGGCCACCATCGCTGATGAGCTGTTTAAAGGTAGCCTCGTCGCCGTTTTGGCGGATGATGACGAACTTGCCGGGGACGGGCTCTTCTTCCGGTTCAACGATGATGATGTCGCCGTCGGTAAATTCAGGCTCCATGCTATCGCCATCTACGATTAGGGCGTAGGTGTGTGGTCGGACTTTAATACTGGTGGAGATACGCTCGCCTTCGCCGGGCTGGAGTAAATCGATGGCCTGCGCCCAATGGCCGGCTTTAACCCATGAGATAAGTGGAACGGTGTTTAGGGGTATATCCAGCTCATGGACGTTGGGGCTGCTCCCAAACGGTGTGCCTTTACCTGTCTCTAACCAAACCGCATTAACACCCAATGCCATAGCCAATGAAGCAATATTGGTGGTTTCCTTGTTCCGGCCTGCTTCAATGGCGGCAATAGAGGATTGGGATTTGCCGATGCTTTTTGCTAGGCTGGCTTGGCTCAATCCTTTCTTGGCTCGGGCAAACTTCAAACGTTCTTGTAGTGTTTTCATCTTAATTTCCTTTTGTACTATTGTACTTAATGGGACAAGTATCTTGGTGCTTGCCTTTTTAGTACATTAGTACTTATAATGCAGCTATTGATGAGTAGGATAAGACTATGAAACCGAGAACTCTTGTGGCGAATATTAAGAAAAAAGGCCTGAGTAATGAGGCTATTGCAAAAAATATTGGCTGCTCTACCGCCTATGTGGCGAAGCTGAACAATGGCACTCGAACCACCCCTTCATACATCGTGATGGACAAGCTGCGCGCTTTGTATGCGGAAATATTCGGAGCAGCGCCATGAAGCATGAGAAATGTTTACTCTCCATCAAGCTGTATCTTGGGGAGAAGCTGTATGCCGACCTGAAAATGATGGCCGCGCAACGCGGCTACGAATCGCTCAGCCCGCTTATCCGAATACTGCTCTGCGAAAAACTGTATGGAGAGATTACACCCCGTCAGGATTTATTGGCAGGGCTGGTCAGGGATGAATAGGGCTGCAAATATTTTGAAGAAAGGAAAGAAGATGAAAGAAAAACTGGAACTTGAAGTGGGTATCCGCGTGAAGGTCAAAGAGCAATCCGCCCTGTCGGATGAAGACAAGGCGGAGATTAAAGATGCCGTACTGGCTGCGGCCAAGCAGTCCGACCTGCCTCCATACGAGCTTGCAGACAGCCTGTTGGCGGCAATAAAGCTGGTTAATCAGGCTTGAAAATGGACTTTCCCCGTAAGGAACTCGGTATGACAGCGCGGACATTGGTGCCGAACAACAAACCCACTCGCTCCCGCATATTGCAGGATAGATTTGATGCCTTCCTGATAGCAGTTTGTACAAAGGTCGTAAACGGGTGCGCCATCGGGCTGCGCTTCCTTCAATCGGTAAGTCAGCGCTCCGAGCGGATGCTGGTGCAGCGTATAACGTTGTTTTTCTGCTTCCCAATCTTTCTGACGAGCAATCTCGCCTTCCAGCTCTGCAATTCGGCTTTTCGCCGCCGCATGCGCTTCTTGGGTGCTGATGAGTTCGGGGTAAATGCTGGAGATGATGCCGTAAAGCTCGGTCGTCTTTTGATGAATTTCCATCTCCGTTTTAGCGTTTTGAAAAGACTGGAGAACATCGCTCGCCTGTTTCAGCACGGCAAAAGCGGAAGCAATAGATGACAACATGGTTTCGTGGTCGGTTGTTGTGAGAGACAGCCATTTTACCACGGCAGACAAAGCGGACAGACGCTTGGCAGCCCGGACAGACGGGCAATCAGAACACTTTGTAGCACGGATAGAAGGGTTTGATTTGGTAGTGCAGGTAGCGCCCTTTGGAAGGGGCATTCAACAGTTCGTGATACACGCCTTCCGGCACGCCGTGATACTGGTAACAGCCGCCGTGTTTGAAGCGTACTTCCAAAACCGGATATTCATAACCAACGGAGAGCAGGTTTGATGATGAAACAAATTGATGGTGCATTCCCGGCGCCTTTCGAACGGATGAGCGATACGGAAATTATAGCTTATTTCAAACGTTACGGATTCAAAGACGAGTTAGGCCACACGTTGGAAATGTGCGGGGATTTCCTAGACTTGGTGCGGTTTGCCAAGCGGGAAGATTAGGCAAAAGAAAAGCCCGCTGGGCGGGCTGGGGAATCATACTTCTTTAACCGGGGTGCCGGCTGTAGTGGATTTAACCAGGTCTATCGAATGGGAACAACTTTGTTTGGATGCGTAGCCTTCGGAACTGACGGCGATGACTTCGTGATTACCAGCTTTCAACCGCCAGCGCCATTCATTACGGGCATCTCTATACATTTCGAAATACATAAAGGAACTCCTTATGGATTATGCAAAAAATGAATACACGTTCTCCTACCGTTTCAAAGGCAGGATGTGGTCATTAAGCATTTGGGCGGACAGCCCGGAGGAAGCTAGGGAGAAACTGAGGGCTGCGGCCACTGCGCGTTATGACGGGCAAATCATGCAACGGATTTATGTGCCGGTCAAGGTGGCTTGGTTCCGGCGCCTTCGGAAGTGGTGGGGCGAATAAAGAAAAGCCCGCACGGGAATGCGGGCGAGGTGTCAAAGAAATTATGAATCGGAGTGAATTATGAATCAGATTATCCAAATTGGCAAGCAGCAACAACCCTTGATGAGCAGCCGCGAAATCGCCCAACTGTGCGAGAAACGGCATGACCACGTGTTGCGCGACATTGAAAACCTCAATGCCACTTATGCCGAAATGGCATTCCCCAAAATTGGGGAATCTAAATATATCAGTCAGTTAAACGGTATCGAATACCGTGAATACCTGCTCACCCGCGAGCAGTGCATCGACCTGATAACCGGCTACCGTGCCGACGTTCGCATCCGCATCAACCGCCGCTGGATGGAGCTTGAAGAACAGGCCGCGCCGTCCGTTCCCCAAACCCTGCCCGAAGCCCTGCGCTTGGCCGCCGACCTGGCCGAACGCAACGAACAGCAGGCCGCACTACTGGCCGAAGCCCGACCCAAGGCGCAGGCATTGGAGCGCATCAGCCGCGCCGACGGCGATTTGTGCATTACCGATGCCGCCAAGCTGCTCAAACTCCGTCCCAAAGACCTGTTCGGCCTGTTGAGCATGCACCGCTGGATTTACAAGCGGGACGGGCGCGGCTCGTGGATAGGCTACCAGGACAAGGTGCAGCAGGGGCTCATCCGCCACAGCGAGCACCGCTACACCGACAGCAGCGGCACAGAGCAGCTACGTGCCCAAGTGTACCTGACCCCCAAGGGTATCACCAGGCTGGCGCAGATGGTGGAAACGGAGGCAGGCCATGCGTGAGCGTTTTTGGAATTGGGCATTCTCCCTAGCTTTGGGAGTGAGTGAGTTTTGCGAACGCCGCATGATGGCGGCGGTAAAGGATAGAAATCATGGCAATCATCCGCAGTAACCGGCAGACGAACTATACCGTCATCGACAACCGCGTGTTTGCCGACCACCAGCTTTCTTTCGCTGCAATGGGGCTGCTCGGCTACCTGCTGTCCAAACCCGACAACTGGCAGGTATCCGTCAATCAGCTGATTGGGACGACGGAGGGGACGGAGAAGCAGAGCAAACGGGATGCCGTGTTGAAGATGCTGGACGAACTCAAAGCTAAAGGTTTTGTGCAAATGAAACGCAAAGCAGAAGGCGGTGTGGACTATATCGTTTTTGATTCTCCGCAGAGCCAAAACGGGAAAATCCCACTAAGGGAAAATCCCACTGTGGGAAATTCCCACAATGGGAAAATCCCACTAAGGGAAAATCCCGCCGTATTAATAAATACTGAAGATTTGAGTAATAAATCCGGATTAGATAAACAAAATATACACGCATCCGCTGCCGCAGATGCTTGCCAGTCTGCCGAACCTGAATCCAAACCTGCCAAACCCAAAAAACGCAAACCGTCTGCCGCCCGTATCGAACTGGAAGCCTACCGGGTACTTGGGGAACACGGCATAGACGGCCAGCTTGCCCAAGACTACATCGCCCTGCGCAAATCCCACCGTGCGCCGATTACCCAAACCGCGCTGAAGGGCATTGAGCGTGAAGCCAACAGCGCGGGCTTGTCGCTGGAGCAGGCGCTGACGATTTGCTGTGAGCGTGGCTGGCGTGGCTTCCGTGCCGAATGGCTGCATCCCGACCGTGGCAATCATCCCGCCCAACCCAAACCCAACCGCATCAACACCGTGCCGCAGCACACCAACGGCGGCGCCCACCTAGCCAAGGATATTTTGTGATGGATACCGCTACCGAACCACAAAGCATCGGCAATTTTCTGCGCCAAGCCCTGCCCGACCTGTTCACGCCTGTCAGCACCAGCCAAAAAACCTGTCCGAAGCACGGCATCGAGTACACGGAGGAGGTGTACACCCGCTTCACTCGCGGCTGTCCCGAATGCGCCAAAGAAGCCGAAGCGGAACGCCAGCAGAGACAGGCTGAAGAGCGGGAGGAGCAACACCGCCAATGGCAGCAGCAGCAGATCGAAAAGCGCATTGGCGATTCCCGCATTCCCAAGCGTTTCTGCGACAAAACCATCTCCGGCTACCGTGCCGACAACGAGCAGCAGCGCTACATCGTGGAGCGTTTCAAAGTCTACGCCACCGAGTTTCAAACCGGCCACTCCGGCCGCTGCCTGGCACTGTTGGGCAATGCTGGCACAGGTAAAACTCATCTCGCCTGCGCCGTTGCCCGCCATGTTATCCGCAACTGCAACGGTTTTGCCCGTTTTACCAGCGTGGCCGAAATCAACCGCATCGTGCGTGAATCCAAGAGCTACGACAGCGAAATCAGCGAAAGCGAAGTTATCGCAGCCTTCGGCGGCTACGACCTGCTGATTATCGACGAGGTGGGCGTACAGAGCGGCACGGAGGCAGAGAGCCGCGCCCTGTTCGACGTGTTCAACGAGCGCTATCAGAACATGAAACCCACCATCCTGATTTCCAACCTTTCCCCCGAAGGCTTCAAAGCGGCAGTGGGCGACCGTATCGCCGACCGCGTGAAGGAGGACGGCGGGGAAGTGCTGATATTCGACTGGGAGAGCAGCCGTGGATAACTGCCCCTGCTGCCCGCCTACCGGCCCTGTGCTGAACTTCCGTTGTCCGGTGTGCTGTGCTGAACAAATCCGCCGCTGCCGGCCAAGCCGCAAACTGCAAGAAACGATGCTGCACCAACTGACTGCCTTATCCGGTGCGCCGACCCGTGAAGAGATTTTAGAGAAAGTGAAACATGGCTAAACGCAAATGCAAAGTCTGCGGCTGTGTGTTTGAGAAGCAGAGGCCGTTGCAGTTTGTTTGCTCTCCGGCCTGCGGGATTGAGTATCAGCGCGGGCAGAAGCGCAAGGCGGCCATCAAGTCGGAACGGGAAGCCAAACGCAAGGAGCGGGCAAGAACCAAGGCGCTGCGGCATCGACTGGAGACGGTGCCGGAATTAACCAAGAAGGCGCAGGCGGCGTTCAACCGTTACATCCGGCTACGGGATAGGGGCAAGCCTTGCATTAGCTGTGGTGCGCCGTGGAAGGACAATTTTCAAGCCTGCCACTATGTGCCGGCGGGTAGAAGCAACAAGCTGCGCTTTGATGAGGACAATGTGCATGGCGGCTGTGTGCGCTGCAATTTGTACGAGAGCGGCAACCTGCGCGGCTACCGTATCGGACTGATTGAACGCATCGGCGTGGAACGGGTGGAACAGCTAGAGACCGACCATGAAGCGCGGAAGTGGACGAAAGAGGAACTGCGCGAACTGGCGGCGGAGTACCGCAGGAAGGCGAGGGAAATTGAATGACACAGAAGTTTAAGCGCTATATCACACGGGATAACCGGCGGGATGTGATGCGGTTGGCGTATGAAGTGGCTGGCGCACTGCTGCAAGTGCATGACAAAGCAGTCGTGGAAGTACGGGAGAAAACCCGCACGGACGAACAGAACGCGAAGCTGCACGCGATGCTGGGGGATATTGCGAAACAGAAAACCTTTAACGGGCAGAAACTCTCAATCGAGCAATGGAAGATGATTTTTGTCTCTGGTCATCGGATTGCCACGGGCGGCACGGCTGAAATGGCAATCGGCTTGGAGGGCGAAGTAATCAACCTACGCGAAAGCACGGCGCGGATGGGAGTACGCAGGCTGGCGAGTTTGATTGAGTATATCCAGGCTTGGGCGGCAGGCAATGGGGTGGAGTTTGGCGGAAGGGTGGATGGATGAATGAAGTGTCGTGGCGAGAATCACGGGATGGCAAAGCTGACGGAGCGGGAAGCAAAGGCGATTCTACGCTTGCGGCATGCTGGTGTGGCGTATCACTTGTTGGCGGAAGCGTTTCAGGTTTCCAGCCGGACGGTGGGATCGATTTGCAGGGGCGAAAGGTGGTTACACTTGGATTCGGAGATGGAGGATTACAATGGGACAAATGGAAAAACTGACAGCAAAACAAGCAAGGTTTGTTGAAGAATATTTGGTGGACTTGAATGCCACGCAGGCGGCGATTCGGGCGGGGTATAGCGAGAGCACCTCTTACTCGATTGGGCAGAGATTGTTGAAGAATGTTGAAATTCAAAAAGCGATTACTGCGGCGCGTGAAAAACAGCAGCAGCGGACGGAAATCACGGCGGATAGGGTGCTGGAGGAATATGCAAAAATTGCATTTTTCGACCCGCGCAAACTGTTTACGGCGGATGGGGGGATTAAGCCGGTGCAGTATTGGGATGATGATGTGGCGGCGGTGATTGGCGGGCTGGATGTGGTGGAAATCAGCGATGACGGGGAGATGATTGGCCGGGTGAAGAAGCTGAAGCTGATTGATAAAAAAGGGGCGTTGGACAGTATCGGTAAGCATTTGGGGATGTTTGTGGATCGGACGGAACTGAGCGGGCGCGATGGCGAGGCGATTGTGATTTCGGATGCGGAACGTTCGGCCAAGGTTGCCGGTTTGTTGGCGATGGCGAAGGCAAGAAAAGATGGGAAATGACGTATTGCCGCGCGAGGTGGCGGAATTGCTGCCTTACCTGACGGAGACGGAGCGGCAGGAGTTGGATAGCCTGCTGAGTGATTTGCCGCTGTGGATGCCGTTGCCTGGCCCGCAGTTGGCGGCCTACACCACGCAGGCGGATATTATCGGCTTCGGCGGTGCGGCGGGTGGCGGCAAGACGGATTTAGCCTGTGGTAAGGCGCTGACCCAGCATCAAAAGGTATTGATTCTGCGCCGCGATTCTAAGCAGCTGCAGGGGATTGTGGATAGGTTGCGCGAGCTGATCGGCAATGATGACGGCTTCAATAGTCAGAAGGGTGTGTGGCGGCTGGATGATCGGCAGATTGAATTGGGCAGCTGCCTGCATGTGGACGACTGGCAGAAGTATCAGGGGCGGCCGCATGATTTGTTGATTTTCGATGAGGCGGCGAACTTCTTGGAAATTCAGGTGCGGGCTTTATTGGGTTGGCTGCGCTCGACCGACCCGAATCAGAAATGCCAGGCGCTCTTGACCTTTAACCCGCCGACCACGGCGGAGGGGCGTTGGATTGTGGATTTCTTTGCGCCGTGGCTGGATAAGAAGTTTCCCAAGCCGGCAGTGGGCGGGGAAATCCGTTATGCGGCCAGCGTGGATGGGAAGGACGTGTGGGTGGATGATGGGCGGGAATTTGTGCTGGTGGATGGGGTGCCGGTGTATGAGTTCGAGCGCGAGGCGTTCAAGCCGGAAGAGGTGGTGAAGCCTTTAGGCCGCACCTTTATCCCGTCTAGGGTAACGGATAACCCGTATCTGATGGGCACGGGCTATGTGAATACGCTGCAATCGTTGCCGGAGCCGCTGCGTTCGCAGATGTTGAACGGTGATTTCAGCGCGGGGATTGAAGATGACCCGTGGCAGGTTATCCCAACAGCATGGGTGGAGGCGGCGATGGCGCGCTGGAAGCCTTTGGACAGGCTACCTGAAATGGACAGCTTGGGGGTGGACGTGGCACGCGGCGGCAAGGATGAGACGGTATTGGCGCGGCGGCACGGGATGTGGTTTGACCGGCCGCTGGTGTATCCGGGCAGCCAAACGCCGGACGGTCCAGCTACCGCAGGTTTAGTGATGGCGGCTTTGCGTAACCGTGCGCCGATCCATATTGACGTAATCGGGGTGGGCAGTGCGCCGTTTGATTTTCTGATGGAAGCGCGGCAACAGGTGATTGGGGTAAATGTGGCGGAGAAATCGACCGCGCGGGATAAATCGGGGCGCTTGAGCTTCCGCAATCTGCGCTCGCAGCTGTGGTGGCGGATGCGCGAGGCGCTCGACCCGGCCAATAATACCGGCATCGCCCTGCCGCCTGATTCGCGTTTACTGGCGGATTTGTGTGCGCCGACTTGGAAGCTGTCCGGTGCGGAAATCTATGTGGCCAGCCGCGAAGAGATTGTGGCGAAAATCGGGCGCTCGCCGGACTATGCTTCGGCTTACTGTTTGGCGTTGTTGGATACACCGAAAATCGACAGATTACGCGCTGTGGGCGGGAATAGAAATGTGATGGAGTACAACCCTTATGCTTGAGGTACGGATAGATGATGGCTTGCGCCATATGGAGTGGATTGAGCGGCAGCTGGCGGAAAAGCACCGCTTGGAAACGGAAGCGGACTGGGCGGGCAAGGTTAGCTTGAACCGTGAGCTGTATCTGGCGGCGGCGGGCAATCTGCTGTTTGCCGGGGCGTTCGATAGGGACGAACTGGTGGGCTACTGCTCGGCCTTCCTTTCACGCCATCCGCATTATGACTGCCTGATGTGCCAGCACGATGCGCTATTTCTGCTGCCGGCATATCGGGTGGGTATGGCCGGTTTGCGCTTGGTGCAGACGATTGAGCGGGAAGCGGCACGGCGCGGGGCGGTTTATGTGGCCTGGCATGCCAAGCCGGGCAGCAGTTTTGAAGGCATCCTTGCGCGGCGTTGCCGTTGTGAGGATGTGGTTTATTTACGGCAACTGACGAAAGGATAGAGACGATGCCAGCAGCACCGATTATCGCCGCCGTAGCGGCGGCAGTGGGAACAGGTTATTCGATTTACTCGGGGGAACGGGCGGCCAAGAAGCAAAGCCAGGCGCAAGCACAGGCGGAGAAGCAGGCGAAGGAGCAGGCTTTGCAGGCGGAGCGCGACTTCAATAAAGCCAACAGCAAGAAAGCCAACACGGCTGGCTTGCTGCAGGCGGCTCAACAGGACGGGGGCGGGGTGGGCAGCACCATGCTGACCGGTTCGGAAGGGATTGAAAACGACCAGCTGAAACTAGGCAAGCAAAACCTGTTGGGCAAAACCTCTCTCTTGGGGTAAAACATGGATACAAATTTACGCAAACGCATCCTAAAGCGGCACGCTGACCTGAAGAAGGAGCGTGCTTCTTGGGATGATCATTGGCGCGATATTTCCCGCCATCTGCTGCCGCGCTCCGGGCGCTTCTTGGCGGATGAGCGCAATCGCGGCGACAAGCGTTTCAATGAGATTTACGACAGCACCGGCACGCAGTCGCTGCGTATCTTGGCGGCGGGGATGATGAGCGGCATGACTTCGCCGGCGCGGCCTTGGTTTAAGCTGGCGATTGAGGACACCGACCTGATGCAGTATCAGCCGGTGAAGCTGTGGCTGGATCAAACCACCAAACTGATGCACACCATCTTCCAGCGTTCAAACACCTACCGTACTTTGCATGCGATGTATGAGGAGCTGGGGGCGTTTGGTACAGCGGCCAGCATCATCCTGCCGGATTTTGATGATGTGTTGCATCACTACCCGCTGACGGTGGGGGAATACGCGGTGGCGACCAACTGGAAAGGCGAAGTGGATACGCTGTATCGTGAGTTCCAGAAGACGGTGGCGGAGACGGTGCGTGAATTCGGCTACGACAATTGCAGCCCTGCCCTGCGCCGCCGCTATGACAATGCGAACTATGACGGCTGGGTAACCATCATCCATGCCATCGAGCCGCGCTTAGAGCGGGATGCTTCGCGCCGTGATGCGCTGAATATGCCGTGGCGTTCGGTGTATTTGGAAAAAGGCGCGGGGGAAAACGATGTGCTGCGTGAAAGCGGTTTTAGGCGTTTCCCGGCGCTCTGCCCACGCTGGACGGTATCGGGCGGGGATATTTACGGCCACAGCCCGGGCATGGAAGCATTAGGCGATATCAAGCAGCTGCAACACGAGCAGCTACGCAAGGCGCAGGGTATCGACTACAAGACTAATCCGCCGCTGCAAGTGCCGACCAGCCTGAAATATCGGGATGTGGATAGGCTGCCGGGCGGGATTATGTACACCGATTCCGCCGGCTCACAGGCAGGTATCCGCCCGCTGTATGAAGTGCAGCTGGATTTGAACCATCTGCTGCAGGATATTCAGGACGTGCGCGGGCGCATCCGCAGCACCTTTTATGCGGATTTGTTCCTGATGTTGAGTAATCAGCAAAACCCGAACATGACGGCTACGGAGGTGGCGGAGCGGCATGAGGAAAAACTGCTGATGTTGGGGCCGGTGCTGGAGCGTTTGCAGAACGAGCTGCTCGACCCGCTGATTGAAACCACCTTTGACTTTATGCAGGAAGCGCAGATGCTGCCGCCGCCACCGGAAGAACTGGAAGGCGTGGATATTGATATCCAACTGGTATCGATGTTGGCGCAGGCACAGCAGGCGGTAGCCACCAACAGTATTGACCGCTTCATTTCGACTGTTGGCGGCGTGGCACAGTTCAAGCCGGAGGTGCTGGATAAGATTGATGCCGACCGGTTGACCGATGTGTACGCTTCGGCCTTGGGCGTGGACCAATCCATTATGCTGCCGGAAGAGCAGGTGCAGGCGGTGCGCGAACAACGGGCGCAACAGGCGCAGGCACAGCAGCAAATGGAAGTGGCCAGCCAGGCGGTGGATATGATGCATAAAGCCAGCCAGGCTTCAGGCAGTGCGGATGTGACGGAGGCATTCAGCGGCTATGCTTAGGTGGGGTAGGAATAAAGGGCGGCTTAGGCTGCCTTTTTTGTTGGGCTTGGGGTATGATGGGAAGTGTTGGATTATGTAAAGGAGATGGATGATGAAAAAGTTGCTTATTTTATTGTTGCTGTGTGTATCCCTGCCTGTCTTGGCTTATGAATACAAGTATGGGGAATGGGTGGCGTTTACTGGGAGATTACAGACGATGCGCGGTGGTTGGATGGCTATTGTGTTGGATAAACCGATAACCGTTGTGCCGAAATCCGGGGATGATGATGGTATAGACACGCCAGAAACAGGTGTGAGAATGATGCAATTGGCTATGTTGTCTCCCGAAAATTTCCGGCAGTATCGGCAGTTCAAAGGCAGGATGGCACGGGTGCAATGTGAAACGCTGTTCCATTCTATTACTGCGCATCATCAAACGCCGGTGCTGTGTAGCGTGGCTCGGATTTCTGCGCCCGATAGACCGTAGGAGATAAGTATGAAAAAGTTTCTAACTGTACAGAACGGCATTATTGTAGCGCTGTGCATTATGGTTGGGTTGTCATGGTATATAACTTCAAGGTTGCACGAGAGAATAAGCCTATTGGAATTTATAGCACTGGATATTAAAAATATCCGACAGGATATTGATGACATAAAAACAAAGCAACGAATTTCAGGTAGCCAATCCTATCAAGGGATGGACTTAGATGTGATGAATTCAAGAGAGAGATTGGATAAACTGGAAAAAGATATTTCTTATTTGGATACAAGAGTTTATAGTATAGAAATGAAAGTTGGATATTAGGAGAGAATGATGAAAAAACTACTGATTTCATTATTATTTTGTTTAGTCGGAACCGTTGCTTATGCGGATGAGTTTGATGATGCTGTTATGAGGGTTGAATCAGTAAAGGGCAGGTTTGGCCGGTGGCAATATCTTATGATGGTTTCACAAAATGGTGTCGCAAAATATTTCTTCATTGATACAGAAACTGTAGTGCCGCAACAAAGCGCTTGGGTAAAAGTGGCTTATGATAAGGAGGTAACCGAAAGTCTCGGCTCTAGGCGCCGCACTTTTGATGAAGTAAAAATACAATTTTCCATCATTTGCCAAACTAGACAATACGGTATAAAAGATTTAATCGCTAATCATAGTCGATATGGGTTAGTTTATTCATTGCACCATGCACCATATCAAATCCAATATACCCCCATCTCGCCAGAATCTATGGTAGAAAAAGTTTATCTGAGTGTATGTAATTAAGATAAATTCGTGAAGACACCCGCTTGCAACAGCGGGTTTTTGCTTGTATGATATTCGCTAGGTGCTCGAAACACCTGCAAGCGGCATCCGCCCCGACAGAGTGGATTTTTTGTGTCTATTGGTTTCATTGCTCTCTCCTTGAATCCATCACAAAGTTTACTCCTATGGCGGGGTGCGCCAGTCCGTAAGGCTGGCGGCATGCCTTGTACATGTTTCGAACACCCCGCCACCCCTTCGAAAGGGTTTGAAACTTATACAAGGAGTAAATCATGTCTCATATCAAAACCGTATCTTTCGGTAATTTCCCCGTTTCTTTTCAAAATAATGGCTACCTGAACGCTACTGTTGTTGCCGCTCATTTCAATAGGCGCGTTGGTAATTATCTAAAATCTGAAAGAACTCAAGAATATATCTCTGCACTTGCTGAAAAATTAAGCGTTACTCCAAAAAGAGCAACGGAAGATAATCAAATAGTTATCATCAAACAGGGCGGCACAGAGCAAGGAACATGGCTGCACCCAAAGCTAGCAGTTGATTTTGCCCGCTGGCTCGACCCTAAATTTGCCGTATGGTGCGACGAACAGATTGAGCAGATTCTTTCAGGTAGCCCCAAGCTGGAAACGCAAACCACGATAGACGAGCGGCGCGGCTTGGTGGATGCGGTGAAGCTGCTGGTCGCCCGCTGCGGTATCGATTATTCGGCTGCCTACCGCATGGTGCATCAGCGCTTCGGCGTGGCGCATATCGACCAAATCGCCGCCCCGTTGTTGCCTGCTGCGGTGGCTTATGTGCATTCGCTCACGTTACAAAGCGGGCTGAACGGCGAAGTGCTGGACAGGCTACCTGAAAATATGCAGCCCCAACCCCTGCGCAACTTGCAGGGTGCTGTAATCAACAGCCTGTACTGCGCCGAATTTATCTACCAGCACCGGGCAGCCTTGCGCGGGCTGAACCGCCGCCTAGCAGCCACCCTGCACGACCACGCCGCCGACAGCATCATGTTCCTGCGCAACGTGGCCGAACAGGCGGGCATCAGCGTGCCCGATAACGAGTATTTCCAATACTTCCCCTGGGATGGCGATAGTGCGGAGAAAGCCCGCTATCACCAATTGAACGCGTGATTAGGGTATGATTCGACCTCAGCCGCCCAAGCGGGCGGTTGGGTATCGAAAGAAGGAGGGAATTGAGATGAGTAATGATAAATATCAAAGTGTTGAGTTGCACATCTCATCCTTAGATGAACAAGTGCCTCTCACGCCTGAAACCACGCCGATTGCGGAGCTTGGTGGTTATATCAGCGGGTTATCAAAATTACTGGTTGGCGGTGAGATTACAGAATCTGACTTGCTGTTCAATGGTGTTACTGCAGGCAGTACCAAGATTGCCGTACGCACGGCTAAGGCCGAGCAGTTGCAGCAAAAGTTGCTGGCGCTGACGGATAAGCAGTATCTGCCCATACAAACCATGTTGCGCAAGTATGGCCGCCAAGCTTCTTTAGTTGGCTTCGACGGTTTTGTTAAAAAGCTTCTGCCGGCATCAGAACCATTTTGCTATGAGGTGTTCCAAGAAGAAACCTTCCGCGGGGAGGTTATCCGTATCGGGGGGAAGGATGATACTGTTCCATTCATGCTTTTGTCGGAACAGGGGGAGTCCATCAATCTGACCGTAACCAGTAAAGAACTGGCTCGACGGCTCGCGGCTCATTTGTATGACTTCATAGAATGCCACGGCAGCGGGCTGCTGAGAATCAATCCGGAAACCTTCCAATGGCAGCCCGTGCCAGGTAAATTCCATATCGTTGATTTTGAGGTATTGGAGGAAGCTGATTACGACAGGTGGCTGAGCCAGCTCCAATCTATCCCGTCCTTATGGCGGGAAACGGAGGAGCCGCTGTTGCTTATTGAGGAAATCAGGGGAGCCGACTGATGATAGTTTTGGACACCAATGCCTTGGTTTTTCTGTATCGCCCGAACCTCGACCAAGAGCAGCTGCATGACAGGATGACACATTTGTTCGATACGGCCAAAAACAGCGGACAGGTTTTAGGTATCCCCGCGCCGGTGTTGGCCGAGTTTCTGATTGGTGAACCGACTGCGGAAGGGAGGCAGAATTTTCTCAATCTCTTCAACCGTAAAAACCGCGTGTTCAAATTGCTGCCGTTTGATTTGAAAAGCGCTACCGTTTGTGCCATGGTGTCCGACCAATTGAGCCGCAACCCTAACGAGACAGGCAAGACGGAGCGGCAGAAAATCAAGATAGACCGCCAAATCTTGGCTATCGCCTTAAGCAATCAGGCCAGCCAAATCATCTCGCATGATAAGCAGCTGCTCAGCGCGGCTGCTGCGTTTGGTAACATTAGAGCAATCGATATTCAAGACTTACCTTTGCCAGAACCGCCTCAGCCTCAATTATTCTAATTGACTCCTGCGCCAAGCAGCCTTCGGGCTGCTTTTGTTTTGCCTGATATTTTACCAAATTTTACAGTTACACTTGATTTTTCAGGACTTGTATTAGAGTGGCGGCAGACAGCTGGAGGGGTAATGAAACAGGAAGCGATGCAGTCGGATATTCGGGCGCTGATGAAGCTGCCGGCCGGACGGCGGGTGGTTTGGCGTTTATTAGAACAGGCCGGCGTGTGGCGTTCAGTGTTCAACCCTGAGCCGTTGCGGATGGCGTTTGCCGAAGGGCAGCGCAATCTTGGCTTGTGGCTGTTGGACTGGGTAATGCGTGAATGCCCGGATGAATACGATTTGATGATGAGGGAAACACGTGATGAGCGATGAGACTTTAATCACGGAAGCGGCGGCGGAAGAAGCCGCACCGGAACAAGCGCAAGCGGCGGCTGAAGTGCAGCAGCCCGCCGAACCGGAACAGCCAGCCGCGACCGAGCAGCAGGAAAAGCCGGCGGTGCCGGAACAGTATCAATTCACGGCGGCGGAAGGCAAAGAATACGATGCCGATGTGCTGAAGGAATACGAGGCGGCGGCGCGTGAAATCGGCTTGGACAACGATCAGGCCAACCTGATGCTGGGTCGGATGTCGGCTATGTTGGAGCAGCGCCACGGTGCGCAGATGGAAGCTTTAAGCAATCAATGGGCGCAACAATCGCGCACGGATGCGGAGTTTGGCGGCGACAAGCTGAACGAAAACATGGCGGTGGCAAAACGCGCTTTGCAGCAATACGGCTCGCCGGAATTGTCTGATTTACTCAATCAGTCCGGCTTGGGCAACCATCCGGCCTTTATCCGGATGTTCTACCGGGTTGGCTTGACCTTGCGGGAAGACGGTATGGTCAATGGCAACAAGGGCGAGGCGCGTTCGGCGCAGAGTTTTTACAACGCAAGCAACATGAATCCTTAAAAGGGGTAAGTAATGGGTGTATTGACAAGCAACAATCCAACTTTGGCCGATGTGGCCAGCCGCATGGATGATAAGGGGAACATCTCCGATATCATCGAAATGCTGACGGAAACCAATGAGATTCTGGAAGATGCCACGTGGATGGAAGCCAACGGCTTCACTGAGCATAAAACGACGGTGCGCAGCGGTTTGCCGCAGGGTACTTGGCGTATGCTGAACTACGGTGTGCAGCCGGAGAAATCAACCACGGTTACCATCAAAGACAGCATGGGCATGCTGGAAAGCTATGCGCTGACCGATAAGGCGCTGGCTGATTTGAACGGCAATTCGGCCGCTTGGCGCTTGAGTGAAGAGCGTGCTTTCGTGGAAGGGATGAACCAGAACTTGGCCAGCACCTTGTTCTACGGCGATACCTCCGCCACGCCGCAGCGCTTTACCGGCTTGGCTCCGCGCTTCAACAGTAAGGCGGCAGAAAACGGCCAGAACATCATTGATGCCGGCGGCACGGGCAATGACCTGACTTCGATTTGGTTGTGCGTATGGGGACCGAATACCCTGCACGGCATTTATCCGAAAGGCAGTAAAGCCGGCTTAGTTATCCGCGATCTGGGCGAAGATACAGTGAAAGATGCCGAAGGCGGCGAATATCAGGCCTACCGTACCCACTATAAATGGGATGCCGGTTTGACCTTGCGCGATTGGCGCTATGTGGTGCGCATTGCCAACATCAACTGGCAACAGCTGACCAAGGATGCCCAAGCCGGTGCCGACCTAATCGACCTGATGACTCAGGCCATCGAACTGTTGCCCAACGCCAATATGGGCCGTGCGGTGTTCTACGTAAACCGCAAAGTACGCAGCTTCCTGCGCCGCCAGATTGCTAATAAGGTGATGGGCTCAACCCTGACCATGGAACAGGTGGCCGGCAAGCATGTGGTGTCGTTTGACGGTATCCCGGTAAAACGCAGTGATGCGCTTCTGTTGAGCGAAGCGCAGGTTAAATAAGGAGCTATGGCATGATCATTGATAAATTCCTACAACTCTCCGACAAGCAGACTGTGAGCGCCACTGCGCCATCTACGCACGAGGTGGACTTCGGTCAGCCTACCCCTAATCTTGGCTTGAACAGCCAGCCATTGTATGTAGTGATTACTGTGGCTGAAGCAGCTACCGGCGCGGGCAAGATTAACTTTGCCCTGCAGCACAGCGCCACTTCCGGCACCGGTTATGCCGATGTGCTGAACGGCGTGGTGCCGGCTGCTGATCTGAAAGCCGGTGCCCAGGTGGTGTTGCCGATGCCGGTTAATCATAAGCGTTTCGTGCGCTTGAACTACACCGTGGACGGTGCGGTGGGTAACGGCAAATTCTCTGCGCAGATTGTGGCCGGACTACAGGCGAACACGCCGCCCGCCGACAGCCCGCGCATTGTGTAGAAGGCAATAATGGCACGCAAACAGACACCGGAACAGACACCGGACGAAGGCTTGCAGTTGGTGGTGGCGACCGCCGCCGGCTTCTATGGACAAATCCGACAGCGTGGTGAACGCTTCTATGTGGCCGCCGGTGAAGAAGCATTATGGTTCGAGCCGGTAGCCGAAGACGAAGCAGAGCCGGCTAAAGGCGAAGCAGAGTAAACCAACCGCCTGACCTGCCCAACCGGCCGGCAGGCGGTTTTCTTTGGAGTAGATGATGAGCAACGCAGTAACGATTTGCAATCTGGCTTTGTCGCACTTGGGCGATACGGCAACGGTGGCTTCAATCCAGCCGCCGGAAGGCAGTGTGCAGGCTGAACATTGCGCCCGCTTCTACCCGCAGGCTTTGCGTTCGCTGCTCGCTTTGCACCACTGGGGCTTTGCTACGCGCTACGAGCCGCTGCAGCGGGTGGACCGTGAGGGGGATGTGCGTTTTGCCTATGTGTTCGCCCTGCCGGCGGAAGCTTTGGAAATGGTGGCGGTGCATGATGCTTATGGGGCGCGGTTGCCGTTTGCGGTGCAAGGGCGGCATGTGCTGGCGAATCAGCCTTTGGTGTGGGGGCAATGGATCGATGGGGCGGTTGAGCCTAATTCGTTCCCGCCGTTGTTCACGGAAGCCTTGGCTTGGCAGCTGGCTTCGATGCTGGCTGGGCCGATGCTGAAGGGGGACGCCGGGGCGGCAGAAGCCAAGCGCTGCTTGCAGATGGTGTCGGTGTATCTGCCGCAGGCTAAGGAAGTGGATGCCAACCAGTATCAGCTGCCGATAACGCATAAAGTGGTGTGGATGGAGCAGCGATGAGTAGTGTCCGTTTATTCAAACATTCTTTTGCCGGCGGCGAAATTGCGCCGGAGATGTTCGGCCGTATTGAGGATGAGAAGTATCAGAGCGGCTTGGCTTTGTGCCGTAATTTCGTAGTGAAGCCGCAAGGCGCGGTGGAGAACCGTGCCGGGCTGAAGCTGGTACGGGCGGCCAAGTATGCGGATAGGAAGGTGCGGCTGCTGCCGTTTACCTACTCGACCACACAGACGGTGGTGATTGAGTTCGGCCACCAATACTGCCGCTTCCATACCCAAGGGGCTACCCTGCTGGACGGCAGCAATCAGCCTTATGAGCTGGCTACGCCGTATCAGGAAGCGGAGTTGTTCGATGTACATTATGTGCAGTCGGCCGATATTGTGACTTTGGTACATCCGAATCATCCGCCGATGGAATTGAAGCGCTACGGTGCGGCGGATTGGCGGCTGGAAACCATCCGCTTCAAGCCGGAGCTGGATGCGCCGCAAGGGCTCACCGCCACGGCGCACGGCGGCGGCGGGATTTTGTTCGGTTATGTGGTTACGGCGATTACCCAAGACGGCGCTTCGGAATCGGAGGCTTCGGCAGAAGTTGAGGTAACCAATGATTTATACACATCCGGCAACCGCAACACAATCCGCTGGAATCCGGTAGGCGGGGCTAGCCGCTACAAAGTGTATAAGCGGCAGAATGGATTGTATGGCTACATTGGGCAGACTACGGCCACCGCGTTTGATGACGACAACATCAGCGCGGATATGTCGGCCACCCCGCCTTTGTATGACGATGTGTTTATTTCCGGCGGTATTTTGTCGGTGGCGGTATTGGATGGCGGGCGCGGCTACTTGGAAAAGAGTGGTATTGCTTCAGCCACGATACAGAGCGGCGGGCAGAACTACCCGCAGAATGGCACGTTCCGCACCCGTGCGCCCAATCCACAGGGCGGCAGCGGCGACTTTTTCAGCATTGAAGATCGCAGCGGCAGCGGTGCGGAATTGGATGTGGTGGTGCGGGGCGGCAAGATTGTGCGCATCGACCGCGTACAGGCCGGGCGCGACTATACCGCGCCGAGGCTGGTGTTCCGCAATGAATCCCAAGTATATCAGCGCGGCGACCAGATCGGCGGCAGGACGTGGCAGCCGGCGGAAGTATCCATGCGACTGGACGGCTTCCCTGATCTGGTGGTGAGCGATGCCACGGGAAGCGGGGCGCAGCTGTTGCCGGTGGTGCAAAACGGGCGCATTACGGCGGTGCGGGTAGTGAAAAAAGGCAGCGGCTATACCGCGCCCAGTATTACGGTGCAGGCGGCTGTCGGTAGTGGTGCGGCATTGGGCAGGGTGGCGGTGTCGGGCAAGAGCTTCCCGGCGGCGGTGTCGTACTTCTCGCAGCGCCGGGTATTCGCTGGCACTTATTCGCAGCCGCAGAATATCTGGATGACCAAGAG